>NZ_OZ245041.1:192500-1687500 GCF_965224175.1 Kordia sp.
CTATAGGATGTTGTGAAGCATTTGATAAAGGACTATCTTGATTACAAGTTAGACAGCCCGTTAGAATACTTTGTTTATTACATTCTTCCAGTGCTCCAATTACATAAGGAGTTGTTCCAGAGGCAGCAATACCAATAACAGTATCATTTTCTGAAATACTGTGTTTTTGAAGATCTTTCCATCCTTGCGTTGTATCATCTTCAGCAAATTCAACTGCTTTTCGAATGGCAGTATCGCCACCAGCAATTAGTCCTACTACAAGTTCATGGGGAACTCCAAATGTTGGTGGGCATTCAGATGCATCAACAATTCCAAGTCTTCCGCTAGTTCCAGCGCCGATATAAAACAAACGACCTCCATTTTTCATTCTAACAACAATCTCAGAAACCAATTTTTCTATAGAAGGAATCGCTTTTTCAACAGCTAATGGAACGGTTTTATCTTCATTGTTGATATTAGTTAATAATTCTGATACGCTCATTTTTTCCAAATGATTGTACTTTGAATCTTGCTCTGTCGTTTTGATGAATTCCATAGTTCAAAAGTACAGTTTTTTGTGTAGAAACGAAATGGTTTTTTCGCGTTAGTGATAGAAGCGGCATCCTTTTGATGTAGATTGAATGAAGTGAAAATCTACATCAAAAGATATAGTGGATAGCACGGCCACTTGTGGAACGCTCTCACTAATAAATTTAACGATTTTCTGTTTGAAAATTCTTTATTAAAAATAGTAAATTAACTTCTTTTTGTTACCTTAGCTTACAAGTAGTTAAAAGTAATAAACTAATTTAAGATACTATCAATTCCCCTTGTCGTTCCCTGACAGATAGTAAGTGTACTATGTGATAAACATCGTATGTACTGAATATGCTATATGAATACGAAACTTTTGTATATAGATATTGAAACTACACAAAAAGGCAAGATCAAAGATGTTGGCGCGTTGTTTGCTGGGGAAAAGTTACATACAAGTTCTGCTACAGAATTAAGATCTTGGATTGCTGCTGCAGATTATATTTGTGGACATAATATTATAGCACATGACATTCCGTTGTTAGCGAAAGTATTAGGAAATGAAATTTTTAAACATAAAAGAATAGTAGACACCTTGCTTTGGTCTCCAATTTTATTTAATGAAAACCCTTATCACAAACTTGTAAAAGGTTATAAGATTGTCAATGATAGTGATTATAACAATCCGCTTTCCGATTGTATTCTTACGGAAGAATTGTTAAATAATGAATTAAATAAATTTCAAGAACTTCCGTATGATTTGAAACAACTCTACGGAATCTTACTTTCTAATTCAGCTTCGTATAAAGGTTTTTTACAACTGGTCAATTTTCAAGCAGAAACTACATTATCAAATACTACACTTAAAGCACTTTTTGAAAATAAAGTATGTGCAAGTTCAGACATCGTTCAAATAGCTAAAAACAACCCAAAAGAATTAGCGTATGTTTTAGCATTGATAAGTGCTAACGAAAGTTCTATTTTACCAAATTGGGTTCGAAAAACATTTCCTAAAACACAACAAATTTTAGATGCAATTCGATTTGAATATTGTGGAAATTCCGATTGTAGGTATTGTGATTCTAAATTGCATCCACGGAAAGCGCTGCAAACTTATTTTGGATATTCAGATTTTAGAAGTTTTGATGCTGACGAAACTATAAGTTTACAAGAACAAACTGTAACTGCTGGACTTGGCGGGGAATCGTTCGTAGCTGTTTTCCCTACAGGCGGCGGAAAGTCATTGACATTTCAATTGCCAGCGCTGATGAAAGGCGCGTTGTCACGACAATTAACCGTTGTCATTTCTCCGTTGGTTTCTCTAATGAAAGATCAGGTAGACAATCTGGAAAATAAATTTGGAATTACAAAAGCGATTGCAATCAATGGATTATTATCACCTTTAGAGCGTCAAGATGCTATTGAACGTGTAGAAAATGGAGAAGCACAAATACTATATATTTCCCCTGAATCGTTGCGTTCGCCTACTATTTTACGAATATTACAACAACGTTCTATAGCTCGCTTTGTAATAGATGAAGCACATTGTTTTTCTTCTTGGGGACAAGATTTTAGAGTCGATTATTTATATATAGGTGAGTTTATAAAAAGTTTACAATCAGTAGAAATCTCTGCAAATATTCCAGTTTCATGTTTTACGGCAACGGCAAAACCACAAGTAATTGAAGATATCAAAGCTTATTTTCAATCAAAATTAAACCTTGAACTTAAAGAATATGTAACTAGATCGAATCGTGTCAACCTAGAATATGAAGTTATTGAGATTAAAGATCCTAATCATAAAATGGGAAGATTACTTTCATTATTAAACGATTGTGAAAAACCAGCGATTATTTATGCTTCGAGAACGAAAAGGGTAGAGGAAATTCATGCGAAAGTTCAAGAAAACGGGTATAATGTTACGTATTTTCATGGAAAGCTAAATAAAGATACCAAAAAGCTACATATGGATGCTTTTATGGGTAATCAGAAAGATATTATTGTGGCTACTTCAGCTTTTGGAATGGGCGTAGATAAAGATGATATAAAATCTGTGATTCATTACAATATATCAGATTCTTTAGAAAATTACACACAAGAAGCTGGTCGTGCAGGAAGAAATGAAAAAATAGAAGCAAAGTGTTATGTGTTATTTAATGAAGACGATTTAAACAAACATTTTAGCTTGTTGCAACAAACAAAAATTAATCAGAAAGAAATTCAACAAGTTTGGCAAGCATTAAAATTTTTATCAAAGAATAAACAAAAATAAGTAAATCAGCTCTAGAAGTTGCTCAAAAAGCGGGTTGGGACACAGAAATCAAAGATTTAGAAGGCAAAGTAAAAACATCTATTGCAGCTTTGGAAGATCAAGGATTTTTGAAACGCACACAAAATTCTTCAAGTGTTTATGCTGATAGTTTATTGGTTTCAAATTTAGATAAAGCTCTTGTTAGATTGAAAAAAAGTCCCTTGATTTCTGAAATTGAGTTTAAAAATTGTTCCAGAGTTTTGCAGAGAATTATTAAAGATGATGAATGTAGAATTGATTATTTATCTGAGCGAACAGGTTTAAAATTAAAAGAAATTAAAGGAGTTATTGATACGCTTAGAAATTTGAAAATTCTAGGAGATGCACGTGACTTAACGGCTTTTATTAGTTTGGTGCAATCTAGGAATGGTTCAAAAAATATACTACAACGCTATTTAATTCTTGAAAAAGCCTTGATTGAGTTTCTTAAAAAAAATACTAAAATTTCTATGCGCGAATTGAATCAAAATATGATCAATGTGAATGTGGAAAAAACCGCTGTAAGTGATATTAAAAATATTCTTAATTATTGGGAGATTCGAAATTTTATCAAAAAAAGCCGTATTCACAGAGAAACAGAAACATATAGTATAGAGATAAAAGATCGCAAAGTTATTACAGAAGATATTAGGTGGCGACATGAATTGGCTGTCGATACACTTGAAATTCTAATACAACTCTATGAAAAACAAAAAGATAAGCAAACTAATCAAGAAAAGAGGGATTTGCCTGTTGGTTTTTCTATGTTGGAATTGAAAGAAAAAAATGAAACTTCAGATATTTTTGGAGCAACTAAAAATTACGAGATAAAAGAGTACGAAAAAACATTACTTTTTCTAAACCAAATAAAATCTATTCAGTTAGAAGGTGGTTTTATGGTGTTCTATAATCGATTAAATGTTGAAGATATAGATGATTCTATTCCAAGATTTACAAAAGAGAATTATAGTAAAATGGAAATGCATTATATGCATAAAATCCAACAAATCCATATTGTTGGAGAATATGCAAAACTTAGACTTAAAAACTATAAAGATGCATTGTCGTTTGTTGATAGGTATTTTAAGTTGCCATACGAACGATTTTTGGCAAAGTATTTTCCACGAAGAAAAAATGAAATTAGTAGAGCTGTAAGTCCGAAACGTTTGAAAGAAATTTTGGGAGAATTGGACGTCGATCAAACAAAAATTGTAAATGATGGGAAGTCAAAAAATATCTTAGTCTTAGCAGGTCCAGGAAGTGGAAAAACAAAAGTATTAGTGCATAAAATTGCTAGTTTGTTATTGTTAGAAGACATCAAGCCAGAACAGTTTCTGATGTTGACATTTTCAAAAGCTGCTTCGTTAGAGTTTAAAGATAGAGCGATCAAATTAGTACCTGAATATGCACGATTTATCAAAATAACTACGTTTCACGGTTTTTGTTTTCAGTTGTTAGGGCAATTAGGTAATTTAGAAAAATCACAAAATGTCATTACAGACTGCATCAAAGCCATTAAAAATGAAGAAATTGATATCACTTCCATAGAAAATAAAAGTGTATTGTTATTAGATGAATTTCAAGATGTAAATGCTGATGAATGGGAATTGATACAATTAATTATCAAGAAAGCAGGTAATATAAGAGTTATAGCTGTTGGTGATGACGACCAAAATATTTATGAGTTTAGAAAATCTGAAGATGAGAAAATGAAATATGAGACAAATCATCACATATTAGATTTTTATAAAACCTACGACGCTACCTATTATCCTCTATTAAATAATTACAGAAGTAGTTCACAAATCGTAACCTTTAATAATGAAATACTAAAAACGATAGCAAAACGACTTAAAACAAAAACACTATTGCCTGTGAAAAAAGATATCGATTCTAACATCAAGCTGATTCGATATACTTCAAATTATTTAGAACAATCGCTAGTAGATCAATTAATAAAAGACAATTATACAGGAAGTAGAGCTGTTTTGGTAAGAACCAATAAACAAGCTTTGATGATACAAACTTTCTTAAAAAGTGCAGGACAAAAAACAAAATTAATTACAGGATTAGATGGTTTCAGGCTTTCAGACTTGCATGAAATACGAACATTTACGGAATCTATAAAAAAAGAAAAAAATGAAGCAGGATTTATTTTAGATACTGTTTGGAATGAAGCAAAAAAGACATTTCAGACAGAACACGCTGCAAGTATTCATTTAGAAACCTGTATGGATATCTTCTCTAGGTTTGAGAAGAGTTATCCTAAATATAAATTGCTAGTAGATTGGTATGATTACATTCGTGAAATTAAAATGCAAGACGCAATAGATATAGATAATAAGGCAATTGTGATTGCAACGATGCACAAAGCAAAAGGAAAAGAATTCGATCATGTTTATTTATTGTTAGAAAACTATGAATTTAATTCAGCAGAAGCAAAACGTGTGTTATACGTTGGTTGTTCGCGGGCAAAAGAAAGTTTGCAATTACATTGTAATGACAGCTTTTTTGATGAATTTAAAAATACTTCATTGCAAAGAATACACTTTGAAGGAATAACAAAACAACCATCATCTTTTGAAATCGTTTTAAGTCATGAAGAAGTGAAGCTAGGGAGATTTATGAAAGATTTTATAATTGATCGGATTTCAAAAATACGATCAGGAGAAAGCATGGTAAGTTATTACAAAATATATCCCGAAAAGGAGTATGTTGGGATAGCAAATATGTACGGCAGAGAAATTTCGTTATGTTCAGATGGTTATTTGAAAAATAAACATAAACCTTTTCTTAATAATGACTATCAACTAATAAATGGCTCAGTTGAATATCTTGTGTATTGGTACCATAAAGAAACAGACAGAGAATATAAAATTGTATTACCGCGATTGTTGTATCGTAAAAAGACATAAAAAAAGCTCCTTACAAATAAGGAGCTTTTCTATATATAATATTTTGTAATTAACTACGCAATCGAAGCTAGAATGGCATTGAATGTTTCGCTAGGACGCATTACTTTTGAAGTCAATTCATCACTTGGCATATAATATCCGTTAATGTCCATTGCAGAACCTTGCGCATTGTTTAATTCTGTTACGATTTTCTCTTCATTAGTCGCTAATTCAGAAGCAATAGGAGAGAAGCGTGCTTTTAGTTCAGCATCCTTATCTTGTGAAGCCAATGCTTGCGCCCAATACAATGATAAGTAGAAGTGACTTCCTCTATTATCAAGTTCGTTTACTTTACGAGAAGGAGATTTTTTATTTTCTAAAAACTTATCTGTTGCATCGTCTAATGTTTCAGATAAAACAATCGCTTTACTGTTATCGTAATTTGTTCCTAAATGTTCTAAAGAAACTGCAAGTGCTAAAAATTCACCTAAAGAATCCCAACGTAAATGACCTTCTTCATTAAACTGTTGAACGTGCTTAGGAGCAGATCCACCGGCACCAGTTTCAAACAATCCTCCACCATTCATTAAAGGAACAATAGATAACATTTTTGCGCTCGTTCCTAATTCTAAAATTGGGAATAAATCTGTTAAATAATCACGCAATACATTTCCAGTAACAGAAATTGTATTTTCTCCTTTTTTGATTCTATCAAGTGTGAATTGTGTTGCTTCAGCTAATGGAAGAATGTGAATTTCTAACCCTTCTGTATTATGATCTTTTAAATAAAGATTTACTTTTTTGATTAACTCGGCATCGTGTGCTCTCGCTGCATCTAACCAGAAAACTGCTGGCCAACCTGTAGCAGTAGCTCTGCTTACGGCAAGTTTTACCCAGTCACGAACAGGAGCATCTTTTACTTGACACATTCTCCAAATATCACCAGTTTCAACAGCATGTTCTGTTAATGTATTTCCTTCTGCATCTACAACAGTAACAGTTCCGTTTGCAGGAATTTCAAATGTTTTGTCGTGCGAACCATATTCTTCAGCTTTTTGAGCCATTAATCCAACATTTGGTACAGTTCCCATTGTTGTAGGATCGAAAGCTCCATTTTCTTTACAGAAATCAATAGTAGCTTGGTATAAAGCAGCATAACTACTATCTGGAATTACCGCTTTAGTATCTTGTCTTTCTCCATTTGCATCCCACATTTTTCCAGAATCACGAATCATTGCTGGCATAGAAGCATCAATAATTACGTCACTTGGTACATGTAAGTTTGTAATTCCTTTATCAGAATTTACCATAGCGATATTTGGACCATTTTCCATGGCAACAGCAATATCACCTACAATTTCTTCTTTCTTTTCCGCTGATAATTCTTCAAGATTATTTAATAAGTTTCCGAATCCATTATTAACATCTACGCCGATTTCCTCAAAAGTAGCTTGGTGTTTCTCAAATAAATCTGCAAAATATACACGAACTGCATGTCCAAAAATAATTGGATCACTCACTTTCATCATGGTTGCTTTCATGTGAAGAGAGAATAATAATCCTTTTTCTTTGGTATCAGCAATTTCTCTTTTTAAGAAGGCTAACAATGCTTTTTTGCTCATTACCGTTGCATCAATAATTTCGCCGGCTAACAATGAGATTCCAGATTTTAATGTAGTTTTATTTCCGTTTGAATCTGTGTGTTCAATACTTACAGAAGTAGCGTTTGATACTGTTACAGATTTTTCATTAGAACGAAAATCTCCAGCATTCATTGTTGCTACATGCGTTTTAGAATCTGCAGACCAAGCGCCCATTCTGTGTGGGTTTTTCTTTGCGTAATTTTTTACAGCTTTTGGAGCTCTACGATCAGAGTTTCCTTCGCGTAATACAGGGTTTACGGCAGAACCTTTTACTTTATTATATTGTGCAAGAATTGCTTTTTCTTCTTCAGTTTCTGCTTCTTCCGGATAATCAGGAATCGCAAATCCTTTTGCTTGTAATTCTGTGATAGTGGCTTTTAATTGAGGAACAGAAGCACTAATATTAGGTAATTTAATAATATTTGCTTCTGGTTTTTTTGCTAATTCTCCTAGTTCTGCTAATGCATCATTAACACGTTGTTCAGGTGTTAGATATTCTGAGAAATTTGCTAAAACTCTTCCTGCTAAAGAAATATCTTTTGTTTCAATGTCGATACCAGATGGAGCAGTAAATGCTTTTACAATTGGTAGTAAAGAATGTGTTGCTAATGCTGGTGCTTCGTCTGTTTTCGTATAGATAATCTTTGTTGATTTTGCCATATTGATTTGTAGATAAAATATTTAATCTAATTAGATGTGATTTTTTCGAAGTGCAAAT
Organism: Kordia sp.; assembly: GCF_965224175.1. Lineage (GTDB taxonomy): Bacteria > Bacteroidota > Bacteroidia > Flavobacteriales > Flavobacteriaceae > Kordia. The sequence goes on from NZ_OZ245041.1 coordinate 200,559, forward strand.
ATACAAAATGATAGGAGATTTTGGTAGTGATTATATCAGTAGCTCAAGAAGTTGATGTATATTTAATAAAGACAAAAGCCATATCATTGTAATTTCTTACCTTGACATGGCTTTTTGAAATGTGTAATACTTAATTTTCGCTAATTTCTTATCAAATAATTTAATAGTACAGCACTTCAGAGTTTGAAATAAGTTACATCGTTATTGGCATTTTACCTGTTTTGAAACTTATTTCATGTTGTCTTTTAATATGCCTACTTGTGCATATCGACTTTCGTGACGTGCCCTTTTATACAATTTTTAATTCTTTACAGAATCTAGCCTTATATAACACTTTATTCGCATCTTAGCAATACCAATAAATTTCAGCGTTTCTCCTTGAATCCATCACTAGCAAGCTATTGAAGGAAATAGAGTCACATTTTTCTTGATGATTATTTGTACCCAAAGATCATTTCCAAAAAACATATTAAAATCACAACAGTTAGAACGTTCTTTTAGAACTTACAAAAAATCAATTTGCATTGCTTCTTTGTTTATTCTGATATAAATGTAGTATAAGTTTTTGAAAAAACAAGAAATATAACAAATTAGAAATCAACAAGATATGAACGTGAGTTATGAACAATTGTTTATAACGAAAAAAGTCCTGCAAATTTGCAGGACTTTTTATAATGTATATTTTCGAAAGAATTACTTGATTCTTCTCTCTTTGATTCTTGCTTTCTTACCAGTAAGACCTCTAAAGTAAAAGATACGTGCTCTACGAACTTTACCTCTTTTGTTAATTTCAATACGTTGAAGTGCTGGTAAATTAACTGGGAAAATACGCTCAACACCAACTGTTCCAGACATTTTTCTGATGGTAAATGTTTCAGATGTTCCAGAACCTCTACGTTGAATTACAACTCCTCTAAAGAACTGTGTACGTGTTTTACTACCTTCTTTAATCTCGTAGTATACTGTAATAGTGTCTCCTGCTGCAAAATCAGGGAAATCTTTTGTTGTTACAAATTCGTCTTGTACAAATTTAATTAAAGCTTCCATTTTAAACTTTTTATATAAATTAATTTAAACCAACATTCACGTCTATCGCCAGAGGTTGACCCAAAATTGAGTGCAAAAATAAGTATTTATTATGAATGCGCAATGTTTTTTTGAAATTATAAATATCGAATGCTAAATTTTAAATTGAAAATGAGTTTTTTAAGACTCAACATTGAACGCAGTCTAAAAGCAAAGCGAGTCTAATATTCTAAAAACAAGATATATTTAACAATCAAAACTTCAGAGAAGTTCTCGATACAATTTTTCTTCATTACATTCTGAAAAATCACTCGAACTGACGGTATGTAAAGTAAAAGGTCTAATAAATATATAAGAAATAGATTGCCACGTCATACTTCCTCGCAAAGACGTATCAAATATGTCTTTAATCTAACAGCGAAAGCCGTCTAACAATCTAAGAGTGAAAAGAGTCTAACAAACAGTCTAACAGCGCAGCGAATCTAAAAGGCGAAACCGATTCTCAGCATTATTCATCTAACAAGTCTGGACGTAGTTTTTTGGTACGCTCATAGGCTTGTTCTTCACGCCAAGCTTCTATTTTAGGAAAATTTCCAGATAATAATACTTCCGGAACTTCCCAATCATTATATTTAGCAGGTCTTGTATATACTGGAGGCGCTAATAGGTTGTCTTGAAATGAATCGGTTAAGGCAGAAGTTTCGTTTCCTAATACGCCAGGAATTAATCGTATAATGGAATCGCATAATACTGCTGCACCTAATTCTCCGCCAGAAAGTACATAATCTCCAATAGAAATTTCTCTAGTAATAAAATGATCGCGTACGCGTTGATCCACACCTTTATAATGTCCGCAAAGAATAATGATGTTTCCTTTTAATGATAATTCATTCGCTATACCTTGGTTTAAAGTGCTTCCATCAGGAGTCATATAAATCACTTCATCATAGTTACGTTGCGATTTCAAATCTGTCAAACAGCGATCTATAGGACCAACCATCATTACCATTCCTGCGCCACCACCAAATTGATAATCGTCAATAGACTTATAATTATCAGTAGCATAATCACGTAAGTTGTGCAGGTGGATTTCTACAATTCCTTTGTCTATTGCTCTTTTTAAGATAGAAGCTTCAAAAGGACTTCTTAATAAATCAGGAACTACAGAAATAATATCAATACGCATAGCTTTAAGTAATTAATTAGTTTTTATTCTTATTGATTTCGTCTTGAAGCTTTCTGCGAACTTGTTGTTCACGTTCTAAAGCACGTTTTCTGTGTTCTTCAAATTCTAGTTCAATCTCAGCTAGTTTTGCTTTCGCTTCCTTAGTGATGGTGTTGCTTGCTTTAAATCGATATGTAAAGAATAACCATAAAACTGCTAATACAGCTATAATTCCCCACATTAACATTTGGTAAGTGCCTTTGCTGAATTGAATTCCAAGTAAAGAAATACTATCTTTTTCAGTATTTAAATCATCTATTTTTTGATTTACCGAAGCTAAGTCAGTTTTTAATTTCTCTATTTCTGTTTGCTGCGTAGCAACTTTAGAAACTTCTGTTGTATACTCTTTTTTAATTGCATTGATAGAATCGGCAACGTTACGTTGTAACTTTTCAATCCAATCGCGTTTTACAACTTTATAGTTCTTGTATTTATTAGAATTTTTAAGAATAAACTCAAATTGTTCCTTAATTGGGCCTTCTTTTAATTTTAAATTGGCATTTTTTGCTACATTTTGCCCGCTTGCTAATAAAGAGAAGCATAGCGTAATTGCTAGGAATAGGTGTTTCACTTTCATCATCTTTTCTATTTAAAAAAATCAGTTGTCAAATAAACGAAGATATTTTTATTTATTGTATGAATTTATGAGAGATTTATGCACGAACTTATCTCAACTTTTTTTATTCCTTCAAAAGAAATTAAAATATAAACTGTTTTTAGTTTAAATCAGATATAAAAAGTCAATTTTAGCTCAATAAAAAAGAGTCTCATTATAGAGACTCTTTTTTGTGCTTATTATTTTGTCTTCTACTAGTAATAGGTAAAGCGTCTTACTTTTGAAATGTATTTAGCTAATCGCATTACTTGGTGAGAATATCCGTATTCGTTATCGTACCAAACGTATAAGATGATGTTTTTTCCACCTTCACGTACAATAGTTGCTTTGCTGTCAAAAATTGATGGAGCAGAAGAACCTACAATATCAGAAGAAACTAATTCATCATTTAATTCGTATTTGATTTGTTCTACCAAATCACCTTCTAAAGCATATTTCTTAAGAATTGTGTTAACACTCTCTAAAGAAGTAGCATTTTCAACTTCTAAATTTAAAATAGCTAATGAACCATTTGGAACAGGAACTCTAATAGCGTTTGAAGTTAATTTTCCTTCTAATGAAGGTAATGCTTTTGAAACCGCTTTTCCAGCTCCAGTTTCTGTAATTACCATGTTTAATGCAGCAGCTCTACCACGACGGTATTTTTTGTGCATGTTATCTACAAGGTTCTGATCGTTTGTATAAGCGTGAATCGTTTCTAAGTGTCCGTGGCTTAATCCGAAAGAATCTTCAATTACTTTTAAAACTGGTGTGATAGCATTTGTTGTACATGAAGCAGCTGACCATACATTTACTTCATCTGGATTGTGTTCTTTATGATTTACACCATAAACAATATTTGGAACTCCTTTTCCAGGAGCTGTCAATAATACTTTATCAGCACCATTTGGTACTAAGTGTCTTTCTAAAGCTTCTTTATCTCTAAAAGCACCTGTGTTATCAATAATTAAAGCATCATTGATTCCGTATGTTGTATAATCAATTTCTTCTGGTCCGTTTGCAGAAATAATGTGAACTGTAGTTCCATTGATAATTAATGCAGAGTTTTCTACGTCGATACCAACAGTACCAGGGAAATCTCCATGAACAGAATCGTTACGTAATAATGAAGCTCTTTTTTCTAAAACAGTTGCATCAACCTTACCACGAGTCACAATCGCGCGTAAGCGTAATTGATTTCCACGTCCAGTACGTGTCATTAATTCTCTTGCTAATAAACGTCCAATACGTCCAAAACCATACAATACAACATCTTTTGGTGTAATTTCAGATGATTTCTTAGCATCTTTTAATTTATCAACCACAAACGAAGTTGCGTTTGCATACTGATTGTCTTCTAAGTGATACTCGTAGGTTAATTTTCCGATGTCAATCTTAGATGGCGGAAGATCAATCTTAGAAATAGCTTGTGCAATTTCAACAGTATCAAAAATAGAGATAGGTTTTTGTACAAATTGACCTGCATATTCGTGTAAATTTAAAATTTCACTAACATTTCTGTCAATAAGTTGGTTTCTAAAAAGAACAAGTTCAATAGATTTATCGTACCATAAATCACTTACGTTCTTAATAAATTCAACAGTCGCACGTCTTCTATCTGCTTGAAAAGTGAGTTCCTTTTCGTAAATTTCATTAAAACTCATAGTCTTACGTTTGTGTAGTTGTGTTTACAATTTTGCGCAAAAGTATACAATTTCAAACGTTTTCGTAAACAAATGAAAAAGTTTTTTTCATATAGATTTTTAGGCAACGAATTTAGATTTGAGAAACGCTATAGAGAAAGCTTTTAATTTACAGGGAGAATCCGAAAAGGCTGATAGTAAAAAGAGTAAAGAAATAAACTTAAAATTAATATAGGTGATTTTAATACAATTAATTAAGTAAGAAATATTTTATTAAATTTGTAGAAAAATATATATTTATTTTTATCTTAGATATTTAATAATAATTTAAATACAAATGAAAAACATTTTAAAAATTCAAGGAGTAAAAGAGCTAACCAAATTAGAAAAGAAAAATATTAATGGCGGAATCCAGCCAGATATGTCTGGATGTAGGCAAACAGGTTCAATAGCTACAAATGGAATTGTTACTGTTTCTTACAGGTGTGGAGGAGATGAATTTGGAGGTAGTGATTGGTATTTAACTTATTATAATGGACAATTCCATAGTCATACAGTCTTGCATGAGATATAAAAAAAGCGAGGCACGTTTTATGTGTCTCGCTTTTTCAACATATATAGATGGCACTTTTCTATCGGAAGATAAAACGCTCGTATTGTCCTTTCGGATTTATAAATGCTAAAACTCTAATTTGATCTTCACCATATGAGTCGATAATATTTTGTAAAGCTTTCGCTGATTTTATTTTTTTTCCGTTTACTTCTACTAAGACATAACCTGGTGTAATGCCTAACTCTTTATATAACTGTTGATTGTCATTGTCAGTTACTTTCAAGCCGTGATTAATTTCCAGCTTTTCTGCATCTTCTTTGCTTAGATTTTCTAATTTCATGTCCATTAAACGAACTGAATTTGTTGTCTTTTCTTTAGTCAATGCAACGGCAAATGTTTCATAATCATTTTCACGTAAAACAGTAACATTTACAATGTCTCCAGGACGTTTTGAGCTTAAATAGCCAGATAAATCAGAAAACTTAGATACTTTTACATTGTCAAGTTTTGTAATAACATCTCCGCTCTCAATTCCAGCAATGGCGGCTCCGGAATTTTTATCCACTTCTAAAATGTATACTCCGTCAATTTCATTTAAATTATTTTCTATTGCATATTTTGAGTTTCTTCTTAAAGGAAAAACTCCTAATAGACCTTTTTGAACATCACCATATTCTAATAAATCATTTACAATTTTTTGAGCAATATTACTTGGCACTGCAAAAGAATAACCTACATATGAACCAGTTTGTGATGTAATCGCAGTATTGATTCCAACTAAATCACCATTAGTATTTACTAAAGCACCACCAGAATTTCCTGGATTTACAGCAGCATCAGTTTGAATAAATGATTGTCTTAAATTATCACCTTCATTTAAATCTCTTCCTTTAGCACTGATAATTCCTGCTGTTACAGTAGAAGTTAAGTTGAAAGGATTTCCAACGGCTAATACCCATTCGCCAATTTTTGCCTCATCAGAATCTCCAAAAGAAATATATGGTAATTCTTCTTCTGTTTCAATCTTCAACAAAGCAATATCCATACTAGGATCTTTACCAACCAATGAAGCTGTGTAGTTCTTATTGTTATTTAACGTAACCTGAATTTCGTCTGAATCTTTAATAACATGGTTATTGGTAACAATATATCCATCTGGAGAAATAATTACACCAGAACCTGTACCAATTTGAGTTTGTGGACGTCCAGTACCATTATACAAATCCCAAATACTTCTTGGAGCAACAGTTGTAATTTTATTTTTAACATGTACAACTGCATGAATTGTTTTTTCTGCAGCAACGGTAAAATCAATTCCTGCCGCTGCAGTATTTGAAGTTGTTGTCGTTGATGGAGTGTTTACAAAATTAGTTGGAATGTATGTTGGTTGTTCTAATACAGAAGCTTGCTCGACTTTTTCAGGGGATTCTGAAAAAACCTTATAAGCGCCAACACTAATAACGCCTCCAACAATAGAAACCAATAGTAGACTTGCAAATTTTTTCATAAGTTTATTTACTTTTTAATAATTGTTTTTTTGTTACTGTCTTTGTCTTTATTTAACACTTAAAATTACATATTTATTGTAGTGGTATTTCAACTTTAACGACACTTTAACTCAATTTTAATAAGTCTGTTAAAACGGACTTAAAATGATTGTGAGTCGAGTTTTATGCTACACGACAGATTTGTGTAATATTGTGATTTCTTAGCTTAGTTAGCGTAAGGTTTCCTATCTTTTATTTTGTACTTTTGTCGCTTTCAAAAACAATACATGATACTATCTTTTTATAAATATCAAGGAACAGGAAACGATTTTGTACTTATTGATAATCGACAAGATATATTTCCCAAGAATGATACCAAACTTGTCAATCATTTGTGCGACCGAAAATTTGGTATTGGAGCTGACGGATTGATTCTTTTGGAAAATGATGCTGATCACGATTTTAAAATGGTGTATTATAATTCTGATGGAAATGAAAGTACCATGTGTGGAAATGGCGGACGTTGTATAGTAGCTTTCGCGAATTTTCTCGGAGTTATTCAAAATAAAACTACGTTTATTGCTATAGATGGAAAACATTATGCTACTATTGATGGTGATATTGTAGATCTACAAATGCAAGATGTAAACGCAATTGAAGATCATGAGAACTATGTATTTTTAGATACAGGTTCTCCGCATCATGTTATGTTTAAAGAAGAAATCAATCAATTTGACATAAAAAAAGAAGGTGCAGCTATTCGGTATGGAGCTCCGTATTTTGAAGAAGGAACTAATGTGAATTTTGTAAAAAAATTATCAGAAACTACATTTAGAGTACGAACTTATGAAAGAGGTGTAGAAGATGAAACACTTTCTTGTGGAACAGGAGTTACTGCGGTAGCACTAGCAATGCATCATTTGAAAGAAACAAAAGGAAACTCTGTAACTTTGCAAGTAGAAGGCGGAAGTTTAGAAGTATCATTTGAACGTGATGCAACTTCATATAAAAATATCTTTCTAAAAGGAAAAGCAACACAAGTATTTAAAGGAGAAATTTCATGCTAACACTTACTGGCGAAAAATTATACTTACGAGCCTTAGAACCTGAAGATTTAGATTTTATCTACAAGATAGAAAATGATGAATCTATTTGGGAAATTAGCGCCACACAAACGCCATATTCGCGATTTCTAATTAAACAGTATTTAGAAAATGCACACCAAGATATATACGAGGCAAAACAATTGCGCTTGGTAATGGTAAACAATAAAAAAGAGTCCATAGGTTTGATTGATCTCTTTAATTTTGATCCAAAAAATAAACGTGTTGGAGTTGGTTTGTTAATTGCAAAACGTGAACATAGGCACAAAGGTTACGGAAAAGAAGCTTTGCAGTTGGTTTGTGAATATGCGTATAAATATTTGCATGTACATCAGTTGTATGCAAACATTGCAGAAGATAATCTAGCGAGCATTCAACTATTTGAAAGTTTAGGATTTAAACAAATAGGAGTAAAGTATGATTGGACTTTTGTAAATGGTGAATTTAAAAATGAACTTCTTTATCAAAAAATAGCCGAATGAGTTACATCAAGAAAATATTAATGGTCGTAGCACTGCTAGGTTTGGTGTTTTGCGGAATAAAAGTATATGGTATTGTGCAATCATTTTCAGGATCGAATACAGCTTTTAATAACGAAGAAGCATACATATATATTCCTTCAAAAACTGATAGAAATACATTGAAAAATGAACTTTTCCCTCTTATAAAAGATGTTGAATCATTTAAACAAGTTGCTTCAAGACTAGGATACAATCAAATGAAAGCTGGTAAGTATACTATTAAAAAAGGGATGTCTAATCTAGATATAGTTCGAACATTGAAAGCAGAAAGTGATATTGTTAAAGTTGAATTGCCTTCTAGGAAAGAAATACTCTCAATTAAAACAATTGCTAGAAATATTGCTACTCATATAGAAGCGACTGAAAATGAGTTGTATAATGTAATTGTTGATACAGTATATCCTGTAAGTAAAGGATATGAACTTACAGAGTTGCCATATATATATGGTGAAAACACATATGCAATTCCTTGGAATACATCGGCTGAAGAGTTTAGAGCAATTGTATATAAAGCGTATGAAAAAAGTAAAAAGCAATAATTAATGAAGTCATTCCTAAAATTACTTTTCATTCTCTGTTTTGTAAATGTTGCGACAGCACAATTGACGCCGCCTGACTTTTTAAAAGCTTCTGATACTTTGCATAAACCGAGACGTAATTTTGTAGCAATTACAGAAGCTTCTCTGGCAACAGCTACATTAATTGGTTTGGATAGAATTTGGTATGCTGATTTTGATCGTTCATCATTTCGTTTTATCAATGATAATAATGAATGGTTGCAAATGGATAAGGCAGGTCATGTATTTACCTCATATTATGTTGGAAGTATTGGAGCTGAAGTGCTTAGGTGGAGCGGTGTTTCTAAAGATGATCAATTAATTTACGGAGCAACGCTCGGATTTGGCTTTTTAACTGCAGTAGAAGTCATGGACGGTTTTTCTGCTGAATGGGGAGCTTCTTGGGGAGATGTGCTCGCAAATGGCTTAGGAACAGGTTTATATGTAGGACAAGAATTATTGTGGGAAGAACAACGTATAAAATTAAAATATTCATTTCATAGAACGCGTTTCGCAGAACTACGCCCAAACAAACTTGGTGATGGTTTGCTGGAAGAAGTTTTAAAAGATTATAACGGACAAACCTATTGGTTAAGCGCAAATGTACATTCTTTCTTTAAACAGAGTAAAATACCTAAATGGTTCAATGTCGCTTTTGGTTACGGAGCAGAAGGATTAATTGCAGGAACACAAGAAACGCAGTTGCAAATTTTACCAAATCAGCAACGATATAGACAATTTTACCTAAGTATTGATATCGATTTAACAAAAATAAAGACAAAATCGAAGTTTCTTTCAAGTGTCTTTAGTGTAATAAATTTCATTAAAATACCAGCTCCAGCATTGGAAATCAATAGTTTAGGTAAAATAAGGTTTCATTCAATCTACTTTTAAGAATATTTTAACATAAAAACCTTCCTATTAAAAAATAATGTGTATATTTGCACGCTGAAATTTTAAGCGTAATTCTTTGAATTAGTAAGTCTTAAAGAAATCAATTTTTATGGGAAAAAGAGCAATAAAATTCTCAATTTTAATAGCTATTTTAACATTTGTAAGTTTAGGTTTCACTTCGAAAAAAGAGACCAACGTTCTTAAAAATAATATAGAAAAACATAATTTGTCATCTGAACTGTTTACAGTAAACCCCATAGATGGCAGCTACTTTCAGGAAGCGCCAATTCCGTTTACAGGACAAAGATATTTGGGCTTTAAAGAAGCAGTAGCATTTAAAGAATCTCAAGGGAATTATTTCGTGGTAAATACCTTAGGTTATCTTGGAAAGTATCAATTTGGAAAAGGAACATTGAAAATGATCGGAATTTATAATCCGCAAGCATTCTTAAAAAATCCAAAACTACAAGAAAAAGCCTTTGAAGCAAATGCCTCAAGAAATAAATGGATTCTTAGAAGAGACATTAAACGCTCAGTTGGTAGGAGAATTAATGGTGTAGTTGTTACAGAATCAGGAATTTTGGCTGCTGCACATTTAGCTGGACCAGGAAGCGTAAAGAAGTATTTAAGAAGTGGAGGTAAACAAGGGTTTGCTGACGCTTACGGCTCAACAGTGAGATATTATATGAAGCGATTTGCTGGATATGATGTTTCGTCTATCAAAGCCAACAAAAAAGCAAAAGTATAGTTTTTATTAGCTATACTTAAAATTGGTTAACATTATAAAAAAAACCTCAGTGTAGAAATGCGCTGAGGTTTTTTTGATTTTAAGATGTTTTATTGTGAAATTCCTATTAAAAGTATTAGTGATTCTAAAAATCTAATAGTTTACTTATCTATTACAAACATTGTTGGTCGTTTGTGTAAATTCACGGAAGTTCGCTTCCATTCGTTAATAGTCATTGTTTTAATATATTCTGTAGAAAGCGTAATATCGCAAGCAACACATAATCTTGTGTTTCCTGAGAGTGTTGAGATTAAGTCAGCTAATAATTTGTCATTTCTATAAGGAGTTTCAATAAATGCTTGTGATTGTTGAAAATTACCTGCACGTTTCTCTAATTGTTTTATTGCACGTTTACGCTCGTGACTATCAATAGGTAAGTATCCGTTAAAAGCAAAGTTTTGTCCGTTCATTCCAGATGCCATCATTGCCATCAAAATAGAAGAAGGTCCAACTAACGGAACAACTCGAATTCCTTTTTCGTGTGCAATGCGAACAATTTCTGCTCCTGGATCAGCAACGCCAGGACAACCAGCTTCAGATAATAAACCAACATTTTTTCCTTGAAAACTGGCTTCAAGAAATGCAGGTAATTCTTGATCTTGTGTATATTTATTTAATACGTGTAGTTGTAGTGAAGGTTGCGACTTTTTTGGTGTAATCTTCTTAATGAAACGACGCGCTGTCTTTTCATTTTCAACAATAAAATGATCTGTTACCTCAATAATTTTCTTCACAGATAATGGTAAAACCTCTAACGGTTCATTATCGCCTAAAGTAGTTGGAATTAAATATAGAATTCCGTTTGATGCATGCATAGGAAAAGGGTTTGATTACAAATAAAACTAATTTTTGATTAATTTATGATATGAAACGGCATCATTATTTGAAGTTAGTTGTACTATATAAATTCCATTGCTTAATTTATCTGTGGTAATTTTTTGATTTTCAGTGCTAATTCTTCTTGTTGAAATTAGTTTTCCATTCAATGAATATATTACAACTTCTTTAATTTGTGAAGCTGTATTTTGATTGCTAATCTGGAAATAATCATTTGCTGGATTTGGATAAAGTTGATAGTTGTTTGTAAGTGAATTTTCTTCTATACCTAAAGTTGGGTCAAATATTTTATAGATTGTTCCATTGGATAAACCTGCTGCGTATAATTCCTTATTCATGTCTTCTCCAAACGTAGAAATATTAGCTGAAAAGCCAGAACCTGTCATGGTTAAATTCCATGTGTTTCCTGAAGCGGGTTCTAAAAGACCAATTTCGTTGCTGCAATAATCTGCAAAAATGTACCATCCTTGTATGTTGGGATACATGTTTCCTCTGTAAATATAACCGCCAGTGATGGAGCATCGAAACGGACTTCCTCCGTAATTATATTCAGCTACAGGAAAAGTAGTAGTTGTAGCTGCTGGGCAACCGGCGGTGTTGTATGTTGCATTTCCTTCGTAACATCTCCAGCCAAAATTATAACCAGCGTTTGCGATAGGTACATTATTAATTTCTTCACGATTATTCTGTCCTACGTCGCCAATCCATAATTCGCCATTGTCACTATCAAATGATATCTTCCATGGGTTTCTAAGTCCATATGACCAAATTTCATCCAAGCCAGCTACATTTCCAACAAACGGATTTGTTGCAGGAACTGTATATCCTGTAGCTCCGCTTACGTCAATACGTAGAATCTTTCCTAAGTGTGATTGTAAATTTTGGGCATAATTGTCAGGATCGCCGCCACTGCCGCCATCGCCTAAAGCAATATATAAATATCCGTCGGTTCCGAAAGCTAAAGAGCCTCCGTTGTGATTAGTGTACGGTTGTGAAACGGTCAATAAAATCTCTTCAGAAGTATCATCTGCAATATCAGGGTTTGAAGAAGTTGTGAATCTTGCAATAACGGTGTCTCCGCTAATGTTGATGTAGTTTACGTAAAAACGATTGTTTGTTGCGTAATTTGGGTCAAATGCTAAGCCAAGTAAGCCTTGCTCATTGCTGGTAGAGCGAACGCGTGCATCAATGTCTAAAAACGGTGTGGAATTTGTGTTTCCTTGATCGTCTAAAATTTTAATAATACCGTCTTGTTCTACGATAAATAATCGAGAATCATTAGCGTGTTTAATGTCAATAGGTCTTGAGAATCCCGTAGCAAATTGTTGTAGAGCGACTCCTTGCGCGCACAATAAAATAGGAAATAATAGTGCTAGTAATAATTGGATTTTAGTTTTCATAGTAGTAATAGGTTGAGTTTTTTCAAGTAAGATACAAAAAAATAGCACTTCCTATTTTGCTTACGCAATACCTATGAAATTTTTTGAGCAAAGATGGTGCAGGCTTCGTTCAACATCTGATATACGTTCTCAAATCCTTGATCGCCGCCATAATATGGATCAGGGACTTCGGAATTTGAATTAGGTGAAATTTGATTCAGAATCATGTGAACTTTTTCTACTTCTATGTTGTTTTCTGCTAAGGCAAGAATGTTATCGTAATTAGATTCATCCATAGCAAAAATGTAGTCAAATGTCTGAAAATCATCTTTGGTGAACTTTCTAGAACGTTGATAGGTGATATCTAATCCGTGTTGTTTTGCGGTTGCAATTGACCTTCTGTCTGGAAGTTCGCCAACATGATAACCTGCAGTTCCAGCGGAATCAACCATAAATTTTGTAGGATCGAGTTTGGATGCAAGAATTCCTTCTGCTAAAGGAGATCGGCAGATATTTCCTAAACAAACCATTAAAATTTTAGTTTTCATCTTAGTAGATTATAACGAAAGTTTCTTTGTTAAATCTTCTACATACTTTCTAAATTGCTTATCGGTAGAAGATAAGTTGTCTACTGTTTTACAGGCATGTAGTACAGTTGCGTGGTCGCGTTTTCCAATTTGTGAACCTATACTGGCTAATGATGCTTTTGTGAATTTCTTAGCGAAAAACATAGCTAACTGTCTTGCTTGTACAATATGACGCTTACGTGTTTTAGATTGTAAAGTAGTTACGTCCATTTGGAAATAATCTGAAACTACTTTTTGAATATAATCGATAGAAACTTCACGTTTTGTATTCTTAACAAACTTCTCAACAACTTGTTTAGCGAGTTCAATAGTTACTTCTTTTTTGTTGAAAGAAGATTGAGCGATTAATGAGATAATTGCTCCTTCGAGCTCGCGCACATTTGATTTGATATTCTTAGCTACATATTCTACAATATCATCAGGCATTGGTACGCCATCGCGATACAGTTTGTTTTTTAAGATAGAAACGCGTGTTTCAAAATCTGGTGTTTGTAATTCGGCAGAAAGTCCCCATTTGAAACGAGATAATAAGCGTTGCTCAATATCTTGCATATCTACAGGAGCTTTATCTGATGTTAAAATCACTTGTTTGCCGTTTTGGTGTAGGTGGTTAAAGATGTGGAAAAATACATCTTGTGTACCGGACTTTCCAGAGAAAAATTGAACATCATCAATGATTAAAACATCTATCAATTGATAGAAGTGTATAAAATCATTACGTGTATTCTTCTTTACAGACTCTATATATTGTTGTGTAAACTTTTCTGCAGAAATATACAGCACTGTTTTTTCAGGGTATTTATCTTTAATTTCAACACCAATTGCATGTGCAATATGTGTTTTTCCTAATCCAACTCCTCCAAAAATTAATAATGGATTAAAAGATGTTCCTCCAGGTTTGTTGGCAACAGCCATTCCAGCAGATCTTGCCAAACGGTTAGAATCACCTTCAAGGAAGTTATCGAAATTGTAATTTGGATTTAACTGAGATTCAATCTTTACATTTCTGATGCCAGGAATGATGAAAGGATTTTTTAGCTCAGGACTTTTATTTTTGATAGGCACATCAATTTCTTGTGCTTTTACATTGCTACGATTTGAACTTGGAATTTTCTCTGTAAATGGTTTTTTATTACCATACGTATTTTCCATCTTAATAATGTAAACGAGACGTGCAGTATTTCCTAATTCTTTAACTAAAGCTACTTTAAGTAATTTTACATAATGCTCTTCTAGCCATTCGTAAAAAAACTTACTAGGAACTTGAATGCTTAATGCTTTATTTGTTAACTTTACAGGCTTTATAGGCTCAAACCAAGTCTTATATGCTTGTGGTTGAATGTTGTCCTTTATGAAAGACAGACAGTTATCCCATACTGATTGCGCAGTTACACTCATTTATTACTGTTAAATTGTTATTCTTTAGGTTAGGAAAAAAAGAAAATTCGGGGTTTTCTCCTTTTATTTTTTAGCGTGAACAAATATGTGAAAAAAAAAGTGAAAAAAAAATTAGAACGCTATTGAATTTCTTAAATTTTTTTCGCATGCTTGGAAACAATTTCTTTACAATTCGTTAACACAATTAAATATAAAAAAAATACTTTGAGAAGTCACGAAATAAAAACAAGAATTCGCTATGCCGAAACCGACCAAATGGGCGTTGTATATCACGGGAATTATGTGCAGTTTATAGAAATGGGGCGTACTGAGTGGTTGCGAGCATTAGGAATTTCATACAAAGAAATGGAAGAAATGGGTGTGATGCTACCTGTAATTTCTATTCAGATTAATTATAAGAAATCGGCTTATTATGATGATGTGCTGACGGTTAAAACAAAGTTGAAAAAACTACCTTCTGTTAAGATTGAATTTGAGTATGAAATCTTTAATGAAAAAGATGAAATTATTACGTTTGGGAATACTGTTTTAGCATTCATTAACATGAAAACAAATCGACCTATGAAATGCCCAATGCATTTGATCGAAAAATTATCGACGATTGACTTTTGATCTGTTGCAGTTAAAATTGAAAAAGAAGGAATTTATCAAACAATCATTTTATAGTTAACAGCAGTACTTTTCAAGATTCTTATAATCGTATATCGATACTATTTATTACAAACGAGTAATTTTCCCAAAAGATATAAGTGATTTTCTAAAGGAACACATGCCTCTATTTCAAGCTTATGGTGGCATTTTTGTTACTTAGATAATGTATTAACTTTCATAAAACAGACTTGATGTCAATGTTAATGAGCCAATTGAGAAATATAGAAAAAAAAGTAATTGTTATTTATGAGTACATTATTTAATATTGACAACTTCAAGTCATCGAATGAATTCATATCCATATATATACTCAGACTTGAACACAGTAAATATTATGTAGGTCAAGCTAAAGATGTGCAAAAAAGATTAAAGCAACATTTAAGTGGAAAATTAAGTTCTGAGTGGACAAAATTGCATAAACCTATTAATATTTTTAAACAAAAGAAAACTGAGTTTAAAACAGTTAAAAATGCTATAGAATTAGAAAATTTGACAACAATTTGGTGTATGAGAAAATTTGGATGGCAAAATGTAAGAGGTGGTGATTTCTGTACCTTAAATTTAAATAAGCTAAGGTTTTTACTTGCTCTGAACTCTAATCTTGAAGAAGAAATATTACCAATAAAAATATCTACTAGCGGTAGTATTAAAAGAGGCAAAAATTACGTATTTGTTCTAAAATTAAATAACAACAACTATTTTGTCAGCTATACAACAAACATATACATCGCTATTATGAATGAATATAATGGATTGGGTTCTGATTGGACTAAAAAATATAAGCCCATAGAACTTGTAAGTCTTCACGAGGTTCATGATGTTTCTAAAATTACTATCAGAGAGTTGGTAAATAAGTTTGTTGAGATGAATATGAAAAAATTTGGATTTAAAAATGTTAGAGGAGGAGACTTTTTTAATTTAGACGAAAGAAAACATAAAAATAAAGTTCTTAATTACACTAATATTTTTAAAAAATGAAACGAGTTTAAAATAAGTCAATAAAGAATGATTCTCTAGAAATAACTTTTACTTCATTTGAAACATAGATTACGTAGAGAGTTATTGTTTTCTGATGACTTGACATTAAAAAGTTTCTGGTGTGATTGATTTTTTTAATACCATTAACCATTAATTAGGGAAAAATATGTAAATATTACTTGTAAAATAGTCGCTAGAGCTGTACTTGATAAAAGTGGGAAGGTAGTATAAGAAACTATTATTTGTTTTGGAAAAAAAATATTGAGTAATTATGTAAAAGAAAAAGATTTATATGATTGAATTCCAAAATTAATAAAATAACGAATGTATTTTAATAAACGTTAAAAGTAAATAGATTGAAATATTTTTGTCCTAAAAAAGTTATATTTAAGTAGTATTAACTTTTAAATGATTTAAAAATGAAAAGTATTGAAAATTTCAAAGAGCAAGAATTTAGCACAGAAATAGCAAAAGAAGAGTTGTCTCAAATTGTTGGAGGTTTTGCCGACACTTTAGTTAACGTACTCAGATAAATATAACAAGTGTTCAATTACTTAGGGATAAGCTCAAGAAACATTAAACCTAGTATTGAAACATTTGAATCTCGATTATCGAGTAAAGAGCTGGATTGTTTTGATTGAGAAATATCAAATCAATCCAGTTCTTTGATTTTGATTTCATATAAATTCGTAAACAACTCAAAAATTTGTTGTGCATCTTTCTGACGAACAGAAATCGTAATGCGACAATCCATTTCTAGTTTTTGCGAAACGATATTTAAATTACGTTCTTTTATAACACGCATGACTTTATTCATGTTCTTGTAATCGAAAATGAGCAAATAGTCAGTATTGATCGTTTTTTCAAGAATTTCAGAAGCTTCTAACGCCAATTGTGCGCCAGTACGATACGCATTAATCAATCCGCCAACACCTAACTTTGTTCCACCAAAATAACGAACTACCACAATTAAAATGTTCGTTACATCAAACGACTGAATTTGTCCATAAATTGGCATTCCAGCACTATTAGAAGGTTCGCCATCATCGTTAGCACGAAAACGAAACGGTTCACTTTTGCCCAATTGCCAAGCATAACACCAATGTCGCGCAGAATGATGACTCTTTTTTAAAGCTTCTAAATGTTGCTTAATATCATCTTCATTGGAAACTGGAAAAGCGTAGCCAAAAAACTTACTATTTCGGTCTTTGAATAGTGTTTCTTCTGAAGGAACATCAATGGTTTTATAAGTATCTTTTGTTTCCAATAGTTGTAAATTTAATTATGTATTTTGATAACCGTATTGTCTAAAAGTCAGGTTTATTCTTCCTTTTGTATACACTGGATTTGTAGGTAAACTGTGTTCGTATCGTTCTTGACAATTTTCGCCCATTATAAACATGCTTCCTTCTTGCAGTAGAATATCATGTACTTGTAAGCTTTCTTTTTCTCTCAAACAAAAAATACGTTCTTCTCCAATACTTAATGAAGGAATCGTTGTAGTATCTCCAAATGCAGGAAAATCTGAATGATAAGTTACGCCATAATTCCCGTCAGGATAGTAAATACAGACACAAGTGCTAAAAGATATTCCTGTAAATGTTTCTACTTGTTCTTTGATTTCACGCAATTCATCTGGCCAAATTGCCGTTTTCCCCCAAATTTCTTCAGGAAATGTGTTTTCTGAATATAATTCTTCATCTACAAACATGATTTTTCGAGTCTCTAAATGACTGACTTTATCATTGACTGTGATTTTTAAAGTTTGTTCTGCAATATTATATTTCGAAATTAATAGTTTGTAAAGTTTTGTGGCTGTTTCTTTAGATAAAAATTCTTCAACATACGTTGCCGAACAGTTTACAGGTAATTGTATCGGTTTTTTCATAGTTGTATTACATCTTCATTTTTATCAATTGTCAAACTATTTTAAGCAGAAACTGCAATCATAGCAATACTTATAATCGCAATGGCAATTCCAATCCAGTTTTTTGTGATTAGTTTTTCTTTAAATAGTATAATTCCAAAGATAGTCGATAACATTACAATCGCTACATTATTAATTGGAAAAACAGTTGAACTGTCGCCAATATGTTCTGGTTGTAAAGCTTTTAATAAAAATACAATAGAGTAGAAGTTAGGAATTCCGAGTGCAATTCCACCCAAAATCGTTTTACCAGAAATTTTAAAATCACGTCGAACGGTAGCAATTATAATTCCAATGACAAAAGCACAACCAAAAATTGCTGCAGAGAAAATAGACGTTTCTCCTTCTGCAACATACTTGGTTTCAATATATTTTATGGTGGTATCAATTACTCCAGAGCCTAAAAATAATAGCAAAGGGAAAAGTAGTTTTTTACGATCAAATGCGCCACCATCTTTTTTAACAGTAGTTAAATATACAGCCAATAGTGCTAAAATGATTCCTGCAATTTTCAGTAAACTTAGGTGTTCTTTATAAACAATCACGGCAAAAATTACAGGAACAACAACCGACATTTTTCCTGCTACAGAAGCGACAGAAAGTCCGTTGCGTTGTGCTGTGAGTGCCATCAAAATAAAAACACCAATAAATAAAAGTCCCAAAATAACAGCGCCAATCATCCAAGGTTTTTGCGACATTTCCGGAAGTGTAATTCCGTTTCCATAAAAGAAAAATCCGCAACAAAAAGCTGTCAAATAATTGATGACAATTGCTTGAAAAGTGTTTACTTGATATTTGTCAAATAGCTTAAAAATGACGAATAACAAGCTTGAAATAAAGATACTCAGGATGAGGTAAATCAAAATAGTACTTTTTTGTGCTTGAACAAATCTACAACATCTTCTTCGCCTGGAATTAAATTCCACACATGAATCCCAAGAGTTGCTGCCGAATCTGTATTTTCTTTTGTATCATCAATAAATAAGCTTTCTTCTGCTTTCAAATTATTTTCTTGCAATACAAATTCGTAAATATTAGTATCAGGTTTGCGCATGTGAATTTCGTGTGATAAGTAGAATTTTTCAAAGTTTTCTTTGAATTTATTGTACAATTCTATTCCCCAATCTTCTTGAATCCACGAAATATGTAAATCGTTCGTATTACTCAACAAAAACAAGCGATACTTTTTATCGTTTGCAAGTTGTTTGATGAAATCCAATCGATGTTTTGGACAATCTAACAAAATAGCATTCCATGCATTAATCAGTGCTTTTTTGGTTGTATTCGGAAATTGCTGATGGTAAAAATCTAGAAAAGCTTCTGTGCTTATTAGACCTTTTTCATATGCTTGATTTGTTGAAACCATTTCTGGAGTAAAATCATCAATCCCTAACTTGTGTAATTCGCGAGCAGTCGCAGGTTTATCTAAATTGATAAAAATATCTCCGTAATCAAAAATTATGTTTTTAATCATTATGATAAATGTGTAATGAATTGTCTAAAATGGTTTCTTCTGATTGATTTTTTCCTGTAAATATTGGTGCTTCAATACCTTTTTGAAACGAAATATTTCCCATAAATACACGAGCTTCATCCCATAAATTTGCATCAATAAAAGTTTGGAGCGTTTGTTTGCCACCTTCAATGATCACTGATTGTAAATTGTGAGTATATAAAATTTCACAAACTTGTTGTGCTATATTCTCTGAGAAATCAATAGTTTCAAAGATGAGGTTTTCTGTTGATGCTTTTTCTTGTTCCGTACATACAATAGTTTTAATAGATTGATCAAACAAGGAATAATCGGCAGGAATACGCAATGATTTGTCTAATACTAATCGAATAGGACTTTTTCCGTACCAATCACGCGTATTTAACTTCGGATTGTCTGTAACAGCCGTATTTGTTCCTACTAAAATAGAAGCTTCTTCGCTTCGCCATTTATGAACAAGTTGACGGGAATACCTATTGGTAATCCAATTTGGTTGAACAGGATCATTTTCTTGACGAATTTTATCGATAAAACCATCTTGTGTTTGCGCCCATTTTAAAATAATATACGGACGTTTGTGTTGATGAAACGTAAAGAAACGTTTGTTAGATGCAATACATTCGTCTTTTAAAACATCTAAAACAACTTCACAACCAGCATTTTTGAGTCTTTCGATGCCTCTTCCGGCAACTTTGGCAAAAGGATCAATAGTACCAATAACAACTTTCGGAATTTGATGTGCAATGATTAAATCGCTACATGGAGGCGTTTTTCCAAAGTGACTACAAGGTTCTAACGAAACATAAATAGTTGCTTCCTTGAGTAACGATTTGTCTTTTACGGAATGTACAGCATTTACTTCTGCGTGATTTCCACCATAAGCACTTGTATAACCTTCACCGATAATTTTGTCATTATGAACAATGACTGCGCCAACTGACGGATTTGGCATGGCAGCTTGTAGACCATTTGCAGCTAATTGCAAACAGCGTTTCATGTATGTTTCGTGAGTGTTTGGCACTAGATTTTTATTTTAACTTCTTGCGTTTTGTCTACTTCATAATCGTATGAAAAACCATATTTACGATATGTGATGATGCCTTTGTATTGTACATTCATCTTTTTGTTGATGATACTATTTAAAATACCGCCCAAAAGTCCGCCATCATTATTTTTTAATACATCTTTGGTGGGAATTACTACTTTTAACGGAATTGTAAATTCTTTTCGAGCTGGAACATCAAACTTTTCAGAACTCATCTTTGCTACGGGAATATTGTCAATAAGAACATCAATATTTTCACTTTCTAAACTTCCGCCAACATCATTTTGATTGATGAAATATGCATCAGCCGTTAATACAATATTATCTAAACTTGACGAAAGTACTTTTATATTATCAACCTTTACAAATAACGGTTTCTCTTTTACAGCACAACTTATCAGTAGGAGTAACAACGGAATAAAAACAAGTTTTTTCATAATATGTATTTAAAAAATAAGATTGCATTACGAGCATTAATTAAGTTAAAAACAACTTGCTATGAGCTTTTTTCAAACTTTCGTAATGACAGTAAAAAGTGAACAACCATATTCATCCAAAATCAGTATCTTCACAGCATCGCAAAACTACATAATTTCTATTTGAAGCGTATACAAAATGAGTCAAGAATTCTATCACGATCAAGTTTTTAAAAATATCGATTATACACAGCAACCATTTTCTAAAGGAGAATATGATAATTGTACGTTTGTGAATTGTACATTTGAAGCTGTATACTTATCTACAACAACGTTTTTAGAATGTACATTTGATACCTGCAATATGACAAATGCAAAGGTGAAAAGTACGTCGTTTAATGAAGTAGATTTTATAAATTGTAAATTATTGGGCGTAGATTTTAGCCTTTGTAATGATTTTTTGTTTTCAGCAACTTTTCAAGATTGTATTTTGGAATTGGCTTCTTTTGCAGAATTAACAATAAAACAAACAACGTTTAGAAGTTCTACTATGCATCGTGTGGATTTTACAAGAACGAATTTAGAAAATTCAGTTTTTGATGATTGCGATTTAACAGAAGCTATTTTTGAACATACAAATTTAGAAAAAGCCGATTTGAGTTCGGCATATAATTATACTATTGATCCAACACAAAATCAATTGAAAAAAGCGAAATTTTCTCGTAAGGAAATACATGGATTGTTAACCAATTATGATATAAAAATTAGTTCGTAATGATTATTAGAAAAATACAACCACAAGATAATGTTGCCATCGCAAATTGTATCCGATTGGCAATTCCTGAATTTGGAATGCCAAAAGTTGGTACTGCTTACGAAGATCCAGAAACAGACGCAATGTTTGAGGCATATCAAGGAGAACGCGAAGTATATTATGTAATTGAAGAAGATGGAGAAGTACTTGGCGGCGGCGGAATTAAGCAATTGCGCGATAATGAAAATAATGTATGCGAGTTACAGAAAATGTATTTTTTACCTAAAACACGTGGAAAAGGATACGGAAAGTTATTATTTGCCAAATGTTTGGAAGCAGCAAAAGACTTTGGATATAGCCAATGTTACTTAGAATCATCACCAAAATTTAAAGCCGCAATTCATATATACGAATTATTCGGATTCAAACATTTAGATAAACCTTTAGGTGCTACAGGTCATTATTCATGTGATGTTTGGATGCTGAAAGAACTAGATTCATAAATATTGAGGTATTTTGAATGCTAACTGTTGAATTTTACATTGCTTTCGAAGTGCAAAATGTACTTTCAAAACTAAATCAACAAAAAAAGAATTAACAAAAAATAACCTGTTGAGATTAAAAGATATACAAAACATATTTCACAAAGAATTAGATGAGATATACGGAAAAAATGAAGTCGATAGCTTCTTTTTCATGTTAGCTGAAGATTATTTTGGAATAGAACGGTTTGCATTGGTGTTAGATCCTGAATTTGTGATTACAAAAGAACAGGAAACTCCAATGTTTAAAGCGTTGAGCGAATTAAAACTTGAAAAACCAATTCAACATATCCTTGGAAAAGCACATTTTTATAGTTTAGAGTTTTTGGTGAACGAACACACATTGATTCCACGACCAGAAACCGAAGAGTTAGTAAATTTGATTTTATTCAACATAAAAAATAATTCCAAAAGCGAACCGCTTCGAATTTTAGATATTGGCACAGGAAGCGGCTGTATCGCAATTTCATTGCAAAAGAATTTACCCAATACGCAAGTATATGCAATAGATATTTCTGCGGAAGCTCTAGAAATAGCAAAGAAAAACGCAACGCATAACGAAGTAGAAATTAAATTTGCGCAAGCAGATGTATTGCATTTGGAAGATTTAAATGTGTTTGAAGAAGATGAAATATTATTTGATATCATTGTGTCAAATCCACCATATGTGCGAGAATTGGAAAAGAAAGAAATGCGCAAGAACGTGCTAGATTATGAACCAAGTACCGCTTTGTTTGTAGAAGATAATGATCCTTTGATTTTTTATAATAAAATTGCCAATCTGGCGAAAGCACAATTATCTCCTAAAGGAAGTTTGTATTTTGAAATCAATCAATATTTAGGAAAGGAAATGATGAATCTCCTACAAGAAAAAGACTTTGAGACTATAGAGTTGCATGGAGATACTTTTGGTGTAGATCGAATGATAAAAGCTGTTAATTCGTAAATATCTGATTATGAATATTGAATGTTAAAAGTACTAAACGTCAGATCGAGTGAATTTGTATAACAAATTAGTATCGAGATCTACTTTGAAGTCAAAATGGTTTTAAAATATAGGAATTGAGTATTCATGAATATAGTACAATCAAAAAACAAATTAAACTTACTTTGAGGAATATCAGAAACGTCATTACGAGAAGCGTAAGCGACGTGGAAATCTGTTTATCATAGAAAATAGCCGTTATTTGAAGATACAGATTGCCACGATTTCATCTCGCAAAGACGAATCTAAAAGGTATTAGTTTTATATGAACAAAGAACAAATCAACAAAAAACAAACCCAACAAATGAAAAGTATTGCAGTGTATTGTGGAAGTAGTCTAGGAAATGATTCAAAAATTGTGACTGATGCTCATGATTTAGGAAAAGCACTAGCCGCAGAAAATATCACATTGATTTATGGTGGCGCACAAATAGGCATTATGGGAACTGTTGCAAACGCCGTTTTAGAAAATGGAGGAGAAGCAATAGGTGTGATTCCACAGTTTTTAAAACGCAAGGAAATTGAACATACAGGACTTACAGAATTGCACACTACGCAAACCATGGTGGAACGAAAAATGAAAATGATCGATTTGGCTGAAGGTTTTATTGCGCTTCCTGGCGGATTTGGCACGTTGGAAGAATTGTTTGAAGTAGTCACTGCTTTACAATTGGCACAAATTCCGCATCCTGTAGCAATTTTAAACAGTAATGGTTATTATGACGAACTGATCGCGATGATGAAAACCATGATGAAAAAAGGATTATTGAAAGAACAGAATTTTGAATTGTTAATTATTGAAAAAGACGTTTCAGTCTTACTAGAACGCATGCGCAATTTTGTTCCGAATGCTACTCCAAAGTGGATGGAAATTAACGAATAATCTTGATTCAAATAAATTTTAGAATTAATTCTTTTCTTCTGTCAATCGTCGAATACCAATTAAAATATATTGGTTTTCTGTAAAAAAAGTAGAAACTCTTACCGCGTAATTCTTGCCATTATGAGTAAAAGATAATTTCCCTAAAGTGCCAGACAAGCCATCTTCTTCTTTCTTTTTAAAGTCGTAGTCTTTATATTTAATATTATTCCAAACAATATCAGCTCTCAAACCTATTTTTCTTAGGCTGTTATAATCCTTAATCATTCGCTCATCATACTCTACTTTGGTTACACCTTCAATATCAGCTTTGGCTCTTTCACTTAAAGAATCTGCATTTTTTTTACCAAACTCTTTGATTTCTTCGACAGTAAATAACTTTTGAACATATTCTTCTTTCGTTATATTTTCTAAGCTTTTTAGAAGATTAAATGTATGTTTCCCTACATCTTCTGCTTTGCTAACACCTTTTGAATTTGAATTGGAATCTGAATTTTGACAAGAAATAAATAATGTCGTTGCAATAATAAAGGTAAATAAAAACGAAAGCTTTTTCATGTGTACGTGTCTTAATTAGATGGCTTAAATATATAAATTTAAAAGTAATAAATGGTGATAAATATGAGTTGTTGAAATTACTGTTTTCGTACAGGTTCAACATTCGATAAGTTAAATAAACGTTGTTTTCCTTTACAGTTGATAGATACTATTTTGGCAACAAATTTTTTATCCTGATCATCAAAAGCAACAAAACCGTCATGAAAAGTAATTCCGCTTTCCTCTCTTGTTTGATATAGATATTCTCTGAATTTGATGTTTTTCCAATCAATTTCATAACGTGTTCCTGATTCCTTAATCATGTCATACGATTGTTGTAATCTGATAAGATGGATATCTTTAGAAACATTCGTTATTGCATTTCTAAAAGCATCTTTAATCGTAGTATCTTTAGCAAACTCACGTAATTCTTCGAGTGAGATAAAATATGTATTAAAATCATCTTTTGAGATTGTTTCCATCTTTTGTAACAATTCAAATGTATCTTTTCCAACCAATTCTTCAGGTGTAGGTTGTGAAGAGTTACAGCTGATCAATGTTGAGGTTAACACTAAAACTAAAATGTAGATTGATTTTTTCATAAAAGAAGTTCATTAAATTATTCAGCAACAAAATCGAGATACATGATGCGAATTAATTTCAATTTGTTGTCATGAGGAATGGTAACAAGTTGTAATTTGAATGTATGCGCATTATGTTTGAAGTACAAATAGACTACTTTTAAATCAATTCCGTAATCACTCTCTGCCTTGCTTTCTGTTTTTAGATACTGAATTTCATTCCAAGCGATTTTATAACCTTTCGCATTTTCTTGAAGTTCACTAATATTATATGCTACAAATTCGTCAAACTCTTCTGGGGAAAACTCAGAGATTTCATTTTTGGGAAAAGTTTTTAAATCTTTTAAAGAAATAAATTTCTGTTTAATCTGCGTTTCTGATGTACTTGGAGATGCTTTTAATAATTTGAAAAAATCTTTTCCAAAACGCTCTGGAGTTTCACCTGTTGTAAAACTAGAAAACGCAATTGACAGAACAATAAGTATCGAAAACAGCTTTGTATGCATATAAAATATTTGATTGCTAAAATACAGTTTTCATTATAATTTTAAATCTCATACGAAGGTAAATTTAAAATCACTTTTGTTCCAACACATTGTTGTTCGCTATCTAGTATATCTTCAATTTCAAGCGAAGCATTGCTTTTTGTTTGTTTTTTATAAATGGCTAAACGTTCTTTTACAATATCTCCAGAAAT
The DNA here is from genome assembly GCF_965224175.1 of Kordia sp. Taxonomy (GTDB): domain Bacteria; phylum Bacteroidota; class Bacteroidia; order Flavobacteriales; family Flavobacteriaceae; genus Kordia. The sequence goes on from NZ_OZ245041.1 coordinate 226,636, forward strand.
AGAATTATGTGTTTTGGCATTGTTTTTTCCTTCTTGGAGACTTTTAGAATAGCCAATTCCATTATCAACAATAGTACAGGAAATCAAGTCTTCACCGTTTTTTGCGAAATTTAAAGAAATCAAACCTCTGGTTTTGGTATTCATAATTCCGTGAATAATTGCGTTTTCTACAAAAGGTTGAATTAACATTGGTGGCACATATGTAAATTCTGTTTCCAGTTCAGGTGCAATTGTAACTTTAAAATCGAATTTCGCTGAAAAATTAGATTGTAAATTCAAATAATGATCAATCGCTTCAATTTCGTCTTGTATCGGCACAAATTCTTCCCGTGAATTTTCTAGCGTAGTTCGTAAAAGTCTGGACAACTTTAAAACGTATTGCTTTGTCTTTTCAGGATTGGTGTCGTTGGTATGTAAAATGGTATTCAGTGTATTAAATAAAAAATGCGGATTCATTTGCGAACGCAACAATCGTTGTTGTAGCACGACTTTTTCGTATTTATTGCGAAGTGTTCGTTGATAATATCTCACAGAAAAAATAATGGTAAGTATAATTAAAATTCCGCCAATCCACCAAAGAATACGATACACTCTTTTATTCCTTCGTTTATATTTAGTGGCTTCTCCTTCGAGTTGTTTAGCTTCTGTTTTCACCTTATTATATTCTTCTTCGAGTTCGTCAGTTTCATATTCAATACGTGTAAATTTATCACGCATGCGTCGTTCTTCCAATAAAGTACTATCACTAATTTCAATATAACGTCTTAGGTATTTTGTGCTGTTTTTGGGATCGACTTTGGCGAGTAGGTCGTAGGTCAACAATAAGTTGTCAGAAGTTTTTTGTTTAATAGATAATATATTCGCATCATTTATAAACTGATAACTTTTCAGAGTATCCTTTTCAGCTAAATAATATTCAGAAAGCCTAATTTTACTGATAATAATACCATCTATATGTTGAATGCTATCACGAATTTTTAAAGATTCATAAAATAACTTTGGTAAATTAGAATGCTCATTTAATTTAAATTGAGAATATGCTAAATTATTAAGTAACATAGCGTATTGTTTAGGTTTTTTTATTGATATACTATCAAATTGTAATGCTTTTTTAAAGCTTTCAATTGCTTTTTTATAATTTTGCATGTTTCTGTAAACTACACCAATATTGTTTAAGGAAGTGTTTTTTTTAATACTGTGGTTGTTTATTGAGTCTAGGTATGAAATGGCTTTATTATGATATTTTATAGCAGTTTTGTAACTTTTAAGGTTATTATGGATTATACCTAACAAATTATAGCAACTATGTAATCTTTTATAATCCTTCATCTCTTTAAATATTTCAATAGCTTTAAAGATTATAATTTCACTTTCTATGTAATTACCTAACCATATTTTTATCCTACAAATGTTTGAAAGTAAAATTCCAACATTATGTACGTTTTTTAATTTTTGATTTATATTTTTTGAATTTATAAAGTAAAAGTAAGCACTATCTTTTTTTTCTTGGTATGAGTAGTAACTAGCTAAATCCCAATAGTGATTTGCAATTGTATTAGAATCTTTAATTTTTAAAGCAAGTAACAAGGCTTCTTTATTTTTCCTTTTAAAGTTCTTATAATCTTTTATATTTAAATAATTAGTTGATACTTTATATAAAAGATAGTTTTTTATGGAGTCGTTGTAAATTAATGGTATTTTTTTCTCAGCTTTATAAAGCCATTGTTGCTTTTGTTCAAATGATAATTTTTTGTCTTTAACATTACTAACCCAAGATAGAATACTATCATGAAGCGAAGTGCTTTCTTGTGAAAAGCTACTGATAGAATTAAAAAGTAATAATAAGAGAATGAGGAATTTATAAAAAGCGTTCAATTGTTGAATTTTTAGAAGCACTAAAATATCAAAAATTGAACGCTTTGTCTGTTTTTTTTATTGAACGTCATTTAACGTCTTTATCGCCAAGTCATCAATGTTGGTTGCATCAGTAGTAAATACAATTGTAACTGTTTGATTTGGTAAGACATCAAAGAAATTATCTGAAAAATGACCTTTGGCTTTGGTATGTATGAATACATCTTTTTGCAAGGTTTTTGCAGAAATTTTAATTGTAAATCCATCTTCGGTTTTTGTCACTTCCGTAGAAATGTCTTGCGGAAACAATTTTAAATCTTTAGGTCTCGCTACATAGAATAACGAAGTAGCTTCAATTGAACTTGATATAAATGTTCCCTTCATCACATAATCACTCGGATTTGCTTTGATATCAGAAACAGGAGTTTCTGCGATTAATGTACTCGTGTTCGCAGGAAGCTTTATGTTTTTTGTGATTCCGTGAACTTTATTGCCTTTAAAGTCTAAAAACTCAAGAGCAAAGTCTCCTTCTAAAGTTTGTAATTTATCTGAAACGACATATGTTTTAATCGTGTCATTTTCCACAATAGAAGAGATCAATACATCTTCAAAAGACTTTTTCGCTTTGTAATGCAAGGCTTTCCAATTCCCCATAAAATCTATACTAGACCACGAAACTACTGGCCAACAATCATTCAATTGCCAATACAAACTTCCCATACAATACGGCATCGCTCTACGTTGTGCTTCCATGCCCATTGTCATTCCTTTGGCTTGCGTTAATTGACTCATATATACATAGTCATCGCCAGCAGTTGGCACTGGATAATCACGTCCCATATATTCACGAATCAGTTTGAAACCTCTCGGATGTTTTTGATGCGTGATATAACTATCATGATTGATGCTAATACTATCTTCTCCTGTAAAATAACGAATGGCTTCATACGATGGAAACGATTGAAATCCGAATTCACTCATAAAACGCGGTATCTTTTGTTCAAAACGTTCAAATGGTACGCCACCATGCCAAACAGCCCAATCGTGATTATCACCTTCCGTAAAAGATTTTGGATTTCTACGCCCATAACTCGGTGAACTTTCCCAATAATCAATCTCAGGATTGAGTTTTGCAACCGTTTCAGGTAAAATACGATCAAAGACGGCTAAATAGCTATCCCAAATTTCTTTTTTCTGTGCTTCCGTTTTGTCGGTTTGCCAGCCCCAATTGTGCCAAGCTTCGTAGTTTTCGTTATTTCCACACCAAAGTCCAACAGATGTAAAATTACGCAAGCGCTTCACTTGGTCGATCGCTTCTTTTTCTACATTATCTAAAAATGCTTTGTCACCAGGATACATCGCGCAAGCAAACATAAAATCTTGCCAAATTAAAATTCCTTTTTCATCGCATAATTCATAAAAAACATCATTTTCGTAAATTCCGCCGCCCCAAACACGTAGCATGTTCATATTAGCATCTACAACATCATTCAATAGTTTTTCATAATGTGCATCCGTCACTTTATTTTGCATGCTGTGTTGCGGAATGTAATTCGCCCCTTTCATAAATACAGGAACACCATTGAGTTTAAAATAGAAGGTTTCTCCTTTTTCGTCTTTATCTCTAATCAATTGAATGGTACGCAATCCTTTTTTAATTTTTTGCTGTGCTTTTACATCCTTTCCTTCTTTTAATGTAACATCAAATTCATATAAATAAGGTTCTCCCAAGTTGAATGTCCACCATAACTTTGGATTTTTAATGCGAAGTGTCGTATAGTAGGTATGTGTACCTTTTTTTACAGCCGATTCAACTAAGTGCGTGGTGTTGTTAAACTTAATTTGAAAAGAAGTTTCTTCTACATTTTCATCTGAAGAAATTGTATATTCAACTTCAAGAGTTGCTAGTGAGTCTGTGAGTTTTTCTTGTTTAAAATAGACATCATCGAGCCTCATATTGTTCCATGAAGTCACTTTTATAGGCTTCCATATTCCAGAAGTATTTACAATTGGTCCCCAATCCCAACCGTATTGAAACTGCGCTTTTCTAGTAAAAACACGAATACCAGGATTTAATAAATAATCTAGTTTTTCTGTTTCTTTCTCTTCGTGAACACTTGTTTTTTGAAATTCAATTCGCAACGAGTTTTTGGCTATAGCCGCTTTTTTTATATCAAATTTCCAAGTACGAAACGCATTATTTGTTTTGCCTAACAAAGAATCGTTGAGGTAAATAGAAGCATAGGTGTCTAAACCTTCAAACGTAAGTTCAATATGCGATTTTTCTAGTGTTTTCTCATCTAGATTAAAAGTGGTTTTATATTCCCAATCTTTCGTAGGAACCCATTGTACATTGAGTTCATTAGAACCCAAAAAAGGATCTGGTATTTTTTTATGATCTAATAAATCGGAATACACATTTCCGGGCACAGTTGCCGAGTGCCAAGTAGTATCTTTTTGTTGTTTAAATTCCCAGTTTTGGTTGATTTCAGCAACAGTTGGTCGGTCGTCTTTAGCACAGCTGATAATGATGAGTGCTAACATAAGCGTAAAAATTCTATTCATTGTCATAAATGATATAAGCAGAAACCATCCAATAATTGTCTTCGCCTTGTTTGGCTGTTTGGGCTTCTGGAATTGAAATTGTAAGTGTATGTTTTCCTTTAGAAAGGTTGTTTAGCGGAATAATTTCTGGTAGTATGTCACTTCCTGGACACCAATTGGAGCGCGATAAATCAGAAGAAGCAATTTTTTCACAGTCATCTACATCGTCATAAAATTCACTAGCTTTCCAAGTTGCAGAAGTTGGATTGAAACGTCTGAAACTCGAACAATCATCACGCCAAGGAATAAATGCTTTGATTTCTTTTCCATCAAGCGAAATTTTATTTTCCTTCTTTACAAATTCATCTCCTTTTGCATGTCCGCCGTGACCAGTAGTAATGTAATAAAGTTTTGCATTTTTGAAGGTTTCTGGCATGTCAAAGTTTACTTCTAAATCAGATCGAGAGAATTCGTCATATAAACGCTGTCCAGAAGCATATTTTGCAGTATTTACCAATGGAACTACAGTTTGTTTCTTTTTTGAATGATTTGGAATGTTACTTTCTTCAAAATTGAGTGTTGCTGTAAGCTTGTAACCTTCTTTTGTCCATGTATCAATAAAAACACCTACATAAATTTCATCTTCTAGTAAAGGCAATAAATGTGTGATGTCTTGCGACCATTTTACGTCACTTTCCCAATGTGGAATGTATACAGGTTTTCTACTTTTTACACGTTCATCATTTGTAAAATATCCTACGCCAAAAGGTGTCATGAAACGTAATAATTCTACATTTGGTTCATGTAAAATGCTGTCTTTTTGGTAGGTTGAAACTACAGGATAAGTTTCATTTAGTGTCGTAAGATCAAATTTTCCAGTTTCAAAATCGACCAAAGTTAGGTTGGAAGTTTTTGGAATGATAAACATTGAACCTGATTTGTCCCAAGGATCTCCATTGGAAGTTAGTGTAAGGTTGATTGTTGCTTTTGCTTGTTTTTGATAGGTTGGAAGTTTTACTTTTTTTACGATGACACGACCTGCGTCTAAACGTAGAATTCCGTCATTGCCTTTCGCTGGATTTTCTTTGAATGCCATATCAAAATGTAAATGTACATCTTCAAAAATGCTTACAGATGCATCACCAAAAGTTTCAAGTTTCTTTTCCGCGCAAGCAGTGATAAAAATGATGCATAAAAGACAAAGTGTTACAATATTTTTCATGAATTGATGCGTGCTAGTATTTGATTGATTTTTTCTTTATTGGAAATGGCAATACGTGTTTCATTGAAAAGCTTTGTACTATTCATACTTATTTTGGGAATATTGATAGATTGGTGAATGCTTGTTGCAGAACAGTGAATTTCTTGAAAGCCACTTTCTTTAAAAAGATATGCATTACTCGGATTGATTCCGCCACCAGGCATAATAATCAATTCATTTTCAACCATTTCTTGTAATTCTTGCAATAATAAAATACCTTTTTCGGCACTTTCAGCTTGTCCAGAAGTCAATACGCGATTGACACCTAAAACGGCCAATTCTAGAATGGCTTCTAATGGATTAGGAACCCAATCAAAACCGCGATGAAATGTGAATGTCATTGGTTTTGAAAGTTCAATTAGTTCTTTTGTGCGTTCTTGATCAATTGTTTGATCTTGTGATAAAACTCCAGAAACGATTCCTGCACAACCTAATTCTTTACAGAGTAGAATATTCTCTTTCATAATTTCAAATTCGTCTCGTGAATACGTAAAATCACCACTTCTTGGACGAATTAATACATGCACTCGAATTTTTACATCATTCATTACTTTTTTAAGTAATCCGTAAGAAGGCGTAATTCCTCCAATTGCGAGTTCGGAACATAATTCAATACGATGCGCGCCAGCTTGCTCAGCATTTATAGCTGATTCATGAGAGTTGGCACAGATTTCTAAAAGCATATTTTGATGTTATGAATGTTAAATGTTGAATTGTCAATTTTTGAGTTCAACTTCAATTTCAGATTCGAACTCAATATAAATGATTTTATCCATTTGTTCCTAACTAAAGTGCTGAGCTTGTCGAAGTATCAAATATATCATTTAAAAATATTTTTTGTTTAATGTAATATGTCATTTGTTGATACAAAATTGATAGAAGCGTGTCATTTCCTTACTCGATTTGATAATATAATATTCTTTAGGACTTTGTTTATCAAGATGCTATACGAAATAAGTAGTGTGTAGTTTTAGCAAGTTAGATATAAAACGTATCATTGAATATAATTTTTTCTATACGCTGATGGGGAAACGCCTGTATTTTTCTTAAACGCATTGTAAAACACAGATTTTGAGTTAAAACCAGCTTCTAGGGCAATTGAAACAATTGTATAATCTTTGTAGTTTGGATCAATTAAAATACGCTTGGCTTCAGCAATACGTAAGTTATTTATATATGTAGAAAAGTTGGTATTTGTGTGTTTGTTGATTAATTGCGATATGTAACCTTCACTCAAGCCAAAATGAGTTGCTGCTGTTGATAAACTTATCAGCGGATTTATATATAGTTTTTCTGTTTTTATGGTAGTATCAATTGTGTTGAACCGATGAATACTTACCATTGGTCTTTGATGATTAAACTTTGTGTGATTGGAGTTGGTTTTTGGTTTGAAATGCTGCTTTTTATTAAATATACCTAGATGATAAATACCTAAATATCCCATCCAATAAATTAAGAACGACATTGCTGTCCATAAAATGTATGTTGCTACACGCTCTACATGTTCATTTCTCGAAACAAATACACTGGCTACTGTTATAAATGCCCAAATAAGAAATATGAATACTAGAATTAATAACAAACGTTTTAACCAACGTACTTCAATTTTTGGACTATTGATGTCTACGATTTCTCTTTGATACTTGACAATTAAAGAATATCCTTTATAGATGATAAAACCAGTGAAAATTACAGAGACATAACTAAGAGCAACATAAAAATTCACAACCATATTACGTGTTATCGGAATAAAATCATTCCAGAAAATATGCTGAAATAGAAAAAAGAAACAAAAAGGAAGACTAATATAAAAAGGGAACATATAGTATTTTTTTTCCACTTCTTTTCCTAAATAGTTTGAGATAAAATAGAAAAACATAGGACACATCAACAAATCCCATTGTACAGGAAAAAGCCAAAAATATTCCCAGCCTAAATATGTTGTGATTTCCGTATCTAAAAACCAAAAATAGATATTATTTACAGAGACTAAAAGAATGAAATATGCTAAATATTTATAGGATTTAAGATGGAGTTTTTTCGAAAACAGAACAATTAATCCAAAAATTAAACCGTGGATACTAGCGCTAATAATAAATATGTTGAAGGGATTAAATATCATTATTCAGTTCGATATAATTCTTAAAAAAACATTTTAGATGTTTAAAACTAATGGGTTAATGTGATGCGATAGTTTTAAAAGTTAGATTATCCTGTCTAAAATATAAAAACCGATAACTCACTACGTTATTTGATTTATCCTGATTTATGAACTACTTATAGAATCAGGATACTCTCTTTTTTTTCATACATAAGTTTGTGCAAATACTGTTTCTACCTAGTATACATCTAATTGTATTTATGAAACAATTAACTCTTGTTTTTACGACTTGTAGAAATAAAAAATTAATGGCGAAAACCTGAAAAGCCAATATGAATAGAGTAAGGATTAAAATATATCAGAATGAAAAAAAAGCAATTAAAAAACTTAGCGCTTAACAAAAGGTCTATTTCTAATTTTAGCGAAAAAATAAAAGGAGGAGAGACTTATATCACGGATAAAATTCCTGAAAAACCAATTGATCTTCCATCAGATCATTGGTCTAATTGTCATGTTGAACCATTGACGATTGAAACCATATGTTGGACAAAACCCAATGAAGGAGATACGTTTACATATTATACTTGTAATAACTAATCTCTGAATAAGCGATCTTCGGATCGCTTATTTTTTCTACTTCACTACAATTTCATCCAAAAATGTCCAAGCTTTGTTTCCTGCACCTTGCATTCCATCCGGAATCATACCATGATTAGGGATATGAATTTCTATATGTTGCGTAGTCACTTCTTCAATTTGAAACGTATGCGGAATTAAGGTGGCATCTGTGTTTTTTATTTGGTTAATTTGATGTAAGGTTCTGCCATCTTCCTCATTTACATAACTAATACCAATTTCTTTAGGCGCATAAATCCATTGTCCGTTAGCATTATAGAAGCGCGTAGAAATAGAACTAATTTTAGTAGGTTTTTTTAACTTAATTTTAATTGTAACATCTTTTCCCCAGAAACCAAGCCATTCTTTGTCACCATAACGCGTATTACTTCCAGAAATTCCGTTGATTAATCCTGCTTTTCCGCTTCCAGGATATACTTTACTTGCATTTGGCTGAAGTGTAATTGTAGCTCCAACCGCTTTATGTTTGTTGAATTCAAGCGTAAAATCGCGCCCTAGCTTTTTAGTACCATCAAACACAGCAGCTTTTAAAATCATAGAGTTTTTTGCTGGAATCGAACTCGTATATGCAACAGAAGTTATTGTAGGAGATGAAGCATCAGTAGTATAACGAATCGTTTTGTCATCAATTACGGTTTGTAAATCGAAAACCAATTGATTATTTTGTGTTGTAATTTCTCCTTCGATCTCATACAAATGATTGGCGTAGTTCACATTTTGTGCATCCAAACGTTTGTGAAACTCTGATAAACGACTCGCAAAATGGTTATAGTTGCTATCTGGTGATGTTGACCATGCGATTTCCGCCATAGCAATCAATCTTGGAAACACCATATATTCAGCTTTTTCTGGAGTTGAAATATATTCTGTCCACAAATTTCCTTGTACACCAAGTACATATTTTTCCTCTTCTTTGGTTAATTCTTTCGGAATTGGATTGAAATTGTATACTTTTTCTAAAGGTAAATATCCTCCAATTGCCAAAGGTTCATCTTCGTTATCTGATTGATAATAATCAAAATATGCATGTGATGTCGGTGTAATAATTACATCATGTCCAGCTTTTGCAGCTTCAATTGCTCCATTCATTCCTTGCCAAGACATTACAGTTGCATTTGGCGCCAATCCGCCATCTAAAATTTCGTCCCAACCAATAATTTGTTTTCCTTTATTATTAATATATTTTTCCATGCGTGCAATAAAATAACTTTGCAAGCCATGTACATCTTTTAATTTTTTTTCTTTGATAAGTTTTTGACAATATTCACAGGATTTCCAACGTGTTTTTGGAGCTTCATCGCCTCCAATATGAATATACTTTCCAGGGAAAAGCGGTATCACTTCATCTAATACGTTTTCTAAAAACGTAAAAGTTTCCTCTTTAGGACAATAAATATCTTCAAAAACGCCCCATTTTTTAGCAACGTTGGGTTTTTTACCTGTACAACCTAAATTTGGATATGCAGCAATGGCAGCTTGCGAATGTCCTGGCATTTCTATTTCAGGAATTACTGTAACATAACGCTCTGCAGCATAAGCAACAATTTCTCTAACTTCTTTTTGAGTGTAAAATCCGCCGTACCTTTTTCCATCAAATTTTTGTGGTGAATCGTTATAATGTCCAATCAATGTTTCATCGCGAAAAGCAGCAACTTCTTGTAACTTGGGATATTTTTTAATCTCAATACGCCAACCTTGATCGTCTGTTAAATGCCAATGAAATGTATTCATTTTAAGTTGTGACATTAAATCGATATACTTTTTGATAAAATCAACAGAAAACATATGGCGAGAAACATCTAAATGCATTCCGCGATACGGAAAACGAGGAGCATCATCAATATATGCACAGCTTAATAGAATCGTTTTTTCGGTAAAGGTCTTATTTTCTACTGTTGGAGGGAAAAATTGACGCAAACTTTGAAACGCATAGAAAGCTCCTTTTTTGTGACTTGCTTTGATTGTTATTTTTTCTGGATCGATGGTTAATTCGTAGCCTTCTTCGTTTTTTATGGTTTCGTCATATTGAAAATAAATCACATTTCGATCTGCTGAGTTATTTACAGTTAAGCTATAGCCTAATTTATCTTTGAGATACGCATTGAAAAATTTCGCTATAGAGTTAAAACTTCCATCTACACGAAGCGATACATTTTTATTAAAAACAAAAGTTTTTTGATTTACACTGTCAAAAGATGGAGTTGGTAAAATATATGGATCAATAGGTGGTTGCGGTTTTGAACAGCCAATCAAACAAAGAAAAATAATGAATTTGAAAAAAATATTGCTTCTCATTTTAGTATATTAGTTGCCATAAATTTAGCAATCTATTTTAATGAAACTTCAACACATCACACTTTTTATTATCATTTCTCTATTTTTTAGTTGTAAGAATGATGAAAAAATACAAATCGCTCAAAAAAATAAAGACTTAATCAATTATGTAAATCCTTTTATTGGAACTGGCGGACATGGACATACATATCCTGGTGCAACAATGCCATACGGAATGATACAACTCAGCCCCGATACGCGTTTAGATGGTTGGGATGGCTGTTCTGGTTATCATTATTCAGACGAATATATTTATGGTTTTTCGCATACACATTTGAGCGGAACAGGAGTTTCTGATTATGGAGATATTTTATTAATGCCAACAAATCAAGTGAACTTTAATAATGGTTCCAATGGAGAAAAAGGATATCGCGCACATTTTTCACATAACAATGAAATAGCAGAACCTGGTTATTATAAAGTTCATTTAGATACTACCAATATTGATGTAGAATTAACCGTTTCTGAACGAAGTGGAATGCATAAATATCAATTTCCTTCTGCTGAAAATCAAGTCGTGATGTTAGATTTAGTACATCGTGATAAAGTATTGGATGCAAAAATTGAAAAACTTTCAGATACTGAAATTATTGGATATCGATTCTCGGAAGCTTGGGCATCAGATCAACGTTTATTTTATGTAATAAAAACATCGCATCCGTTTGATGATATATTACAATCGCCACCAAAGCAAGGAATGCCAGGCGCAAGGAGATCTGCTTTGACATTTAAAAACCCAAATAATGAACCAATTATCATTAAAGTTGGAATTTCTGCAGTTGATGTAGAAGGAGCTCGAAAAAACTTAACAGAAGAAATAGGAGCGAAGTCATTTGAAGAAGTAAAAAAGATTGCACAAGACACTTGGGAAAAGCAACTAGAAAAAATTATCATTGAAAGCGATGATGTAGATTATAAAACAAATTTCTACACATCATTATATCACACGATGATTGCGCCAAACTTATACCAAGATGTAGATGGACGCTACCGTGATATGGATTTGAAAATTCATGAATCAAAAGATCATACGCATTACACAGTTTTCTCTTTGTGGGATACCTATCGTGCAGCGCATCCTTTGTATACAATTATTGAACAAGACAGAACCAATGATTTTATTAAAACATTTATCAAAAAATATGAATCTGGCGGTATTATGCCAATTTGGGATTTATCAGCAAATTATACAGGTTGTATGATTGGATATCATGCTGTTCCTGTAATTTCAGATGCATACATGAAAGGAATTCGTGATTATGATGTAGAAAAGGCATTTGAAGCAATGAAACATAGTGCTACACGTGATAAATTAGGATTGTATCATTATAAAGAATTAGGATATATTCCTGTGGAGAAAGAATCGGAATCAGTCTCTAAAACTTTAGAATATGCGTATGACGATTGGACCATTGCGCAAATGGCAAAAGCGATGGGAAAAACGGAAGATTATAAACGATTTACAGAACGTGCACAGTTTTACAAAAATGTATACGATCCAGAAACACAGTTTATGCGTGGACGTTTCAGAAACACTTGGTTTTCACCTTTTGATCCGTATGAAGTAAACTTTAATTATACCGAAGCCAACTCTTGGCAATACAGTTTTTATGTGCCGCAAGATGTTTCAGGCTTTATAGAATTGTTAGGAGGAAAAGACAAGCTGGAAACACAATTGGACAAATTATTTACTGCAAAACAAGAAACTTCGGGACGCAATCAAGCAGATATTACAGGGTTAATTGGTCAGTATGCACACGGAAACGAGCCGAGTCATCACATGGCATATTTGTATAACTTCATCAATAAACCATCAAAAACTCAAGAATACGTTCATCAAATTTTAACAACATTATACAAGAATGAACCTGACGGTGTTTCTGGAAATGAAGATTGCGGACAAATGAGTGCATGGTATGTATTAAGTAGCTTAGGATTTTATTCGGTAACACCCGGAAACAATGAATATATCATTGGAACGCCGTTGTTTGATAAAGCAACAATCAATCTTGAAAATGGGAAAACATTTACCATTGTTGCAAAAAACATTTCTAAAGAAAATAAATACATCAAATCGGCAACACTAAACGGAAACAATCATCCAAAGACATATATCAATCATCAAGATATTACGAATGGAGGAAGTTTGGTATTTGAAATGACAAATACAGCTACTGATTGGGGAACTCAAGATGAGAACATTCCGGTAACGGAAATTACGGAACATAAAATAGTACCGCCTCCATTTATAGCGAAAGGTGATATTGCATTCAAAGGGAAAACAGAAGTATCACTTTCTATGCCTGCAACTCCTGCAGAAATATTTTATAGTATTGATGATTCGGGATTTGTAAAATATGAAAAACCTTTTACAATTGCTAAGGCTTGTAAAGTAACGGTTTACTCGGCAGATGGTTCAGGGAATGAAAGTCCAAAAATCACGACAGAATTCTTTAAAATTGATCCTAATTTAAAGATTGAGTTAGGTACAGAATATGCAAATCAGTACAACGCCGGAGGACAAAACGCTTTGATTGACGGAATTGTAGGAACTGAAGATTTCCGTACAGGAACTTGGCAAGGATATTTTGATAAAGATTTAATTGCTACTGTTGATTTAGGAAGTGAGAAAAACATTAGTGAAATCAATTTAAATTTCTTAAAAGATCAGAAATCGTGGATCTTTTTACCAACACAAGTAGAATTTCTTATATCTACAGACGGTAAGTTATTTAGAACTTTAAAAAGACAACTGGTAAAAGAGCCAAGACCATCAGACCATCCTGTTGTTGAAAAATTTGGCGCATCTTTCAGTACAAAAAAAGCACGCTATGTAAAAGTTGTTGCTAAGAAACTTGGTGTACTTCCTGAATGGCACTTGGGACACAAACACGATGGTCGTTCATGGCTATTTGTGGATGAAATTGAAATTAAATAATTAGTATTCAGTTTACAGTTTTTGTAGTATGATATGTCACATCGAGCATTATTGAGATCAAAATATATTTTGATTGAAAATACCTAGCGTAGCTATCGAGATTCTTTGAAAATAGATATTTATAGATTACTTCTCAACTGTGCTCGACTCGACAAAAGTTTATAATAGTACGAATAAGATATATAAGTTAAATAGTATCAAAAGAAGTCAAAATACGATTGACTGTTTTTCATTTTATTCAGTTAATTTGAAAATCGTGAAAAGCAGCGTTTAAAATTACTCACAGATGAAAAGAAGAAAGTTTATTCAAAGTGCTGCTTTAACAGGATTAGGTTTAACAGTAGGAACTTCATTAATCGCTTGCGCGGATGATGAAAAATCTGTAGAAAAAGCAGTAGCAGTTGCTAATTCAGATGTAAAACCTACAATTCCAATGGTAATAGCTACATGGAATGTTCCAAATGCAACACAAAAAGCTTGGGACGAATTACAAGCAGGGAAATCTGCATTGGATGCGGTAGAGCAAGGTGTTATGATTGAAGAAGCAGATGTAAACAATCAATCTGTGGGAAAAGGAGGTTTGCCTGATAGAGATGGAAATGTAACGCTTGATGCGTGCATTATGAACAAAGAAGGAAATTACGGCGCTGTGGTATGTATTGAAAATATAAAGCATCCAATTTCGGTAGCACGAAAAGTGATGGAAGATACGCCGCATGTATTATTAGCAGGAAATGGAGCAAAGCAATTTGCAATTGAAAGAGGCTTTAAGCCTGAAAATCTATTAACAGAAGCTTCTAAAAAAGCTTGGGAAGAATGGAAAGTGAAATCAGAATACAAACCGATCATCAATATTGAAAATCACGATACAATCGGAATGTTAGCAATTGACAAAAATGGTGATATTTCTGGAGCATGTACGACTAGCGGATTAGCCTATAAAATGCAAGGACGTGTTGGTGATTCGGCAATTATAGGTTCAGGATTGTTTATTGACAATGAAGTTGGAGGCGCTACGGCAACAGGAATGGGCGAAGAAGTATTGAAAACAGTTGGAAGTTTTCTTATTGTAGAATTGATGCGACAAGGAAAGTCACCACAAGAAGCTTGTGAAGAAGCTGTAAAACGTGTCATTAAGAAAAGTCCAAATTATAAAGATTTTCAAGTAGGTTATATTGCTGTTAATAAAAAAGGAGAAACAGGCGCTTATTGCATTCATGAATGGTTCAATTATACAACCTATCAAAACAACGAAAACAAAAATCACAAAGCTGATTTCTATAATAAAACAAAATAAATTTTAGTTCAGAGTTGTAAAGTGATCAGTGGCGAATTACAAAAAAAAGTGTCTATTAATCACAATTAACGAATTAATAAAAAACAAAGTTTAAGAGTTTATATTCTAAAACAATAAAATATTAAATACCAATTAACTAACACCAAATACCTAATTAAGATGTCAACTAACAAATCGTACAAAAGTGCTTTTATTTTCTTAACTACTTTATTCTTCCTTTGGGGATTTATCACTGTATTAGTAGATAGTTTAGTACCAAGATTAAAAGATGTTTTTGAGATGTCTTATGCCAAAACAGTATTGGTTCAATTTGCTTTTTTTACAGCATTTTTTGTAGTTTCTGTTCCAGCAGGTATGATATTATCAAGAATAGGATACAAAAAAGGAATTATTTTAGGTCTGGCAATCATGTCTATAGGTTGTTTATTATTTTATCCAGCGGCAGAATACCGAACTTTCTCAGTGTTTTTAATTGGATATTTTACGCTTGCAGGCGGAATTACCGTATTGCAAGTAGCAGCCAATCCGTATGTAGCATTATTAGGTAGTGAAGAAGGCGCTAGTAGCCGATTAAACTTATCACAAGCCTTTAATTCATTAGGAACAACAATTGCACCTGTAGTTGGAGCATTGTACTTGTTAAGTGACTCTGTAAAAACGTCAACAGAAATAGAAGCATTAAGTGAAGCAGATAAAAAAGCATACTACATAGCAGAAGCTTCAACGGTACAAACACCGTTTCTATTAATAGCAGGTTTTATTGCGTTATTAGCAGTGGCTTTCTTTTTCATAAAGTTGCCTAAAATCATAGAAACTAGTCCCAAAGGTGGTTATGTTACTTTATTAAAAAACAAGATGATGCTTTTAGGTGCTTTAGGAATCTTTGTATATGTAGGAGCTGAGGTTTCTATAGGTAGTTTTATGGTCAACTATTTTGACAGTATGAATTTAGGAACCATCGTAGCAGGAAACGATACAATGATGAGTATTGCGAATACAATTGCTGAAGTATTTGGTAAAGACTTTGATGGGAAAGATCCAAAATCATTATTAGGTGTATTTATCATTTTCTATTGGGGTGGCGCGATGATTGGTCGTTTTGTCGGTGCATATTTGACAAAAATTATGTCGCCAGCAAAAGTTTTAAGCATCTTTGCGATTCTTGCTATAGCAATGATTACGATCTCTATCACTACAACTGGATTAGTATCTATGTGGAGTATTCTTGCTGTAGGATTGTTTAATTCGATCATGTTCCCAACAATATTTACACTAAGCTTAGAAGGTTTGGGCGAACTCAAAGCACAAGCTTCTGGATTGTTATGTATGGCAATTGTTGGTGGAGCTATTATTCCTTTTGCGGTTGGTGCTTTGATTGATGGAGTAGGATTTAAACTTGCCTTTGTTTTGGCGATGGTTTGTTATGCATATATTATGTTTTATGGATATACGAAGCGAAAAGCTCCTGTAGTTGCATGATAATCTAGTATAATTTTATGGTTGCCAAGGTATAGTTTGTTATATTTGTTACAGACACTATATCACAAGACTACATGAGCAACATTCAAGAAAAGCTAACCGCTTTACGCGATGAATTAAGAGAACACAATTACAATTATTACGTATTAGATAATGCTACTATTTCTGACTATGAGTTTGATATGAAACTCAAAGAATTGCAGGAACTAGAAGCTAAACATCCTGAACTTCATGATCCGAATTCGCCAACCTTACGTGTTGGTGGAGAAATTACGAAGAACTTCAATACAATTGCGCACGAATACCGTATGTATTCATTAGACAATTCGTATTCAAAAGAAGACTTGTTGGATTGGGAAAAACGTATAGAAAAGATTTTAGGCGTTGAGAATGTTGAATATACTTGCGAGTTAAAGTACGATGGTGCTTCAATGAATTTGACGTATGAGAATGGAAAATTAATCAAAGCTGTCACACGTGGCGATGGTTTTCAAGGAGATGAGGTTACCAACAATATCAAAACGATCAAAACTGTTCCGTTGCAACTAAAAGGTGATTTTCCTCCAAAATTCGATATTCGTGGAGAGATTATTCTTCCGCTTGACGGATTTAAAAAAATGAATGAGGAACGTGTCGCCAATGGTGAAGATCCATACATGAATCCTCGAAATACAGCTTCTGGAAGCTTAAAACTACAAGATAGTAGCGAAGTTGCGAAACGTCCGCTAGAATGTTTATTATACAATATAAAAGGCGAAAGATTGCCACTTTCCTCACAGTTTGAAAGTTTAGAAAAAGCTCGAGAATGGGGATTTAAAGTGCCAACGGTTGCTAAAGTTGCCAAAAATGTAGATGAAATTTTAGAATTTGTAAATTATTGGGAAGTCAATCGTCATGAATTAAGATACGAAATTGACGGCGTAGTGATCAAAGTAAATAATTTACAATACCAAGATGAGTTAGGATATACGTCTAAAGCGCCGCGTTGGGCAATGGCATATAAATTTAAAGCGGAGCAAGTAGCTACAGTTTTAAATGAAATTACATACCAAGTTGGTCGTACGGGAGCTATTACTCCTGTGGCAAATTTGGAGCCTGTTTTGCTTGCAGGAACAACAGTAAAACGTGCTTCCTTGCATAATGCCGATCAAATTGCTAAATTAGACATAAGAGAACGTGATACTGTATTTGTAGAAAAAGGTGGAGAAATCATCCCAAAAATCGTCGGAGTGAATTTTGAGGCACGTCCGAGCGACTCTACAGAAACTGTATATGCAACACATTGTCCCGAATGTAATACAGAGTTAATACGAAAAGAAGGAGAAGCACAACATTACTGTCCAAATGTGATGGGTTGTATACCGCAAATTGTGGGTAGAATTCAACATTATATTTCGCGAAAAGCCATGGATATTGATGGCTTGGGCGGTGAAACAGTGGCGTTGTTAGTAAAAGAAGGTTTAATTACCAACTATGCCGATTTGTATGAGTTGACGAAAGCGCAAATTATTCCGTTAGAGCGAATGGCAGAAAAAAGTGCCGAAAACTTAATCAATGGAATTGAAGCTTCCAAAAAGATTCCTTTTGAGCGTGTTTTATATGCTTTAGGAATAAGATATGTAGGAGAAACAGTTGCTAAAAAATTAGCAAAACACTACAAATCTATAGAGTCTTTAATGAACGCTTCGTCGGAAGATTTAGTGAATGTCGACGAAATAGGAGTGAAGATCGCCGAAAGTGTAGCGCAGTTTTTCTCGGAAGATGCTAATTTGCAAATTGTTGAACGTTTAAAAGAAAAAGGCGTGCAATTGGAGTTTTCTGCAGAGCAATTAGAAGGATTGACAGAAACTTTACTAGGAAAATCATTTGTAGTTTCTGGAGTATTTGAAAAAGTATCAAGAAATGAATTAAAAAAACTCATAGAAAATAACGGAGGAAAAGTTTCTTCGTCTATTTCATCCAAAACTTCTTTTGTTGTTGCAGGTGATAAAATGGGACCTAGCAAACGAGAAAAGGCAGAGAAATTAAACATAACCATATTAACAGAAGACGAGTTTTTGAATATGATATAAATGAATCTAACCAAACCAACACATATAGCTTTCATCATCGCGGCAGTAGTCACGTTGTTGGTAGCAATATTTTTGGAAAAGTTTAGTTTGATTTATGCGCAACCGTTTACGGTTTTCACTATTTTAATCATATATTTTAAGGAAAAAAAAGAACCAACGAGTGTATTGTATATATTATCTCAGGCTATTGGTTTAGCTGGTGGGATTTTATTGATATTAGGCATGCGCGATCACTTAAAAGCGGTTTCCGTATTATTCTCGTTATTTTACATCATTTATCTCCGATTGATGTATGTGCGAAATTTGATGAAGAAAACTGAGCTAAGGACTTACTTTTATGTAGCACTGATGTCTATTCCTGTATTGTATATTTATTACAATTTGATACAAACAGTTTCTTCTGAACTTAAAAATGTGGTAATTTACTTCAGTTTTTTAATGTTTTTTATGTTGAGTTATATCATAACAGCACTCTATTATTACATAAAAGACAAGACATCAACGAACCTTTGGATGCTAATTGCTGCAGTTAATCTAGGATTTATGAATATCATCATAGGTTTGAATGAACTTTACATGTATCATACTATTTTTACAGTAATAGTTGTATTTTGCAGCTTGTGTATACAATTTTTTGTGTTAAAATTTATGTTACACGATGAAAATGAAGATAATGACCTATTGAACTTGCTTCAATAAATGAACTATACAAAACCGACATATATAGCTTTTTTTGCGACAGCTTTTATTTCGTTGATCGTAGCCATCTTTTTTGAAAAGATAGATTTGTTATATGTATACCCATTAACTTTTGTCACAGCTTCAATAGTTTATTTAACAGAAAAAAAACAAACGACTAATATTTTATTCTTGATAGCTCTTGCATTAGCATTATCTAGTGGAGTTCTTTTAATTATTGGATTTGGGCAATATGTGCCAGAAGTATCAATTTTAGTATCGTTATTCTATATAATTTACTTACGATTGATGTATCTAAAAAACAAGAAGATGAAAACAACATTCAAAATGTACTTACGACTGCTGCTCATTTTTCTTCCTGTTTTTTATATTTATGATAGAGTTATTTGTTTGATATATAGTGAAATAGAAGAAGTGTTTGTGTATTTTGCAGTCATGGCAATTTTTATGTTATTGTACATCATTGCTGCTTTGTATTACTATCTCAGAAACAAAAATCAATCAAATTTATGGATGTTAATTACAGCTGCGAATTTAGGGATTATGAATATTATTGTAAGTATAAATGAATTGTATATTTATGAAAGAATGTTCACGGTAACGGCAATCTTCTGCAGTAATTTTATGTTGTTCTTTTCGCTAAAATTTATGATGGAAGACGATACAAATACTTTATCGAATGATGTTGTTTAACCTCAAAACTTTTTTCCGATAATAGGAATGTTTTTACGTTGTAACCAAAGTGTAATAGCGCTTAAAACAAAAACAATAATCGCTGTAATAAATAATGTGCCGCCATCTGGTTTTCCTTCAAAAGGGACTTCTATACCTAACTGTGTCAAATGCATCATAATTGCACCGCCAATAATTCCGAGTGTTATTGTAGCTCCTAACCAAGCGGTTCTAGGAATTAAAATTAAAATTCCAGCAATTAATTCGGCAATTCCTATTCCAATACGGCCATAAGGTTCAAGTCCAACTTCGGTAAAGATATGTACGCTATCTGGATGCGCAGTTAACTTAAATCGTAAAGTTTGTATCAAAATAATAGCAACTGCTAATCGGATGATAAACGGAATATACTTTTTCATATTGTTGGTTTTTAGTTGACTAGATAGTCGGAAGAGAAAAATATAGCTTACAAAAGACTTTTATCTTAATTCTTTATAAAATATTCACTAACTTAAAGAATAATTACCTCCTTAAATGTCAAAACAAAAAATACTAACATATCTCTACTTTTTTCTAGCTTTAGCAGATGCGTTGGGAGTTGTTTTTTCAGATATAATACATAGAAAATATACCACCTTTTTACCTGTTCCAGTACTATTCATATTGTATTTGTATTCGGTAAAGAAAGTTAATTGGTTATACATTTTCTCATTGATTTTTACATTTATAGGAATCATCTTTTTCAATATTCAATCTTATTTTAACATCGCATTGATTTTTTATGCATTGGGTGTTTGTTTATATGTTGTGATTAGTTTGAAAACAGCGGAAGTAATACCTGTAAAAAATATTGGGATTGCTACAATTCCTTTCTTAATTGTTTATTTAGTTCCGTTCATACTTTATTCGGATGCTGTACAATCAGAAGTATTTAATTATATTATTTTCTATGTGTTTTTTGTTGGTTTATTCTTTTTCATTTCAATATTGGTGTATGTCAACAAACAAAATACAGCAAACTTATGGTTGTTCTCTTCTGGAATAGTATTTTTATTTTCTACCATCATACATGGTTATAATATTTTCTTTGAATTTTTAGTACCTATCAGAGTTGGCGTTGTAATTACATTTCTCTTCATGCATTATGCTATGTATAGATATACAGTACTAAAAACGGTATAGCGCATTATAAATGATGCATCTAAGTAATGGCTGTAAATAAATTATAGGATTTCTTTGTAGAAATAAGTTACTTTGTAACGCTAATGAAAAAGATTAAACTACTTTTAATTACATTACTAATTTGTATAGTGTTGATCGATATTGTATGGATGTTTTTCCCTGATAGTATATCCAGAAACTTTGCTACCGTTCTCACTATTCCAAGCATAATGTTATGTTATTTTTTATACGTAGAAATAAAAAATATACTCTATCTATTGGCTTTAGTTGCTTTTATGGTAGCAGATTATTATTTTTTTGTTGAAAAAAGTCTTGCTAAAGGAATTATAGGAAGTGCAGTAGCTTTATCAATTTATGGTATCATTGTACTAAAGCAATCGCATTATATTTCTACAAGAAGGTTACTAGTAAATACTATTCCTTTTTTGGCAATATACATGTTGCCTTTTGTGTTTTTTGTTGAAAAAATACGAGATGATATTTTTGGAGAAATTATCTTCTATACCTTTTCTATTGGTTACTTCTCCTTTATGTCTGTAATGACTTATGTGAGCAAAAAAAACAAGGTAACAAAGAAGTTAGTATCCGCAGGAATAGCTACTGCAGTCATGGGAGCTTTCTTTGGAATCTATTTTTTTATAGACAAAAGACCGATGTATTCTGTGTTAGCAAAAATATTTTTTGTGTATTCTCATTACACTATGTGGGAATACATCATTATTAAAGATGCTACTGAAGTTACAGAAGAAGTATAGGGATTTATTAATTTCAAAAGAGAATACTGACTCAATTGAAACAATAAATCCGCAGAGATATTTGTGCTTTAACGATGTAAAGTCACTCTATTTTAATGTAAAAATTATTATACTTGCTTATACAATAATTGATTTTCCATTGGCAATTACATTCTTCTCATCATCAAAATAGAAATCAATTCTTCCTACATAAATACCGTAAGCACCAACTTGATTTACCAATACAGATTCTCCGTTGATATTTTTTGCTACAGTTGGTTTAGGTAAAAACGTATGTGTATGTCCTCCAATAATCAAATCTATATTCTTAGTTTGTTCTGCTAACTTTAAATCTGAAGGTCTTTCAGGGTGTTTTCTATAATTATACCCTAAATGAGATAAACAAATTACCAAATCGCACTTTTCTTCTTCTTTTAAAATACGACTCATATCTTGAGCAGATTCCATCGGATCATTGTAAACGGTCTCTTTATACATACGTTTGTCTACCAAGCCGTTTAATTTTATTCCTAATCCAAAGATTCCAATTTTGATTCCGTCTCTTACAAATACTTTATATGGCTTTACATGACCATCCATTGCGGTATTTTTGAAATCGTAATTAGCAGATACAAACTCAAACTTAGCATTTGGTAATTGTGCTGCCAATCCGTCAACACCATTATCGTAATCATGGTTTCCAATTGTCGCCAAATCGTATTTCATCATACTCATCAACTTAAATTCTAACTCGCCACCGTAATAGTTAAAATAAGGTGTTCCTTGAAAAATATCACCTGCGTCTAGTAGCAATGTATTTGGATTTTCTTTACGAATTCTTTCAATTAAGCTTGCTCTACGTGCAGCGCCACCTTGATTCGGATTTCTTGGGTGATTTGCTCCAAAAGGATCAATATGACTGTGTACGTCGTTTGTATGTAAAATAGTGATATGTTTCTTTGCTGAATTTGCGGTAAAACTTTGTAAAGACAAACCACCTAAAGTTACAAAAGCACTAGTGGCTAATGAATGTTGTATAAAATCTCTTCTTTTCATAATAATGTGGTTTTATAATTTTACAAATCTGCCATCAAGTTTTGCAGGAATTGTGTCTACGCTTTTAAAATAATCAATCATGGCATTTCTAATCTTATAATCTAATACTTCTAGAGATTCTGGATCTTTCAAAAAGTTCATTCTATCGCCACCATTTTGTAAATAATCAGAAGTTACTACAGTATATGTTTTGCCGTCTTCAATTGGTTTGCCATTAATTAAAGCTTCTTTTACATTAAAATCACTGTCTAATTTTATAGTCAAACCAGCAATAGGATGTGCTCGCTTTGATTTTGCTAAATAATCAACCATGCCACGAATGTTTTCTGCGGTCAATTCTGCAACTACAATAGAGTTTTCAAAAGGCATTACATTAAAAGCAGTTTGCGTCTTTATAGGTCCTTTTGGAATTGGTGCACGAATTCCACCATGATTCAACAGACAAATATCAATTCCACGATCTTTTCGCTTTTTGTAAATAGACTCACTTTGTGATTTTACCAAGTCTGCCATTAAATTACCAATAGTAGTTTCAAACTCACCATCATTTTTATGCATATCTTTTGGTGCGTAACTCAATATCTTGTTCATATCCTTTTCAATACGTTCACGATATGGCTTTATAAAAGCTTCAATTTCTTGATTGGAAGTTAAGGAATCATTGATATTGATACGTTTCCCTTCAATTCGGGAAATACCTTGTTTTTCTTTAGCACAAGAGAAAACTAAAAAAATAGCAAATAGTGCAACAATTTTTTTCATAAAAAATAAATATGCGGCAAATTATAAAAAATCATAGATACATAGGCTGTCAACTATACTAAAAAATTGTAAACACATACACTTTTTTTGTGATTACTAGTCAAAAATGAACGCTTATTGTTAAAAATTGACGCTTACGAAATATATTTTTTGTTTCGTAAACAGAGCGCTAACTTGTCATATAACTAACGTTTATGAGGGTGAAAGTTAGTCTTAATGATTAAATGAAGGAGATGTGTCTTGAAACATGCATCTCTTTTTTTGTGGAAAAAGAGTATTTTTGTGAAGAATTAAATCGGATACATGTTTTTAAAAACATTACAATATAAATCGGCAAAGAAAGCACTTACAAAAAAGCTTAGCCAAGACATCACAAAACAAGTTAGTAATAAGCTCATAGAAACTGTGGGAATTATTGTGAATGCTGATGAAATTGATGATTTTCAGCGAATTGTAAAAGGCTTGAAATTGCCTGTTGTAGTGGAAGTATTGTGCTATCATAAAGATTTAAAAAAAACACGTACGGTTGACTATCCAGTTTTCTATGAAAAAGATTTTGGCTGGAAAGGAAAACCACAAACAAAAGATTTAGAGCAATTTCTAGAAAAACCTTTTGATCTACTAATCAGTTATTATACAAATGACTCTTTACCATTACAATTGGTTTCAGGTTTACAGAAAGCAGAATTCAAAATTGGAATCACTGGTTGCGATCAAGAAGTTCACGACGTCATCATTCAAACCAAAGAAGACGAAATTGAAACATTTACAAAAGAATTACACAGATACTTACACATACTAAATAAATTATCATAATGAAGAAATTCATAGGAACTGGAGTAGCTTTAGTGACACCTTTTAACAAAGACACTTCAGTAGATACAAATGCACTAACAAACATTGTAAATCATGTTATAGATGGTGGAATAGAATACTTGGTGGTTTTAGGAACAACAGCTGAAAGCGCGGTTTTAACTAAAGAAGAAAAGCAATTAGTGATTGATACTATTGTAAAAGCAAATAACAAGCGTTTACCAATCATTTTGGGAATTGGAGGAAACAATACAGCGGCTGTTGTAAATGAATTAAAAACAACAAACTTAGAAGCTGTTGATGCAGTATTATCAGTTTCTCCATTTTATAACAAACCTACTCAAGAAGGAATTTATCAGCATTTTAAAGCAGTAGCAGAGGCGAGTCCGAAGCCAATTGTATTGTATAATGTGCCAGGAAGAACAGCGAGTAATGTATTGCCAGAAACTGTCATTCGTTTGGCAAATGATTTTGAAAATATTATTGCCGTAAAAGAAGCTGCAGGCGATATTGTACAAGCCATGCGCTTGATTAAAGAAGCTCCAAAAGATTTCTTGGTAATTTCAGGAGATGATATGATTACTTTGCCTATGGTTTTAGCTGGTGGAGCAGGAGTAATCTCTGTAATTGGACAAGGATATCCAAAAGAATTTTCAGAAATGGTACGCTTAGGATTAGCTGGAAATGTAAAAGAAGCTAACGAACTTCATTACAAAATTATGCCATCTATCGATTATATCTTTGAAGAAGGAAACCCAGCAGGAATCAAAGCCGTTTTTGAAAAGCTAAATTTATCAACTCCAACAGTACGTTTACCATTAGTAGAAGCTTCAGCAGCGCTCAAACAAAAATTAAACAATTTTACAGATACGTTGAATTCATAGATTGAATGGCAAGAAAGGTAAAAGATCCAGGATTAGGAGAATCTAGCATAACTACAGCAAAACGAATCGTCAACAAAGATGGTTCGTTTAACATAAAACATCTCAACGGAAAAACAGGAATTTCTGCGTTGTATGCATATTTGGTAGATATTAGTTGGACACGATTCTTCTGTTTTGTATTTCTTGCGTATTTTGTGTTGAACATAGTATTTGCAACAATATATGTATCTATTGGAGTACAGTATATTTCAGTGGAACCACAAACT
The DNA here is from genome assembly GCF_965224175.1 of Kordia sp. Taxonomy (GTDB): domain Bacteria; phylum Bacteroidota; class Bacteroidia; order Flavobacteriales; family Flavobacteriaceae; genus Kordia. The sequence goes on from NZ_OZ245041.1 coordinate 252,220, forward strand.
TTTATTGTTGATTTTGTAAATGCATTTTTCTTTTCATCACAAACCATTACCACTTTAGGATACGGAGCGATGGCGCCTACAAGTCTTATTGCGGGTGTTGTTTCTAGTTTTCAAGCTTTAATCGGACTATTAAGTTTTTCATTCATCACAGGACTCTTATATGGACGTTTTTCAAAACCCAAAGCGTCAATAGAACTCAGTGACAATATCATTTATCGTGATTTTAAAGATGGAAAAGCACTCATGTTTCGTTTGATGAATAGCAAGACAGATGTCATGATTAATCCAACAGCAAAAGTTACTTTAGCAATTACAGAACCTAGTGAGAACAACACCTATACGCGTAATTTTTATCAATTAGAACTTGAAAGAGATCATATAACATATCTACCAACAACTTGGACTTTGGTACATGAAATCACAGAAGATTCTCCTTTGTATAAATTCTCAGAAGAAGAACTCAAAACCTTAAATGGAGAATTTTTAATCATGATTTCCTATTATGATGAAGCATTCAACGAAGAAGTATACAAACTACATTCGTACACATTTGAAGAATTACTCATGAATGTTGCCTTCGAAAAAGCATTTTTCTACGATGAAGAAGGCTATACTGTATTAGATCACCATAAAATAAGTAATACTAGGAAAATGTAGCCTAGATTTTTTAACTAGTCTAGATATGTAGACTGTCTTAGACAGTATTATACAGTTAATTCTAATTTCAAATCTAACTGCTGAATTGGTCTAATATCTAAAAGAGAAACACATCTAAAAGAGCTAAAAAGTGTGCAAAATCAGACACAAAAGTTAAAACTATGATAAAGAATACCAAATTCAGATTTCTAAAGTTATTTTAGCGACTTAAAAATGTTTTCATAATACATAATAAATACCTATTTTTGCCAGATGTTTAAAAAGATACCAAAATTTCTATACTTAGTTTTAGTAGTTGCTACAGTAGCTTCTTGTAGTGAATATCAAAAAGCCCTAAAGTCGGAAGATACGAAAGTGAAATACGAATTAGCGGAACGATTCTATAAAGAAGGAAAGTTTAAAAAAGCTAGTAGAATTTTTGAACAAGTAGTACCAAAATACAGAGGAAAGCCACAAGGAGAACGTGTTACTTTCTTGTATGCAAGATCATTATTTGAAATAGAACAATATATTGTTTCTGGATATCAGTTTGAGCGTTTTGTTCGTTCATATCCAAAAAGTGACAGTATTCAATCTGCTGCATTCTATGAAGCGAAAAGCTATTACATGGAATCACCTCGTTACAGTATAGATCAAACGGAAACGCACAAAGCCATCAATAAACTTCAAGCATTCATTAATAACTATCCAGAATCAACATTCTTGGATAAAGCCAATGCTATGGTAGATGAATTGACGACTAAGGTTGAGAAAAAAGCATACGAAATTGCAAAGCAATACAATACAATTTCAGATTACAAATCATCAATAAAGGCAGTAGAAAACTTCCTTTCAGATTATCCAGGAACATCGTTCAGAGAAGATGCCATGTTTTTAAAACTTAGTGCAATGTACAATCTTGCAACAAAGAGTTTTGAAACCTTAATGGAAGGTCGTTACAACGATGCAGCATCAGCTTATAAAACGTTGGTGAAATTTTATCCTGAATCAAAATACAGAGAAGAAGCCGACGAACTTATGGCTTCTATTACAGAAGAATTAGCAAAATTTTCAAAATAACAATTATGGTTGATATTAAAAACTTAGACGCTCCAATCAGCACAACAACAATCGAAAGAAATCAGTTTGATGCTCCTACGGACAATATTTATGAAGCAATTTCTGTTGTAGCTAAAAGAGCAATTCAAATCAACTCAGAAATTAAAAAAGAATTGATCGAGAAATTAGATGAATTTGCTACGCACAATGATAGTTTAGAAGAAATCTTCGAAAACAAAGAGCAAATAGAAGTATCTAAATTCTACGAAAAACTTCCTAAGCCACATGCTATTGCAGTACACGAATGGTTGGAAGAAAAAATATACTACCGTAACACTAAAGAAGAAGCTTAGTCTATGTCAATTTTAAGGGGCAAAAAAGTATTACTAGGCGTTACCGCTGGCATTGCCGCTTACAAAATAGCTTCTCTAGTACGGTTATTCATAAAAGCAGGCGCCGAAGTCCAAGTGGTTATGACGCCTGCTGCTAAAGACTTCATTACACCGTTAACACTATCTACATTATCTAAAAATCCTGTACATTCATCATTTACAAACGAATATGATGAAAACGATGTATGGACAAATCATGTAGAACTAGGCTTATGGGCAGATTTTATGTTAATTGCTCCAGCAACAGCAAATACGATGTCTAAAATGGCATCTGGAAATAGTGATAATCTATTACTAGCAACATATCTTTCCGCAAAATGCCCTGTGTATTTTGCTCCAGCAATGGACTTAGATATGTACAAGCATCCATCTACCAAAAACTCCTTTGAAAAACTAACCAGTTTTGGAAATACAATGATTCCTGCCACAAGTGGAGAATTGGCAAGCGGATTGGTTGGAGAAGGACGTATGGCTGAACCAGAAGACATTGTAAGTTTTATTGAAAAAGATATTTTAGATTCGCTTCCGCTGAAAGGTAAAAAGGTAGTAATTACTGCTGGTCCAACTTATGAAGCAATTGATCCAGTACGTTTCATCGGAAATCATTCTTCTGGTAAAATGGGTTACGAACTAGCACGAACTGCTGCAAACTTAGGAGCAGAAGTTATTTTAATAGCTGGTCCAAACAATCAAAGTATTTCGCATTCTTTAGTAAAAGTAGTTGATGTTATCAGTGCTGAAGACATGTATAATGCGGCTCACGAAGATTTTTCGACAGCAGATATAGCGATTCTTTCGGCTGCAGTAGCAGATTATAAACCAAAAGATGTGGCTACTCAGAAAATAAAAAAGAAGGATTCATCGTTAGAGATAGAGTTGGTCAAAACAAAAGATATTTTAGCATCTTTAGGAGACATCAAAAAAGAACAATTTTTAGTAGGTTTTGCATTAGAAACGAACAATGAATTAGAAAATGCTAAAGGAAAACTTACGAGAAAAAATCTCGATATGATTGTCCTTAATTCTCTAAATGATAAAGGTGCAGGATTTGGAAAACCAACGAATAAAGTAACCATTATTGATAAAAAAATGAATACCTTAGCTTTCGGATTAAAATCGAAAGCCGAAGTAGCCAACGATATATTTAGTGAAATTTTAAAGCGAATCAATGCGTAATCTTGTTTTAAGTATCTTATTTTTTAGTGTAGCATCATTCATGACTGCACAAGAATTGAATTGTCAAATCACAATTGATGCACAGCAAGTCAATCAGACGAACCAACAAATTTTTAAAACTTTAGAGCGTTCTCTGAATGATTTTGTCAACAAAACGCAATGGACAAATAAAAAATTTGCTGCTACAGAACGTATCAATTGTAGTATGGTGATCAATGTATCACAATATCAATCAGATGAATTCGTAGCAACAATTCAAGTACAATCTTCAAGACCAGTTTTTAACTCTTCATTTGAATCGCCTGTATTCAACTTTAACGACAGACAATTTAGATTTATCTATCAAGAATTTCAACCAATAGTTTACAATCCAAATGCATTTACATCAAATCTAGTAGCGGTTGTAGCATATTATGTACATATTATTTTAGGAATTGACGCTGATACATTTGCGCTCAGAGGCGGATCTAACTATTATGCACAAGCACAACAAATTGTGAACCTTTCGCAGTCAAGTCCATTTTTAGGATGGAAAGAAGCAGACGGTAATCGTACGCGTTGGAGATTGTTGGATAACATGCTAAACAATACTTACAAAGAATACAGAACTGTAATGTACAACTACCATCGAGTAGGAATGGACAAAATGGCGGATGATGCGCGTACTGCAAAACAAGCAATTAGTGGAAGTTTAGAACTCTTTAAATCCTTAAATAATAGAAGACCCAATGCTTTCTTGTTACAAACTTTCTTTGACGCAAAAGCAGAAGAAATTCAAAACATTTATTCTGGAGGACCAAAAGTAAATGTGACTAAACTGGTAGAAACCCTAAACAGAGTCGCGCCATTTCACGCTTCCAAGTGGGAAAAAATTAAATTCTGATTCTTGCAAAAAATTCTAGCAATACATTATTTTTGTACTGAAACTATCTGTAACAAAACTTTACTGCATTGCTCACACAACTTTCTATAAAAAACTTTGCGTTAATTGATTCTTTACAAGTCGAATTTGACAAAGGATTGACTATTATTACTGGTGAAACTGGAGCTGGAAAATCAATCTTGCTCGGTGGTTTAGCATTGATATTAGGAAAGCGTGCAGATTTATCTTCTTTAAAAAACAAAGAACGTAAATGTGTGATTGAAGCTGAATTTTCTATAAAAAAATACAAGCTTAAAAATTTCTTTATTATAAATGATCTTGATTATGATCATGAAACTATTGTAAGACGCGAAATACTACCTTCGGGAAAATCGAGAGCTTTTGTAAATGATGTGCCAGTTCGTTTAGATGTATTAAACGCTTTAGGCGATCAATTAATAGATATTCACTCACAACACCAAACGTTACAGCTTACGGACAATCAATTTCAATTTCAAGTCATTGATACTTTGGCAAATGTTTCTGGTGAAGTAAGTTCGTATCAAGATGTTTTAAAAACATACCAATTCACACAAAAAGAATTACAGAGCATACGAGAAGAACAAGCCGCTTTAGAAAAAGAGCATGATTACAATATGTTTCTGCTAAAAGAATTGGAAGAAGCAAAACTAGAAGGGTTAATCTTGGCAGACTTAGAAGCACAATATGAACGTTTAAACAATGCAGAAGATATAAAAACTAACTTGAGTGCTTCCGAGCAAATACTTTCTGATGAACAAGTTGGTGTGTTAAATCTACTTTCTGAACTGCAAGTAGCTTCTGGGAAACTCTCAGAAATTGCTCCAGAATTCAATAATTTGGCAGAACGTATTAAAAGTTCATACATAGAGTTAGATGATGTTTATAATGAAATCATCAATTTGCAAGGTGAAATAGAATTCAATCCTGAGCAATTAGAAGAAATCTCAGGGAAGCTTCAAAAGATATTTGATTTACAAAAAAAACACAATGTACTTTCTGTTGAAGAGTTAGTAGCGATTCAATCCGATCTTTCTGAAAAAGCTGCTGTCTCTGAAAATATTGACGATGTTATTCAAGCAAAAGAAAACGAATTAGAAGTTTTGAGTAAACAATTAAAACAAATTGCTAAAACCATTCACACAAAAAGAACGGAAGGTATTCCAAAACTAATCGAGCAATTAGAGCGTTTGTTAGCAAACTTAGGAATGCCAAATGCACGTTTTAATATAAAAGTCCAACTAGCAAATCAATTTTACACAAACGGAATGGACGATTTGCAATTTCTATTTGCGGCAAACAAAGGAGGAAACTTTAATGAATTGAAAAAAGCGGCTTCTGGAGGAGAATTGTCGCGTGTAATGTTGTGCATCAAAGCAATATTGTCTAAATACATGCAATTGCCAACCATTATGTTTGATGAGATTGATACAGGAGTTTCTGGGGAAGTTGCGAATAAAATGGCTAAAATAATGCAGCATATGGGGAAAAGTATGCAAGTATTTTCAATTACACATTTACCGCAAATTGCAGCCAAAGGAAAACAGCACTTTAAAGTATATAAGCGTGATGTAAATGAAGTAACTACAACACATTTAAAGCAATTACATGAAGAAGAACGTGTACAGGAAATTGCACAAATGCTCAGTGGTGCTAAAATCTCAGATTCAGCATTGGCAAACGCAAAAGAATTATTAAAATCATAAAAGATAATTTCAATCCTTAGAAATCGATCAATTCAATCTTTTACCATATATTTGAACTACCAAACGACTAAAAACGACTAAAATTAACAAGCATGTCATATAACTTATTAAAAGGAAAAAAAGGGATCATATTTGGTGCTTTAGACGAAAATTCTATTGCATGGAAAACTGCTGAACGTGTGCATGAAGAAGGTGGAACATTTGTACTTACAAACGCACCAATTGCAATGCGTATGGGAAAAATAAAAGACTTAGCAGAAAAAACAGGTTCTGAAATTATTCCTGCAGATGCGACTAGTGAAGAAGATCTTCAAAATCTAATAGAAAAGTCTATGGAAATCCTTGGCGGAAAAATAGACTTCGTGTTGCATTCTATCGGAATGTCTGTAAATGTTCGTAAAGGAAGGCATTATACAAATTTGAAATACGATTGGATGACTAAAGGTTGGGATGTCTCTGCGGTATCTTTCCACAAAGTAATGCAAACACTATACAAAGCAGACGCAATGAGTGAGTGGGGAAGTATTGTAGCATTAACATACATGGCTGCACAACGTACGTTTCCAGACTATAATGATATGGCTGACAACAAAGCATACTTAGAATCTATTGCACGTAGCTTTGGATATTTCTTTGGAAAAGAGAAAAAAGTACGTGTAAATACAATCTCTCAATCACCAACGCCAACGACAGCTGGACAAGGAGTAAAAGGATTTGATGGATTTATCTCTTATGCAGAAAAAATGTCTCCTCTTGGAAATGCAACAGCAATGGACTGCGCAAATTACACAGTAACATTATTCTCTGATTTAACCAAAAGAGTTACGATGCAAAACCTTTACAATGATGGAGGTTTCTCTAATACAGGAGTAAGTCAAGAAGTAATAGAAAGATTCACAGAAGAATAAAAAAATCTACATAAAATATTTAATACCTCTAAAATTATTTAGAGGTATTTTTTTTGAGAAAGAATTTTATGTAAACCTAGTAAATACGTAGGTTTTAGTGAAAATATATTTATAGATCAAGAATTATTACTTAGATATTGTTGTCAAATATTTGTGAAATATAAGTTGTTTTAATAGTTTAGGAGTCTCGAACTCAATAAATTATTTACCGACTGCTTATGAAAAGACGACTACGCTTCTCCTTTTCGTGTATTATTTATATCATCTATTTTCAGTTAAATGCGCAAGCCTACTTTGAAAATCAAGCCAATACTTTAGGTGTAGATGATTTTAGCGGAACTACATATCTTGGAAATGGAATTTCTTTTTGTGATTACAATAATGATGGATGGGATGATATAACTATCGCTACACAAAGTGGAGATCCTTTAAAAATTTACAAAAACAATGGAGACGGAACTTATACGCTTGAAACTACTTTAGTTCCCAATAATAATGCAAGACAAAAACAAGTTATCTGGGTCGATTTTGATAATGATGGCAATAAAGATCTATATGTCTCTAGCGATATAGATGGAAGCCGACTTTACAGAAATAATGGTACGGCATTGATAGACATTACTATAGCTAGTGGTTTGCCAACCGCAGTTCAGGAAAACTTTGGAGCTTCTTGGGGCGATTATAACAATGATGGATATTTAGATGTTTTTCTTTGTAATAGAGGATTAACAGGGCCACAACCCAACTATTTATATAAAAATAATGGAGACGGAACATTTTCTAATGTGAGCACTGCCGCTGGAATAGATAATGGAAGTCACTTATCATTTTGTTCAGCTTTCTTTGATTATAATAATGATGGATGGCAAGATATTTATATGGCAAATGATAAATTAAATACCACTAACATTTTATATAGAAACAACGGAGACGGAACATTTACTGATGTTAGTGAAGCATCAGGAACCAATATTGCCATTGATGCAATGTCAGTTACCATAGGCGATTTTGATGGAGATAGTTGGTTTGATATATATGTGACTAATGGAATTCCAGGAAACTACTTATTAAGAAATAATGGAGACGGGACATTTACTAATGTAGCTTCTCAAACAGGAGCAATGTTTGAAAGTATTGCGTGGGGATCTGTATTCTTAGATGCAGAAAATGATGGAGATCTTGATTTGTATGTAAGCGGATCATTTGATGGAAGTAATCCAATGTTTTTATCAGCAGCATTTTATACCAACAATGGAAGTTCATCATATGCTATAGAAAGTAGTTCAGGATTTGAAAATGATGAAGCAGAAAGTTATTCAAATGCAATTGGTGATACTGATAATGACGGTTTTCCTGAAATTATCGTAAATAACTCAGGAGGAGACAATATTTTCCTCTGGAAGAATGAAACTACTAGTAGCAACAATTGGTTAAAAGTAAACTTAGAAGGAGTAGCGAGTAATAAACAAGGTATAGGAGCTACTATCGAATTAAATAGTGGTGGAAGTTCTCAATATCGCTACACAGTATGTGGAGAAGGGTATATTGCTCAGAACTCAGAAACAGAATTCTTTGGAATAGGCACTAACACAAATATAGATTACCTGAAAATAACATGGTTAGGTGGAGTAGAAGACATATTTTATAATGTAACTCCAAATCAAACATTAAACATTGTAGAAGGTAGTAGTCCTTTAAGTACAGAAGAATTTGAATCTAGAAATAAAATTCAAGTATATCCAAATCCAACAACTGGTAAAATTTGGATACGTACAAATGAAAATAAACCATATGAATATGTCATTTTTGACAGCAAAGGAACACAAGTAAAAAAAGGACAAACTATACAACAAAATCACATAGATATTTCTATGTTATCTTCGGGTTATTATTTGCTTAAAATAATGGGTGAAAAAAACGTATTTAATAAAAAAATAATGTTAAAATAATCTAAAGATAAATTGTAGGAAATACCGCTTTTTAGGTGTTTTATCGATAAAAACAATCTTTTTATCGATATTAACATGCGTGATTCAAAAAAAATGTGGTTCTTTCTATTGATATTCAACTAACTAACAAAAAATCAAACTTTTTATGAGAAAAATTACATTTAAAATTTTTATGATAATGTTCTTGTTAGGTGCCTATGTAGGTGTCTCACAAACATTAAACCAAGCCGCAAGTTGGCCTAACGCAGCTTGGACACTTTCTGGTACATATACCGCTGGAGGATTAGCTTCTGATCCAACTGGTGCTGGTACAACTTTTACTTGGGATGATGACGCTGCTGGAAATGGTTCAGGAGATAATATCATTGCAACTTCTCCAGTTATCGATTTAACTGCTGCCAGTGGAGCAGGAGAAACTTGGATTACAGTTGCTAGTGAATTTACTTACAGAGCTCTTGGAGGAGATGTTTTAATTATTGAAACATATGATGCAGATGCAATGACATGGTCTACTTTACATACTTTTGCAGGAAATGCTACTGTAAATGATTACCAAACATGTATAAACACAGAAGCATACACAACTCCAGTGCTTGATATTTCTGGATTTACAGCTACACAGTTAGCTGGATTCCAATACAGAATATCTTATGATGACCAAGGAGGTTGGCAATGGGGATGGTGTGTAACTTCACCAACTATTACCTCTGCTGCACCACCATCTTGTATCGATCCTTCAATGCTAACAGCTACAAATATTGCTGATACAACGGCTGACTTAGGATGGACAGAAAATGGAACTGCTATGGTATGGGATATTGAAATCGTTACTAGTGGCTCTGCAGCTACAGGAACGCCAACAGCTTCTGGTGTAGCTAATCCATATATGGCAACAGCGCTTACAGCTGATACTGCATATGATTTCTATGTAAGAGCAGATTGTGGAGGAGCAGGAACTTCTAACTGGGTAGGACCTTTTACATTTACAACTGCTTGTGCTGCAATTGCTGCGCCATATAGTGAAGATTTTGAGACGTTTACGACTGCAGGTACTGCTTTTGGAGCTGAAAACTGTTGGACAGGAAGCGGAGGAGTTTTCTATTGGGAATCTGCACCAGGTACAGATGCAGGATCAGGAGGAACTGGACCAGATCCATCAATTACAACAGGAAACTATTTCTATACAGAAGCATCAAATGGAACTACAGGAGATACAACAGATTTATTGTCTCCATTAGTAGATCTTACAGCACTTACAGCTCCTGCATTAACATTTAACTATCACATGTTTGGTGGGCAAATAGGAACATTAGATGTATTAGTGAACGGAACAACAAATGTTTGGACGTTATCAGGTCAACAACAAGCAAGCGCAACAGCTCCATGGGAATTGGCAGTTGTAGATTTAGCTGCATATGCAGGTCAATCAATTACAATTACATTCAGAGCAACAAGCGCTGGAACATTTGAAGGAGATATTTCAATTGATAACGTATCATTTACAGAATTGCCTGCATGTTCAACACCAAATGCTTTAGGAGCAACAATGATAACAGATACAACTGCTGATCTTGCATGGACAGAAAATGGAACAGCTACTGCTTGGGATATTGAAATCGTAGATATCACAGGAGGAGGAATGGCTACAGGAACACCAACTGCTTCTGGAGTTACTAATCCTTATACAGCAATGGGACTTACACAAAACAACGATTATACTTTCTATGTAAGATCTGATTGTGGAGGTGGAACATTTTCAACATGGGCTGGACCTTTTGCTTTCTCTACAATAGAAACATGTCCAACACCATCAGCATTAACTGCTACAAATATCATGGAAACAACTGCTGACTTAGGTTGGACAGAAAATGGAGCAGCTACTTCTTGGAATATCGAACTAGTTGATATTACAGCTGGAGGAACAGCTACTGGAACACCAACAGCTTCAGGAGTAATGAATCCGTATATGGCAACAGGATTAGTAGGAGATAATAACTATGAATTTTATGTACAAGCAGATTGTGGAATGGATGGAGTATCTGCATGGGCAGGACCATTTGCTTTTGCAACACCATACGTTGCAGTACCACCAACTTGTTCTAGTGGAATATTCTTAGATTCAGGAGGAATGTCAGGAGATTATTCTAGTGGAGAGGATATTACATATACTATTTGTCCAGATATGGCTGGAGATGCTGTAAATGTTGAATTTACTTTCTTCTCTTCTGAAAATAATGGAGCAGCAGCTTGCTATGATGGATTAACTGTTCATGATGGAGCAGACGCTATGGCAACTACGATTGATCCTCCAGGAGGTGGAACAATTTGGTGTTGGGATAGAAACGATACTCCAGCAGCAGGAACAGGAGATTTACAAGGTATGACAATCACTTCTTCAGATGCTTCTGGATGTTTAACATTTGTATTTACATCTGACGGATCTGTTACAAGACCAGGATGGCAAGGAAATATTACATGTGCGCCATTATCTGTTGAATCTGCTGAAACTAGAGGTTTCTTACATTATGTAAATACAGCAAACAATAGTTTTGTTGTAAATGCACAAACAAACGTAAGCTCTATCGAAGTGTATAACATCGTAGGTCAGGCTATTACATCTGTAAAACCAAATGCTAATACAGGAGAAGCTTTCTTAGGTTCTGCTAAAAATGGTATATACTTTGCAAAAGTAACATTAGAAAATGGAAGATCTTCAGTAGTAAAATTCGTGAAGTAATTCTATAAAAATATATTTATCATTAAAAGCTGTTCTTTATTGAACAGCTTTTTTTGTTTCTACAATTTAGACATTCTACTCCTTAAATGTATGTCTTTCTTTAACATGCATTTGTAATGCCTTCTTTCAAAAAATCAATTTTTTTCTCCTTTTAACTTACTGATTCTTTAGTTTTTGATTAAATTATTGATAAAAAAGCTGAATAACACAAGGTATCTTTATAAGGTAATCTTTAGTACAGAAATAATTCTTATATTTATCTAAATAACTAGCTAAAACTAAGCAAATGAAAAAAATTACTCTTAGAGTTTTGGTGATAATGCTTTTTGTATTTACCTATACTGGGTATGCGCAAACATTAAATCAAAACGCAATGTGGCCTAATACAAGTTGGTCACTTACAGGAACATATAATGCAGATCCTACTGCTTTAGAAGCAGATCCTACAGTTTCTCCAAATTTTGCCTTTGATGATGATGATGCAGGAAATGGAAGTGATGATGATATTGCTGCAGAATCACCAGTAATAGATTTAACAGCTGCACATTCAGCAGGAGAAACTTGGATTACGATTTCAGGAAACTTTGTTTACAACTATAACAATGATGATATTCTCCAATTTGAATATTGGGATGCAGATGCCAGTACCTGGAATATAATAGGAACTCCTATTAATGCTGATACAGCTGGAGCTCCAACAGATAACTTTTGTTCAGGAACTACAGAAACTTACACTACAGAAATTCTTAATATTGTTGGGTTTACGCCAACACAATTATCAGGTTTTCGTTATAGAATCTATTTTGATGATTTAGTTGGAGGTCCAGGTTTTGAGTGGGGATTTTGTTTTGACTCTCCAACAATTACCTCTGCAACACCTCCATCATGTCCTGATCCATCTACATTAACAGCATCTAATATCACTGATACAACAGCAGATTTAGGATGGTTAGAAAGTGGATCAGCAACTGCTTGGGATGTTGAAATAGTAACAACGGGAACTCCTGCAACAGGAACTGCAACAGCTACAGCTGTTCCAAACCCTTACACTGCAATGGGATTAACTGAAAATACTGAATATGATTACTATGTAAGAGCTAATTGTGCTGGAGATGGAACTTCTACATGGATTGGACCTTTTACATTTAGAACTGCTTGTGCGCCAATAGCAGCACCATATTCTGAAAATTTTGAGACATTTACTACTGGAGGAGCAGCATTTGTTTATGAAAACTGTTGGACAGGAACTGGCGGTAACTATTATTGGGAATCTGCACCAGGTACTGATGCTGGTTCTGGAGGAACAGGACCAGATCCTTCAATTACAACAGGAAATTATTTTTATACAGAAGCTTCCGCTGGAGCAAATGGAGACACAACAGATCTAATATCTCCATTAGTAGATTTGACAGCACTTACAGCACCTTCATTATCGTTTAATTACCATATGTTTGGAGGAGAAATAGGTACTTTAGATGTACTTGTGAATGGAACAACAAATGTTTGGTCTTTGTCAGGACAACAACAAACAAGTGCAACAGCTGCTTGGGAACTTGCTGTTGTGGATTTATCTGCATTTGCTGGTCAAACGATATCCGTTACACTTAGAGCGACTAGTGCAGGAACATTTGAAGGAGATATTTCTATAGATAACATAGCATTTGATGAATTGCCTTCATGTGCAGCGCCAAATGCATTAACAGCAACTAACATTGATGGATTTTCTGCCGAATTAGGATGGACAGAAACTGGAACAGCTACTTTATGGAATGTTGAAATTGTAGATATCACTGCAGGAGGAACAGCTACAGGAACAGCAACAGCTACAGGCGTTGCAAATCCATACAATGCTACAGGATTAACGCCTTCAAATGATTATGAATTTTATGTGCAAGCAGATTGTGGAATGGATGGAACTTCTGCATGGGTTGGACCATTTTCATTTAGTACAACCGTAGCATGCCCAGCACCATCAGTTTTAACTGCTGCAAACATCACAGAAACTACTGCTGACTTAGGATGGACAGCTGGTGGATCTGAAACACTTTGGGATGTTGAAATTGTAGATATTACAGCTGGCGGAACTGCTACTGGAACGCCAACAGCAACTGGAGTAGCGAACCCTTATAATGCTACAGGTCTTACAGATAGTAACGACTATGAATTTTATGTGCGAGCAGATTGTGTTGGAAATGGAACATCTGTTTGGTCAGGACCATTCGCTTTTACAACAGCATGTCCAGCATTTATGGCTCCATACACAGAAGATTTTGAAACATTTACTACAGGTGGAGCTGCTTTTGTCGGAGAAAATTGTTGGTCAGCAACTGGCGGAGCCTATTATTGGGAATCTGCACCAGGTACAGATGCAGGATCAGGAGGAACTGGACCAGATCCATCAATTACAACAGGAAATTATTTCTATACAGAAGCATCAGCCGGAGCACTTGGAGATATTACTAACTTAGTATCTCCGTTAGTAGACTTATCAGGACTTACAACACCAGCATTACTATTTAATTATCATATGTTTGGTGGGCAAATAGGGAAATTAGACGTATTAGTAAACGGAACTACAAGTGTGTTGACACTTAATGGACAGCAACAAACAAGTGCAACAACTCCTTGGGAATTAGCAGTGATAGATTTATCTGCTTTTGCAGGGCAAACAATTACAATTACATTTGTAGGAACAAGCGGAGGAACATTTGAAGGAGATATTTCAATAGATAATGTGTCATTTACAGAGTTACCAGCATGTCCAACACCAAATACTTTGACCGCTACAAATATTACTGATACAACTGCTGATCTAGGTTGGACAGAGAACGGAACTTCAACAGCTTGGGATATAGAAATTGTTGATATAACTGGAGGAGGAATGTTCACAGGGACACCGACTATTTCAGGTATTACAACAAACCCATACTCAGCGACTGGACTTACACAGAATAATGATTACTGTTTTTATGTAAGAGCTGATTGTGGTGCAGGCTCATTCTCAGCTTGGGCTGGACCATTCTGCTTTACAACTTTAGAAACATGCCCAGCGCCATCAGGTTTAACTGCTACAAATATCATGGAAACAACTGCTGACTTAGGTTGGACAGAAAATGGAGCAGCTGCTTCTTGGAATATCGAACTAGTTGATATCACAGCTGGAGGAACAGCTACCGGAACGCCAACAGCTTCAGGAGTAATGAATCCATATATGGCAACAGGATTAGTAGGAGATAATAACTATGAATTTTACGTACAAGCAGATTGTGGAATGGACGGAGTATCTGCTTGGGCAGGGCCATTTGCATTTGCAACACCATATGTAGCCATTCCACCAGATTGTACAAGTGCTACATTTTTAGATTCAGGAGGAATGTCAGGAGATTATTCTAGTGGAGAGGACATTACTTATACTATTTGTCCTGATAACGCTGGAGATGGAATAGAAGTAATGTTTACTTTATTTAGCACAGAGAATAATGGAGCAGCAGCTTGTTATGACGGATTAACAATTCATAATGGAGCTGATGCTATGGCAACTACAATTGATCCTCCAGGAGGTGGAACAATTTGGTGTTGGGATAGAGATGATATGCCAGAAGTCGGAACAGGAGACTTGCAAGGTATGACCATTGCATCTACAGATGCTTCAGGATGTTTAACATTTGTATTTACATCTGATGGATCTGTTACAAGAGAAGGATGGGAAGCATCAATTGCGTGTGTTCCACTATCAGTTGAATCTTTTGAATCAAGAGGTTTTGTACACTACGTAAATACTGTAAACAATAGTTTTGTAGTAAATGCACAAAGTAATGTGAGTTCTATAGAAGTATATAACTTAGTAGGTCAAATTATTACATCTGTAAAACCAAATGCCAATACAGGAGAAGCTTTCTTAGGTTCTGCTAAAAACGGTGTATATTTTGCAAGAGTAACATTAGATAACGGAAGAACTTCAGTAGTAAAATTCGTGAAGTAATTCTATAAAAATATATTTATCATTAAAAGCTGTTCTTCATTGAACAGCTTTTTTTGTTTCCCTATATTTGTCACATGCAAATAAAATTCTCAATTGTTGTTCCTGTATACAACAGACCAAATGAAGTAGAAGAACTCTTAGAAAGTATTTCTAAACAAACGTTTCAAGAAGATTTTGAAGTTGTTATTGTGGAAGATGGTTCTACGCTTTCTTCTGAGGATATTGTAAATGCATACAAAGATTCCCTAAATATTAGTTATTACTTTAAGCCAAATTCCGGACCAGGAGATTCTCGCAATTACGGAATGAAACGAGCTAAAGGAAATTACTATTTAATATTTGATTCAGATTGCATATTGCCACCACAATATTTAACAGAAGTTTCTAAGTCTTTAAAGGAGGAATATGTAGCTTGTTTTGGCGGACCAGATGCGGCACATGATTCTTTTACTACAATTCAAAAAGCAATTAGTTACGCTATGACAGCTTTTTTGACAACAGGAGGAATTAGAGGAGGAAAAAATGCAGTAAATAAATTTCAACCTAGAAGTTTTAATATGGGAATCTCTAAGGAAGCTTTCGAAAAAACACAAGGTTTTGGGCAAATTCATCCAGGAGAAGATCCAGATTTAACTATTCGCATTTGGAAAGAAGGTTATACAACACGCTTAATTCCAGAAGCATTTGTATATCATAAACGCAGAATTTCTTGGGAAAAATTTCATATTCAAGTGAATAAATTTGGAATGGTACGCCCAATTTTGAATGTATGGCATCCAGAAACAGCAAAACTTACCTATTGGTTTCCAACACTATTCTGTATTGGTCTAGTAACAGCAGCGTTTCTAAGTATATTTTTAAATTTTCATTGGTTTTTAACAGCATATGGTGTATATTTTATTGCCATCTTAGTTGATGCATTGCGAGTGACAAAAAGTATTACGATTGCATTTTTATCATTAATTGCAGTATGTATTCAATTTTATGGATATGGAATTGGTTTTTTAAAATCAACAATCGCATTAAAACTATTTAAACAAAAACCCGAACAGAGGTTTCCAAAATTATTCTTTAAAAAATAAACATGTTAAAAGGAATTCAAAGTCTATTTACGGCAACCATCAAAGGAAAAAAGATCAATGTGTTCCTTATTTTCTTTGTAATCTCGTTTGTAGTATGGACTTTGGTAAAACTATCTAATACATATACAGATACGATTAAAATGAAAGTCGTATACACGAATTTATCGAATGATAAAATATTATTAGGAAGCCAAGAAAATACAATTGAAGCACAAGTAAAAACAACTGGATTTCGAATGCTTCGCCAAAAAATATTCAAAAAAGAAATAGCAGTAGACTTAAAAAAGGCAACTAAAGTAAGTGCTGAAAATACATTTTATGTACTCTCTGATGACGCAATTAATAAGCATGTTTATCAAGATATTGAAATTTTAAAAGTGTCACCAGATACCTTATTTGTTACTTTAGGTAAAAACAAAACAAAAAAAGTTCCCGTAATTCATCAGATGGAATTAGTATTTGAAAAAGGGTATAATTTATATGATTCTTTACGAATTCAACCAAAAACAATTGAAATTTCTGGTCCAGAAGATGTTGTAGACAACATAAAAGTTGTGTATACGGAAATACGCAAATTAGAAGAGATAAATAAAGATATCGATCTAGAACTTCAAGTTTTAAAAAATGATTCTTTAAAACGACTTTCTTATGCGCAGTCAACTGTAAAAGCTGTTGCTAAAGTTGACAAATTCACAGAAGGAAAATTAAATATTCCGTTGCGAGTGCGAAATCTTCCACAAGGATATTCAATCAAACTTTTTCCAAAAGAAGTGGCTATTACTTACACTGCAAACGTATCAGATTTTAATACCATTACAGAAAATGACTTTGCTATTTATTGTGATTACAAAGACATAGAGAATACAGAAGCTTCTTTTTTTATACCTAAATTGGTTAAATTTCCAACAACGGTAAAAACACACCGAATCGAAAACAAAAAAATAAACTTTCTAATAAAAAGATGATTGTAGGACTTACAGGAGGAATAGGTAGCGGAAAAACGACTATCGCTAAAATGTTTCATAAATTAGGAGTATCTATCTATATTGCTGACATTGAGGCAAAAAAGTTAATGCATACATCTGTAGAAATCAAAGAAGAACTTATTGCAGCCTTTGGTGAAGAAACTTATATTGATGGAGAACTCAATAGAAGTTATTTGTCAAATATTGTTTTCAACAAGCCAGAAGAACTAAAAAAGATTAATGCTATTGTTCATCCAAGAGTTGGACGGCATTTTAAAGATTGGTATGCCGAGCGAAGTGAAGAAAAATATGTGATTAAAGAGGTAGCTATTCTTTTTGAAAACGATTCGTACAAACAATGTGATAAAATAATAACTGTTGTCGCTCCTATAGAAGAACGATTTCGTAGATTACTTCTTAGAGACAAAACAACCAAGCAAGCAATACAAAATAGAATGAATAATCAATGGAGTGATGAACGCAAAACAGAACTTTCTGATTATGTAATACAAAATGTTGATCTTACAAAAGCTCAAGAACAAGTCGCAAGAATACATCAAGAATTAATAGACTTATGCGATAAAATCTGACAAAATTAACATATTTGTTAAGGTTTGGTTAAAAAGTTATTATAACCGATATTATACGTTAATTTTGATCAAATGAGTAAACGATTATTTGTTGTTCTAGTCATTTTGATGAGTTTATCACTTGTCGGAATTATATTTGTTCAAGGATATTGGATCGCTTCTGCTGTGAAAGAAAAGCAAGAATCTTTTTCCCTTAATGCAAATCAAATTCTAACAAATGTCTCAGAAAGAGTTACCGATTCTGAAGATCGAAGATATTATTTGAAATTTCAAAAACTAATAGATAGTGTTGGTGACTTGAAAGATTCAGAAGTTGTAAATGTGTTTCAAATTACAAGTAGAGACGAAAAAAATAATGAAACAAGCATTTACACAAGAGGTATAATTGAAGAAGATTACAATATTTTTCCAACGTTCATTGACAATACTACTGAAGACGACAGTACTTCCATTAAAAACTTTAAGCGTATTGAAACGCGTGTTATTTACCGCGAAGATTTATTAGATGATGCCGATTTAAAATTATCGCCCGTGCAGAAGTTTAAAAAGGTGATTAATGTCTCTAAAGTAATGGGAGAGTATAAGGACATTATTAATGAATTAACCAGACAAGTACCAATTCATGAGCGCGTTTCTAATGATTTATTAGAATTTTTGTTACAAGCATATTTAGATGAACTCGATTTAGATTTAGATTTTGAATTTGGAGTATATGATGATGGCTTGGCAACCAAAATAAAATCTGATAAGTTTAAAATTGACAATGATGGAATTTATGACGTGCCACTTTTTGATGATGATGACCAAAAAAGTGGATATACATTATTTGTAAGTTTCCCTAAAAAGAACAAATATGTATTATCATCAATTATGGGAATGGCAATTATGTCCATAGTTTTTACGTTAATAATAATAATAGCATATTCAAGTGCCTTATACCAACTGATTAAACAAAAACAGATATCAGAAATAAAAACTGATTTTATCAATAACATGACGCATGAGTTTAAAACGCCAATTGCAACGATCAATTTAGCGTTAGACGCAGTGAGAAACCCAAAAGTTATTGATGATAAAGAAAAGGTAAAACGATATCTGCGAATGATTCGTGAAGAAAACAAACGAATGCATGCACAAGTAGAAAATGTATTGCAAATTTCTAAACTTGAAAAGAATCAGTTAGATATCAGTAAGGAAGAAGTAGACATTCACGACTTAATTGAAGATGCAATGTCGCATATAGAACTTATTGTTGAAGATAGAAAAGGCTATGTAAAAATGCATTTGGAAGCAAATGACACAATGGTAATGGCAAATGATACGCATTTTACCAATGTCTTAGTAAATGTATTAGACAATGCAATTAAGTACACAGAAGGTGAACCAAAGATTGACATTTACACTCAAGTAGTGAAAAATAATATACAGATAAAAATAAAAGACCAAGGACAAGGAATGTCCAAATCTGTACAAAAAAGAATATTTGAAAAATTTTATAGAGAACATACAGGTGACATACATAATGTAAAAGGACATGGACTTGGACTAGCTTATGTAAAACGGATTGTAGATGATCATGATGGTCAAATATCTGTTGAAAGTGAAAAAGGAAAAGGAAGTACATTCATTATTAAATTACCATTAATATCGTAGACTAACATGGAGATTCAAAACAAAAAAATTTTATTAGTAGAAGATGATCCGAATTTTGGAACTGTATTAAAAGACTATCTATCAATGAACGATTATGACGTTGTTCATGCAAAGAACGGAATGGAAGGATTTGAAAAATTCAAAAAAGACAATTACGACCTTTGCATCCTTGACGTAATGATGCCGTATAAAGATGGTTTTACACTTGCGAAAGAAATTCGTGAAAAAAATACAGAAGTTCCAATCATTTTCTTAACAGCCAAAGCATTAAAAGAAGATGTAATGAAAGGTTACAAAGTAGGTGCAGATGATTACCTAAACAAGCCTTTTGATTCGGAAGTATTATTGATGAAAATCAAAGCAATAATGCAACGTAAAACATCAGATTCTGTAGCAGATAGCAAACAATTTGAATTTGTTATTGGAAGATTTAGTTTAAATTCTAAGCTTCGTTTCTTAACATTCGATACTGAAGAACCAACTAAATTATCACCAAAAGAAAATGAGTTGCTTCGTTTGTTAGCATTGCATGAAAATGATTTAATGCCAAGAGAACTTGCATTAACAAAAATATGGAGGGATGATAACTACTTCACTTCAAGATCAATGGATGTATATATCGCAAAACTACGTAAGTATCTAAAAAGAGATGAAGATGTAGAGATTTTAAATATTCATGGTGAAGGATTTAGATTAGTTATCAAAAATAAAGCAGAGTAGTAGCAAACGATCTGCGTTTCCTCAACAAAAAACATTTGAAAAATATAGTCGACTTCCCGAATGTCGACTTTTTTAATTATTCTCTAGTAAGTCTATGGATAATACTCGAATGTAGAGGATATTCGCTTGTAAGTTCACTTCTATTCGCCAATTCGAAATCTTCAAAATCAAATCCTGGTGCAACTGTGCAGCCAACGAAAGCATACGAATTTTCTTCTGAAACACTTGATGCAAACCAACAACCTGCCGGAACCACCAATTGTGGCTGTTCTCCGTTATTAAAATTCATACCGACTTTGTGTTCAGTATAATTTCCTGCGGCATCAATTACATGAACGCTTAGTGAGCTTCCGCCGTAAAAATGCCAAATTTCATCTTGCTTGATTCTGTGAAAAGCAGAAAAATTCTCCGAAGTCAACAAAAAATAAATACTGGTACAATAACTTCGATCGCCCGAAAAATCATCTGGTAAAGCATTTTTAGCAATCATTTTTTCACTTCTATATACTTCTTTGTAAAATCCACCTTCAGGATGTGGTAAAAGTTGTAAACTGTCTACGAGTTTTTGTATTTCTTGACTCATTTTTCTTGGTATTAGATCTTGTATTAGTAGTTTATGATTCGTTTTTCTTAAACCATGTTTTCTACACATTCAAAGATATCTAATTCCTTAATTGCTTTGTCTACAATTTTTCAATTTTTATAATTAATAAAAAATAATATCAGTGTATTTATTGAATTCTAGAGTTTTCATCATCAGCTCCAGATCTAGTATTGCTATTTTTTACTTTAGAATTTCCAAACGTGTAGGAATAACTCAATCTAAATATGCGCGATCTTGTAGATTCTGGTTGATATGCTACACTAAAAATATTGTCATAAGCTTCTTGAGTAAAGCTACCAATAGTAGACCTAATATCTATAGATTCAAGTACATCTGTTACAGAAAATTGAATACTTGATCCATTTTTAAAAGTATGTCTCAATCCAGCATTTAAAGCTCCAAAACCATTTACATCAGAAGAACCATTGAAATGATCGGAAGTATACCAACCAGACAATTCTAAACTTGTATTTTCAGCAAGATTGAATGTTTGACTTCCATTAAAATTGTAATGAATATAATCATTTGTGACAGGAGCTGCAGCGTGAATGAGTTTGTACTCTCTATACCCAATAGTACCGTTCCAATTCAAGTTCCACCAATCAGTAATACGTAATGGGATATTCATTTGAAAATCCAAACTATTTTGATATTTCAGGTTTTGAGGAGAAATGATCGCCAAATCACTTCGTTCATCTTCTGTAACTTGATAATAAGAAATTGGTGAATCTTCCAGTGTTCCTATAATAGAAAAACTATAGGATTTGTAATTATAAGTAAAGTTTACCGTATTGGTTATTGCGGGTAATAATTGCGGATTTCCTGTAAACACAGAAGTAGGAGAGTTGTACGTTAAATACGAAGCCAAATCGGCATAATTTGGACGTGTAATACGTTTGGTATATGCCAAATTCCAACTAGTGGTATCAGATATTTTTTTGGTAAGAAAAATGGAAGGAAATAGTTTCCCAAATTTTCTATTTAGGTTTGCGTCATCAAAAAGTTGATTCCAATATTCATAACGTGCGCCAACTTGTAAAGAATATTTATCATTTATTGTATAATTGCTTTGTGCATACACAGCTGCTATTTGTTCTTCAGATTCTAAATCGTTTATAAAACGCTCATCACTAACAAATACACCATTTTGTTCTATTTCTATTTGTGCTTCATTAATTGTTTTTGATAAGGAGCCTTTCATACCAGTTTCAAAAGTTAGTTTGTCTGAAATAGTATTTTTATAATCAACTTTGATTACACCAACGTCAATATTTGTTTTATTAGTTCCTCTATTTCCAGTATTATAAATCTCTCCTTCGGGCTGATAAGATTGTCCATCTTCATCAAAATAATCACTATTCACAACATTTGGAGTTTTATTATTATAGTTGATATAATCTAATGTTGTTGTAAATGTGTTCCTATCGTTTGAAGTCTCAAAAAAAGAAGAAATATTCGTATTTCTCCAGCGTCCGTCAGCATTTAAGTGAATTTGTGCATCCAAATACGGATTTGACGCAAAATCATATAAGCCACGATTCTGAGTTGTAATATCTGGACTAGACATATTTGATAATACATTAACACCTAACATAGATTCTTTAGATAGTTGGTAATCTAATCCAATATTTATATTGTGACTTCGATTAATACGAGCGGTTTCACTTCTAAAATCGATAAAGGTAATTCCATTAAAAATAGGAATATTGGTACTTCCATTGCCTTGCCAACCGTCAGTAGTATCATCATACGAAAAAGAGTAGGAGCCAAAAGCGCTTAATTTCTCATTTCCATAATTTAATGATACACTCGTAGTTTGTTTTTCTCCAACACCATATCCAAATGAAACATTTATATTTCCTCTCATACCTAAACTTTCATTCTTAATCATCACAATATTTATAATACCACCATTACCATCGGCATCATATCTTGAGGATGGATTGGTTAACAGTTCTATTTTTTCAATATTATCTCCACTCATTCCACTCAACATGGTCATAATATCTGAAGTTGGCAAGCGCAATACTTTTCCATTAATCATAATAGTTGTTCCACTTTTTCCGTTCAATGAAAAGCTATTATTTCGTTGGTCTAAAATAACTCCTGGAGAACGTTCTAAAAGCTGCAAAGCATTGCTTCCTTGCGTCAAAATACTTTCTTGTACATTGATAATGTTTCCTTCTTTAGTATTCTTTATAAGTCTTTTCTTGGAAACTAATAATACTTCATCTAATTCGCTTTGAGATTCTTTTAGTACAATGTTAGCAAAAGTTTTTCCTTGACTTGAATTGTATATAAATAGCTCAGATTTCCAATCTTTATATCCAAGTAATTGGACTTTTAAAATATAACTTCCATTATTTGTGACATCTATAGAAAAATTGCCTTTATCATCTGTAATCGCTCCTTTCAAAAGATTATTTTCATCACTATCATACAACATTACATTTGCAAAAGGGATTGCCGCATTATGTACATCCTTAACCGTACCATTAATTTGTGTATATACAGTAAATGGAATCATTAGTAGTAAAAAGAAAGACAAGTTTTTCATATGTTGTGGTTTTGAAACAAATATGAAAGACTAAATAAAGAGATGAAAATCAGATTGATAAGTCACCAGTTTTTATTGATAACCTGCAATGAATAGTAGATGTATATGTTTTTATGTCATTTGTCAAGTTTATGCGACCACTTATCAAGTTCTAACCAAGTAAAACAATTTTAACGTAAATTAGAAGCTAATTATGACGCAACTAAAAAATATATATAAGCAAATAGCTCGTTATAAAGGGCATCATATCCTTTTTTGGACAGTGTATCATTTCTTTTGGTGGTTGGTATATTTTGGTGATATATTTGCCATTTTTGAAAAAATAACGGAACTGCACAACTTCATTAAGTTTTTAGGGTATGTACTGTATCAAGCATTTGCTGTTTACTTTTGTGTATATTATTTAATTCCCAAGTTCTTAGAAAAACGACGTTATATAGCTTTTTTCTCTAATCTTTTAGGTATTATTTTACTCACTACTTTTTTAATTACGTGTAATTACTTTTTTGCTGCTTATATAATTGATGCTTCTGTCTATGATTTGTTTAACTTATCGCCACGTTCACCAGTTACAATATTCAAATACAATGCACTTCCTTCAACAGTTGCTTCGTTGACGTTGGGAATGAGTATTAAATTGTCTAAGAATTGGTTAGCAGCGCAGAAGCGACAACAAGAACTAGAAAAAGAAAAATTAGAGACAGAACTTAAATTTTTACGGTCGCAGTTCAATCCACATTTTTTATTCAATACAATCAACTCCATTTTTGTATTGATCCATAAAAATACAGAGATGGCTTCTGAATCTTTGGTAAAGTTCTCCAATCTGTTACGTTATCAATTGTACGAATGTAATGCAGAGACAATTCCTTTAAAGAATGAATTGGAATATGTGAAAAGTTTTATTGAATTAGAAAGTTTGCGTCAAAATAATGACTTTCAACTTACAGAAACGTATCCAGAGACCACCAATGGATTGCTAATTGCACCATTTATATTGGTTCCTTTTGTTGAAAATGCTTTTAAACATGCATCTGAAGATGCTGAAAAGCATAAATGGATACATATAGAAACAAATATAGAGACAGGCATATTACAATTTACTATTTCAAATAGTATAGACAAATCAGTACAAAACACATTACTAAATGATACTATTTATAAAGGTTTGGGACTGAAAAATGTAAAAAGACGATTGGATTTGTTGTATCCAGATAAATATGAATTACAAATTTTAAAAGAAGAGAATTCATTTAAAGTACTACTAGAAATTGACTTAGCAGCACAAGTACATATAACAACAAATAAAGTTGCCATATGATTAAATGTATTGTCGTTGATGATGAACCACTAGCACGCGAATGTATAGAAAACTACATTCAGCAAATAGATTTTCTAACCTGTGTTGGAACATGCAAATCTGCATTAGAAATAAGTTCACTTTTACAAAAAACACAGGCAGATTTATTGTTTTTAGACATTCAAATGCCAGTTATGAACGGATTGGAATTTTTAAAAGTTATTGAAAATCCTCCAATGACAATAATCACTACGGCTTATTCTGACTATGCTATTGAAGGTTTTGAGCTTGATGTATTGGATTATTTATTAAAACCTATAGTATTTAATCGTTTTTTTGCAGCGGTTAACAAAGCGAAAAAGTCCTTTTATTTGCAAAAAGGTGTAGTTCCTATTTCATTACCAGAAGAAGAAGAGAATTTCTTTTTTATAAAATGTGATGGACGTTATGAGAAAATATTTTTAGATGCAATTTTGTTCATAGAAGCTATGCAAAACTATGTCATCATTCAAACAAAAGAAAAACGATATGTAACGTTGTTATTTTTAAAAAATGTGGCAGAAAAATTGAATACGGACGATTTTCTACGTGTTCACAAATCTTACATTGTAGCACGCTCAAAAATAGAAGCGGCTTCAACTACGGAAATTCAGATAGAAAACTTTCGAATACCTATAAGCAGAACGTATAAAAAAATAGTATTGCCAAAAATATTGGGAGATAAGCTTTGGGATAACTAAGATGTATCAATAGTAAGAAGTTTAGCGAGGTTATCAGTTAAAATTATTTGTGAAGAATAATTGATTCAACAGATTGCTACAAATCTCTATGAAATTTTCGCAATAACGTACCAGATTCAAATTGTAAGTTCGAGTGATTTTCGTTATAAAATTGTATCGAGAAAAATTTACATCACCTTTTCAATTTGTTCAATAATCGTTACAGGATCAGTTTCATAATCAAACCACAAAGTTGCTTCATCTTTTCGGAACCAAGTTCCTTGTCGTTTGGCAAAACGTCGCGTGTTCTTTTTGATCTCACTTATGGCGAAATCCAAAGTAAAATCTCCATCCATATAAGTAAAAAGTTCACGATAACCAACAGTTTGTAAGGCATTTAAGCTTTTGTGTGGATACAATGTTTTTGCTTCTTCTAGCAAACCTTCGTCCATCATAATATCTACACGACGATTGATGCGATCGTACATAATTGGTCTATCTGCTGTCAAGCCTACTTTAATAGTTTTAAAATTTCTATCAGCAGTCTTGTCTTTCAAAAAACTAGAATATGGTTGTCCGCTTCCAATACAAATTTCCAATGCGCGTATCAAACGATGCGGATTGTCTAAAGCTACTTTTTTATAATAGACAGGATCGAGTTCTTTCAATTTTTCTTGTAGTGCTGTTATGCCTTTTTCTTCTAATAGTTGATTTAAATCTTCTCTAATTTGCGGATCAACCTTTGGAAATTCATCTAAACCTTTTATCACGGCATCTACATACAAACCGCTTCCACCAACCATAACAACAACATCATACTTTTGAAATAGCTCGTTAAGTTTAGCTACTGCATCTTTTTCAAACTGTCCTACATTATAACTGTCAAAAATGCTTATATGTTGAATAAAATGATGTGTAGCAGCACTTAATTCTTCATTTGAAGGAACTGCAGTACCAATACGCATTTCTTTAAAAAATTGGCGTGAATCACAAGAAATAATTTCTGTCTTAAAATGATTAGCAAGTTTAATGCTCAAAGCAGTTTTTCCGATAGCGGTTGCACCAACAATAGAAATAAGGTATTTAGACATGAAAAAGTATATTATTCAGTTTCTTTTTGATGTAAACTTTCGCCACAAACAAAGCAAAATTCAGCATCGTCTCTGTGTCCTTCAGCAGAGCAATTTGGACAAGATTGTGTGTTTAAATGCACATCATCTTTATCCATTGTAGCTAATTCAGCAGTAACAATTCCAGTAGGAACTGCAATAATTCCATAACCCATAATCATAATAATAGAGGCTATAAATTGCCCTAAAGCTGTGTGTGGAGCAATATCTCCATAACCGACAGTTGTCAGTGTCACAATGGCCCAATAAATACTTCTAGGAATGCTAGTAAAACCACTGCCTTCTTCACTTTCAATTAAATACATTACGGAACCTAAAATGGTACACAAAATCAAAATAAACATAATAAATACGCCTATTTTAACTCTACTAGCTTTCAAAGCACGCATAATATTGTTTGATTCTCCAATAAAACGTGCAAGTTTTAAAATTCTGAAAACACGCATTAAACGCAACGCTCTGAGTGCTACTAACGATTGCGAACCAATAATAAACAAGGATAAGTATTTTGGAATGGTAGATAGAAAATCGATAATTCCGTAAAAACTAAAAATATACTGAGAAGGTTTTCGAATAGAAATGATTCTAGCAAAGTATTCAAGCGTAAATAAAATTGTAATTACCCATTCAGCAATATTCAAGAATTCTCCATGCGCAAGTGCAAATTCTTCAACACTTTCCAGCATCACCAAAACAATACTAGCCAAAATAAGCACTAACAAAACCACATCAAACAGTTTTCCTGCCGGGGTATCAGCTTCGTATATTACTTCATGAAGTTTAGATTTCCAATCTTTCGTCATGCTGCTAATTTACTATTAATTTAGGAATTTTTCTTTTTAATGGCTAATCGTGTATTTTTCTGAAGGATAGACAATTTACTGAAAAATGCTTTTAATTCTTGATATTCTTCTGGTTCAAAGTAGAAATTATTCAAAATTAATTTAAAAGACATGTTCAACTGTCCGTTTTGTTGCACTGTTTTTACAGCACAAATAGCTTTTTCGCCAGCAATAGAAAATTGTTGATTTTCTGGAACATTTGAAAATTCGTAGCCTGCAGGTAATGACATCAAAAAACGTGTAGTGTATACGCGTGGAAAAGCAAAATCTACAGGATATTGTCGCTCGTTTAGTTTAAAAGGATTTTTAGCAAAAACTTTCAAAAAAAACGGATCTAAGAATACTTCTGAACTAGAGAAATTATCTTCATCAAATTCTAAACTAAATTGTTCTTTTAAAGGCTTTGAAGGCTTGTTGCGATCTTCAATATTGTATTCATCTACTTCCAAAAATGTGAGACGTTCTTCAAAATCATTTAAATATTCTTCAGTACTTTTTGATGCTAATTGTTCTCGTTTTTGATATGCTAAATATCCAGTGTTTACCTGTGATAACTGTCCTTTGGCACTTCCGTCTTCAGAAACGGTAACTCGAACGGTTGTATTTTGACGGTTTTCTAAAAACGGATTTATGGTATACCAATAACTTGGATTTTTAAAATCCATTGCGCGTCCGTTGTAGTTTAGCGCACGAATTGGTAGCAACCCAAACGAAAGTAACTTTTCAGTAGCATCAAGCAAAAATACTTCATCTCCAATAGTTACTTTGGCGATCAAATAATTAAAATCAGACATCACCGGATGCAATTGCGTTGGCAAACCTTTAGCGCGTGTCGACAGCATCAAAGTTTCAGTTTTAATATCTGCGGCAAGCAAACTATTAATTAACGACAGATTGATTTCAGCTACATTTCCAGTTTTTTCCTGAAAAGCACGACGTACATTGGCATCGCCAAAAAGCCCATATTTTTCATTCCACGTATAATGATTTTGGATGAAAGTATAGATTTTTTGTGCTTTCTTATATTCCGAAGGTTCATTCAAAATATCTTCTGACAATTGATTTTTAAAGAACTTGTTTTTACGAACTTGCGCACCAATATCTTTATCTTTACGCATATCTTTATCAACAGCTTTCCACGTTTTGGTATACACATCTTTTCCGCCATTAAAACGCACAAATTCAGACAATTCGAAAGCAATTTTTGATAAATAATTATTTCTTGAAAGCATATAAGATTCTTCCTTAAAAGCAGGAATATCTTTCATGGCATATTTCAAGACTTCACAATCTGCTCTTCCTACCATTCCTGGAATTCTGAAACATCTTTTTGTAACAGAAGCTTCATTCACGTCTAACTTTTGAAAACCTTTCAAGGTTCTGTTATAACGATAGTTTGCAGGAATTTTGGCATTGAATTCACTATACACTTTTGGAATGTCTGATTGAAAATCCCAACCTTCAAAATTGTAAATAAACGGCGAAACCAGCGTATACTGATATTCCAAAACACTTCCTACTTTTACATTTGGAAATGTAAAGCGTTTTTCACTGTAAAAAGGTGTCACATCTATAGAAAATATTTGATCTTGTGTTAAGTGATCAATTTTATCAGAATTGTGTGTAATGGCTTTGACATCTTTAATCTGCTCAATAGATTTTTTATTTTTATAAACAGGAATTACAATATTAGCTTTATCAATTCCTTGTTTGTCTAAGATTTTAATTTTTACGTAGTAATGCTTTATTAGGTGAATTCTATCGTGAACAACTTCAAAATAATTTTCGCCATATTCTTCCAACACAACGGCGTGTGCAGTTGTATCTTTCGCATAAACGGTCATATTTAATTCATCTTGAGTGATTTTGTTAAACTTTTCACTCGTAGGACTTTGGCTGTAAGACCATAGGGTAAACAGCATGGTAACTAGCAGGTAAATCGGTTTCATCTATTGTTTTTATAAAAATTAATATGATTAGATGGAATGTTTGTATACTCTTTTTGGTAACTAATGATTAGTATAATATAATACGGATAATGTTACAATGTAATGATTTTGAATCTATTTTTTCGACGAAGAAAACTTTGAATAATGTGTTGTACATCTCTATTATTTTGCATTGGTGTAATGATCGTTTTTAGTACTTCTTTATTGGTGATTTGATAATTTAAACTATAAAAACCATATCCTTTGTATTCACCATTTTCTATTAAAATAGCACAACGTTCATCATGATGACGTCCACGATCAATAATTAGCATATTTTTGTTGGTATAACTATACTTGTCAATAGCTTTTTGAACACGTTCATTATATGTAGTAACATCTTCTTCTTTAATACAAGCTCCAGTACATTCTTTGATGGTATATTGAAAACAATGTGTTTTAGAACTGTACAATTCATTTACTTTTTGACACAATGAAAAATCTTCAGTAAGCTTAAACATTACATGTTTCGCTTGCGACATGTTGGTAAATGTCGTAATGCTTTTTTTGCGACCGTCAGCTTTTTCAATACGCAAACCTATATAGCCGTTTTCGTCTGTGTATGAATACAAGGCATACTGAAAAATAGTTTTTCGCTGCGCACGATTGTAAATTGGCTTTTTGAGTTTAATCTCTTGACTTTCTTTTAAAAGCGCGACCAATTCGCTTCCAGTTCGTTCAAAAGTTACTGCGGCAACTTGTTTCTGAATTTTTTTAGATTTATTGTTCGTGCCCGTAAAGTGTTGATTGACACGTTTTTTAATGTTTTTACTTTTTCCGATATAAATAATCTCGCCTTTAGCATTGTGCATATAATATACGCCAGTTGCTGAAGGTAAATTTTCAAGAATATCGAGTAAACGTGTAGCTACTTTTTTCTTGATTTCGGTTTTTACGGCTTGTTGAATGATAGTTTTTTCCGAATCTTTATCAAGCAATAGTTGAAAGAGTTTTACAGTAGCGAGTGCATCTCCTGAAGCTCTATGTCTGTCACTCATCGGAATTCCTAAAGCACGAACTAATTTTCCTAGTTTGTATGATTCCATTTCTGGAATTAGTTTTTGGGAAAGTTCAACAGTACACAAACTTTTACGTTTGTATTTAAAGCCTAATCGTTTAAATTCTAACTGTAAAATACGATAGTCAAAACTAGCATTATGCGCTACAATAATACAGCCTTCAGTAATTTCTACAATACGTTTGGCAACTTCGTAGAATTTTGGAGCATCACGAAGCATTTTTGAATTAATTCCCGTCAAGTTCACTACAAAAGGTTGAATTTCGCGTTCAGGATTTACCAAACTAATAAACTGGTCTACAATTTCGTGACCGTCAAATTTATAGATTGCAATTTCAGTAACACCTTCTTCATTATATTTTCCACCGGTGGTTTCTATGTCTACTATTGCGTACAAATGATATGCATTGTTTTAAGAATTCTGGTATAAATATAAAAATATCCTAAGGATTAGTAGAGATTACTGACGTATAATTTCGCGCGCCAAAAATACTACTTCCAATTCGCACCATGGTACTTCCTTCTTGAATCGCTAATTTATAATCGCCACTCATTCCCATAGAAATCGTTGTTAACTCATTATATGTAGGTTGTAAATGATTAAATACGGCTTTTAAATTTTTAAATTCTTGTTGTACTTGCAAAGAGTTATCTGTAAATGTTGCCATGCCCATTAATCCAACAATAGAAACATTTTCTAGTTGCTTATATTCTTCGGAAGCGAGTAGTGTAGTAGCTTCTTCTGACGACATTCCAAATTTAGAATCTTCTTCTGCAATTTTTATTTGAAGTAAACACTTAATTGTACGATTGTGTTTTTTTGCTTGCTTATTAATTTCTTTCAGGAGTTTAAAATTATCCACACCATGAATCAAATCGACAAACTCAGCCATGTATTTTACCTTATTGCGTTGCACATGACCGATCATATGCCAAGAAATGTCTTTGGGTAATACTTCCCATTTTTCAACCATTTCCTGAATTTTATTTTCACCAAACACACGTTGTCCAGCATCATATGCTTCTTGTAAGTCAGAAACTGGTTTGGTTTTAGAAACCGCAACTAAAGTTACGTGTTTGGGTAAGGAAGTTTTTATATGTAGTAATTGTTCTCTAATAGACATTTTTTGTAATTATATTTTTCATTTTAAGTTAAAATATAGCTTCACTCATCAACTCATTAAAACTCATAAATAGTCACACCACTACGTAATTTTGGTTCTATATACGTACTTTTTGGCGGCATAGTTAAACCTTCATCAGCAATGCGCTTCATTTCATCTACATTTACAGGAACAAGTCCAAAACCAACTGAAAATTCGCCAGAATCAATTCGGTTCTTCATTTCAATAACGTTGTGCTTATCATATCCGTAATCAATTCGATCGTCGTTTCGCAAATCAGTAATGCCTAAAATAGGATTCAGAATTGTTATGTATAAAATATGTGTGTCTAATTTGCTAAGCGAATCGGTAAATTTATAATGAGTCTTACGTAAGTATAAAGAATAAAATTCACCATCTAAATACATGCTAAAATGATGTTTTTTTGAAGGTTTATACAATTCGCAGCCTCTATTTTCAATACGATATACTTGATCGAGTTTAAGTAAAAATTGCTCTTTAGATAATCCGTTTAAATCTTTTATCAAGCGATTAAATTCAGAAATACGCAATTCAGATTCTGGAATCAAATAACTCATGAACGAATGATACGATTCATTTTCAGTATTACCTTTTGAATCTTCACCAAGTAAAAAAGAAGAAGCAGAACGATGATGTCCGTCAGCAATATAAATAGCATTCATACGATCAAATTCCTGTTGAATCGCTTTAATATCAGCTTCATTATTTACCAACCACAAATAATGTGTATCTCTGTATGTAGTTGTAAATTCAAATTCTGAACGTGTTTTTGTATATGATTGTAAAATAGCTTCAATAACAGTTGAATCTGGATAGGTGAGAAGAACAGGTTCTGCATTAAAACCAACAGTTTTTAAATATTCTTTAAAAATATATTCTCTGTATTCTATTGTATCTTCATGACGCTTTATTACATTATTTTTATAATCTTCGGTACTGGCAGCAGCAACAATTCCTGTAAAAACTCTTTGTTCACGATTTACAATTCTGTATATGTAAAAACATGGAGTTTCATCTTGAACAAAAATGCCATCCTCCTTAAATTCCAAATAACGATTACGAACTAAGCCATAACGTTCTTTTCCTGAAATTTCTTTGTGATATTTATATCCTGGATTTACAATATGTAAAAACGAAAACGGATTATAATCTAAGCGCGCTTCGCGTTCATCTTGCGTATAACTTTGATACGAACGTGCTGCAACTAAGCTTACTTTATCACGCGTTGGTCGAACTGCTTTGAAGGGTTTTATTTTTGCCACTTTTAGTTTCTATTAGATTTAATAAATGTCGTTGGATTTAAAAATCCTTTGGTATCATCATCATATCCGGCACCAAGTTCCATAAAAATATCATCACGGATTTCTAAATGTAAATGTGCATAATATGCGCCATCTGCATTGCCAATAGTCCCGATTTGCATGCCTTTGTTTACAAAGCTACCTTTTTTTACGGAGATTTTTTCACAATGCGCATACAAGGATTCATAATACTTGCCTTTGTATTTATGAACAATTCGAATCACATTTCCCCAACCACCGCCAATATTGTTAGCAAATTTTACATACCCATTGCCAATCGCATAAATAGGATCGCCTAAATCAGTATTTCCGCCGCCAGTTCCATTCCAATCATCACCTAAATGATCGTTGACCGTAAATTTTTGTGCATTGTAATATCCTTTTGCATCTGGCTTTCCTACTGGGAAATCGAAACCTTTGGCAACATAAGTTGGCTTTTTAGTGAAAATAGTATCAAAAAAAGCGAATGCATCCTGAGATGAATCCGCTTTTTTCTTAATATTTTGTGACACACTCTTTTGTTTTGTTGTTTGTTGACAACTAAGTAAACACAGGCAGAGTATGTATAAAAATTGTTTCAAACGTTTAAGAGCGCTTTAAATTTATTGAAATCTTCTTCTGTATAAAATATATTCTTTGGAACGTATAAATAACTATTTATGGTAAGATAAATAAGCCAATATTCCTCATGAACTACTACATTTCTAATGCTTGAAAACAACCAAGTTGATGTGCCATCATTTTTAGTAAGCTGAAACTCTTGTTCATTAAATTTTAATTGTGTTTCTGTAAAAAAAGGTTTTAAATTTTTAAAATAAAACCATAGTAAAATACAAAAACCAATTAAAATTAAAGCACAAACACTATATAATGCAATAAAACGTGTCGCTTGCCAACCAATCAATAAAGTTAAAAACAATAGAAATGGAATAAGCTGCAAAATATTTCTCTTCAATTTAGAGAAGAAAATATTTCGATATGTTTTCTTAGTCAAATGATACGTTTTAGTATCGATCATTAGCTAAACATTTTGGCTACTTTCTCTGCTTTTCTACTTTCTGAATAGTCATAGAATCCTTCACCAGATTTTACACCTAATTTTCCAGCCATTACCATATTTACTAATAATGGACAAGGTGCGTATTTAGGATTCTTAAATCCTTCATACATTACATTTAAGATAGATAAACAAACATCTAATCCAATGAAATCGGCCAATTGTAATGGTCCCATAGGATGTGCCATTCCAAGTTTCATCACCGTATCAATTTCTTGAACACCAGCAACACCATTGTACAATGTTTCAATAGATTCATTGATCATTGGCATTAAAATTCTATTGGCAACAAATCCTGGATAATCATTTACTTCTGTTGGTACTTTATTTAATTGCTTAGAAAGTTCCATGATTTGGTTTGTAACTTCATCAGAAGTATTATACCCACGAATAATTTCTACCAACTTCATAATTGGCACAGGATTCATAAAGTGCATTCCGATTACCATTTCTGGACGCGAAGTTACCGCTGCAATTTGTGTGATAGAAATAGAAGAAGTATTGGTTGCCAAAATGGTATCTTCTGGGCATAACTCGTCTAAATCTTTGAATATTTTAAGTTTTAAATCAACATTTTCAGTGGCAGCTTCTACAACTAAGCTTGCATATTCAACACCATCTTTAATACTTGTAAATGTTGTAATGTTGTTTAATGTATTTTGTTTGTCCTCTTCAGAAATTCGTTCCTTAGCTACCATACGATCTAAGTTTTTTGTAATGGTTGCTAATCCTTTATCTAAAGAAGCTTGAGAAATATCTATTAATTGAACTTTAAAGCCAAATTGAGCAAATGTATGGGCAATTCCATTTCCCATAGTTCCTGCTCCGATAACAGCTACATTTTTCATAATATATAATTTATTTAGTCTGTATTTTTAGTTTTTTTCCATGCCAAGGACAAAATTCCCAGTTTCCATTGAGTAATTCATTATCCGTTGGACATATTTTCTTTTCAACCATTGAACTTAAAGGAAGTTTGAATTTGAATTCTTCATCTTTGTTGAAAAGTACTGTAAATTCTCCTTTACTTAATGGAGAAGCAATCAAAGAGCCATTTTTTGCCCTTTCAGGAAATACAAAGAATTCCATTTGTTTCCCAAATTGACCTAGCATTTGTGCCATTCCTGGTTTCATAGAATTTAACATCGAATTGTATTCTTCAGGAATATCTTCCTCTTCAAGAGGACTGTAAACGACTCCGTTTTTATCTTTTACTTTAATTTTTACGGGTAATCTTTTTAAGGTACCAAAAGGTGAAATTTCAGTATTAATCACACATACAATTGTATATCCCCGAAAAACTTCTAAAAGCTGATCTGTAAATCCTTCCATACTCGTGTCCTGTATGGAGACTTTCCAATATTCGTTTGGAATCCACCAAACCATTTTAAAATTGTCATTTTTTTTACGAATAATCTGTACGTCTTTTACCATATCGGTAAGTTCAACTTTTTTTGCAGGCACAATTTTATCTTCTTGTGCAAGCGAAAACGTTATCGTAAATAGACAGAGAAATAGACTTACTTTTTGTATGTTAGTCATTGCTTGTTATTTATTGAATTTTTCTATGATTTTGATCGCAACACGCAATGCTTCAGTTCCTTGTTCAAGAGAAACGATAGGAGTTGTATCATTGTTGATAGCATCTGCAAACGTTTCCAATTCGTCTAAAATGGCGTTGTTTTCGTCAATATCAGGGTTTTCAAAGTAGATCTGTTTTTTTACGCCTTCTGCATTTTGTAGAATCAATGCAAATTCATCTGCTTCTTTTGGAGCATCTTTCATTTTTACAACTTCAACTTTCTTCTCTAAGAAATCTACAGCAATGTAAGCATCACGTTGAAAGAAACGACTTTTACGCATGTTTTTCATTGAAATACGACTTGACGTCAGATTGGCTACACAACCATTTTCAAATTCTAAACGCGCATTGGCAATGTCAGGAGAATTACTAATGACAGAAACTCCACTTGCGTTAATTTGTTTTACTGGAGATTTTACCACACTTAAAATAGCATCAATATCATGAATCATTAAATCTAACACAACAGGAACATCGGTTCCGCGCGGATTAAACTCAGCCAAGCGATGTGTTTCAATAAACATTGGCGTATTGATTTTATCTTTTACCGCCGTAAATGCAGGGTTGAAACGTTCTACATGTCCAACTTGTCCTTTTACATTATGTTCTTTAGCTAAAGCGATTAATTCCTCAGCTTCATCAACCGTATTTGTAATCGGTTTTTCAATAAAAACATGTTTTCCTTTTGTGATGACTCTTTTAGCGCATTCGTGATGTGAAAGTGTTGGAGTTACAATATCAACGACATCAACAGCATCAATTAAGGTTTCAATAGAATCGAAATAAGTGTATCCGAATTCATCTGCTATTTTCTGAGCATATTCAGGATTAGCGTCATAAAAACCAATAAGTTCGTATTTGGAAGATTGTTGTAATAATCGAAGATGAATTTTTCCTAAGTGTCCAGCACCTAAAACTCCAGCTTTAAGCATAAAAAAAGTGTTTTCAACAAAAATAATTTATTTTTCCAAAACCCTTGGAGTAATCACAAACAATTATCATAGAAACTCGTATTTTTTATAACTATTTTTATGATAATCATTATTTATCTACAAATACATTCGCAATCAATGAGTTGTATTTTTAATGATTTATTTGTGTTGATAGATAAAAAATACTATTATTTTTGCGCAAGATGAAAGATACGTTTAAACATAGAGGAATGCGAAATCAGTTAGCGCAAGTTGTTGCTAACAAAGGAATTACAGATAATAGAGTTTTGGAAGGAATTCGAAATATTCCTCGTCATTTGTTTATGGACTCAAGTTTTGAAGCACATGCGTATCAAGATAAAGCATTTCCAATTGGAGCCGATCAAACGATTTCTCAACCTTACACGGTAGCTTTTCAAACACAACTTTTAAAAATAGAAAAAGGTGCTAAAATTTTAGAAATTGGTACTGGAAGTGGTTATCAAACAGCAATGTTACTCGAATTAGGCGCAAAAGTGTACAGTATTGAGCGTCAAAAAGAGTTGTTTAAGCGTACAAGTTTGTTTCTGCCAAAGTTAGGATACAGAGCAAAACGACTTATTTTTGGTGATGGTTATAAAGGTTTACCTGAAGAGGCACCATTTGATGGAATTGTTGTAACAGCTGGCGCGCCTTTTGTACCAAAACCATTGTTAGCACAGTTAAAAATAGGAGGAAAGCTCGTAATTCCAGTTGGAGAGAATAATAAGTCACAAATCATGACATTATTCGTTAGAACTTCTGAAAAAGAATTTACTAAAAAAGAATTTGGAGAGTTTCGTTTTGTTCCAATGTTGGAGAACAAAAACTAACGGAAATTTTTCTTGATACGATCTAAGTTACGCTTGTTGTCACGATCTTTAATCGTTTCACGTTTGTCGTGTAGTTTTTTACCTTTTGCCAAAGCAATCGATAATTTTGCCAACCCTTTTTCGTTCAAAAACAATCGCAAAGGAACAATAGTTAATCCAGAGTTTTTAACTTGTTTGTTCAAACTACGCAACTCTTTTTTATTCAACAATAACTTTCGTGTGCTTCTAGGTTGGTGGTTGTAATGTGTTCCAAAAGCATACTCTTCAATATACATATTTACAACAAACAGTTCGCCTCGCTCATTGAATTCACAAAAACTTTCGGCAATAGAAGCTTTGCTCATACGAATAGATTTAATTTCTGTTCCTGTGAGTACAATTCCTGCTGTATACTTATCAATAATTTCGTATTGAAAGCGTGCTTTTTTGTTTTGTATGTTGATATTTTTCTGCATGAATTGCCAAAGGTACTAACATTTATCGGAATCGCAAGTATATAGATACGTTCGCTCATATAATTCAAAAAAATATGTTTCAATAAACTATGACTTTTGTCATTTTTCTATGGAAAAGTCAGCCATACATTTGTGCTATAATTATTAAATAATAGACTTATGAAAAAAGCAGTATTGGGTGTTTTTTTAATGTTAGGAATATTTCAACTAACAGCACAAGAAGATGTAAAACAACAAGATAACGATAAAAAATGGCAAGTGCGTGCGCGTTTCATTTCCGTAATTCCGAGTGAGAGTGCTTCTATTGATGCTATTGGTGGAGATGTATCAATTTCAACGGCATATGTGCCAGAAGTAGATTTTACATATTTCTTTACAGAAAATTGGGCAGCAGAATTAATTTTAGCAACGACCAATCATGATGTAGAAGCAATTAATACAGCAGCAGGAAATATTGATTTAGGTGATGTTTGGTTATTACCACCAACATTAACGTTTCAATATCATTATCCAGTAGGAGATTTTAAACCGTATGTTGGAGCAGGAGTTAACTATACTATTTTTTATAGTGCAGATGAAGGTCCAATTGCTGATAAGGTAGATTATGACAATAGTTTTGGCTTTGCTTTTCAAGCAGGATTTGATTATGCTTTAAATGATACTTGGTTTTTAAATGTTGATGTTAAAAAAATATTACTTCAAACTGATGCTACAGTAAATGCAACAACGGCTTTAGGAGCCACAGTTGGAGCAGATGTTGATATAAATCCGTTAGTTGTCGGATTTGGTATCGGAATGAAGTTTTAGTAGTTCATATGTTATGGGAACTGAAAACGTCGCTCTTTGAGCGGCGTTTTTTATGATTTGTATAGAAGTTGATCGCTATTTATAAATCACGATGGGCTTTGTTGTGGAACTCTTTACTTTATGTTTAAGTTTGAATTATTATTAACTTTTTAAAACGTATTGTAATGAAAAAGAAAAGCTTAAAGAATTTAAAACTCAATAAAAAAACAATTTCAATTTTAGAGGAACCACAAAAAATTAAAGGGAAAACAGGTGCGCCTTGTGTAGCTGTTACTTATTGGATATGTCCTATAGTGACTTCTATGCTTGTTTGTCCAGATGATTCTGCAGATGGTTGTACCGGAACTCCAGATGAGACAATGACTTGTCCAGATTGGTCTTGTGGTTGTCCACAAAAGTAATATATCAAGAAAACTTAGCAGAAACAAAAACGTCGCTCATTGAGTGGCGTTTTTTTATGATTTGTATAAAAGCTGATCGCTATTTATAAATCACGATGAGCTTTGTTGTGGAACTCTTTTCTTTATACTTAGGTTTGAACTATTATTAACTTTTTAAAATAATTTATTATGAAAAAGAGAAGTTTAAACAATTTAAAACTGAATAAAAAAACGATTTCAAATTTCGATGAAACGGATAAAATTGTAGGAGGAAATTCAGCGATTTCTATTGCTAGTAGTGCGGTATGTTGTGCAATTTATACAGTTTCCCTTGTTCTTTGTACTAGACAATAATAAAAATGCCGCTTTGTAAGCGGCATTTTTTTGAAATATATTTTGGTTGTATCTAATTAATAGTAAGTAGTTGTACCGTTTTTACATCTCCGGTAATGGTAACAATATATAGATTTCCGTTATTGTCATCATCTATAGATTCAAACATTTCCTTATTAAGAAGTCTATTTGTAAAAGCAGGTGTTGTATTGCTATGCCCAACAACTAATACCGTTTTTCCTTTAGTACGCTTTAAAAAACTTTCCATATCAATTTTAAAAGGATGATACGAAGTTATTTCTAATTCGTTTGCTTCTGCAGTTGGTTTAGCAGTTTGCTGAGTTCGATTGTATTCCGTTGAATATACAGCATCAAATTTTACATTTTTAAATACTTCAGCCCAATATGCAGCTCTATTATTTCCTTGTTTTGTTAAATCAGGGTTTTTATTGCTTTTGTCAGAACGATCTTTTTCTGCATGACGAATCAAGTAATACGTAGATGTTTCTGTTTTAGTTTCTTTTTGTTTGGCTTCTTGCGCAAAGCAATTCATCACTAAGAATAAACTTAGTACAAGTAAAATGTTTTTTTTCATCAGGTAATTCTGTTTTATGTTTAGATGATGGTTAATGCGATTTCGATCATTTCTTTGAACGTTTCCGCTCTTTCCTCAGAAGTTGTCGTTTCATGTGTAACTAAACTATCTGAAATTGTCAATAAAGATAGTGCTTTTACATTAAATCGTGCAGCAAGTGTATACAATGCTGCTGTTTCCATTTCTACACACAATACACCGTATTTTGCCCATTTCTTGTAATAATCGATATTTTCTTGATAAAAAACATCGCTTGTTAAGATATTTCCAGCTTTTACAGGAATGTTTTTTTCTTTGGCAGCTTGTATTGCAGCTAAGAATAATTCCGCATTAGCAGTAGGCGCAAAATTTTCTCCATGAAAGGGTAAATTATTAAAACTACTATTGGATGAAGCAGCCATAGCAATTACAATATCACGAATTTTTACTTCTTTTTGATATGAGCCAGCACTTCCTACACGAATGAGTTTTTGAACATCATATTCATTGATGAGTTCATGTGCGTAAATTCCAATAGATGGTGCGCCCATTCCGGTTCCTTGTACAGAAACAGGTTTTCCATTAAAGGTTCCTGTGTAGCCGTACATTCCGCGAATATCATTGTACAACACTGGATTTTCAAAAAAGGTTTCAGCAATCCATTTGGCACGCATCGGATCTCCTGGAAGTAATACCGTTGGTGCAATTTCTCCTTTTTTTGCTTTGATGTGTATGCTCATAATTTAATAATCGTTTTGTGAAGTAGTTCCGTTTATAATAGCAATTCCATTTGAAGTCCCTAGACGAGAAACACCAGCATCGATATACTTTTTGGCTATTGCGAAATCACGAATACCACCAGAAGCTTTTAATTTTGCTTTTCCGTTTACGGCATTTTTTATGATAGTAATATCTTCTATAGTTGCTCCGCCAGTTCCAAAACCTGTAGATGTTTTTACAAAATCAGCACCAGCTTCTACGGCAAGTTGTGACGCTTTTGTTTTTTCTTCATCAGATAGATAACAGGTTTCAATGATGACTTTCAAAACATTATTTCCAGCAGCAACTTTTAATTGTCGAATTTCTTCAGCGATCAAATTTTCATTTCCAGACTTTAACCAGCTAATGTTGATAACCATATCAAATTCGTCTGCACCATCCAATTTTGCTTGTATAAGTTCCGCTACTTTAGCCTCAGTACTCATTGCACCAAGCGGAAAACCAATAACACTGCACACTTTTACAGAAGTGCTGGACTTCAAAACTACTTTAGCAACTTTTACATGGCAACTATGTACACAGACTGAAAAAAAATCATGTGTAATAGCTTCATTACAAAGTTGTTGTATGTCTGAAATTGTGGCGGTTGGTTTTAGCAAGGTATGATCTATATATCGATTGATATTCATAGTATGTATCTAGTTTGGCGTAAATATACTTAAAAACTCACCTTCCAAAACTGATAAATATCAAGAAACTGTTGCCATTCGCAAACTTTTAACGCGTTCATCAAAGTTAGTTTCAGACACAGGCAATACAACATTTTCAAACAATTCTATAAATTTTTCATGATGTTCATGCGCTTTTCCTGTAATGACGTTAAAGTGAACAAAAGAACTCCACATGACAGCTTTTAACTCAGTTTTATTGGCATTCCACATACGAATTTCAACCAATAATTGTTTTTTTCCGTATTGAATCAGCTGTGAATCAA
The DNA here is from genome assembly GCF_965224175.1 of Kordia sp. GTDB lineage: Bacteria > Bacteroidota > Bacteroidia > Flavobacteriales > Flavobacteriaceae > Kordia. The sequence goes on from NZ_OZ245041.1 coordinate 293,965, forward strand.
TCGTAACCGTTTCCATGACATGTGCTGGACGTACATAGGCGATTTGATGTGAACCTACAACCCAAGTAGTTCCCGTTTTCTTAGCATTTTCAAAAATATCTAAATCATAATGTTCAATGAGTTGATCTTCTCTAGCATTGATTAAATAATCTAAATACTTACTATTATTCAAATGATTTAATGGATCGCAATCTTGAAATCTAATTTTTGTCTGTGTTTCTAGTACTTTTGGTAATTGTTTCATTGTGAGTTGTTTTTTTAATATACCAATCGGTATATTTTTGATTAAAAAAATAGTTTTATGCTTTTATTTCGTTATGAATCATCTTATCTATTTGATCCATAGTATCTTGAATGTAAAAATCATCATTCATTGTGTATGCCATAAAAATTGCGCCTTGTATCATGGTATCGATACGTTTGGCTGTATACATTGCGTTTACTTCCGTAGAAATTTCTCCTATTTCAATTCCTTCTTCAATAATAGTGGCTAATTGATCCTGAATTCTTTCAATAATGGTACGTACTTTTTCTAATAAAAGTGAATTTTGATTATTTGCGTCTACACCAACATTCAAAATAGGACAACCGCCCATTTTATTTGTATATAAATAATAATTGCGATAAAAATCTGAAATCAGAAATAGTTTTTCAATAGGAGAATCACTTTTGTCCATGTGTTTGACAATTTCCTTCATCAAACTTTTTACCATGAATTTAAAGGAAGCAATGGCAAGTTCTTCTTTATTTTTAAAATTACCATAAATAGCACCTTTAGTCAAACCTGTAGCTTTGGTAATATCTGAAATACTTGTGGCAGCGTATCCATTTTTGTTAAAAATAGGCGCTACGGTTTCTATAATAAAAGCGGCAGTTTTTTCGGCTTTGGTAATCATGATTCAAATATAGTGAAAAAAATATACCAATCGGTATAAAAATGTTTTTATAGTAAAAACGTAGTGGAAGTATTGTTTCTTATTACTTGTAAGTATTTGATTATTAGTAAATTTATGTGTAATTAAACTAACTATAAAATGAAAAAAAGGGATTTACATGTAAAGTTGAATTTAAAAAAGAAAAAAATTGCTTCTCTTGTTTCAAAGAATTTAAGAGGAGGATTTGATAATTCAGATCCAGAAACAGTCAACAATTCTTTAGGCAAACAAAGTACTTGTCCTATTGAAACGTGTACGTGTTTAGAAGATAAAGTATAGAATTACTATAACTTCAGATTAGAGAAAATTATATATTAATGAATAATCGTAACGATCTACCATGAAAAAGAAGAAGATTACACAAAGATTAACTTTAGCTAAAAAACAAATCGCAGCTTTTAAAGATGTAGAACTTACTGGAGGAAATACAGGAAACTGTCCGCCGCCAACTATTTACGACATCTGTAGAACAAGAGCTTGTACCGCCAATAATTGCGGGACAGCTAACTGTGGGACAAATGCAACTTGCGTAACAGATGCCGCTTTGAGTTGTACACCAAGAGGTTGTGGTAATTCCCTTTTTAATTGTTAGTAGTCGAATTATAAATTTTGAGTTAGTTAAAAGGGAGATAGAAGTATGTGTTTGCATGTACTTCTATCTTTTTTTATGCTAATATGTTATTTTTTTAGTTTGATTTTTTACTTTAGAAAAAAATTAAAGGATGACTTCTGAAAAGATAAATGTAAATACTGACTATGATCTTATTTGTGTCGGTGGTGGAATTATGAGTGCTTCTTTGGCATTATTGACAAAATTAGTACAGCCTAACTTAAAAATATTAATTCTAGAACGTTTAGACGCGGTTGCTTTAGAAAGTTCTGCTGCATGGAATAATGCTGGAACTGGACATTCTGCTTTGTGTGAGCTTAATTATACACCAGAGAAAGAAGATGGCACAATTGATACTAGCAAAGCTTTAAAAATTTGTAAACAGTTTGAAATTTCAAAGCAATTTTGGTCATATTTAACAACAAAAGGCTTGATAGAAGATCCATCTGAATTTGTTCAAAAAATGCCGCATTACAGTTGGGTAACTGGCGAAGAAAATGCCGCATATTTAAAGAAACGATTTGAAGCGTTGAAAGATCACTTTATGTTTGGAAACATGGAGTTTACAGAAGATATTCAAAAAATGCTCGAATGGTTTCCATTGATTGCAAAAGATAGAGGAGAAGAGGAAATACTTGCAGCAACAAAGATGGAACGTGGAACAGGTGTTAATTATGGAAATTTGACACGTAAATTGTTTGAAATTCTTGAAAATAAATACGATACCAAAGTACAATGTAATCAAAATGTATTAGATATTGATCCAGATGATGAGGTAGAATGGTCTGTAAAAGTAAAGAATACAAAGACGAAAGATATTTTACATTTAGATGCAAAACATGTATTTATTGGCGCTGGAGGCGGAAGTTTATTGTTACTTCAAAAAGTAGAAATCGACGAAAAAGATGGCTATGGTGGTTTTCCAGTAAGCGGAGAATGGTTAGTATGTAAAAACGAAGAAATCATTCAGCAGCATTTAGGAAAAGTATATAGCAAAGCTGGTGTTGGCGATCCACCAATGTCAACGCCGCATTTAGATACTAGGTATATTAACGGAAAGCGTGAATTGTTATTTGGACCTTTTGCAGGATTTAGTCCGAAGTTTTTGAAAGAAGGTTCTCGATTGGATTTATTTAAATCGATCAAATTTGACAATCTTCCAGCCATGTTTGGTGCATTTTGGCATAATTTACCTTTAACAAAATATTTGGTAGAACAAGTGATGATGTCGCATGATGATCGTATGAACGATTTGCGAAAGTTTGTTAAAGATGCTAAAAACGAAGATTGGGAATTGATGGTTGCTGGACAGCGTGTGCAAATCATTAAGAAAGATGCGTTTGCTGGTGGGAAACTACAGTTTGGAACCGAAGTTGTGCATAGTAAAGACGGAAGTATTACGGCTTTATTAGGAGCTTCGCCTGGCGCATCTACAGGAGTGAATATTATGTTGGAAGTCTTAGAAATTGCTTTTCCAGAAGAAGTACACTCTGAGCACGGAAAGAAAATATTAAAAGAATTAGTGCCTTTTTGGAAACAAGAATTAAATAAGGAGATATTTAATGAATATCTAGAAAAATCTAATAAGGTTTTAGGACTGAAGTAGAAGTGAAGTTGAGAGTTTTTCTCAAGCAATATCTTTTTTGTTCGTCTCTACAGTTATTTTACCTATAATTTTACCGTGATTATTAATTTTAATACCTGTTAATCCAAAACCGTAAAACGCACCAGTATCTATATTCCATGAGTTAGAGAGTTTATTAAATACAGGTTCATTTTTTAGTATTGGCGTATGTCCGTGGATTTGAATTTTGTTGATGTTTTTCAATTCTTTTCGATTCCAGATGACTCCATCCATATTATTTTCATCAAATGGATTTTTTGATTCTGAAATTCCAGCATGTGTGACGACAATCGTATTATTTTCAAACTTTAGTGGCAAACTTTGAAACCAATTAGCAATTTGTTCATGATCTATTTTATTCTTTTGAAAATCATCAATAGTTTTTTGTCCGCATTGTTCTATCCAATTTTGGTTATGACCATTTTTAAAATATTCAACAAATTCAAATTCATGATTACCTTTTAAAATAATACAGTTTTTATTTTTCTTTGCTAATTCATGACATTTTGTGACTACCGCAGCGCTAAAGTTTCCTCGATCAATTAGGTCTCCAACCAATATTAAATACTCATTCTCATGATTCCAGTTTTTAAGCATTTCAATTAGCGTGTAATAACAGCCATGAATGTCTCCGATAATAAAATAGTCCATTGAGTTATTTTAGAATTAAATCTGAATATCATTTTTAATTTTCTGCAAACTTCGCATAAATATCTAAACTAATAAATTCACCATTTTTAACTTCACAATCTTTCATTGTTCCTTCTAAATTGAACTTGAGTTTTGCGAGCGCCTTTTTACAATTTGTGTTTTTGGTTTCTACAAAACCTTCAATTCTGTGCAAACCAATAGTATCAAAGGCATAATTAAATATCAAAGGCATAGTCTCTGTCATCAAGCCTTTTCCCCAATTTTCTGGTAATAACCAAAAGCCAATTTCAGCTTTTTTACTTTCTTTACTTAAGTTGTTTAAACCACCAGCACCTAGAAATGTACCATCAGTTTTAGAGCAAATTGCCCACCAAATTCCAGTTTCATTTTTTTCCAAATCGGCAAACCATTCCATTTGTTCTTTGGTTGCTTCTAAACTATCAAAACTGATTCCATAATATTTTATAATATCTGGATGCGAAAGTCCTTTGAAAACATTTTCTAAATCAGAAGGGACAAATTGCCTTAAGATGGCACGCTCAGATTTTAGAATGGGAAAATTATTTTTTTTCATTGTCAATACATATTTTGATGTAGTGCTGCTAAAACTATAGGAATCTTGATTAATATCAAAATGATAGTTCAGAATTTGCACGAATTATGGTATACTATATATGAAACTGAATTAAGCTCAGTTTGAAGTAATCTTTATTTCTAGTTTATTCCATTTCTCTTTCCAAGCTTTCTTTATAATTCTATCATTAAAAATAGTAAGATCGAATTTAGGAGTTGGAACGATCAAAAGATTGAATAAATCATGCAAACCATAAGGAGCAATATATTCAATTTGGTTATTAATGTTTTGTTTAATAGCAATTGAAGTAGCTGTTTCTGGCCAAAAAGTAATTGCTTCATAACAATTTGCATATGGTTTGTGTCCATTTCTAAGGTGCATTCTAGCTTGATTCTTTACAGACCAATTCAAATGAGGAGCAATGTTTATTAATTTATTTTCAAGTGATTTCTCAAATTCTTTTGTAATGTTTGATTTGTCATAATAAATGACATCAATATCATTTAGCTTTGAGCGCGTTTTCCCATGTTTTACATCCCAAATTTTATTTCTGACAAAACCAGCTCCAATCCAACAATCATTTAGTTTTAAGTCACTAACTATTTTTAAAATCTGCATCATCCAAGAATCGCTTTCAATGATCTTTTTTAATTGTTCTTCTAAATAGAGTTGGTTCATTTTGAGAATTATATTTTATTTTTAAACAAGCTTATATTTATTTCACAAAAAATGATTTATAAAATTTTATAAATCAATTCGGAAAACTTTAACTTTTCCCTGCAAAATAAAGCATTCAGCATTGCGTTTATATATTGAATCTTGTAGTTCAGGAGATAAGGAAAACATTTCCTGTCTTTGTTAGTAAACATCAAGAGCAGCGTATGCTGCTCTTGATTACTTTTTTATGAGTTTGTGATTAAATCTGTCTGATTTCTGAATACAAGTTCGTCGTCAAATTCATCCAATAAAATAATACTATCTACCGTAACTTTTCCGCTAAGTATTTCTTTAGAAAGTTGATTTAATACTTTACGCTGAATGACACGTTTTACAGGTCGCGCACCAAATTGCGGATCAAATCCTTGTTTGGCTAAATAATTAATTGCTTCTTCTGTCGCATCAAGTGTAATTTGCTGTTTTGTTAGCATCTTGATTACATTTTTCAATTGTATACGTACAATCTCTTTGATGTTGTCTTGCGAAAGTGGCGTAAACATGACCATATCATCAATACGATTTAAAAATTCTGGTCGAACCGTTTTCTTTAAAAGTCCTAAAACTTCTACTTTGGCAGCTTCCGTTGCTGAGTATATGTCTTGTATCGCTTTGAATTTTTCTTCTATGATATGACTTCCCATGTTTGAAGTCATAATGATAATCGTATTTTTAAAATCAGCAATTCTTCCTTTATTATCTGTCAAACGACCTTCATCCAGCACTTGCAATAAAATATTGAACGTATCTGGATGCGCTTTTTCTATTTCGTCTAATAATACTACTGAATAGGGTTTGCGTCGTACAGCTTCAGTTAATTGTCCGCCTTCATCATATCCTACATATCCAGGAGGCGCACCAACCAATCTACTTACCGAATGCGATTCTTGATATTCGCTCATATCAATTCGTGTCATAGCGTTTTCATCGTCAAATAAATAGGAGGCAAGTGCTTTTGCCAATTCAGTCTTACCAACACCTGTTGTTCCTAAAAATAAGAACGAACCAATTGGTCGATTGATATCTTGTAATCCTGCACGACTTCTACGAACAGCATCCGAGACAGCTGTAATAGCTTCTTCTTGTCCCACCACGCGTTTGTGCAATTCTTTTTCTAATTGCAATAATTTTTCACGTTCGCTTTGCAGCATTTTTGTCACTGGAATTCCTGTCCATTTTGCAACAACTTCCGCAATATCTTCATTTGTTACTTCTTCTTTGATCAGCGCATTTTCTTCTTGAGTAGCTAGTTCTTGCTGTAACGTATCTAGTTTTGCCTGCGCATCCTTTATTTTTCCATAGCGTAATTCTGCTACTTTTCCATAATCTCCTTCACGTTCTGCACGTTCTGCGTCTGCGCGATAGTTTTCAATGGCTTCTTTGGTAGCTTGTACTTGATCTACAACATCTTTTTCAGATTGCCATTTTGCAAAAATTTCATTGCGATCATCTTTGATATTGGCTAATTCTGAATTGAGCGATTTTAATTTCACTTCGTCATTTTCACGTTTAATTGCTTCAATTTCAATCTCCAATTGCATAATTCGTCTATCCAAAACGTCTAATTCTTCTGGTTTTGAATTAATTTCCATGCGTAACTTGGAAGCAGCTTCATCAATTAAATCGATGGCTTTATCTGGTAAAAAACGATTTGTAATATAACGTTGCGATAATTCGACAGCAGCAATAATTGCTTCATCTTTGATACGTACTTTGTGATGTGTTTCGTATTTTTCTTTGATTCCTCTCAAAATAGAAATCGCACTTTCTGTATCAGGTTCATTCACCATTATCTTCTGAAAACGACGTTCTAAGGCTTTGTCTTTTTCAAAAAACTTTTGATATTCATCTAAGGTTGTTGCTCCAATTGCTCTAAGTTCTCCACGTGCCAACGCAGGTTTTAAGATATTAGCAGCGTCCATTGCACCTTGTCCGCCACCAGCGCCAACTAATATGTGAATTTCATCAATAAATAACACAATGTCACCATCTGCAGAAGTTACTTCTTTGATCACAGCTTTTAATCGTTCTTCAAACTCACCTTTAAATTTTGCGCCAGCAATTAATGCGCCCATATCAAGTGAGTAAATTTGCTTGTCTTTCAGATTTTCTGGGACATCACCTTGAATAATTCTATGTGCCATTCCTTCCGCAATAGCGGTTTTACCAACACCAGGTTCACCAACTAAAATAGGATTGTTCTTCGTTCTACGTGAAAGAATTTGAAGTACTCTACGAATTTCTTCATCTCTACCAATGACAGGATCTAATTTTCCATCGTTTGCTAGCTGGTTTAAATTGTTTGCATATTTTTTTAGTGAATTATAAGTGTCTTCAGCGTTTGCAGAAGTAACGCGTTCGCCTTTACTCAGTTCTTGAATTGCGGCTTTTAACCCTTTTTCAGTAACATCTTGATCTTTTAAGATTTGAGAAATTTTACTGTTAGATTTAAAAATAGCCAGCATTAAATGTGAAGTAGATACAAATTCATCATTCATATCTTTTGCAATAATACTTGCATCCGTTAATGTCTTTCCCGTTTTGGGAGACAACATTATGTTTCCACCATTTACTTTGGCAAAACTTTGTAGCGTGCTTTCTAAAATTTGACTAAGTAGTGAAACATTTACATTGAGTTTTTTTAATATAAATGGTAGTACATTATCATCAACATCCATGACGGCTTTGAATACATGTTCATTTTCAATTTGTTGATGTCCGTATGTTTGCGTTAGTTGCTGCGCTTGTTGAACAACTTCCTGTGATTTTATAGTATAATTATTAAAGTTCATAGCTTTATATTATATGTTTTTTTGATAATTTTGCAATTGTTATTCCAATTGTGAATACAAGACAAAATGGCGGTTAAAGCGTGTATTTGCAAGACATTTTGACATTTTGAAAGTTTTTTAAAAAGCTTTCGACTCATTCTATAAATTTAGTATATACTTATGGGAATATTCAATAAAATATTCGGAAGTTCTAATACTTCTGAAACTCCAGAGCCTTCAAAATTACAATGGACTCCATTGACTAACGTTGCACAATTAGATACTATTGTGGAAGAATCTAAAACACAACCTGTGGCTATTTTTAAACACAGTACGCGTTGTGGAATTAGTAGAATGGTTATCAATCAATTTCAGAGTTCGTATGATTTAGAAGAAAATCAAATGAAAGTTTATTATTTAGACTTATTGAATTATCGCCCAATTTCAGAAGAAGTAGCAGCCAGATTCCAAGTATGGCATGAAAGTCCACAATTAATTATGGTAAAAAATGGAATTACGGTAGCACATGCTTCACACAGTCAAATTAACGCGATTCCATTAGAGAAATTCGTATAATTTTTTGACTTTTTCTTATCGTTGCAGATGAATTAAGAATTTTTTAAGAAGGATTTTACTTTCTTATTTGTATATTGAATCACATCATTCAATCATTCAAAATTCGTTCTTAAAACTTACTGCCGATGGAAACTACCATTAACATATGGATAATGCTGTTCTTTGCATTTGCCATACAAGCCTTCGTGCTCGGAATTTTATTTTTCCTTAAGCGAAAGGGTGATCGAGTAGCCAATAATATATTTGGCGTTTTCTTATTATTATTCTCTTACAATCAATTGTTTAACTGCGCGTATTGGTCTGCATATGAAGGCGCTTATGTAGAACATATGTCATTTACAAACTTTATTCCATGGGTTTCTTATGGACCATTATTGTATATATACATTAAACGTGTACTACACAAAACTCCTTTTACTTGGCGTGATTTGCGGCACTTAATTCCTGTTGTCTGGATTTTTTGGGTTTTTGGACGTTTTTATTTTTTACCACATGCTACGAAAGTAGAAGTTTCAGCAACGAATACATATGCAGAATATGTAAATTGGTGGCCAATTCCGAGACAATACATGACTTATACTATCACTTTTTTGATGTTAATTTATGTCGTAAAAATCTATTCTTTATATAAAAGAGAGAAAAACAAAGTGACCGAATTACAACGTTTTTGGATTCGATCATTATGGATATGTTTTACAGGATATACATTCGTGTTTTTTACTTACTTTATGCTGATTTATTTTCAATTGATGACCATTTCCAATGATTATCTTATTGGTTATGCCATGGTATTCTTTATAGGAATTGTCTCTTACTTTAGTTTTATGCAACCGAGTATTTTTTCGGGAACTATACCCATTCCGTTTGCAAAATATCAAAACAATGGTTTGTCTTCATCAATTGCTGTTGAAATGAAAGATAAATTAGTGTCTTTAATGGAAGCTGATAAGTTATATTTAGATAATTCACTTACGTTAGATGTCTTGTCGGAACATTTGAATCTTTCACGACATCATACTTCGCAATTAATCAATGAACATTTTGAAGTAAACTTCTTTGAATTTGTCAATAATTATCGGATTGACGAAGCTATCAAGCTTTTACAAGATAAAAAGAGTCGATTAAATATTAATCAAATTATCTATGCTACAGGATTTAATAATAGAACCTCTTTTTACAATGCGTTCAAGAAAAAGACTGGGATTTCTCCAAAATCTTACAGAAATAAAATCACATAATTCTTATGTATTGGTAAAATTGAATTTGTAAACCTTTATCGGTAAGTATGTTTTTGTACGCTTTTCTGATTTCCTTTATGAAAGAAATAAACGGCCATTTATTCAGAAAAGTGGAAGCCGAAAAACTAATAGAGTAGGCATTATTATTACAAAAATTTATCATGAAGAAACGAGAGTTAAAATCAGCATTAGGATTAAACAAATCAGTTGTATCAAAGTTTCATACTAACAATGTGAAAGGCGGATTGCCAACATTAGGTCCAGAATCTGAAGACAGACTTCACTGTGAATCAGAAAATTGTACGCACAACTGTATCACTTTGGCGTATACAAACTGTAACCAATGTCCAAGCTGCTAAACCTTTTTATTAACTATTAAAAGAATTTATTATGAAAAAAAAGCATATAAAAAAGTCGCTAAAATTAAGCAAGTCTAATATTGCGAATTTGGCAGATAACGAAGTGAATATTGTAAAAGGTGGAGGAAGTTATCCCGCAAATTTATGTCCTTCATTTATTCCAATCCTTTGTTTATATACAATTCGTTCATGTCCGATTTAATGGCGTAAACAGAAAATTAAGAAGTTATTGTTAAGTATGCATCGATATTTATCTTTTAAATTCTTAGAGGAAACATATAATCTGCATCTTAATTTTAATTAATTAAACTACAGTTGAACAACTCTAAATTTCGGTTTAGAGTTGTTTTTTGTTTTAATTTTTTTGAGAAAAGTAACGTCATGATTGATACACGAAAAGATTTATGAAAATTACTGAACCAGATTGATGAAATCTGCGATTATATTGTAAATTCGTAATCGTAAATTCATCGTATGTGTGATCCACTTATTTATGTGTTATTAGGTTTGGCTGTCGGCTATATTGGCGGTTTTGCAGGAATTGGCGGCGGACCATTTTTAGTATCTTTCTTAGTTTTGTATTGCGGAATGTCACAATTGGCAGCACAAGGAAATGTTTTAACCATGATGTTAGGACCAATGAGTTTACTAGGCGTAATGTCACTTTATGGATATGTGAAAAATCAATGGCTCAATATAGTCGTCGGTGTTATTTCGTACTGCATCTTCTCGTATTTTGGTGCTGTTTTTGCTTTTTATATAGGAGAAACAGATTTAAAATACTATTTCGCTGTTATGTTAATCGTTATTGCATTACTTCAATTTAAATCATACCTAAAGAAAAATGCAAAAGCCGCAGATAAAGAACATATTTCTGTGTATTGGATTATTATTTTGGCTGCCTGTACCGGAATTCTTGGAGGAATGTTTGGAATAGGAGCTGGTGTTTTGATGGTTCCAATTTTAATTGGAGTTTTTAAACTCAAGAAGGAATATGCACGCGCACTAAGCTTAGCTATTTTGATTCCGCCTGTAAGTTATGGAGCTTTCATAAAATATAACTTTGAAAATCCAGTCGATTGGCAATTAGTGGGAATTTTATTTGGAACTTATTTTGTTGCCAACTTCTTTGGAGCAAAATTGGGAAGTAAAATTTCTGGAAAAGCCTTTACACTTGTGTATGGCGTTATCTTAATGTCTATAGCTATCATGTATTTAGCTGTATAAAACTACTTTTTAGAATTTATAACTCTCTAGTCGGTTATTGTTGAATTAAGTGATAAGAAACAGCAAATAATTTTAGGAGGATCAACCTTTTCAACTTCTGTTGCAGCAGCAGCATATGCAACTATTAATCCACCAAATTGTACTATGAGTACATATTGTGTGTATTAATTTATAGTGTAACAAAAAGACCAGACTAAAAGTCTGGTCTTTAAATATGTATATAATTGACAAAGATTATTTCTTCTTTGGCTCAAATACGGGTAATAATTTTGAAGAAACTTCTCCAAAACCAATGCGCACATGTTCGTTTTTACAATGACCACGCATCGTTACAGTATCTCCATCATTGATAAATGTACGTTCTGAACCATCATTTAATTTTACAGGATTTTTTCCTGCCCAAGACAATTCTAGCATAGAACCATACGAATCTGGTGTTTTTCCTGATAACGTTCCGCTTCCCATCATATCACCAGAATTTACAGGGCAACCATTTACAGTATGATGTGTAAGTTGTTGTGCCATATTCCAGTACATATATTTAAAGTTTGAACGTGAAACAATTGTTTCTTCACCATTTTCTGGCGTAATTCCAACTTCTAAGTGAATATCGTAACTTTTCTTTCCAGTATATTGTAAATACTCTAATTGTGGTTTTAAAGGCTTCGGAGTTTCTACTCTAAAAGGTTCTAGCGCGTCCATAGTAACAATCCATGGAGAAATAGAAGAGGCAAAACTCTTCCCTAAGAATGGTCCTAATGGAACATATTCCCATTTTTGAATATCACGTGCGCTCCAGTCATTAAAAACGACAACACCAAAAATATAATCTTCGGCTTCATCAATAGGAATTGGTTCTCCTAAATGATTAGCATCTGTAGTAATAAAAGCCATTTCTAATTCAAAATCTACACGTTTTGAAGGTCCAAAAACTGGTGTGTCTGCTCCAGCTGGTAATGTTTGTCCTTGCGGACGGTGAATTGGAATTCCTGAAGGAATAATAGAAGAACTTCTTCCGTGATATCCAACAGGTACATGAAGCCAGTTTGGCATTAATGCATTTTCTTTTCCTCTAAACATTACGCCAACATTGGTAGCGTGCTCTATACTTGAATAGAAATCTGTGTAATCACCAATTTGAACAGGCAATTGCATTTCTATTTCGTCTAAAGTAAATATAATAGTATTTCTGTGCTCAGTGTTATCGCGTAGACTTGCGTTATCGATATCAAAAATATCTCCAATACGGTTTCGCACTAAGCGCCATGTTTTCTTTCCGTCAGAAATAAAGTCATTTAAACTGTCTTGAAGAAAAATATCATCTGTGAGCGGAATTCCATCAAAATATCCTAATTGATGTAATGCGCCTAAATCTATGGCATAGTCTCCAATTCGAGTTCCAATGGTAATGACATCATCTCTTGTAAGGAAAACTCCAAAAGGAATGTTTTGAATTGGAAAATCGCTATCTGGAGCAACTTCTAGCCAAGTTTTTCGATTGGGATTATTGGTTGTATCTGGCATAGTTGTGTAGAATGTTTATGATTTGATAAAAATTGTTATTTCTATTCAAATATATGAGTTTTCTATATGAGTTATGGAATCTAAATCATATTTTTGGATTTTATTAACATAGACTCAAAATAATGCAACGCGACGAACAAATTTTTGAATTAATTCAAGCAGAAAAAGAAAGACAAATAGAAGGATTAGAGTTGATCGCTTCTGAGAATTTCGTAAGTGAACAAGTAATGGAAGCTGTAGGTTCTGTTTTAACAAATAAATATGCTGAAGGATATCCTGGAAAACGCTATTATGGCGGCTGTGAAGTTGTTGATGAAGTAGAAACTATTGCTATAGAACGTGCCAAAGCTTTATTTGGTGCTGCTTGGGTAAATGTACAGCCACACAGTGGAAGTCAGGCAAATACAGCTGTTTTTGCTGCTTGTTTGAAACCAGGAGATAAAATCTTAGGATTCGATTTGTCTCATGGAGGACATTTAACGCATGGTTCTCCTGTAAACTTTTCAGGAAAATTATACGATCCCGTATTTTATGGAGTAGAAGAGGAAACAGGTGTTTTGAATTATGATAAGATTCAGGAAATTGCAACAAAAGAACAACCAAAAATGATTATTGCTGGTGCTTCTGCTTATTCTAGAGATATCGATTTTAAACGTTTCCGTGAAATTGCAGATAGTGTAAATGCATTGTTATTAGCTGATATTTCGCATCCTGCAGGACTGATAGCAAAAGGAATTTTAAACGATCCAATTCCACATTGTCATATTGTTACAACGACTACGCACAAAACATTGCGCGGACCACGTGGAGGAATGATTATGATGGGAAAAGATTTTCCAAATCCTTTTGGAATTACGCTTAAAAATGGAAAGCGTAGAAAAATGTCTTCTTTATTAGATGGTGCTGTTTTCCCAGGAAATCAAGGTGGACCTTTAGAACATGTGATTGCAGGAAAAGCGATTGCTTTTGGAGAAGCTTTGACAGATGAGTTTATGCATTATACATTGCAAGTTCAAAAGAATGCACAAGCAATGGCAGCTGCATTTGTAGAAAAAGGATATAATATTATTTCTGGAGGAACAGATAATCATATGATGTTGATTGATCTTCGCAATAAAAACATCACAGGAAAAGAAGCAGAAAAAGCTTTAGGACTTGCTGATATTACTGTAAATAAAAACATGGTTCCTTTTGATGATAAGAGTCCGTTTGTGACTTCTGGAATTCGAATTGGTACTGCTGCAATTACAACAAGAGGTTTGAAGGAAGACGATATGAAGTTGATTGTAGAATATATTGACGAAGCGATCATGAATTTTGAAAACGAAGAAAAGTTAGAAAACATTTCATTCAAAGTAAATGTAATGATGTCAGACAGACCTTTGTTTGTTTCATAGAGAAATTAATTTATAATACATATAAAAAAGAGCAATCGTAGTTTTAATAACACGATTGCTCTTTTGTTTTGTATTATTTCGAAAAAACTAAATTGTTTAGCCTAATAGATGAATGCCTAAGAATCTTAGTATCGCCATGACAAATAATGCAATTCCTAAGATTACTTTAAATGGCATTAACTTTATAGAAAGCTTTAGTAAAGAACCTCCAATCGTTGGAATCTGACTCAATACATGCGTTAATAATAAGATACCAGCAGCAATAGCTACCAAATCGAAAATTAAATGTCTGTTAGAAAAGCCAAATATTTTTAGCAGTTCAAAAATTCCTAAAACTGCAACAGTTCCGCCAATAATTGTAGTAAACGGAATTAATTTCTTAGCAATGTTGTTAAAAAAGTCGCTTTCGCCATCAAGTTTATCGAGCGCAGTAATTCCTAATAAAATTCCTCCAGCGACACTGGCAATTTTAAAAATAAGTAAAAGCATGTTGTTAGATTTTTGTGTTAAACTATTCTTTGTTTCATTGTTATACTTGTAATATACGCATAAAAAAAGAATCATAAAAAAGTGAATTTCTTTTATGATTCTTTTCGGTATGTGGTTCTATTTTATAGCTAAAACTACTAATCGTCGTCAAGAGGCGCATTGTTGTATGCACCAAGATCTGAAGGATTTGTTCTAGGGTTTCCTAGAATATCATTCTGAATTACTGGCGGCATATTTGGCGTTTCTCCAAGTCCAATAGCAGCAGAAGTAGCTCCTATATTGAATTCGTTAGCATCTGTATTTTTATATTCCATGGTGTTTGAATTCAGTAACAAAGTAACATCGTCAAAAATAGTATCATTGTTAAAGTTGTATAAATCGTCATTTGTAAAACGATTGTTAAAATCGTTAAACTTTATCAAGCAATTTGTGAAGTTATATTCTAATAAGACACCAGAATCATTTTCTGTTTTCTCCAACAACAATTCAACTGCATTGTTTCCATCAATGATACAGTTCGAAAAGTTTGCTTGTTCCAAATCGGCAGTAAATATAGTTCCATCACCAACATCTAAGAAATTATCAATTAAAACCGTTGGAAGCACTCTAAAGCTATTTGACCAGTAATTAGCAAACGTACAGTGTCTGAATGTATATTCGCCGCCTAAATTTAAATATAAAGAGGCTTGTCCTGCGTTACCAATAACTGAATTGTTGGCTTCTACATGTCCTGTACGAGCGAGTAAACCAACTGTAGAGCTATTGTATATTTTAGAGTTGTTTAGTGTTAAGGTTGGATTTGAAGTTCCGTCACTATTTTGTGTTAAAATTCCAACAGAAGCATTTTTGATTGTTGCATAGTTAATATTGTTATTGGTACTTCCATCAGTCAACCAAATCGTTCCCCATTGTCCTGGAACGTTTGCAAAACCAGGTTCTAAACGATCACCTTCAAAGATCACTTCATTTTCTAAATCTTCCGTTGTACTTAAACTTCCATTTACTTGTAATGAACCCATATTTCCAACGATAAGTCCAGAATCTGCATGAAAATGTACTCTTGCACCAGCTTCAATATTTAGCACTTTATTTTGTCCGACGGCTGCATATCCGTATACTACATATGGTTTTTCGTTGGTCCACGTGAGTTCATCATCTTCTAAGAAGAAGCCTTCAATGCGAGTTTCGTTTCCTTCTTCATCTACATTGAGTAATAAGGTTTCAATAGTACCATCATCAAATTGTTGCGGATAGAGAAATACAGCATCTTGTACCAATGTAACCAATTCTACTTTTTGTTGATTACTTCCTGTATCAAATTCTATAGCATCCGTGTATAAAAATTGATCGCCACTAGCAAAATCGTTAATATCAAGTGTTGTTTCTACAAAAACAAACATACTATCATTGGCAAGAATCTCAATATCTTCAAATACTTTTCCTGCAATTCCATCAACATTTAAACGATAATTAGAGTTTTCGCCTTCACCGAGTTGAATGCTAGGAATGCGAATATCATCATCTGTACGATTGTATACTTTTAAGTTATAGGTACTTGATCCAATATTTGTGAATACAGTATCTAAATATACAGTGTCTTTAGAAAATTGAAGTTGACCAGAACTAGGAACAGTTACAAAATCTTTACGACAAGAACTCCAGAGTATAATAACAGTAAAAATTAAAAAAGTATATAAAAGTTTCTTCATTGTGATATTTTAATTGGTGTCTATCATTTTCAGATAGATTTAGCCGTAAAAATATAACTTTTTGAAGTTCTTATTATTGTTTAAGAGCTTTAATTTTTTTGAGAAGATGCGCATTCCTGTTGATTTTCTACGAATTTTAAAATATTGATACTGATAATTGGGTAACAAATGATGAAAGTTGATACTATAAAGTATTATATGTATACTTACCAAATACATATTCACTAAACATAATAGTATCAAGTCTTAGCGGTAATAGTAATGTGGGATATAGCCATGAAAAAACAACCTAACGTTTATGTAATCCACAGAAAATTTCTTTGTAGAAAAGAGATGTAATTACACAATTATTGTGTGAGACTTGATGATATAGAAACTCCTTTTGAAACAAAGAGGAGTTTCTTTCGTTTTTTATATGATTTAAATTCAGCTTAACCTTTGTTTTTATTGGCTTTACGTTTTGCTCTTTCAGCACGTCTTTTGGCACGTTTTTCTAACCATTTTTTTCTTTGGAATGCGAAATAATTCTCCGTACGTTGGTTACGTTCTTTGATTTCTTGCTCATTCATGGCTTTTGGATACCAAGTTTTATCATAATCGCTTACATATCCAAATTGATCACTTCCTACGGGAATTGAATGTGAAACATATCCTACCACAACACATTCTATTAGTTCATCTGATGGTGCTAGTTTTACATCATATGAAAACTGTCCTTTTACTATTTTTAATGTTGTCGATATATATCCAACATAATTAATATTTATTTCATCACCTTCTTTTACAGCAATAGTATACTTCCCATCAAAATCAGTAGTTTTTCCAATATCTGTCCCTTTTATTACAATACTTGCTCCAGGTAATGGCATTCCTGATTCATCAGTAACAGTCCCAAAAATTTGCATTTTAGCTTTTTGCGCAGTGGTTCTTTGCAAAGAACTTATATGCAAAGATGTGTATTTTGAAGTATCAACCTTTTCTGTTTTTAATGGTTTTCCTATTTTTTGAGATTTTTCCTGAGAAAATAAAGCCATTGGCAATAGAAGTGAAGCAGCGTATGACAACCAATGATTGCGTTTTTTTCGATCTGCAATGAGTTTTCGATCTAATTGAGAAGTATGAAATCGTCCACAGAGATTTTTATGTTTAGTCAAATGGTTGATAATCTCTTCATCGCTTTTGGCGGAAAAGTCTACAACTTCTTTTGTACACAGCTTGCAAAATTTACCTTTTTCTGTTGGTGTCATTTTGTTCCAATCTTCATGACAAGGTTCTGGAATTTGTACGATGATTTCAGGATTTTTCATATGAGATAATTTTTTACTTATTGGAAGCTTCTCTTTTTGCTTTGCGTTCTGCGCGACGTTTTGCTCTCGCTTCACGTCGTTTTGCGCGTCTTTCTTTTCGAGCTTCCTTTTTATCATCAATTATAACTGTTGATGGCATACCTGCTACACCAGATAATGTATTGTGTACACTGATGCCGCCAGCTATTACTGTAACTTCTTCCAATGGCGCTTTGTTATTCAGTTTAATATCGTATACACTTTTAGAAGCGGTTATTTTGATTTCTTTTGTTTCAAATCCTACATAACTAATGACTAACGTATTTTCCACTTTCATTCTAATAGAAAAATTACCATCAAAGTCAGCCATTTTACTTTCACCTGTTTCTTTTATTAGAATCGTTGCTGCCGATAATGGTATATTTTCGTAATCTTTTATTGTTCCGCTAATGGTTATAGAATCAAGTTTTTCTCGTGACTTGATTTTTGTTTTTCTTTCTAATGAACTTATATTTAAAGATTTAAAAGTTGAATTATTAACTTTTTCTATTTTAGAAACTTCTCCTGTTTTTTGAGATTTTTCTTGAGAAAATAATGCCAGTGGCAATAGAAGTGAAGCAGCGTATGACAACCAATGATTACGTTTTTTTCGATCTGCAATGAGTTTTCTATCTAATTGAGAAGTATGAAATCGTCCACAGAGATTTTTATATTTAGTCAAATAGTTGATGATCTCTTCGTCACTTCTAGCGGAAAAGTCGACAACTTCTTTTGTACACACCTTGCAAAATTTACCTTTTTCTGTTGGTGTCATTTTGTTCCAATCTTCATGACAAGGTTCTGGAATTTGTACGATGATTTCAGGATGTTTCATAGAAGAAAGTTTTTACTTATTGGAAGTATTTTTTAGAGTTTTACGTTTCGCTCTCTCAGTACGTCTCCTGGCACGTTTTTCTAACCATTTTTTTCTTTGAAACGCGAAATAATTCTCCGTACGTTGGTCACGTTCTTTGATTTCTCGCTCATTCAATGGTTTTGGATAAGAAGTTCTATCATAATTACTAATATATCCATACGCATCAGCTCCTGTAGGTTCAGCACAAACAATCAATCCAACCATTGACAAAGCATGTTCGTCTAACTCAAGTATTGCATCATATTTACGTCTATTTGTAGTAACTCTGATTTCTTTTTCAAAATATCCAACATAATTTATGACTAAAATATCTTTTGCTTTTACAGTAAGTTCATATTTGCCATCAAAATCAGTAGTTTTTCCTATATGAGAGCCTTTTATTACAACAGTTGCTCCAGGTAATGGCATTCCTGCTTCATCTTTAATTACTCCATTTATAATAAATTGTTCTTGTTGAATTTTAGTACTTGAAGTTGTTTTTCTTTGCAAAGAGCTTATGTTGAGTGATTTGTATTGTGAAGCATCAACCTTTTCTATTTTTATTGTTTCTCCTGTTTTTTGAGATTTTTCCTGAGAAAATAACGCCATTGGCAATAGAAATGAAGCAGCGTATGACAACCAATGATTTCGTTTTTTTCTGTCGGCAATGAGTTTTCTATCTAATTGTGATATATGAAATCGTCCACATAAATTCCCATGATTCATTAAATATTTTATAATTTCTTCATCGCTTCTAGCGGAAAAGTCTACAACTTCTTTTGTACATACCTTGCAAAATTTACCTTTTTCTGTTGGTGTCATTTTGTTCCAATCTTCATGACAAGGTTCTGGAATTTGTACGATGATTTCAGGATGTTTCATAGGTTTAATTTTAATACACATCAAATAAAGTATAAAGTACCCTGAAAGAAAACCAGCAATGAGTAAACGGTCGTTTTTAATGAGTAAACATTCATAAACAAGAAAACTCCTTTACTTCCAAAGAAATAAAAGAGTTTAAGTAAAATAGTTGAGGAACTGTTTATAGTTCTTTTACAATAAAATCAGAACTACTTGCAACAGGTGTAAAGACACCATTTACATCTTGAAATACCTGTAATGTAAATCCATTAGTATATGGATATAACATATACGTTAAGCCTGGAATTTGTTGTGTTGGTGATACAACAACTGAAGCTCCAGCCGCAACATTTCCATTGTAATCTACCGTATATTTCTGCTGTCCAGAATCATACTGACAAGAAAAGTTATTATTACTTGTTATTTGACCACTTGAAGTGATTGTTCCGCAATAAGTTGACATAATTTTAAGGTTTTAAATGATTAATAATTTTAAAATTTGATAACAAATTCTATGCTCGGCGCCAAGTCGTAATTTGATATTAAATTTGGTATGGTTCAAAATTAGCTCGTCAGGCTGATGTGGAAAAGATAGCTTCTACTGATTTTTTAATACGTATTTTAAGAATGAGAAACCCGTAGAAATACTTGGTGCTAATTATTTTGTTTACAGTACTTTAGATTTGAATTTTAAAACAATTAATTATGGCTTTAACACCAATAGACAATTACAATGAAATTGCAATTGAAAAAGCAGCACTGGAAACAGAAGCTTGGCAAAAAGTAAATAATTTAAAAGCATTTTTATTTCATCAAAACGACATTAATTGCTTATTGCAAAACCCCAAAGCAGTTGGTGTACGATTTTATATGGGATTAGAAGTGGAAGAAAATGAAGACGGAACTAATGCATACATTCCCGATATGATGATCGTAGGAGCAAATAACAGCGGAGACGATTTGGTTTCAGAAAAAGGACCAAGTGGTGTTTATAATTTTGCATTACCATGCCCAAGAGCTTGTGCCATTAAAAGCCCATTGCTTCATGATGATATTTCGGATACAACTACAATGAATCTATGCAATGAATCTTCAAAAACAATTACTTTTTCAACAGAAGACGAATGTAAAATCCTAGAAAACTCAATTAGTCTCGCAACAGCAATTGAGCGAACGGAAAGATGGCAAACATACAATGTATTACGCTCTATTCTACTAGGAAAAGAAGATTTAGCGGCTATTTTTACAGAATATAACGTAACATCACTGCGAGTTTATTTTGCTTACAGCGAAAATGGATTGCATCGCATCATACTTATTGGCGCCACAGAAGCAGTTGATGAGAATGGAAATTCCTATTATGAAGATGTTGAACGTGAATTTTTATATACAAACGATTTAGCACCTTGCACCATGACGCATACTGAAACATGTGCAAGCGGAAGTCCTTTATGTCATGGTTGTAGTTAATATATATTATGGCTTCTATAACAAATATCATTAGTGAAGTAGCGCAATTTTCCATTGTATTGCCCATTACAATAGCTGTAATTCGGTATAAACACTTTGATAAACTATTTTGGACTTTAAGTGGTTTACTTGTTTTTGCTGGAATTATAGCATATTGGGCATACAAATTATATGCTTCAAAGGAAAATAATATGCATTTACTACATGTATATACAGTTGTGGAATATACATGTTGGAGTCTTTTTTACTATCAATTATTTCAAAAATTATGGATAAAAAGACTCATTGTAAGTTTAATAATTCTTTTTATGATATTCTCTATATACAATGTTTGTAATTGGCAATCACTTGAAACCTACAATTCGTATGGAAGATCGTTGGAAGGAGCATTATTACTATGTTTTGCTATCGCATGGTTTTATAAAGTATTTGAAAATAGTAAAATAAAACGCTTAGAAAAACATCCTATATTTTGGATTAACGCAGCGGTTTTAACCTATTTTGCAGGCGCATTTTTATTATTTTCTTCTAAAAATTTCATGCAAGAAATAACACAGGAAGAATTTATTGCTGTTTGGACATTACACGGAGTTTTCTTAATTATTCATTACCTTTTTATTTCTATAGGAATATGGTTGAAAAAATGATGTTGATAACTTCAGACAGCGGATTAACCGTAATTTATGTTGGAATGCTTGGCATGTTTTTTCTTGCCATTGCTATTGTAGGTTTTGTCATTATTTACAAAAAGCGATTACTGAAACAACAAATGAAGCTACAAGAGCAGAAAATCATACATCAACAGCAATTATTACAGAGCGCTGTAAAAATCCAAGATGACGAACGAAAACGTTTTGCTGCAGATTTACACGACGAAATTGGCGGTGGAATTTCTACTGTAATTCTAAATGTAGAGCGAATAAAAAAACAACATTCAAATCAACCTGAAATTGTTTCGCAGTCACAAAAAGTACGTCTTCAATTGGATGATCTATTAAAAAAAGTTCGAGAAATATCATACAATATCATGCCGCCAACATTGGAAGATTTCGGATTGCATGAAGCTGTAAGCGATCTGTGTTATACTATTTCAGAATCGAGTACGATGACGATTGATTACGAATGGACTGGCGATGAAAAACGTTTAAATTTTTCACAAGAACTCGCACTATATCGTATCATCCAAGAAATACTAACAAATATTATAAAACATTCAGAAGCGACGCATATCGAAATTATGATTAAAAATACCACTGAAAATTTCAATATATCTTTAATAGATAACGGAAAAGGGTTCAATACAGAAACCATACAAAAAGGTGCAGGTTTACGTAATATTAAAGATCGTGCATTAATCATTGGAGCAGAACTTTTTATTTCTGGAGTTATTGGAGAAGGAACTAAGATTCATCTCAATCTAAACAAATAAAATATGATACACATAGCGATAGTAGATGATCATTTACTTTTTAGAGAAGGAGTAAAAGCTATTTTTCAGGATGAAAAAGAAATGGAAATTAATATTGAAGCTTCTAATGGACAAGAGTTTTTAGATGCTTTAAAAAGTATGGATACAAAACCAGAAGTTGTCTTGCTCGATATTCGTATGCCAGTTCTTGACGGATATGAAACTGCAAAACTATTGTTGGAACATTATCCTGAAATGAAAATCATTATTTTGACAATGCATCAAGAAGAGCGACATATTCTACGAATGATTGAACTAGGTGTAAATGGATATTTGATGAAAAATGCAAGTCCTGATGAGGTGATTGAATGTATTGAAAGTGTGATGGAACACGATTATTACTTCAATAATAAGATTACGAAAATCATGCGTAAAGTAATGATGTACAAAGGAAAAAAGCGTGTTGATCATATGATACACGATCTTACAGAACGTGAAATAGAAGTGTTAGAATTAATTTGTAAAGAATTTACGGCCAAAGAAATAGGAGAGAAGCTCTTCATTAGTTTTCGTACTGTTGAAGGACATCGAAAAAATCTACTTTCCAAACTTAATGTTAGAAATACTGCTGGATTGGTGGTATTGGCGTTAAAAAATGAAATTGTGAAGATTTGATTAAGTTAGGTATTAGGTATTAGGTATTAGGTGTTGGGTGTTGGGAATTAGTGTAGTTTCAAAGTTGATATTGAGTTTTTGGAAAACCAAATCAACAAACTAACAAAAAACGAATTAACAAGTTTAAGTGTTTACGTCTAGAAATCCTAAGTAAAAAATATTTGTTATCAGATCAACAAAAATAAATCCGTGTAAAAAATGGTAGTATCGTATTCGTTCAACATATAGTTTCTTAGTATTTTTGAGTTCACATTTTAAAATTCATAACACGTGTTTCAAATACAAGAAAGTAATCATATCATAAAAATTTCACACACTACACATTCAGCCGCAGCTTCTATAAATTTGAATGAAGGCGGACGATTGTTTGATGTAAAAGTAAATGATAGCACTATTATTTCGGAATATGAAAACTTTCCGTATCAACACTCATCTGCTTCTGCCATATTATTTCCTTTTGCCAACCGAATCAAAGACGGAACGTATACTTTTGAAGGGAAAACATATCAAATTCCATGCAATGAAGTTGAGAAAAACAATGCAATTCATGGATTGTTATATACACGAGCATTTGAAATTTTTGATAAAAGTACAACCGCAGAAACCGCGACAATTACGCTACAATACAAGCATGATGGTTCTTCCGAAGGATTTCCATTTCCTTTTAATTTCTTTGTGACGTATGTTTTGACGGAAACAGCACTAAACGTTCAACTAAAAGTGACCAATACAGGCACAAAAACGTTTCCTTTTACAATTGGTTGGCATCCGTACTTTAATTCTGAGAATCTTTACGAAAGTACAATCAACTTTAATTGTGAAGAAGAATATACAACAACAGACGATCGAAGCATTACCAACGGAACAAAACCGCATACATTACAAATGCCTTTTCAATTGAAAAATCATTCGTTTGATACTGCTTTTAAACTTAGAGATAATGAAATTGGATTTGCGACACCAACGTATAAAGTGAAAATCACAGGAATTGCTTCAAAAAATTACGTACAGTTTTACACACCAAAAGATAAAAGTATCATTGCTATTGAACCAACAGTTGGATTGTCTGATAGTTTCAATAATGGAATTGGTTTGCAAACGCTTTCTGCAAACAAAACCTATGAAATTTCATGGAATGTTGAGGTTGAGAAGTTGTAGGGGATTTGGTTTTGAGGATTAGGCATTTGGAAGTTTCTTGATAACCAACGAATTAACAAAAAATCACTCTTCATTTAGTTTGATAAACGCTCTAGCTGTATGATATGGAGCTTTCCACATACTAACTTTATCTTCTGAAGTATACGGTATATGATGTTGATCGACTCTAAAGTGCCATTCTCCGTTCATATGATCGATCAAATGGTTTTTAGTGATGTACCATATCTTTTTAGAAGCATCTCTGTATTTTTTATCGTTAGTTAGTTTATAAACATAGTCCAATCCTACCATAGCTTCAACTTGTGGCCACCAATGTAAATCTGTGTCAATCTCATTGGTTTTTCTGTTTTTCTCATTCATAACTGCTCCATTTTTGTCTAAAGCAGTCTCTAAAAACATGTCAGCAATTGTAATAGCTAACATGTTTGTTTTTTTTATAAGATTCGCATCATTTACGGCTTTTGCCGCTTCTATAAGTAACCAAGCAGCCTCAATATCATGTCCGTAAGAAATTGAATTGCTCAGTAAATTCCATTGATCGTCAAAGAATAATTCAAAATTATAATCGGAATTCAAAAACTTGTCAAACAATACATGAATTAGTGAAGTTAATGCAGTTTTTACAGCCGCTGAATCATAGATTTTTAACAACGATGTATACGCTTCTAAAATATGCAAATGCGTATTCATGGTTTTAGAAGCATTTAAATCTTTATGGCTTAAACGCATGTCATCTATTTGCGACCAATCTTCATGAAACGCTTCAAAATATCCACCATGAATATTGTCTTTTGTGTGTTTTTCTATAGTATGAAAAATTTCAACAGCCCAAGATTTTGCAGCTTCATTTTTGGAAAACAGATAATATTCTGACAACGCATATATAGTAAAAACTTGTGCGTACAATTGCTTTCTTTTGTTGATAGCTTGTCCTAAAAAATCTACTTCCCAAAAGACACCTTTGTGAATGGAATCTTTAAAATAGGTTTGTAAATATACAAATGACCGATCGCAAATAGTTTTAGGTTTTTCTGTGTTAAGATAATTCGCACTTGCAGAAAACGCCCAAAGAATTCGTGTGTTCAGTATGATTCCTTTTGAAGCTTTGGGAACAACAGTATTATAAAAGTCAATTTTACCCAAAAAACCACCATATTCATGATCTATGGTTTGTGTGGACCAATACTCAAGAATGGAAAGCAGCTCGTTGTGAACTTCTAATTTTAAATCTTTGTACTCTTCTGTCATTAATAAAATCCTTTGTTTTTATCAATTAAATCAATAATAGATTCGACTGAAGTATGTGATTTATATTGATCTACTGGTGAGTTTACACAATAATCTATTAAAGTATCAATAGTACTTGTAGCGACGTGCATTCTGGTATCTGAAGACGCATAATAAATATACACAGTACCATCATTATCGGTAATCCAACCGCTAGAGAATAATACATTCGATACATCACCAATGCGTTCTTCACCAATTGGCGCCATAAAATGTCCAGCAGGTTGATGAATTACTTTCGAAATATCATTCAAATCCGTCATGAACATATATAATGTATAACGTAAACCAGCAGCAGTATTTCGAACTCCATGGGCTAAATGCAACCAACCTTTATCTGTTTTTATGGGAGAAGGACCTAAACCATTTTTTAGCTCAAAAACGGTATGATAGATTTTATTATTGATGATTTTTTCCTGCAAAACCTCAGGATGTGTCATATCTGTAATATAACCAAGTCCGATTCCTCCACCGCTTCCCACATTGATAAAACCATCTTGTGGTCTAGTATAAATTGCATATTTACCATTGACAAATTCAGGATGAATTACCACATTTCTTTGTTGCCCAGAATTGGAGATTAAATCAGGTAAACGTTCCCAACTTACTAAATCTTTGGTTCGTACAATTCCTGCATTGGCAATTGCAGAACTAGTATCTTCTTTTGGAGTAGAAGGATCTTTTCGTTCCGTACAAAAAATACCATAAATGTAACCATCTTCATGCTGCGTTAGTCGCATATCATATACATTGGTATCAGGATTGTTCTCTATTTGTGGAATTACGCACGGTTTTTCCCAAAACTGAAAATTATCAATACCATTTGAGCTTTCTGCCATTGCAAAATAGGATTTTCTATCATTTCCTTCCACACGTACACAAACAAGATATTTGTCATTCCATTTCATTGCACCAGCATTAAACGTAGCATTCACGCCAATACGTTCCAAGAGTTTCGGGTTGGTTTGTGGATTTAAATCATAGCGCCAATGTACAGGAACATGATCATTTGTTATGATAGGGTTTTTATAGCGTGTATAAACTCCGTTAGACAAAAAAACGGGTTCATTTTTTTTAGTTATTAACGTATTGTGTTCTTTTTGTAAGTATTCTAATCTTTCTTTAGGTGTAAGCATGTTATTCAATCTATATTATCTTTCAGTTAGTGTATTCCACCAATATTTTTTTAATAGTACAATACAAATTATGAGTATTAGTAATGATATAAGTAAAGGAGTTGTTTTATTAAATATGAGATACATTGGTAATATGACAAGTGTTGTTTGCGCAATAATTCCTATAACTACATTGAACATGTCACTACCAAAAGTTGAGGTATCTTTTACTTCTATATGTTCAGCTATCAATTTTTCTTTGATAGGTTTCCAAAATCCCCATGGTTTTACATTTTTATAAAATTCTAAAAGCACTGATTCTTCTGTTGCAGCAGCAGAATAGGTTCCTGCAATACATCCAATTACAGAAATTATTAAAAGTATTGGAAATAAATACAATGCCAATACGTCTGGAAATAATTCAGGTATAATAGCAGCTGCCAGCAATCCTGTGGTCATTCCCCAGAAAAATCCTTCGCCATTAAATCGCCACCAATGCCATTTTAAAATATTGGCTGCTACATAGCTTCCATATAAAACAGATACAATCCATTGCAATACAGAATTTACATCTTTGGCAAACAATCCTAAAATGATACTTACAACGACAACCAATAAACCAGAGGCATAATTCATATTTTTGATTTGCTTGGCACTTGCGGTTGGATTTTTATATTTTAGATAAATATCATTGACTAAATATGCTTGTGCAGCATTGAGCGTTCCTGCAAATGTGGACATAAAAGCCGCAATTAATCCAGACAATAATAATCCTAAAAGTCCTACAGGCACAAATTCTTTGATGGCGCTTGGCAGAATTAACTCAAAATCAACTTTTCCAGAAGCAGTAAGTAGATCTAATTCTTGATAATATACTAATGCTAATGCTGCAAAACCTGCAATCATTAAGTATCTAATTGGCATTAATACAACAGAGACAAATCCACTCATTTTTGAAGCTTCTGCGGGTGATTTTGTGGAAAGGATTTTCTGCATATCATAATTTGGTGCAGGTCCAGCAAAACTGACCAATATGCCTTTAAAAACCATCATCATAAAGAAAATAGTGAATAAATTAAATCCGTCATCTTTTATTTTTTGGTTGACTTCTGGGATGATATTCGCCCAATCTAAGTTTAATTCCCAATCAAAAAACGGACTCATCCAGCCATCAGGAACTAACAATGCATTGTCTGCAATTGCCACATATCCTAAATAACCTACTACAACTGCTGCTACTGTCATGATGGCAAATTGTATAAAATCTGCCCAAACAATACCAGACATTCCGCCTAATAGCGAGTAAAAGACAGCGAATATGGTAAAAATGATTCCGTAAAAATGTGGCACAAATTCTGGGCTTACATGAAAAGGAACATAATTGCTAACGAGTTCCCAAGGGATAAATATTTCTACAAATTTTCCTAAACCTATAAAACCATATGCTAAAAAACCAAGACAGAGTATAAGTGCAAAAATCACGACAATAATATGTGAACGTTTGGCACCTTTTTGGAATCCAAATCGCGTACCAATCCATTCTGCGCCAGTTGTAGCATTGGACCGTCGTAGCCATTTAGATAAATACACCATTAAAAACACCTGATTGAAAATTGGCCACAGCCAAGGAATCCAAGCACTTTTGATGCCGTACACAAACATTAAGGTAACCAGCCAAATGGTTCCAGAAATGTCAAACATTCCAGAAGCATTGGAAAGACCTAACATATACCACGGAATGGATTTTCCGCCGAGTAAATAATCGTCTTTACTTCGTTGCGCTTTTTTTCGTAATACAATACCAATTACAACGATTGTACAAAGATAAAATGCAATAATTAAAAGGTCAACGGTGTTTAAGTATTTCAAAATTTCAGGTTCTTTAGGTCTTTTAAAAATAAGGTTTCTGTCAAACTTTGAAATTTTTTAAAGTCGCCCTCGTTTTTATGATATTTATATGGCATATAATGATGTTTTCTGTTAGCATTTCTCCAAAATAAAATCCAAGAGATTCCAGAGTTTTCAATATTAGGATAGAGCGTTTCTGTAAACCAATTGTTTGTTGTGACAGATTCTAATCCAGTTTCTGTAAGTGCATAGAGTTTGTCTTTCTGAGTTGCAATGTTTTTTACTAAATGTAAATCATTCTTCAGTGAAGTTTCAAATTCATCTGAACGCTTATAATCATAAATATCCACGCCAAAAATATCTACATAATTATCGCCAGGATAGTATTTTAAATAATCGTCATTCTTTTTAAGTCTATTGGGAGAGTACACATATAAAAGATTGTGTACGTCATATTCATCTCGTAGCATATGAACGGTTTCTCTCCAAAGAGTTTTATAGTCTTCTGGTGTACAATATTTGTCTCCCCACCAAAACCAATCGCCATTCATTTCGTGAAATGGACGAAAGATGACTGGAATTTCACGGCCTTTGTATTTTAAGGATTTTAAGAAGTTAGCAACTTTCAAAACCCACTTTTTGTATTTAGGTTTGAAAGCGCCAGTTTTAATAATTTTGCTTACCGCAGGAATGGAATCCCAAGAACTAGCGTCATTTACTGGATTGTATGCATGCCAACTTATGGTAATTAACCCTCCTTTTTTATGTGCTTCTACGATTAAATTACGCATGACACCAAAATCGACTGAATCAATATTTTTTTTACTATCAAATTCTATTTTAGCAATATCAAAACCGTATATGGAAGGAAAACTACCGCTAACATCATGCATATCACTTCTCCATATATTGGCATTGTCTATTTTTTTCCATCCAATACCATATGCAGTAGCATCTTGCTGTCCGATGGCAAAACCAGCTTTAGAAATCATAAAAAGTTTTTTATGAAGTCGTTTTGTTTCTTTAGATAGTTTTTGATCTACTAAGACTGGTTTTGTATATGTAGCATCATACAAAGATGTACAAGAAGCAAATTGTAATACGACTAATACTATTATAAAGGTTTTGTAGTGTTTTGAGATGGTGTTTTTTATCACAATGTTAGTAATTTGTTTAAAATAAAGCATCAAAGTTAATTATACATTCTTATTTTTGATGATACTATTTTGTCATATAGGTAAAAAATTCTGAAGAAATTATGCGTTTATTAAAAAATGTACAGCGAGAAATCACTCCATTAACACTGGAAGATAGTTTTCTTGTTTTTGATAGGGAAAAGAAAATTTTTGATTATCCTATCCATTTTCATCCTGAATATGAATTCAATTTTATACGCAATGGAAAAGGAGTAAAACGATTTGTAGGCGATAGCTTTGGAGAAATTGATAATGTAGAACTCGTGTTGGTTGGACCAAATTTGCATCATGGTTGGTTGTCTGATAATCCATTGGAGGATAATGTTCATGAAATTACCATTCAATTTCATGATAGTTTGTTTCATGAAGGATTTTTGGCAAAAAAGATCATGAAACCTATCAAAAGTATGTTGGAAAGATCTGCTCATGGAATACTATTTTCCAAAGAAATTAGTCTTCAATTGTACGATCGTATTTCAAGTTTATCTGAATACCAAGGAATGGATTATTTCATTAAATTTTTATCCATACTTCAAGATTTAGCAACTTCTGAAGGACAAAAGTTGCTGTCAAATTATGCAGTTGATCGTCCCAATTTTCAAAATAACGAACGCTTAGAATTGGTATACGAATACATCAATGACAATTTTAAGAATAAAATAAAACTAGATGAAGTATCAAATTTAGTGAATATGAGCAATGTGTCTTTCAATCGTTTTATTAAAAGTAGAACGGGGAAAACGTTTGTTGAATATTTAAATGATATACGTATCAGTCATGCTTCCATGAAACTTATTGAAGGTGATCATCGAATCTCAGAGATTGCCTTTGAGTGTGGATTTAATAATATAGCAAATTTTAACCGTGTTTTTAAGAAAATTAAGAATTGCACACCAACAGAATTCAAAGAAGAATTCTCTGGAATTAAGCGAATTTTTTAAGGGTTAAAGAGTATTGAACTGTTAGTATTGCGTATTGATAAGTTTCAAATGTCATTTCTGTGAAGACAGAAAACCTTAGAACTTCTTGATACAATCTTTCTACATTATATTTCGAAAAATCACTCGAAGAGACATTTTTTTAACTTCATGAATATATGGAAATCATAAGTAAACATCTAAAAGCGTCAAAGCGCGTTCTAATAGCGAAGCGATCTAACAATGAATTGGTCTAAAAGCAAAGCGTAGCTATTAATACTACTTCTCCATAATTTCTACTTCAAACATCTTGTCCCAGTATTTTCCTGTTACAAAATAAGTCTTAGTTTTTGGGTTATAAGCAATTCCGTTAAAAACATCAATTTGTGGATGATTTGTTACTTTCTCTTTCAATCCTCTAAAATCAACAATACCTTCTAAAGCACCATTTTTTGGATTGATAATCATCATACTAGGATTCTGATAACTATTAGCAAAAATCTTTCCGTCTATATATTCTAACTCGTTTGCTTTTACATACGTGCGTTTATGATCGCACACTTGAATTGCATATTGTTCTTGTAGTGTAGCAGGATCTAAAATCCAGATTTTCTCTGTTCCATCACTTTTAAATAGCTTTTCTCCATCATTGCAAAATCCCCAACCTTCTTTACTGTTTTGATATGTAAATGTGTCTAAACGCTCTAAATTATTAGGATTAAAGATAAATCCAGTATTCGCTCGCCAAGTAAGCATGTATAATTTATTGTTTAAAACAGTAATTCCTTCGCCAAAATAGCGCTGTTCTAAATCGATCTTCTGAATAATTTTTCCAGTCTTATAATCTACTTTTCGTAAAGATGATTGTCCGCGTTGACCAGTACTTTCAAACAAAGTATCTCTATAGAACTCTAATCCTTGTGTATAAGCTCTTTGATCGTGAGGAAATGTATTTACAATTTTATAAGTATAAATTTTTGGTTTGCTATTAGATAAAATGGTCAAATTCTTCTTTACAGAAGTTGTTTTTCCATCATCAAAAGTAACAACTGCTTTTAAAGTGTGTTTTCCTAAAAGAGCAGTTTCTGGAATTATAGTTTGTAAAACAAGTGGATTTGCATTCGAATTTGTCAGTTCTTTATCATTAATTGTATAAGCAACACCAGAAACATTTGCATTATTTGGGTTGATTACGGTTGCTTTAAAAGCTGCATTTAACGGGAATTTTGTAGTTTCTCCATCAATTTTTAAAGAAAAATTCGGAGTTGTTGATTTTTTTTCGCTGCCGCATGAAAAAATTACCAAACTTAAAAATGTGATTATGAATATATTATAAATTTTCATTGGAATACTTTATTTCTGGCAAGGTAATTCATAAAAATCAGTTTAAAAAATGGTTGCTTAAATGTAAAAACATTTTATCTTTGCAGCGGCAAGTCCTACACAACCAGCTCCTGTTTAATCCTCCAGGGCGGGAACGCAGCAAAGGTATACGGTCGTAGCGGTGTGATGTAGGTAGCTTGCCTTTTTTTATTCCCTAAAGTCAAGGTTTACTTTCTCCTTTTTTTTAAGCATATTTGTAACAAATAACCAAAACATACCATAATGTCTAAAGTCGTATTAATCACTGGTGGCTCATCAGGAATTGGAAAATCTATAGGAATTTTATTAGCAGAAAAAGGGTATACTGTTTATGGAACAAGTAGAAATCCTGACAAATTCAAAGATTTTACAGCTTTCAAATTAATAGCTTTAGATGTTCGTGATACAGAAACTATTCAAAAAGCAATAGCAACCATTGTAGAAACAGAAGGTCGTTTAGATGTTTTAATCAATAATGCAGGTATTGGAATTACTGGTCCAATAGAAGAAACACCTGATGAAGAAATTCACAAAGCATTTCAAACAAATTTATACGGTCCAATTGCAGTAATGAAAGCAGTTTTACCACAAATGCGATCACAAAAAAGCGGTCATATTGTAAATGTTACTTCCATTGCTGGTTACATGGGATTGCCATACAGAGGAATTTATTCTGCAACGAAAGGCGCTTTAGAATTGGTCACAGAAGCTATGCGTATGGAAGTGAAAATGTTTGGAATTGAAATTGCAAATGTGGCGCCAGGCGATTTTGCTACAAATATTGCAGCTGGACGTTATCATACGCCAGTATATGAAAATTCTCCTTATAAAGAAGTTTATGGAAATATGCTAAAGGAAATGGATGCGCATGTTGACGAAGGTTCTGATCCAAAAATAATGGCAGAAGCTGTATTAAAGATCATTCAAACTAAAAAACCAAAAATTCACTACAAAGTTGGTGCATTTATGCAAAAATTCTCCATAGTACTGAAACGTGCTTTACCAGATAAAGTATACGAGAAAATGCTGATGAATCATTATAAGTTGTAAATTACCTTGATTTAAAACTTTTATCAAGATGAAAAAAGCATTCAAGTATTTTACAGTTTCCTTACTTTTAATATTGTGTTGTAATTTTTCTGCACAAGCACAAAAAATAAAACCAGCTAAAGGATTTGATACACAGATAGGAAATGTAGTGTCTATGCTTGAAGATTTAAAAAGTCGTGTTACACGCAGTGTTTCTGGTTTATCACAAGAAGAAACAGATTTTTTATTGGATGAAAATGCCAACAGAATTGGCGCTATGATTTATCATCTTGCTGCTACAGAAAAATATTATCAATTATATACATTTGAAAATAGAGGTTTCAATAAAAGCGAAAACGAATGGGCAAAAGCGCTTGGTTTAGGAGAAAATGGGCGAGAAGCGTTTCAAAATAAGCCAATTCGTTATTATTTAGATATTTGGAATGATGTTCGAAAAGAAACGTTACGTTTGTTAAAAACCAAAGACGACAAATGGTTCAATTCTGATGTAAAAAATAGTAATATGAACAACCATTGGGCTTGGTATCATGTAATGGAACATCAAGCAAATCACATGGGACAGATTCGATTGATTATTAAGCGAATCAATAAATAATACATTTAGCTATGTTTTGGCGCAAAAAGAAAAAGAAGCAGAAAGAACATACATGTTCCAAATGTGGAAAAGTTCATGAGAAATGGCCAGCATTGGTTTTTGATAGTCCTAATCATTATGATCCAACAGCTACTGTAAAATCAACACTTACAGAAGATTTTTGCGTGATTTATCACGATACCGTAACGAACTACTTTATCAGAGTCGTATTAAAACAAAAAATAATTGATCATGATCATTTTCTAGAATATGGAGTTTGGGTTTCTTTGAGTGAAAAAAGCTTTAAAAATTACTATGAAAACTTCAATAATACCAATCATGAAACAGGATATTTTGGTTGGTTCTGTAATGAATTTCCGGGTTATGAATCTATGTTAAGAATTCCTGTAAACGTAATTACTAAAACAGGAAACGAAAGACCAGAGATTTTTCCTCACGATGATTGTGAACATCAATTTGTAAAAGATTTTTATCATGGCATCACAAAAGCTGAAGCTGATAACAGGATTCATGCAATGTATGATGCCTTAAAATAAATTTACATAGTATAATACTCTTCCTTTCGCATCATAAAGTATAATTCTTTTTCAATCTCAGCAGCTGTATTTTTTGTTTGTTTTCGTAAAAATATATATGGTAAACAGAACATTAGCGCTCCATGAATAACGATGAACATAGAAAAAATATCTACTGTTAAAAAGCCTGAAAAAGATAGAAAGAGAATATAAAATATGATGATGAAAATATAGTAAGCAATGATAACATAATGAAATCCATTGATCTCTAAATCTATAATCGTGTGATCTCCTTGTTGTCTAAACTTTCCTGTAACCTTTGCTTGATTTGCTCCTCTGTGAAACAACTCTTTGCGTCTTCTAATTTCGAATGTGTCATGCGAAATAGTTCCTTTGTAATTATTTTTACTTGAAGAAAATGCTTCAAAGGCACCTGAAAATGCGCCAATATTACCTTCGTCGATGTTTTCTCTTAATTTATTGACAAATTCAGATTTTGAAACAGGAAGTTTCATCTCTTTTTTCTTTATCAATTGTATGCGCTCTAAAAAATCATTCATTGTTCCTTCTTTATATAATATCTGTGATTGTTTTTTAAAATACGTTACAGTTATTTACCATTATTTCTATACGAACGAATAAGTATTGTTGTAACATTTTTATACAAATCAACACGGATATTATGAAATAAAAGCTAATTTAGAATTCTAATTTAAAATCATACATGCAAGACGAGAATAATATCGCATTATTAGAAGCAAAGCTGAAACGTTTAAAAATTTCTTTCTCCAAAGAGAACGGTAAAATCATCATTGCGCAAGCTACCAGAGATTACACAACACTTATTGGTTTGGTCTTTTTTCCTCTGTTTATAGGGATTAGTGGATTACTCTTCTTAATTTTTGGAGATATAGGTGGTATATTAGGGAATAAAAAGATTCTTTCCATTTGTATTTTTTTATTTATAATTGGTATTGGAAACATAATACGTATGTTTACCAAAATAAAAACGAACAAAGCAACGAAAGTTCTTAGCTATAAAGAAATCAAAATTAACGATAAAAATTCTTCAAATCGTTTTGATGCCAATACAATTAAAAAGTTTGAATATTCTGTAGATCATATTGAAAAGGAAACCTATCATGGCAAATTATTTTTGATAGATAGAGAAAATCAACAACATTTACTTCTGGGTTTTGACGGTGAAAGTGAACAATATGTAACAGATGATTTAAAATGGCTTGCTAACTATTTTACAGCGCATGTACAATTAACAATTCCAGAATAAAATGCGCATTGTACTTTTTCTTTTTTTAACTTTCGCGATACATACTTCTGTTGCGCAGACAGATTTTAATGCAAAAATTATTGGAAAATGGGAGTTTGTAAAAGCTACGACAGACAGTACAAAAGTGAAAAGTAAAAGTTCTAATCATATTTTGGATAAAAACGCTGAAGATCCGTTTATGAAAAGAGATATATTACTATCATTTCGCGATGAACAATCGATAGTTTTTGAAATTGAAAATTTTTTAATGGAAGCTTCTTATTCTTTGAAAAACTCATTGCTAAACATTGGAAAGTATCAATACACTATTTTAAAAGTTACGAACGATAGTTTGCATTTTAAAGCAAAAAATACGCACATACCTACTTATTATACATACAAAAAGAGTCACAAATAATATCTAAACACATTTCTTCTATTGTAAAGTGATAATGACCAACATTACAGTTAAACGTGACATCTATACATATTTTGGTCAAAACACCATACTTTTTAACGTACTTAGATGTAAGAAAAGTTGTAATTATTTACAATTGAAAAGATATTACTATTTTGAAATTTCATTATAGTACTATACTTTGAACTTTGGATTGTGAAAGCCTGCGTTATGCAGGCTTTTTTTATGGAAAACTTCTCTAAAAAACCTGCGAAGTAAATATATAAATCAAATTATTTTTTACTTTTGGATTTCATGCAAAATAGCTAATTCACTTCATGAGTAATACAGATAAAAATACGCGAATAACAAAAAC
Organism: Kordia sp.; assembly: GCF_965224175.1. GTDB lineage: Bacteria > Bacteroidota > Bacteroidia > Flavobacteriales > Flavobacteriaceae > Kordia. Next base: position 330,041 of record NZ_OZ245041.1, read on the forward strand.
GTTGCTGCATAAATTTATTCGCTTTTTTTCATGGAATAGGTTTCAAAAGTTAATTGCGTTGACGATTTTTTCTTTAATCATCAACCATTTAGCAACACCAGAAAGTTTTCCAGGTGGTGAAACGTATCGATTTCCTGTAGAAGGTTTTTTGTCGTCTATGATTTTATCTATATTCATTGGAATCATCGCAGAACTTAATTTTAGATTTTACACGAAAAAACATTTCTCTAAAAAAGTAGAAACTGCCTCAATTATATGGTTTTTGGCTTCTACTTTAGGCTATATTTCTATCATGTATATTCCTGTATGTATTGTTTTAAATATCATTGCAGGTGGCGATATCATATTTTATTATTTATTGATAGGTATGTTGCTTACGTTATTGATTAGTCTTATTGCTATTATATTCATGTATGCACATGATATTTATAATTTATACAAAGTATCTGTTAAAAGTGGAGAAATCACGATTGCTAGTGGTGCAAAAACTACGAAACTTACCTATGAAGATATTGCATGCTTTTACAGTGAAAATAAGGTTGTATATGCAGTTCAAAATGATGGTAAAACTATTACTACCGATTTTACACTGAATGCACTCGAAGAAAAAATAAACGATCAATTATTCTTTAGAGCAAATCGACAAGTTATTATACACATCAATTCGATAAACGAGATTGAAAAAATAGAAAATAGGAAACTAGTGGTACGATTAAAACCTTCTATTATCAATATGGAAATCCCAGAAATCAATATCAGTCGTTACAAGCGAAAAGCTTTTATGGATTGGTTTCAAAAAATAGCCTAAAACAAATGGCTTATTCAGTTATAAATTTGTGACCACTCAGTAAAACTATAAGTATTTAAAGGGTTTTTCAGAGATTTTGTTCATTATTTCGCTTTGAATTTAAAATTGAAAAACAATGAACAAAATCACTTTACAACGTACATTAATTCCTTTAATTACAGTTTCTATTATCTGCTTTTTATGGTTCGGACCAATTAGTCTGAGTTATTTTGAAAACATTCTTATCTCCATTCTTATCATTATAGCAAATTATATAGAATACAAAGGAAAACCATTTTCAGCACTTGGATTTCAACGTGAAAAATTTACATTAAAAAACATCTTAGTATTTGCTCCATTAGTAGCACTAGGTCTCTTTTCTTTTTATGCTTTTGTATTGGTTCCTGGAATTACAAAACTCACAGGAGTTCCTATAGATTATTCAGGTTTTGATGAATTAAAAGGAAATCTTCCAGCTTGTTTAGTTGCTTTAGTAGTAGTATGGCTTTCTGCAGGATTTGGAGAAGAAATTATCTTTAGAGGATATTTTATGAGACAATTTGTGAAATTCTTTGGGGAAAGTAAAGTCAGTATCGTGCTTAATATTGTTTTACTTTCTTGTTTTTTTGGTTTCATGCATAGTTACCAAGGAATCACTGGGCAACTTGTTACAGGTATTATAGGAGCTATTATAGCGACAATATTTTACTTGCGTAAATACGATTTATGGTTTGTTATTGCTGTACACGGAATCTTTGATACTATTGCATTGATTTGTGTTTATTTCGGATTTGTATAATTAGTATAGAAATTATAGCTATTTTGAAGTGTATTAATCTTAATTGTCATTTACCGTGAAATACGATGATTTTTTGGAACAACTAAACGCTATCGTTCAAGGTGTACATGCGCATAATATTCCTGAGGAAACCTATTTTAGGAAACTGCTATTTCAGGTAATGTTAAATACTGGAAATGAAGTTACAGCGACATTGCTTTTAGACATTTTTAAAAAATCGTTTACTTCAGAAGCTATTATATTTGATGAAAAATGGAATCGTATTGAAGAACCACTACCTTTTCAAGATACAACAATGATGAACACCAATGAAGCTTTTGAGTTTACGATAAACACAATACAATTTCTTATTGCAGATTTAAGAAGGTTAGGTAACAAAGTACTCAACGATCCAAATAGAGGGTTTGGAGTTTCGTCTTCGGTAGGAACGAGATGGTATAATTTTGATATTACAGCAATTGTAGATGGATGGAATGGTTTTTATGCTACTGGTTCAGACATAAGTACAAAAGATACTACTAACACCAGTGAATACACATGGTGTGATATTGCAGATATATTGTTGATAGGGAAAGGCTATGAATAATGAAATAGTGTATTGTTAAATTTTTTTGAAATGTTAATAAGTAAAGAATTATTCTATTCTTCAAGTTTGTTTTCACATGTTTTAATATTGTAATTTTACGCCAAATTGCGTTCAGGGTAGCAACGGCATCCTTTTTGAATATTGAACATTGAGTATTATTTGAAATTGAAATTTATTTTTGATTGAAAAGTACATAGTGAAACAATTAAAATGTAAAAAAGATATAGTGAATAACCTGTAAAAACGCCCAAAAAAGAAAACACAACTTTCATACATTAAAATAGATAACAGATGAAATTTTTTATTGACACGGCTAATTTAGATCAAATTCGTGAAGCACAGGCATTAGGTATTTTGGATGGAGTAACAACAAATCCGTCGCTAATGGCAAAAGAAGGAATTACTGGAAAAGAGAACATCATTAATCATTATAAAGCAATTTGTGAAATTGTTGACGGACATGTTTCTGCTGAGGTAATTGCTACAGATTTTGAAGGAATGGTGAAAGAAGGCGAGGAATTGGCAGCATTAGATCCGCAAATTGTGGTAAAGCTTCCAATGATTGCAGATGGCGTAAAAGCGTGTAAATATTTTTCCGATAAAGGAATTAAAACAAACGTAACCTTAGTTTTCTCTGCCGGACAAGCTTTGTTAGCAGCAAAAGCAGGAGCAACGTATGTATCGCCATTTATCGGTCGTTTGGATGATATTTCTACAGATGGATTGAACTTGATCGCGGAAATCAGAATGATTTATGATAACTACGGATTTGGAACGGAAATCTTGGCTGCTTCTGTACGTCATACAATGCACGTGATAGATTGTGCTAAGATTGGCGCTGATGTTATGACAGGTCCATTAAAATCAATTGTAGGATTATTAAAGCATCCTTTAACTGATATAGGATTGGAAAAATTCTTAGCAGATTATAAGAAAGGAAACTAATATAGTTTTACATATAATGTAGAAAAAGCGTCTCGGGTAACTCCTGAGACGCTTTTTTTATAACCTTTCTGTTTTTATTTTGACTTAAAAACACTCTTAAAACGAGTTAATTAGTACAAAAATTACTTTTCCTAATACTTAATGCTCAGTATCACTTCTCTGAGTCGATCTTAATAAATAGTTTTTTTATACTTGTATTAGATTATATCTAATAATTCATAACCAAGCCATAAAAACTATTACGATGAACAAATCCTACAACATTTATTTTTCCATCTTTTTATTAATAGTTATTAGCTCTTGCGCTAAAAAAAATGATCCAGTAATGAATCCAGTAACAAATCCTACAGTTAAGCCAACATTTGAACTACCGGTATCTGAAAAAGTTGCACAAAAGAAAGCCGATTCTATTGTAGCATTAATGTCTACAGATGAAAAATTAGATTTAATAAAAGGACACAATAGCTTTTTTATTAAAGGGTTTGAAAAATATGGCATCCCAGAAATTTATTTGTCAGATGCTTCGCAAGGTGTACACATTCGTCAATCATTCTTAGGTTTAGATTTATCAGAGTATGCTTTGCCTAAATCTGTAGCATTTCCTAATACACTGTGTTTGACTGCTACTTGGAATCCTAAAATAGCTCATAATTATGCAAAAAGTATCGGTGAAGAATGTAGAGCTGGTGGTATTGGTGTATTATTAGGGCCAGGAATGAATATCTATAGGAATTCTCAAAACGGTAGAAACTTTGAATACATGGGAGAAGATCCGTATCTAGCGGCACGTATGGTAGAGCAATATGTTGTAGGTGTTCAAAATACAGGAGTTATAGCTACATTAAAACATTTTATAGGAAATAATACCGATTATAGACGTAGAGCTTCAAATACAGTAGTAGACGAGCGAACATTACAAGAAATTTATATGCCTGCATTTAAAGCTGGAATTGATGCTAATGCACAAGCTGTAATGACTTCATACAATTTGATAAACGGAGAATGGGCAGGACAAAGTGATTTTGTAATTAATCATCTGTTACGTGATGAGCTTGAGTTTTCAGGTCTAGTAATGTCAGATTGGTGGAGTATCAATGATTGCAAGGCTTTGGTAAATTCTGGTCAAGACTTAGAAATGCCTGGAGGAGAATCAATGACGAATTTAAAATCGTATGTAGAAAGTGGGGAAGTAGATATCAAGAAAATAAACCAAATGTGTAATCGAATTATTAAGACACTTGCACAGATGAAATTACTTGATGGTTCTATAAAAGATACTACGTATTTAAACAAATTTGAGCAACACGAACAAGTAGCTTTACAAACAGCTCGCGAAGGAATTGTATTATTGAGAAATGAAAATAATCTATTACCAATTGCTAAGGACAGTGATAAAAAGATACTACTAACAGGAATATACATAGATGAAATTATTTATGGTGGAGGATCTGGAGAAGTAAAAGGATATAACAAAGTAACTATGCTCGATGCGTTGAAAAAAGTGTATCCAAATCTTAATTATAAACCAGAAGCTACTGAAGAGGATATAAAAAATGCAGATGTAGTGATTGTAAGTGTAGGTACTTGGGATTGGGAAGGTTGCGATCGAAGATTCGCATTGACAACTGAACAAGAAGCATTAGTTCAAAAAGCTTCAAAACTGAATAAAAACACAATGGTTGTTGTAAATTCTGGAGGAGGAATTAGAATGAGTGATTGGAACAATGTTAAGACAATTGTGTACAATTGGTATCCTGGTCAAATAGGTAATGTAGCATTAGCTGAAATATTAACAGGAGTTACCAATCCAAGTGGTAAATTACCAATGACTATCGAGAAAGAATTTAAAGATTCTCCAGCCTACGGATATGTTTCAGAAGAGACTACTTTTTTAAGTGATCATGAAAAATACTTAGATACCAGTATTCCTGAATCTGAATTAAATCGTTGGAGTTTTGATACAAATATAGGAGACGCAAAAGAACTTTTATATGATGTAGAATACAAAGAAGGTGTTTTGGTAGGATATAGATGGTATGATACCAAAAATATAACACCTTTATTTCCATTCGGACACGGTTTATCATACACAACATTTACTTTAAATAACCTTTCGCTTTCTTCAAATGAAATTTCAAAAAGTGAAACATTAAAAGTGACTGTTGAAGTTGCTAATACAGGTAAAGTAGATGGTGCTACAACAGTTCAGTTATATGTTGGAGAAGAAAAAGCAACAGTAACGCGTCCAGTAAAAGAATTAAAAGCATTCCAAAAAGTATGGCTAAAAGCCGGAGAAAAGAAATCAATCGATTTATATCTTGAGCCTGAAGCTTTTTCATATTGGAGTCCTGATACTAAACAATGGGAAACAAATACAGGAAAGTTTGATTTATTTCTTGGACAATCTTCGGGAAGTATAGAAGAAAAAACAACAATAACTTTACATTAAGAATTTAACTAATATGAGTTCGATATAACGAATTCGATTTAGATATGTATCAGTTTTAGAAAAGCTTTTGTTTGCCTACTCAAAGAAAAGAAACAAAAAAAAGAGGTTTTAAACTAAAGTTCTTTTGTCGAACTCACGTTATTTATCAAATCAAATGCAGTAGCGATTGAGTAGAAGTTAATAATTTCAGCAGTGTTTTAGCTGCGCTTGAAAAATGATGAAGTTTTAATTACTAGTAAGTTATGTCTGCAGCTAAGGGTTCTTATATCAAGCGGATGTTACAAAAGAGATCACTTAAAAGTAATTATCGAATAAATTATTTTTAAGTGATTAATATTTTTTAGCTTTTTATGTGTGAAAATATAAGTGAAGTAAAAAATGAATTTACTACTTTAACTGGTCTTTTAAATCTGTATTGTAAATACTAGCAAAACCATTGATAATATTACCTTTTTGGTCAGTAATAATCAATTTGTTAATATTGATAAGCGCAAAATCTTTTAATAAATTTTCCTTATTACCAACTCTATATTGCTTGCTATCAGAGAATTTAAGTTCTTTTACGGCTTTTTTCCAGCGTTTATGATCAGTATCAAGACTGATTCCTACAATATTTAAGTTTGGATATTCTTTAGCTAGAACTTTAATTTTTTCTGTAATCAAGCGTTTGTGACGCATTTGCTTTGAAGTCCAAAAGTAAAAGAGTGTTTTTCCACGTTTCGAACTCAATTTATTAATAGGAATTCTTGCGTGTTTGTCATCGTAGACAAAAATTTGATTAGAGAATGTATTTCCTTGTTGTAAATTTTTAATACCTGCATGCAAGTTGAAAATTTCCTCTTTCGATTCTTTGTCATTAATAGTTTGTTCAAATGTTTTAAAGAACTCATTATTTTTTACGATGTCAGCAGTATTATTACTGTAGTATGAATATGCTGTGAAACGAAGCAATTCATTGCGTAAAAAAGGATAATTAACCAAACTATCTATAATAGCCAACTTATTCTTATTATACGTTAAAGAAGTGTTGAGTGCGCGATCACCTTTCCATGATTTTCGCATGCATTCGCTATAAGACGAGTTATTGATAAACTGCATAATATATCTTGCATACGGACGATAATAACTCATAGTAGAGTCATTCATATCAATATCTTTCTTGTAATCGAAGAAAGAATCATTTATGGTAAGTGTAGAATCTTTTTTCTTGCGATTATGAAACATATTCTGGTATGTTTCACGATATCTAAAATTTCTGTACTTAATTACTTTATCGGTAAATTTTTTAAACTCTTCAGAAACATTCGGATTATTGATCAGGAATTTTTCTTGTTTTTTAAGTTTGATGTTTTGAAGTGAATCAAGTTTTTCTAAAAAAGTATCACTATCTAAACGTGTATATTGATACACAGGTCGTTCATGACTTTCGTTTAATAGAAATAATTCAACATAAAAATTGTTTTTTTCAGCGCCTTTTCCTGTAAAGAATAACGACTCATCAAAAGCGTATGTATTTAAACGTAGCAGTAAACTATCTCCTTTTTCAAGATTGATATATTGATGTTCGCGATTGTGATAAAACTTATACAATCCGTTTTTATGATTCTTTAATTTGGCTAAAAAGCGATTGTTTTTGTCTAGTTTTAAAGAGTCAACTAGATTCCCCTGATGGTACAAGAGTACATATTCGTCTGTTGGATTGATAATTTCTCCACCAAAATAAGCAACATCTTTTTCGCTCTTCTTCGCGGTATCATTACAACCAAAACAAATTAATATAAGTAATAATGGGGTAATATATTTCATAGTAATTTGGTCAACTCTTTCAAGTTTTAACAAAACTAACCATCACAAATACAATACGATGTTAATAGGCTGTTAAAAATATTTGGGAAAACGTTAAGATGTTACAAGGTAAAATTCGTCGTAATTCTTAGTAATATTCAATCTAATTGTTACTTTTGCGCAATATATAAAAAAGATTAAAAAACAAAAAGAATGTTATCTGTATCTAACTTATCTGTACAATTTGGAAAACGAGTATTATTTGACGAAGTAAATACGACGTTTACAACTGGAAATTGTTATGGTGTTATCGGAGCGAATGGCGCTGGTAAATCGACCTTTTTAAAAATCCTATCAGGAAAGATGGACGCTACTTCTGGGCACGTAAATTTAGAGCCAGGAAAACGTATGTCTGTGTTAGAACAAGATCACTTTGCATATGATGATTTTCCTGTACTTGAAACAGTAATCATGGGAAATAAGCCTTTGTTTGCTATCAAAAAAGAAATGGACGAAATTTATGCAAAAGTAGATTTCTCAGATAAAGATGGAGAACGCGTAGGAGAGTTGCAAGTAGAATTTGAAGAGATGAATGGATGGAATGCTGATTCTGATGCAGCAGCTTTACTTTCAAACTTGGGAATTGTAGAAGCAAATCATTATTCTTTAATGAGCGAATTGGACGGTAAACAAAAAGTACGTGTGTTATTAGCACAAGCACTTTTTGGAAATCCTGATGTATTGATCATGGATGAGCCTACCAACGACTTGGATTTTGAAACAATTTCTTGGTTAGAGAATTTCTTAGCAAATTATGATAACTGTGTAATTGTTGTTTCGCATGATAGACACTTTTTAGACGCAGTTTGTACACATATTTCAGATATTGATTTCGCTAAAATAAACCATTATAGTGGTAACTATACATTCTGGTATGAAAGTAGTCAATTAGCAGCAAGACAACGTGCACAGCAAAATAAAAAAGCTGAAGATAAAGCAAAAGAATTACAAGAATTCATACAAAGATTTAGTGCCAACGTAGCAAAATCAAAACAAGCGACTTCTCGTAAAAAAATGTTGGAACGTTTAAAAGTTGAAGACATCAAGCCTTCAAGTCGTCGTTATCCAGCAATTATTTTTGATAGAGATCGTGAAGCTGGAGATCAAATCCTAAACATAGAAGGACTCAAAGCAAGTATAGACGGAGAAATATTATTCCAAAATGTTGATATTAACTTAGCAAAAGGCGATAAAGTTGCTGTAATTTCTAAAAATTCGCGTGCAACAAGTGCTTTTTATGAAATCATCAACGGAAATCTTAAAGCGGATGAAGGTGAATATAAATGGGGAGTTACTACTTCTCAGGCATATTTACCTGTAGATAATTCTGAATTCTTTGATAATGATTTGACTTTGGTCGATTGGTTACGTCAATGGTCAAAAACAGAAGAAGAACGTGAAGAAGTATTTGTTCGTGGGTTCTTAGGAAAAATGATTTTTAGTGGAGAAGAAGCTTTAAAAACTGCTCGTGTATTATCTGGAGGAGAAAAAGTGCGTTGTATGTTATCGCGTATGATGATGATTAGAGCAAACGTTTTAATGCTTGATGAGCCTACAAATCACCTAGATTTAGAAAGTATTACTGCATTCAATAACTCGTTAAAAAACTTCAAAGGAACTGTATTATTTACAACACACGATCATGAGTTTGCACAAACAGTTGCTAACAGAATCATTGAGTTAACGCCAACTGGTGTTATTGATCGTTATTTAACGTTCGATGATTATATGGGAGATAAAAAGATAAAGGAACAACGTGATAAAATGTATGGTATCGAAGCTTAATCACGAAAATATATCATAAAAAAGTCCCTTGAGTTAACTCAAGGGACTTTTTTTATACTTATAAAGTAACGTATTAAAGATCTATAATTTTCTTTTCAATAGCTAATTTGATAAGTTCGGCTGAGGTTTTAACATTAAGTTTATGCATAATATTTCTCCGATGTGTTTTTACAGTATGTCTACTTATGAATAAGGCTTCAGCAATGGCATTGCTATTCATGCCTTCAGCCAAACATTTAACAACTTCTTTTTCACGGCTTGATAGCTCTTCAACTATGGTATTAACTCTATTTTGTCCTCTAAAATAATTAAACACTTGATCGTTTATTTTGGAGTGAAAATAGTTTTTTCTTTGACTTGTAGCTTTTATGGCTTCTATAAGTTCTGGTTTGGATGCATCTTTAATGATATAACCTTGCGCGCCACTTTTTAAGGCATCTCGTATTTTTTGTATGGACAAATGCATGGTGAGCATTAATATTGGGATATCAAATCCTTTTTGTTTTAGTAAATGCATGGTTTCTATACCATCAATAACTGGCATATCTATATCCATTAAAATGACATCAATTTCTATTTCTTCTAAAATTGAAGGAGCACTATTTCCATTTTGTGTATGTGCAACAACTTTAATCCCATCTTCAGGTTTGAATAAAGATGCTACGCCTTCTGCAAATAAATAATGGTCATCTACAATCAATACCTTTATCATAACTATATTAAATTTGTTTTAATCGTAACTGGTAAATCAATATTCACAGTCGTTCCGCTAACTGAGTTGCTGTCAAATGAAAGAATTCCGTTATGTTGTGTAACGATTTCTTTAATACTTTTTAAGCCCATTCCATGAAACTCTTTTTCAGTATCAAATCCTTGCCCATTATCATTCACCAAAATATTGATAAGACTTTCTTCGCTAAAAAAAGTGAGCGATATTGATAATTTAGTAGCTTTTGCGTGTTTGAGTACATTACTAACAAGCTCTTGTATAATTCTATAAATTATAATTTCGTTTTCAAAATCAATAATTCCATCATCTATAGAAGCTGAAAACTCGACACTTAACTCTTTAGATTGTTCCAAATGAATCCTTAATTCTCTTAATGCATGTATGAGTCCAAAATCTTCAGAAATACCTAAATGTAAAGAGTGTGACATATTTCTAATATCTGTACAAGCCTTATCTACTAAATCTGTAAGTGTCTTGTAGTTTGGAATCACATGTTCTTCTATTCTGCTCACATTTACTTTAATAGTAGCTAATAAACTTCCAAAATGATTGTGTAATTCTTTGGCTAAACGTTTTTTTTCATTGTCTTTTCCTTGAATAATTGACTGTAATACTTTTGTTTCGTGAGATTTAAGTAAATTTTTAATCTTGTCGTTGTGTTCTTTCTTTTGATGAAAAGCAATAAGTTTAGTAGTTTTAAATCTTTGTCGAAAATAGAAGAGTATTGTTATGGATAAGATTAACAGTATAAAAGCAATTATAATATAATACGTATTTAATTTTTCTCTTTTCTCAAGTAAATCTATTTCTTTTTCTCTTAAATTGACTTCAAAATTGGTGCGTATATCTGCTATTTTCCTTGTTTGTTCTTTGTTTTGAACACTGTCTTTATATACAATATACTGTGCCTGATATTTTAAGGCTTCTTTATAATCTTTTTTCTTGGTGTATAATTTTGAAAGTAACAATGAAGCATCTCTTATTTGTTCTTTTAAACCAATATTTTCAGACATTTCTAAGGATTTCTGTGTGTGAAATATGGTTTCTTTAATCTTATTTTGCTCTAAATAAATACTTCCCAATTGGTTATGATAATCAGCCATGCCAAACTGATCTCCAAGTGATTCAAGCATGTGAATTGCTTTGAATAAACCTTCTTCTGCCTTTAGAAAATCTCCTTGTTTCCAGTATACTAAAGCTCTGTTTCCTATTGTATACGCTTTTCCTATTGACATTTTTACTTCATCAAAAATAGGAGCTGCCTCATTATACAATTGTAAAGCAGTATCGAGTTCACCTATAGAATAATAATTAAAGCCAGTATTTAATAGTGCAACACATAGACGTTTGTTAATCTTTTGTTTCCTAAATATGTCTATTGCTTTTGTCTGATAAATCAGCGAATTACTAAAATCATCATTGGCAATATATGTATTTGAGATTTCACTATACGCTTCTGCTTCAAAAACGGGATATTCATTGTCACTTGCTAATGAAGCACTTTTGAAAAGACTTTTTAAAGAATTTTCTAAATTTCCTTTAAGTCGATACGCAACACCTTTTGCATTGTGCGCTTTTATGGCATAAAAAATTGGTTTATACTGTTTGGATCTTTGTAATAATACATCAGAATAGATGAGTATTTCTTCAGGAGAAGAAGATTTTACAATAATTTGGGCTATTAATTGAGTGGCAATTGAATCTGAAACAATTTCTCTTTCATTAAATATATGTTTTAAACTGTCTGCCTTTTTTTGATTTTGACCAGACAAATTGAAACATAGAAGCAAAAAGAAAAATGATATGGTTTTTAAAGTCATTATATAATTTTCATACAATCTTAGTCTTGAACAACTCGTAAAACAGGGTCTACAATAATATCGAATGTTTTAGTTTTTCCATCAGTGTCTATGTATTCTAGCGTTATTTCTAAAGCAAACGATGTTTGTGTAAAGGTTTCTTTAGAACCTATATCTATATAAAAACTCACAGGTTTATTTTCTTTGCCTAATTCAGGAACTGGCACAAGATTTTTATTTTCACAAATGAATTTTTTGAAATTCAATTTATGACGAACAAAAAGGAATAACGGTAATATGGTGAAATATACTCTTTCATTTGGTTTTACATCTATGGTAAACTGTTTGATTGGATCACCTAGCGACATAGAACCTTGAGAAAATATAAGTGTATTACTTAATACTTCTTCTTTGAAATCAAGAAGTGCTTTTGATTCTAGTTTGGTTCTCTTTTTTTTCTTTTTCTTTTTTTTGAAATTACTTAGTGATTCTCTAAAATGAGTATGACTTTTAATAATATTATCAGTATTTGCTTGAAGAAAAATATGTTTAGATACTTTCATGTGAAATTAAGTTTAGTTGTAAATATATTGAAAATATAATAGTTAATTTATTGTGTGATTTTTATTAAAAATAACTCTAATAAACATTACAAAAACTATTTAAATTTGAAAAACACTACATGTCTAGTCAATGTTTTTATAAAAGAAAGTTACCTCTTCTAAGTCAAAAAGGTAACTTTTCTTATTTTGAGAATTATTAGATTCGATCAACAGATAAATACATAACAGAATCGTTATTATCGTTATCTATAGCATCTTCTGATGAAATTTTATATATCTCATATGCTGGACCAATATAGGTTTCTTTCTTTTGAGATCTTTGTGCAGGCTGAAATGTTTTCCCTCCATTATCGGAATATCTAAACAAAAATCCAAAGCTTATAGGTAATTGTACATCTTTTAAGATTACATGATTCTTAAAAGGAACATCTTCTCCAGATCCTTGAAACTCATCAAATCTAGGACCTGCGTTATCGTAAGATACACCTACATCTTGAAGAAAAGATGCATAAGTTCTTCCTTTAATTGTGATATTAGCTTTTCCTGTACCACTTATTTTAATTTCTTGAGCATTAGGTTTCATAATAAATTTTATGTTAATTTCTTACTCTATTTAATATAGGCTTTTCAGATACCGCCTTGTTGTAATTTAAGTGCACGTTATAAATTATGAACAAGGCAAAATTGCGGTATTTTATAAACCAAACTATCACGCGAAAGAGGTGTTTTAATAGTACCCCAAAAGAGGTACTATATATTGCGAGTTTTACGTAGTACTATGTTTAAGTTATTGGTTTTTAGTGTTTTTATCTGAATAAAATGCAATGATAATGAGAAGAAATATATTACTACTAGATGAACATAAAAAAAAATTGACTTAAAAAACACCATCACATTTAATAATTTTAATGGAATTATATTATTTTCAAAGTATAATGATACAATATGTGTAATCATAAAAGTTGATAAAACTAAGAAGTCCCTTGAAGTTAATTCAAGGGACTTTTTTTATGCGGAAGTATTTTATTAATACTGTAGATTTAAAATTATTTATACGTTATGGAAGTCTACAAATGCCACTATAACATTGATATGGATAATCGCAAGGTTTACTGTCAGAGCAAAAACGTGGCGCTCCACCAATAATATTTCGTTGTCCTTTTTTATTTATAAAACTAAAACCATCGAGATTTGAAATTTTATCTAACATAACTTTCTTTTTTCATGAGTTTTTAAATGTACAAAAAAAATATGTATTAAAAAGTATGGTTTTTCCGTAATATTCTAGATTACTTCTGAATCATTTTGTAAGAACAATAAAAAAACGCTTCCTACAATTGTAAAAAGCGTTCTATATATAATTGACCAATTGATATAGTATCAAATTAATCAGTAAAAGTTATTACATCGAGCGGAGTCGAGATGTTATCTCAATTCAGCACCTAATTGTTTTTCAAAACTCTGCTGAAGTTTGTTCATAATTTTATCAATCTGTTTGTCTGTCAGTGTTTTATGTTCGTCTTGTAATGTAAAGCTAACTGCGTAACTTTTCTTTCCTTTTGGTAATTTATCTCCTTGATATACATCAAACAAACTTACTTCTTTCAGTAAATTACGTTCGCTTTGTTTTGCGATGTTGTGAATTTCAGCAAACGTAGTAGCTTCATCAATTAACAAAGCAAAATCTCTACGTACTTTTGGAAATTTAGGAATATCTTTAAACTTGATCTTTCTGTTTTTAGCAACTTCAATCACATTATCCCAATTGAAATCTGCATGAATTACTTCTTGCTTAATGTCGAAAGCCTTTAATACTTTACGTTTTACAATTCCAAACTCTACCAATTTTATTTTACCTAAACTCAAGGTTAAACCTTCTGCAAATAAATCATTTTTAATAGGAGAAGTTTTCAAAGAATTTAAGCCTAAACGCGATAAGACAGCAGTTACAATTCCTTTCGCATAGAAAAAGTCAGTTGCAACAGGTTTCGCTTGTCTCCATGTTTCCGAATTTGTATTTCCAGTAATTAATAAAGACAAATGTTTGTTTTCATCACGATTTCCTTCACTATATGCATGATAGGTTTTTCCAAATTCGAAAAACTTTAAATCACTTTGTTTTCTGTTGATGTTATGAGAAATAGCTTCCAGTCCAGAAAACAATAATGATTGACGCATTACAGACAAATCACTACTCAACGGATTCAACATCGTAATATTATGCTCAGCTTTCAATTGTTCAGAAAGTTCAACATAGGAAGCAGTTGTTAGCGAATTTGCCATGATTTCATAGAAACCTTGAGAAACCAACTGCGCACCAACTACATCTTGTAATTTATAATCTTCGTAGCGTGAAGTGTTTGAAATAGACGTATGCCATTTTTCATCAAACTTTATATTGTTGTAGCCGTATACACGTAAAATTTCTTCAATAACATCAGCTTCACGCTGTACATCAACTCTGAAGGCTGGAATTGTTAAACCTAATCCACCATCAGTTACAGAATTAATTTTAATCTCTAAAGACGATAAAATATTCTTAATGGTTTCTCTTGGTAACTCTTCACCGATAAGTTTTGTAATATTTTCGAAAGATACACGTACTTGGAAATCTTCGATTTTTGTTGGATAACTATCAGAAACATCACTTGTAATTTCTCCACCTGCTAACTCTTGAATTAACAATGCAGCTCTTTTTAAAGCATACTCAGTGATATTTGGATCAATTCCACGTTCAAAACGGAAAGAAGCGTCAGTATTTAAACCATGACGTTTTGCTGTTTTACGAACAGAAACAGGATTAAAATAGGCGCTTTCTAAGAAAATATTAGTTGTATTTTCGGTTACACCAGATTTAATTCCGCCAAAAACCCCCGCAATACATAAAGGCTTTTCAGTATCACAAATCATTAAATCGTCTTCGTGTAATTCACGTTCTACTTCATCAAGCGTAGTAAACTTTGTGCCAGCTTCTAATGTTTTTACAATGATTTTATTTCCCGAAATATAATTTGCATCAAATGCGTGTAATGGTTGTCCTAATTCATGTAATACATAATTGGTAACATCTACAACATTATTTTTTGGAGTTAATCCAATAGCTTTTAAGCGATGTTGTAACCATTCAGGAGAAGTTTTTACTTGTACTCCAGAAATTGTAACACCACAATAACGAGGTGCTAAAGTTTTATCTTCAACTTCTACGTCCATTTTTAGTGTTCTATTATCGACTCTAAAACTACTTGTAGAAGGTGTAATTAATTCAAGCTTAATATCTTTTTGAAGTAAACCAGCTTTTAAATCTCTGGCAACTCCATGATGACTCATTGCATCGGCTCTGTTTGGTGTTAAACCAATTTCAAATACCGTATCATTTTCAATATCAAACACTTCATTTGCAGGAGTTCCAGGAACTAAAGCTTCGTCTAAGATCATAATTCCGTCATGACTTTCGCCCAAACCAAGTTCATCTTCAGCGCAAATCATTCCATGAGAAGCTTCACCACGAATTTTCCCTTTTTTGATTTTAAAACCTTTTCCTTCTTCATCATATAAAGTAGTTCCTACAGTAGCAACAGGTACTTTTTGTCCGGCAGCAACATTTGGTGCACCACAAACAATTTGTACAGGCTCACCAGTTCCTAAATCAACAGTAGTTACTTTTAAGCGATCTGCGTTTGGATGTTGTTCACAAGTTAACACATGCCCAATTACAATTCCTTCCAATCCGCCTTGTACAGATTCGTATTTCTCGATACCTTCAACTTCTAAACCTAAATCGGTTAAGAGTTCTCCAGTTTTTTCAGCGTCCCAGTCAAGTTGAATAAATTGCTTTACCCAATTGTATGATATTTTCATTCGTATTAGTATTGAATAGTCCGCAAAGATAAGATAATGCGGTAAGTTGACAAATAAGTTTGTACTTGATTTTTGGTCACTAACGTTCCTAGAATTTAGACCGCTTTGCTATTAGAATCTAGATCGCTACGCTATTAGATGTTAGACGCACTTTGCCTTTATACTTGTTTCTGCTGAAGCAGAAATTTTTTAGACTACTTCGCTTTTAGAATCCATTTCGCTTTGCGCATGGATTTAGGTTTTTTTATCTTGATAAACTTTAGTGTAAATACTACTAGATTTTAGACGATTTTTTACTTTTCATTTTCAAACTATTAAAAACCACTTTCAGTACATCCTGTGATAACTTATGATTTGAGGGAATTCCTAGCCATAATTGATTGGAATTAGGATTTTTATCTAAGTTTATAAAATACACACTATGATATTTAGAAGTATCTTTCCCTTTGTATATACTTATCGTTCTTTCAAAATCATTAAGAGTATCCGTTTTGATAGAATAATCATTGAACTTATCTCGATTTTCTTCATAACCATAAAATGGAATCGTATATTCTTTCTGATCAAATTCGAACGTATAGTGATAAGTCCGCTTCGTATTTTTAGAATTACTAAATTTAGTGTCTGTAGTAGTTTTGTTTAATTTGACATTTTTAATTTTTTTAGAGATATCACTAGGGTTTATACTACCTTTTTCATCTTCATAAGGTGTAAGATCAATAATAGATACTAAGGAGTTAAAAGCATCAAAACCAAGTCTTTTTGAATTTTCTTCAAGATATTGTTGTTCTGTTAAAGGAGGTTTTGGAGAATACCAACCATAGTCAAATGTAAAAGTAGCTTCTCCATTGGTTATTTTACCAACAAACGAATCAATTCCTCTAAGTTTTTTATACTCAAAATCGTTAGGAACAGTGATTGAAAAATGACCTAAGTCGATTATTTTATCTTCGGTAGATTTTTGTTTACAGTTAATTACAGCAAAACACACTAATATTAGAAAGTATATTCTTTTCATATACTAAATATAGGATAAAAAGAACAAAGTCTAAATTCCTATTTCTAAGAGCGAAAGCGATTCTAAAAGATTTCTGCTTCAGCAGAAACAAGTCTAAAAGCGTCAGCGATCTAACAGCGAAGCGGTCTTAATTCTAACAGCGCCAGCGATCTAAAGTATCAATTCCTTAATCTTATTCGCATAACTACGGCTTACTTTCAGTTTTTCACCATTTTTCAAAATCAAAATATAACTCTTTCCATATTTAGATACTTCTTGAATTGCTGTCAAACTCACAATAATACTACGATGAATGCGCATAAATTGTTTCGGATTGAGTTTTTCTTCCAATTGAGAAATTCCACGGTTGCTTAAATATCCGTCATTACTATCATAGATTTTGGAATAACTTCCATACGCTTCAATATAACTAATATCTTCAGTAGCAAGCGTAACGTATTTTGAACCTTTTTCTACAATAATACGATCAGGAAAGGAGTTTTTAGAAAGAATATGTTCGTTGGCTAATGGCACAATTTGACTTG
Source organism: Kordia sp. (assembly GCF_965224175.1). Classification (GTDB taxonomy): domain Bacteria; phylum Bacteroidota; class Bacteroidia; order Flavobacteriales; family Flavobacteriaceae; genus Kordia. The sequence continues at coordinate 347,729 of NZ_OZ245041.1, forward strand.
GCGAATTGTCTTTTAATTTGCTAATTGCTTTATCAAAACGCTCTCTAGTGTAGGGTTTTAATAAATAATCTACCGCATGAACTTCAAAGGCTTTTAGCGCATATTTATCATAGGCAGTACTAAAAATAATAGTTGGTAATTCGTTTAAATGTTCTAAAACATCAAAACCTGTCAATCCTGGCATTTGTATATCCATAAACACCAAATCAGGTTTAAATTCGTTGATAATTCTTATAGCATCAACACCATTATTGGCTTCTCCAACAAGAATCAATTCTTTGTGATATTCTAAATATTCTTTGATGAGCGTTCTTCCAGATTTCTCATCATCAACAATAATTACTTTCTTCATCTGTGTTATTATAATTCAAAATATACTTTTAATCCTGTTGGAATGTTATCAGAAAACTGTAACGTGGAATTGTACATTTTTTGCAAACGTTTTTGAGTATTGCTAATGCCAACACCTAAATTAAAAATATTTTCTTTATTAGCTATACCAACTCCAGTATCGTTAATTTCAAAAACCAATTTAGCTGCTTTTTCTCTAACGATAATAGTAATTTCTCCACCTTGAACCAAAGGTGAAATTCCATGTTTCACAGAGTTTTCAACTAATGGTTGCAGCAGCATTGGCGGAATTTTACGAGAAAGTAATTCTTCAGGAACATCAATATAAATAGAAAGTCGATCTTCAAACCTTCGTTGTTCTAATTTCAAATACTGACTCACAAAATTGAGTTCTTCTTTCAAGGATACCAAATCTTCACGACTTGCTTTCAATTGATAACGAAACAAATCTGCTAATTCTGCGATCATCTCACGTGTATCTTCCATTTCTTTGGGAACACTAGCATTAATCGTATTAAAAACATTATACAAAAAATGAGGATTCAATTGTGCTTTGATGGCACTCAACTCACTTTTCAGAGCAATATTCTTCAATTCCATTTCCGCTTGAATATTTCGTTGATTAATTACATAATATTCGTAAGCGTGTAACAATGAAAATTGTATCAGATAGATTAACATTGGAATATAAAGATCCCAAACTTCACCAGAACCTGTTAAATGTGTAAATCCTATAAGTTCACAGACATAATGGTATACTTTCCATGCAAAAAATATAAATAATGGTAACCCAGCAACATGCAATGCCAATCGATCCCAAATTGGCCAACGTTTACACAGCCTAAAAATAACTACCCAAACAATTGTAGTAATTACAAACATAATTACATATTGCAATCCAGCAGCATCAAACCAACTTCTAATGCTTAAATAATCTGAATAATCTCTATACTTTAAAGGTGTATTAAATAATATCGCGGTATGATATACAACAGATAGCAAAAAATAAATACCTGTAAAAATCAGGATTTCTATGACTCTAATACCAAAAATACGTTTGTTCATAATTCGTTTTCTAAATTTCTGTAATGCCTACTTTTATAAAGATTGATACTACTATAGTATTTCTATTCATAAGTTAATTCAAAACTAACTCAATTCGTTTATACTCGAAACAAACTTTTTACGAGTTGCCCTATAGATTGATGAATGGACCTTTGGGCAACTGATGAACGATTTGGGACAACTCGTAACTTTTACATTGTACAAGATGGATTGCCGATGCATATTTGTTGAAAATTTTAACACTTATGAAAGCTAATAACATTTCCCTGACACTTTTCGTTTTATTCTTCTTTTCATTGTCAGTCTTCGGGCAAACAAAGCAAACAACCTTGCTAAAAGGAAAAATCATTTCAGAAACGAACGAAACACTTCCGTTTGTAAATATATTACTTAATACTGCTGATGGCACGTTAGTAAAAGCTACTATCTCTGATATTGATGGAAACTTTACTATTAAAAATATATCACAAGGAATATATACGCTAAAACTTTCTTCGGTTGGTTATCAAACAATTTCAAAAGAAGTGAAAGCAACACATTCAGAAACAAATATAGGAACGATTCAGATGAAAATTTCTTCTGAATCTTTAGACGCCGTAACGGTTATTGCTGAAAAACCAATTATTCAGGTTGAACCTGATAAAACAGTATTTAATGTGGCAAATACAATAGGAAGCGCAGGCAACAACGGACTTGAAATTTTACGTAAAGCTCCTGGTGTACGATTAGACAATGATAACAATGTCATTGTAGAAGGAAAAACTGGCGTTTTAGTATATATTGATGGTCGTCAAAGTTTTTTAGCTGGAGATGATTTAACAGCTTATTTACAATCGCTTCAAGCAGATACGATAGAAAGTATTGAAATTATTACACAACCTTCATCAAAATATGATGCCGCTGGAAATGCAGGAATCATTAATATAAAACTCAAAAGAGAAAAAGGATTAGGAACACGTGGAAGCATTTCAAGTACATTAACTATTGGAGATTATGCACGAACAAACAATTCGGTAACTGTAAACAGTCGATTTAAAAAATGGAACTTCTTCGGAACCTATTCTAACTTTTTAGGGCGTTCTACAAGTTTTATAGATTTGTATCGAACACAAGGTGACAAAATTTTTGATTCACAATCAGATTCAGAAAATGAATCGTTTTCAAATAACTTTAGAACTGGTGCTGATTATTATGTATCCAAAGAAAGCGTTCTAGGAACTGTGATTACGCTGAATTTTCGTGATGCAGAATCAACTTCAAATAACAGCACGCCAATTATAGATAGAAATACAAGAGTTACAGATAGTATTTTGCGTGCGCCGAATAGTTCTGAAAACAATAGCTTCAACTTGAATGCCAATGTAAATTATCGTTACAAAGACACACTGGGAACAAGTTTTAGTGCCGATTTAGATTATGGACGTTACAGTCGTGATCGATTCAGTAATCAACCAAACTTTTATACAACATCGAGAGGAGAAATACTAAACGCAAATATTACATTTCAAGAAACACCAATAGATATCAATATTTATGCAGCAAAAGTAGATTATGGACAAAAACTTGGCAAAGGAACATTTGAAACTGGAGCAAAAGTATCACAAGTAGTAACGGATAATGTCTTTAACTTTTTTGATGTCATCAACGGAAATAACAATTTAAATCTCGATAGAAGCAATGAATTCGAATATGACGAAAAAATATACGCAGTGTATTCAAAATACAACTTTGCGATCAACAATTGGAAATTTCAAGCAGGTTTGCGTATGGAACGAACAGATTCACAAGGAAAATTAACGGCAGAAAACATAAATCAAAATCAAGTAGTTTCTAGAAAATATACAGATTTTTTCCCTTCGGCTGGAATTACGTATCAAGCAAATCCAATTAACTCTTTTGCACTAACGTATAGTCGAAGAATTCAACGTCCAAACTATCAAATCTTAAATCCTTTTGAGTTTCAATTAGACGAATTAAGTTTTACACGAGGAAACCCATTTTTACAACCGCAATACACAGACAATTTTAAATTATCTCACACATATAAATATACGTTAACAACAAGTCTTAGTTACTCGTACATTTCAGACTTTTTTGCGCAAGTAACAGAAGCTGTTGGCGAGAACAGAAACTTTTTAAGTACGCGAAATGTAGCAGATCAAGAAGTATATAATATAAGTGTTTCATATCCATTTAGAATCAACGATTGGTGGCGTGCTTATGCCAATGTATATGGTTCGTATAGTAAGTACAAAGCGACAAATCCTGCTTTTATTTCTATCGATCAAGAAACCTTTGGATTCTATGCACAAAATACATTTTCGTTGCCAAAAGATATCAAATTAGAAGTAAGTGGTTGGTATAGTAGTCCATCTATTTGGGGCGGAACTTATGAAACAAGCAGCTTAGGATCATTAAACATTGCTGTACAAAAGTCGTGGGGAAATTGGACAGGAAAAGTCACGCTTAATGATGCGTTGTATACAATTCCATGGCAAGGAAACACACAGTTTGGAAACCTTCAAATAGATGGTCGTGGCGGAAGTGACAGTCGTAATATTAACTTTTATGTACGTTATGCATTTGGTAACAGTGATGTAAAAAAAGCAAGAAAACGTGATGGAAGTTTAGAAGATGAAAAAGGAAGAATTGGGAATTAGATCAGCTTAAATTATTCAACTTTTTCAGATACGTTATTGCGAATGAAATGTGGCAATCTGTTTCTTAAATAAATGAGATTGATTTTAGAAGCAGATTGCTACAAGTTTTTCCAAAACTCTCGCAACGATACTTCATACTGATATACTTTCAATTTTAAGACTTAGGAACTCTCAAAATCTTCTCCATTTTTCTTCCTTTGGCAAGTTCGTCGATTAATTTATCTAAATAGCGTGCTTTTTTAGTAAGCTCATTATCAATCTCTTCAATGCGATACCCACAAATTACACCTTTAATAAGATGTGCGTTTGGATGTAAATTTGCTTCTTCAAAAAAAGTTTCAAAAGTAACTTTACGATCAATCAATTCTTGAAGTTTTTTGCTGTCAAAACCTGTGAGCCACTCAATGACTTCATGTAACTCTTCTACGGTTCTTCCTTTCTTTTCTACCTTAGTTACATAATGTGGATATACCGAAAAAAACTTCATTTCTGCAACTCTTTTATTATGTGCTTCCGTAACTTTCATATTGAATGGTTTTAGATTAAAACTAATCGAATTCTTTCTGAAAACAAAATCATCTCACATTTTATTGTAATTTGCTAACAATTGTACGAACTAAAGTTCCATAACAACTTTATAAAACCGATCACATGCAAAAAATATATATCTTATTTTTAGGATTATTACTTATTTCCTGCGGACAGAAAACGAAAGAAACTGAATCAAGTACAGCAAAAGAAACGTATAGTTTAAAAGATGGTTCTTGGCATGTTGCTTTAACAGTTCAGGATAAAAAAGAATTACCGTTTACTTTTACAACCACAGCAAAAGGAATTGAAATTCACAATGCAGAAGAGCGTATTCCTGTTAATGATATTACGATCAAAGACGATTCTATCACTATAAAAATGGACGTGTACGAAGGTGTTTTAAAAGGAAAGTTTACAGATGCAAATACAATTCAAGGACAATTTGAAAAAGTATCTTTAAATAGATATGTACCTTTTACAGCTATTTTTGGAGAAACCAAACGTTTTCCGAAAGCGACAGGAGATGCAAAAGCCATAATTTCAGGAAATTGGGAAACCGTGTTTAGTCCAGATGTAGAAGCAGATCGCTACATTGCCAAAGGAATCTTTCAACAGAATGGCAACAAAGTCACAGGAACATTCAGAACAACGACTGGCGATTATCGCTACCTAGAAGGAACACTAAATGGAGATCAACTACAACTTTCTACTTTTGATGGCGCACATGCATTTTTGTTCACAGCAACTGTAACAGATGATACAATGATTGGCGAATTTCAATCAGGAAATCATTGGAAAGAACCTTTTACCGCAAAACGTAACGAAACCTATGAATTGCCTGATGCAAAAGAGCTAACTTACATCAAAGAAGGATATGAAACATTCGACTTTTCATTTCCAGATAGTAGTGGACAAAACATTTCATTATCAGATGAAAACCTAAAAGGAAAAGTACGCATCGTTCAAATTATGGGAACTTGGTGTCCAAACTGTTTGGATGAATCTACTTATTATTCAAACTATACAAAAAACAATGCTGAAGTAAAATTTATAGCACTCGCTTTTGAATATGCTAAAACAAAAGAAAAAGCATTCAATAATATAAAACGATTACAAAAACGATTAAACATTCCATATCCAATAGTATTGGCACAATTTGGAACGTCCGACAAGAAAAAAGCACAAGAAAAATTGCCAATGTTAAATCATGTATTATCATATCCGACGACTATTTTTATAGATAAAAAAGGAAAAGTCCGACGTATACATACAGGTTTTAATGGTCCAGCAACTGGCGACAAATATTTGAACTTCAAAAAAGACTTTGAAAACTTCGTTTCAGTACTTCAAAACGAGTAAAAAGTACGGTTTAAGTGTTTGATACGTAGGGTATAAACGTAAAATTGCATTTTTAGCTAAAATGCCAACAATTTGTTAACATAAAATTGGGAAGGTAATTGTTAAAACGAAGTATTTTTAGTGTGTAGAATAAGAGACTATGCAAATGATATTTTTACCGACGATTACAGAAAATCAAAATTATTTTATTAAATAACAATTAGATAAAAGCGTCTTACTTCCTTTTGGAATTAGGCGCTTTTTTGATATGTATAATAATGATATGATGTTTTCAAGAAGTAAAAATGCTTGCTGTGTAGTTTCAAAACCAATAAACTCAACCAAAAATACAGTACATGAAAAAACTTTTACTCTGGCTATTTCTAGCCGTAAGCATCACTGCGTATGCACAAATTCCATCGTATTACAATGATGTAAATCTGTCTCAAACAGGAACTAATTTGAAAGACGAATTAGCAACAAAAGTAATTGTTACGCACACTACATTTTTATCATACACGCCTGGCGTTTGGAATGCATTGCAACAATCGGATGTAAATCCAAACAACAATTCGGAAGTAATTCTAATTTATGGTCACAATGACAATGACGGAAATGTAAAAACCGACAGAACACGTGGGAAATTTGATAATGGCGGAAGCGTTGGCGATTGGAACCGTGAACACGTATTTGCAAAATCTTTGGCAAACCCAGACTTAGGAACTTCAGGAGCAGGAGCAGATGCGCACAACTTACGTCCGTGTGATTTTCAGCAAAATTCTACGCGTAACAATCGCAAGTTTGGGACAGGAAGTGGCGCAGCAGGATTTATTAACTCTAATGGCGATTGGTATCCTGGAGACGAATGGAAAGGCGATGTAGCACGTATGATAATGTTTATGTACATACGTTATGGAAATCGTTGTCTACCAACGTTTGTTGGAACAGGAAGTTCTGTAAGTAGTGACAATAACATGATCGATCTATTTTTACAATGGAATGCACAAGATCCTGTTTCTACTTTTGAAGCAAATCGTAATGATGCCATTGCAGGAATTCAAGGAAATAGAAATCCTTTTATTGACAATCCAGCGTTTGCAACTCAAATTTGGGGCGGACCGCAAGCTGAAGATAAGTTTGGAAATGGTGGCGGAAATCCTGATCCAGGTGATGGAGGCGGAGATAATGGCGGCGGAAGTACAGACGAATTATTCTTTTCAGAATACATAGAAGGTTCGTCTAATAACAAAGCTTTAGAAATTGCAAACTTTACAGGAAACACAGTAAGTTTATCTAACTACACTATCAAAAAACAAACAAATGGTGCTGGAAGTTGGTCTTCTCCATACGCTTTATCAGGAAACTTAAGCAATGGTGCTGTGTATGTTATCGCGAATAGCTCTGCAAATTCAAGCATTACTAGTCAAGCAGACGTTACTACTGGCGGCGCAGTTGTTACTTTTAATGGAAATGATCCTATCGGATTGTTTAAAAACAATGTTTTAATTGATATCATTGGAGATTTTAATGGCGGAAGTTCAAACTTTGCACAAAATGTTACACTACGTAGAAAAGCAAGTGTTACAAGTCCAAACACAACATATACGGAAGCTGAATGGGAAGAGTTTTCAACAGATACATCTTCTAACTTAGGTTCACATACTGTAAATGGTGGCGGAAACTCAGGTGGAACTCCAGGCGGCTCTACTGTTTTACATGAAGGTTTCTTCGAATCTGGCTTAGATGGTTGGGTTGATGGCGGTGGAGATTGCTACCGTTATTCAGGAAGTAGATCGTATGAAGGAAGCTATTCCATTCGTATTCGAGACAACTCAGGAGTTGCATCATCAATGACATTAAACAATGTAAATGTAGCTGCTTATGATGAGGTAGAAGTAGCGTTTTATTTCTATTCATACAGTATGGAATCTGGTGAAGATTTTTGGTTGCGTTACCACAATGGTTCAAGCTGGCAAACAGTTCGTGCATACAGAAGTGGAACAGATTTTCAGAATAATAACTTCTACAGTTCAAAAGTAACGCTAACAAAGTCAAACTATAACTTTGTGAACAACGCAAAATTCAGATTTCAATGTGATGCTTCAGCAAATGCAGATCAAATCTATATTGATCAGGTAACAATTACGGGTATTGTGAACGCTTCCGCGAGAATGGTTACACAGGAATCACGACCAGTTAGTGATATAACTTTACTATCTGTTTCTCCAGAAGAAGACGAATTATCAGTAGCAGAAGAATTTACAGTATATCCAAATCCAGTGGCGAATCAATTAGAAGTACGCATCTTTGCAGAAGAAAACGCTTCTTATCAAATTCATTCATTACTTGGACAAGTTGTAAAAGTTGGAAACTTACAAAGTAGCACAATCAATGTAAGTAACTTAAAAGCTGGAATGTATATTTTACAAATAAATGATGGTGATGAAATCTTAACGAAGAAATTTGTGAAGAAATAATCATCAATCTAAATAATAGTAAGACAGCCTTTCCATTGTGAAAGGCTTTTGTTTTTAAATGATTAAATTTAGGATATGAAAATCATCACATTACTCATAAGCTTCTTGTGTTGTATTCACATAAATGCACAAGATTTAAAAAAGCATCGATGGGAACACAGAATTATCATTATCAAAACTTCTGATGTAAATTCAAAAAAATACAAAGCTCAAAAAGAAGCGTTTCAAAATGTAGCCAAAGAATTTATTGATAGAAAGCTAATTTTATACACAATCATAGCAAATACAGTGACTATAACAGACTATGCAAATGGACTTTTAGATACAGCAGAAACATTCTCTAAAAATCTAGCAAAGAAATTCAGCAAAGGAAAAGAGTTCGAAGTACTTTTAATTGGCTTAGATGGCAGCGTAAAACTTCGACAAACAGAAGTATTACCTACAAAAGAACTGTATGATAAAATAGATTCGATGCCGATGCGTAGAAGTGAAATGCGAAGAAAACGAGATAAGAATAAAAGTTGAAGAACATTTATAAGCTAGGATATTTTTAATAAAACCTTTTATATAAACTTAGCCGTAATTTTATCCTACAAATGTTAATTAACATATATTTCTTTAACATTAACAAAGCTATAACAAAGATACTTTTGTGTAAATCTTACCTTGTTTTCATAAACCTAATTAACTCACCTTATAATTATGAAAGCAAAAATTACACAGTTAGCTGCACTTGCTACTTTTATATTCTTTTTAGCAAGTTCGACAGCATTTGCACAGCTTAATACTCCGCGCGGAAGTCAAAAATCTACTGTTTCACAAACTATTGGAATCTCAGAAGTAAAAGTCACATATTCAAGACCAAGTGTTCGAGAACGTGAAATTTGGGGGAAATTAGTACCTTATGGAATGAATAATCTTGGATTTGGAACGGCAAAAGAATCTCCTTGGAGAGCCGGAGCAGACGAAAATACAATCATTACTTTTTCTCATGATGCAATGGTAGGAGGAAAACCTATAAAAGCTGGAACTTATGGATTGCACATCATTGTCAAAGAAAATGATAGAGCAACAATTATTTTTTCTAACAATAGTACTTCTTGGGGAAGTTATTTTTACAAACCTTCTGAAGATGCATTACGTGTAGACGTATTAACTACAGAAATTCCGCATGAAGAATTATTAACATACGATTTTATCAAAGTAAATGGAGATTCAGCAACATTGGCCTTGCAATGGGGAAAGAAAGAAATTCCTTTTAATATTAAGTTTGATGTAACCAATATTGTATTGGCAGACATTCGTAACAAAATGCAAGATCAACCAGGATTTCAGCGTCAAACTTGGGAACAAGCCGCAGGATTTGCCTTAAATAATGGCGGAGACTTAGATGAAGCCTTAGCTTGGATAAACAATGCAATTGCAGGACAATTTTACAGCAAACAAACGTTCAACAATACACAAATCAAAGCAGCTATTTTGATGAAGCAAAACAAAAAAACAGAAGCTTTAGCTGCAATGGATGAAGTATTGCCAATAGCAACCGTATTTGAAATTCATGGATATGGTCGTCAATTAATTGCACAAGGAATGCATGATAAAGCTTTGGAAATTTTCAAGTACAACGCTAAGAAAAACAAAGGAACTTGGCCAGTACATTACGGATTAGCAAGAGCATATTCTGCAAAAGGAGATCATAAATCTGCTGCCAAGCATTTGAAAAAAGCATTAGCAAATGCACCAAATGAAGCAAGCAAAGGTAGAGTACAAGCAAATCTTGACAAAGCAAATAAAGGCGAAAGCATCAATTAATAAAAAAACAAAATTGCTATGAATGAGGACCAATCACCGTCATTCATCACCTATAAAAAGCGTTTATCAATATGATAGGCGCTTTTTTTTTATTTTTTTGAAGAAGCTTTTATACTGAGTACATCTAATCGCAAAGTTTGTGAAGTCAAACTTTTTAATTGAAGATTTGAAAGCGATGAATTTGTTTTTTATAAAACATCCTAACTAGCGTATAGCAAAAAAGAAAAAATACGATGACCTAGAGAAGCAGATTAACTGTACTTCTCGCAAAGACGTATTGAACATATCTAATGTCTAAAATCTAGTAGCGAAGCGATCTAATATCTAATAGCGAAAGCTGTCTAAAAATCTAATACCCTAAAAAGCCAGCGTAATCTATTATTATACATGTTGATCTATTAAAATTACATTTCCATCAGGATCTTTAATCACAAAATTTGCCGGACCAGTAGTACTTTCGTCTGCTTCTGTTGAAAACTCAAAGTTTTTACCTTTCAATTCCTTCTGAATATCTCTAATGTCTGTGAATGATTCTAATGGTTGCGCATCTTGCGTCCAACCTGGGTTAAATGTCATAATATTATCATCAAACATTCCTTGAAACAAACCAATTACAGTTTGTTCGTTTTTCATAATCAACCAATTTTGATTGATATCTCCGTGAAACTCAGTAAAACCTAAATTCTCATAAAAAGCTTTTGAAGCGTGAATGTCTTTCACAGCAAGACTAACTGAAAATGCACCTAATTTCATATTGTTTTATTTTAATTGGTACTAAAGTTAATTAAATGTACAATTTTTTGTTTGATTTGCTAATTTGTTTTAGAATTCTATAAACCGTCATTTCGAGAATTTAGAAGAAATTCGTGGCAATCTGTTTCTTAGAAAAATAGTATGTTTCTAGAAACAGATTACCACACATTTTTCATTTCCGTTGCGCGAACTACAAAACACTCACTAAGACATCTTTTTAATGTAGAAGTTTGAAAATTTAGTAATCGACCTCTAATTGTAATGTGAAACTGAATCAAGTTCAGCTTGACGCAAGTGAAATATATATTAAAGTTAAAGTGTGTCTAGTAAATTTAATAGTGTAGCATGCCTAACAACAAATCACTTCTCGATACAATTTTTCTACATTATATTCCGAAAAACCACTCGAAATGACGTTCCTTTAATGTGTCAATTTGATAATTTGAAAATGTACCAATATTGGTTTTGCTTCTATTGCAAATGTTGCATGATTTGCATTTTTAGGCTTTCAAACTAAAAACCAAAAGCGCGAAAGCACGTTCTAAAAGCAAAGCAGTCTAACATCTAACAACGAAGTGGTCTAACAGCGAAGCGATCTAACACCTAACTAATATAATTCCAAATATTCTTATGTTTAACCAATTGTGCAAAGGTATAACGAACAGCTTTATGTTCTGGAGCAGCCAAACTCGGATCTGCTTTTAAAACTTGTTGAGCAAAATAGCGAGCTGTTTTTAGAATATCATTATCCTTTACAATATCTGCAATTTTTAGGTTTAAAACACCACTTTGTTGTGTTCCCATAATATTTCCAGGACCGCGAAGTTTTAAATCAACTTCTGCAATTTCAAATCCATCACTAGTTTGCACCATGGTTTCTAGGCGCGTTTTTCCGTCGGCACTTAATTTATGACTTGTCATCAGAATACAAAAACTTTGTTCTGCACCACGACCAACACGACCGCGTAACTGATGTAATTGTGACAATCCGAAACGTTCGGCACTTTCAATAATCATCACAGACGCATTCGGAACATTAACACCAACTTCAATAACAGTAGTAGCTACCATAATTTGCGTTTCACCTTTAATAAAGCGATTCATTTCAAAATCTTTATCCGCAGGCTTCATTTTTCCATGTACAATAGAAATTTGATACTCTGGCATTGGGAATTCCCGAGCAACACTTTCGTAGCCGTCCATTAAATCTTTATAATCCAATTGTTCAGATTCTTGAATGAGCGGATATACAATGTAAATTTGTCTTCCTTTGGCAATTTCGTCACGAATGAATCTAAATACTTTCAAACGATTGCTATCGTATCTATGAACTGTTTTAATAGCTTTTCTGCCAGGAGGCAATTCATCAATCACAGAAACATCCAAATCGCCATATAAACTCATAGCAAGTGTTCTAGGAATCGGAGTCGCAGTCATGACTAAAATATGTGGTGGAAAGGTGTTTTTATGCCATAATTTAGCGCGTTGTGCCACACCAAATCGATGTTGCTCATCTATAATTGCCAAACCAAGATTTTTGAATTGTACTTTATCTTCTAATATAGCATGTGTTCCAATGAGAATATGTAAAGAACCATCTTCTAACATTTCATGAATAACACGTCTATCTTTCGTTTTTGTAGAACCGGTGAGTAATTTTACATTCAAACCTAAAGGTGCTACCAATTCCATGATACCGTTATAATGCTGAATCGCTAAAATTTCTGTAGGCGCCATAATACAGGCTTGAAAATCGTTGTCAATCGCTAATAACATAGACATCAAAGCAACAATCGTTTTTCCAGAACCCACATCACCTTGTAACAATCGATTCATTTGCGCATTGCTACCTAAATCGTTGCGAATTTCTTTAATTACACGTTTCTGTGCATTGGTCAATTCAAAAGGTAAATGATTGGCGTAAAACTCATTAAATATTTCACCAACCTGATCAAAAGGAAATCCTTTTATTTTACTCTTATGAATAAGGTTTTTGGTGATGAGTTGTATTTGAATGTAAAAAAGCTCTTCAAACTTTAAACGATATTGCGCTTTGGCTAATAATTCTTGATTTTTTGGAAAGTGAATATTAAATAAAGCTTCCGTTTTTGAAATCAACTTGAGTTCTCCCAAAATAGTAGGAGGTAAGGTTTCATAAAACTGCGTGCGTGATTCTATGAATAGTTGTTGCATCAATTTATTGATGACTCTGTTGGTAATCCCTTTATTATTTAACTTTTCAGTTGATGGATATACAGGTTGCATCGCTGTTCGTAGACTTTGCTCATGTTCCTTCAATAATTCCATTTCGGGATGCGGCATGGAAAATGTTCCATTGAACCAATTCGTTTTTCCAAAAATAACATAAGGCGTATTTAGCTTTAAGCTATCTTTTATCCACTTATGACCGCGAAACCAAACCAATTCCATTTCTCCAGTATCGTCTACAAAGGTTGCTACTAAACGTTTTCCACGCTTTTGTTGCACCATTTTAATATGCACAATCTTTCCTACGACTTGTACTTCCGAAGAATTTCGTTGGAGTTCGTTTACTTTAAAATAACGTGTTTTATCAATATATCGATTGGGAAATAGGTTGATGAAATCTTGATACGTATGTATTCCTAGCTCCTTACGGAGTAAATCGGCACGGTTTGGACCAACACCTTTTAGGTAATCGATAGGAGTTTGTAATACGTTTCTATTCATCAATTCAAAAATAGGTCTTTTGATTGAAAAATTAAATGATTGAAGTGTGGAAGAATTAGAAAATTGAAACTTGAGGCTTTTTTACTGTGAATTAATGAATTATTTTAATCCAACACTTCTGTAATAAGCATCCAATCGATCTTGCTCTTCTTGATCGTGAATGTGCTCTATAGTATCTATATGTCCGTCAGTATTAATGTGAAGTTTCTGTTTACAGCGATGTGTATATTTTTTGCCTTTATGCGTAAGATAGTCTGTGAAATGCACATAATATTCTGATTCATTGATGGTTTCAATAGTACTTTGTCCCCATTCTAGGACATCAAGTTTTTTTCTACCTTCAATCATGTTTTGTTCGTACGATTGACAAATAGCTTCTGGTCCGACAATAATATCTTTTCCAATACTATATTTACAATCATAACTAAGTAATTTCATAGTTACATCAAACTCATCATTATCTAATGATTGTCCAAATTGTACGGCAATTTCTTTCATGTTTGCTAGTTTTAGCTTCAAAAAGTTATCATTTTTTTAGCAGATTTGCAACAAATAAAATAATAGTAGCTCCAATTGCACCTTTTAGGATATCGCCCAAAATACCTGTACTTATATGAATATTGAGTTTTCCAAAAAGCCACCCAGCAACGACACCACCTAAAATTCCTAAAATAATATTAACTAATAAACCAAATCCGCCACCTTTCATTAGTTTTCCTGCCAGCCATCCTGCGACAGCGCCAATTAATAAAGAATATAATAATCCCATAGTTTATGTATTAGAGTTCTAATTAAAGATAGAGAAATATTCTTTTTAAGTAAACAGTTTTATGATGAATTAATCTAGTTTCTCCAGAATCTCTTTAGCGTAGTTTGAATATTGCTCATTACCGTTTTTAATAATGAAATTATAATATTCTTTTGCCTTAGATATTTGTTTTAATTGCACATATGCATCTGCCAAATTAAATCTTAAAATCATGTCTTTTGGATTTGATTGTAATCCTTTTTCAAAAAATGGAATAGCTTCTTTGTACTTGCCTAATTCTAACATGCAAACGCCTATATTTGATAGAAGAATATAGTTTGAAGGATACGTTTTTAGTGCTAACTCTGAAAGATTTAAAATTTCATTTATATCTGCATTAGGTGCTTGAAATATTGCATTTATGTAGGATTGAATCATATTTACAAATTCATCTTCTGTCTTTTGTATAGGTTCATTGTTTGTCCAAAGCCATTTTCCTTTGTTGACACTATTTCTAGTGATAATATCTTTTACAGATGTAATAAATTCAGCGTTGACATTTTTTTCCATTAAGGTAGTAGCGCGTCCAATATACATGTCTAATCTATCTTTGTTTATGGAAATTCCTTTAGATAGATACTTTTGCGAAATGCTAAATAATGAATCACTTTCATGAACAGATTTTAAAACATCACCAACGGAAGTAGAATCGTTTTCAGTAGCTATGATTGTTCCTCCAAAAATTTTTGGACCACTAAATTTCGCTTTACTTTCAATCAAATAATAGTTAAATAATGCGACAAACATTTCAGGATTGTTCGGTTCAGATTTCTCCCAATTATCTAAAAAGTCTTTAGATTCTCTGATTTTTCCTTGTTTGCAAATTTCTAGGAATTGTTCATTGTAATCTTGAGCAAAAAGATTTGTACTCAGAATGAAAAAACTTAAGATGATTATTTTTTTGAACATTGCAGACTTTTTAAGTGTACACTAAGTTAGAATGAATTTTGAATTCATACACTAATTCTATCATAAAAAGTACTGTAAGTTTAATTTTTCTGATGACTCATAGAATTTTCAATAAACCAATTTCCGTCTTTCTTTCGCCATTGTGTTAAGAAATTTCCAGAAAATATGCCATTGTTATTTCCTTCCCAAACACCTTTTACAACAGCAACTGAATCTGAAATAACGATGAACGTTGGTTTGTCAAAATTTACACGAAATCCGTTATTATAGATGTCTTGGTAATAATCTGTAATTTCTGTTCTGCCTTGTAGTTCTCTATGATTGATAGGGAAA
This sequence comes from Kordia sp., assembly GCF_965224175.1. Classification (GTDB taxonomy): domain Bacteria; phylum Bacteroidota; class Bacteroidia; order Flavobacteriales; family Flavobacteriaceae; genus Kordia. The sequence goes on from NZ_OZ245041.1 coordinate 363,475, forward strand.
AAACTTGCACTTTCTAAGAATAATGTTCCAATAGAATCAATTTGTCCTGAATTGTAGAATTTAATAAAAAGCGCATTTGTTTCTGTAAGATCAGAACGCTTTACATTAGAATCGTCAAAAGTTCGTTTTCTAGTTGCCATCACAACAAACATAAGGAGTATAGACAGTGTAGGAATTAATACAAAGAGTAATTTTTTCATAGGACTTGTTTTAGAGTTTAACAGTTTCCTAGAATGATTCTGAGTCGTTTTTTGTGTAGTTTCTGTTTCCAGATTTGTCTTTATGATACTTTCAAACTCAATATCTAATGCTTCAAAAATTAACTTAATTGTTGAGGTTCTTGGAGTCACTTCACCAGCTTCGATACGTTGTAGCGTACGAACATTCAAATTGCATTTTTCTACCAATTCTTCTTGTGTGTAGCCTTTTGCTTTTCTAAATGCGACAATTTTTTTGCCTAACTCTGGTTGTTGAATCATTTTATGAAAACTTTACTGCAATGTTACTCGCTAACTTTAAAACTGTCCACGAATTTTCATGGATTTATACCCGACATTTACCCGTATTTTGAACGGCATGCCCTGTAATTGCTCGAAAGTACGATTTTTGATACGATCATCCAATTAAAAATAAATACACGTTTGTTTTTAATTAAACCAAACAGCGTATCCTTTTCTGCGTAATTCTAAAGCCAATATTTTTTCCATTTGCAAGGCTTGATGTCGTGTAGGTAATGGATCGATATGATTATATAAGCTCGGGCGTAAATACGAACCGTATTTTTGAACAATATTAGCAGATAATTTGTGTCCTTTTTTATTTCGATATCCTGTTTTGTGCTGCAAGAAACGTTCTTTAGGAGTTTTACTTGTCATTCCAACATATAAACATTCTAAAACACCGTTAAACTGAGGATTTGCCAAACGAAACTTGGTATTTTCTGTGAATACTTTTTTCGAGAGTTCAACTACATATACACGATATTCTGTTCTTGCCATATTTTGTATTGGAGTTTAGATTTTAGGTGTTTGATTGTACTTAAATATGATTTGCTTAGCTTACAATTCCATAGACAAAATTGCCAGACACATTTTAATTCCTTGTGTAATATTTCCAATTCGAATATTTTCATTAGGATTGTGCTGATTATTGTCCATATTGACCATAGGAACGATAATCGCAGGAATATCCAACACTTGTATTGCTGGAGTAATAGGAACTGTTCCGCCCATCGTACGAATCATGATAGGGTTTTCTCCAAATTCGTTTGCAATTGTTGATCTTAATTTTTTACCGATAAATGAATCAATATCTGTGCGAAACGCGTTTACACCAGCATTTGTTTTAATCGTAGCAATTTTAGGATATTTCAAACGTTCAGCATCTGTTGGTTCACGATCTAATATCAAATATCCTTGACTTTCTATATGTTCAATTACTTTTTCTAATTGTGTTTTTCCATCAGTTTCTTTAACCAAACGTACATCTAAATACGCCGTAACAATTTCAGGAATAATGGTTTTTAATCCAGGACCTTTCCAAGAAGTTTCTATATGACGTACATTTAATGACGGATATTGCAATGCTTGCTGATAGGTTTTACCAACATTGTCTTGTTTTGAAATCCCTAAGTTTTTTTGAATCTCTTGATTATCATCAGGAACTTGTGCTAATAACTTCTTAGTTTTTTCATCTAAGGCAATTCCATCATAAAAACCATCAATGATTACTTTTCCAGTATCATCTTTCATACTTGCTAGCAAATGTGACATTGCAAATACTGGATTTGGTGCATAATTTCCAAAATGTCCGCTATGTTGTGGTAATTTCGCGCCGTAAATACTAATATTACACGTGGCAATTCCGCGACAGCCAAAAGTCAGTGTTGGTTTATTAGTAGGATGTGCTGGTCCATCCATAATAATCATATAATCGGCAGCATATTTGTTTTTATACTTTCGTAATGTGCTTAAAAAACCTCTAGAACGTGTTTCTTCTTGAAGATCAAGAATGATTTTCACATTATATTTCAAGTCTTTTTGCTCTTTTTGAAGAAACTCTAAAGCAGACAACATCATTATAATTGGAGCTTTATCATCTGCGGCAGCGCGCCCAAATACACGCCAATCGGGATCAATATGCGTTTTAATACGTGACCAGTTGATAATTTTCCAATTGCCATTAGCATCTTGTTCTTTTAATACAGGACGAAAAGGATCTTTTTGATTCCACTTCTGTGGATTGACTGCCTGACCGTCTAAATGCAGGTAAAATAGAATTGTTTTTGCATTTGGATTTGCTTGCTTTTCAGCCAAAAATACGGGCAATGTTGAAGTTTCAAGGATAGAAACTTTGAAGTTTAGTTTTTCGAAAGCATTCGTTACCCAATCTACATTTTTCATCATATTTGGTTCATCGGAAGCTACATTAGGAATGCTTACTAATTCACGATGTTTGGTAAGAATTGTAGGTAATTCTTCTTTTATTTTTGCATCCCAATCGGTTTGTGCAAAAGTGCTATTTACAAATAAGCAGAGTAGGAGAATGAGTGTATTTTGAAATTGATTTTTCATGATAAACTAGCGTAGTTTTTAAGGATGACTACTTTCTCTACCAAGATACTAAAATTGAAATACAGATTTTAAAATTCTACAGAAAATGATTTTTAATGACTTCCCATTCGTACATTTCTTTGAATTCGCTTAATGCTTTAGGTTTTATATTGAAAGAAACAATTTCTGTGGTTTCATCCTTTGAGGAGATATTACTTCTTTGTATGGTAAGTTTTCCTTTAATGAAGTCATATTTGTTATTTTCGGTAGCTCCAGAAGCAGCATCTACACCGCCACCATTTGCACGAATGATATTTAATTGTTGCTCCTGAAACTTGAATGTATAGGATTGAAATGAGCGTGTATATTGTTGAAAAATGATAAATTCTCGATTTTCTATCACAATAATCGGTTTTATAGATAGCGCCATTCCGCCTTCATCAGGACGAGCAATAAATTTATTGTTTTGAGTGTGTACAACTAGCTTTTCTTTTTCATCCAACAAAATCAACACAATTCTTCCTTTGTTTTTACTGACATCGCAATCATTACACCTTTTTTCATTGATATAATTTTTTGATTCTAAAACGAGCGCCATATCTTTTTTAGAATCATTATTTAGATGACCAGAGACTTGATCTATAATGCTCCAATCTTTATTTTTTTGAATAGATTCAAAGTCTTTACCAATAAAATTTGGATAGTCAACCGTTTTATTTTGAGAGTAACCAAATGTTATAAAAAGTAATATGAATAAAATGTGTATTTGTATCTTCATGATTAATATTTTAGCAATGAAGGCTAAAACTAATCAAGTAAAATCGTTATGAACTTTGAGAAATAGTATTCGTATCATTAATGAGAGTAAGCGTTGCATATATTTTAGAATTTGTAAAATATATACAAAAAGCATAAGATGAAAAACTTAAAATATTAAATGAAAAAGTATTAGTCTACGGTCAACTCAAAGCACATATTTCTCAAAAATATCATTCAATTCTTGCTGCGGATCATCACATAAACCTGCATGCGTAGGAGAACACAAAATCATCGTACTTTTTGATGCTGCTAACCAACGAAAACGATCAGAAACTTCAAAAGTTCCTATTTTTCCGCCATGTGGCGCGCCTTTGCAAATATTTTCCCAAGCTTTTAAATATTGTGTGAGTTCTTCTAGTGTAGTTTCACAAGAAAATGCAGCCAATTTTTTTTCGTCTACGTGATATTTGAGCCCTAAGAATTTCTTTCGTTTCGAAAAGACAATCACACCAATATTAAAGAACTCTTCACGCTCTACTTTAGGCATGAATCGGATTATAGCGTATTCGAATGTAACTTTATCTTGCATTTTCCGCTTCTTTTATAAGTGAATCAATCATTGCCAATTTTGCTTCTAAATATCTTGTATACGCTGTTCGCATTTCGCTAGGAGATAAATCATCAGATGCATGTTCTAACCAATCTTCAGGAATGGTATTGATGATTTCTGAGATTTTTTCTTTGGTAATCAGTTTTTTAAATTCTACAGCAACTTCTTGTAATTGTGTTGCTTGTGCTAATAATACATGATCTTTAATTAACGGAAACGTACGTGTCAAATGATTTTCCCAAGTTGCCCAATTGTGATGAAAGTAAAAGCTTGCTCCATTATCAATGACCCATAATTCATTATTCCAATGCAGTAAGTTTGTGTTTTTTACAGTTCTGTCAATATTGCTAATGATACTATCTAACAAAACTACTTTTGAAGCTGTGACCGCATCTACCGTAGTGACTAAAGGATCGAATGTAATGGCACTTGATAAAAAATGCAGTCCTAAATTTAATCCGACACTGAATTTGAGCAAATCTTGAATTTCCTCGTCAGGTTCGGTTTTACTAAACGAATCATCTAAATTCATAAAGACTAATTCAGGAATTTTTAAGCCAATGGTTCGCGCTAATTCGCCACCAATCAATTCAGAAATCAACGCTTTTTTACCTTGTCCTGCGCCTCTAAATTTTAGTACGTACAAAAAATCGTCATCTGCTTTTACGATAGCAGGAAGCGATCCGCCTTCGCGAAGCGGTTTTATGTATTGAACCACATTTACGGTTCTAATATCAAGTGTATTCATTACGGCGAAGATATAGAAAGTTTAACATTCATCGGTAATGATCGCTACTTTCTGATTCAGTTTTTTTTATATTTGACATCTTATGAAGAAAATTATTGGATATATACTTTTAGCAATTGGCGGTTTTATAGCGCTTACTTTACTTACTCAATTACCAAAAACCATAAAAGCCCTTTCTAATACTTCCGAAACATATTCTGGAGGAAATGAAACTGCGTATATAGCTGGAGCGATTACAGCGTTTGTTATGATGCTTATTGTAGCGTTTTTAGGTATATTTTTTGGATTAAGATTGCTTAAAAAAGACAGAAAACAAACATTAACAACAAAAGAAGTTGAGGATGTTTCGAAACTGTAGAAAGGTTGATTCATTTTTATCTAAATTTTAATTATTTAGAAATAATTTTATTGAGCCAACTCTCATACCAATCCAAGAAATTCTTTTCTTCTTTATAGTGTGGCGGATATTCCAATTCGTCATAAATATTTATCACACGACCTCTTTGTGTACCATTCAATACGATTCCATTAAAATTGGAACAACCGGCATGACCGATAGTTAAGATTCCTGCATACATGCTAGCTTCAATCTCATCAAATTCATCATCGGTTACATCATCACTAATAGCTTCATATGCTCTGTCCCACATATCAAACGTAGTATTTTCAGTAAAGAAAACATCTTTTTGTAAATATCCAAGTTCAGTATTAGCCACGCAATTTATAAAAACAGATCCTAGTTTATAAATTCCATAATCTGGACCAGCAGCAGAATTTCCTGTTATTGAATTTTTATAATGATTTCCTCCATTGCCTATTTGTGTTAAAAAGGCTCTGTAGCAAGACGGAAGTTTGATATTATATTTTTCTTCAAACTGTATGACTTCTTTTTCTGTTGCAGGCGTATCTATTATATACTGATGAGAACGCGCACCAAAAACGTTGTATGAAGTATCTATTTTTTTTGCTTTGGCTAACTTTTCTTTGATTCTCTTTATCTGCTTGGTGTAATCCATTATATACTATTCTTCTTTTAAGACTTTCTCAAAAATACCAACTTTGTATACAATCTTCAAGTGAAATCATGTCTAATCTTGTATAAGAACGCAATAAGTCTAGCGTTTCAAGAAAGCTATATGTTTCACAATCTTCATCATAAATGTTAACTTTACGCAAACGAACAACAAAAGAAAAATAATCTGTTTATTTTTATACCTTAAAACTAAATTCGTGCCTACAAAAACGCTAAAAACCTTTATCCTTTTTCTATTATTTTTTAGTTTAACAGATGTTGTAATGTCTCAAGATCTAATGTACAAAACGGTAGAAGGAATCTTGATCAATGAATCGACAAATCGTCCATTAGAATGGAAAACTATAACACTGTCAAATTCACAAGTGAAAGTCGAAATACGAATGAGTGATGATGGTAAGTTTTCTGCAATCATGCCTTTTAAGTCATTAGATGAAGAAATTATGATTTCTTTTGAAGGATATCATTTAGAAACGACCGTAATAAAAATAGATGATTTTGACGCTAGTATTACATTACTTCCAAAAGATAAAAAGCTTGATAAGCTGATTGTAAAAGGATTTAGAATTGATACTAAAACAAACGAATTTTTGCTAAACGATTCAGCTAAAGGAATCATCATTGACCAAGCTACCAATATACCTATCGCCAATGCAGAAGTTAGCGTGCGTCAACCGAATTTGAATGTAATGGCGCGAACCAATGATAAAGGAGTTTTTTATGTAGTAGTTCCTATGTCGTCTTCAGCAAATAACGTAACAATATCAAAAGAAGGATATTATGAAGTTGGTTACCTTGATAGTATTAATTCCGACAATAGAAATCCTATAATTACATTAGTTCCCAAAACAAACGAACTCGATGCGGTAATTATCAACGGAATTACGATCAATCAAAGACTGAAAGAAACAACAGAATCGGTAACAATTGTTCCACAAAGTGAAATTAATAGTGAAAATACGGTACAATTAGCACCAATATTAAACAGAGTTCCTGGAGTATTTATGCAGAGTGGTTCGCTCAATACGAATAGAATTACCATCAGAGGAATTGGCGCACGAAGTCCATTTTCTACAGCAAATATTCGTGCGTATTACGTAGATATTCCGCTAACAGATGGAAATGGAGAATCGGCAATTGAAGATTTAGAATTAGCAGCGATCTCACGTATGGAAATTCACAAAGGACCTTCTTCTAGTAGTTATGGTGTTGGACTAGGAGGAACAATTTTATTATACCCTGAATTTGCTCAATTTAACACAACAAACGCTAATTTATATACGACTGTCGGTAGTTTTGGATTATTTAGAACAGTTGCCAAAGTATCGCATGGAGGCGAAAAAGCAAATGTAAATGTAATTTACAGTAACACACATTCAGACGGTTACCGTGATAACAATTCTTTAGACAAAGCTACAGCGACGATTACATCCAATTGGTTTGTAGATGATAAAAATGAATTGACTTTCATAGGAAATTATACAAGTCTAAAAGCATTCATTCCAAGTTCATTGAATAGAGAAGATTTTGACAATTCTCCCAGAAATGCGGCAACTTTTTGGAAAAATGCCCGCGGATTTGAAGATTTCAAAAAAACACTTTTCGGAATCAACTGGAGCCATACTTACAACGAAACTTATACACAGAAAACGAGCGTATTTACAAGTTTTAATAACAATTACGAACCAAGACCTTTCAATATTTTAGAAGAAAAAGCAACCACTTTTGGTATGCGCACACGTTTGTTAGCAACCAAAGACTTTGAAAATTCATCTTTAAAATGGTCTGTTGGTGGCGAATTGTTTTTTGATGATTACAACGCGAAACAATTTGATAATCTCTACCAAGATTTCCCTGACGGAACAGGAAGTGTTGCGGGCGATATTTTATCGAATATTGATGAAAACAGAAACTACTTTAATTTATTTGCAGAAGCAATTTACACTCTAAAAAAATTATCAATTAGTTTTGGATTACATGTAAATCAGACAAAATATACTGTTGAAAATCAGTTAAATAATTCATCTGAAGAAGATTTTACTTTTGATGCTATAGTTTCGCCAAAATTAGGTTTAAACTATGAAGTTTCAAGCAATTTCAATGTATTTGGAAGTATTGCTCATGGTTTTTCTACACCAACAACCGAAGAAACTTTATTGCCAGATGGTGTTTTTAATCCTGAGATAAAAGCGGAACGTGGTTGGAATTTTGAAATTGGTTCTCGATTCCACACTACAGATAGAAAATTATCAGGTTCAGTATCTATATATACAATGGCAGTAAGTGACTTGTTAGTCAATAGAAGAACGGCAACCGATCAAAATATCACCTTAAATGCTGGGAAAACTTCGCATAAAGGAATCGAAGCAGCACTAGGTTACGAGCTGATCAATAATCGTAACTTTTCAATGAATTCATACATAAACGCAAGCATTAATGATTTCACATTCAAAGAATTTATGGAAACAAATGCAAACTTTTCTGGTAATGACCTTACGGGAGTTCCAAAATCTGTTGTAAATTTAGGAATCGCAATGACAAGCCGAAAAGGGTTTTATGGACGATTAGATTTTCAAGCAGTTGGAGAAATGCCTGCGAATGATGAAAACACAGTGTATAGTGATGCTTTTGAATTGTTAAATGGTAAACTAGGCTATCAAAATTCTATTGGAAATCAATTTACATATGACTTTTCTATTGGTGTCAACAACATATTTGATACCAAGTATGCATCACAATTACAAGTAAATGCATTTGGAAACGACACCAATGCGCGTTATTTTTATCCAGGACTTCCGTTTAATGTATATGGCGGCGTTCAGTTAAATTATCAATTATAAAATACAATAACCAACATATTATGAAACCATCTATAAGTTTCCTCATCTTAGTTACGTTGCTTTTTATCTCTTGTGGAGAAAAACAAAAAGAAGTCGCAAAAGTAGAAACAGAATTACCTGTTACGTTAACTGCCGTAAAAACTACAGAAGAAATTACAAAAGATCAAGAGCAATACAAAGCAGCATTAGTTGTGGATGGCATAGATGTTCCTTGGGGAATGACTTGGTTACCAGATGAAAGTATGTTGGTAACAGATCGTTCAGGAACTTTATATCATGTAAAAGACGGAAAAAAAACGGCTATAAAAAATGTACCTGAAGTATTTGCGCGTAATCAAGGTGGTTTGTTAGATGTTATGATTCATCCAAAATATAAGGACAATGGTTGGATTTACATTACATATTCTATTGTAGATAAAAAAGAAAAAGGAAGTCATACTGCATTGATAAGAGCAAAATTAAAAGATAATGCTTTGACTTCTATTGAAAAATTATATCAAGGAAGTCCAAATGTAAAAACAGCGCATCACTTTGGTTCTCGTATTGCATTTGATGCGGATGGATATGTGTATTTTACAATTGGCGATCGAGGAAAACGTGATGTAAACCCGCAAGATATCACGAAAGATGGAGGAAAAGTATATCGTTTGCATGATGATGGACGTATTCCAGCAGATAATCCATTTGTAGGACAGAAAAATGTAAAAGAAGCGATTTACTCATACGGACATAGAAATCCGCAAGGAATGGCTGTAAATCCACGTACAGGACAAATCTGGGTTCACGAACATGGACCACGCGGCGGCGATGAAATCAATCCTGTAACAAAGAAAGTAAATTATGGTTGGCCAGTAATTACCTATGGAATTAATTATAGTGGAACCACAATCACAGAAGAAACTGCTCGTGAAGGCATGGAACAACCTTTATACTATTGGGTTCCGTCAATTGCGCCAAGCGGAATGGCTTTTGTAACAAGTGATGTATATCCTGAATTAAAAGGACATTTATTAGTAGGTTCTTTAAAATTTCAATATTTGGAATTATTAACGCTTACGCGAGATGAAAAAGTAGCTAAGCGCGAAAAATTACTCAACAAAATTGGTCGTGTGCGCTCAGTACGTCAAGGTCCTGATGGTTATATTTATGTTGGAGTTGATGGAAAAGGTGTCTTTAAAATGGTAAAAAATTCATCAAGTAGCAGTACGCAAAATTCTGGAACAGCAAGTGCGGAAAGTGAAGAAACTCCAACAACTACCGAGAATACTGAAGAAACAACTACTGAAACTACAGAGTCAAAATCAGCTTTCATGCAGCTTGCATCTGCTGATGCGAAAAAAGTAGAAGAAAGTTTAAAACGAGGAAAAGCAGTATATAATAATGTTTGTGCACAATGTCATTTACCAAACGGAAAAGGTGTTCCAAGCGCATTTCCACCATTGGCTGGTTCTGATTGGTTGTCAGGTAAAGTTGTAGAAAGTATACGTTCTGTTAAATTTGGATTGAAAGGAGAAATTACAGTAAACGGAAAGAAATACAACGGAGTTATGCTTCCGTTAGGATTGACAAACAAACAAGTAGCAGATGTAATGAATTATACTTCTAGTTCTTGGGGAAATACTACCAAAAACTTTTACACTGCCAAAGAAGTTGCGAAAGTAAGAAAAGAATAAATATGACTCTTATTCAACTATTTTCAGAGCAAAATAAAACATTTTTACAATATCAACTTCTGTCGAGGTAAAAAAGTAATACACTAATTACTCAGCCTAGAGTAGCAGACTAATTATTATTTAAAATACATATACATAATACACTGAAATTATACTATTTTGGTGTATTATTTGTTTATAGCTTATGATGAAGAATATTTTTACCTTTTTTATATGTTGTGTTGCTTATGTTGGATTTGCACAACAAACAACACTTGTCGATTTTAAAACAGCAACTGTAGACATTGTAATTCGTCCAGAAATCAAACAAGTTGGCATTGATGTACAATATGAATTTGAGATTTTAAAAGATACAGACACTATTTTTATAGATGTTGGTCAAGTGTCGCATTACGAAGTTCACAAGCAAACATTTAAAGGATCTGTAGAAGATTTAGGTGATCAATTAGCATTAAAAAGTCGTTTTAAAAAAGGAGAGAAGCATACTATTGGATTGGTATGGTTTACAAGTCCTACTAAAGCAATGTATTTTATTGATTGGAATACTGTTGGAGGAAGAAAACAAGTTTGGACGCAAGGACAAGGGAAATATACAAGCAATTGGCTGCCTAGTTTTGATGATGTGAATGAAAAGGTTGAATTTGATTTCAGTATTACGTTTGATAAAAATTATGAAGTTATTGCCAACGGAAAACTCATCAAAAAAGAATCGCCAAATGATTCACTGACAAAATGGTATTTTGATATGAAACAGCCAATGAGTAGTTATTTGGCTGCGATTGCTATTGGAAAGTATAAAAAGAAAGTAGTTACTTCAAAAAGTGGCATTCCATTAGAAATGTACTATTATCCAGACGCAGAAGCAAAGTTTGAACCAACATATCGTCATACCAAACGTATTTTTGATTTTTTAGAAGAAGAAATTGGCGTGCCATATCCGTGGCAAAACTATAAGCAAGTTCCTGTAAAAGACTTTCTATATTCTGGAATGGAAAATACTGGAACAACTATTTTTTCTGATAGTTTTTTGATAGATAGCACAAGTTATGTAGATCGAAATTATATAAATGTAAACGCACACGAGTTGGCGCATCAATGGTTTGGAGATTTAGTCACTGCAAAAAGTGGAACACATCATTGGTTACAAGAAGGTTTTGCAACGTATTATGCGTTGTTGGCAGAAAGAGAAATCTTTGGAGACAATTATTTTCATTGGAAATTATTCAAGTCTGCCATGCAATTAAAAGCATTAAATGAAGGAAAAGGAGAAGCTTTATTAAATCCGAAAGCAAGTAGTTTAACCTTTTATCAAAAAGGAGCTTGGGTTTTACATGTATTGCGAAGCAAAGTAGGAGAGAAGCCTTTTAAAAGAGCTGTACAACGTTATTTAAATACTTATAAGTTTAAAAGTGCCGAAACTAATGATTTTATAAAGATTGTAGAGGAAGAAAGCAATCAAAAGTTAGATGATTTTGTACAAACTTGGTTGGTAAATCCACAATTGCCAGCGAGCTTTTACAATTATGAAACGCTACTCACTAGAGGTTCAAAAGAAAAAGAAAGTCTGTATGATTATCTAGGTGGAATTTCTGGAGTGCCAGCAATGGTTGCACAATTTAGAACGTTCAATTCAAAAAAAGAAAATTCAGAAATTTGTTTAGATATTTCTAGAGCAATCAATTTGTTTATGAATGATTTGATTCGTGAAAAAGATCCAATAGCAGAAGAATTAATAGTCAATCTTGTCAAGAATATTCCAAAAGAAAATTCTGAAGAAAGAATACAAACGTATAAAAAAGCTTTTGCGACGAACAATTTGATGGTACGACAAGCCATTGCGCAAACATTGACTGAAATTCCTGTAGAATTGAAATCTGATTATGAAACCTTGCTAAATGATGCTTCTTATGTAACAAAAGAAGCAGCTTTGTATAACTTATGGGCAAATTTTCCAGCAGATCAGAAGAAATATCTCGATCAGACAAAAAATATACATGGCTTTAACGATAAAAGTTTACGTACACTTTGGTTAACGCTTGCGATTGTGACTAAAAACTACAGCGGACATGATACGCCAAGGTATTACAAAGAACTTTCAGACTATACTTATAAAAGTAATCATTTTGAAGTGCGACAAAACGCTTTTGTGTTTATCAACGAATTGCGTTCTTTTTCAGACAAAAACTTAGCAGACTTAGTAAATGGTGCGATACATCATAACTGGCGATTTGCAAAATTCTGTAGAAATTTATTGGACACAATTCTTAAAAATCCTTCGTATACAGAAAACTTAGAACGCACAAAAAAACTTCTTACCGAAAAGGAATTGCAATTTTTAGAAAAGCGAATAAAACCATAAATATATACTACCAATCGTCTTTTATATATCACGACTATAATACATAACAAACCGCTGTGTTTTTCTATACATTTGAGTTCATTTAAATTCAATATGTTATGAAAAAGAAGAATATTAAAACCTTCAATTTAAACAAGAAAACGATCTCAAAATTTGAAAAAGATGCTATCAAAGGAGGAATAACAGATGATAGATTGTGCACTTTTGTAATAACAGCTTTTACTTATGGAGTTTCATTAGCTGTATGTGATGATGATGACACTTTTGATAGTTGTAATTGTATTACAGATAACAATGAACACTCGTGCGTGTGTGGAATCGCTTAAATTAATGATTAAAAATAAAACGGTTTTTCAACATTATGAAAAACCGTTTTTTATATTTTCTTGTGTTTAGCGTTTTAAACAAATACTTAGGTATTTAATAAATCACCAACTTCTTTCTTTATAAAAGCTAATGCTGTACTACTTGGCGATTCTTGTTCCATCATTTCGGTAAGAACGACTTCACGTAATTTATCGGCAGAAGTTACTTTTTCTGATAATCCTGCCTTACGAATCAATTGAATCGTCGTGTTTTTTGAAGCAATAATGATATTCCAACATTGATCGCTCATGTATATTTGCTGCGATAAATTATGATCAAACTCTTGTTCGATACTCATAATCAATAAACGTTCATAATCTTCTTTATCGGTAGAATTTGGCGATACACGAATCAATAATTTTGCAGGCGCAATTCGTTCTAAAAATAAGGAAAGTCGCTCGTAGGCTTGCAAACGTAATGGAAGTGCTTCTTTTTGAGCGTCTTTGTGCAATAAATAACGTCTTCTTTTGTCTTCATTTGTCATGTGATCTCTAAAGAAAAAGTACGCAATTCCTCCCGTAATAATCGCTGGAATGGTATAGGATAATAATTCAAAAATTCTTTCTTCCATAAAATAGCAGTTTTAGCAAACATAATATGTTTTTACTAACTGGGCAAATAAAGATTTATTGTATCAAAAAGATGTTTTAATAAATGAAACAATAGCTTCTTTTAATGATGAATTGCTCCACAGAAGTAGCACTTTATTTTTGAGTACTAATTTTAAACTCTTACTAAAATTCTCCTCATGAAAGTAAATCTGTATTGCTTGCGTATATTTTTATGCATGTTATTTTTTAATGTTGTAAAGTCACAAAACATTAACATTCCTAATTATGATTTTGCAACAAACTTGAATGGATGGTCTATTACAGGAAATAATATTTCATTAGCAAATTCTGGTACTGATTATACTGGCGGTGTACTGTATATAGTAAATCCGACTTTTAATGATGAGACTTTCGTATTAACATCTTCCTCTTTTCCTTTGTTTGCAAATGACAACTATGTATTCTTTACAGAATATGGATATTATTTGTTTGATCCTATGTTTGGAGTAAATCAATTTGGACAATTGAGTAATGTAGTTTTGAAAAACTCTTCAGGAACTGTTGTGCAAACATTTAATCTAAATTGTACAGTTTTTGGAAATGGACTTGATTATTGTACTTCTTCTCCTTTTCTTATAGACACTACTGATACGTATTACCTAGAATTAACAGGAACTGTTAATCATACTGATCCTAACAGTTACACGGAAGCGAATTATATTTTTAGTACTATTAATCTGTACAAAGACAATTCCCCACATAACATTCAAGGTAAAGTTACGTATGATGAAAATGCTGATAATTGTGCAACATCAACATACACGCCAGCTAATATTCAAATAAAAAGTACAGCCTCTACAACAGGAAATGTGTATTATTCAAATACAAATTCTTTAGGGAATTATGGTTTTTCATTTGAAGAGACAGGAACAGTAATCACAGAAATACCCAATGGAACTATAACTTCAAACCCTATAAACTACTCAAATACATTTACCACTGCACAAACCATAAGTAATCAAAATTTTTGTATTACTTCAACCATAGTTGGTACTGATGTTTCGGTTGTAATACTTCCAACTACAGACGCGCGACCTGGTTTTAATAGTAGTTATAGTATTTTGTATACCAATAATGGAGGAACAACAGCAAATGGAACTATTGATTTCATATATGATAATACATCTGTGAATCACTTGTCGTCTTCTCCAACAGAAAACAGTTCGACTGCAAATTCACTACATTGGAATTATTCAAACTTGCAACCTTTTGAAACAAGAATAATTAATGTGTTTTTTAATATAAATACGCCACCAACGGTTAATAATGGTGATGTTTTATCTTATCAGGCTAACATAACTCCACTAACAGAAACAATTACAGCCAATAATACATTCGATTTACAACAAATAACCATTGGTTCGTATGACCCAAACGATGCTATCATTTTACAAGGTCCATTAATTACGGCAGCACAAGCATTGGAAGATTTATACTTTAGAATCCGCTTTCAAAATACAGGAACAGCTTCTGCTATTCATATAAATGTAAATACGGTTTTAGATACTGATTTAGATTGGTCAACATTTACACCAATATATGCTTCTCATGCATATACAACTACTGTAAACAATGGTGAAGTAAACTTTAAGTTTGATAATATCAATTTAGCTGATAGCACAACTGATGAACCAAACAGTCATGGTTATATAATTTTTAAAGCAAAACCTAATACAGGATTTACGATTGGAGATATCATATCATGTAAAGCAGATATCTATTTTGACTACAATTTACCAATCATTACAAATACCGCAACCACTCAGATTGATGGAACACTTTCTTTGAATGATGTATCAAATAATGAAGTTTACTTTACAATGTATCCAAATCCTGTGAAAAATCAAGTTGAAGTTTCAATACAACAAAAAGCTAAATATATAATAGTGAATAGCCACGGACAACAACTTAAAAATGGAGTTTTGTATCAAGGAAAAAACACACTCAATCTTGAAAGTATTTCGAATGGGATTTACTTTTTAAAAGTAATTTCTACTAATGGTTTCATAACTAAGAAAATAATTAAACAATAGTTTGAAAATGTATCTTGAACTATTTAAGTTCTAATTGTCAGATATCTAAAATCATAAAATTTTATTCGTATTATATGCTTTATTGCTTAAATTACACGGAAATTAATATGCATAGATGAAAGCAGTTACCGTAACGATCTTAAAAAAAGAATTGAATGAACATTCGCATCAAGAACTGATTGATATCTGTCTAAAATTAGCAAAGTTTAAAAAAGAAAATAAAGAATTATTGACCTACGTTCTTTTCGATTCTCGTGATGAAGATGCCTACATTCGTGAGATAAAGGAAGAAGTAGATGAAGCTTTTTCAAAACTGAATCATGATAGCTTGTACTATGTTAAAAAAAGCTTGCGTAAAATTCTACGCATGCTTAAAAAGTATATTCGTTACTCCAAAAAGAAAGAAACAGAAGCAGATATTCTATTGTACTTTTGCGGAAAGCTAAAAGAACTCAAACCTTCACATAAACGCAGTTTGCAAATCGTAAATATTTATGAACAGCAATTGCGAATGGCAAAAAAAGCTGTTAGTACGCTTCATGAAGACATACAATATGATTTTCATCTAGAAATAGAAGAATTACAAGGAAACTAATACATGGTTTACTCACTAAAAAGCCTTATTGACTCATTACAAGTTGATTTGGCTTCTATTTATACATATATTGAATAAAAAAATGATGAAAAATATAATATATATAAGTCTATTTTTTCTTCTTACTACATCTTTTGTTTCCCTAGATGACGTACATGTATGGTTTCCTTCTGAAATAGGTATTATGAAAAATTGCCAAGAGGATGAAGTTGTAATAGAGTTTCAAATAAGAACAAATTCTAGAAAGAAAATAACAGCACATTCTTTCAATTTAGGAGATACTGATTTTATCTTTGAAGTAAACGGTGAAAAAAGAAGTACTTCGGAAACGTTTAAATTCAATAAAAGAAAACCTTTACAATTGACATTAAGATATAAGCGTAATCATGATAAGAAGCAAGATGTGTTAAAATTCAAAACTGATAGCCAAGAGTATTTAGATAATTCAATTACTATTGATTATGGAATTTATATAATAACTTCGGAAGAGATCAGGAAAAGAAAAAAACAAATTATCAATATTTCTGAAAGTTGTAGTGATCGTATCAAAATTTCTTTTCCTTACGGAGGAACTGTTTCATCTGCAACAGTTTACAAAGACTCTGTGCAAAGTATAGACGCATCTTATAAGCATACAACTTATAAAATAATGGATAAGAATAACTTTTTAATATTCTCAAAATCAGATATTGGCATATATGGAGTCAGTTATGGATCATGTCATTGGGGAAATGATTTTGTATTACAGATTAAATGATGAAGTAAAACAATTATCAAATTACTTTTTCCCTCCTAAATGCTCACAACTTTGTAAAGACGCCATTCCGTCAAATGGAACAGGAGTTTTTTGATATCTATAGGTAGAATCTAATTCTTTAGACAAGTGATGATCATCTACATTTACTTCAATATCTCTCATATTAAATTGACACGGATGTTCATAACCAGCGGCATGTGTAATTTCTATAAATTCTTTTCGAAACGTTTTAAAATATTGTGCCAATCGTACAGATTTCAGTGTAGGATCAATTCCACGTTGTAACCATTTACTTTGCGTGGCAACTCCAGCAGGACATCTATTTGTATGACAAACTTGCGCTTGAATACAACCAATACTCATCATCGCTTCTCTGGCTACATTAATACAATCAACACCCATTGCAAATGCCATGGCAGCTTTGGCAGGAAATCCTAATTTTCCACTACCTACAAATACAATACGCTCTGATAATCCTTTTTTCTGGAATAATTTATATAAATCGGCAAACCCGTAAACCCAAGGTAAAGAAACATGATCCGCAAAACTTGGAGGCGCTGCTCCAGTTCCACCTTCACCACCATCAACAGTAATAAAATCAGGACCTTTTCCAGTTTCTTTCATGATATCTGCTAATTCTTCCCATTGTTCTAGCTTTCCAATAGCAGCTTTAATTCCTACGGGCAAACCTGTTGCTTCTGCAATGGCTTCCACAAAATCTACCAATTCTGGAACATTAGAAAATGCTTTATGATTTGGAGGAGATAAAACATCTTTTCCAACTTCAACACCTCTAATTTTTGCAATTTCGGGAGTAATCTTTTTTCCAGGTAAAACACCACCTTTTCCAGGTTTTGCTCCTTGTGATAATTTTACTTCAATGGCTCTGATGAATGGATTATCTTCTACCAACTTGATCATTTTTTCCATAGAAAAACCTCCATCTTCCGCACGAACACCAAAATATCCAGTTCCAAAGTGAAATACAACATCGCCACCATGACTGTGATATGGAGACAAACCACCTTCACCAGTATTATGATATGCATCTGCCATTTCAACACCTTTATTCAATGATTCGATGGCTCTTGCAGAAAGTGAACCAAAACTCATAGCCGATACATTAATTACAGAAGCTGGACGATAAGGACGTTTTCTTTTATTGAATTCACCCATCACTTTCGCACAAGGTAAAAATGTTTTATCTATTGCGTTTGGATGATTTTCAGGAACTTTATATGGCATCATTGCATTGTTGATAAACATATGATGATGTGCATAGATATCTCTATCTGTTCCGAAACCTTCGTAATTGTTTTGTTTTTTTGCTGATGCGTAAATCCAACCGCGTTCTATTCGGTTAAAAGGTAATTCCTCGCGATTATTTGCTACAAAATATTGACGAATTTCAGGACCTATACTTTCAAACATATATCGTATGTGTCCAACGATAGGGAAGTTGTGACTGATAGTATGTTTTCTCTGTAAAATATCGCGAATAGCAATAATAAGTAATGCAATCAGTATCCACATCCACCAAGAGATGTTTCCTAAAAAGTTTAAAATCGAGTCCATATAATATTAATTGTTGAGATAATCTAGACTTAGTTGTACAAAAGCTTTTACTCCGAGTTTCATTCCACTTTCATCAATATAAAAATCAGGAGTATGGTGTGAAGTAGCTTCTTTTCCTATAGGTTTTCCTCCTAAAAAGAAATACAACCCAGGCACTTCCTTTTGAAAGAATGAAAAATCTTCTGCGCCTGTAATGGCTTTTATTTCTTTTACATTTTCTGTACCAGCAGCTTTTTGTAAAGAAGCAAGCATATTTTTTGTTAGTGTTGGATCGTTGTATGTAATTGGATATCCTTTTTCAATGTCAATACTAGCTTCAGCTCTGTAAGCTTTTGCAATAGCAGGAACCATTTCTTTCATACGTTTGTTAATAAATGCTTGCATATCATAATCTAACGTACGGATGGTACCAATTAATGTTGCTTCTTCCGGAATGATGTTGCTACGTACACCACTTGTAAATTTTCCAACCGTAATCACGGCACCTTCTTTAGTCAACTCAGATTCTCTACTGATAATAGTTTGCAAACCATCTACAATTTTCACACTCGCCATAATTGGATCAACACTTGTCCAAGGTCTTGAGCCATGACTTTGCTTTCCTTTTACTTTAATTTCAAAGCTTTGTGAAGCCGCCATAATTCCGCCAGGTTTATAACTAATAGTTCCGACATCATATCCTGCGCTAATGTGTAATCCGAAAATAGCATCTACATTAGGATTTTTTAATACACCTTCTTTCACCATCATTTCTGCGCCACCTTCTTCACCTTTTGGAGCACCTTCTTCCGCAGGTTGAAAAATAAATTTTATAGTTCCTCTAATTTTGTCTTTATGCTTTGAAAAAATTTCTGCAGTTCCCATTAATATAGAAATATGTGTATCGTGTCCGCAGGCATGCATAACACCAGTTTCTACATCATTGAATGTAGTACGAACTGTAGATTTAAAAGGAATATCAGTGCGTTCAGTTACAGGAAGCGCATCAATATCTGCACGTAATGCAACTACTTTTCCAGGAAGATCACCTTTTAAAATTCCAACAACGCCAGTATGCGCTACACCAGTTTGTACTTCCATTCCTAACGATCGAAGATGCTTGGCTATTTTTTCAGCAGTTTTAAATTCTCTGTTGGATAACTCAGGGTTTTCATGAAAATCACGTCTCCATTCAATCAACTTTGCCTCAATAGCGTCAATATCCTTTTCAAGTCCGTATTGTGCATTTGCGAAACAAAAGGAAAGAAAAAAGATAGTAAGTAGTAGTTTCTTCATAATATTCGTGTGGTTGGGAATGATTGTGTATTCAAATATATTCAAATTTTTTATTAGAGCGTAAGGAATTATAGAAGTATCAATACATTGGTACATATTTTGTGGTTTATCTGCGGAAGCAAAACCATCAAACAGTAATTATGAAGAAAAGTAAAAGACGACAAAAATCTCTTGTAAGTATATTTCCAATGATTACAATTTTTGGAATGATCATTTTTGGTTTATGCTCTTTTTATGAACCTGATTGGCATTTTGATTGGCAAGGAATTCGTCCAGAAGTAAAAAATACAGTTTTAGAAGTAAAAGATAGAGGAGTTGATCATATATATTCAGGGGAAGCAGGTGGAATATCAACTCAATATAAAAAACAACAATGGTTGCTCAAGTATGCAACAGCAGATGAGTTACAAAAGTTAACAGCGTATCCTGACGGAACTGTAAAAGTAATTGCATATGAAGGATTATTAAAAGATCCTTCCGTAAAAGATAAAGCTTCCATTGTGCTGAACGTTATCAATGATACTGTGACTAAAGTTTATTATACTATTGGCTGTATTGGAGATAGGACAGATGTAAGTGAGTATGTGATGCGACATACAGTATTTAACAATTTGATTTATAGTTCAGGCGCTAGAGAAATAAGAGAAGGCTTTAAATTTACAGATTCACAAAAGAAGAAAATACTTTCTGAATATTATAAAATTCATGATATAACTATAGAAAACTAAAAAAGCTTCCAGTTTCCTGAAAGCTTATTCTTATAATTTTTACTTCGTCTATTTATTAGTTTTGAGTACACATAGGACAGACCGAATTAAAATCTGATTCGCCTCTAAATGGTTTCAATCCTCCTTTTATTTTTAGTTTTGAAATACAAACTTTTTTGAGTGTTAACTTTTTTAATTTTTGTTTTTTCATGATCTTATTATTTAAGGTTACTTAAAAGTAAGAAACATGATCTTTTTTAAATTACGGTAATACCGTATTTGTCTATTTTTTAACGTTTTATAGTTCTTATTTTTTACGAACTGGTTCTGGGAATAAAGCTTCAAATGTGTTTAATACTTGGTATGCATTTTCACAAATTCCCTGTGTCGGATGATTGTTTGAAGAATGATTCCAACGTAAAGCAATAATACTTTTGTAAATATCTAAGAAAGGAACATTTGTATGTACATAATACTTATAATATAAATACAATGCCGTTACTGTTACAGAACGACTTCCTCCATCATGACAATGGATGACTAAATTTCCTTGCGCATAAAAATTTACCATTCCGTCAATTTTTTGTTGCGTAGGTGTCGGAGAATTTAATAGCTGTTCTGCTTCCAATACTGCTGCAACTAATGTCATCATATCATTCTCATTACTATCAGTCAAACCAACTTTGTCTAATTGATTTAGATAGTATTTCTCTTTGGAAGCTAACTCAAAAGGCAATGCAGCTCTTTTATCTACTTGCGGATCTGAGAAAGGAATTTGTAAATCGGCAGCATCATTTTCTTCACTAGCAACATTCAAAATTCCTGCAATTTGATTGTCTATAATCGTTTGTTCAGATAATAAAAAACCTGCGCCAACAAATATAAATTGTTCTGTTAATCCTGCAGGAACATTTGCTTTTGGGACTTGAAAAATACACGTCATTGCAATATTAGGAAAATTTCCGGCTGGAGTTGGCATATTTGAACTAAACAAAACTCTTGGATCAATAGTTTGTAATTCCTCACAAAATGTTTTTGTGACAGGATCTGGAATAATATTATCGCTGTCTTCATACATGAGTAATTGAGGAATTTGTGCTAAACTATATGTTTGATTTCCATTATAGCTGAGCTTCCATACCAAATCAAAACAATCCTCAGGCCATTTGCTAGTAGGGACATCAGTTGCTCCAAAAGCTTTTGCAATAGCTTCTATGTCTGTGTGTTGCCAAGCGATTACAATTTTTGAATCTGTATATGAATCATCTTCAAAAATATGTGTAATCATTTCCTGATATTGATATTTTAAAAAAGAATCATGTAGTTTTTTACCCAAACGTTCAGCCAATGGTGTTACGGTTTCTCGAGGACGTTCGCTAGGACTTTTAGTTCCTACACCAGCTGCAAAAATATGATCAATTGTACCAAAAGCATCTGGTAAATAATAAGCAAGTGCTGCAGCACGTTCATAGCCTTTGGTAGATAAGTTTTCATTAGTTATATCTGCAGGTTTTTCTGCATGTCTTATGATAAAGATTTCTTTTGGATAACCCATATGATTAATTTTGTCTAAAATTAGCAAAATATCTGAAAGTTTTGATAGCGTAGTTTTACGTAATTTTAGTGTTTTAAATATGAGGAAAAACACTATCCTGTAAAGTAAAATAATTAATTACTTTTAGAAAAAAATAAATAACATACCATGAAGACGTTTCTATTAACCTTAATTATGACGTTATTATTATTTTCTGTGAATGCACAAAATACAAGTGATGACAGTGGATTTACAGATTATTATCCAATTGCAGAAAAACCGGCTTTTAGTTATATGTCAAATATGAATTCGACAGAAAGTATCCTTTTTGATGCAAAACCAGTTGTATATTACAGTGTTATCAATACGATGCGTAAAAATATGCAAGATAGTATTCACAAAGCTGGAAATGCATTTTATGTAACATTTCAACCACATATTAGGATGTATGCAGAAAATTCAAAACCTGTAAAAACACCTTCATATCGTATACTATTTGGTTGGCAACATATGATAAAAACGAAAAGTAATAACTTTTTTACTTGGGCAATTGAGAGCGGACATTATTCTAATGGGCAATCTGGTTGTGCTTTTTTAGTAGGAGAAGAAGACGAAACTATGCCATGTTCTGACTTTCATGCTACAATTACAGATGCTACAAATTTATCTGACTTACTCAATAGAAATAATGGAAACTTTTCTACAAATACAACAAAGCTTTCTTTCAATTTCCGTTTCAATGAATTGAATAAGAACGATGAACCTTATAAAATCCATTCATTTACAACTTCATGGGAATTGTATCACAATCGTTTTTTAGGATTGCTTGACTTTGGCGGTTATTCAGATTTTGACATCAATATTTATGGTCGAAATCGTTTTGGATTCGGCTATGAATATGAACATCAGTGGAAACCAAAAATAAGATATGCTATTGAGCAAAAATTTGAACTCATTCAAGGCGCGCATCCTTTTGTAGAACCTTTACGTAGCGAAACCACATTTACACTGTATCCTTTTAATCGTAACATCGGACTTTTTGTAAGTTATATTTACGGACATGATAATTACAACTATCGCTTTGTAGATTCTGGAAATCAGATTGCTATCGGCGTAAGTTGGGATTGGTTTAAACCATTTCAAATCAGTAGAGCAAAAGCTACAAATCTGTAATGAAAAACTAAGAATTTTAGATTCAGATAACAGAAAAAATAGTTTTATCAATAACCAACAAAAAAAGTGTATAACTTTCACAAATAGTTATTGTAATAGCGAGTTGAGTGTTTTATTTTTGAGGCAATTATGCAGCAAGACATTCATCACTATATAGATCAGCTAAATGACGCGCAAAGAGCGCCAACACTTCATAAAGATGGAGCGTTAATGGTCATTGCTGGTGCAGGTTCAGGAAAAACAAGAGTACTTACATATCGTATCGCATATTTAATGAGTCAAGGAATTGATGCATTCAATATACTATCGCTCACATTTACCAACAAAGCAGCACGTGAAATGAAAAAACGTATTGCAGATATTGTTGGAGGAAGTGAAGCTAAAAATTTATGGATGGGAACATTCCATTCTATTTTTGCAAAAATCTTGCGTTTTGAAGCTGATAAATTAGGATATCCGAGCAATTTTACGATTTATGATACGCAAGATTCTGAGCGACTGATTCGTTCTATAATCAAGGAAATGCAGCTTGATAAAGATATTTACAAGTACAAGCAAGTACGTTCTCGAATTTCTTCTTTTAAGAACAATCTAATCACTGTACGAGCGTATTATAACGATGCTGATTTAGTAGAAGCTGATGCGATGGCAAAACGTCCCAGAATGGGAGAAATCTATAAAGAATATGTAGATCGTTGTTTTAAAGCTGGAGCAATGGATTTTGATGATTTGTTATTGAGAACCAACGAATTATTGAATCGTTTTCCAGATGTTTTAGCTAAATATCAAGACCGTTTTCGCTATATTTTGGTAGATGAGTACCAAGATACCAACCATTCACAATATTTGATTGTAAAAGCTTTGGCAGATCGTTTTCAAAATATTTGTGTCGTTGGTGATGATTCACAAAGTATTTATGCGTTTCGTGGAGCAAACATCAACAACATTCTTAACTTCCAAAAAGATTACGACAATGCAGTAATGTATCGTTTGGAACAGAATTACCGTTCTACAAAAAATATTGTAGAAGCTGCAAACTCTGTGATCGAACACAACAAAACACGTTTAGATAAAGTTGTTTGGACTGCAAATGATCCAGGTGGAAAAATAAAGGTAAATCGCAGTGTAACTGATGGTGAAGAAGGACGTTTTGTAGCTGGTTCAATTTTTGAAATCAAAATGCAAGAACAGTTGCGTAATGGCGATTTTGCAATTTTGTATCGAACCAATGCGCAATCAAGAGCAATGGAAGATGCTTTACGTAAACGTGATATTCCGTATCGTATTTACGGAGGTTTGTCATTCTATCAACGTAAAGAAATCAAAGATGTTTTGGCATATCTACGTTTGGTTGTCAATCCGAAAGATGAAGAAAGCTTAAAACGTGTGGTAAATTATCCAGCACGTGGAATAGGGCAGACGACGATTGACAAATTAGTCGTTGCAGCAAAGCACTATGGACGTTCTATGTTTGAAGTGATGGAAAATATTTCTAAGATTGATCTTAGGATAAATTCAGGAACTAAAACAAAACTCGAAAACTTTGTCACCATGATTCGTAGTTTTCAGGTAATGAATGAAGGTTCAAATGCTTTTGAATTAACATCACATATTGCCAAAAAAACAGGTTTAGTACAAGAACTGAAAAAAGACGGAACGCCAGAAGGAATTGCACGTATTGAAAATATTGAAGAATTACTAAATGGTATTAAAGATTTCGTTGAAGGACAAGTGGAAGTGGCTGATGCTACTGGAGCTTTGGCAGAATTTTTAGAAGATGTAGCGCTTGCAACTGATATGGACAACGATAAAGGTGACGATGATCGTGTTGCTTTGATGACCATTCACTTAGCAAAAGGACTGGAATTTCCTTATGTATACATTGTTGGAATGGAAGAAGACTTGTTTCCTTCAGGAATGAGTATGAATACGAGAAGTGAATTGGAAGAAGAACGACGTTTATTCTATGTAGCGTTGACAAGAGCTGAAAAACAAGCCTATTTAACGTATACACAAAGTCGTTATCGTTGGGGAAAATTGGTAGATGCAGAACCAAGCCGTTTTATTGAAGAGATTGACGATAAATATTTAGATTACATCACACCAATTGATAATTATCGTTTCAAACCTTTGGTAGATAACGATATTTTTGGTGAAGTTGATAAAAGCAAATTACGTTTACAAAAACCAAAATCAGGACGTCCGCCAGTTGTAGGAAGTCCAACGCCTGAACAAGTTCGAAAACTCCGAAAAATAAAGCCAGAATCAGCACAAAGTAGTACGCCAAGTAAAAGTTTAACAGACGAACGTTTGGTGCCAGGAACAATGGTAGAGCATACACGATTTGGTCGTGGAGAAATTTTACGATTAGAAGGTGTTGGTGGCGATAAGAAAGCAGAAATCAAGTTTAAAGTTGGTGGAATTAAGAAGCTATTATTGCGTTTTGCAAAGCTGAAAGTGGTAAGATAAATTTGATTTATGAGTGTTTTGGTCGTTTGGTATTTTGGTACATTAACACATTGATACATTAGTACTTTGGAAATTTAGTATTTGTAAGATCAAGTTGTCAACTCTCGAATCATTTTTTTAAAATACGGATAATAAATTCGTCCCCACATTGGGTTTTTATCAAAATAAAAAGCTTCTCTCGTTGTTGTATCAATTACTACAGGAATGGTAAATGCTGCCCATTTTTTACCTGATTTAAGCTTTTTACAATAGATTTTAGCTTCTTCTGTGATATTTTCTGAAAGTAATATACAAATGACACCAACGCCCGATTGAAAACCTCGTGGCCAACCTTTGTAGTTTCTACTACTATATTCAAAACAGTATTTAAGATGTGATTCTATTGTTTGTACGGTAATTTCTGAATCTTTAGCATCACTAGCAATTATAAAAGTATTTAGTTGTGTTGCTAACCAACTCCAGCGAAATTGCTTGTCATACCCAATTACTGAAGGCAATTCACGAATGGTATCTCCAGAAAAGAAAATATTCTTTGATTGTAAATGTTTTTTTATCGTATCAAGAATCATATGTTTAGTCTTATTCTTTAAAAAAGTTCAGTTAATATAACGTTTTACCATTCTTATATTTTAGCTTATTTTCTTCTTGACTTATCCGATAGGAAAAAATAAGCTCACAACGATTGTTGTAATGAATTTAGAAGGCATCATAAAGGTTTTAACAAGATATAGAAATTCATTTAACTTTCATTAATAATGGATACGCATAACTCTTCAAAAGTTTGCAATTTTGTTGGATTAGGAAGCGAATCACCCATAAAAGCTGAACCATCATAAAACTCTTTGACTTTTCCAAAATAGTCTGATGACGAATCACAACATAAATATATATTTCCTTTGTCTCCTCTTACTCCAATAAAAATCCAAGAAGCTAATTTGTCTCCTTCTTCATCATAAGGCGACCATAAGGTGATATCGTTCATTGTTTGACTGATACAATCAACAATTCCAAAAAAGCCATAATCATCTCCAAGGTGATTAATTCCATTAGGAAAAGCCTTTAAAAATGTGATAAAAGAATCAGAGATTTTAAAATCCCTATAACTTTGATCACATATTTCAGAATAGACATCTTTGAAAACGTTTTCAAAAAAACTTTGAAAATATTTACTTTCTTCAAATTTGCTACCTAGAATTGATTCTTTCTTTAATTGTTCGATCAGTTTTTCGTCCATAGTAACTTTAATTAATAGAAAAATAAGTTTGATTTTTAGATAAGTTGATTTTTTTGTTAAATACCAAATTCATCTTCTTCCCAAACGGTAAAAAGTACATTAGGTAAACCACAATTGAGAATAATTTCTGGTTTTTCTATTTGTTTTTCCAGATCAGCTTTAATTGAATTACTAACCAACAAGTTCACTTGTTTTAAATTGGGCAATTCATTTAATACGCTTACATCTGCTACATTTGTAGCATACAAATCAAGGTATTCTAATTTTTTTAAATGTTTTAATTCAGAAATGTCATCCAGTTCATAGCTTTCTAAAAAAGTCAACCACTTTAGGTTTGGAAATTTAGAAATTCCACTTACATCTATTTTCGTAAAAATACTTGACATTTCAAGTTTTTCAAGATTTGGTAAATCTGTTATTTCAGAAAAATTCTCAACGCCGCTATTTGTTACATCTAATACTTTCAATTTCTTTAAGCCTGTTAATGCTAATGCTGGAACACCTTTTAGTCTTAAAAATTCTAAATTCGGAAATTGTGCTAAACCTTCAATTTTATATTCATAATTGGTAAGGTTTAATCTTTTTAGACTTTCCATTTTCGGAAAGGAGTTGATG
Organism: Kordia sp.; assembly: GCF_965224175.1. Lineage (GTDB taxonomy): Bacteria > Bacteroidota > Bacteroidia > Flavobacteriales > Flavobacteriaceae > Kordia. The sequence goes on from NZ_OZ245041.1 coordinate 390,993, forward strand.
TTCATAATTTCTTCAGAATCATAATCTCCCAATTGTAATGATTGTAGTTTCTTTAAAAATTCGAAACCAATAAAATTAAAATTAGATCCTAAATTTAAAAATTCTAAATTTTCAAGAGACTTCAAATTAAAGGTGTGAATTTCAATATTCTCATCATCATCTTCTTCATCATCAATAAAATCAGAAATAGATAGTTGTAATTTTTTTAAATTCTGGAGCGTTAAAATTGAGTTTACTGCTTGGATATTATCATCAGAATAATTGTTGATTTGTAAACTTTCTAACTCGGTAAAAGCTTCAATCAGATTAAAATTATGAATTGGACAATAATCCGTAATTCTAAGTGCTTTTAATTGTTTTTTTAACGGAAACAAAGCTTGTAAATCTCTATTTCCTTTTTCTTCAAAGAATTGAGATTTCACGAAAATTAGCTTCTTGAATTTAGAAAAATGTTCATAGTTCTCTATGACAGAATTTCTAAGATGTAAATTCTCAATTTGACTGGCAACTGCTGAAAATGCATCAACATTAAAAATAGATTGATCAAATGATAAGGTTTTAATATGGTCAAATTTTTCTAAAGAATCGATAGTTGTTTCTTGAAAATTCTCAAAATGCAATAGATGAACAAAGTTTTTTAATGAAACAATAGAACTCGGCTGTATTCTTTTTTTTCCTTTGGTAAAGTTGACTTTGATTTTCTTTTGAGAAGGATTTGCAATGATTTCTTTATCAGTAATTGTAGTATCTGAATCAATCTCAATTGACTCAAGTTTTGAAAATTCAGTAAGCTTGGCAATACGATCAATTTCACAGTTTTCAAATTGAATAGTTTCCAGAGACTCTTTAAAAGGGATAAAAGAAACATCTTTAATTTTTGTGTTATTAATACACATCAGCATTGCAGATGGCACACTCGTATTTGTCGATTGATACGTATAAGTAATAGAATCAAAGACAATTTGGTAAAGATTCTTTATATAGTTTATGTATTGAAGATTTTCAATATGACAATTTTTGAATTGAAGATATTTAACTCCAATTGAAGAAGATTCTCTAAAACATTCAAAACAACTTGCATCAACATTCATATTAGAAAAACGAATTTCAGCAGGAAAACTTTTTCGTATATGAATGTCCTTCGTTTTAAATGTCACATTATCAAAATACAGATACATGGACTTTAAAGCTAGTAATTGTGTGAAATTGGGAAGAATACAATTCTTTAGATATAAGTTGTTTAAGTTGCTTAAATGTGGTATTAATATGGAAATATCGTCTATTTCTATATCATTGAGATATAAAACTTCAAATTCATCATTGCGAAGCTTGTATGCATTTTTTTGATTTCGATCATATAATTTTCCATATTCTTTAACCGAAAGTTTTATACCCAAAATGTTTTCTAAGAGTTGTACTTTTTTGCTCATTTTTTAGTTACTTTCAAATACATTTTTTTACAGATTCCTGTTTATTTTTCTATTTAATTTGATTTTCTTCCCAAATGTTCAGTCAGTAATTTCCATGTAGCATTTTCTTTTGTTAAAACGGCTGTCCCGATTCCATTTCCAGATACAGATTTTCCATCTATAATTCCTGTCCAATTAAATTCGAATACATACACAGCAAAATTTTCATCTTTTATTAGCCATGTAATATTTTCAATAGCATATTTTTCATTTTTAATAACAGAAAAGTTCTTCTCAAATGCTCTTTTAACATTTTCTTTTCCAATATGAACTATTCCATTAGAAAAGGTAACACTTGCATTTTCTGAAATTAATGGCGCAACTACTTTCCAATCTTGCGTTTTTAAAGCAGTTTCATAGGATGTAATAAATTCTTCTGGAGTCATTTATTTTAAAATCTTAGTTTATATATGATCAATTTAATTAAGTTTATTGTAGGTGTAAAATCAGATTACTGTTCTTTAATTTAGGATATTTAGTTTGATAGTCAAATCCTAATTCAGCTGTTAGGGTAGATGTTTCAACTCCTTTACTTATAAAATACTCACGAACTTTATTAGCTCTATATTGGAGATTATTAAGATATGATCTATCTCCATGTGTAGCCAAATATACAATTTGCGATTTTTTTGAGTTATTTTTTACCAAAGAAGCCATCTTAGACAAAAACAAGGAGTCTACAATGATGAGTTCATCTTCGTTGTTAAAGTCTATAGAAGTTGACATATTAATTATAGTACTATTGTCTGTTGTTTTGATATCATTGATAGGTAAAGAACTAGGTGTTTTAGTACTACATCCGCAAAGTACACTTACAAACATTACTATAAATAAATGGTTAATTTTTTTCATTAGTTAACTTATAAATTAATACTTCATTTTCTGTTAGTGCAACATCACATCCGTTGTATTTCATATTCAATAATAGCGTATAAGGATTCAAGTCTTGATAATCTGTTAAACACCATAAAATCCAGTTACAAGGAGTATATGAAGATGAAAGTCTATATAATGGTTCGCTTAAAAAGAAATAAGTATTATATCCTTCATTTCCAGTTGATTTTTTTACAAATGTTGAGAACTCATCATCAAGTTCGATAGATATTGGATCTGCTTGGCTTAATAATTCCAATCTTAATTCATTGCCTCCTTTTTTGAATACAATTTTTGGGTCAATTAAATCATCTGATGGTTGTATTTTTTGTAATACTTCTACAATTATTTTAGTTTGTTGAATTAACTCTTCATCAGTTAATTTTTTATTGAGTTCTCCTAAATCTCCCCATTTTAATTGATATGCTCGTTGTGCTATTTGATTTCCTCTTGGAAATTTTTCAAATAGTTTGAAAAAAAGATCTTTTTCTAAATCCCAAATATCAAAATGTAAGTCAAAATCACAATTAGGCTCTATGTCAACATTTATAGGTTTCCCCATAATTTTTCTCCATTCATTTTGCCATATTTTATGTTGTTCTATCATTAAAATTGTTGTTTTTCTTTAAAATCTTTTTATTGTATTGAGTTTATTATTTCATAATCTCATCAAAAATTCCTGTTACACGCTGCAAAATACGATTCTTTATGTTTTCAGTTAGGAATCATGCATTTATGCATCGAGAAAACTTTCCAATCGGTCGAAAGCACTTCCCCAACCATTGTAAATTCCCATAGCTTCTTGTTGACGACAATATGCTTCTGTTTCATGAATTACATGGAATGTAAAGTTCGTTTTTTCTCCATCTGCCTTAAAAAGTACATGAATCTCTACATTTTCTGTCATGGGTTTAAAATCGGCAGTAAACACAATTTTTTCTTGTGGAATGATTTCTTTGTACATTCCTTCAGAAATGAATTGATTACCATCTGGCATTGGCATACTAAACTTCCATGCTCCGCCAGCAACAAAATTGTGTTCAATAATATCTAATTTCATTCCGTTTGGAGCCCACCAAGAAGCAATATGTTCTGGTTGTGTCCATGCTTCCCAAACAAGCGCTAAAGGTGCGTTAAAAGTTCTTTCAATGGTAATAGTGCGGTTTTCTAGATTATTCATGTGTTTTGTTTTTAGATTGTAATTGGTGTAAGTAGTTTTCAAAATTATCAAGTTTGTCTTCCCATAATTGCTTGTATTGATCAATCCATAAAAAAGCTGGAATTAGTTTTTTAGGTTGAATCATGCAAAAACGTTGTCTACCTTGTTGTTCGATGGCAATAATATCACACTCTTTCAAGATTTTTATATGTTTTGAAATTGCTGGACGACTTACGTCAAATTTTTCTGCAATAGAATTGATCGTCATCGTTTCTTTTGCTAGTAAATCGATAATATCTCTACGAACTGGATCGGCAATCGCCTGAAAAACATCTCTTCTCATAATTTATGTAACTATTCGGTTACAAATATATGCGTAACAATTTGGTTACGCAATTTTATTTTAGAAATTATTTTAATAGAGAACAAGGCTGAATATTATGTTGAGTAGAAATTTTGGAAAAATTTTATATTGAAATCTGAGGAAAATTTCAAATTAAATGAAGTTTTATCATTGACAGACAGCCACGTCGCTAACTCCTCGAAGTGAATATAGTATGTCTAAAAATCTAAGCAAGTCTGAGAAATCTAACTCACCTTACCATACAAACCGAATTTACATTTCCTCGGTAATCATATTCTTTGACAGGATTTGAAGGATCTACCATCCATTCTTCGTCTACAATAAACTTATACAGATGTTTTCCTCCAGAGAGTAATACAGTATATTTCCAACCATACTCTGTTTTAGTCATCGCAAAACCATCTTCAGACCAATCATTGAAAGAGCCAGATAATAATACTTCTTTGGCGTTTTTATGCCCACGGAGTTTAAACGTATAATAAGCTTTTACTTCAACAACAGAATTATATTGATCAAATTCGTTTTTCTTTTTATTCGGATTGGATTCATCACTAATCCACATGCCGTCTATGATGAATTTATATTCGTATGTACCAGGTTTTAATTGTAAGGTAAGATACCAACCATTTTGTGTTTTTTTCATCTTAAAAAGGCGTTCATTCCATTTGTTGAATGTTCCGCTTAACACAACTTGTTCAGCATTTTCATAACCTTTCAGGTAAAAAGAAGTATTTCCATCTTCTGAAATATGCGCCGTATACATTTTTAAATTGTATACTTTTAAATCATATCCGACTTTATTTTTTGCTTTCGATAAATTATCAATTTCACCTTCTGGTTCTGCCCAATAATGTTCGTTGATGACAAACTTAAATTCCCAAGAAAATTCATCAGTAAAATCTGCTATTTTTTTGCGCAATTCGAAACGATTTTCATCCAGTTGTTTCATAATCCATTGATCGTTTGCCCAATCGTTGAATTCTCCAGCAACAGCAATAGTTTCAATCAATAAATCTTGATCATTAATTGATTTTCGATGCTGTGAAATTCCGTGGGTTACTTCTTTATAATCACGTTTGTCAAAAGTAAAAACGACTTCATCACCATCTACACGATATCCTTGCACTTTTTTTTGTTGTGCAAATACACCTGTAGACATACAGAGTATGAGTAAGAAAATGATATGTTGAAAGCAATTTTTCACGGTTTAAATATAGGTGAATTGATGAAATATAACTTTTCTTTTTTATAATTTATAATGGTACGCTTGTATTTTAGAAATTCATAACCTAAAACACCATCTATACTTGTTCCGTAAGCTTCGCGCATTTTCCGAAGGTTTGTCACAATTGTATACATAGGACCAACGCCCAATCGTTCGTTCATGCGGAAATCATACAACTTTCCTGCCAAAACCCGAATTTTCTTTTTGCCAGCTCCAACTAAAGATAATCTTCGTATGGGACGAAATTTTTCAAGTATTTTTTTATGACTGTCTTTATTCAGTTGATTGAATTCTGCACCAGTATCTAATGCAAAACGTACTTTTTGATTGTTGACAGTTCCAGAAATTACAATCGTATGTTTTTTTAATTTAAAATCTAGACTATCGGCAATGGTTTCTGCGTATACTTTCTTGTCAAATTTTACGCCGTATTTATCAACGCGAGACAGTGTGATTTGATTTAAATACAAGTCGATAAACACTTCGTAATCCTTTAGAATATTGTAACCAATAATGCCGAGTAAGTGCATTTTTTTGCTTTTTTCGATATGTGATAAATCGATAATATCAGATTTTTTATTCTTAAGATTAAAATTGTGTAGGATAAACTCGCTGAGCTTTCGTTCATATGGTTGATCTATGATACGAGTAACACCAGAAGTTTGTGTTTTTTTCTTTGTAATTCGTTGTCCTTTAGGGAAATGATTCTTGTTTAGTACAAGTCGCTCTGCGCCAGTATCAATAATGAAATTTCCTTTTTTGCTGAGGAATTCGGCTTCTACAACAATTAACTGATCGATGACTTTAAACGGAATTCGTGCCGTATAATCGTTTAAAAACTCTGCTTTTGGAAACAGAATTTCGATGGTATTTTCTTCTTCGTTTGAAAAAAGAGAATGTATACTAAAGAAGAAAACCAATAGGATTGTAATTAGTTTTCGCATGATTTTTGATTGATGTACTATAAATATAGACGATCTTCAAGAAGATTTGTTGCAGTTTAAGAAAGATTTAATACGATTTAAAAGAAATTCTCTACGATAAGATTGATTGATTTACTATTTCGAGCAATTCTTGCATAGAATACTTAATTAAAATCTGAATATTTCTTTTTCCCTTTTAAAAAGTAAGCAAGCACGATAGATTTCTGCTGAAAATACTGTTTTTCCTGATTTTCTGCGCGTTTTGAGAGCATTTTGGGCAATCGTGCGTAAAAGTGAAAATGTGCTTTTAGAATAGCGAAAAGATGTTTGAATTTAAATTTGAGTAGAAATTGAACTCCAGCAAGTCCATCTAAAACTAAGCGAGAAAATATAATTGGAAATAGTTTTCCTTTCGGAAGATTCTTCGCAAGCATGCATAATGAGTTCCTAAAATTTAGATAGGTTTTTTTAGCATTTGTGCTATCTAAAGTTGCACCGCCAACATGATATACCACACTTTCTGAAACATATTTTGCGAGATATCCTTTGTTGAACGCACGCCAACACAAATCGATTTCTTCTTGATGCGCAAAGAAATCTTCATCAAAACCTTGAAGTTCTTGGAACACATTTTTTCTAATGAATAAACAAGCGCCAGATGCCCAAAAAATAGCTTTTGAGTCATTGTATTGTCCGTTGTCCTTTTCTAAAGTATGAAAAATACGTCCGCGACAGAATGGATAGCCAAATTTATCAATAAATCCGCCAGCCGCGCCAGCATATTCAAAATGAGTTTTTTGTTTAAAGTCTAGAATTTTGGGTTGAATAATTGCCGTTTCTAGACTAGACTCAAATGTTGATAGAATAGGAGTAAGCCAGTTTTCTGTAACTTCAATATCTGAATTTAGCAAGCAGAAAATTTCTTCTTTCACTTGCGGAAGTGCATCATTGTACCCTTTTGCATATCCGCCATTTTCAACATTTTGAATGATTTGTACTGTTGGAAAATTTGCTTTTACATACGCAATGGAATTATCCGCAGAAGCGTTATCAGCCACATATACAGTAGCATCTTTCGAAAACGAAACAACCTTAGGCAAAAATTGTTCTAACAATTGCTTTCCGTTCCAGTTGAGTATGACTACAGCGATTTTCAAAGATTCTAAATTTATTTTCTGATGTTATTTTTTGTGTGTAATCCAACCCATGTAGATAGAATTTTGAAAGAAACGTGTAGGTGTTTCAAATCCTGCTTCAACGATAAGTTTTTTTAATTGATCTTCAGAAACTGCATGCAACTTATTTTCAATTCGATACAATCGATTGTTGATGTCAGTTTCATCTAAATTGTCGGGTAATAGGTTTTTGAGAATTTTTAAGTTTTCTTTAATTTGTTGTTTAGAACCTGTAATGTCTAATACTATAAATGGAGCATTTGCGTCTAATTTTTTGGCAATATTTTTTAGTAAATCTAACTTACTTTCATACGTTTCTATGAAGTGAAGAACTAACAATAGTGTTGCTGCGCCAAACATATCTTTACTACTTACAGCATTTATAGTACCTTCGATAAGTTGTACATTTTCAATATTTTTAAATTTTTGATTTGCTTGAGAAATCATTTCAGGAGAAGGATCAACTCCAGTAATTTTCCACGGTTGCGAAGTATTGATAAATCGTTCTATTTCAGCTCCTGTTCCACATCCAACGACTAATAAATTTTTATGCTCAGTATCTTTTAAAAGCCTAGGTAAATTATCCATGAAATAATGATAATTTGGAATCCATGCTTCTACAAATGAATTATAATTTGCTGCTCTTTTATTTTCAAATATTTCTATAGTTTGCATAGTATTTACCTTTTATACGTGGGTAATTCTCTTAAAAACTGATATTGCTCTGCTTCGTAGTCCATTGTACAATAATAATGATTCAATCCATTAGTTACCATTAAATATTGTGCTTTTAACACCATATTATAACGTGCAATTTGATCAAAAGTATCTTGTTTGATCATTACTTTACTACGTTTACATTCAACCACCAAAAAAATACTTCCGTTAGGATTAAAAATAACTATATCATAACGTCTTTTTAAATCATTGAATATGAGCTCTTTTTCAACATTGATGAGACTTATGGGATAGTTTTTTTCTTGAATTAGAAATTGAACTGTATGTTGCCGAACCCATTCTTCGGGAGTTAAGACGACAAACTTTTTCCGAATTGCATCAAAAATATAGATTTTATTTTCCCTATTTTTGAAGCGGAAAGTATATTTTGGAAAATTTAAAAGTTCCATAAGCACAAAACTAATAATTAGTGCATCGAAAACCAATACAATTCCACATTTGTCTTAAGAATGGAAGAAGCTAAACAGATTGTCGTAGATATACAGAAAGGAAATATTAAACCTATTTATTTTTTAATGGGTGAAGAATCTTATTATATCGATAAGATCGCTGCATATATAGAAGATAATGTATTGGCAGAAGAAGAGAAAGGATTTAACCAAATGGTGTTGTACGGACGCGATGTTTCTGTAGATGATATTGTGGCAAATGCCAAGCGTTATCCAATGATGGCAGAACGACAAGTTGTGATTGTAAAAGAAGCACAAGATTTATCGCGCTCTATTGATAAACTGGAAGCATACCTTTCAAACCCGCAACCAACTACAGTTTTAGTGATTTGTTATAAGTATAAAAAGATTGCTAAAAATAAGAAGCTGTATAAAGCAGCAAAAAAGAACGGCGTGATTTACGAAAGCAAGAAATTGTACGAAAATCAAGTAGCCGACTGGATTCGAAGAGTATTGGCGGGCAAGAAATATCAAATTACACCTAAAGCTGCACAAATGTTAGTGGAGTTTTTAGGAACAAATTTGAGTAAGATTGATAATGAACTAGAAAAGTTAAAACTCATTTTACCAGTTGGAAGCGAAATTACGCCAGAGGCTATTGAGGAAAATATCGGAATTAGTAAAGATTATAATAATTTTGAGTTGCGAAAAGCGATTGGCGATAGAGATGTAAAAAAAGCGTTTCGTATTATCACATATTTTTCAGAAAATCCTAAAGACAATCCTACAGTCGTTACGGTTTCGTTGTTATTTAATTTCTTTTCTCAGTTATTACAATATCATGGTTTGCGTGATCAAAACCCGAAGAATGTAGCTTCTGTGTTGCGTATCAATCCGTATTTTGTGAAGGAATATCAAGCTGCAGCACGTAATTATCCGATGAAAAAGGTGAGTGGAATTGTGGCAACACTACGTGAAATGGATGTAAAAAGTAAAGGTGTTGGTGCTAGCAATCTGTCTAATGGCGATTTATTGAAAGAGTTGTTGGTAAGGATTATGAATTAGATTTTTAGACCGCTTTGCTGTTAGATATTAGATCGCTTCACTACTAGATTTTGGACATAATTGATATTTTCAATTGCAATTCGTTAGTTTTTCATCTATTTGTTCCATCAAAGCCCACAAATAAATATGATAATCTTTTGTATGATAGCCCCAATTTGAATAATTTGGATGATTTTGTTCAGAAGCTAAATCATTTGGTCTTTGGTCATTAGGAAGCGGATTATACTCTACACTTAATGCTACTTTTTGTTCTTCATCTCTTCTGTGTCTTACAGAATATAAATCATCAAATGCAATAAAATTACTATTGCCTCCAAGATTATAATTTGAATCTGGCGTTATATAATTTTTTAATGAAGATGAAGTAGAAGTATAGTAACTAAAATCTTGAACAAACCAATCTTGATTTTCATTGAAAGCTCTATATACAAGTCCACTATTAATTAGATAAGGATTAAATTCAGGCAACCCATAATTAATTTCAGGAATAGTTTGTGATTCATCAAAAGTTGCCCAATTGCTTATACAACCACATTCATTAGTTGTTGTACATAAAGGAATATTTTCCCACCAACCACCTTTATATTCACCTTGATTGGCATAGATATAACCCATACCACCTAATGCAGCAATTACTAATTTGTCCCTTAAAACTGAGTTCGTATCAAAAACATCTCTTAGTAACATTGCAAGCATATATGAACCTTGAGAATGACCTGCCAAAATTATTTTATTTCCATTATTAAAATTGTTGAGATAGTGTAAGAATGAAGCTTTTACATCGCTATATGAAGTAGCAATAATTTCTGCTTGTAATTCCTTATCAGTATCATCACCGTAGGTTTTACCTGAAGATTGTCTGTAGTGCGGCGCAAACATTCGTCCGTATTTTGATAACAATCCACCTTGTGCAATTGTAGTCAGTCCAATTCTTACTTTGTCTTGTTCTTCAATTGCAATGTTTTTTGGTTCGGTTAAATTTTGTGGTATACTTAAAAGCGTAGGATGCACCCAAAATACATCTACACCAGTATTTGTAGTTGCATTATTTGTAATTGGAATTATTTCCTCTATTTGTAAATCTTTGTCTATGACAGCGATGTCTAAATTATATGATGGTAAAATTGTAGTTTTATTTGGATGAAATGACCAATTTTCCATATTGTTATAATCAATATTTGATGATGGAATTTCTATTGTATCTACTTCGGCGTTATTTTCCTCAATAGGCTCATCATTTTTACTACAGGACAATAGAATAAGTGACAAAAAGAATATATGAATGTATTTCATTTTGAAATTTTCTACTTAGACTTTTTTCTAAGAAGAAGGTTTAATCTACTTGTAGCTAATTTTATTTAAAATAGAATTCTCTATTATTCTTACAATGGACAAACCTGTATGTTAATTGAAGATCTTGCTATGTTTTTAAGATGTTATAAGTAAATAAATAGCTGTCAAACCCTTAATTAAAAAGTTTGATTGTGGAAGCTTTGTTTTTAGAAACACTATGCTTTTAGATTTTATCGTTTTTTTAAATTTTCACGTCCTTTAAGAACATTACTTATTTCAAAGTAATATACTTTCTTTTCTCCATTTTTATCTACAACTTCCATTCGATCGCAAATTCCACCGTTATTATCAATATTTTGTGTATTGAGTTCAACTCCAAGCATTCGTAAAATAAAATATTCTTCAGAAACTTGAACTACAGACCAACCTGTTGCGCAAGATTTTCCGTCTCCACTTTTTACTATCGACATTAAAAGCCCAAATTGAATTGTTTTATATTTTTGAGCATTTACAGTATCTCCCAAAATTTTATACGTCTGTCTTAGTATTTTATGAGCAGTCATACTTGTATAATCGATACTTAACATTTTTTTTGTTGTGATGATAATGCTGTCATATTTCGATTCAGACATTTGCTGGTACATTTTTTTTTCAATTCTCTAAATTCCTCGCTTTTTTCAGAAGCAATTTTGAACTGTTTACTGTTAATAAAACTTTCTCTGAATGATTTGTAATCTATATCAGTTTTTCCATTTTCAAGCATTTTAACTGATTTACTAAAATCATCATCAAATTCAGGAATTTTTATTTGTGTTTCCGTCTGTCCATTGATAATATTGAAACAAAAAAGAATAATTAAGGATATAAAAAAATGCTTATTCATAGTGTGAGTAATTTGTAATATAGTGATCAAATATAAACGGAAGTTACAGCTGTAGATTGTTTTGCACAGTTTTAATTTTATATTCGATATGTTTTAAGGTATAATATAAATATAACTTTAAATTGGAAATAGTTGAAATCAAGCAGCATTAATATCAATTTGAAAGTTTTCAAGTAAAAATGTTCCGATCATTTGTTTGGCGAGTCCGACGAATTCTTTTTCAGTATCTATAAATTCTTTTAAAACGCCTAATTCAAATTTTAAATCTTCTACGAAACTATGCGTTTCTTCATCATTTTCATCGTAAAATTTATTTACGTTGCGCATCGCTTTTTCCACACGCTTCATTTGACGAGAAATGTCTACGATTTTTTTCTCACGTAAGTGAACTAAAGGAACGCGTTGCAATGAATATACTTTGATAGATGCAATTGCTCTTTTCTCGGTAAGATCATCTGTTTTTTTAGCGCGAATTACTCCAGATTCAATATCATATTCAAAATATTCTTCAGGATCTTCAATTGAAGGATTGATTAATAAACGAACTTTTTCTTCCTTTTTGAGCTTTTCTGTATGTGTTTTTAAGCGTAATTCTTCTTTTAGTAAAGGAAATTGATTCATTTTTCCAACAGACTCCAATTCGGTAGCATTTGCCAATAATTGCTTTGACTTCTGATTGCAATTTCTACACGATAAAAACAAGTTGTCCCAATCGGCAGCAAGCCAATAATACCCTGGTTTTATCATTCTTTTCTTTAATAATTTTTTTAACTGTTTTTTTGTACCTGAAGGAGCTTCTCCGCAATGTGTACAGACTTTATTTTCAATAACACCTTCGCTATATCTCGGATATTCTTGATCACAATGCTGACAAATTCGATATTCAAATTCAACGCCGCCTTTCGGCCTAAAATGTTCAATATCGCCTACGTGCGCATGCAAAAAGATACTTTCGCAATAGGCACATTTATTATTACTGAGTTTTTTTAAAGCATCTTTTACATTGTCGTGCTTGTAGGCATTGTACTTGTCGTATGCTTTTTCTTTATCAGGACCTGTATAGTGTGCAATTGCTTTTGCAAGTTCTTTTTTTCCAGCGCCATTTTCATCGGTCAATTCCTCTGGCGCGTCAACCAAATTTCTATCAATGAAAATCATATTACTTTTTTGATGGTAAACTTTTCCAAAGATCTTGTACTTTAGAAATCGTTTGTTGTTTAATATTTTTAGTTTCTATTTTTAGACTATTCTGTCTGATATCTTTTGCAATCAATTCATCTACAGCTTGATACACAAGTTCTTCTCGTAAATCATTTCCAAAACGCATGTAGTTTTTCTCGTCAATTTCTTCTTTTAAGCGTTTAATTTCATCATTTTGCGCTTCAGTTCTGTCTACTTTATTAATGGCTAATAAGTCATAATATTCTTTGAATAAGGCTTCTGTTTTAATATCCATTGTGCTATTAAGACCAAAATATTCTGAGGTTAATAATTGGTCTACACGCAAGCTACTTGGATCTGGTAAATCGTTTAGAGCTTCAATAGAGTTTACGCTGTTTCTGCGTAAAACAACAACTTCATTTTGTTTTAATCCTCGTAAACACAGAGGTTCATGTGTTGTGATTATGAATTGAATTTTTGGAAATGTTTTGCGCAAGCGTTCTACAATTTCCATTTTCCATCGTGGATGTAAATGTGTGCCAATTTCGTCTACTAAGACAATTCCTTCTGCCAATTCGTATACTACATTTTCTTGTGAAAGTGTATAAATCATATCAATAGCTACTGCAAAAATGGATTTATAACCATCGCTTAAGTGTTTGATATTGATTTTATCGCCTGTACGATGATATTTAATGTAAATTTCTCCTTTTTTAGGACTTCTTTTAATAGCATCTAAATCATCTAGAAGTAATAAGTTTTTAAGTGTTTTTGATACTTGATTGAACGTTTTTAAATTGCTGTTTAAGAACCAATCTTTAGCATTTGATAGGGAAATAGAAGCATCAAATAAGTTTTTGATTTTTAGGTAACTCGGATGATTTTTTTCAGGTTGTAAATTTCCAATAGGCAATAATCGAGTGGAACCATACCCAATAATAAACGCAGGCGGTTTCTGAATGTTAGCCACAATTTCTTTCTTTCGTTTGTTAAAAGTGACTTCAAAGAATTCATCATTACCTTTTCCGTATACGCGTATGTAACCGCTGTACTTTCCGTATTTTAATACATCATCTACTTGAATGTCTAAAGTGTCTAAATATTCTTGTCCCATTAAAGCAATTGCAATAGCTTTGAGCACAGAACTTTTTCCAACACCATTTTCTCCTAAAAATACTAGCCAAGGTTCGGCAGTTGTATCTTCGGCATAACTTGGTAATTGAAGCGTTAAATCTGAGAAACATTTAAAGTTCTTTAATACAATTTTATCGAGATATACATTTTTTAAAAGACTTGCAAAATATGCTCCATCTTGTTTATTAAAAATTGCTTTTTCGACTTCTGGAGCTTTCGTTTTGTCAATAGAGAAGCCTTTTTCTGTTTTTTCAAGTGGAAATGATATAGATTCAAAAAGATCATCAGGTAGTTTTTTTTGAGTAGAAAAATCTCTTGGTAATTGACCTTGTATGTTATCATTCTGCTGCTGCATTTGATCAAAATACGATTGTATTTGATCGGTGAGATTAAACAAAGTACTGGCAATTTCTTTATCTTCTAAGTAGTTGTCAATTAGAGTTTTTCGAAACGCAAGATGATTCTTTTTAGAAGTTTTTTGGAGAATTTCATTCCATTCTTCTGCAATTGCTCGTGCATTTTTGATTCCTTTTCGCAATCCTTCAGCTTCACGCTTTGTTTCATCAGCAATGCTTTGTCGTTCGTAAATTAAATCTTTACGATTCAATCCTAAAATTTGTATGGTAGCTTCTGCCTTTTGCTTTAGATTTAATATGTGTTCTCCCAAAACCTTACTAGACAACAGAAAAGAATTTTCTTCAACTCTAGTTTTGATTTCATACGTTTCTAAGTCAAATTGAAAAAAATTATTTGGATCTTCTTCACATGGATCAATTAAAAATGCTTGTTCTTTTTTGGAAATTACGTCGTGTCTGGTTTTAATCGCAGCTCTTTTTCTTTGTACAGGAAATACATTCGATTTATAACGACTACAAGCATGACAGCAAGCATATAAGTTTTCCCATTCATAGGTAAGCCACCAATAATGGTCGGCGTCAATTTCTTTACTATCAAATCCTTGAGAATTGTTACTAGGTCTAAAATGATTTAGATAGGATTCATATCCAGATTTTAAGCCTAATAGATGCGATTCACAATATGCACATTTGTAATCAAAAAGATTCATTAGTACTGTAATTACTTCATCAGGAAAATAAGCAATAGAATAGGAGCGTTGTGCCCGAGAACTTTTATGCATCTCATAAAAATCACTTATTTCTTGTAGCAAACCTTCATATTCTTTTGAGTAAAAGAATTTAGGTTTTTCAAGTTTTTGTCTGTCAATTTTGATCAAAATGGATAGGTTTTAAGTACAAAAATCTTATTTGTAATACATAAAGTACGTAAATATTTGACGAAAAATAAAGCAAAGACAGGAAATACAGTGTTTTTCCCCTATGCTAGTTTTTTGTAAAAAAATACCTTGTATTGCAAATAAACTCTTGTTAGTGTCTTAAAAATCAGAAAATGAAAGTGAAGCAGCAACATAAATCCAAAGAAAAAACGAATACTATTGTACAGCGTAAAGCGAACAAATCATTTGTAAGATCAAGAGCAGATGATAATAGTTTTACGAAACCTTTATCTTCAAGTAAATCGTCTAAAAAGTTACCTAAAGGATTGCAGTCAAACATGGAAAAATCTTTAGGACAAGATTTTTCAAATGTTTCTATTCATACCAATTCTCAACAAGCTGTTCAAATGAATGCGCGCGCATACACACAAGAAGAACATGTACATTTTGCTCCAGGCGAGTTTAATCCGAATTCATCAAAAGGTAAAAATCTAATAGGGCATGAGTTTACACATGTAGCGCAACAACGTGCTGGAGTTGTCCAATCGACCAAAGTTTTACAAAAAGGAATACGTATTAATGATAGTAATAATTTAGAAAGTGAAGCAGATTCTTTTGGGAAGAAAGCCGTTAAAGGTGAATCGGTCGCTAAATACAAATCTACAAGTTCAAACACGCAAAATACAGCAAGAACTACACAAACAAAAAGTAATGTTGTGCAGGCAAAATTCGCTCTTGAAGGTGCAACCGCTGATTTACGAAACAAATTTCTCAAGAAAATTAATAGTTCGAGTATGAAATTTGATATGGATGCTAGTGGAAATATTACAAAACGTAAAGCTTCAGATGTTGCCAACGGACAATATGAAAAGGTAATGGAAAGTGCTGTTCAAAATGCACAAATAGTGAAATTTAGATTGATTGCGAAGTCAGACACACTTTTTATGGACAGTTTTGCTTCTGGAAAAGTAGATGCCAGTGATATGGTAGATTTACCTTCAGATTTATTTCAAATTAATATGATACATATTCTAGCAGAACGTTTTTCGGTAGCTGATTATGAAAAAAATAAAAGAACAGCCGGATTTAGAGGAGCTCACAAAAAAGGATTGGATGCGGAAGAGAAGTTTTTAAAAGAAAAGTATCCTAAAAAAACAATTAAATATATAGGTGCAGGCATAGACAATTCAACTAAGAAAGTCGATAAAGCTGGAACAGGAACCGTTGATTATTATTTTGACTTTACAGATGTAAAGCATGTGTATACACAATCAATTGTAAAAGGAAAATTGATAGAAGACGTTGTAGGTTCGCGATTTGAAATTGTACGCTAATGCAATTGTTTAATTGCTTTTGCTAATTGTGTTGCAGCGTCATTGTTGTATCTAAACCATAATTCAGGTTCTATGAGTTCTAATTCAGAAATTGCTAGTTGGTCCTCATTATCCCAAATAATGTCAACACGCGCATATATTGGCAATTCTATACATGCATTGACTGCTTTTTCTGCAAATTCGATTTCTTTTTGTGAAGGATGATATTCATGTACGCTTCCGCCGAAATCATCTTGTACTCTAAAATCACCTTTTTTTGCTTTTTTTAGAATTGCATGCGTATATTTTCCGTTAATTACTACTAATGAAATTTCTCCTTTGGTCACGATTTGCTCCATAAAAGGTTGCAACATCATGGCTTCATCAGAAATTAAATTTTTATATAGAATTTCGTGTTTGTGAATGTTCTGCGGATTCAATTTGTATGTATGTCTTGCTGCACCAGAAATACAAGGTTTTAATACGGTTTGCTTCCAAGATAAAGTTTCATGTAACTCCATTAAAGAACGTGTGTCACCTTTTTCAATAAAGTATGTTGGAACAATAGCAACATTTTCTTTTTCTAAATCTTGTAAGTAGTGTTTGTCTATATTCCAGTGAATCATTTTGGAAGAATTCAATAATGTTGTTTTATTACTGACATCTGCTAACCAATTAGAGAATTCAGTAAAACGATCAAAATAATCCCAAGTAGTTCTAAAAAGTGCATATTTTGTAGTACTCCAATCAAAATCAGGATCGTCCCAAGCAAGTTTTAATACTTGTAAACCTTCTTTTTCGAGTGCATTTTTTACCAATTGATCTTCTAATAAAACATTATCTATGTATTCGTTACGTTCTACAGGGTTTGTATAGCGTTTGTCGGTTAGTATAACTACATCAATTGGTTTCATACGGTTGATTTTTCAATCAAAAATATAAAAAGCCCGCTTATAAAAACAGGCTTTTTAAGAAATATTCGAGGCTGAAGGTGGATTACTATATTTTATTGGATGAACGGATCAGAAAACTTAGTATCATTAACGATAGTTTCGTCCGTAAGCGTTCGTAAAAAGGCTACTAGTGCATCTTTTTCAGCTTGTGTTAAGTTCATTCGTCTAGGTTGTCCGTTTTGCATTAATCGATTGTCTAAAGAAGGACCAAGCTGGATTCCTGAATTGTAAAATTCAACAACTTCTTCTAGACTTGTAAAACGACCATCATGCATGAATTGTGCAGAAGTGGCAATATTTTTAAGTGAAGGAGCTTTAAAAACTCTAGTTTCTCCAGCATCTAAACCAATACTTCTTGAATTATCGTTTAAAGCAAATGTTGGTATTTGGTGACAACCTGAACAATTAATTCCGCCTTGATTGGTTGTAAATATTTGTTTCCCTAAATTTTCTTCTGCTGTAAATTGTGGAAAATCTGCTCCGATACCATTTCCAGGCGCGTTTGGATTATAGTTTTGCGCAAATGCTTCATCAAATCTACTATCAGTAGAAACCATGCAACGAATGTATTGTGCTAATGCTTGTTGAATTCTTCCTTGTGTAATTGTTTCATCTCCAAAAACCATTTCAAACAATGCAGGATAGTATTCAATTGTGTTCATTTTGGTAATTAGCGCAGCCAAACCGCCGTTGCTATCATCAAATCCCATTTCAACACTGTTGATAATTGGTTCAGTAGTTTGTGCTTCTAAGGTGGCTGCACGTTTGTCCCAAAAAAACGATCCGTCTTCATAAAAACGCGCATTTAATAATCGCATCGAATGTGCACCAGTCACATTTACACCATCAAAACCAGTACTAAATTGGTTATTATCTGTAAATGCAATTCCTTGTTGATGGCAACTTGCACATGAAACCGCATCATTAATACTTAATTGTTTATCAAAAAACAGGATTCTTCCCAAAATTGCACCATCATCAGTAGCTTGATTATTTGCGGGTTCATTATTATCGGCTACAGAATTTATATAATGTATTGGATAATCTGGATTGCTATAATTTGGCAGACTTTCAAAATTGATTGAAAAGTAAGTAGACATATCAACTCCGTTTACATCTGTATCAACAGGATCAGCAGGAGTGTCTATGTTTTCATCAGGGATTTCTGTATATACTTCTTCATCAGCAGCACAAGAGAACAATAAAATCGAAAATAGAAATACGTACTTTTTCATAAGGCTTAGGTGTTTTAAATTTATAAAGTAGTATCTCTCCAATAGGCAAATTGATTATTATTTTTAATGTAAGATGATATTTTGACTAAAAACTTGCGCAATGGTTTAATTTTTTTTTGAAAAAAATAAAAAAGAGGCGTTAAAAGCCTCTTTTCTTATCATGATTTGGTTGTTGTTTTAAACAGGTCTACAATTGTATTTGCGTCTTCTTTTTTGATGCTTTAAAAGCTTATGCTTCTATGACTTTTTATACGTGTATTTATTACGTACAAATTTTTCTGAAGTATCTTTAAATACTACTTCCTTTTTCATAGAAAGCTGTGTATCATTAAAAAAATACGTATTGTAGATTGTTGCCTCTTTATTATTGTCTTGTCCTTCGTACATCGTTTCAATTTCTGTGCTTCCATCCGCAGATTTTTGAACACGAATTATTTTTTCATTACCTAAATAAATTCCATCTTTTTTAATTTTGAGTGTGTTTTTACTGTTAGCACTTTGTTCTGTAGTGTAGTTTATGTTAAAAACTATTTTGTTGTTTTTTGTTTGAATATGTAAGGTAGTAGGTAAAGTAACTTCTTTATTGTCGCTATAATTTATATACATGATTTCGCCTGTCCAGTTTGTGTTGTGTAAACTTTCAAAGTCAGAAATACTTACTTTTTGTTGTGCTTGTGCGAATGATGAAATTGCGATTGAAATAAAGAATGCGATAATTGTTTTCATGAGTTTAAATTTTATATCATTTTGTTTTGATACAAATTTGCGACATGAAACGTGGTTACACGACTTAAAACGTGTGCAAACGGCTTATTTTACGATTTGAGACGGTTTTTTTAGACTACTTTGTGCTATTAGAAATATTAGACGATATGTTTGATACGTCTTTGTGAGAAGTTTAACATGCTTGTATAGAGTTTGTTACGTTGCTTAAGTAACTGATATAGTAAATACAAACCGAATAGAAAATCTGCTAGGACTTTCGCAAGTAGGCTATAACTAGCAATTAATTATACACGGTGTTGTGCATAGTATTTATTCAGTCCTTATTTTTTGATTCCAGCTAGATTCGTAATTGTCCAATTTGCTCGTACATTTATAATGCAAGTAGTTATCATATTCATACTCAAATTCACAAAGGATTCCTCCGTTCCGATTTATTTCTCGCATAGATTCGTCCATTTCCATTTTCGACTCATCAATTTTTAAAATGTAGTCACATTCGTTAATCCATTGTATTATTTTATAGTCTTTAGTTGATTCAACCTTTTCTCCGTTTCTCTTTACAATAAGAGAGATTTCAGAATTATTAATTCGAGTGATTTTTTTATTAATATTTTCATTCCCGAGCACAGTTTCATAAAAATCTCCTTTCTTAAATTTTTCGCAAACTGATTTTTCAGCACAGGAATTAAGAAAAATTAATAGAATAATGTATGGAATTAGCTTGATTTTCATATTATGCACAACGGTCTTGTGTATGAGTAGTGGCAGATTTATATACTAGTACTTTCGGTTAGCAATATACTTAATAAAAATGTAAAACGGTTTGAGTTTACACCCAAACCGCTATTACTTATACACGTTGTTAGGCAAAGTTTTTATTCAGGTATATAAGGATTTCCTTTCCCTGTTTCAAGGTATTGCTTTAAACTGTTTAAGAAAAAGTTCCAACCACCTTTACAAGCATTATAACATTCGAATTCTGAGGTTAGTCCTATATGAACAAAATTTATTTGACTTCCTTTATCCGTAGCCTTGATTGTCCATTTTATTTCGGTGTTAACCCATTCATCTTTTTTAGAGAGTTCTTTAATGTCTATGAATGCTTTTGTTACTTTCCAAGTGAGGTTTTGGTTTTCTTCAAGTTCTGTAATTAGCATTTCTTTTACTGTGGTCTCTCCAAATCGTACAGTGAGCCTATCGTTCAGTTTATTAGCTACATTAGAATGGACTGTCCACCATTTGTCAATTTCGGTAGTTATGACTTTAAAAACAACATTGGGTGAAACAGCTATTTGCAATTCTTTAAAATAATTTGTGTTCGACATCTTAATTGGGAATTATATTTTTACATCATTTCTAATACTTCTCTAATTTCGAGTTTCCAACTGGCGTCCTCAAAACGCGGGTCTTGTTTTAATACGTTAATTAAAGTTTCCTTATTCTCTGATTGAAGCATATAAAACCCTGCAATGTCAGTTTTACCAATTGCATCTGTTGAAAGATTTGTTTTGTTACCGATAAGTAGAGTTCCAGCAGGTTGTAACGGTTGAGCATCCAATAAAATATTATCTTGTTTTAGATTACCTAAATACGCTCCAACTTTTTGGATGTGCTTTTGTTGATTTTCTTTTGAAAGATTAAAAATCGATTCTCCTTGCGGGTAAATAAATACCATAAATTTTTTCATCTGTTTGTGTTTTTGTTTATACTATTTATTCTTTAGACGATGGAACAAACAAAAACGGTTGTAATAAATGAAATTTTATAAATCTTTGCAGGCTTTATCAATTTTAGGGTAGGTCTTTCCGTTGGCAGTGTTGGTTTGATTTAATAGAAAATCGTGCAATTGGAAATTACTACTTTTCAAAGGGTCAATTCCTTTTATCAAGGCAGTCCTTATTTTATATAGTTTTGTGGCGTCTTTGTTTTTTTCTTTGGTCAATTCTAATGTTGCAATCTTTCTTTGTGTTTCAGCCTTTGAATTACCTGTGTTACTTAACTCTGAACATTTCCAACAAGCTCCTGTTTTGTGAATGAGCGTACAATCTTCTGCAAAAACTTCTTTCATTGTCTTTCGTCCTTTAAACAACAAATGTTTTATACTTCCAACAGATTTACCCATTATCACAGCAATTTCAGCAATTTTAAAATCATAAATATCTGCAAGCATAACTGCTATGTGACGTTCCAAAGGAAGATATTTCATCACGCAAGTAAAGCAGTAATCAATGTGGTTTTTTATTTCAAAGGTATTTTTAAAATAGACGTTCATCACTTGTTCTTGCAGTTCTGATGAGTTTTTTATGGATTGACTGCAATTATTTTGAGCATTTCTCGTCCACCTTTTTTGTGCCCTGAAATGGTCTTTTATTAAGTTGTTTGCTATGGCAAATAGCCAAGTTTTAAAAGTTGAATCGCCTTTAAATTTATGTAGATTTTTGTAGGCTTTGATAAATGTTTCTTGACTTAAATCTTCAACATCTTCAGTATTTGTAACAAGTCTGTAAATAAACGATTTTAGCTTGGGTTGATTTTCCTCAAATAATTGCTCGAACTCAGATTCAGTAACTTTCATTGGGTTGCATTCAAATTTTGCCTAACGTATGTATAACAGGAATTCCTGTTATTTCTACTATAACCAAACCTATTTCATTTTAAGAATTTAGTTATTTTTAAAACTACAATTTTCTTACTCAAAGTCAAAATCATCCAAAGGATTTTTTAATGTTTTCAATACCAGTTTGCGTACTAATGTGTATAGATTTTGGTGGTCTTTGAATTTTGATTCCCTAATATATATTAGATATATCGTAAACAAAAACTTAGACTTTGGAATCATATGGGTTAGACATGCTAGGCGTGCTTTTAGTAAAGTAAATTTTAAAATATACAAATAGGTAAAAAGACAAATAACCAAATCAACCTGCCAACGATTGTAAATATTGCGTAGGAGAGAAGCTTGTAAGTTTTTTAAAGACTCTGTTGAAGGTGGCTTTACTGTTGAATCCGCATTCATAGGCAATTCCGAGTAAAGAAAGTTGTTCGTGTTTCCCTGCTTTCAGCATACTTTTGAAGGCATTGACGCGATATGAATTCACAAAATCATTAAAATTCATTTGAAAACCACTATTAATGATCTCAGAAAGTTGTCCACGCGTTACATTGGCTTGCTTGGCAAGTTCTGATAAATTTAAATCTGGATTTAAGTATGGTTTTTCACGTTGCATTAAAGCCGCAATTGCCTCTATGGCTACTTCGGGAATTTCTTTTTTAACTTCTTTTGTATTTTCAGGAATTGAGATATGTCGTGGAGAAAAACTAAAATCTAGTTTGTTTAATTTAGTAGTGTCGGTAAAATATCCTTTCAATCCAACGTAAATAGTACAAATTCCCATAGCTAAATTCAATCCCCAACGTTCTTTATAGTCTAGTTCCATAAATAAATCTCCGACTAAAGTTTGAATAGAACTGTACAAAAATAACAGACTAAACACAATGAGAAAGTTTCGAATCCAATTCAGCTCAAGCTTGAATACATTTGAAAAGTATTGCTTTATTTTTTGTCTATAATTTATAAAAAGTTGAAGAGTAAATGCCAAATAGAGTAACATCACGGAAAAGTCTAAAATTTTAAAAATAGCTTGTGCGATTTCCGTTTCGTCTACCGCAATTTTTAAAACACCATTTTGTGTTTCATTAAAACCAGGTTGTAATGCATCATATGTAAAAATGGTTAATCGATAGACAACAAGCAGAATAGGAATAGTAAAATGCCACCAATATTTTTTTCTAAATTTAAAGTTTGATTCCGTGATTGATTTTACATAAAAAAAAATTAACGGAGCAATTGCTGTTCCTACAGAAATTAAAAAATAATTGATTTTTGTAGCACGAAATGTATCATACCAACCCATAAAACCTACCGTATAACAGGTTTGCTCATAACAAGTAATTAGTAGTAAGATGACAAGAATTCCATCAGAAGCGTTTTTCTTTTCAACGTAACGTTTCAACAATAAACCAATTAAGATTAATCCTTGAATGACAAGAATTAATAATGGCATACTATACAAATTGAAATTTGGAAACATTCGTAGGTTACACTTTGATTACATTCAAATCTACTAAACTTTTTCAGTTTTTCACTGTGTTTATCGACTCACGATACGATTTGAGCCCTTCTTTAGTATAATTTGAACGTTTAATTGACATCTTTTTCACTCAACGAATGTAAACTTTGTCGAATTTTCCATTGGTCGAAATATTAAATATTTTTTGTTTACATGTTTTGTGAAAAAGTTAAACAAAATGATTATTTTTACACATAGTTTAATTTAAGAGCCAACATGAAAGTAGTAAATAAAGCTAAGTTAACTTCTAATGTTTCTAAAGAAGCTGAAGCGTATTCATTGTATGACATTGAAATTAATGATTTGACTGGAAAACCGATTTCTTTAGTAGCATTTAAAGGAAAGAAGATTCTTTTTGTCAATGTGGCTTCCAAATGTGGATTCACGAAACAATACAAAGAATTGCAGCTATTAAGTGATACATATAAAGAAAATTTGGTAGTTATTGGTTGTCCTTGCAATCAATTTGGTAAGCAAGAGCCAGGAAATTCTTCAGAGATTCAAGAATTTTGCGAACTGAATTTTGGAGTTACTTTTTTACTCACAGAAAAATTAGCGGTAAAAGGTAAAGAACAACATTCTTTGTATACTTGGTTGACAACAAAAGCTCATAATGGAAGGAAAAATTCTAAAGTACGCTGGAATTTTCAAAAGTATTTGATTGATACAAACGGAAATTTGATCGATTATTACTATTCTATTACCAAACCGATGAGTTCAAAAATTACAAAACATTTGGAGCATTAATTTACCACCAAACAACAAAAAATTGCTCGTATGAATTTCCATGCTTTTGCCAGCACAAAGGCGCATGGTTTTCCGCTAGTTTTCTACGAATTTCTGTTACTACTGAATCAAAAGCTGTCCAATTTTCGTTTAAGGAAGGATGAATTCCCCATTCTTTTTTTGAAGGTATATAGTATGTTTTTTCAGAATGATGAAGACTTTTAAAGGTTTTAAAACCAATATAATATCCTTTGATTGCCTTTTGGTAATTCTCTTGAAAACGGATTTGTGAGCTGTACGGAACAAATAAAGAAGCCAGTAAACACGATTTTTGAGAAACTTTGCTAATTTCAATTTCAGGAAGCATTGTTTTGGTAGCATCGTGATAGAGTAGCGGAAACTGTTTTTGCTTGAGTTTGTCCAGTTTTTCAATGAGAGAATCTTTTCTGTTTGGACCAATCCAATTGCTGATCGTTTCTTCAGAAATAGACGGATCATACAAATAGAATTTATATGCCAACTCTAAATGAATTACTTGTTTTGTAGCAACATTTTCAAGAATGAAATCAAGTTCTCCAATGGTATTTTTATCTTTTATGATTTGAATGTTTTCATGTAGCAGATTGAAATTAGTAGATGATTTGATAAATTCAGCTACAATTTTTTCTACCATTTGCCCCAATCTTACGTTAGTTGGGAATTGAAAATTAAGATTTGGTACGAAGTTTAGTCCAGACAACTGAAACGTAGGGAAACCAGTAATTTCTGTAGGAAGTGTGTTTGCTTCTAGTATCGCTGTTATTCTTGATTTAGTTTTCATTATTGGATTCTAAGATAACCTCTTTTTAGTATTAATAATAACAAGCATACTTAGGGCGATTTGATGGTGTTTTTCATATGAGTTATGTGTAATTGTATGTTTTAAAGAAGCAATTTAGTAAATACTAATCAATCAGAAAATCTGATAGAATTTTAATAAGTAAGCTAATGTTTGCAATTAACTTTATATGGTATTGGTGGTAGACTTCAATAATTTTTCAATAGAAATATGGTCAATAACACTACTACCATAGTACGCAATTTCAATTTTTTTATCTTGATTGATCAAAAAATCAGCAGGTATTTGATGAAATTTACCTTCCACTTTTCCGCCTGGTTTATATCCTTTTTTAGATGCTTTAATTATACTATTTACACCTTTCCAAGTGGTTGTTCTTATTAATTTTATCCAAGAAGGTTTTACTTGGTATAAGTCATATAATTCTCGATTAGGGTCTGCGATAATTGTAAAATCAAATGCATGCTCATTTTGTACATTTTTAATCAAACTATCTTTACTACTTTGGAAAACGGCTATCAGTTTGATGTCTAGCATCTTTAGCCTTTGAGATTCGTTTTTTATTTCTGAAATTCTCAAATTGCATAATGCACATTCGGCATATCTAAAGAAGGTAAGTAGTATTTT
This sequence comes from Kordia sp., assembly GCF_965224175.1. Lineage (GTDB taxonomy): Bacteria > Bacteroidota > Bacteroidia > Flavobacteriales > Flavobacteriaceae > Kordia. Next base: position 416,626 of record NZ_OZ245041.1, read on the forward strand.
ATGGTTTGATAGTTTGTTCAAGTTTATTTTGTTTCCCTGAATATCTAATACTTCAAAGTTCGGTGCAGTTTGTCCTTGTTTTAGTTTCATCTTTTTTATTTACAAAGTTGAATGTAATTAAGATAGGTTTCCTTGATTAAAATCAAGAAAATGAAGCTCTAACTCTGCTAAGTGTTTCAGGTGTCATGTTTAGATAGGATGAAATATATTTTAACGGTATTGAGTTTACTAAATGTCCGCTCCTTTCTATGAATAATTTATACCTGTCTTTTGGAGATAGTGTCGTTAATTCTATTTGACGTTTTAGATGTCCGATTAATGTTTTTTCAATGGTTTCATAATACCACTTAGCAATTTCAGGATAACGCTCCATTAGTGTATTTAAATCTGTTTTAGATATTTTTAAAACTTTTGATTCTAACGCACCAAAAAGAGATAATTCCGATGGAGTTTCAGTGGAAAATGAAATGAATGACGTAATTATTGAATTTTCATAACCAAATCCTATGACTGAATTCTTGTTTTCGCTTTCAACTAATAATGCTACACAACCAGAAACAATAAAATAAAGGTAATTTTCGGTTTGATTTTTTCTAAGTAAATACTCTTTTTTACGAATTACTACTTCGGTATTCCAATAATCACAAATTATAGAAATAGATTCTTCACTTAGATTATTGTTCCTGAAAAATTGTTCGATTTTATCTGTCATTTTATTTAATTACTACTAACCTTGAGTATAAGAAATGTAGGATAATGAATGATCACTACATTTTAAATTATTACTAAACCACATCAAAAGGTTTGATGAACTTTGTAAAAAGCACCAAACCTCGTATTAACTATAATGATTGTTAGGAACAGTAACTGTTTTAAATTTCTCTGGATGGTAATCCATTCCTATTTGTATTTCTTCCTATTCGTATTTCTTCTTATTGTAATTAGCACCCAAATATAATGTTTTGTGCCTATCTTACATTTTGAAATGCCAAATTTTAGTTTTAATGAACTAATCAATTAGCTCAAATCTTTCGAACAGACATCAAATCACCTTATGTTTTTTACTGAGTGTTAGTGTTGTGTATAGTGTTTTATTATTCAGGTTTTGTATAAGTTACAATATCAATTCCAATTCCGTTTGGATCTTTGATTGCAAAATGCCTATCTCCCCAAGGTTCATCTCGGATTTCAATTTCTATTCGGATTGCTTTTTCTTTTAATTGTTTGTAAACTTTATCAACGTTTTCAACCTCAATAGTTATGTAAACGCCTTTTCCATTAAATGCCGATTGAAAAATGGGTTTTTGTGAAGGATGATTTGGTTGTAAAAAGCTGATTTCAGAAGATTTATTTGGTGTGTGTAGCAATAGATAAAATTCGTTTTCAAAACTTACTCCAAAGTCCAATACTTCTGTGTAGAATTTCTTAGTTTCCTGTAATTTCTCAGTGATTATTCCCGTGTTAAGCTTCATTTTGTTTGTTGTTTGTGCATTTGTCCAACTTAGTGTTAGAACAAATACAGTTAATAATAATGTTTTCATTGTAAATGATTTTGTTACAACAAATTTAGATTGATAAGAAAACGAGGAATTGTAAAAATCGGACAAACTTAACGAAAGGCATCTGAAGGTGTTATACCGTAAAATATTTTAAAATTCTTAATGAAATGTGCTTGATCAAAAAAACCGACATCAAAGTATAGTTTATTCTCTTTGAGACTCTGTTTTGAAGGTTTTGCATTAAGAATATGTTGAAAGCGTACAACATTACTAAAGGATTTTGCAGTTGTACCAATATAAAAATTGAAAATCCTACGCAATTGTCTTGGACTTAAACCAGTATTGAGTTCTTTTTCAGTGTCCAAATATCCATTCTTTTTGAAAATCAAGTTTAGTGAATCTAAAAAACGCGAGTCATATTTGATATTTTGATTTTTTGAAAAATCAATAATTTTTTTGTCCAAAATTTTCGCAATATTTTCTAATGAATCCGTAGGTTTTATGTTGGAATTAATCCAGTCAGAAAAATTAGGTAAAACCATATTCAGTTCTTGTGATTGATTACTTAAAGTTTTGGCATCAACTCTGAACAAGTGTGAAAATGCAGAAGGCAAAAATCGAATGCCTATATAATCAAATTCCTTTTCGATGGGGAACTGCACGAACTTTCTACAAAATCCCATCACAAAGCTTTTAATCGGTTTTTTGTGTTCAAAAAATATGTCGATACAACCGTCAGAAACCACTCGATAATTATAATCGCTTTTTAAAACTTTCAGTGTTTTAAGTTGCCAAAAACAGTAAACAAAGTTTTCTATTTCTTTATTTGGTTGGATTTCTTGATAACTTATTTCGTTATCGTTAGATGAAACAGTTGGTTGAATCGGTTTATAGTATTTTCTTATGGCTCTTAGTTCATTCACTGTATTTTTTCTACATTTTATACAGTACCAAATATAATCATTATGGTTATTTTAATTTTGGCAGTTGTAAAATATAAGAATCTGTATTGGCAAGTTTCTTAAAATATCTGATTGAATTTAATGAGAGTGAGAGATATAAGGTTTTATATAACTTATATTCATTATTAGCAGCTAGCTTTTATTTTCTATTTGTTTTTCTTGAAAAGCTCAGAAATAGATTATTTATTTTTAAAAATAACAGGATGATATTTCTCCACGAAATGTTCAACATCTTTGTTTGTGATAAGACTTGGATATGACATTATTAATAATTGCAAAGGAGATTGATTTTCTTTGAGAGGAGGAATTTCATAATGATGTTGATTTAGTTGAAAGCCTAATCTTTGGTAAAATTTTATTCTACGTTCATTAATCCTAGAAGTAGGCAATTCGACTTCCAATATAATCGACTTGTCATTTCTCTCAATAAAATTATTTAAAATAAACTTTCCAATACCTTTATTCCTTTGTTTCACAGGTGTTGCAAAGTGATCTATGTATCTATATGTTTTAAAATCCCACCATAGGATAAATCCTAAAAATTGATCCTTGTCTATTAAAATATCAAAATGATACCTGTCATTTTGAAAAATGTAAGATTGTTCATCTAACAATCTTCGCTCTTCTAAAGGAAAAGCATCTTCATAAAGCGCCCAAGCTTTCTGAAAATAATTATCTGAAATGTTTTTTAGTCTGATGAATCTCATTTGTTACTTGCAGTACAATACCAAAATACAAGCATTGTGTGTATTTGTCTTTTAATTATGAAGGTTACTCAAATATAACGTAAATGTATATGCTTTATACAAAAAAACGCCAAACTTTATAGAAGTTGGCGTTTTGTATATTTCTGTGTGATTGCACTTAGAACAACTGCGGATAGTCTGCAGGATTTGCTTCGTGCATCATTGCGTATATTTTCTCAAATACATCTTCAACAGAAGGCTTAGAGAAGTAATCTCCATCAGTTCCATATGCTGGTCTGTGTGCTTTTGCTGTTAGCGTTTGTGGTTTACTATCTAAATATTGATAACCATTTTGTTCATCTACAATATGTTGTAAAATAAATGCTGAAGCGCCACCTGGCACATCTTCATCAATCACTAACAAACGATTTGTCTTTTGTACACTTTTTACTGTATCATGATTTTTATCGAAAGGTAATAATGACTGACAGTCAATGATTTCAATATCGATACCAACTGCTTGTAATTCTTTAGCAGCTTGTTCTATGATACGTAGAGTAGAACCGTATGAAACAACCGTGATATCAGTTCCTTCTTTGATGGTTTCTACAACTCCAATTTGTGTTTTAAATTCACCTAAGTTTGTTGGTAATTGTTCTTTTAAACGATATCCATTTAAACATTCTACTACTAAGGCTGGTTCGTCACTTTCTAATAATGTATTATAAAAACCTGCGGCTTTAGTCATATTTCTTGGAACCAATACATGAATTCCTCTAATGGTATTGATAATTGCTCCCATTGGCGAACCAGAATGCCATATTCCTTCCAAACGATGTCCACGCGTTCTGATGATTACTGGTGCTTTTTGTGTTCCTTTGGTTCTATATTGTAAGGTTGCTAAATCATCACTCATGATTTGTAAAGCATACAATAAGTAATCTAAATATTGAATTTCTGCAATTGGTCGCAATCCACGCATCGCCATTCCAATTCCTTGTCCTAGAATGGTAGCTTCACGAATTCCTGTATCTGAAACACGTAGTTTTCCGTATTTCTCTTGCATTCCTTCTAAACCTTGGTTTACATCTCCAATTTCTCCAGCATCTTCTCCAAAGATTAATGCTTCTGGATATTTTGAAAAGATCGCATCAAAGTTGTCTCTTAGTACAATACGTGCATCTACTTCTTCGGAAGCATCTCCGTAAGCTGGTGCAGTTGGTGCGATGTGATGTACACTTTTTGCAGACTCACTGTATAAATGAGAACTGTATTTTGGTTGAATTTTTTCAAAATATGTTTTAATCCAATTGCTCAAGGCTTGCTTTTCAGCGGAAGCTTCACCAATAACCAAACGCAAGGCTTTACGTGTAAATCCTGCAATTTCTTTACGAATAGGTTCTGCAATGGCAGCTAATTCTTCTTTGATTTTATTGATGAATACTTTGTTAGGGCTTGATTGTGCTAGGTTTTCTAATAAATGTACAGCTTCGGCTTGTTCTTCCTTCATTGGCGCTACAAACGCTTTCCAAGCAGCTTTTTTACCATCACGAACTTGCTTTTTGATATCTTTTTCTAAAGCAACTAAGTTTTCTTCAGTTTCAATACCGTTTTCAAGCATCCATGTACGCATTTGCGCATTACAATCATATTCAGCTTCCCAAGCTAAACGATCTTTACTTTTATAACGTTCATGAGAACCAGATGTTGAATGTCCTTGTGGTTGAGTAACTTGTTGTACATGAATTAACACAGGAACATGTTCAGCACGAGCAATATCAGAAGCTTTTTGATATGTTGCAATTAATGAAGGATAATCCCAACCATTTACCGTAAAGATTTCATAACCATTTTCGGTTTCTGTACGTTGAAAACCTTTTAAGATTTCTGAAATATTTTCTTTTGTTGTTTGGTGCTTTGCATGTACTGAGATTCCGTATTCATCATCCCAAACGCTCATTACCATAGGAACTTGTAATACACCAGCTGCGTTGATTGTTTCAAAAAATAATCCTTCGCTCGTACTGGCATTTCCAATAGTTCCCCAAGCAATTTCATTTCCGTTTTCAGAGAATTTTTCAGTGTCAATTCCGTCAACGTGTCTATATATTTTGGATGCTTGTGCCAATCCTAACAAGCGAGGCATTTGCCCAGCAGTAGGAGAGATGTCTGCACTAGAATTCTTTTGTTTAGTTAAGTTTTTCCACTCACCATTTTTATCCAAACTATGTGTGGCAAAATGTCCACCCATTTGTCTTCCAGCTGACATAGGTTCTACATCAATATCAGTATGTGCATATAATCCAGCAAAGAATTGTTGAATATTTAATTCGCCAATTGCCATCATAAAAGTTTGATCACGGTAATAACCTGATCTAAAATCACCATTTTGAAATGCTTTGGCTAAGGCTAATTGCGGAACTTCTTTTCCGTCTCCGAAAATACCAAACTTGGCTTTTCCCGTCAATACTTCTCTACGACCTAGAAGGCTACATTCGCGACTGATTACAGCTGTTGTATAATCTTGAATGATTTCTTCTTTGAATTGATCGAATGAAATATCTTGTGTGTTTTCAACTTTTGCTTGCATAGTTTTCTTGGATTGAAGTGTTGCAAAAGTACAAAAAAGGAGGCGAATTTACAATAGAGCACTCTCTTAAAAAAGTGTGAATAATTTAATGAAATAGGGTTTTTAATGCGATTTATTCAATTTAAGAGGGAAAATAACTTTTTTGCTGATAATTGTTTAATATCTTATGAGTGGAATTTTGACCGATTTTTCAACTAAAATCAAGTAAATATTTTTGTGTGTTTAACTAGTTTAATACTTTTTTGTAGACCAATATGTAATCTTTTTCATAAACTACTTTCATGGTAGTTTTTGATAATTCTGTGATTGTGTTGATAGAACCGTCAAGAAAATTTCCTTTTCCGTCTTTTTTCCACTTTGTATCAGGAAATATTTCTTGAGTTTTAACAATCATTCTTCCTTGTCTTGAATTGATAGGAATCACCATTTGATATAAAATTTCATTTTTTGATTTTATATACCAATTTCCAGTATCTGAGTTTTTGGGAGTAAAAATTTTAGTATAAGTTCCATCTGCTTTTACAATAATATCTGGTCCACTTGCATTTATAGTGATTGGTTCATGATTAGGAACCTTTAGATCGCGCTTTATTTGTTTAATCTCATTGCCAGCTTGGTCAATTACTTTTACAAATTTCCATTCGCCAATTAATGTTTCTTTTGAATTGTTTAAGTCAACTTTAGTTTGACCTATTGCTATTGAAGAAATGAAAAGAGCAATTACTACGAATGCTTTCATGTTAATATTTTATTGTTAAACGAAACGTATTTTTTAACGCTTAAAAGACTAAAACCATTTTCTTGTAAACAGTTTTGTCAATGTTTTTGGACTTAATGTAACAATGAATCGAATGCGTTGATCAAATCCAGGTTGTGCAATTTCCCAACCATTGTTTGAATATACAGGAATGTACAATTCGAAATAATCTGGAACTAAATTTAGACGAATTCCAGAGTCGTAGACAAATCGTGTATTAACACTATTGTTTTTTAAGAACCCAACATCTCCGTAGCCTTCAATCCAACGCCAAATACTGTAACTAGCATTTGCTGTACCAATCCAATCGTTAGAAAAAGGATTTTCTAGTTTTGATTTGAATCCTCCTTCAGCGACAATTAATTGCTGACTGAATAAACCTGTATCTTCTGATCGTCCATAATAGTTGTAGTCAAATAAATAATCTGTAGGTCTATCTAATGCAAAACTGAAAAAGTCTGAATTTGTATCATTGAATAAGAACTTACCAAAGAAGAAACGTACGTTTAATTGACGGTTATCTTGGAATAGTTTTCTATAGTTTAAGTTGAATGATACTTTAGAAAAACGTTTTGCCAATTGGAAGTCTGTAAACCACGTTAAATGACGAATTGGATCTGGATTTGAATATACATAGCGAGCATTGAAAACACTATAATTTGGTTCATTATCGAGTGTAATGTTTGGTGATTGTTCACGTTGTACAATTACATATCTAAAATCTAAAAATTCTTTATGGTTGGATCTGAAATCAGGATCTCTAAAACCAAAAGTTACTTTAGGAACTAAACGCGTGTATGCTAAGTCTTGTTCGTAGTTAAAGTAGTTTCCGCCCATAGTAAAGCGAACAAAATATAAGTTTCCTGGACTTTCAATATCATGACGATACGATACACTTCCAGAACCTACTAATTGTTTAGAACGCAATCCGTAAGATGGTTTTAAATCGTATAATAAACGCTTCGTTAAGAAAGTTTTGTTATATAATCGCATTCCTGGCGTGAATCCGTCATATAAGTTGAACTGCGCAATTGGAACAAAGAAAATCTGATTGTAGTGAGGGTTTTCAGCATCTTTAAAGAATGTGAATTTTAATTTTTTGTTATTGGCAAAGAAACCATTTAATGATTTCCAGTTGTCTCTTTGGTTGAATTCAGGAATAATTTTATCATAATTCAACACCAAACGATCTACACCTTCACGCGGAATGGTTACTGTTTTCTTTTCACCAATATCAGTAATCCAATATTTAGAAACTACGGTATCATTTTTTAGTCCAAATAACGAAATAGGGAAGTTGCCATCATATTTATTTTTGATTGTAACTTGTAATGAATCGTCTGTTTTTTGAACTTTTTTGATTTTGTAATCAATTCGTTTTCTTGAATCTACATAGTTTTTAAAGTACCAATCGATATCTTTTGGTGCTTTGGATTTTAGTAAGTCTTCAAAATCTTTGCGTGATGATTTTTTTAAACGATTTGTGGCATAGAATTCTTTGACAAAATCATCAATAACCGTTTCATCAAAGTATGATTTTAGATATTTTAAACCAACACCAGATTTGTATTTGTTGGCAATATTGTTGTTGAATTTAACCAATGAATCTTTGGAAGTACTTAATGGTTGATCAATATTTTTACGCGCCATCAACATAAATAAGAACGGATATTGATCGTTGAAATCTAGTTTTGCAAATTCATACGAACGAACTCCCCAAACTTTAGACAATCCACCAGTAAGTTTCATGTTTGGATAGAAGGTTTCTGCATATACCATTAGCATATAAGTTTCTAAAGCGTCAGAAATCCACTTTTCCTTTCGTGTGTCCATCCACATCGATTCTTCTAAGTTTTTCGTTAAAACAGCTTTTAAAACTTTCATTTCGTATTGAAAGTCATCTGTAAAAGGTCTTATAAACGATGGTAATTGACCCAATCCGTATACAGGATTTTTTTTGTCATCAATTTTAGAGATCATCATGTGTTTTCTAGGAAATTTTCCTAGTTTGTCATGAATGAATTGCACGACTTTATCAATGGCAATGGCTTGTTGTTTTTCATCAAGTCGATATGCATCTAAATTTGTGGTAATACTTACTTTATCTGTTTCAAATGTTTTAAATTCTGAATTTTGACGTAAAAGAACTGTAATGTCTTTTACATTGTTTGCTGTCAGTTGAATTTGACCGTTTCCTGCTTCTACAGCAGTATCAGCCGTAGAAATGAGTTTAAATTTTTCAGGATAGATAAATGTAATATTGTGCTCAGCTTGTTCTGTGTATAAATCATCAAGATTTTTGTTACTGTATAATTTCCAGCCATTATTGTAAGCTGCTGGCGTCATATAGAAGTAACGAAGGCTATAATCTCCATTTTTTGTAAAACCGTAACGTGTAAATTCGTCATAAGCGATTTTTACTTTATAGTCAAGATTGAATGTGATACTTTCGTTGGGTTGTAATGGTTTGTTGAGCGTTATTTTTATAATATCCACTTGTTCTTCAAGACGTTCCCAATTTATTTTGGTTCCATTGGCGGAAATTTGATCAACTGTTGTATTTCCACGTTTTTTCTTTCTGGCTAAGTGAAAGTTCCTGTGATATTCTTCAGCAAATCGTTTGGCTAAAGGTGTGTTTTTCCCAGAGAAAGCGTGATTCCAGTCGTTTAAATAAATTTCCGTGAGTGTTTTGCCAGTTTCGTTGACATAGATAATTTCTTGAACAATGTCTACTGTATTGGTTTCAGCATGTAAGGTAGCTTTTACCGTGTTTTTATGTTGTCCAAAAGCAGAAATGCTCAGAAATAAGGCTATGTAAAATCCGAAATGGGTGCGTATCGTATTCAATTTATTTTTTTATAAATTTTTTAGTTTCTGTGAAATTATTAATTTTCAAGTAATAGATGCCTTTTGGTAGGCTGGAAACATCTACGCTTGTAATATCATTATTTTTTGTCTTACCTGACATTAATTTTCGTGCTAAAATATCATATATAACATATTCATTGTCAATCTCAGAAGAATTTAACAAAAATGCCAACTGAGAATCAGTAATATTTCCTTTTACGAATTGTAATGTGCTGATTTTAGCAAATTCAGTAGTACTTAGTAATTGTTCATTCGTTTCTAATTCCATGACTACAGGCAAATGATCACTCATGTCATGTAAAGCATTGCGAAGTGTTTGCGAATAGCTTACGCCAGATCCTGGTACTTCTGCACAATCAGAGGAATTGATAGCACGATTGTAACAATCTGGATTTAAGTTGTTTCCAAACGATTTGTATGAGTTAGGAACGTAATATAAATCTGAGTTAGTTAATACATTTTCAGACGTTAAGATGAAATCAAAACGGTCGTCAAATCCGCCTGAAGCGCCACCTAAACCACCTTGTGTACGTGTTGATTGTGTGAGTACATCAAGAAAAGCACTGTTTGTATGCCAATCTCCCAAACGATTGATTGGATCCACAAGTGGAATGGCATTTGTTGGATCAATTAATTTTTGAAAAGTAATGTCGTTACTCGTATATAAGTTTAAATCACCAGCAAGTATTACTTTACTGTTGGCATCAATCGTAGAAAGATAGGATACGAATTCTTCTACCATTAAAAAACGACGTAATTCATCTTCAGGAGAATTTCCTGCTTTTAGATGCGTTACAAACACTTCTAAACGAATAGGATTGGTTGCTTGATTTACCGTATTGAGTTTTAATGTATACCTGTTAAAGTCTCTAAGTGTAGTAGCAATGATATCTTGTCCTTCTAAAATAAATTTAGAACTATCGTAATAGATTAGATTTTGCAGTAAGTTTGAATCATTTCCAGCATCATCAGAAGTATTATTGAAATAAACAGCTTGCGCATAGTTTGGATTGATCATTTGAAGCCTGTTCAAAATCAATCCGGCACCAAATTCATCGTTGAGTTCACAAACCATGAATAAATCAGGTTGGTAATCGGAAATAATGACTTCCAATTCATCCAATCGATCAATGGATAGTTCAGGAAAATTCAAGAGATTGTAAAACATCGTCTTGATATTTTCCTGAGCATGTATTTGTTGTAATCCTAAGCCTAGCAAGCAAAGGATAATTAATTTTCTTTTCATTTTTTCTTTTTCGGGTGCAATTTATTCTACAAAACTTCCTATTAGAAGTTAGGACTTAGATTGTATTTTCTATAGAATTCATCTAAGATATTTAATACTTCATCTTCATTATCTACAATGTGAATAAGGTCTAAATCATGCGCGCTGATGTTTCCAAATTTTTCTAATAGTATTTCTTTTACCCAGTCCATTAAACCAGACCAGAATTCGGTTCCTACCAAGATAATTGGAAATTTGTCAATCTTTTTTGTTTGGATAAGCGTAATCGCTTCAAATAATTCGTCTAAAGTTCCAAATCCACCAGGCATTACTACAAATCCTTGTGAATACTTTACAAACATTACTTTACGTACAAAAAAGTAGTCGAAGTTGATGTTTTTATCAGAATCAATATATGGATTGTCATGTTGCTCAAAAGGCAATTCAATATTTAAACCTACTGATGTTCCGCCTCCTAAATGTGCTCCTTTGTTTCCAGCTTCCATAATTCCGGGTCCACCGCCAGTAATCACTCCGTAGCCGTGATCTACAATTTTATGTGCTATTTTTTGAGCTAATAAATAGTATTTATTATCAGGCTTTGTACGTGCTGAACCAAAAATTGATACACAAGGACCAATTTGACTCATTTTTTCGAATCCGTTTACGAATTCTCCCATTATCTTAAAAAGTGCCCAAGAATCGTTTGTTTTTATCTCATTCCAACCTTTGGTATTCTTTTCTTTTCTCATGTTCATTTAAATTTTAATCAAAACGTGCTAAGATACTATTTTATGTAGATATGTTGTACAACTTTTTTTGTTATTGATGTAACAATATATTCTTTCTGTAAAGATAAAAATCAAGCTTAGAACTAGTATGCTCTTTAACAAAGTATTATGTAACTAATTAATTTAAAATTTGTTACATGTCTAACCACTTTTTAAAGACAGAAACTTTGTTTTTACCAATAATAATATCAATTTCAGAGATAGGTTGCATTTCAATTTTTAAAGCGCTGTTTCCGTATTTGATGATTTTATCGATAGCATAAATGGCGACAATGGTTTGTCGGTTTGCTCTGAAAAACAATTTTGGGTCTAAGGAAGCGTATATCTGATCTAAGCTGTCATTTGCAGTATATCGTTTTCCATCTTTTCGTACTACATACGATATAGAATTTTCTACATAAATGTATGAGATATCTGTGATTGCAATTGGCATTAGTTCGTTTCTAATGTAAGTGAGTAAACGTTGCTTAGGAATCTCTTTTATATCTTCTTCCTTTTCTTTGTTTTTTTCTATAACTTCTTGTTTTTCAGTATTGGTTTGTAGTTCAGCGATACTTTTTTGATAGTTTTCTAACGAAGTGTTTAATTTAGATAAGTTTAAAACACCATCTTCAAGTTTGGCAGTTTTACGATCAATAATACGTTCGTAATAAATTGATAGTACTCTAATAATGATGAGTAAAAGTAGAAGTAAGATGAGTCCTAAAATGAAGAATACCGTTCTTACTTGGTCTTTGAATGTATTTGTTTGAGTGTGTACATCTTCAATATTTAAATGCGCAGCAATAATTAAATCTGAACTTGGAATTGGTCGTAACGCAATTACTTCAGAGGTTTCTTTGTCATAACTTTCAATACTTGTAACATGCTGATATAATTCTTCGCCAGTGACAACACTTTTTATATTAGAGATGGTATTGCTTTTTTGATCGTTTTTCGTTTTTACTTTTGTGATGTCCGGATGACTTATTATGGTTCCAGACCAATTAAAAACAGTAAGATAAATACTTTCGTTATCACTTCCAGAAATTGCTTCTTGTATGCTATTGACGATGGTTTCTTTTGGTAGATTATTTGCCAAAGCGTTACCACTTATAACACTTACTTGTTGTATTTCTTGTGTTGCAAGATTAATGTTATTTTGAAGTAGGGTAGTACTTTTAACCTTTATGATTAAAGGAGATACGATTAGACTAATAATTAAAATATAGACTAGTACAAAACTGATTGTAGTATAAAGATATATTCTATAATTTCTCATCGACTTAACAATTCTTTTTTAAGATACTAAAATAGTACATCGATATATTATACCCGTAAATCTCAGCATTTAATATTCCTTTTTAAGTTATTATTTTCCGTTTTAAGCAGTTTAACCTATTTCAAAATAGAAGAAAAGAGTATTTTTACACCATCAATAATTGCAACGCTGAGATTGTATTAAAAGGTTTTTTACTCAATCATCAAAATTAAAATCATCTGCGCAAGTTGACTCTATTATGAACTTTAAAAAGTATTATAAATATATCTTTATTTTAGGACTAATTACCATTAGTCTATTTTTTGTATATAACTTTGTAAACAAAGGAATAGAAGATACGACAAAAATTGAAGCAGAAGAAACTTTTACAACCAACGAACTTTTATTAAAGTTACAAACTAAAGAGCAAAAACTTGAAAGCTTTATAGAAAAGGCGATTGAGATTGAAGGAGAAATTAAAGAAATTACATTTCAAGATGGGAAATATAGTTTGATTTTAAAAGGTGATTCAGATAAAACATATATATTGTGCGAAATGCAGTCCAATCAAAGTGATGATGTTTTAAAACTTCATGCTGGAGAAGATATAAAGTTGAAAGGAATTTTAAAAGGATTTCTCATGGATATCATCCTGTTGCACTGTGTAATTATATAAGAAGAATTTTATGAATAAACTTTTACTAGTATTAATTTTTATTATTTCCTCTAGTATTACCTCCGAAAGTAATGAATATATAGAACGGCAAGGACAAGTTACGTTTTTCTCGTATACTTCCGTAGAAAATATTCAAGCAACCAACAATCAGGTATTGAGTCTTTTTAATCCTGAAAAAGAAGAAATTGCCGTAAGTATTTTAATGCGTGCTTTTGTGTTTAAAAAATCATTGATGCATGAACATTTTAACGAAAGTTATATAGAATCAGATTTATATCCCAAAGCTACTTTTAATGGGCGTATAGAAGATTTAGATCTTACAAATGAAGGCACACAAACTAGAATTATAAAAGGTGATTTTACCTTAAAAGATATTACAAAACCAATAACTATAAAGGCAGATATTACAAAAACATCAGATGGATTTACCATTGCAGGAACACTCGATGTTTTGATTGATGATTATAATATTAATGTACCACCATTACTATCGCCTAATATTTCAAAGAAAATAGAAGTATCGTTTAACTTTAATTATGCGCCCTATGAAAAGTAAGCTCCTAATATTTGTACTTTTCTTAAGTATATCTCCATTTGTAACAGCTCAGAATCTGTTAGATAAGCTTAATAATGAGCAACAAGATATTGATAATTATACGATGGCTACTTTTAAAGGAACGCACATATCTATTGGGCATTCTGTAGAAACACGTAAAAAAAACACACTCGAAATTTCATTCATGTCACTTTATTGGAATATTCCTAATTCAAACGGACGTTCATTTGTGGCAGATAAAATGTCTGCGCGTTTTGGTTTAGATTATGGTATTTCAGATCGTTTGACTTTTGGTTTTGGTTATAGTGCAGGTAGTCCAAGTGGTATTTTAGATTCGTACTTAAAGTATCGATTGTTTCGACAAACAGATGATGGTAAAAATCCGTTTAGTGTTACATTACTACAAACCGCAGCCTACCGAACTCGTTTTTTAAATGGTATTGAGTCGAGAAGAGATTTTGGAAGTAAGTTAGCTTTTGCATCTCAAGTATTGATTGCCCGAAAGTTTTCAAGAAATTTTTCATTGCAAGTTTCTCCAACATTTATTCATAGAGCTTCTTCGAGATCACCTTTAGATGATCTTAATCATTTTGCAATTGGTTTTGGTGCGCGTTATAAGTTGAACAATCATGTATCTATTGTATCTGAATATTATTATTTAGCCAACGAATTAGAGTCGCGCGAAACGTTTGGAGCCTTTTCTCTTGGCGCTAATTGGGAAGTAAGTAAATTGTTATTACAGTTTAAAATGACCAACAATCCATTTTTTAATGAAGATACGTTTATTACACAAACCACAAGGAATTTCAATTTCAATGATGGAAATTTCTTTTTTGGATTTCATGCGACGTATTTTATACAGTTGTAGAGTTGTTTTTTAATATTCTGAGATTCATTGTGAAGTATTAGTGAGCGATTATTGAATTAAAAATTCTTTGCGCTTTTAAAAAATTAATTCATTTTATACTTTTCACGATATTCTGACGGACTGATACCTTCTTTCTTTTTAAATAATCTTGAAAAATAGGGTGGATACTCAAACCCTAAATCATATGCAACTTCTGAAATGGTTTTATTAGGATTTAATAGTCTGTTTTTTGCAGTATCAATCAGATACAATTGTATATGTTCGGTAGATGTTTTTCCTGTCTCTTTTTTGAGTGTATCGCTTAAGTAGCGTTGAGAGACAGATAGTTGTTGTGAGATGTATTCGATGCTTGGAATTCCCTTCTCTAACACTTTTCCAGAATCAAAATATACTGATAGTTCCGCATGAAATCGTTCTAATAAATCATTGGATAACTCTTTTCGGTTTAAAAATTGTCGTTTGTAAAAACGATTGGCATATTTTAAAAGCGTGCTTAGTTGCGAAATGATAATGTCTTTGCTAAACTCATCCTGATTGTTCTGGTATTCAATCTCAATATTTTCAACGATGAACTCAATTTGCTTTTCTTCTTTAGGAGAAAGATGCAATGCCTCATTGACAGCATACGAAAAGAAACCATATTTCTTTATTTGTTCTACTAATTCTGTTCCTTTGATAAAATCTTCATGAAAATTTATAGAGAAACCTTTTTGTTTGTATACCACAGTTTTATCCCATTGCAGCACTTGTCTTGGAGCAATAAAAATTAATGCGCCATTGGTAAAGTCATATTTTGTGCGCCCATAATTAACATCACCTTTTACAATTTTCTTTAAACTAATGGAATAGCAATCATTAGTAATAGGAGGAGAACTCTCTTTCGGACAAGGAAGATAATCTTCGCCTTTTACAGCGAAAACACTGAGCATTGGATGTTCTGGACGCGGAAGTTTAACGTATGCTAAATAAGCAGATAATGTTTTAAAATGTTCCATTTCGTTAATTTACAAATTCCATTTATAATTTGTAGCTTTTTCAGATACTGTCCAAAGTTTTGTAGCCACAGATTTGTCTTTAGCGTATGGTTCTAATTTACATACGCCGACTGGTCCAGTCCAATTCATTTTTCCTGTTGGACCATAATATGCTTTTTGGTTTAATTTTTCTTCTGTAGCACACATAACTTCTGGGTAAGCTCCTTTTTCTGCTGATTGAACTAAAGGTGTCATAGACAATAATCCAAAAATAATTCGATCTCGTAAACCGCCGCTATTTTTAATCAATGATGTAGCGGAAGCGCCAGGATGACACACATATATTTTTACATTTTTATTAGCAGTTTTAATTCGATCTTGTAATTCGTAAGCAAACATTATTTGCGCCAATTTACTGTGGCAATAAGTATTCATAGGATGGTAATTACTATTCCAATTCATATCATCAAATTGAATAGTTTTAATCCCCATTTTGTAACCTTCGCTTCCCACAACAACAATACGTCCTTTGGATTGTTCTATTTTTTCATAAAGTAATCCGCACAATAAAAAATGACCGTAATGATTTACACCTAACTGACTTTCAAAGCCATCTGTAGTAAACTTTAGTTTGGGGACTTGTGCAATGGCAGCATTACAAATCAACGCATCAATCTTGGAAATCGTTTCATTTACTTCTTTTGCGGCATTCCGAACTGAATCAAGCGAAGCTAAATCCATAATAATGAATGAAATTTTAGCGGTTGTTCCAAATTGTTCCTTAAGTTCTTCGGTTGCTTTTTGTGATTTTTGTTCGTTTCTATTCAGCATCACTACTTCAGCATCTTTACTTAATAATATTTTTGCAGCTTCAAAGCCAGCACCTGTGTTAGCTCCAGTAATGAGGAATGTTTTGCCTTTTAGGTTATCTATATTATTAGGAGTCCAACCCTTTTTTCCAAATTTATTTGTATTCATCTTTACTTGTGTTTTTATTGTTTAAAAGAATAAAACAAAGGTCGTTGTAAAGTTGTTTTCAAACGTTATACACATTTTCGTATTCTGTATACTTTTTGGTTTGATTAATTTTTTTATAGTTTTTCTTTATAAAAGGGTTTTATTCTAACCTGATATAATTCATCTAAACTTAATTAGTTTTTTTATTCCAACTTTTCTTCATTAGGGAATTTGGATATTGAATATTTAACTCAAAAAAATCATCATGTACAGAAAGATAATAATTTTTAGTTTTGACTATATTCTGAATATTACTATATCTTTTATAATCTCTATAGTATATAGCTCAAAATTCTGTTCTAAATCCAATGAAAATATGTGGAGTTGTATCTTCGTGAATAAAAACTACCTAATCAACCGAAAGTAGAGAATGCTTCCTTATAAGATATTAGATCGCATTATTTTCATTTCATTAGCTTTTTTAGTAGGTTTCTTACACTGCCTAAAGTTCTAGTTATGATGATATCTTTGCATTTAAAAGCGTAGCCAATTCTTTACCATATTCTATAAATGCAATTGTTTCATCTGTACGCGCCAATTTGATTTTATCAAAAATTATGAGTGCTTCACCATTACTTTCTAAATGATAAATTTGATGATTTTCAAAAAAGCGAATAATTTCATCTGTAAAAAATGATCGAATTTCAGCTTCATTATTCCCCATGAGTAGGAATTTTTTAGAAAAATCTGGATACATATCAAAATCAATGTCTTTATATCCTGTAAATGCCATCACTCGGTCAAATATTTTTTCTAAAACACCTTCTTTTTCCATTGTGAAGACAGGTATTTTTTTATTCAATTTTAAGACCATTAGTGTTGTGTTAAACGTCTCAGCTGTAAAAGCCTGTCCCTCATTGTATGTGACATCTGCAATCTCCCAGGACATATCTACATCTTTAAATGTTCCTTTAAGGCAATTATACTTGCGTTCAATAGGTCTAATTTCAAAAAAGTGGAATTTCTTCAGATAAATTGTATTCCAATCTACCTGACTTGCATATTGATAATCTTTTTCTGTTGCTAAATTTCGTAATCGTTTTTGTCTTTGAGATAATTTAGAAGAACTAGCTAAACTAATTTTTAAAGCTCTATTGTATGTAGAGGATGAAACATGCGAATCTAACCCAGTAATAAAGACTTTACCACCTGTAGCTCTTTGTATTTTTAGATATTCTACAAGATAATCCATGTAGGTCATACCTACCAATCTTGTTTCTGATAAATCAATATTAACATCAGCTCCAGAAGGAATTTGAGCTACTAGTTTATCTACTTTTATGATACCTAAGAAATTCGCAATACCTCTAATTTTTAAATCAAAACTACCGTCTGGTCGCTTTACCAATTTTGTACGCGATTTATAAACCATTTTAAAGAATTGTGGAATGGATAGCTTTGCTAATAACATATGGGTTACAAGTGCCAATAACAATCCACCAAGTAAACCAATTAATAAATTAGTATAAAGGGTTAAAATCATTGTCCCAATAAAGAATACTAATTGTTCAGTTCCTTGATTGTACACTTGTTTGAAAACTGCTGGTGATGCTAATTTAAATCCAGTGTATACAAGTAAAATTGCAAATGCACATAACGGTACTTGCCTCATGATTGGGCTCAATACTACAATAAAGAGTAATAATAAAAGGCCTTGATACATATTAGACCATTTTGTTTTTGCTCCATTGTGAATATTGACTGTACTTCGAATAATTACAGCAATGATTGGCAAACCTCCAATTAAACCAGCTACCATTGTGCTTAATCCTATACCTGTTAAATCTTTATTTAAATCGGTTTTTCGTTTATAAGGATCAATTTTGTCCACTGCTTTTGCTATGGCTAAAGATTCAATACTTGTAATAATTAACATGGAAAATACGGTCGTCCAAAATTCAATAGTATTGATTTTACTAAAATTAGGATGCATTATTGAATCTGTGATCGTATCGGGAATATCTAGCAATAGAGTAGGACCTACTTCATATGCTTTTCCAAAGATTGAAAGTGTTTGTACGTCAAAGAAATTGAAAGCATACACAAATGGGATAGAAAGCGCTATAACCCACATTGGTGCAGGTAAAAGATGAAAGAAACGGTTGCTAATTTTGGAATGAAATAGTAATAAAAGTAATCCTGATAAGGCAATAACAACCACAAAAGGATTGGCTTGCGGTAAGTATACAACTGCATCAATAAGATTTTGTATAATACTAGGGCTGTCAGAATGTGTGCCCATAGCTACATGAATCTGTTTTGCAAATATGATAATACCAATGGCTGCTAAAATACCTTGAATTACGGAACTATGAAAGATGTCTGCTAATCGTCCCAATTTCAATAATCCTAATAACGTTTGAAGCGCACCTGAAACAACGACTGCTGCTAATACATAGTTAAATGCTTGACCAGAACCATCATCCATTAATGTAATTCCTAAAAGTATAACGCCAATAACTCCTTTAGCAGGTCCGTTGACAGATATGTGTCCTCCACGATAAAGAGTTGTGACTACACCACCAACAATTGCTGAAAAAATACCAGACATTGCAGGAGCTCCAGCTGCCAATGCAATACCCAGTGAAAGCGGTAATGCTATGAGCGCTACACTCACTGCCGCAATTAAATCACTTTGCCAATTTTCAATTAATCCCTGAATGCCATTTTTGGGTGTATTTTCCATTTAATGTAATGATAGTTTATAAATATTACCTTAATCGACTAAAATAGTAAATATTTGGAATTTTTTAGTAGTGAGTAGCGAGAGTTGTTAAGAAAAATTTAAAAAAGCTGATGTCTTTTTGTTTTTTATATATGTAAAATAAAATCTATATCACATAATGCGGTTTCCCGTAAAAGGATGAAACATAATTCGTGAATTAGTGATAGAATAGATTCCTAACTGCATTTCAACAATGTTCAATGAAACACACAATACTGATTATTTAAAAATCTATTCTAAGTTGCATCGAAGAACAGAAGAATACAAATAATAATAAGTATATATTATTTAATTTTCTTTTACAGCGCTCTTAAAAGCTTGAATACCTCCCACAATTGGTAAAACAAACGTTGTTGAATCTAAATCAATGGTTAATTCGGTTCCTGGATCAGGATGTAGTGTAAACTCTTTATCACTTGAAAAAATCATCAGCGCTATTTGCTGTCCTTTTTTTATGATTTGATCATCAGGCATTAAATCGAAAGTCACCTGATAGAATTTTCCCTTTTTTAAAGGTTCACTTTTTCGTATAGACTTGTAATTTTGAGGATCAGCCCAACCACGAGTTATGATGTTGTCTGTTATTTTAGTTTTATCTTCAGTGTTCCAAGGCAATGAAACCAGCCAAACCGAAAGATTTGCAGCTTCTTTACTACTAGATAATTTAATAGATACTTTTGCTGTACCAGATATGTGAATGTCTTTTGTTAATGTTTGTGTCACATATAGTAATCTATGATTGTTAGTTTCGGCTTGTGCCAATTCGCTACCTGAAATAGAAAAGTCGTCGACAAGTTTTTCTATTCCTTGATTTTCAGTTTTTTCAAGACCTAAACCTCCTTTGTTAGGATTCCCGGTACTTACATAAAGAGTTACATCTGATGCATCAGGATTTGGATATTCTTTATATGGAGTAGGGTTTTGACTTCTGTCATTTTCACGAACAATCCATGCGCGAGGATCATTTTCTACACCATTTTCTACACCATGTAAATACCGTGTAAACCATCTGTTCATTATCTTCATAGGAGGTGGACCACCGTGTCCTTTTTGATGATAATATATTTGACAAGCTAGGCCTTTGGCTTTGGCAGCTTCATAAATTCTGTAACTATGTTCTGGCATCACATTCCAATCGTTAAATCCGTGCGACATAAGCAAAGCTGCTTTCATAGGTTCCATATCATTCAAATAATCTCGTCCAGCCCAGAAATCATTATAATCTCCTGTAATTCTGTCCATACCATTTTTTAGTTCTTTATCTCTTATTGTTGCATTATTGTATGCACGCTTTGATTCATCTCCGCTATGAATAAAATCATATAATACATCAATATCTTCGCCTAGATATCCTCCAGGAGATCTTACCAAACCATTGGATCGATAATAATGATAATAAGAAGTGTTTGGTGCGATTGGTATAATTGCTTCTAGTCCGTCCACTCCTGTTGTAGCAGCAGCCAAAGGAATGGTTCCATTATAGGAAGTTCCAGTCATTCCTACTTTTCCAGTTGACCAAAATGCTTTTACTTCTTCATTCCCGTAAGGAGATGTATATCCTGGAATACGTCCACATAACCAATCAATGACAGCTTTAGGAGCTAATGATTCGTTATCACCACCAACGGTAGGTGAACCTTGCGAAAGTCCAGTTCCTGGAGAAGAGGAGTGTACTACAATATAGCCTCTCGGTACCCAAGTCCTTATGTGAGAATTTGAAATAATTGGTCTCTTTCCTCTTCGAGTAACTTGTGGATGTACACGCTCTTTAGCAGCTTCTCCTAATTCATGCTTAACATCCCAAAATAAGCCAGGTATATCTTGTGCCACACCCGCAAAATATGGGCTCGAAATATATACAATAGGTAATTTAAGTCCTTCGGTTTCTGTTTGTTCAGGTCTTGTAACAGCGACGTGCATTCTATCTAGCTTTCCATCACCATCGGTATCAAACTCAGTTTCAACCCATAAATCATGTCTAATCCATTTTTTTGAATCTTTAAACTCAGGGATAATTTGCGCCTCTCCATTTTCGAAAACGGGAACAGCATTTTTTGTTGTTTGAGAAATCGCTGAGAGTAAAGGAGTCATTAGTATTACCGTGAGTAATATACATTTAATGAGTTCCTTTTTTATATTTTTTGCCATCGTTATTTTTAATTTTTATCCACAGTTTCGACTAGGAAATTATTTTTTTGTTTATAAATATACTTAAAGATTCAATTGCTTTTGTGATGTATCTTGTTTTAAATCAATTTTTAGGGTGTAAAGACGAAGTATGTATATTTAATTATTGTTAGTCATAATTTATTTTTTACACGCACTACATTCATGATGTTCATTAATATAGGCGATAGATTCCTTACAGAGTTGCTCTAAGATAGATACATCTATATCAGTCAGTTTTTTAATGTAAATACAGGCTTTCCCCATTTTAAATTTGCCAAAATCTTTCAATAAAGCATCACTTTTCTCTGTTTTTGAATAGATATAGAGGGAAAATTGCGCTTTTCTTGGTGAAAAACCTAAAATAGGTGCATTGCCTTCATGACCGCTTGCATACTTATAGTGATAGCGTCCAAAACCAATAATAGTTGGTCCCCACATTCTAGGCTCAAAGCCCGACCATTCACTCATAAGTTCAATCAATTTATGACTGTCTTGTTTCTTTTGTTCTTTATCAACATATGAATCGATAAATTCAAAAACGTTTACTTCTGTTTCTGTAGTTTTATTTTTTGCCATGTGTTCAGTTACTAATTAATTTCCAGATTTCTTATCAATAATCAACGCAGGAATATGTAATGATTTATACAATTCATTATACGCATTCATTTCAGTATTAATAATTGCATCACGCTCATTGGTATATACTTGCCAATCGTTTAGTAAGTCATTGAGCCGTTGCTTAGCACCTTGTGTAACTTTTGGATTTGGTTGATCTATATATCTTAGAAGCACAATCAATTGTGCATTGAGTTTATTGTTAAAGTTAATAACATCCTGAAATGTTTTTTGTTTAGCTTGTATCAAATTGTCTTCCCAACTATTGATGCGCTTTAATAAGGTTTCTCCTTTTTCTATCAATGGTTTTGCTGTTTCATTGTCTTTTAAAAGCTTCGCATAACTATTTAATTGTGTTTTTGTAGAACGCATCTGGTTTACAGATGTATGCATGTCTCTAATTGTATTTTCAATAGTAACTAGCATTTCTTGTTGCTCAGCAAAATTTTGTGGAGTTCCTTTTATCGCAGGATTTGGAAGAATGGTAGCTCTTGTTTCAACACTGTCACCTTCTAACGTTAATCGTAACGTATAATTTCCAGGAGCTACATTTGAACCCGAAAGTCCACCAAAAACAAACACTTTATTAATGGCAGGCAACGCTTCTCTGGCAAAGTTCCACGTAAATCTGTTGTATCCTTTTTTAGAAGGTAAAACTTCAGGTTTTGAAGGTCCTCCAGGCCACGATTTGAAACCTTTTGGTTGTTTGTTTGTGTAAGTTCGTATTACTTTTGATCCTTGTAAAACTTCTAATTTTAAATTGAGTGTATCTACATCTTTATCTAAGTAGTAATCGAAAGTTACGCCACTTTTTGGATTTAAACCTTGTCCTGTAGCAGTAGAAGTTCCTCCAAAAATACGATAACTAGGTTTAGGTGTAACTATTTTGACAGTTTTATTGTCAGTAGTCATATTTTGTAGTATTCCTACATCATCCAAAATCCAAAATCCACGTCCAGAAGTTGCTGCAACCAAGTCATTATCTTGTATCGTAAGATCATTAATAGCAACTACTGGTAAATTTAAATTTAAACGTTGCCAAAAAGCCCCATCATCATTAGAAACGTACAATCCTGTTTCTGTACCAGCATATAATAACCCTTTTCGCTTTTTATCAGCTCTTACAACTCTGGCAAATCCATTTGGATCATCCAATCCGTTTACAATTTTTTTCCAAGACTTTCCATAATCTGATGTTTTGAAGATATATGAATTGAGATCTAAAGATTTATATCGCATCACAACTACATACGCAGTAGCAGGATCGTGTTGAGAGATATCAATACTATTAATAATACCATCTTCAATACCTTTTGGTGTAATATTTTCCCAGTTAGTACCACCATCTTTGGTAATATGTAAAAGTCCATCATCACTTCCTGCATATAATACACCTTCTTCATGTTGAGATTCTACCAAAGCCGTGAGTGTATTATAATTTTCGCCACCTGCCGCTTCGTTGGTGTATGGACCACCACCAGGACCATGTTTTTCTGTTTCATTCTTTGTTAAATCAGGACTAATAGTTGCCCAGTTTATTCCGCCATCAGTCGTTTTAAACACTACATTTCCTGCATGATAAATCGTTTTTCTGTTGTGTGGAGAGCTAATGATAGGCGCATTCCAATTGTAACGATATTTAGCATCTTTTGGCGCAATGCTTAATCCTAATTCAGGATATTGTTTGATAGATTTTTGTTCATTTGAAGATTTCGTCCATGTGCTAATATTTCCTTGGTAGGTTCCGCCATACACGACTTCTGGATTATCTGGATCAAACGCAATAAAAGCGCTTTCGCCACCAGCGACAGAATACCAATCTTTCCAATCTATACCGCCATCGTTTGTGCGACTAGCAATAGCAATGGCAGAATTATCTTGTTGTCCACCATATACATTATATGGCACTAAATTATCAGTAATCACACGATAAAACTGTGATGTTGATTGATTTTGTTGTGTACTCCAACTTTTTCCACCATTAAACGAAATATTAGCACCTCCATCATTCGAATTAATCAAGTTTGTATTGTCATAAGGATTTATCCATAAATGATGATTATCGCCGTGTGGAACTGGAATATTGGTAAAACTTTTACCACCATCAATAGATTTCATTACGGGAGCATTCAACACATATACTATATTTTCGTTCTGCGGATCGGCAAAAATTTCCATATAATACCAAGATCTTGCAATATTTACACGATTACTATTCACTTGAATCCACTTTTCTCCAGCATCATCAGAGCGATATACACCACCTTTTTTTCCTTCAGCTTCAATCACAGCAAACACACGCTCCGAATTTGCTCTAGATACAGAAATTCCTGATTTTCCAAAAGCTTCAGGCAAGCCTTTTTTTAGTTGAGTCCAAGTATTTCCACCATCGGTAGATTTGTATAATCCTGAGTGTTCTCCACCAGATTCCATATACCAAGGATAACGACGATGTTGCCACATAGAAGCATATAAAATGCGCGGATTGTTCATGTCCATAGATAGAGAAGAGGCACCAGTTGTTGTATTCACATATAAAATTTGCGTCCAAGTTTTTCCACCGTCTGTAGTTCTATAAATACCTCTTGTTGAAGTAGGTGCATATTGCGCACCTTGAGCTGCCACATATATAATATCTGGGTTTGTAGGATGAATAATTACATCTGAAATATGGTGAGTATTTTCCAGTCCTATATGTTTCCAGGTTTTTCCAGCATCCATAGATTTATAAACACCATCTCCCATAGAGGTCATTACACCACGTGCTGCATGCTCTCCCATACCAACAACTACAATATTGGTGTCACTTTCAGATACGGCAATAGCTCCAACTGATCCAGTTTTAAGAAATGTATCAGAAATATTTTTCCAAGTAATACCAGCATCAGTAGTTTTAAAAATTCCACCTCCAGTAGAACCCATGTAGTAGGTGTGTGGTTGTCCAACGACTCCGGTAGATGCAACACTTCTTCCACCTCTAAATGGACCAATATTTCGCCATTTTAAACCATGAAATAAAGAATCAGTAAGTTTTACAGTAGGTTCTTTTTGTTTCTTTTTTCTTTTTTGAGCATGATTGTATATAGGTAATAAAAACAGGCAAATGAGTAGTGTTTTAAAGGTATTCATATGGTGGTTTTGCTTGGTTAGGTATAAAAAACTAAATAGTTTAGTTTTTTATAATTTTCTGTTATTTCTTATAAATGTAAGATAAACAAGAAACATGTGCAATATAGCTTTCAGTAAAGAGATGATCGCAATTCAACTGTTCACGATAAAAGGAGTTTGCCATAAATTTTAATTTTGATAAAATCATTAAAGAATAAGTAATAAGTTGAGAAATACATCAAGATATTGAAGCGCATGTAGCACAAACACCAGTTAGTACACAATTGATGGTCTCTACAGAATAATGCTTAGGTATTGAAAAGTGAACAGGTTCTTCTAAACATTCTATAGTTTCACAACTTGTACAACGAAAATGAAAGTGGTTGTCAGGCAATTTCCTGTCCTCACAGTTAATACAAAGCGCAAAATACTGTTTGCCATCTTCTGCGACTATTCGATGTAAAACACCATCTTCACAAAAACGATTTAATACTCTGTAGATAGTTGCTCTATTAATCTTTAAGTTTATTTCTTGTTCAATAGCACTCTGACTCATTGCTTTTCTCGTTTTAGATAAAACATTGATCACCGCTTCTTTTGTAGGTGTATTTCTTCTTTTCATAGCTTGATAAAAATATTATTGCGAATGAGTTGCAATAATACAAAATAACAATATCTTTGCAAAGTATTTTGGTGCAACATAGTTGCAATATAAAACATGACTAGAAGAGAAGTAATAAAACAAGGAAGTATGCTTGCGTTAGCTTTGGCAATACCAAGCTCATTAACAAATTTTATAAAATTTAATGATATGAATCACGATAATAATTTTGAAGTTATCATAATAGGAGGAAGCTATGCAGGTCTTTCTGCCGCAATGGCTTTAGGACG
The DNA here is from genome assembly GCF_965224175.1 of Kordia sp. Taxonomy (GTDB): domain Bacteria; phylum Bacteroidota; class Bacteroidia; order Flavobacteriales; family Flavobacteriaceae; genus Kordia. The sequence goes on from NZ_OZ245041.1 coordinate 442,843, forward strand.
TTCTTTGCGAAATGTATTAATTATTGATGGGGGTTTTCCGTGTAATCGGCAGACTCCATATTCACATAATTTTATTACGCATGATGGCACTACACCTGCTGAAATTTCCGAGAAAGCAAAAACACAAGTATTGAATTATGATACGGTTCATTTTGTAAAAGATTTTGCTATAAAAGGAAAAAAATCTGCAGATGGTTTTCGTATTAGCACAGAAAAAGGAAGAGAATTTACAGGAAAGAAAGTGATTTTTGCGACAGGAATTAAAGATACAATGCCAGACATTGACGGATTTTCAGAATGTTGGGGAATTTCAGTGATTCATTGTCCGTATTGTCATGGATATGAATTCAAAGGTAAAAAAACAGGAATTATGGCAAATGGTAACACAGCTATTCATGTTGCTTCTTTAGTAAATAATCTTACAGATAAGATTGTAATTCTAACTTCTGGAAAAGCCGATTTTGATACAGAACAACTCAGCAAACTTCAACAAAATAATATAAAAGTTATTGAAAATGAGGTTTCAGCAATAGAACATTCAAATGGGCATGTCAATAAAATTGTTTTCAAGAATAATAAAAAAATGAAATTTGATGCTGTTTATGCAGCTATTCCGTTTGAACAACATTCGGAAATTCCAGCTTCTTTAGGTTGTGAGCTAACAGATCGAGGACATATTAAGGTTGATGAATTTCAAAAAACAAGTATAGAAGGAGTTTTCGCTTGTGGAGATAATTCAACAATGATGCGTTCAGTGGCTAATGCAGTTGCTAGTGGTAACATTGCAGGCGCTATGACAAATATGGAATTGACACAAGAACAATTTTAAGTAATCTTACAAAATAATATGATAGAAGTTTTTATTACAAACATCAAGATACAGACTGATGCAGAAAAAGTAGTAGAAATGCTCAAAAGTAATTTTCCGACACTAAAAATTAATTTTGATATGGACGAAACAGGATTAGCTTTTCCATGCGGTCATACAGTTATTCGAATAGAAGGAATTAATTTCAATATTAAAAATATTATCTCCATCATAAAGAATGAAAAATTTCTTTGTGAAGTTATGGAAGATAGAATCTGTGCATAATATTAATATCAAATGCTAATTTTAATACCTAAAAGAGATATCGAATAAAAATAATTCAGGAATATATTATAATTATATATAAAAGGTATTTTTCCAACCTCTAAAAAGGAATCTTCACGGGCGATTTTTCCGCTTCACCATATTTATATTGTATACATAAGGGTTTAGTAGCTTTATTTACATCATAAAAATTATTTAAATAAAAATTTAATGATGATAAAGCTACTCGACTATTGGTATACATTTCTAATTACACACTCAAAAGAATTAGCTTTTCTCACATTAGTTTTATGTAGTTGTAGAATCACAAAACAAATAGTAAGAAATATAAAAATTAGAGTTTAGTTTTACGTAGTTTATTATTAATTCAGGTGTTGAAAAGAGTGTTTCTTAATTGATTCACTCTTTTCCTTTTTGTGTAGTTTCAATTGAAAATAATTTTATACTTAGAAGTGAACTAAGGATGTATTTGTAGTTTTATAACTAAATTATAATGAAATATTCTTAATTTAATTCCTTCTTTAAGAAACGTGCAGTATGACTCTTTTTATGTTTAGCAACTTCTTCTGGAGTTCCCGTAGTCACCACTTGCCCACCGCCTTTTCCGCCTTCATAACCAATATCGATAATATGATCCGCCATTTTAATCACATCCATATTATGTTCAATCACCACAATCGTATTTCCTTTATCGACTAATTTATTTAAAACTTCCATTAGTACACGAATATCTTCAAAATGAAGTCCTGTAGTTGGCTCATCTAAAATATAAAACGTATTTCCTGTATCTCTTTTAGAAAGTTCAGTAGCAAGTTTAATACGTTGTGCTTCACCACCAGAAAGTGTTGTACTTTGTTGTCCGAGCGTAATATAGCCTAAACCAACATCTTTGATGGTTTTTAGTTTTCGATAGATTTTAGGAATGTGTTCAAAGAAATCAACAGCTTCGTTCATTGTCATATTCAGTACATCTGCAATCGATTTTCCTTTGTAACGAATCTCTAAAGTTTCACGATTAAAACGTTTTCCTTGACAAGTTTCACATTCTACATACACATCTGGTAAAAAGTTCATTTCAATGACACGTAATCCGCCACCTTGACAAGTTTCACAACGTCCACCTTTTACATTAAAGCTGAATCTTCCTGGTTTGTAACCGCGAATCATCGCTTCTGGTGTTTTAGAGTATAGACTTCGTATTTCACTAAATACGCCTGTGTATGTTGCTGGATTTGAACGAGGTGTACGACCAATTGGCGACTGATTGATATCAATAACTTTGTCGATATGTTCTAAACCTTTGATGCTTTTGTATGGCATTGGTTCTTTTACTGCATTGAAAAAATGTGCGTTCAAAATAGGGTAGAGCGTTTCGTTTACCAACGTAGATTTTCCACTTCCAGAAACTCCCGTAACACCAATCATTTTTCCTAAAGGAAATTCTACAGAAACATTTTTTAAATTATTTCCTGTCGCACCTTTTAGCACTAACTTTTTTCCGTTTCCTTTTCTACGTTCTGTAGGAACTGAAATTTCCTTGCTTCCATTCAAATAAGCAGCTGTTAATGTATTGTGATTTAGTAATTCTTCTGGTGTACCTTCCGAAATAATTTCACCGCCGTGTCTTCCTGCATTTGGTCCAATATCAATAACGTGATCTGCACGTTCAATCATATCTTTATCGTGTTCTACGACAATTACAGAATTTCCAATATCACGTAATGATTCAAGCGAATTGATCAGTTTTTCATTGTCTCTTTGGTGTAATCCAATACTTGGTTCATCCAATATATATAAAACACCTACCAATTGTGAACCAATTTGTGTTGCGAGACGAATACGTTGTGCTTCTCCACCAGAAAGTGATTTAGAACTTCTGTTCAACGAAAGATAATTTAAACCAACATCTAATAAAAAGCGCAAACGTGTAGAAATTTCTTTGACAACTTCTGTTGCAATTTTTTGTTGTTTTTCGGATAGATTGTTCTTTAAATCATCAAACCAAGCAGACAATTCAACCACATCCATATTTGCCAATTCGGCTATGTTTTTCTCGTTGACTTTAAAGTATAAAGATTCTTTGCGCAAGCGTGAACCACCACATTCTGAACAGTTTACTTTGTCCATGTAGTTTTTTGCCCAACGTTTAATAGAAGAAGAATCGCTGTCTTCATATTGGTTTTTGATGAAACTTACAATTCCTTCAAAATCAATCTTGTAATCACGTGTTACACCTAATGTTTTACTTACAACTGAGAACTTTTCGTTTCCACCATTCAAGATTACGTCCATGGCTTCTTTGGGAATATCTTTGATAGGATCACTGAGTTTAAACTCGTAACGTTCTGCAATAATTTCCAATTGTTTGAAAATCCACGATTTTTTATATTCTCCTAACGGCGCGATTCCGCCACCTTTTATCGTTGCTTTGGTATCAGGAATTACTTTGCTTTCATTTACTTCGTGCAATGTTCCTAAACCATTACAATTTGGACACATTCCTTTTGGTGAATTGAACGAAAATGTATTTGGTTCAGGATTCGGATAGGAAATTCCAGAAGACGGACACATTAAATTTCTACTAAAATAGCGAGCATCTTTAGGCGCATCTTGATCAATAACCATCAATACATCATCACCATGATACATGGCAGTTTTAATCGTTTCAGTAAGGCGTTTATCATTATCAACCTCATCATTTATCACCAAGCGATCAATGACAATTTCAATATCGTGTGTTTTATAACGATCGAGACGCATGCCTTTTTCAATATCTACAATATTGCCATCAACACGTACTTTTACAAAACCTTGTTTGGCGATGTTTTCAAATAATTCGCGATAATGACCTTTACGGGAACGTATGATAGGAGCGAGGACGTTGACACGTTTCTCTTTAAAATCGTTTAAAATTAAATTTTTGATTTGCTCATCGCTATAACTGATCATTTTTTCACCAGAATTATAACTATACGCATCAGAAGCTCGTGCAAATAGAAGGCGTAAGAAGTCATAAATCTCTGTAATGGTACCAACTGTAGAGCGCGGACTCTTACTCGTTGTTTTTTGTTCTATGGCGATTACGGGAGACAAACCATCAATTTTATCAACATCTGGACGTTCCAATCCGCCTAAAAACTGACGTGCATACGCAGAAAATGTTTCAATATAACGGCGTTGTCCTTCTGCATAAATGGTGTCAAAAGCTAGTGATGATTTTCCACTTCCAGAAAGTCCTGTAATTACGACTAACTTTTCTCTGGGAATAGTAACATCAATATTCTTTAAGTTGTGAACTCTAGCACCTTGAACTTCTATATTTTCTTCGTAATTCGTCATAGTTTTTCGCAAAAGCGCAAAGATACGAATTTTAGGAGCAGAAAGTAAGTTAGATTAATTTCAATTTTTCACAATTATAGAAATTATAAACAATAAAACATTTCTTCAGTATTAGTAGTATATTTAGTACTTAATTTTGATTTTATGAGTAAAGAAAAATTTGAACAAAGTATTTCAAAAACTGAAAAAACAGCTAGAAAAGTTAGAAATATTGGTTGGTTTTTTGTCGGATTAGGTTTTTTAATATTAATAATTGGCTTCTTTTATTGGTTAAGTTTTGAAGGTAAACTAAACGAGGTTGGAGATTTTGTGGGAGGAATTGCTGGTTCTCTATGGACGTTGGCTGGATTATTTTTTATATACGTGGCTTTTCTTGGGCAAAAGATTGAGATCAAATATCAACAAGAAGAATTGAAACTAAATAGAGAGGAATTACGAGAGTCTAAAGAAGTCTTTAAAGCGCAAGCAAATATTATGCTTGATCAAAAGTTAGATACTACTTTTTTTAATTTGTTAGATAATCATCGAAAGTTAGTAGACAGTTTTAAAAAAGGAAATTCTAAACAAATTGGAAGGTCTAATGGTTTCTTTGATTATGGAAATAAAATAACAGAAACGGTTTCGGGTTATGAAGTTTTAGAAAGAATCTATAAACCTTTAAAAAACTATTTATTTAAATATTCAAATTATTTGAAAAGTAGAAATATTTTTGATTCTCAAATAACACGAAGTAATCCTATTAAGGCGATAAAAGAATATGGTGATATAGAATTATTATACAATGAAGTTTCTGGTATTATCGAGTTTATTTCAAATAAGATTAGAAAGGAAAATCGAGAATTTTATTTGAATACGCTTTTTAATAATTTATCAAATGAAGAAAAATTTTTATTAACTCTTTACAATATAAATGTTAGTAATCATCACAAATCAGAACTTGATTTTGAAAACTATTTAAGTTTCGAATTTAAAGATTTTTCTAAAGAAAAAAGTTTTTTATCATCTAAGAATTTCTTTTTTAAAAAATACAATCTAAAGAAAAAAGATGATGAGCGAATCATGATCAAGATTATTGATGAAAATCCTAATGATTATAGTCAATTTAATTTTTATTTATTAGATGAAGAAGAAAAACAAATTATTCATGTCAAAAGAATTGAATTAATTCAACAAGAAATTCCAATCTACAATTCACTATTAGATATAACAAAAAAACACTTTTCTGATAAAATCCTAGAAAAGGTGAAAGATAAAAATAGTAGGCAAGAGTATAATATTATATTAGAGGGCAAAAATAAAATACATAATTTTAATATGTATGATTCTTACAATATAAAAATCGACATAAACAACGAAAAATTAGAATTGTACGAAGAACAGGATACAAATCTTGCATTCACTTGGGTTCAAGACCATTTCAATAACTTAGAAAACTAATCATTTACTTTTTTTATAGAATGCTTTCCTAATCAAAACTATATAGATTACAATTGGAATCATTACGCATATAATCACCGAAGAAGCAACATAATTACTACCAACATCATTAAATAGATTCAAGAAATCTACTGATTTTTGAAAGAGCCAATTGCAAAAGCTTGAAAAATCTGGAATAACTAATAGTGAAAGCACGACAAACAAACTAAAGATAATCGTAAATTTTCGCTGTTGGTAAATTTTATCAAGAAGTAACATCCACGAAAGTGGAATACCAATAAACCATACAATGATATTAATTTCTTTGTAGCTAAAGCCAGTAAAATTGGCAATTGCCATTAAAGCTTCATAGGTATATTGAAAGATGGTTTCCATAAAGTCTAAATATAAAAAAACTCCGAAACATACGCTTCGGAGTTTTTATATGATTGTGAAATGTAATTATTCGATAATTAATTTCTTAGTCACCGTTTTTTCTTGATCAGTTACTGTAATTAGATACATACCAGTACTCACATTTTTTAATGAAATATTTTCATTGAATGTAGCTGTAGCATTAAAATCTTTAGCATATACTAATCTTCCTGAAATATCGTGAACATTTACATTGATATCTTCTCCAGATTGCGAGTTAAACGATAATGAAAACTCACCTTTGTTTGGGTTTGGATATAAAGTGAAATTATCTAAAGTAAATTCTTCATTACTTAATACGATAGTAGTTGTTGTAGAACAAAGTTCAATAGACCATTCGTTCACAGTTCCAGCGTCACCATCCCAAAAGTCAAGAAATACTAAATCCCAAGTTCCAGCAGGATTTGTCCCGTTGAAATCGGCCATCGATTCCAATGGACTTGCCAAACCTACTGTTGGTGATGCACAGTTTATTGGCGCTTCGCCATCTTTGAATGTGATATCAATATTTCCATATTGAGCATCATTACAAGTTCTAAACCATAAATCTTTGAACAAGCCACCAGGAGTTTGTATTTGCATTTGTAAATCTCCAATATATGCGTGTGTTACATCTACGCTTACTCTAATGTCGGTAATTGGAGTTGTTTCTGTAACCGTTACAGGAATAAATAATGGAGCACCTGCGCCAGGCATTCCAGTTCCGTCAGGAATACCTGAAGAAATTGTGCCCGTTGTATATGTATTACAAACCGTATTCTCTGTTACTGTAGCTCCGATTGAGAACGATTTAGAAATTGCAAAGAAAATGTTACCTACAGCTTCAATTTTTATTCTACAGAATGGTTCAAAAGTAGATGCAGGAAATGTAACAGGTTCAGAACCATCATTTGCGGTATTTGAAGCTAATACAGTATCAAAATTTTGTCCGCCATCAGTAGATAATAAAATATTTACGTTTGATGTGTTAATTCCATTTGCTGTTGTTCCGGCTACATCCCAAGTAATCGTAGTGCTTGCACCAGTTGAGAAACTTTCATTTGTGGTATCTGGAGCTGTTACTCTAAATGGACCTGTATTTGCCAAAGTAACTCTCATGTCATCTCTGTTTGTTTGTCCTCCATTTGGAGTTCCGTTGTCTCTTACGGTTAATGCAAAATCCATTACTCTTGCTACATTAGGAACTACTTCCCATGTAGGTGTTAAGGTATTATTTAAAATATCACTTAATTGTGGAAATGTACGTTCTCCAGTTGGCATTGGGGAATATGATCTAAATTGAGGATTAGTAGTACTTGTTGTATTTGGGGCACTTGTAGTAGTTCCTGGATCTACTTGTTCCCAGCAATACGATAATGTTGTTCCATTCGCATCACTACCGGTTCCTGTTAAGGTAAAAGCAGTTCCGTAAGGAATAGTGTAATCAGCACCTGCATTTGCTACAGGAGCAGTATTTCCATTATTTGTATTTACAGAACATACTGGATTTGTTGTAGATGTAATTCTAGCATACATTTGATCAATACTTATTGCATGAAAATGATCATCACTATTATTTTGTACATTATCTGAACCGCAAATACCAGCATACGCCATAATTGTTGTTCCACTTCCAGGCTCAACAGCAGTAGTAGGATTTCTATTTGGTGGTTCGCAAGAACCTTGAACTCCATTGAATGTATGATTTGCTCCAAATTGATGTCCCATTTCATGTGCTACGAAATCAATATCATAAGGATCTCCTACAGGATTGTCTAAACCAGTAACACCTTGTGCTTTTACGTTATTGAAGCAAATTCCTCCAAGAATGGCAACACCACCACCACCGGTAGTAAATACATGTCCAATATCATAATTTGCAGATTGAATGTTTGTATCTATGGTTGTTTGATTTTGTGTAAGTAAAGCTTCTGGATCATCATCTGTATATCCGTCGTCTTCCGCCAAGAAAATAATACTCGCATTGTCTACAAGTGTCATTGTTAAAGACATGTCTCTTTCGTATACTGCATTTACTCTTGTCATGGTAACATTCATTGCAGCTAAAACTGTAGCTCTTTTCACAGAATCACTAGCGGCACCTTGTCCGGCAGCATTGATATGATAGTTTGCGTATTCTTGCGTACAAGCTAGTGCCAAACGAAATGTTCTTAATATACCATCGTTAGCATTTTTTGCTATAAATCCATTGTCAATACTAGGTGGTCTATTTAATGAATTATCTTCTACTAACGAACAACTTGAATTGTTTCTAGTATTTTTGTGTAGGTTTTCCTTGGCATATAATACATAGGTATTTAAATCTTTTGTATATGGATCAATATACAGCGTTTTTCCGATAGTATGTACAGTTGCATGAAAACCAAAAATGGTTGTAGAGAAACGAATTACAGTTCCTGTACCTTCTCTACTAATCGCAACGTATGATTGAATTTCTGGATAATTAGCGGCAAATGCTGGTTCCATAATAGAAGCATTGTATACTTCGAAGTTTTCTAATTTTCCTTCTGCATTTGGAAATTGAATAACGATTTCAGAATGAATATTCAAATCTCTATCTGGTGCAGTGGCTAGTAATTGTTTCATCGAATTAAGATCTAAACTAAAGAGATCGTAGGCGATGGGAGTAGAAGTTCTTTCTAATAACTCTTCCTGGGAGTAGTTAGTGTTATTAGTTTCTTTCCAAAAGGATTTTCCTTGAGAAAATCCAAGAAGAGGAAGTAAAAGAACTATAAAAAAGTAATTCTTTCTCATAATTTTTTTAGGATTATTTTTAGTTTTATAAAAGTGGTTAAAGTTAAGTTTTTTTTTACTATTTGGTGAGAAAGTTTTAACAATTAATGATTGAAACAGATTCGTTTTTACGAAGTTATTTGTTTTTTAATTCCAAGCTTTAATATTCTCTAGATCAATGTCTAGTACTAATAGGCTATGAAGTCCAGAAAGTGGTACACCGCTTTCCATTGTTTGCCAATCTTCCCAACTGGCATATAATCCGCCAATCGGAATAATTTTTACCCACATTTGATAACCTTTTGGGCGTCCGTTTTCGTCTAAATACCACAAATAAGAATCACCTGGAGTAGTTCCGCCTGAATTGTATGTAACAAGCAATCTTTTTTCGCCATTTTCGGTAGTAACAATGCTACGTGAAACACCTTCATCAAATACTTTATGTGGAGCAACTAACCAAAAAGAATCATTATTAAAGAATGAAAGTGCTTTTTCAATGTGTTCAGACTTCTCAGTTCCTTCTATTGGTTTTCCATCAATGAAAACAATACTTTTATTTGATTGTTCTAAGTCTAAGGCGACTTTTATATTATTCCAAGAAACATCTACTTTATATTGGTCTTTATCCCAAAGATAATGGTGTCCGCCAGGAAATGTCCAACTCAAATAACGTGTATTTTTATATGCATCATGATTTACAGCAGTAAGCATTTTTTGTGCTAAACGATCAGCTTCAGTACTTTTAGTTCCTTCTGGTAAATCTTCGTTGTACTTTATATACACAAAAGCAAAAAGAAGTAAGAGTATAACGAAGATTCCTAGAACTAGTTTTCCTAGAATTTTAAATATTTTTTTCATTGCGTTATCGTTAGGCTTGATCGTGGAAATTATTCTTTAAAACGTCTTAAATCAGTACTTTCAAATGTCCATTCTGGTGTGTGTAGTGTTCCTTCTTTGGCTTTGTACCATGGACTTAATGTAGCATTCTGCTTGTTTACTAAGATTTGAGTTTCTTGTGCGGGCATATAACTTTGTGCGATCATAAATATTTTTTCTCCTTGTGCATTTTTTGCGACATCTACTACAATTACTGCATGTCCGTAAGGATTTCCTTGTTGAATAAATACATCGCCAACTTGAATATCATTGATGTTATTTACTTTGGCGAGTTCTTTTCGTAGAGAAGCTGTATTCGCATACGCAAAAATATAATTCATGTAGCGTCTGAATTTTTTATACGAATGATCACCTTTTGCATATTTCTTGAAATATCTAGGTTTTCCATCAGATAGAAAGGTAAAATGAATGTCTTGTAAACGTTTTTGTTTGAATAAGAATTCTCCACGTAAGCGCATTACTGCGTCAGCGCATTGTTGCAAATCGCGAGTGCCAATTTCCATATCTACGACAGAAATATATACGTTGTTATTGTATTTTTCGCGACCATCAAAATATTTTACTTTACTATTGAATGATTTTAAAGGCAAATTTCTCAGGTAGGTTCCGAAATGAGTTGTTTCAAGCGGAATTCTTGTGTAGTTTTTTGGAGTGTTGAATCGTTCCTGAATTGTTTTTCCATTCGGATTTATCAAATTGTCCTCAATTTCAGTAACTTGCTGTAATGCGATGTCTTTCGTTTGTTGGACTACTTGTTTTTTTTCTTCCGCACAAGCGAATACAATCAAACTTAAAAACAGCACAAAAACTGTATTTTTTATAGAATATATAGTCAAATTTCGCATTTGATGTTTATTTTTACTTTCACGTATTAAATCTACGAAATAATACAAGTAATAAATAATGAAATACAAACAATAACTACGAAAAAGATGAATATTTTAGGAATAAGCTCACGAATTAAACATCCTGAATACGGTTTGGGTGTAGTCACTAACGTAACTTCTAAACACTATTGGGTTACTTTTATAGAAAACGGACTCGAAACTATTGATATTGATAGTGAATTTGAAATTATTGACGCTGTAGAAGATGAAGTAGATAGTGTGAGTTTTTATGAAGTAGAAACAATTTTACGAAATATGCTTAAAAAATGGTCAGATGTGTCTGAAATTATTCCGATTGCCGATAAGTGGAAAGGAGGAAAGCTGATTTTAGAACCTGGTGACACTAATTTGAAGAGTAAAGAAATGCCAATTGATGGTTTTTTTCATAAAATTGTCATGGTACGTGACAGAATTCGTGTAATGGAACAAAAAATAAATTCTAGTAAAAATCTAGATGATCAAGAAAAAGTAGATTTACAACAATATATAACACGTATGTATGGAAGTTTGACAACTTTTAATGTGTTGTTTAAAAATAAATCGCAGCAATTCGTAGGATCGAAATCAAAATAAGATAGATAGCGTATACTTTTTGATCTAATTTTCGACAAAAGCACAAAAAAGGGAACAATTTCAATGAAACTGTTCCCTTTTTGCGTAAAACTAACTAACACTAAATTATGGCATTACTACGCTGTCAATTACGTGAATAACTCCATTACTTCCCATAAGGTCAGTTTTTGAAATCATGCTGTAATTTCCATTTGCGTCTTTCAGCCAAATTCCTTTGTCGTTTTGAGTGACTGTAATTTTTGATCCGCTAAGCGTTGTTAGCGTCACTTTTCCTTTTCCTTTTTTCAAAGCAGCAACTACATCTTTTGCAGTTAATTTTCCCTTGATAACATGATATGTTAGAATGCTAGTTAATTTTCCTTTGTTTTCTGGCTTCAATAAAGCACCTAATGTATTTGCGTCAATTTTAGCAAAAGCATCATTTGTAGGAGCAAATACTGTAAATGGTCCGTCAGATTTTAAAGCTTCTACCAATCCTGCAGCTTTAACAGCCGTAACTAATGTTGAAAAACTTGTACTTGAAGCAGCAATATCTACGACATCTTTACTTTGTGCGTTTGTATTTATTGTAAATAAGAATAAAGCAACAGTTGTGATTGTTAGGATTAATTTTTTCATAATAATTTTTTTTAGTTTTTAAATTTTTAATTCTTTTTCTAAATTTCTTAAGCGCTTTCAATTTTATATACACAAGTTTTTACCTTTTGGATGAGCTAGGTTAATTTTTTTTTAAATTTGATAAGATTTATTTCAAAAGTGAAAAACGAAACCATAATTATTGAACGATTTCAGAATCGTGATGAAGCCGCACTGTCAAAGCTATACGACAAGTATTCGGGTGCTATTTATGGTGTCATAATTCGTATGTGTAGAAATGAAGAAACTGCACAAGAAATTTTACAAGAAACTTTTATGAAAGCGTGGGATAAATCACATTTATATGATGCATCTAAAGGAAAATTTTATACATGGTTGTATAGAATTGCTCGAAATACAACGTTAAATTTCTTAAGAAAAGATGATAAACTCATCCAAACAGACGATTTAAGTGTATATAAAGATGAAGGTGTAGAAGAGAATCAAGAATTGCATATAGAATTAAAAGGTGCATTGGCAAAACTAGATGCACATCATCAAAAAGCTTTACGACTCGTATACTTTAACGGACTAACACACAAAGAAGCACATGAAGAAATGGGCGTTCCTTTGGGAACTTTCAAATCATATGTGCGACAAGCTGTAGAAAAGTTACGTGTATTGTACGCAAAAGAGCTGCTTCTTTTAATCTGTATCTTAGAACTGTTGACATGAAGGATAGAAAAACTGTCATAGAAAGCGGAATGCTAGAAATGTACTTGTTAGGTTTATTACCTGATGAACAGGTTGCTGTGCTTGAAAAAATGTTAGTAGAAGATATTGTTTTAGCTGAAAAATATGCCGAAATAGAACAAGACTTTGAGAATGTTTCATTGGAAAATGCAATACAACCGCCAGATTTTATCAAAGAAGATCTTTTTACAGCTATACAAGAAGATTCGAAAGTAAAAACACTTCCAAAAGAAACTACACAAAAAGAAGCTAAAAATCCACAGACATTTATGTGGATTGCTGCTGGATTCGCTGCAGTATTTATGATAACTTCTTTGTGGATGTTTACACAATGGAATACTACACAAGACGATTTACAAGTAACACAACAGGAATTAAAAGAAATCAAAGAACAGATCAATGATCTAAAAGGCAACTTAAAAGATTCAGAATTACTTGCTCAAATTGTAAAAGATCCAAATACATTGCAATATGCATTGAAAGGAAATGATAAAATTCCAGGAGGCTTTGCCACGGCGTATATCAACCATGAAGATAAATCTGCGATTGTAAATGCTCAAAAACTTCCAGCGTTACCAGATGATAAAACTTATCAAATGTGGGCAGATGTTGAAGGCGAAATGATCAATATGGGAATTATTGACAAAAGTAAAGATGTGGTTATCTTAGAATATATAGACGCAGCTACTTCATTAAATATAACTATTGAACCTGCTGGCGGAAGTGATCATGCAACTGTAACACAATTGGTGTCTAATGTATATCTGTAGGTATTAGAATAAACCATCACTCTATAATCGAGTTTTAAAAGCTCCGATGCTTACGTCGAATATTTTTAGTTATTTCCATATACATTGAGCGTATTTATTCAAAAAATATCAGCTATAGTATTGGTCTTTTTATCTTTATAAAATAACTTCAAGTCTAACCAAGTCTAACCAAGTCTAACCAAGTCTAACCAAGTCTAACCAAGTCTAACCAAGTCTAACCAAGTCTAACCAAGTCTAACCAAGTCTAACCAAGTCTAACCAAGTCTAACCAAGTCTAACCAAGTCTAACCAAGTCTAACCAAGTCTAACCAAGTCTAACCAATCTCCGAATCGCTTCACGTTCGCTTAATTCTTTCAATTTTACAGATTTTACAAAATCTAATACAGCTTTGGGCTGAACTTTCCCGTATTCACGTAATGCCCAACCAATGGCTTTTTGAATGAAGAACTCTTCTGAATCTTTATGAAGTGTACACTGTTTGAACAACTCTACTTCATCAGTTTCGTTTTTATAGCTCAATTGATACAAAATTGCAGAGCGATTCAGCCACATATTGTCATTAGCAGAATAATAATCGAGCATCTTGCGTTTTTGCTCAGGAAACTGCAATAAATATTTACCAAAGACGTGTTTTGCCAAAAAATCAACGCTGTCCCACCAAGAATGCGTAGTAATCATACGTGTAAAGAAACGTCCATCTTCTAAATTATACTTTTTATTTAAAAACTTTTGGTACAATTCCATCGCAGTATAATGGTATTCACGTTGAGGTAGCTTATAAAGTTTATTCACCACATCGCGAATGTTTTCTTGTAGAAACGACTTATGTGCTACAACCAATTCTTTCGTTAATTGTTTCCGTAAAGGCGCTTTAATTCCATGGAAATGAAATAAATTTCGCATATATACTTGCATTTGCTGTTGATTATCAGCATTTGCATTAGCTTCAAAAGCTGTTTGTAATTGTGTAATGAATTCCATTCTTTGAAAGTAGTATAAAAATATGTGTTATAAAGAAAACAAAGTTAAAAGCGATTAAAAAATAACATGGTTACACAAAAAGCTTTGGAAATAATTCTTTGTATTGTTTTTTGCCTAAATCTGTAAAATATGGATATAATATTCCCATCAAATTCTGAGCATACTGTATAATATCGTCATCATTAATTTCAATTTCATACACAAAAGAATTATATAGCCAAGTATTACTATAATTAATCATTCTTTCAATTAAAAAGCTACTTTCTCTATCAAAAGCGAAATCATTTAGTATTTTTTTTCCTATCAAAATTTCAAATAAATAATGATATCCTTTAGTTCTTTCCTTATGTGCATTCAAAAAGTGACTCTTTATCTTAGTATTTAACTTTAGTAAATTATATAAATCAGTCCAAAAGAAACGATAATCAATCATTCTTTGCAATCCAGATACGATTTGTTCTTTTACAGTTTCTAGCGTAATCTCTGTAGTATTTAATTGCTTAATTCTACGATCAAAAACAGCAACCATTTCAAAATAGAGAGCTTCTAAAATATCGTCTCTTTTCTTAAAATGATAATTTAAATTCCCAGAACTCATTTTTGCTTCTATAGCAATCATTCTAATCGTAACATTACTGTATCCATGTGTATTAAATAACATTCTGGAAATTGACAGTATTTTTTCTTTTGTTTTACTCATTAGTAAATTTGTCCTAATTTGATTGTTTTAGTAAATTTGTCCTAATATAATAATCATTTTAGTTTGTATGAAATTTTTACTCGATAATCGAGATTAAAATTCGATGCTATTAAAAAGCATACATGATACATAAATACTGACCTTAGAAAATAATCATACATGGAATCTCTATACAAAACAGTACAAGGAAAAAAGGAAATTTTAAATCTTTACGAACAAAAACTAGAAAGTTTGCAAATTCAATATGACTATACCTGTGTAAATACAAGTTTTGGCGCAACCAATATTATAGTCACTGGAGATTCTTCAAATCCTCCATTACTGCTTATTCATGGATCTAACGGATGCGCACCAGTAGCGCTTGAAGCGTATCCTAATTTGTGTAAATCATATAAAGTGTATGCAATTGATGTATTAGCACAGCCTAATAAAAGTGCTGAAACCAAAATGAGTATGAAAGATGATTCATATGGAAAATGGATGTATGAAATTATTGAAGCACTTAATATCAGCAACGTGACTATGGCAGGTTTTTCATTTGGCGGATTGGTTATTTTAAAAACACTTGAATTTAGTGAGCGTACTATTAAAGAAGTGTTTTTAGCAGCTCCTGCGTATATAGTGAATGGAAATCCTTTAAAAGCTTTGTTTAAAGTGTTTATTCCTATGAAACGATACATGAGTACAAAAAAGCTACAATATGTAGAGAAAGTGGTAGCTGCGCTTTTTACTGAAAAAGATCAATTTGCTGTAAAGTATCTTTCGAAAGTGTTTGAATCATTTCGTATGGATTTTAGTCCTGTACCAGTTATTAAAACTAAAAAAGCAAAAAATATAGAGACACCGATCACGATTTTCGCAGCAGAAAACGATCTATTATTTCCTGGAAATAAAATGAAGAAACGGGCAATAAAAATATTTCCGTCACTAAAAAAAATAATGGTATTGGAGAATTCTAAACACGTTCAAGGTATAATACACAATAGAATTATTGAAAAAGATATACTACAAAATTGAATTGAAATTGATTTTGATACAAATAATGATAAACTAATGTCATATGTTAGCTTAACTTCAAAGTATCAAAATCAAATCAATGTTATTTGGTCATCAAGGTATAAATGTTCTTATACTTGTGTAGAAATGTTTTTAAGTATTACCTCTAAATCCCTCATGAGTTTGCTCTATAGTAGTTGACTAATTCAAATACGCATTAATAGATATATTTCTGCTTCTTGCATTGGCTTCTTTTACAGCTAACAACATATTATCTAATGTAGTACGATCTAAATATTTACCATTGGTAATTACTGCTTGAATGGTTCTAGTGTTATCAATGTCTTCTAGTGGATTTTTATCTAATAATACCAAATCAGCAGCGAAACCTTTTTCAATAACTCCAGTATTGTGTTGCATCCATTGTGCTGCGGTTATGGTAGATGTTCGAAGGACTTGAGTTATTGTGAGTCCTATTTCCTCTAAAGAAGCTAATTGATCGTGCAATGAAAAACCAGAGACAGTACAAAATCCATTTGTATCTGCTCCAGAGGTAAGCTTTACATCATTATCTACTAAAGCTTTTGTCATGATATGTATGGCTTTTACATAATTTGACCAATATAAATCAGCGGTTTCATTTTTATTTTCGGTTGTGGAGCCAGGACTTTCAAATTTATTACTTCCTGGAAGCCATCCTTTTGCAAAGTGAGAACCTTCTACAATACCTGGATTTGCATATTCTAATTCAATTTCTTTGAGAAACTTAGGTAAATCAGTAGCTTGTTTGTGAATATTTTCAATATATCGTACTGTAGAGCACACAGTGATATTATTCTTTTTTAAGTTTTGAGCAATTTTGTCAGCATTTTCCTCCAAGTACTGCATATATTCATCAATACGATCGTAAAATATATAATTGAGTCCTCCAAAATCTTCAAAAGTATTTTTAGTAATTTCTTCGGCATGTGCCAATGCAGATTGTCCTGAGGTATAAAATTCTTGCAATCCAACATCTAAAGGCAAGTGGCCAGTTACTGGAATGCCTTGTTTTTGAGCTTCATCCATAATAGCATAATAAGCTTCTCTATTTGGAGCATAAGATTTTATAGCGTCATATCCTAGTTTTTTAAATTCTCGAATTGCTTGTCGTGCTTCTTCTTCTGTATTGTAATAACGAGAGCCAAATATGGTATTCATCTTAGCCATAAAACCTTTCTTTGAACTCATTCCGCCGGCTGCAATATAAATTCTAGGGCTTAGTGCACCTTCATTAGCTTCTTTTCGCCATTTTAAATAGAGTTGATCTGGTTTGGAATTCATATTAGCAATACTAGTAACGCCATTTGCTAAAAACAATAATAAATCGTTTTTACTTCTATGCAAATGTGTATGTGCATCTATTAAACCAGGAATTAAGAATTTCCCTGAACCATCAATTTTTTTATAGGCTGAAGTAATTTCAATGTTTTTTCCGACATCCAAAATGATTCCGTCTTTAATAAGAACGGTAAGACTGCCTTTCATTTCGGAACAATCCTGAGAAAGTACATTGACGTTTGTAATTGCTATGGACGATTGTGAAACATTAAATTTAGAAAAATCTACTTGTTCTGTGTAGACTCCTTGATGATGTTTAATTTCTGATTTAATGTAAAAATAGCCAACAGCTAAACTCACAATGAGTACAGATGTGATTGTAATAATTAGTTTTTTGATGAATGATTTTTTCATTTTTTTATGTGTAGTAATAATTAATATTAATACCGCAAAAGAAAGGTTAATACTAGTGTTTACAGTCTCATTGCTTCCAGTGAGACTAAAAAAAGAAGGTTTTTCAGCATATTTTTTACAATATGTACAGAAAAGAATAAATACTATTATTTACGATCTGTAGAATGATCTTTCAATACTTGATTTTTGAAATCTGTCGGAGATTGGCCAGTTTGATTTTTGAAAATACGATAAAAACTAGCTTTAGATTTAAAACCAGCTTCGTACGCAATTCCTTCTATAGTATATCCTGCGTGTGAAGCTGAACAAACTAACTTTTTAAACTCTTCTATACGATACGAGTTTACAAATTTATAAAATGAAATCTCTATGTGTTGATTCAGAAGTTTGGATAGTTTTTTATCTGTAATACCCATTGCAGAAGCTAATTTATGTAAAGTTAACTCTTCGTCTAAATAGGGTTTTTCTTGAAGCATACATTGAATTAACAGTTGTTCTAATGTACTAAATTCTTCTTGTTGCTGTTTTGTTATATGTTCTTTTTTAGTGCTATTTATAGTTGTATCTTCTATCAAAAAATAAGGAATCAATACTTTAGATTGTTTAATTCCATAATAAGCAGCATACAAAACAGCAAATGAAGCGAACAATATCGTAACACTCTGAGTTCTCCAAGGCAAGAATCCAAACAATAATTGATATACTACAAACAATAAATCGGCTACAATAACAATCAGTGAAGCTATTAATAAATACCGAACCCAAATGAAATTATTATGTTCAATATGTGAGTAATTACATTTCAGTACTTTTTTAAATTTATAAAAAGTATGGAAGGAAATATATAAGTAGAGAAGAAAATAACAATTTAGTATGAAACGTTTGATGGGCAAATACTTGTGAATTAATATTTGGTAATCAACAAAATATTTTTGAGACATAAATCCTATCAAATACGGTAAAGAGACAAACAAAACAAATACGAGATAAGGAACTATGTGTATTTTTAAGCTTTTTAGTACTTTTTTATCCTCTAAAAATAAAGATTGAATGTATAAGAGCAATAAAGGCGCTAAGATGAGTTTAACTCCTTGTATTGGTAAAAAACTGACGCGAAGTAAAAAATGGATCTTGTGTATAGAAGCATAGGATTCTAAGATGGTAAATACTAAGAGTCCAAAAAAAGCAATTAAGATTAATTTATGCAATGCTTTGTCTTTAGATTTACATAGTATGTATATGTAAATACATCCAAAGATTATTCCCGCGATGAATAGGAAATCATAAACTAACTTCATTATTATAATCGTATTACAAGAATCTAAAAGTGTCTAAATAAGTTTAAAACCCAACGGCTTTATCATCTCCACGTGGATCTGCGCCACCTTCTAGTTTTCCGTCAGGCAGTACCAAAACACCTTCAACTTTACCGATAACAGGACTGTTTGTAGCATCAATAGTATAACCAAGTTTCGTAAGTTCGGCTTGTATCTGATCGCTAAAACCATCTGGTTCCATCTTTACCGTATCTGGCAACCATTGATGATGAAAACGTGGCTGATTAATCGCTTCTTGCATGCCCATATCGTATTCATGTACATTCAAAATAGTCTGTAATACAGATGTAATAATCGTAGATCCACCAGGCGTTCCAACCACCATAAATAGCTCGCCATTTTTTTCCACAATCGTAGGCGTCATAGAACTTAGCATGCGTTTTTCTGGAGCAATACTATTCGCTTCAGCGCCAATCAATCCAAACATATTAGGCTCGCCAGGTTTTGCGCTAAAATCGTCCATTTCATTATTCAAAAAGAAACCTAATTCCTCACAAAACAACTTAGAACCATAAGCACCATTTATCGTAGTTGTTACAGAAACTGAATTTCCAAACTGATCTACAATAGAGTAGTGTGTAGTTTCATCACTTTCTACAATTTCAATATTTCCATGAGAAACTTCTGCGGAAGGAGTTGCTTTCTCAAAAGAAAAAGAATGCATTCGTTGCTTTACATACGTTTCACTGATTAAGGTTTCTATCGGAATCTGTACAAAATCAGGATCGCCCAAAAAATAACTACGATCAGCATAAGCTCTACGTTCTGCTTCTGTAATCAATTGAATTGCTTTTGTGGTATTATGACCTAATTCATCTAAGTTGTATGGTTCAATCGCTTTCATAATTTCTGCCAAACAAATTCCTCCACTTGATGGTGGCGACATCGAAATTATGCGTAAATCATCATACGAAAAACTGATAGGAGTTCGCCATTTAACTTCGTATTTTGCTAAATCTTCCAGTGTCATGATGCCTCCAGATTTTTGCATAAAATTGACTAAAGCTTGTGCGGTTTCACCTTTGTAAAATTCATCACGACCATTTTCTTTGATACGTGCTAACGTTTTTGCAAGTTGTACACGTTTTATAGTGTCTTTTGCTTTCCATGGTTTCCCAAATAGAAAATCAGAATCATTTACTTTAAAAAACTTACTACGATATTTTTCCAAACGTTCCTGTTGTTTTTCAGTTACAATCACACCTTTTTTAGCTAAAGCAATTACTGGTGTAATAATCTCTTCCATTGGTAATTTTCCAAATTTTTCATGTGAAGCAAAAATTCCAGCAACATTTCCAGGAATTCCAACTGCCATGGCGCCAAGTGTGCTTTTATTAGGAATTACGTTTCCTGTAATGGAATCGATATACATATTTTTGGAAGCAGCCAAAGGAGCTTTTTCTCTGTAGTCTAATGCGCCAACACTACCGTCTTCCAAGCGATATACCATAAATCCGCCGCCTCCTAAACTTCCTGCATACGGATATGCAACCGCTAAAGCGAATTCCATTCCTGCCATAGCATCAAAAGCATTTCCACCTTTTTTAAGAATTAAATTTCCTATTTCAGATACTTCTTCGCGAGCAGAAACAACCATAGCGTTTTCAGAAATAACTCCTGTAACTTTTTGTTTTTCAGTTTCTTTACAAGAAAATAAAGTTAAGCAACAAAGGCTGAAAAATAATAATCTATTCATGTTGTAATTCATTTAATTTCTGTTTTGAAAATTCGATCAATTCATGAAAAAAAGAGGTAAATTCAGCTTCAAATTCATCGTAAAACTCTTGAAGTTCTACGACGGCTAAATTCATCTTGGAACGATTTTGTGTTCTGCGATTCATGCCTTCTAAAACCTTCTGGATACCTTCAATAGAAGCATAACTGAGTAACCAATTGTCATGAATCATGTGAGGAAGCAAGCGTTGTACATTTAGTGGAAGCATCTCAAAATTATCTTCCAACAAATGGTAAAAATCATCTACATAATTCGCTAAAGGAATAGCTGAATAATTTTTCCAGTTCTTGGCTAAAAAGTGATCGTATAAAATATCAACAATAACGCCGCTGTAATGACTGTAATTTTTGTGTAAACGTTTTGTGCTGAGTCGTACCGTAGGATGCGCGTCCGTAAAAGTATCTATATTTCGATGCAATAAAATGCCAAGTTGAACCCTTGTAGGGTATTCTGTGTATTTTTTCCCTCGAACACTGTCTGCAATAAAATTGCCAATCTTAATCTCGTCATCGTCGTGAGAAAGGTAAATATGTGCTAAAAAATTCACGTAAAGTCTTTTAAATTAGGCGTAGCTAAAAATAGCAAAACGCACTTCCCAATTTACATAAATATTCGTTTACAGAATTATGAAATCATTAATAATTATCTCTTGGGAATGAAATCCGTCAATATCTTTTATATTTGCCTGAATTTTAATTAAACAAAAGAATGACTTTAATCAAATCAATTTCAGGGATTCGTGGAACTATTGGAGGAAATGTTGGTGAAAATTTAACGCCAATTGATGCAGTAAAATTTGCAAGTGCTTACGGAACTTGGTTGAAAAAAGAATACAATAAGTCACAACTTACGGTTGTGATTGGTAGAGATGCTCGAATTTCAGGAGCAATGATTCAGAGTTTAGTAGTAAATACATTAGTAGGTTTAGGAATAGATGTAATTGATCTTGGATTATCAACAACACCAACAGTAGAAGTTGCTGTTCCTTTAGAAAAAGCTGATGGAGGAATCATTTTAACAGCAAGTCACAACCCGAAGCAATGGAATGCTTTAAAATTATTAAATCATAAAGGAGAATTTTTAAATGGTGCTGATGGTGCGCAAATTTTAGAAATTGCAGAAAGTGATGCTTTCGATTTTGCAGAGGTAGACGATTTAGGTACTGTAACACCAAATGATACGTATATTGACAAACACATTGAAGAAGTATTAAAATTAGAGTTAGTAGATCCAGAAGTGATCAAGAAAGCTAATTTTAAAGTTGTAGTTGATGGTGTAAATTCTACTGGAGGAATTGCAATTCCAAAATTATTACATGCATTGAATGTTGAGGTGATCGAATTGTATTGTGAGCCAAACGGACATTTTCCACACAATCCAGAACCGTTAAAAGAGCATTTAACAGATATTTCAGAGCTTGTTGTAAAAGAAAAAGCAGATTTTGGAGTTGTGGTTGATCCAGATGTAGATCGTTTGGCATTTATTTGTGATGACGGAGAAATGTTTGGAGAAGAATATACCTTAGTCGCTTGCGCGGATTATGTATTAGGAAAAGTAAAAGGAAATACGGTTTCTAATTTATCTTCTTCAAGAGCTTTACGTGATATTACTGAAAAACATGGCGGAACCTACCAAGCCAGTGCAGTAGGAGAAGTAAATGTAGTAATCAAAATGAAAGATACCAATGCAGTTATTGGTGGCGAAGGAAATGGAGGTATCATATATCCAGACTCTCATTACGGACGTGATTCTTTAGTTGGAGTTGCCTTATTCTTAACACATTTAGCTGAAAAGAAAATGACTGTTCGCGAATTACGTGATAGTTACCCAAGTTACTTTATGAGTAAAAATAAAATTCAATTAACGCCTGCATTAGACGTAGATGGAATTTTAAAAGCGATGGAGGAGAAGTATGCAAACGAGGATGTAACTACTATTGATGGTGTAAAGATCGACTTTCCAGAAAACTGGGTACACTTACGTAAATCAAATACAGAACCAATTATTAGAATCTATACGGAAGCACAATCGCAACAAGAAGCGGATGATTTGGCACAACGTATTATGAAAGAAATTGCAGTGATTGCTAATTTGTAAAAACTGTTAAAAATATAAAGAAAGCCGTCCGTTTGGATGGCTTTTTTTATTTTTGCACTCCTCAAACGCTATTTTGCAGAAAGCCTATAAAAGTTATATTTGTTCACATTGAGCATAGTCGAAATGTAACAAAAACTAAAAACACACTACCAATATACCGAACAATACAATTTACAGACCAATTATGGAAACCACATATACGCTTTGGAAAGAAACAACTCTTCTTACTATTGATCAAAAAACTGCTTCATTTGACGAAGCTCTGCATAAAAAAGTGGAAACTGATTATTTGAAACGCTTGTTAGAAAAAATGGCGACACATGCTGCTACTACAGAATCATTGATTGTATTTCAAAAACAAATGGACGAACTTGTAGCTTCAATCCCAACAAAAGAAGCGTTTGAAAACAAAGAGGTTCGTCGTGATTTCTTAAAAAAGAAAAGTAAAATCAAAAATTCTGCAACAATAAAACATAAATTAGTTACCAAAGGATATTATATGAGTATGTGGATGCCTATAGGAATGGCTCTTGGAATGCCATGGGGCGCAGCTTTTGGAAATATAGCTTTAGGTTTACCTATTGGATTAGCAGTAGGACTTGCCATAGGAACTTCTTTAGACAGTAAAGCAGCCAAAGAAGGCAGAGTTGTATAAACTAAGTTACTCTGAAGTAATACTCTTTGATGTGATTTTCTAATTTTCGCATGTGATGTTTTGAAACAGGTAAAACATTTTCGATGAGTTCACCTGTTAAATCAGCAATAATAAAAGTTTTAGTGTCTTCTTCCATTTCAATATGAGTAAACTCTAAATCATCAGGAGTAATTGTTCTAGATGTTTTAAAATACTTATAATCTGCAGTATAAGCTATAGATTCTGGATTGAGTGTAATAGTTTCTCTTCCATATGTATTCCATAAAATAGATTTCATAAAAAAGTAAGCAGCTGCCCAAAGCACAAGTGAAATAGGAACTAAACCTATATTAAGACCGTCGCCAAGTGTAACATTAAGCGAAGCAATAACAATTGGAGCAATTAAAAAAAGTATTAGTAAAACAGTAAGTGCAAAACGTACAGTTTTTGGAGACTGCGCGCCAATGATTACAATTTCATTTTCACTAAAAATTACTTCAGAAGCTTTCATCGTAAATCACTATTTAATTACTTTTCTTTTGATATTTTTCGGGAACCTTATCTCTGTGTTTCCAACGTTTGTGAACCCAATAATAATATTCAGGAACTTCACGTATTTGTTTTTCTAATTCTCTATAAAAAAGCTCAGTAGGTTCGTTTACAGGATAATTTTTAATACCATTTGGTGTCAATGGAATAAATGTTCCTTGATAATGTCCGCGCTTTATCTTTTCAATCTTAAAATAAATAAATGGCATGTCTGCTTTACGTGCTAATACTTCAGAACCATTAAAACATGGAACTGTAATATTCATAAACTCTGTCCAATAATAATTTGGTAAAGGTTTTGGCGATTGATCGCTTACCATATAATAAATACCAAGCTTTCCTACATCTTCATTCTTTTTGATCGTTTTAAACGTCTCTTTTGTGGTAATTAAAGTAGAATTTCGTTTCTCACGTATCTTACGAACCAATCTATCAAAATACTTATTCGTTAATCTTTTATAAATCCCATATCCGTGTAAGGAAACATATTCTTTTACAATATTCATCCATTCCCAATTGGCATAATGTCCAGAAATTAAAATAATACTCTGACCTTGTTTTTCATATTCATTCAGTACTTCAATATTTGGAAATACAAATCGTTTACGCAATGAAGCGTCTGAAATGGTTAATGATTTTATCATTTCCAAAAACATATCGCACAAATGGTGGTAATATTTCTTTTCTATCTTTAAGCGTTCTGCGGCTGTTTTCTCAGGAAAAACTAATTCTAGGTTTCCACGAACCACTTTTTTTCTATATCCGATAACATGATATACAAGTACATAGCAAAAATCAGAGAAAAGATATAGCAAACGAAATGGAAGAATAGAAATCAACCAAAGAATTGGATATATAAGTATGAACGCGATAAGCTGCATATGTGTGCCAAATTTTGACAAATATAGCTATATTTGACACTTAATAAAGGCTATTTCAATATGAATTTGGATCTGGTAACTATTGGTGTAATTGTGGCAAACGTTTTAGTATCTCTCAAAGGGTTTGAAGATTACGCATTTCGAAGTAAATATATCTTCAATATTGGCGCTATTCACAGAGGTGAGCATTTGCGTATGATTACTTCTGGTTTTTTACATGCAGATATGCAGCATTTGGCCTTTAATATGATTACCTTATTTTTCTTTGCGCCTATTGTTATTGCTTACCTAGGGCCAACGAACTTTCTATTAATTTACCTAGGAAGTTTATTATTGGGAAGTTTACTGTCCTTTTTCTTTCATAAAGAAGAATATCATTACAGCGCGCTAGGAGCTAGTGGAGCAGTTTCTGGAATATTGTTCTCTGCAATACTATTACAGCCTAATATGATGATTAACTTTATAATTCCTGGGTATTTATTTGCTATTGGATATTTATTGTTCTCTATCTATGGAATGAAAAAGCGAACAGGGAACATAGGACACGATGCTCATTTTGGAGGCGCTGTAGCAGGTTTTATAATTACATTGGCATTGCGTAAAGAAATACTATTTCAAGACACTTGGATTGTAGTTGCAATGGCAGTTCCTATTATTATATTATTTGTAATGATAAAAATGGGGAAGATTTAAGAATATTTTTTTTTGAACACAGGATATGTGTTTTAAATAGAAGATAAAAAGTGATAAAAAAAACCGATCTAATTTTAGATCGGTTTTTTTGTTTTGTGGGGAGATCACAGAATTAAATATCCTACTCACTACTTCCTGAAAATGAAAAGTGGTGCTGCAGTAGCAGCTACGCATTTTTACTTTTTTAAACTTATTTGAAACAAGTTGTCAAAACGTTTTAAAAAGCAAAAAGTCCACACTTTCGTGTAGACTTTTCGAGTTAAAGTGGGGAGAGCAGGATTCGAACCTGCGAAGACATAGTCAGCAGATTTACAGTCTGCCCTCGTTGGCCGCTTGAGTATCTCCCCAACGATATTTGTTATAAAATCGGTTGCAAATATACTATTGTTTTTGAACCATGCAAATAAAAAATATACGTTTTTTTCGATAAAAAACTAACTTATTGAAAATCAGTTTTTGAAATGTTGAATTATAAATGTCAAATTTTAAATTTGGCGCTGAGAATTGAGAAATTTCAAATTAAATTCTTCACAAATTCACAAATTGAAGAAACTACTTCCCGAGTAACTCTTTAATTTTTTCTTCAAGTTTTGCACCGCGTAAGTTTTTCGCAACAATAGTTCCTTCTTCATCTATTATAAAAGTAGCAGGAATAGAACGTATATTATATGTACGAGCAATGGCATCTCTAAAACCATCTAAATTTGAAACTTGATGCCAAGGCAATCCATCTTGTTCAATAGCGCGTAACCAATCTTGTTTTGCATTTTTTTGATTTGGGCGTCCATCTAAAGAAACACCAATGATTTCCAATCCGTCTTTATGGTACTTTTCATAAATTTTCACCACATTTGGATTCTCTTTACGACAAGGGCCACACCAAGCTGCCCAGAAATCAACAACCGTTACTTTTCCTTTAATATCATTCAAAGAAATTTTATTTCCTTCTGGATCAGGAGCAGAAAAGTTCTCTGCTTTTGTTCCTACAGAAGCTCTGATCATTTCTGTTATTTTGATAAATAAATCTTCTGCAACTCTAGTTTTTTTCATGTCAGCAGGCAACATATCATAAAAAACTTTTGCTTTTGGAGCTGTTGTCAGTTTACTTCTTAGCAAACGGCTTACCAACATGATAGATACATACGATTTTGGATGTGCTATCACATAATCTTCTTGAAATTGAATTCCTTGTTTTTCTAAGTTTGAAATTTCTTTTCGTATGCTATTATATGAAACAGAATCTCTTTCTTTTACCGCATTACCATAACGATCTCTTGCATCTTGAATTGTTGTTGCTAATACTTTTGATTCTTCAATAAAGGCTAAATATTCTTGATTGTGTTTTCCTCCAGAAACTTTCGATTTCGATAAACTATCTCTGTAAGCTTCAATTTTTACTTCAGCATTTTCTATCAACAAACTAATATTTCCTTGTGCGCCATTCACATAAATAAGACCTAATTCAGGAAATTCAGCTTTCCCTGTAAAAACAAAACGACCATTTTGAACAATAGCAGTATCTTTTGGCTTAGGAACACCTTTTTCATTAGTCACTTTTAAAAATGCACGAACACCATCAGGAATTCCATCAATAGTAGTTTCTATGGTATAACCATTAGCAGAACTTTGTGAATCTCCATTACAAGAAGTAAAAAGGAAAATACAGGAAAGACATGCGATTAAAAATACTTTCTTCACGTTTGAATACATTTTTATTTGATAATTTAAATAGTTAAACGCGCAAATTTAACCAAACGTGAAGAATTACCCTAGTAAAATTAGAATTGATAACGCACGCCAAGCGCTAAATCCATACTTAAATCGTCATTGAAACCATTGTCAAAGCCTATTTCAGGGCGAACATCAAGTGAAAGTTGCAGCGGAAAATCAAAACTATATTCTATACCAACATCACCAGCAAAAAAGGCATATACTCCATCGTTGGTACGACCTCTATTACTATTCCAGCTTCCAACTCCGCCACCAGCACCAGCATACCAATTAAATCCGCCGTCAATATTCCAAACCCATTGGTACAATCCTGTAATTTTATACGCATCGTACTCGTCGTTATCTTTCCATCCCAAATCTAATTCCAATCTATTATTATCCCATAATGCTCTTTGATATGAGATTTCTGTACCAAAACCATTATTTCCTCCAATTCGTAATCCGATGGCATTATCTGAAATCTGTTGCGCAGATGCCATATATCCAAAAAATAAAATGCTTAAAATTACTAGCTTTTTCATGTCTTTAAAGTTTAAGTTTTTAATAATATTAGCAGAGTTATCCAACAATTATGCCAGTTGTAGCACTGAGATGCTTCTAATTAATTTCACATGTTAATATCTTATTGTGATACGATACTTGTTTCTTATTTATAACTAAAAAATTAAGTTTATATTGCTGAAAAAATTATACAAAAGAGTAATAGCGTTGGTATGAAGACGAAATTGGAACAGTTGAAAAAATCTTTTTCAGGGACAATCTTTTATGATGATTTGCATAGAATTTTATATGCTACAGATGCTTCTGTTTATCGTAAACTTCCGTTGGCTGTTGCATACCCAAAAAATATAGAAGATTTAAAAGCGTTAATACATTTTGCTACTACACATAAAACTTCACTAATACCAAGAACAGCAGGAACTTCCTTAGCAGGACAGTGTGTTGGAGAGGGAATTGTGGTTGATGTGTCTAAATATTTTACAGAAATCCTTTCGGTAGATAAAGAAGCAAAAACTGTTACTGTGCAACCAGGTGTTGTTCGTGATGAATTAAACACTTATTTGAAAGCATCAAACTTATTCTTCGGACCAAATACATCAACGTCTAATCGTTGCATGATTGGCGGAATGGTAGGGAATAACTCTTCAGGAACAACTTCAATTCAATATGGCGTAACGCGCGACAAAGTATTGTCTATGGAAGTATTACTTTCCGATGGAAGTGAAGTGACTTTTGGAGAAATAACTACTTCAGCATTTCATCAAAAAAGAAATCTAAATACACTTGAAGGGAACATTTATCAAAAAGTGTATGAGATGCTTTCAGACAAAAATAACCAAGCGAGAATACATATTGAATTTCCCAAAGCAGAAATACACAGACGTAATACAGGATATGCTATTGATGAATTGTTAAGAGCGAAACCATTTTCTTCAACTGGAGAAACTTTCAATATGTGCAAATTGCTTTCTGGAAGTGAAGGAACGTTGGCTTTTACGACTAAAATTACCTTACAACTAGACGAACTTCCGCCAACCGAAAGTTGTGTGGTTGCAGCTCATTATCATAGTATTGAAGATTGTTTGCAATCTGTTTCACGCACAATGCAGCATAACTTGTATACGTGTGAGATGATGGACAAGATCATCTTAGATTGCACAAAGTCAAATCTGGCGCAAGCCAAAAACAGATTTTTCGTTAAAGGCGATCCGCAAGCAATTTTATTACTAGAATTACGCTCTGATACAGCCGAAGATTTAGCAAATCAAACCAATAACCTAATTGTATCTTTAGAAAACGAAGCAAAAAGCTATCATTTTCCAGTATTAAAAGGTGATGAAATAGGGAAAGCTATGGAATTGCGAAAAGCAGGTTTAGGCTTACTAGGAAATATCATTGGAGACAAAAAAGCAGTGGCTTGTATTGAAGATACGGCGGTTGCATTGGAAGATTTATCAAAATACATTACAGAATTCTCTCAGTTGATGGAAAATTACCAACAACAAGCTGTTTATTATGCACATGCAGGCGCTGGAGAATTGCATTTACGCCCAATTTTAAACTTAAAAAAGAAAGAAGATGTAGTGTTATTTCGAAAAATAACACGTGATGTCGCTAAATTGGTTAAGAAATACAAAGGTTCATTTAGTGGCGAGCATGGTGATGGAATTGTACGAGCGGAATTCATTCCGATTATGATAGGAGAGAAGAACTACGAATTATTAAAAGAAGTAAAAGCTGTTTTTGATCCAAATAATATCTTCAATCCAGGAAAAATAGTTGACGCAGCCAAGATGGATACCTCTTTACGCTATGAAATTGATCGTAAAGAACCTGAAATAGAAACGTTATTTGATTTTTCAGACAGTCAAGGAATTTTACGAGCTGCGGAAAAATGTAATGGTTCGGGAGATTGTAGAAAACCAGCTTCTTTCTCAGGAACAATGTGTCCAAGTTACAGAGCTACCACCAATGAAAAAGATACTACGAGAGCACGCGCAAATGCGTTACGTGAGTTCTTGACAGTATCTGATAAAGAAAATAAATTTGATCACGCAGAATTAAAGGAGGTTTTTGATTTGTGTCTAAGCTGTAAAGCTTGCGCGAGCGAATGTCCGAGTAATGTAGATGTTGCTGCTTTAAAAGCTGAATTTCTACATCAATATTACAAATCAAATCCGCCAACATCAAGAGATAAAGCGTTTGCATTTTCGACAAAATCGAACCGATTGGCAAGTAAATTTTCAGGACTTTCTAATTTTGTAAAAAGAAATAGTTTTACGTCTAAAATAATAAAAAATAAGTTAGGAGTTGCACAAGAACGCACATTACCTTTGAATTCAAGTAAAACTTTAAATAAAATTATTCAAAAATCAATAAAACAACTAAATAAAAATATTTTTAAAACTAAAAAGGTATATGTTTTTAGTGACGAATTTACCAATTATTTGGAATCTGAAATCGGACACGATGCTTTGATAGTTTTGTCAAAATTAGGTTATGAAATCAAATACATTTCGCATGCAGAAAGCGGACGAACATTTATTTCTAAAGGTTTCTTAACGGAAGCAAAAAAAGTAGCTAATGAGAACGTAAATATCTTCAAAGATCTGCTGAATGAAAATACTGTTTTAGTAGGAATAGAACCTTCTGCGATCTTAACATTTCGCGATGAATATACTCGTTTAGCAAACGACAAAGAAGCTGCAAAAAAGATTGCAAAATATGTATTTCTATTAGAAGAATTCTTAGCAGCAGAGATACAAGCTGGTGAAATCACTTCGGAAGCATTTACCGAAGACGCAAAAGCGATCAAAATTCATGTGCATTGCTACCAAAAATCGTTGTCAAATCAGAAATGTACGTATGATGTTTTAAATCTTCCAAAAAACTACAAACCAACAATTATTGCTTCTGGTTGCTGCGGAATGGCAGGTTCTTTTGGTTATGAGAAAGAGCATTACGAAGTAAGTATGAATATTGGTGAACAATCTTTGTTTCCTGCAGTAAGAGCAGCAGAAATCAATACTACAATTGCGGCAAATGGTACGAGCTGTCGTCATCAAATCAAAGATGGAACACAAAAAGAAGCCTTACATCCAATTACTATTTTAAGACGTGCGTTGTTGTAATATTTTAATTCTGAATAGAATCAATTTGTTTCATTAATTTTTTTGCACGATCTCTGGCTCTAGTATAAATCTCTTTCATACGTTGTTCTCTTAAAATAGCCATGTTGTTGTAATTTTTGCCTTCCATAGAAGTCATAACTTTTATAAAGTTTTTACGATTTTCTACACTGTCTAATATGGATTTGGTAACATCAATATATGCCAATTCATAATGATTTTGATATATCCAGAAGTCTTGATCTTTTTGAGCAGATTTTTCTTCCCACTTATTTAACTCTTTCAAGTAATTATTAAAAACAACATAATATGAGTTGAATTTTTCAAATAAAAATTCCTTTTCAGGTAAAGTTACAATACCAGATTCTATTATTTTTTTGTACGCGCCATCATTTATATAAATGTTATTGGTGCCTGAAGTAACAATGGCTTGTAGGCCACTAGTCGAAAATTTAGCAATACTATCTTGATTGAATAAGCTTTTCTTGTAATCTAACTTTAAATCAATTCGTTCAATTGCATAATGAAAATAGGTAGTATCAATTGTCAAATCTTTTTTTACTTTGTCAATGTATAAATTAGCCTTTGTTAGCGCTATGCGGTTCTCATTCCAATTATTGATATTCATGGCGATGAGAATACCGGCAATGATCAACACAAGTTCTCCTAATGAAACCAATATATATTGCTTAAAGCCTTTCTTTTTTGAACTTTTCATGGGGATGTAGAGTAAATTACACGCAGTTTTAATTATGCAACTATTAATCAGATGCAAATTAATAATTATTTTCGGTTTAAAACAGACATCACATATTTCTGTCAAAATTCAGAAGAAGTTAAGTTGACTTATGAAGTAAGTATAAATATTTGCGAACAATCTTTGTTTCCTGCGGTAAGAGTAGCAAAAACCAATACTACACTTGCTGCAAATGGTACGAACTGTCGTCATCAAATCAAAGATGGAAAACAAAAATACGCCTTACATCCAATAACTATTCTAAGAAAACCATTGATTTAGATTTGCTTTGTTTTTATGTAAAAAAAGGCAATATTCTAACAATCTAACAATCTAACAATCTAACAATCTAACAATCTAACAATCTAACAATCTAACAATCTAACAATCTAACCAATCCAAGAAATCTAATTAATCATATACGAAGTCAACTCTTCTACATTCGTAGCTGTACTTGACGTAGGAATATTTAAATCTACATTCAATGTTTCTAAAAGTGCAATAGTTGTTGGATTTAAGCTAAAACTTATTTGAGAATCAGCTTTTAATAAACCAATATTTGGTCCGTAGTGACTGCGAATGGTCATTACATCTTGCGGATCGAGAATAGAGAATGTCGTTGGATTTCCTAAAATATCAACAGAAGTACTCACGCTTAATTCAAGTGTAAAATCGACTACTTCAACATCATTAAATGTTTCGTTATTTACAGTGAAACTAGGCAAACGTTCTACTTTTTCAGTACTCAAAGTATAAGTAATCGTAATTGGAAAACCTTGCACATCTTGAGTAAACATATCAGATAAGCTAAAAAGAACTGTGTTATCAGGAACACTAGTGTTGTATAAAACAGCACCTTCAAAATTAATTCCATCTCCAATAAAATCAATCGGTAACTCAATGCTGCTATTTAATGTAAGCGCGCCGCTTCCTTGTTCGGTAAGCGTTCCGTTTGCCAGCAAATTACTCATGGTTCCGTTGGCAATATTATTTGTATTCACATCAAGCATAAATGAGTCTCCATTTATAGAAGCTACATAAAGAGAATCTGTAGCTGTCGTAGGATTTGTCATGTCACTGTTCATAGTCACATTGTAATTCCAGTAATTGTTTAAAGCTGCTGGGAAGTAATTTACAGGTAAAACAGGTGTTTCAAGCTGTTCTCCTTCGGTTGGAGTTGTATCGTCGTCATTTCCGCAAGAAGTGAATATTAACAACAAGCAAACTCCAAGTATGGTAACAATATTTTTCATGAGATCGATTTTAAAAAGATAAATATAACACTCAAAATGTATTTGAGCATGTTATTTTGAAAAATATATAATGAAGAATTATTTTTTCGGACTCTTTACGATTGTGATGGCTGCTAATAAGTCTTTGTAGTCCATAGATTTAAGTTCTTCGTCTGCATAAAATGCTGTCAAGCGATCTTCATTATGACGATACAATTTCCATCTATTTTTATGATATTCTAAAGCGGTTAAATTTTCTACCCAATCTCCAGAATTTAAATAAATACAAGAACCTTTTCTCGTAGTTTTTTTCTCCATTTTTGGCTGATGAATATGTCCACAAATAACATAGCCGTAATCATTATCAATAGCTAAATCGGCAGCAACTTCCTCAAAATCATTGATATATTTGACTGCTTTTTTGACACTATTTTTAATTTTTTTAGAAAGTGAATACTTTTCACGTCCAAATTTTAATAGTATCCAATTTATAACACGATTCAGTCGTATTAATACATCATAGCCCCAACCTCCAAGTTTTGCAATCCATTTGGCATTTTGAATAGAAGCATCAAATACATCGCCATGAAAAAACCAGGCTTTTTCACCATTGAGTTCTAAAACAAGTTTATCAACCAATGAAAAGTTACCCAATTTGGTGTCAGAGAAACGTCGTAAAGCTTCATCATGATTTCCTGTAATATAAATAACCTCAACACCTTTAGTTGAAAAGTCAATCAGCTTTTTAATGATTTGTAAGTGTGGTTTTGGAAAATAACGTTTTCTAAATTGCCAAATATCAATAATATCACCGTTTAAGATAATTTTCTTCGGATCAATACTATTCAAATACGCTAATAATTCATTGGCATGACAACCGTATGTTCCGAGATGAACATCAGATATCACAACAAGATCTATTTTTCGCTTTTTCATGAATTACTTTTCAACACTGCAAATAAATAACAAGTTG
Source organism: Kordia sp. (assembly GCF_965224175.1). Taxonomy (GTDB): domain Bacteria; phylum Bacteroidota; class Bacteroidia; order Flavobacteriales; family Flavobacteriaceae; genus Kordia. Next base: position 476,954 of record NZ_OZ245041.1, read on the forward strand.
TAGGAAAATATGAAAAACTACCGTTAAGCTTAGTTGTTTGAATGTTAATAATTTATCAATTGAAACCACTAAATGTTAAGTTAATTTTAAGCATTTGTTGGGTTTTTAAATCTGTTAGTTTAAATTTACATTTGTTAAAAAAATACTATGGCAGGAAATACTTTTGGATCTTTATTCAAATTGACCACTTTTGGAGAATCGCATGGAGCCGCAATCGGAGGAGTAATAGATGGTTGTCCCGCAGGATTGGAACTTGATATGGATATGATTCAGGAGGAAATGAATCGTAGAAAACCTGGGCAATCAGCAATTGTGACACAGCGTAAAGAACCAGATTCTGTTGTTTTTTATTCAGGAATTTTTGAAGGAAAAACAACAGGTGTTCCTATTGGATTTGCCATTCACAATACCAATCAGAAATCACACGATTATTCACATATAAAAGAAACCTATCGTCCATCACATGCAGACTATGTGTATGACCAAAAATATGGACATCGAGATTACAGAGGTGGCGGAAGAAGTTCGGCGCGAGAAACTGCCTGTAGAGTAGTGGCTGGCGCAATTGCAAAACAATTACTTTCAAACATAAAAATAAATGCTTTTGTGTCTTCTGTTGGAGAAATTTCTTTAGATAAACCTTATAATGAGTTGGATTTTTCCTTAACAGAAAGCAATCCTGTGCGTTGTCCTGATCCAGCGAAAGCTGCTGAAATGGAAGAAAAAATTAGAGAAATTCGCAAAGAAGGAGATACTATTGGCGGAACCATTATGTGTGTGATTCAAAATGTACCAATTGGCTTAGGTGAACCTGTATTTGATAAGTTGCATGCAGAACTTGGAAAAGCAATGTTATCCATAAATGCAGTAAAAGGTTTTGAATATGGAAGTGGTTTTGAAGGAGCAAAAATGAAAGGAAGTGAACATAACGACATTTTTAAAGCTGACGGAACTACACAAACAAATCTTTCAGGAGGAATTCAAGGCGGAATTAGCAATGGAATGGATATCTACTTCAATGTAGCATTTAAGCCTGTTGCGACTATTATGCAAAAGCAAGATACGATCAATAAAGATGGAAATATTGTAGAAATGCAAGGAAAAGGGCGTCACGATCCGTGTGTTGTGCCAAGAGCTGTTCCTATCGTAGAAGCCATGGCAGCATTAGTATTGGCAGATTATTATTTACTCAACAAAACCATTAAAATATGATTGTAAAAGACTTCTTTACAGCTGTCATAAAAATATTTGCAGTATATATTTTAATAGAAGGAATTATTTCGTTGGTAACTCGATTAATTTATTATTCAAACAAAAATCAAAGTCCTAATACACTCATTTTTACGATCTGTATTGCGATATTCTTTGGAATCATTTTTCTGATGATGTCTCAAGCAGATAAAATAGTTAGTTTTTTACGATTAGATAAAGGATTTGTAGCAGAACGATTTGACTTTTCGGTAGCACAAAGTCATTATATCGTTGAAATAGCGCTTGCCATCATTGGAGCGTACTTAGCATTCCGAAGAATTCCTATGCTAATTAGAAATATCTATGAGTTTTTCATGAGTTATTTTAATTATGGATCGTTAGCGCGAATGACATATTCGTCACTCACGGAAAGAGTGGTAATCAATTTAATATATTTCACAGTTGGAATAATTATTATACTTTTAAGGAAACCAATCGCAAATTTATTTATCCCAAATCAAAACAAAAGATAGTCTCTACAACAGAAATACAACCCACATATGAAAAAAATGGCATTACATTGGAAAATATTAATAGGAATGGTCTTGGGAATTTTATTCTCATTCATCCTATTATCTACTTCTTGGGGAAGTGAAAAAGTAGTTTTAAAAGAAATTCCTGCTTCTCAAGAAATTGTACAGCAAATTGTAAATGGTGAAGTTGTAACTTCTATAAAAGAAATTGCCGCGAGAGAAGTAAAAACCACACGTGCTGAGTACTTTATCAGTCGTTGGATCAAGCCTTTCGGAACTATTTTTATCAATTTGCTAAAATTAATTGCAGTTCCATTGATTCTCGCTTCTCTTATAAAAGGTGTTTCTGATTTAAAAGATATTGCCAAAATCAAAAAAATGGGATTGCGTACGATTGCTATTTATGTAGTAACGACTTTGGTTGCCATTATTATTGGTTTAGGAATTGTAAACACGGTAAAACCAGGTGTTGGAATGCCGCAAGAAACTATTGAAAAGATTAAGGAAAAATATGCAAGTTCTGATGGTGTTAATGACAAATTAACCAAAGCAGCTGCACAAAATGATGCAGGACCATTACAAGCATTGGTTGATATTTTTCCAAAAAACATATTTAAATCACTAGGAGAAGCAAAAATGCTTCAAATAATATTCTTTGCTTTATTTGTTGGAATCTGTCTATTGTTAATTCCGGAAAAACAAGCCAAACCAATGATTGATATCTTCGATTCCTTAAATGAAGTCGTCATGAAAATGGTTGATTTAATTATGCTTTTTGCGCCATATGCTGTATTTGCACTTCTCGCGAATGTAATCGTTGCTTTTGACGATCCTGAAATTCTAATGAAATTATTGTCATACGGATTATGTGTTGTTGCAGGATTAATATTAATGATTGTATTCTACTTAGTTCTCGTTAGTTTTTACGGGAAAAAGTCGCCATTGTGGTTCTTAAAACAAATAAGTCCGGCGCAATTATTAGCATTCTCAACAAGTTCAAGCGCAGCTACTTTACCAGTAACTATGGAAAGAGTAGAAGAGCATGTAGGTGTTGATAAAGAAGTGTCAGGATTTGTATTGCCTGTTGGAGCCACTGTAAATATGGATGGAACAAGTTTGTATCAAGCCATAGCCGCTGTATTTATCATGCAAGTACTCACACCAGAAGCTATTACTATAGAAGTTCAATTAATTATTGTATTTACAGCATTATTAGCTTCTATTGGAAGTGCTGCAGTGCCTAGTGCAGGAATGGTAATGTTAGTCATTGTATTAGAATCTGTAGGATTTGATCCGGCTTTATTGCCAATAGGACTTGCGTTAATATTTGCAATTGACAGACCTTTAGATATGTGTAGAACTGTGGTAAATGTTACAGGAGATGCTACCGTTTCTATGTTGGTAGCAAAATCTTTAGGTAAATTACATGATCCTAAACCAAAGAATTGGGACGATAATTACCAGCCATCTGAATCATAGTATAAAAACTAACTATTTTATATACATTTAATACAACCAAAAATCAACCAAAAAATCAACCTCAATGAATATCTGTTTTTTAATGTATCCTTGGGAGGATATTGACCCAGAAAATGATACAAGTTTAGCGTTAATCAAAGAATGTGTAAAGCGAGGACATGGAGTTGCCATGTGTACACCTTCAAACTTAACCATAAGAGATAGTGTAACCAATGCCTTTTGTACGGTAATTAGTAGAATGGACAAAGTGCCCACAACGCTAAAATCATTTTATGGGAAAGCAGTATTGCGAGAAGAAATGTTGCCTTTAGCTGGTTTTGATGTGATATTCATGAGAGCAAATCCACCATTGGATCCGATCATGTTAAATTTCCTTGATTCTGTAAAAGATGACGTGTTTATTGTGAATTCGCTACAAGGAATGCGTGAAGCAAACAATAAGTTATACACAGCGGCTTTTGGTGATGCACACAGTAATATCATTCCAAATACACATGTATCAAAGAATAAAGATTATTTAGTACAACAAATTAAAGAATCAAAAGCTGATAAGATGATTCTAAAACCTTTAAATGGTTTTGGAGGTTCAGGTGTCATCTTGATAGAAAAATCGGCAATGAATAATATTAAATCTCTACTAGATTTTTATATTGCTAGTGGCGATGGAACTACAAACTATGTCATTCTTCAAGATTATATAGAAGGCGCCGATCAAGGTGATGTGCGAATATTACTTTTAAATGGAGAACCAATAGGCGCTATGCGTCGTGTACCTGGAAACGATGATCACAGATCTAACGTAAGTGCTGGCGGAAGTGTACAAAAACATTCACTCACCAAAGCAGAAAAAGCCCTGTGTAAGCAAATTGGTCCAAAATTAGTGAATGACGGATTGTATTTTGTTGGTATTGATGTAATTGGCGGAAAATTAGTAGAAGTTAATGTAATGTCTCCAGGAGGAATTACATATATCAATAAAGTATACAAAGTGCGTTTGCAAGAAAAAGTAATCGATTTTGTAGAAAGTAAAGTAGTAGACAAATTACAAGCATTTGACAGACGCGTTCGACTGCGTAAAACTGTTGATGATGCTTAAAAACATACAATTAACAAATTCAATAGTTTCTACAGATTGGTTGCAAGAACATCTTCAGGCAACCAATCTTGTTATTTTAAACGGAACCATTCCAAAAGTAGTCAATGCAAATGCTCCATCGGAAACTCAGCAAATTCCCAATGCACGTTTTTTTGATATAAAAAAAGTCTTTAGTGTGATTGATGCGCCGTTTCCAAACACAATGGTTTCTGTAGAAACTTTTACGGAAGAAGCGCAAAAATTAGGCATCAACCAAGATAGCGCTATTATTGTATATGACGAACTTGGAATTTATGCGTCACCAAGAGTTTGGTATATGTTTAAATCGATGGGTTTTGACAATATCGCGGTGTTAGATGGCGGATTGCCTGTTTGGAAAGTAGAAAACCATCCATTAGAAGTAAAAAGAGAATACGACGGACAAATAGGAAATTTTCAAGCAAAAGATAATCTGCAACTCTTTAGAAATTACGACGGAATGCTTCAAGAGTTGCAAAATGATAAAAATGTGATTTTAGATGCGCGATCGGCAGGAAGGTTTACAGGAGAAATTCCAGAGCCAAGAGCAGGTTTGCGTAGCGGACAAATTCCAAATTCTAAAAATCTTCCGTATACCGAAGTGTTAAATCATCATACATTCAAATCAAAAACAGCACTCAAAACAATATTTGAATCATTTCATACACAAAATTCACAGTTTATATTTTCTTGCGGATCAGGAATTACAGCATGTGTATTGGCATTAGCCGCAGCAAATGCAGGTTTTGAAAAATACTGTGTATATGATGGTTCGTGGACAGAATGGGGAAGTTTAACCCAATAAAACAATCAACAATGCGTCTAGAAAAACTACAAGATTTTGTTTGCAAACATATCTTTTACATAGCATTATACATTTCAATTACAGCACTACTTTATGATGTAACTGGCTTTTTTACTATCAAACTGCCAGATTATGTATGGATTATGCTAGACGTTCTTGATTTTGTAACAGTAGATTTAAACTTCTTCAACAATGAGTTCTTTACTTTAACTATTGGAGAAAGTGGTTTGTATTACAAATCGGTGTTAAATCCGTTATACATTCTGTTATTTCTGACAGGCGCAATTATCTACAAAGTAAGTCAACACAAGGAAAATCGTTTATTAGATTTTAGTTTCTCTATATTGTTTATTTCGAGCGTTTTAGGTGCAATTCAATTTATTATGCAAATGAGTGTAGACATATTTGTTAATAATTTGGACTTTTTTAAATATTACTCTTTGCCTGCTTTACTTTTATTTATAGTAAAACTTAGTGTGGTTTTATTTGTGAGTTATGTGTATTTAAAGAAGAGTTATCTCCTAAAGAAACGCATTCCATTAGAAGAAAACTACGTTAAAATCTATTTAAACAATAGTGACGATACAAACCTGTTAAAGGTAGAAAGAGCCACTAAATGGCAACGTTTTGTACATTATGTAATAGATGGTTTTCTCATTTTTCTGATATTTTCAAAATACATATTCGTAATGCCTAGTTTCATTTCCTATACACTATATACATTTGGAGATCATTTAGCTACGTTTGTCTTATACTTTATGGTAAGTACATTTTATTATGTTTTCTTTGAAGGAATTTTAAAAACGACACCAGGAAAGTATTTGATGAATACAAGTGTTGTGAGCTACAAAGACGAAAATGTAAGTTTTGGACAAATAATAGGAAGAACGTTGTGTAGAAGAATTCCATTTGAAGCATTTTCCTTTTTTGGAAGCTTAGGTTGGCATGATCAATTAGCTAAAACAACTGTTGTAAAGCATGAAGCCGATAAAAAATACGAAAGAATGATAACTATTACACTGTCAATAGCAGGATTAATTCTACTCATAACTGCAATATTTAATTTGATAGCATATTAAAATATACACCTTGTATGGCTGAAAATACGCAAATAGAAACACTCAAAGAACATTTATTAGATGCACATGTAGAACTTGAAAAGCTTGCTTTAATTCGGAATAGCATATTCAAAGAAGCTGCTATTTGTGGTGTAATTGCTGTTGCGTGTTTTGTATTTGGCTTTTATGCAGAATCTGCTGAATGGACAAATTTCCCTGTATTTCCAGGCGCTATTTTTGTAGGAAGTGTTTTATTAGCTTTAGGAATTCGTCCTTTGCAAAACTATAAAAATCAATTGGCTACAGCCGAAGAAAAACGAAAAGGCTTGCACGAATTGCTTAAGCAAGAAAATTTAGATTACAAAGTTGATATTCGCGTCACAAGAGATGCAAAAGGTGAATTTGATGTTAAGAAAAGTATCAAGCTTGTCACTAATTCTTAAAAATAACTATGAACAATAAAGCACATTGTGGAATTTGTGATCACAAAATTTATGATTTTGATATTGGAGCCATTTGTGGTATAACCAATGAAGCGCCTAATTTTTCAGGAAAATGCAATAGTATAAAACCTGAACAGCAATTGGAAGCTAAAATAGTAGACGTTCATACCAAACTGAAACTTGTCACTAAAACGAAAAAAGACACAATTGGTCACTTTATTTTATACAGTTTGATCAACATAGCGATTGTTACATTATACTATTTTATATTTACTCATGAAGTACAAACAGGCGGAAAGAAAGGTGTTTTAGTGATTGCATTTCTTTCAATTTGCCTTTTCGGAATTGCAGTTGGTCCCATAAATACATATGTTATAGACTATAAAATTGCAAAAAAAGCAAAAGAAGAATTGGATGCACTTTTAAAAATCTATAAATTAGATTATGAAATATCGATTGAAATTAGCAATGAAGCTCATGGTGATTATGATGTCGAAAAAAAAGTGAAAATATTTCGAATAGGATAGAAGTAGTTTCATTTTTTAAACCTAACTATTTTAAAAGAATAACGAATGGAAATTTCAGCACATTGTAGTTTTTGTGAACACAAAGAGTTTGACTTTGCAAAAGGCAATTTATGTGGATTGACGTCACAAAAAGCTGATTTCATACGAAAATGCTCAAAAATCACATTTGATGAAAATGCGAAAGAAGAAATAGCTAAAATAAATTTAGAATATAAATTCCTGCAAGATCAGAAAACTAAAGTAATCGGACACTTAATTTTATTTTCAATTATAGGTGTTTCGGTTATTCTTGCCGATATTTATTTTACGCAAGTTTTATATGAAGCAGGCTGGATTTCTACTGGAAGTGTAATTGGAATTGCCTTCGGAATAGGATTTATAGGGTATGCATTCACACCTTATATCAAATATACAAATACAAACAGTGTTGTAAAATCTCAAAAGCAACGCATGGATAATTTTTTTAGCTTGTATGATTATAGTTATGATATTAATTATGAAGATGAAAATTATCTAACTGCTGTCACTTTACGGAGATCAAAACAAAAAATACGCTAATCCAAGTTGAACAAATATGGAAAAACTAACTGTTGGACAAATCATATCTAAAATAGAGCAAGAAGAACTGTTTGAAGCAGTTTCAGCTGATTATTCTTTTACAATAAAAATTGACAAATATGTACCCTATGCTTGTGGTGCAGTACATGACGGACATCAATTTCGACGTGAACTTTGGGAGAATTGTATACATACAGAATACGATCGTTGGTTTGAGGAAGATCCTGCAACCAAAGAAATGGTTCAAACGCATCCAATTGTTATTGCCGGAATGGATTCACGTTTTGAATACGATTTAAATCGTGCGCCAGAAAGTGCAATTTATGAAGACGCTTGGGGAAAACAATTGTGGCACAATCCGCTTCCTGAAGCAATGAAGCAGAAAAGCTTAGATAAACATGCTAATTTTTACAAAGTGGTACATGCATTGATTTCTAAGTTGGAAGAAAAATTTGGTGTTTGTGTTGTATACGATATGCATTCATACAATTGGAAACGTTGGGAAAGAGAAGTGCCAACCTTTAATTTAGGTACAGGAAATGTTGATAATGAGCGTTTTGGTGAGTTGATAGAGTCTTGGCGTATAATGTTGTCTGAAATCAAGTTGCCAAACGGAATCGCTTCTACATCAAAAATTAATGACACTTTTCAAGGAAATGGATATTTCTTAAAATACATCACACAACATTTTAGCAATACTTTAGTTTTGGCAACCGAAGTAAAAAAGATATATTGCGACGAAATTAATCAAATCATGTTTCCTGAAGTAGTTGCAGCTGTAGAAAAAGCCTTAAAAACGCTCGTTCCGCAACATGCTAATGACTTTTATACAAAACATAGTTAAGCAAGAATCCAGTACGAATGAACGATATACATGTAGCGAGTAAAGTACTTTTTGAAATAGACAAAAACATCGATGATCTGGTAAAGAAAGTCGAACTGCTCAGTTATGTCAATCCCATAAATATAGAAGAGGAAAAGGAAAAGTTCTTTAAATCAAAGTATTTAACAGATCCTGTTTTTACATATCCTGAAATAGATTTTGATCGTTTTCGTTTGCATCGTGAACTTTTTGAGCAACCTATTGAACAAATTGAAAACGGTTATACAAGAGAATTGTATGAAGACATTATTTATGCGTATTCTGGCTTAATTCAATGTATAGAAACTATAGGGACAAAACGCAAGTTTTACTATAATAGTTTACGTTCGTTTGGTACACCAACGGAGCAAGATGTTGAAAATGCTAAATTTATTCTTCACTTTGACGAAGAAGATGATAATGATGCGCAATTTTTACCAAAATACAGTCCAGAAGATACAGAGCAATTATTTCGCGAATATTCTAAACAATATGATTTTTCATATCAGATAAAGTTTTCAAATGATATGAGCGCAATTGCTATGGTGTTGAATAATATCAAAACTTTGGTAATCAATAAAAAACACACATTTTCAGACAATGAAGTTGCTATATTGACCAATCATGAAATTGGCGTACACATGGTAACTACGATGAATGGATTGTTGCATCCGCTAAAAATATTCTCAAACGGTTTTCCTAATTATGAAGAAACACAAGAAGGTTTAGCTGTTTTTTCAGAATACATGAGTAATAACTTAACGGTAAAACGCTTAAAAGAACTCGCATACCGTGTAATTGCGGTAGATAGTTTGGCAAAAGGATATTCCTTTTCTAAAACCTTCAGATTGTTCGTCAACACTTATGATTTAGACCGAGAAACTGCATTCAATATTTCTGTACGAGCACATCGTGGTGGCGGATTCACTAAAGATTATCTATATCTCACTGGATTAAAAAAAGTATACGATTATTATAAGTCAGGAAAAGATATGAATGTACTTTTACGAGGAAAAATATCTTTAGATTATCTAGAAAATATTGAATCCTTGGCAAAAAATGGTTGTGCTGTGATGCCAAAACACTTAACAGATTCTTATCGAGAAAATAAAAATACAAACAAGACAGTTGATTTTATTCTAGAAAACTTAAAATAATCAAAAGGCTCTGCGCGAATTGATAACTATCTAAAATTCCTTATTTTCAATCGTAAACTAAAAAACATGCTTGTCTAACACGAGAGTTCTAATTTTACTTTCTTTAAAATGATTGTAGTATGTGTTCTTTTCTTATAAATGCACTTTTACGTATTTAACTACAAATCAGTGTCTTTTTTTTTTATGAACTAAAAATTAACCTGTTAACATAGTAACAATGTAAAGAGAGTTCATACATATTGTATAAAGATTAATTATCTTGTAATTTTTACTTCAAAACTACAATATGTTGAATTTTAAGCAGTGTTCCTGTTCTCCCATTTTCAAAATATATGTATTATGGCTTTGTTTCTTCATGGCTTCGAATGCATTTGCACAAACTGATTCATTGGCAACGAAGTCTTTTGAGAAGTTAACAACCTCATATAGAACTGCAATGGAATCATCAAATCTAGAAGATGCGCTTCTATATTCAAAAGCAGCATATGTGCTTGCAGAAAAAGAACAAAATACAACTAATATTATCTATTCGCTATACAGATTGGCAGATACTAAGTCATACCTTTCTAAAAATGAGTCTGCACTACAAGATGTAGAAAAAGCTTTAGCATTAGCAAACAATACAAATGATAATAATGTTTTTTATGATTTATACAATTTAAAAGGCATTATTAAAACAGATATGGGCGAATATTCTGAAGCTTTAACTGCTTATATAAAGTCTAAAGAATATGCAGAACTAGGAAGTAATGAACTCAATAAAATGGGCGCATCTATCAATATTGGGTTTATTAAAAAGCTAAACCAAGATTATGAAGAGGCAATTTCAATATTTAAAGAAAACCTAGAAGTTGTTAAGCAAATGGATATTGATTCCTCCAGAAAGGCGCGTAATCAACGATTTTTATATGTAAATCTTACGGATACATATTTGCGTATGAAAGAATTAGTAGGAACTAAAGATTATATTGAAGCTGCTGAATATTATAACAATTTAGGATTAGAAATTGCTCCCAAAAAACAAAATGCCAATCAATACGATAACTTTTTGATTAATAAAGTAATTATTGAATTTGAAAAAAAGAAATATGATGAAAGTATAAAACTCGCTTCCAATATAAAAGCGCATGCTATCGAGATAAAAGATACCGTAACGTTAGGAACTATGTATTTTTACATAGGAAAAAATTACCATGCGCAAGACAAGCATGCAAAAGCGATTGAAAATTTCGAGAAATTTTATACGATCATTCAAAAGTCTGAAAAAGAATATTCCAACGAATATCAATTGCATGGATTAATGGCGTGGAGTTATTCTGAAATTGGAGTGAAAGAAAAATTTAATTTTCATCGTAGAGAACACAATCGACTTCAAAATGTACAAAAAAAACAAAATTTAAAGATCATTTCTCAAATACATACTAGATATGATCTTCCTGAACTGAAGAAGAAATTAAAAGAGATCGCAGCAAAATATAAACAGCAAGAAGTACGTAAAAAATGGCTTTATGGAATTTCTATCTTTTTAGTGTTAGTATTGATAGGGAGTTTTTTCTTTTATAGACTCAAAGTAAAACGAATTCAGGAAAGGGTAGAAGCTGTACTGCAAAAAGTGATTGAACTTGAAAATGAAAAAGAAAAGCAAGCGGAAACACAAGGGAAAAATAAAACGATAGCTACTTCTAGTATTTCAGAAAAAGTTACAGATGAAAAAGCAGTTTTGTTACTAGAGCAATTAGCAGCATTTGAAGCAAGAGAAGAATATTTATCATTAGATTGTAGTTTGGCGTTTGTAGCAGAAAAAGTATCGTCTAATACTTCGTATGTTTCTAATGTAATCAACAATTATAAAAATAAAACATTTAAAGCTTACATTACTGAATTGCGAATCAATGCAGCATTAATTCGTTTAAAGAGTGATGAAAAATTACGTTCCTATACAATTAAAGCTGTTGCTGAAGAATTCGGATTCAAGCGACAAGAAACCTTTTCAAAAGCATTTAAAGCACAAACTGGTATTTATCCTTCACGATACATAAAAAAGCTCAAAGAAGACCTGGAAATTAATTGACAGTTTATGAACTGTCAACGCTAACCCCTTGAGAATACTCATTTTTTTAGTTCCTTTACCAAAAGAACATTAAACTGTATTGCAATGAAGAAAAAAGATTTATCGTTATTAAAACTTAGAAAAAAGAGCATTTCAAATTTAAATGATCTCAAAGCCATAAACGGAATGGGTGATAGTGAAGAGGTATATACTACTAGTTGTGTAGAAACAGAAATGACATATTGTGAAACATGTCCTACCATGGGTGATATTACAGGTTGTATTACAAATGATAAAACTCAAAGTTTACGACCGACAATTGGTATTGCTTGTAATGCTTTAAATACGAATGATAACTGTTAATCTTCATGTACTATATTGTGATCAGAACAATGTTGAAACTACCTTTTATTAATAATTAATTGTATTGTAATGAAAAAACAAAATTTATCTTCTTTAACGCTAAAAAAAAGTAAAATTTCTAATCTTAATAGGTTGATAAACCTAAGAGGTGGAACGGATACTACGTTTCCCGTACATACGGAAGAAGAAGGATGTGCTTCACAGCATACGCAATGTGGAGAAGAGTGTGCTTCTTTAAATCCTACCGATTGCCAGACAAATGATACTATACGTAGTTTAGGAAATCCAACAGAATTTGGTACTGGAGTGATACGAACTATGGCTATAGGTTGTCAATAATCTATAACTTTTGTAAAAAGATAAAAAGCACTATCAATCTATGTTGATAGTGCTTTTGTATGTAAAGCTTCGTTATATCGCTATTAATCTTTTAATATTTTAAATGACTGATTTTCAATTGTTAAGAGATAAAAACCTTTGGAAAGTTTTGAAAAATCAATTATTCCTTCTTTTGTAGCCATTCCTTGTGTGATCATTTTTCCTTCTAGGCTATGTATGGTAAAATGTGTGTCTTTTTCTAATCCATTTACATGTAAAATATTATCTACTGGATTTGGGTAAATGGCTAAACCTTTTATTTCTTCAGGACGTTCTACACGACCAGAAGTATTTCCAATAGTTCTTCCAGCTGCATTTGATTTTTCTAGAACAATCATAGCATTGGTAAGTGGATCGCATTGTAGAAAACCTTCTTTGAAACCTAAAAAGCCATTATTTTTTTCATCAAATCTATATATAAACCCACCACTAAATGAAATCACTAATTCATCTTTAGGATTATCATTAAAACTTCCAGCAGCCATGGCTTTTGTAAACTGGTTATTACTATAAAATCGCTCATTTGCACTAGTAGTCAGCACACCTAAACTATTCTCTTTATATCGCCAAATTGTTTTATCGTTAAATGCAATAATTAGTTCATCTTTAGCATCACCATTAAAATCTCCAGATTGTAAGTCTGATACTAATTTATCATTGAGTATCACTTCATTCATAATTGTAGGTTGCTCTTTATATCGTTTTGTCTCTTGATTGTCAAAAGAAATGATTAACTCTTCTCCGGCATGTGTATCAAAATCTCCACTTTCTATAGCTAGTATCTTGTCGTTTGCACTATAAGGAACTCCATGTAGTGTGGCAGTGAAATTTCCGCTATTATTAATATGGTACTTTCTTAGAATTGTATTATTAAATACATTACTTGAAACAATAAATAATTCATCTTTTCCATCGCCATTAAAATCTATTCTTTTCATCTTTTGTGGTATGTCTGAATTAGGTAAATAGAAAGCATCCAATAACATAAATTCATCAGAATTATTTGTTTCATATCTTCGGATTTCCCCGTTATCAAACGCTACAATAAGTTCATCTCTTCCATTATCATTAAAGTCACCAGTTTCCATAGCTACTGTATTTTGTACTCCTTCATAAATACGTTCTTCAGTAAAAAGTCTACCTTGATCATTTTCTTCGTAACGATATATATATCCATGTTCAAATGAAATTGCAGCTTCATCATTGCCGTCTCCGTCAAAATCTCCTGCCGCCATTTTATATGCTTCTTGTCTTGCTGTATAAAAATTATCAACGACAACCATATTATTAGGAGCATCGTCATCTTCATGAAAAGCTCTAATGGTTTCATTTTCAAATGATACAACTAACTTGTCATTAGTATATTGAGTTCCTGGAAAGTTTCCATCGATGGCATCACGATTTAAATATAATGCCAAATCATACAGTTGTGCTTCACGAAAGTTTGTGTCACCACCATCTAATATACCATGAACCATTCCAGCGATGATATGGTCTATGCGAGTAAAATCTTCTGCAATAAGATTGGAAGATCGTAATGCTTTCTTTGCTATGAGCAAACTTCTCAAGAGACCAACTCCAACAACCGTTTTCTTTATAGGTTTTGTATTTGGATCATTATCTGGATACATCGTATTTTCTAAAATACCTGCATAATCACTTGTTTCTCTATGATATTTAGCAAATTTGCCTTTAGCAGTAAATCTTGTTTGAGCTAAGCCAGCTGGATAACCCACAACATCAACAAATTCACTAAGAAAGCTAGTGTTTTCGAGTCCTAAATGCTTTCCATTATAGTTGATCACGTGGTTAATTCCCGCAATGATTTTAGTTTTTGCGTCTTCTTTTAATGTGGCATCTTCAAGATATAATGATAAATATGATAATCCTTCAAGAATAGCTGAGTGATAATCTGCTTCAGCATCATGCCATCTGTTAAAGTCAACATACACTCTTGGACATGTAGAGTGAGTTGTAGCTTGTGCAACAGTACAGTCTCTCTCAAGGTCTTTCCAAGAGCCATCTTCTTGAAAGCCTTCGTCCCAACTATATGTCCAGATTGGATCGTTATATTGCCAAATAGGTGTATATTGCCCTACATTACTAGCTGGACGTAAAGGATATTTATTATTAAATAACACATCTGCATTATAGCTTAGAAAATCTTTACTAGGTGTATCATTATAAGCTTTAACATGTTTACTTGCAGTGATGAAACCAAAAGCAGTTAGATTAAAATATTGATTGTTATACTCTTCATAAGAAAGAAGTACATCTGTTGCCTGTTGAATTCGATCTTCAAATTCTACTTCATCAATGTCAATAAGGTCTTCAGCTTCACATACATTCTTTAAGAATTTTTTAGTTTCTAAAAATGCTTCCAGAGCAATAGCAGTAGTTCTTGGATTCGCTTCTGTATCATTATTAGCAGGAGAAGGAAAACCTCCGTGTTCGGTTGCGCAGTAGTCTTCAGTAGCATAGCTAATGCATTGTTTGTTTAGTAGTAAGTTGAAATAATGAATGAGATAATCTAAATGATCTTGTTTTTTTTGATCATTATTTTTGTAATTATAATAATAGTATAATAGAATGTGCGACTGCACTCTTCGTGCATAATAAACGCTGATGTCTTTGTCGGCAAGAGATGCTTCATACTGACTATCTAGTGCATTGGTAATAACGTCTTCTACTCTTGTGACAACTAAATCATCATTAACTTCTGAAGGGTTAGTAGCGTACAATTCAAAAAAATGTTTAATATTTGATGGAGAAGTGGGCAATTCGTTGATCATTTGTGCCTTTGTTGCGTACGAGCACAAGAATAAAGTGATAAGAAATAGTGTTTTTTTCATGTAATAATGTTTTTAAATTATAACGTAAAGATACCTAGCAAGACTATTAAAATATGTTTATTTTGAGTTAAGTACTTGTAGTTGCAGTACATTATATATAAAACGTAAACGTTCGTATATATTGCCAAACTTTTCCTATCTTAAGGATTTAAAATCAAAAGTATAGATGTCATATTGGGCAGTTGGAATCATCATTTTTATCATCGTTTACATTATTGCAAACGTAGTGCTGTACTTTTTACAAGAGCGTTTTATCTTCAAAGCAGAAAAGCTATCAAGTGATTTTGAGTTTGACTATGAAAACCAAATCTTTGATGAATATAATATTGAAGTAGATCCAGGTGTAAATATCAACGGAATTCATTTTAAAGTTCGCAATCCGAAGGGCGTTGTATTATATCTTAAAGGAAACTCCAGAAGCATAAAAGGCTGGGGAAAATTTGCTGTCGATTTTACACGTCATGGTTTCGATGTATTAATGGTAGATTATCGCGGTTATGGAAAAAGTACGGGAAAGCGTACTGAAGCTGGTATAAAAAAAGACTTGCAGTATGTGTATGATCGCTTAAAAGAACAAGTGGACGAAAAATTTATCACATTGTACGGAAGGTCTTTAGGTTCTGGTTTTGCTACAAAATTAGCTTCCAATAATAATCCGCGTTTACTTATTTTAGATGCGCCATATTACAGCGTAAAACACATTACAAAACGTTTTTTACCAATTATGCCAATGTCTTTAATTTTAAGATTTCCTGTAAAAACGTATCGTTGGATTGAATATGTAAAATGTCCCATAAAAATCATTCATGGAACTAGTGATAAGCTTATTCCATTTAAAACCAGTGTGAAACTATCTAAAATAAATCCAAAATGGACACGCTTATATCCTGTAATTGATGGCGGACACAATAATTTACACACATATCCGCAATACCATCGATTTTTGGAAGAAATATTGTACTCAGAATTGCCTAAAGAAATTGATCCTAAAAATTCAAGTCTAAACTTTAGACGAAAAAAAATATAAATGAAGTATCTAAAAAGCTTGGGTATTACTATCATTGCAGTATATTTATTAGTTGCAGGTATGTTAATCGGTTTTCAAGAAAAACTCATATTTAGAAGCGAAACGTTATCGCAAGATCATGTATTTACATCGTCTGTAGACTTTGAAGAATTATACTTTAAAGCTACTGATGATGCAATTCTTCATGGATTGCACTACAAACAGGAAAATCCGCAAGGCGTTATTGTTTATTATCATGGAAACGCCAGAACGCTTGAACAATGGGGAAAATGGGCGGAACAACTTTCAAAACAATACAATTATGATGTTGTAATTATGGATTATCGTGGTTACGGAAAAAGTATGGGGAAGCGTAGTTTTGATGTAATGCTAGCAGATGCTTTACTATTTTATGATTACGCCAAAACAAAATTTCCTGTAGAAAAAATTACCATTTTCGGTCGCTCACTTGGTGGAGCGTTTGCAACACATGTAGCAAAAGAGCGAGAAGCCAAACAATTAATTTTAGAATCAACTTTTACGAGTGTTTCTGATATTGCAAGCAAGCAATTTTGGTTTTTACCGATTAAATGGTTTCTAAAATATCCTTTTCAGAATGATAGAAACATAACACAAATTACTACGCCAACGTATATCATTCATGGAACAGGAGATTATGTAGTTCCTTATGAACACGGAGAAAAATTACATCAAAAGGCGAGGAGTAATACTAAAAAACTCTACACATTTGAAGGTGGCGAACATAATAATTTGACGAGTTATCCAGCATATTTCAAAGCACTGGATGAAATACTATTAGATAATTAAAACCTAGTTAATACTGTGAGAATTTAGCTGTTTCAAAGCTAGTTATAACAATTCGAGTAAATCTTCACAAAAGTAATCACAAAAAACATTCGTGAATTCGTGGTTAAAAATTTTAAATGTTAGATGCTTAATTTTAAATTATTTCAAAGCACATTTCGTGAAAATTGAATAATCTAACGTAAGCCACAATAACATTTGTGAATTCGTGGTTAAAAATTTTAAATGTTGAATGTTGAATGTTTAATTTTAAATTATTTCAAAGCACATTTTGTGAAGATTGAAAAACCTAACAGTAAGTCACAATAACATTCGTGAATTCGTGGTTAAAAATTTTAAATGCTAGATGTTTAATTTTAAATTATTTCAAAGCACATTTCGTGAAGATTGAAAAACCTAACGCTAAGCCACAAAAACATTCATGAATTCGTAACAAAAAAAGTTACAAGTTTTGAGTAGAACAAATCCGCAAACAAACTAGGCTTGGCTTACAATGCTTTCTTTCGTGACATGCGTAAATTCAAAAACTCTACCATCAAAGAAAAAGCAATCGCAAAATACAAGTATCCTTTTGGTATAGCACCAACTTCTTGTCCAAATACTTTTAAATGTGAAATATGAGCAGATTCAGCAATCAGCATGAATCCTATCAAAATCAAAAACGACAAACCTAATATTTGAATAGAAGGATTCTTATTCACAAAAGTACCAACAGGATTTGCAAACAACATCATAATAATCACTGAAGCAACCACAGCAATAATCATTACGATCAATGCGTCATTCGGATTGTCTGAAATTCCATTAGTCATACCAATTGCAGTTAAAATTGAATCAAAAGAAAACACAATATTAATCATGGTAATTTGTACAATTGCTTTGGTTAATGTTGTAGAACGATGCGTTTTTACTTCACGTTCATCATGCTCACGATCGACAACTTTTTCGTGAATTTCCTTTGTACTCTTATATAAAAGAAAGATTCCACCAGCAAACAAAATAACGGCTTGCCAGCTAATTCCTCCAGAAATCCAGCTTTTATTCAAATACCAAAAAGGAGCTTTCATCGCTACAAGAAAAGAAATACCAAACAATAGTATAATACGCATTGCCATTGCAAGCACCAAACCTATATTGGTAGCACGTTTGCGAAGATTATCAGGTAATTTTCCAGCGGCAATAGAAATAAAGATTATATTATCTATACCAAGTACAATTTCTAACAAGGTCAGCGTGATAATTGCTGCCCAAACATCTGGATTTGAAAAAATTTCGAACATAACTACTTTATTTTTTTAACGGTACCGCGTCTTTTTGTCTTTGGATCTTCTAGCAGAAAATATTCAAGTAAATATGAATCTTCTGTGGTAGAAATAATTTTCATTTGAATAGGTTTGCTGTCAGGATAATCTTTTGGATGCAGCTTTCTGCCTATAAACTCACAATCTGAAAGCCAACGTATCGTAAACGTATCAATTTTATTTTCATAATAATCGATATTTAACGAATCTGTTCGAATAGATTTACCTGTTTTTGTTTCTCCATTAATCTCATATGTAAATTCAAAGGTTCCAACTTGGAAATCTTTACAATTTCGTTCTGCCTGATAACAAGAACTAAACAATAACGCTGTGCAAATACTAAAAATAAAATTCTTCACGTGTGTAGTTTTGAATAAATTCACTACAAAGTAACTAAAAATAAAAATTGTTCTAACAAGGAAATTATTATTTCTGATACGAATCAAAAGTTCCATCTGTATAAAAAATTACAATCTTGTCAATTGTTTTTCCTTGCGAAGAAGTATTTGATGGAATAGTGGAAGTTACTTTTTCTTCCAAAGTCAAAGATTGTTGTCTTGGAGATTCTGTAATTTTTGGCGTTGAAACTGGAGGAGAAGTGACTACTTTTTGAGGGCTATTATTTTTAGGAAAACTACCTTTTCCATTCAATAACCAATACAATTCTACTTCAGGAAAATTATTCAAAACTTTCATTACAAACTCTAAACTTGGCTTATTTCTTCCAGATAAAATGTGTGAAATACTAGAGCGTTGTACACCTAACTTATCAGCGAATGCAGAGGCAGATAAGTCGTAATATTCAATAACTTTTTTTAATCTTTTGGTAAAATCTGGAGTGTTTATCATTGTAAACAAATGTTTTCGAAATGTAACGTTTACAAATGTAAATAGAATGTTTCAATTCCACAACAATAGTATGTTAAACAATAATTAAGTGCTATAATTTACTTTAAGTAGTGATAATTAAGTGTCTGAAAAATAATGCAATAAGTTTATTTTTGCAGTTTAACTTTAATTATCACTCTTTTCTTTGACTAGGTATAGCCAAACCGAACAAGAATTGTTTACAATAATAAACAAACATGAATCAACAATCTGTTTACATTTGTAAATTATACATTGTTTACATTTGTAACTTGTAATCAAACTCTTTATGCACACACATCCATTAGCGAATTGGTATCGCACACATTCTGAAACTACTTTACAAGGTCGTTATATCACGTTGACACATATTACTTCCCTACTTGAAAAATTACCTGCAAAATTTAATTTGAAGCAAATAGGAGTTTCTGTTTTAAATAGACCAATACATTCATTGACGATCGGAAATGGAAACAAGAAAATTTTAATGTGGTCGCAAATGCACGGAAACGAATCAACAACGACAAAAGCTGTTTTTGATTTGTTAAACCTCTTAATAGAGCCTTCTGAAGCTACAGAAGCTATTTTGGCTAATTGTACATTGTGTATAATTCCGATGTTAAATCCAGATGGTTCGCATGCGTATACGCGCTTAAATGCAAATAATATTGACCTAAATAGAGATGCGCAAACACTTTCTCAGCCAGAAAGTATCGTCTTAAAAGCAGTTTATGATGAATTTCAACCAGATTATTGTTTCAATCTTCATGGGCAACGTACCATGTATAGTGCTGGAAATACAGATAAATCATCAATTATATCATTTTTAACGCCTTCTCAGGATGCAGATAGAACGATAACGTCTAATCGAAAGAAAAGCATGGAAATCATTATAAAAATGAATGAAATGCTTCAAAAAATCATTCCTAATCATATTGGGCGCTATGATGATGGTTTTAATATCAATTGTGTTGGTGATACATTTCAATCTCTAGGAACGCCAACGGTTTTGTTTGAAGCTGGACACTTTCCTAACGATTATCAACGAGAAAACACACGAGAATTGATTTTTTACGCTATGTTAGAAGCAATTCAATACATATCTTCTACAGAAATTACAGGAACACATACGGAAGCGTATTTTGAAATTCCAGAAAATGGAAAAGAGTATTATGATATCATTCTAAAAAACATAAAAACCGATAAAGACGAAACCTTTGATCTAGGTATTATGTACAAAGAAGTGCTCGTAAATGATAAAATTCACTTTGAACCGTATATTGAGGACAAAAAAATATTAAAAAAATCTTTTGCTCACAAAATCATTGATTTTCAGGAGGCAAACGCTCAGAAGTATATATTTCAATCGTTTTCGTTGCAAAATGATGTTATGCAATTTTTAAGAAAATTCAATAAAATTGACAATTAGTTAACATATCTTATGGTATTTTATGCATTATTATTCGATTTTTTTTGGTTTTTTTGCATTATCTTTAAAAAATAATATAAGATAATCATGGCAAAATTTAGATTAGATGAAGTGGATCATCAGATATTGGACATGCTGATTGAGAATACAAGAATTCCATTTACAGACATCGCAAAAAAATTATTAATCTCTGCAGGAACAGTTCACGTTCGTGTAAAAAAATTGGAAGAAGCTGGTATTATTAGAGGTTCTTCTTTAACATTAGACTACCAAAAACTTGGGTATTCGTTTATAGCATATGTTGGTATTTTCTTAGAGAAAACATCACAAACAAAATTTGTGTTAAACAGAATCCACGAAATACCATATATCACGGTTGCACACATCACTACAGGAAAATTCAATATTTTCTGTAAAGTGCGTGCTAAAAACACGAAACACGCAAAGGATATTATCTTTATGATTGATGACATTGAAGGTGTTTCTCGAACGGAAACCATGATTTCATTAGAAGAAAGCATCAATGATAAAAACCGCTTGATGCATTCAATTTTTAATGATTTATAGGAAAAAACGAAAAGATATAGCATTTGAAACCCTTGCACTTTTCGTGTAAGGGTTTTTTTATTACAAAACCATTATAACATATTAAACTCATGTCTCGCAAACCTAAATTAGAACGCTTTAAAGAAAATGTAGCTTCCAAATATCAGATTTACAATAGTATTTTTATGACATTACCCTTTGATGGAATCTCAAATACGGGCGTTTTATTGCCTTTGTTTAGTGAGATTTGTGAAAAAGAGTATGCGCTCGATAAAAATCCTTCAGAAATAGTAAGCAAGTTTTTTGAGCGTTATGTAGAACAAGGAACTTCAGAAGAAGAAAAAATAAATTTACTGTTTCGTTTTATTCAATATATTGAACGTCAGGTAGTTTTGTTTGACGCTGTAGAAGATGCTGCCTTCCCAATTGTAAACAATATGGACGGACGTGGAACACTACGAAACATCAAAGAAGAAGCGCAAGAGAAGCAAAAAATAAGCGAATTGAAAGCGTATTTGGAGCATTTTAAAATTCGTCCAGTGTTAACAGCGCATCCAACGCAATTCTATCCTGGGCAGGTCTTAGGAATCATTACGGATTTAGCGGAAGCGATAGAGAAAGACGATTTATTAACGATTAAAAAACTATTAGCGCAACTTGGAAAAACTCCTTTCTTTAAAAAGGAAAAACCAACGCCATATGATGAAGCGGTAAGTTTAATTTGGTATTTAGAAAACGTTTTTTATCATGCTGCAGGAAAAATATATAACTACATACAGCAAAATATCTTTAAAGATGAAGAATTAAGTAATCAGGTAATTGATTTAGGTTTTTGGCCAGGTGGCGATCGTGATGGAAATCCGTTTGTAACTACCGAAATTACTTTGAAAGTTGCAGAGCGCTTGCGTAGTACGATTTTATTAAACTATTATAGAGACATTCGTAAGCTAAAGCGTAGACTTACATTTGATGGTGTAGAAAAGCGCTTAGCACGTTTAGAACGTATGTTGTATGACAATGTGTATTTGTTAAAAGAAGACGGAATGCTGTCTTTGACTGCTTTTGAAGAAGAATTAAAAGCAATTAGGCAAACTGTTGTAGAAAAGCATCAGTCGTTGTTTAGCGTTGAAATAGATGATTTAATTAATAAAGTGAAGCTATTTGGATATCATTTTGCGATGTTAGACATACGTCAAGATTCTAGAGTGCATCAAGGTGTATTTGAAAACATTGTAGATGTAATGAAAAGTAGAGGAGAAGCGCTATTTCCAATTGAGTACGCGAATGCTTCAGAAGCAGAAAAAATAGAAGTATTGACGCATATCGACAAAATGATTGAAGCTAATTACTTTGAGAATGAAATCACAAATGCTACAATTTCGTCAATTTATGCAATGAAAACGATTCAAAGTCGCAACGGAGAACGTGGTGCAAACCGTTATATCATTAGTAACAATCAGTCGGCATTACATGTAATGGAAGCATTTACAATGTTGCGCTTGTGTGATTGGAAACAACCAGATGTTGATGTATCTCCGTTATTTGAAACAGTTCCTGATTTGCAAGCTGCACAAAGTGTGATGCGTACATTGTATACAAATGAAGCGTATGCAGCGCATTTAAAGCGTAGAGGAAATAAGCAGTACATCATGTTAGGTTTCTCAGATGGAACGAAAGATGGCGGTTATTTAATGGCGAATTGGAGTATTTTTAAAGCTAAAGAAGAACTGACAGCAATTTCTCGTGAATTCGGAATCAAAGTGATCTTTTTCGATGGGCGTGGTGGACCGCCAGCACGTGGTGGTGGAAAAACACATCAGTTTTATGCGTCGTTAGGAAATACGGTAGAAGATGAAGAAATACAATTAACCGTACAAGGACAAACGATTAGTTCAAACTTTGGAACTTTAGAATCGTGTCAATATAACTTAGAGCAACTGTTAAGTTCAGGGATCTCAAATGAAATATTTTCAAGCACTAAGGCTGAATTTTCATCTGAAGATAAAAAAACAATGGAAGCTTTGGCATCTATCAGTTATGAAACCTATGTAGCGTTTAAAAAACATCCAAGATTTTTAACATATTTGGAACGAATGAGTACGTTAAAATACTATGCAAAAACAAACATAGGAAGTCGTCCTTCAAAGCGTTCAAAATCTAAAGAGTTCAATTTCTCAGACTTACGAGCAATTCCTTTTGTAGGTAGTTGGAGTCAATTGAAACAAAACGTTCCAGGATTCTACGGAGTCGGAACTGCATTAGAACATATGGAGAAAAGTGGACAATTTGAAGCCGTAGAAAAACTATATAAGAATTCTTCATTTTTCCGCACATTGCTTGAAAACAGTATGATGAGCTTAACGAAGTCATTCTTTAAGTTAACTGCTTATATGAAAGGTAATGAGGAATTCGGCGAGTTTTGGACGATTATTTTCGAGGAATACGAACGTACCAAACGTATGTTATTAAAGCTGACAGGTTATAGTGAACTCATGGAAAATCAACAAGAAGGAAAAGCGTCTATTCATGCTCGTGAAAAGATTGTATTGCCTTTATTGACAATTCAACAATATGCTTTACGTAAAATTCAGGAATTACAAAAAGATCCAAATGCAGATGAAAACGAACTCAAAACCTTTGAAAAAATGGTGACACGTTCGTTATTTGGAAATATCAATGCAAGTCGAAATTCTGCGTAGTTCAGGTTTAAGAAATTACGATAATAAAATTAAGATTCAGGACTCTTTTGTGTTTCACAATGAGCTCTGAATCTTTTTTATAATTAGTAGTATAGATGAATATGTTATCAAATGCAATAAAAAAAGAGTTACTGTTAATTTTATAAAAACACATTATTATCATTAAGTTAGCTCTTGTCTATGGAAGCAATCAAATATTGAATTTGGTATTTCCAACATACAAGATGAATGTAAAATATTATATTTAACCAAGTTGTAAAAACGAAAGATAGTGTTTGTTAGCTGTCTTACGTATATTATATTAATCGTTATGTTTAATTTGAAAAATGAATAGACTTACCCGAATTACTTCTATATTGATACATTTACAATCAAAAAAGGTTGTTACGGCCAAAGAAATTGCAGAGCGATTTGAAGTGAGTTTACGTACTATTTACCGTGATATTAGAGTGTTGGAAGAGGCAGGTGTTCCTATTGGATCAGAAAATGGAGTTGGGTATTTTATTGTTGATGGTTATTCATTACCTCCAATAATGATAACACAGGAAGAAGCAAATGCTTTGGTGGTTTCAGAAAAACTAATTTTAAATCAAGGAGATGTTTCATTAATAAAAGACTATAGTTCTTTTTTGATAAAAATAAAAGCTGTACTCAAAAGCTTCCAAAAAGAGAAAATAATTGAACTCGAAAATAAAATAGGTCCATCTGTTAAAAAAGAAAAAATGAAAAGTAATTGGTTGTCTTCTGTTCAAAAAGCAATTACTAATAATAATGTGTTAAGCATTAATTATCATTCTATTTATAAAGACGAAGAAACTAAACGTGATATAGAACCTTTAGGTATCTATTTTACAGAAAACGCATGGGTTTTAGTGGCATTCTGTCGTTTAAGAAATGAACTTAGAGAGTTTAGATTAGATAGAATTTCTAGATTAATAAATACACTTCAGTCCTTTGATTATCAGTCTGGTTTCAGTCTCAGTTCCTATTTTAGTAAATTTTCTTAAGTATAGTTGACATAGGGTTGTCATTCTTACCTTTTAGTTTTGTTTCATAAAATTTTAAAACATAATTATATGAGACATTTATTAATTGGTATTGTTGCCATACTATTAATTAGCTGCAATACTAAAGATAAAACAAACCTGAATGAACAAAATAAAAAAGTAGGGACAATTGAATTGGTTATTTTCGATACTTATCCTCAATATTCCAAAGAAGAGGTAATAGCAGCTGCAAAAGCACTAAATCCAATAGTAGAAAAATTTGATGGTTATATAGGTAGGAAATTAGCAATTGATAAAGATGGTAAATGGACAGATATTGTTTACTGGACAGACTTGAAATCAGCGGAACATGCTGCGCAAGAAGTTATGAAAAGTGAAACTTGTCAAAAATTCTTTGGAATGATAAAAGAAGAAAGTATGCAATTTATGCATCTTGAACCTGTGATTAGTGTAGAGTAAGTAAGTTATGACTAAAAATGAAATAATTGAAAAAGTTCAAGAAAAATTTGAAGGACTTGTTCTAAATAAGAATTGGGGAGAAATAGGACTTTTTTATAACCCAGAAAATAAATTAAGTAAAGGAGTGTATTTGTTAACTTTTAAAGAAAAAGATGGAGCAAATGATAAAGCGTCAAATGTTGATAGAGAAGGAGTGTTTAGACTTAATTTAGGAATTTCAAAAGAAACTTTTATAAAAATGTTCGGAGAAACACCAAAAAGACCAAAAGCAGGGAAAACAATAAATATGGAATATGATTTTACTGAATTGAACACGATAATTCCACATCCTGTTTATGGTTGGATGAGCTGGATTTGTGTATTGAATCCGTCCAAAAAAACTTTTGAAAAATTGATGTTATTAATTGAAGAAGGATATAACCTGGCTGTAAAGAAATATGAAAAGAAAATAATTAAACATAGCAATAAGTAGAAAGAATGCTGTTTTTCAAAGATATAGAGATACTTTTGCTATACATTCACTAAATATAAAATTAGCTTCATATTATTTTTTTGCGTGTCGTTCGTAAATCACTTAGGTTTGCTAAAAGAGATGTTGTTGGTAAGAGTTGTACTATGCTGAAAAAACTAAAATTAAAACTAACTATTAATTATAAATCATGACAAAAATAATCGTAGAACGTTGTTTGCAAAAACCAGGATTAATCACTGCAGGAAAAACTTTTCACCTAATTTCAGATGAAAATGGACTTTACATAATTTATTTAGGTAAATGGTTGTCAGGATATACAAATGCATCAAATTTAGAATCCTTGATTTTGTCCAATCAAGACAAGAAAAATGCAGCCATTCATGAGCAAGTGATTTCAGATATTGAAGAAAAAGGTGTAGAAAAAGTTGTTGAAAATAAAAATTGTGCATTGGTTACTAAAAATGATGTGATTTCAATTAGTTTAAAGAATATTGAATACATGCCTTCTTTGGTAATTAAAGCAAAAAACTTCAAAGGAACACTTCGATTCTGGGATTCAGAAAATAAGGAAAACTTAAAAGAAATCTATAGTCAACTTTCTTAATAGGTTTAAAAATCTAACTAGTCAAAATTCAAACGATGAAGAAATTTAAAACCATAATTATTTTGTTGACAACAGTTTTGACTAGTTTAATCTCGTTTGGACAAGAAACAGAACGTTCAAAAATAACAGAAAAGGAAGCGAGAGTTATTCTTCAAGAAAGTTTGTCAGACGCTACTAGTCACAATGTGATTGGTTTAAAACCGCTCTTAGTAAAAGAGGAAAAAGCAATTGATTTTGCGGAACGAGTTCTTTGGGATATTTATGGCAAAAAGAATATTGAGATACAAAAACCTTACAATGTTTTTCTAATTGATGAATATTGGTTTTTGAGTGGAACTTTGCCTAAAGAAATGATAGGAGGAACATTTACAATAATAATAGATTCTAGAAATTATAGAGTTATACGGCTAACACATTCAAGATAAACGATATTTTTTTGAGTAAGAAGCGTGTTTTTAAAAGCAAAAGCGTATTAAAACCTACTTTAAATTAGCAGCAATTGTTTTTTTGAATAAATCTATGTCGTAAGGCTTTAAAATAATATCATTCATGCCGCATTCGAAAATTTGATTTTTTTGCTCTTCTATATCTACGGCAGTAAGTGCAATGATAGGAATCGTAGTATTAAACTGCCTTATGTCTTTTGTGGCTTCAATACCATTTTTTACAGGCATATTAATATCCATTAATACTAAATCGAATGTAGACTGCCTAACTGCTTCTACTGCTTTTTCTCCATCTTCAGCGATAGAACAGATAACTCCTTCACTATCTAAAATACGTTTTGTAACGGTTTGATTGATACGATTATCTTCTACAATGAGTACTTTTTTGAATTCTAGTTGTTTAAAATCTAAAATAGGAGATATATTCTGTTCCACAGTTTCGTTGGAAATATGCATGCTCATCGTAAAAGTAAATGTACTCCCTTTTCCGAGTTCGCTTTCTACAGTAATAGTTCCGTTGGCTTGTTCTATTAATTTTTTAACGATTGGCAAACCTAAACCAGTACCTTGATAAGCAGAAGAAGCTGGATCTATTTGAGCAAACTCATTAAAAATATGAGTCAATTTCGCCTTCTCAATACCAGGTCCGGTATCTTTAACGGTAAATTTCAACTTTGCAATAGCGTCTTTGATTTCTAATAACTCTACTATGATATCAATCTTTCCTTTTTCCGTAAACTTACAAGCATTACCTATTAGGTTCATAAGTATTTGAGACAGCCTTACTTGATTGCACTTTAACAACAAAGGAACGTCTTCATGTAGTGTTACGTTAATTTCGTTCTCATGTTGCAGTGTGATATATTCAAAAGAAGAAACTATTCTAGATGTTAATGTCTTTAAGTTAAACGTACTATCTTCTTCGACAAAGTTTTTATTTTCAATCTTATTAATATGAAGTAAATCGTTAACAAGCGTAAGTAAATAATTCGCTGAAAACTTTAATGATTTTAAATCTTTTTCATGTTTTTTTAAGTCTTCATTTTCAAGTAAAATAGAACTTAAACCAATGACGCCGTACAATGGAGTTCGTAACTCATGGCTTACAGTAGCAAAAAACTTAGTCTTTGTTTTTGCAAATTCTTCACTTTCTTTTTTGGCGGTTAAATATTGCTTATTCTTAATTTTTAAATCTTCGACTAGTACCTTTCTTCTTTTGCTAGAAACGTATGTTATGACTAATATTAAAATCAAAAAAGCAACAGTGGCTATGGAGAGTATAAAAAAAATATTTCTGCGTTCTGCTTGTTCTACCAAAAGTTCTTTTTCTAGTTCATTAGTCTTAATCTGATTTTTATAACGTTCTACATTTAACTTTGCATTTACGGCATCAATAATATTTTTTGCTTCGCTTTCTTCTTTTCCTTCCTCATACACTTTAAGTATCTTGTTGATCTCATAAAACTTTTTATAGTCTTTTTTCAGTTCTAAAGCTTCTCTGTAACCTGTATAGCCTTCAACTAAAGCTTCTGTAAAATTAGTATTCTCACAAAGTGCAATTGTTTTTTTAAAGTTTTCTATGGCTTCTTCAGGTTTATTGAGTAGTAAAAACTTTCTTCCAACATTATGAAAATGACTTGCTTGAAAATGAGGTGGATTTCCAATTAAATTTAAATAATAAGCTGTCTTTTGTATATGATAATCACTACGATTAGGGTTGTTGTTTTCATTAAATGCTCGCGCTAAATTATGATGAAATATAAATAGGCGAGTTGTATCTTTTAAACGTTCTGCAATTTTGATACTTTCTTCGTATATACTTATGGTTTTACTTTGATAGCCTTCCATATAGTAATAAACATTTGCCAAATTCCCTTTTGATTTTAAAATAAGAGAACTGTCATTTGTTTTTTCGGCATACGCTAAAGATTTTAAAAACAGTCTCTTAGCTTTTAAGCTATCTTTAACTTTAATCAGAGTATTACCAACAACTCCTCTAGTATCGTGAATATGATTAGGGTTATTGCTCTTTGCGGCTAAAGCCAAACCTTTATCAGCATAAATTAAAATTGGGGCATAATTAGCTTTGTAATGTTCTTCACTCATTAACTCAATCATCGCATCTACATGTGTAGTAATTTCAGCCTTTGTAGAATCTTGAGATATTTTAGGCAATGCGTCTAGTATAGAATTAAGATTGTTTGAATTAGAATCTACATTTTGTGTTTGCCCTTGCAAATGTAGATGGAAGCAGTATATAATTAGAATTAATGCTCGTATAGGTAGTTTCATGCCAATATCGGTAGGTTGGGACTAACAATATACATATTTTCTATGAAACCATTATCTTTTTACATCACAAGTAATTCTTTAAAAGACTGTGACATAAAATTTTTTAACTTGAAAAGCTTACTTGTTCGCGCTAGTCTATTTAAAATTTTTAAGTGTGGGTAATATGATTTCTGAATTGCTCTAATGAGTTGTATTCTTGATAAAAATATTATTCATTAGCGTAAAGTGTTTATGTTTGAGAAAACTGAAGTAAAGCAAAGTGTATTTAAAAATCTAACCTTCTAAACTCAGAAGGTGTCTGATTTGTTTTTTGTTTAAACAATCTTGAAAAGTAGGAGTAGTCTTCATATCCAAGATGATTTGCAATTTCGTTCACAGATAAATCAGGAGTGAGTAGCATTCGTTTGGCTTCTAAAATGATTCTATCAGTAATGACAATTGTTGCCGTTTTTTGTAAAGTTTCTTTGCAAATACGATTTAAATGTTTCAATGTGATATTTAAATTAGAAGCATAAAAGGATGGCTTCTTTTCGTGTTTGTAAAACTGTTCAAGTAATACTTCAAAACTGCGTAAAATAGTATGGGAACGCTTGATTTGCAGTTGTGTAGGAGTGATGTAGTGACGTGATAATTCAATATAAATTAAATCCAATAAATTCAATACAGCATGTTCTCCAAAAAGTGCTTTTGAAGTGTATTCGGTTAAAATAGTTTCGAAAAAAGAAGAGATAACTTGTATCTGTTTTTTATTTAAAATTAGTTTAGGAGTATTGTATGTAGAAAAATAAAATGGATAATCATTAATTTGTTTATGTCTGAAATGTATATTATAAAATTCTTTAGAATGGAATAAAATATAACCATCAATATCTTTAGATAAATCCCAATGATGCATGTGTCCGGGTTGCAATACAAAAACGCTTCCTGCGGAAATTTCGAAAGTATTAAAATCAACAACATGTGTTCCTGAACCTTTGGTAAATATAACTAACAAGTGAAAATCGTGTCTGTGTGGTTTCTCAATAAACGGATGTGTTCGCAAATGTTCTTTAAAACGATTACAATACAAATGTTTGCTCGTTTCTGCTTCTTGAAATTGAGAAATATTATAAACAGGTAGTAATTTCATTTTTCTTAAAATGTCTTTTTTGTGCTATAAAAAGCGAAAATACAAACTTTATGATAATTGCTTGATATTTAATTTTGTATAAAAATTAGAAATCATGGGAAGTGCAATACAAAACATCTGCTTAGGAACTTGTCCAAACTGTAACAAAGGAAAGATTTTCGAGAAAAAAGGATTGTTGTACAAGATGAGAATGCCAAAAATGCATACCAATTGTACGGTTTGTGGATACAAGTTTGAAAAGGAACCAGGATATTTTTATGGAGCTATGTACGTAAGTTATATGCTAACAGTAGGAGAAGCAATAGGTTTGTACTTTATATTATCTTATATTTTTGGTTTTGGTGATAATTTTCAAATCTTCTTGATAATTGCTGCTGCTATGATTGGATTGTCTTTTTTTAACATGCGAATTTCTAGAACAATTTGGATTCACTTGTTTAAAAATTGAATTTCTTGCGACTAAGGTGTCAAATCAAATTTTACAAGAAGCAGAATTAGTAGTATATTCAGCATCCAAAAAAATACAAATCGTAAATAAAAATACCATGATACCATTTCCAGAAACCAAAGAATACAATCCGTATTTTGATCAATACATTCAATATATAAAAGGAAAAGATGTATTAGTTGCTCTTTCTGAAGGAGTAGCGGAAGTAAACGAACTTGTAGCTTCGTTAACGGAAGATCAGTTAAAAAGTGCGTATGCTGAAGGAAAATGGACAATCAAAGAAGTGTTACAACACATAATGGACACGGAACGCATATTTTGTAACAGAGCGTTGCGGTTTGCACGAAATGATAAAACAGATTTACCAGGTTTTGAACAAGATGATTATGTGCCGTTTTCGGGAGCGAATGAAAGAAATAGCATGGAGTTGTTACGAGAATACAATGCTATTCGCCAAGCGACCATCACTTTATTTCAAGGATTTTCAGATGAAATGCTAGCTAGAGTTGGCGTAGCAAGCGGAAATGAAATGTCTGTTCGTGCGCTTGCTTACATTGCAGCTGGACACGAAAAACATCATGTAAAAGTGATTAATGAACGCTATTTATAGTATTACTCTTCAGAAAAATCATTTAAAGGTTCATCTGGAACAATCTCTTCAATAACGGGAGAAGTACTGTCTATATTTGTCATTGAGTAATGCAATTTACTGCTAACTTTAACTAAATATATTGTGTCTTTAGTTTGGACTTCTACAGCTTCAATAGTGTTGTTGTGATGATCGTCAAATACTATAATGTCTCGATCTCTGTAACCGCCAGGATAACGTTCTTGTAATAGTTGGAGAATTTCTGGCGTAACTTTTTTGTAATCTATGATAGCTTTTTTCATAGGAATAATCGTTTAAAATTAATACTACGGTCATAGGTAAATAGCGGGAATCTCTTGCCAATAAGATAATACTAAAAATACAACTATTTTTTTTGAAAAGAAAAAATTACTGTCAGATTACTGTATTTTTTATGTTAAGAATTGTAAAACTGAAAAGCGTCTATGATGGTCTTGTTGTCAACAATTTTATCTAATACTGGTGACCCAATATCTTTTAATAAGACAAAATTGATATTTCCGTGTGAATTTTTCTTGTCATACTTCATTAAATCAATAATGGATTCATAATCAGAAGTGTTAAATTCAACTTTTCCGTACATATCTAGAATAACTTGCTTTATTTCGCTGAGTTTTTCGCTTGGAAATCCTTCCTGTTTGTTAGAAATATAGCAAGCAAGAACCATTCCTACTGCAATTGCTTCTCCGTGTAGTAATGATGCTTTAGTTTCATGTGTCAGCAAATAAGATTCGATTGCGTGACCTAGCGTATGCCCAAAGTTTAATATTTTACGAAGTCCATGTTCTTTTGGATCTTCTGTAACAACATTATTTTTAATTTCAACAGACTTATAAATCAATCCGTCCAAATCATCTGTAGTTGCGTTAGAAAGATCAATCATTTTTTTCCAGTAAGCTTCATCGTGAATCAATCCGTGTTTCAACATTTCTGCTAAACCGCTGCGCATTTCATTTGCAGGTAAAGTTGTTAAAAAAGAAGTGTCAATCAATACCATTTCAGGAATATTAATCACACCAATCTGATTCTTTAAAGTTCCTAAATCAACACCGGTTTTTCCTCCAACAGAAGCATCAACCATTGCCAATAAAGTAGTTGGAACATTAATATAGGAAACTCCGCGCTTAAATGTAGAAGCCACGAATCCGCCAAGGTCAGTAACTACGCCACCACCAACATTAATAATCAAACTTTTTCTATCGGCATTAAGTTCTGAAAGTACATTCCAAACGCCTGTACAAGTTTCAATATTCTTATGAATCTCTCCTGCGAGAATTTCTATAACTTCAATAGGTGTTTCTGTTTGCAAATTCCCCATAAAATACGGTAAACACTGCGCGTGCGTATGTTCATCTACCAAGATGAAAATCTTAGAATAATTAGCACTTTCTAGATGTTCGTGAAGATTTGTGTAACAATTTGTATTAAAATGGACGAAATAATTCGCTGCCTGAATAGAATTCATAATCTGTAAAAAACTAGTATTGACAGCAAAATAAAGCCTTTTTTAAACAAAAAAATAATAATTCAATAACTATATTTGTGAAAGTAATTATTTATAAAATGGATCCTATTTTTGACAACACAGAGAATGCTTTTGCTTTAAAAACAGATTCTCAGCTTGAAAGAGCATACTTTTTATTTAAATTAATCGCAAATCAACCGCTAGTTCGTATCGGAACTGCAGTCACTAATTTTGCTATAAAAGCGCATTTGCCAGTAGAAAGCTTGATTAGAGCTACTGTTTTCGATCATTTCTGTGGAGGAACTACAGAAGAAGAATGTCTTCCTGTGGTGGACAAAATGTTTGAAAAAGGTGTGTGTAGCGTACTTGATTATTCTGTAGAAGGAAAACAAGAAGAAGCGCAGTTTGATGCAACACTAGAAAAAATCTTAAAAATTCTAAACTTTGTAAAAGAAAAAGACGCCATTCCGTTTGCAGTTTTCAAACCAACTGGATTTGGTAGAATTGATTTGTATGAAAAAGTTGGGAATCAAGAAACATTAACTGCTGAAGAGGAAGAAGAGTGGGAAAGAGTGTTGCTTCGTTTTGATACAGTATGCAAAAAAGCACACGACATGGATGTAGCTTTGTTGATTGATGGTGAAGAAAGTTGGATGCAAGATGCTGCAGATGACATTGTAGCTGACATGATGCGAAAATACAACAAGGAGAAAGCAATTGTTTACAACACATTGCAAATGTATCGTTGGGATCGATTAGATTACTTAAAACAACTTCACATAGACGCCAAGGCACAAGGTTTTCATGTTGGAATGAAGCTAGTGCGAGGAGCTTACATGGAAAAAGAAAATAACAGAGCTAAAGAACAAGGATATACTTCTCCTATTTGTATATCTAAACAAGCTACTGATGAAAACTTTGATGCAGGAGTTTCATATATGTTAGACCATTTGGATTGTATGGCAGTTTTTGCAGGTACGCACAATGAAGAAAGCTCATATAAAGTAGCTAAAATCATGAAAGAAAAGCAAGTTGCTAATAATGACAAGCGTGTATGGTTTGGTCAGTTATATGGAATGAGTGATCATATCAGTTTTAATTTAGCAAATGTTGGGTATAATGTAGCAAAATACTTACCTTTTGGTCCCGTAAGAGATGTGATGCCTTATTTAATTAGAAGAGCAGAAGAAAATACATCTGTTGCAGGACAAACTTCAAGGGAATTAAGTTTGCTAAAACAAGAGAAGAAAAGAAGGAAACTGTAGTTGCTTAGTTGTATTTTCAATCACCAATCAATAACCTAAAAATAACCATGAAAACCAATTACTTTAACCGGCTATTATTCGCTTTCTGTGCGATGGTAATAGTGTCATGTGAAAAAAATGAAGCAGAGAAAACACAAGAAACTACGTCTAAGTTTTCATTAGAATATGAGAAGTTTACACTTGATAATGGTTTAGAAGTAGTTTTACATGAAGATCATTCAGATCCTATGGTGGCAGTGGCTACATTAATGCATGTAGGTTCTAATAGGGAAAAACCTGGAAAAACAGGTTTTGCACACTTTTTTGAACACATGGCATTCAATGATTCTGAAAATGTACCAAGAGGTTCTAACAGAAAAGTAATTCCAGAATGGGGTGGAAGCCGAAATGGAGGAACATGGTCTGATGGAACAATTTATTACGAAGTAGTGCCAAAAGATGCTTTTGAAAAAATCTTATGGATTGATTCTGATCGATTGGGTTATATGATTAATACAGTAACCACTGAAGCTTTAGAACGTGAAAAACAAGTAGTAAAAAACGAAAAACGTCAAAACTATGATAATGTTCCTTATGGTTTTACTTCAGAAATAATAAGAGCAAATTTATATCCTAAAGATCATCCTTACAATTGGACAGTAATTGGTTCCTTGCCAGATTTACAAGCTGCTACACTAGAAGATGTAAAAGAATTCTACAACACATATTATGGTCCAAACAATGCAACTTTGGTGATTGCAGGTGATATTGATATTTCAGAAACGAAGAAAGCTGTAAAAAAATGGTTTGGCGAAATAAAAAGAGGAAATGAAGTTGCTGATTTAAAACCGATGCCAGTAACATTAGCTGAGACGAAGTCATTATATTTTGAAGATAACTTTGCAAAACTTCCTGAACTACGTGTGGTTTTTCCAACGGTAGAAATGTTTCATAAAGATCAATATGCTTTAGATATTTTAGGGCAAATGCTCAGCGGAAGCAAAAAATCTCCTCTCTATAAAGAAATTGTAACGGATAAAAAACTAGCGCCTAGAGTTTCTTCATACAATTCTAGTAGCGAGTTGGCGGGAGAATTTACATTTAGAATCAGAGCAAATGCAGGAATTGATTTGAATTTGGTAAAAGAAGCTTTAGACAATGGATTGAAAAACTTTGAAGAAAACTTTGATGAAGCACAGTTGACTCGTATCAAAGCGCAGCAAGAAGTTCAATTGTATTTTGGTACTGAATCTGTAATGAATAAAGCGTTTGCTTTGGCAAATGGAAATGTGTATGCGAAAGATCCTGCGCATGTTATCAAAGAAGCTGAGTATACCAATAAAGTAACGAAAGATGATGTAATTCGTGTCTATAACAAATACATAAAAGGGAAAAACTATGTAATGACTTCATTTGTACCAAAAGGACAAACGGATTTAGTGATGAAAAATGCTGATAAAGCAGAAGTATATCAGGAAGAAATTGTTCAGGGGAAAGCTAATGAAGAAGTAGGGCAAGGAGCTGAAGCGCAATATGAAAAAACAGTAACAAAACACGACCGATCTGAACCAGAATTTGGAGAATTACCTTTGTTTAAATCTCCAGAAATTTGGAAAAGTCAATTGGCAAATGGAATTAACGTGTATGGAATTGAAAATAATGAAGTGCCATTAGTTTCTTTTTCAATTACGATAGATGGAGGGCATTATTTAGATCCGGAAGGAAAAGCTGGTTTGGCTACCTTATTAGGAAGATTGATGAAAGAAGGAACAGCATCCAAAACTTCATCAGAGTTAGAAGAAGCAATTGAATTACTTGGAGCTACTATTAATATTGGAACTAGAGATGAAAGTATGGTGATTTCTGGAAGTTGTTTGTCTAAAAACTTTGAAGAAACAATTGCGTTAGTAGAAGAAATTCTA
Source organism: Kordia sp. (assembly GCF_965224175.1). GTDB lineage: Bacteria > Bacteroidota > Bacteroidia > Flavobacteriales > Flavobacteriaceae > Kordia. The sequence goes on from NZ_OZ245041.1 coordinate 513,113, forward strand.
TTAAATCCACGTTGGGATGAATCAGAGTACAAACGATTAAAAAAAGAACTCTTAACTAGCTTAAAAGGAAGAGAAGCAAATCCAAGAACTATTGCTTATCAGTCATTTAGAAAACTAATTTATGGTGAAAAACATATTTTAGGACTTCCAATTATTGGTACTACGGAAACGATTTCAACGTTTTCATTAGATGATTTAAAAGAATTTTACAATAAAAACATATCAGCAAGTCTTGCAAATATTCATGTTGTTGGCGCTGTAAAAGAATCAAATGCGTTGAAAGCGCTTGATAATCTTGGGAAAAATTGGGAATCAAAAGTAGTAGCAATGCCTTCTTATTCATTGCCTAAGCAAGATAAAGCAGGAAAGTTATTCTTTATTGATTTTCCAGGAGCAAAGCAATCTGTGATTTATGCAGGAAAATTAGCGATCTCTGAAGGCGATCCGATGTATAATAATTTAGAATATACAAATCAAATTCTGGGCGGAGGATCTAGCGGACGATTGTTTCAAACCTTGCGTATTGAAAAAGGATATACATATGGAGCCTATTCGTATGTGCAAAGTTTAAAGGAAAAAGCACCTTTTGTAGTTCAAACAAGTGTACGTGCAAATGCAACATTACCATCTTTAAAAATTATTGAAAATTTAGTTGGTGATTATGCTAAAGATTTTAACGAAGCTGAAGTAGCAATTACAAAGAATAAAATCTTGAAAAGTAGTGCAAAAGATTACGAAAGTTTAAATGATAAATTAGCTATTCTTAGACAGATAAGTAGATATAATAAGAAGTTTGATTATTTGGAAACTGAGCAAAAAGAGCTTGTAGATATGACATTAGATGATTTTCAAAATATCATCAAAGATCATATTCAAGAATCAGATATGTTTTATTTAGTTGTTGGTGATAAAGAAACGCAACTAAAAGAAGTAAGTCAATTCGGAAAAGGCGAAGCTGTGGAATTAGATATTTACGGGAATTTAAAGAAGTAAACTCTAATTATCAACCACTTGAATCGTTTTAATAATAGCTGTGCTGTCGCAATTATGTACCGTTAATTCAATTTCTTTATTTCGAAGCATTCCTTCAATAACATATAATTTGCAAGAATCAACTTTGGCTTTACTTCTTGAAAAATCGACATCTCCATATTTAAGAATATTTGAAATTTCGGCGGTATCGATCTCTTTATTATCAATCAATTGACGTATTTGAGGAGAAAACATACGATTTTTAATACGAATATTTTTTAAGGTACGAGCGTTTGGTAGGTAGTCAAACTCACATTTCACTCCACGACCACGAATTAAAAAAGCAAAAATCACCAATCCTATCGCAACGCCGCCTAAATAAAATCCAATACGTCTTAAAAGACTACTATTCATACTAAAAAATTAATAAATTTATATCTCTGTACGGTAAATCAAACCAATCTGCTACTGATTTATTTGTTAAAACGCCGTGGTAAAAGTACAACCCATTTTTCAATCCTTTGTCAAAACGCAAAGAATTTTCTAATCCGCCATCTTCTGCAATTTTTAAAAGATACGGAGTGAATATGTTACTAATTGATACTGAGGCTGTTCTGGAGTATCTTGCTGGGATGTTAGGAACGCAATAATGAATTACGCCATGCTTTGTAAACGTTGGCTTGTCATGAGAAGTAATCTCGCTAGTTTCAATGCATCCGCCCATATCAATGCTCACATCAATAATGACAGCTCCTTTTTTCATATGCTCTACCATGGTTTCTGTTACCAAAATTGGAGAACGGTTTTTGCCACGTACAGCACCAATTAAAACATCGCAACGTTTTAGGGCTTTCAGTAAATTCTTTGGCTGAATTGTAGAAGTGTACACAGGTCTTCCTAAACTGGTTTGTATGCAACGAAGTTTTGTAATAGAATTATCAAAAACTTTAATATTAGCACCAAGTCCAAGAGCAGAACGTGCTGCAAATTCTCCAACGGTTCCTGCACCAATAATAACAACTTCAGCAGGCGGAACTCCACTGATATTTCCAAGCATCAATCCGTTTCCTTCATTTACATTTGCCATAATTTCTGAAGCGATTAGTACAGAAGAAGTTCCTGCAATTTCACTCAAAGATCGTACAGCAGGATACGTTCCATCATCATCTTTTATATACTCAAAAGCAAGTGCGGTAACTCGTTTACTGGCTAAAGCTTCAAAATACTTTTTAGAGCGTGTTTTTATTTGTAGTGCTGAAATTAAAATCGTTTGTGGATTCAATAGTTTTAATTCATCTAAAGTTGGTGGTTCAACTTTAAGAATAATAGGGCAGGAGAATACTTTTTGAGTATCATTTGTAATTTCTGCGCCAGCTTCAGTATATTCTTTATCTAAAAAATTAGCTTCTTTTCCGGCGCAACTTTCTATCAAAACACGATGTCCGTGTGCAACGATGGCTGCAACGGCGTCTGGAGTTAGGCAAACTCGTTTCTCTTGATACGATGTTTCTTTAGGAATTCCTATAAATAACTCCTTCTTACTTTTTATAATTTCCAGCGTTTCTTCTTGTGGAAGTAATTGTTGTTTGGTGAAAGGTGATAAAGATTCTGCCATGAAGCATTACTATTGATTAAAACATGAAGTTACAAATAAAAATGAAGTAAAAAAATACTATTTGTTTCCTTCTAGCATTTCTTTTTCTTTTCGTTCGTATTCAGCGAGTTCAGCGTCCATTTTTGCTAAATCAATTCCATATACGTATTTGTCAAATAGCTTAATTCTAATGAAATATACAATAGGAATAATGATCATCATTATAGGGATCACATAATAAATCTCAACTTCGTCAATATATTTCTTTTCATTATTTATGGTTTCGTCATTTATTACATTTAGTATTTGAAATGCATACATGGCAATCGGTATTAATATGACATGATACCACCAATCTCTTGAAGTAAAAAACCATAGAATGAGTAGAAAAAATGGAACAATTTTTTGCATTAATAGCCATCCAAATAAATTAACATTTTCTTGATAGTTACTTTTAAATGTAAAAAAAGGAGTCTCCCAGATATTAGTTTCAGGGAGACTTTGATATGAATAAAATATATATGGTGATATTGCTACAAGTACAGCAACGATACTACTCGTGACTAGGCTTTTTGATTTTTTGTGGGTCAATTGTTTGTTCTGTTTCGTATGGATTGTCTTCATCAGCAATACTGTCTGGGTTACAAGATACAAATAATATTGTTGAAAAAGCGGCTAGTAAGTAAAAGTAAAATTTAGTTTTCATCTGATTAATTTAGGTTATTTAGTTTAACGATGGGGCAAACTTATGTAATAACCAACTAATTATCAGAAAAATAGGTATATATATTTTCTGCGTACTTTTGCTAGTTTTGGGTATAACTAGCAAAAGTCGTAGAATTTGGTATTTTTTGTATTTTTTACGTAAGTATTTTCGCGAATATACGTAATTATTTAATTTTTAATTTATTTTCAACTTCTTTTTCTTTTCTATTGTACTCGTCCAATTCAGCTTCTATTTTCTTTAGATCTATACCTAGAACTAATCTGTCATATAGTCGTAGTCTTAGTATGTATACAATTGGGGCTATCACCATTAGAACTACTATAACCCAAATACTTTCATTCTCGTCAATCATTTTTGATGTCTTATTTAAAACTGTAAATAACTGAAAGGCGTATAGTGTAATAGGTACTAATATTATGTGATACCACCAATGCTTACATGTTATAAACCAAAAGATCATAAGATATAACGGAACTAGCTTGCCTACATAAATCCAAACAGCTACATCTAAACTTGAAAATCCATTTTTAGTTAAAGTAAAAAAAGGAGTTTCCCATTTTTCACCTTGCGGAGCAGCTAAATATGAATAAGCAATAAATGGAGAGATAGCTATGAGTATAACAATTAGGGTGTCAAAAAAAATTTTTTTCTTAACCGATATCCCCTTTTTTGAATTTTCCTCTGTCAATTCCTTGTTCTGTTTCGTATGGGTTGTCTTCATCAGCAATGCTATCTGGATTACAAGATACAAATAAAATTGATGATACGGCTGCTAATAGGTAAAGGTAGAATTTAGTTTTCATTTTAATTTAGATTATTTAGTTTAACGATGGGTCAAACTTATTGATTATCCAAATCTTACCTTTAAAAAAAGCATAATATATTTTCTACGTATTTTTGCTAGTTTTACTTAATTTTAACAAAATACGTAGAAAATAGTATATTATTTTATTTCAATGAACTTATTGTTTTTGAGTTTCTGAGACTAAATTTTGTTGTTCTTTTTCTTTACGTTTATATTCTTCTAATTCAGCATCAATTTTTTTCAAGTCAATCCCATATACTAGTTTATCCATTAACCTTATCCTTATAAAATACACAAATGGTATAATGATCATCATGATTGGTATTAGCCAATAAATTTCAACTACATCTAAAATACTTGATTTGTTTTCTATAGCTCCAAATAATTGGAATCCGAACATAAACATTGGTATTAGAATTACATGGTACCACCATTTATTGCATGTAAAAAACCAAATAATCATTAATAAAAGAGGTATTGCTTTATTTAGTACGACCCATATAAAGGTTTTGACTTCTATGTAGTTTCTACTATCTATAGTGAAAAAAGCAGTCTCCCATTTATCTGCTTCGGGAGCATATTCATATAATTGAAATAAATATGGGGTTATAGCTATTAATAAAGCAACAATTGTATTAAAAACAATATTTGAATGGAATTTAGTTTTCTTAGTTTCCGATCTGACCTGGTCTTCTAACTTTTTCTCTGTCGATTCCTTCTTCTGTTTGGTATGGGTTATCTTCGTCTGCAATGCTATCTGGGTTACAAGACACAAATGTTACTGATGCTAATACTACTGCTGCGAATACATAATTTCTTAATTTCATTTTGTTTTAGGTTTTAGTTTTACGATGATGCAAACTTATCCATTTAACCAAATGATTTTTAGGAAATTACCATATTTTATTTTCTATGTATTTTTATCAATTTTTCTCTTTTTTAGTATTTATAAGAATTTTCATTCAATATACTACAAAAGTCATTTATTTGTCAGTCTTTTCGGTTTATTCTTAGGTTATAGTTATCGTTTTTCGCTAAAGTGCTCAATTTTTTAGGTGAATTGAACGTAATTGCTCATTAATCTTTTTGATGTTCACCTCTGTAATCTCTTCTGGTAGCAAATTTTGAATGCGTTCAGGCCATTCTATAAAGCACCAAGCATCACTGTATAAGTAATCTTCAATGCCAATGTCATAGGCTTCAACTTCGTCTTCCATTCGGTAACAATCAAAATGATATAGCACGTCATTGGTGGTGTGATATTCATTTACAATTGAAAACGTCGGACTACTAGTAAGTTCATTTACACCTAATTGCTTTGCCAAAACTTTTATAAGTGTTGTTTTTCCAACGCCCATTTCACCATGAAAAGCAATTATTTTGTGTTTAGATTGCGTTAAAATAGCCGTAGCTATCTCATCAATTTGCGAGAGATTATATTCTTTTTGCACAAGTATTTTATTTTTGAGGCTTTTTCCCAAATGTACAAAAAATCTCCAAAAGCTTATAAAATCACTTGTTGAGCGCCTGTTTATGATATTATTTTGGCGATAAAACGGCAAACGGAATAATCATTTCTTCTAAAGATACACCACCATGTTGGTAGGTATTTCTGTAATAACTTACATAATGATTGTAATTATTTGGATAAGCGAAGAATAAATCTGTCTTTGCAAAAATGAATGAACTACTCATGTTAATTGCTGGTAAATGAATGGTTCTCGGATCTTTAGCAGCTAATACATCTTTTTGCTCATATGTTAAGCTTCTTCCAGTTTTATAACGTAAGTTTAAACTTGTGTTTTTATCTCCAACTACTTTTGATGGATGTTTTACGTTAATGGTTCCGTGATCGGTCGTAATGATTAATTTAAAACCTAAACGTTGCGATTGCTGAATGATATCCAATAAAGGTGAGTTTTTAAACCAACTTTGCGTCAAAGAACGATAGGCTTTGTCATTAGAAGCCAATTCTTTTACTACTTCCATCTCTGTTTTGGCATGTGAGAGCATGTCTACGAAGTTGTACACAACAACGGTTAAGTCATTGTCTTTTTGAGATTTAAAGTTATCTGCGAGCTTTCTACCGCCTTTTAAGCTGGTAATTTTATGATATTCATGCTTGATATTAAGGCCTAAACGCTTTAGTTGTGCTTTTAAGAAATCGTCTTCATGTAAATTCTTTCCACCTTCATCAGTGTCATTCTTCCAATACTCTGGATGTAATTTTTCCATATCAGAAGGCATCAAGCCAGAAAAGATAGCATTTCTAGCATATTGCGTTGCTGTTGGTAAAATACTTACAAACGGAATCTCTTTTTCTTTTTTATAATGTGTATTTACAATAGGTTCAAAAGCTTTCCATTGATCGTAACGTAAATTATCAACTACGACAAGCAATGTTGGTTGTGCTTTGCTGATTTCAGGAACTACTAATTCTCTAAATAATGTATGTGACATAATTGGCGCATCTTCATTACCAAACCAATCAGGATAATTTTTATCAATGAATTTTCCGAATTGCACATTAGCTTCATTTTTTTGAGATTCAAGGATTTCAAACATTCCTGTATCTTCAATGTCTTCCAATTGTAATTCCCAATAAATTAACTTTTGGTATAACTCAATCCATTCATCAATCGAGTTTACCATTGCCATATCCATAGCGATTTTACGAAACTCTTGCTGATAATTGGAAGTAGTTTTCTCAGAAACCAATCGAGAATGGTCTAAATTCTTCTTCAAACTCAATAAAATCTGATTCGGATTTACAGGTTTTATCAAATAATCAGCAATTTTAGAACCAATCGCTTCTTCCATAATATATTCTTCCTCACTTTTAGTAATCATTACTACAGGAAGGTTATTCTGTTTGGCTTTTAATTCAGAAAGTGTTTCAATTCCTGTCAAACCAGGCATATTTTCATCTAAAAACACAATATCATAACGGTCTTCATCAATCATTTCAATTGCTTCTGTTCCGCTTGTGCAAGTAGTTACATTGTAATTTTTTTTCTCCAAAAAGAGAATATGAGGTTTTAATAAATCAATTTCATCATCAACCCAAAGAATCTTGAATGCGCTCATGTATATCTTTATTTAGTAAATTATTAGTAAGGTGTGTTATTAATGTACTTATATTTGTGCTTATTGAAAAACGTATAAAAACTTACAAGTTGAATACTAGAAATAAGCTTAAAATCTTAAACGACCCAATTTACGGATTTATTACAATTCCCAATCCGCTCATTTTCGACTTGATCGAACATAAATATTTTCAGCGCTTGCGCAGAATTTCACAAATGGGAATGTCATATTTGGTATATCCTGGAGCGCATCACACACGTTTTCATCATGCGTTAGGTTGTATGCATTTAATGCAAAAAGCAATACAAGTACTTTGTTTTAAAGGTGTTGTCATTTCTGAAGAAGAAAAACAAGCATTACTTATTGCGATATTATTACACGATATTGGTCACGGACCTTTTTCGCATGCCATGGAGCATAGTATTGTAAATAGCGTACATCATGAAGAGATTTCGTTGTTGTTGATGGAGCAATTAAATAAAGAATTTAACGGAAGTTTAACGCTTGCTATCGAAATATTCAAAGGAAATTATCCAAGAAAATTCATGTATCAACTCATTTCTGGTCAAATTGATATGGATAGAGCCGATTATTTGAAACGTGATAGTTTTTATACAGGTGTTGCCGAAGGAAACATTAATTCAGAACGAATTATCACCATGTTAAGTGTGGTAAATGACGAATTAGTTATTGAAGAAAAAGGAATTTATTCGGTTGAAAAATTCTTGGTTGCAAGACGATTAATGTATTGGCAAGTATATCTGCACAAAACAAGTTTAGTTGCAGAACAATTGTTAATCAGAGTGTTGAAACGAGCAAAAGAACTCGTATTGCAAGGTACAAAACTTCAAGCAAGTGCAGCTTTATCTTTCTTTATTGAAAACGAAATATCTAGTAAAGATTTCAACTACGAAGTATTAGATCGATTTGCTAAGTTGGATGATTACGATATTGTTTCTGCCATGAAAGAATGGATGAATGAAGATGATTTTGTATTGTCGAATCTCTGTAAAATGATTATCAATCGTGATTTGTTGCAAATTAAAATCAAAAACAAAAAGATTTCAAACAAGAAACTCCTGAGTGAAACACAAAATTTGATCGAAAAACACAACTTAAGTGAAGCAGAAGCAGCATACTTTGTGTTTTCGGGCGAAATATCCAATCAAGCATACAAGACGACGAGTCAAAACATACATATCTTAATGAAGTCAGGAAAAATACAAGATGTTGTCAAGGCTTCCGATCAATTAAACCTTAAAGCACTCTCAAAACCAGTAACAAAATATTATATATGTTACCCAAAAGATAAACTTTAGGAGTTTTTTTATACTTTTGCGGGAATGAAGTTTACAGCGACACAAATAGCAGGTATTTTAGAAGGAGATATCGTAGGTGATCCAAACACTGAAGTATCAAAACTTTCTAAAATAGAAGAAGGTATAGAAGGTTCATTAACTTTCTTAGCAAATCCAAAATATACACAGTACATATATAGTACACGTGCATCCATAACCATCGTAAATAAAGAATTTACAGCAGAAGAAGAATTGACGACTACACTTATTAAGGTAGACGATGCATACAAATCATTCTCAAAGCTTTTAGAATATTACAACAAAGTGAAACTGAATAAAGTTGGTATAGAACAACCAGCTTTTATTTCAGAAACTGCGGAATACGGTAAAGAATTGTACTTTGGAGCATTCTCATACATGGGAGACAATGTAAAAATTGGTGATTATGTAAAAGTATATCCAAATGCATATATTGGTGATAATGTAACGATTGGCAACAATGTCGTTATTTTTGCCGGAGCTAAAATTTACTCAGAATCAGTAATTGGAGATAACTGCGTTATCCATAGTGGTGCTATTGTTGGTGCTGATGGATTTGGCTTTGCGCCGAATGAAAAAGGAGAATATCAAAAAGTTCCGCAAACAGGGAATGTAATCTTGGAAGCAAATGTAGATATTGGAGCCGGAACTACAATTGATAGAGCAACATTAGGCTCTACCATCATACGAAAAGGAGTAAAGCTCGACAATCAAATACAAATTGCACACAACGTCGAAATAGGAAAAAATACAGTAATTGCAGCACAAACAGGAATTGCAGGTTCTACCAAAATTGGAGAAAACTGCATGATTGGTGGACAAGTTGGAATTGTTGGACATATTACTATTGGAGACAATGTAAAAATACAAGCACAGTCTGGAATAGGAAGAAATGTAAAGAATGGAGAAACATTACAAGGTTCACCAGCATTAAATTACGGAGATTACAACAAATCGTACGTGTATTTTAAAAACTTACCAAAACTCGCGAAAACAATCAATCAACTAGAAAAAAAAATAAACAACAATGAGTGAGATTATTGTTAAACAAACAACCATCGCCAAAGAAATATCTCTTAGAGGTGTTGGACTTCACACAGGGAAAGAAGTATTACTAACTTTTAAACCTGCACCAGAAAATCATGGATATACTTTTGTAAGAGTTGATCTTGAAGGAAGTCCTGTTATAGAAGCAGATGCAAATTATGTTGTAAACACACAACGTGGAACTGTTTTAGAAAAAAGAGGTGTAAAAATTCAAACTTGCGAACACGTATTGGCTGCATTAGTTGGTTTAGAAATCGACAATGTGATCATTGAATTAGATGCTTCAGAACCACCAATTATGGACGGTTCAGCAAAATTTTTCCTAGAAGCTTTAGAAGAAGCAGGAATTGTAGAGCAAGAAAAACCTAGAGAAGAATACATTGTAAAAGATGTTATTTCATACATTGATGAAGAAACAGGTAGTGAAATCACAATCATTCCTTCTGATGAGTATCAAGTTACAACAATGGTAGACTTTGGTACGAAAGTATTAGGAACACAAAATGCAACGCTAAAACATATTTCTGACTTCAAAAAAGACATCGCAAGTTCAAGAACTTTTAGTTTCTTACATGAACTAGAAATGTTGTTAGAGCACGGTTTAATAAAAGGTGGCGATTTAAACAATGCTATTGTATATGTAGATAAAGAATTATCTCCAGAAACAATGGATAAACTAAGAGTTGCTTTCGGAAAAGATAACATTGCAGTAAAACCTAATGGAATCTTAGACAATCTAACATTACATCATCCAAACGAAGCTGCACGACACAAATTACTTGATGTCGTTGGAGATTTAGCTTTAGTTGGAACTCGCATCCGCGGAAAAGTAATCGCAAATAAGCCAGGGCACTTTGTAAACACTCAGTTTGCAAAAAAACTGTCTAAAATTATAAAAATAGAAAAGCGTAACAAAGTACCAACATACGATTTACATAAAACTCCTTTAATGGATATCAATGAAATCATGACGATGTTACCACACAGACCACCATTCTTATTAGTAGATAAGATTTTAGAATTGTCAGATTCGCATGTGGTTGGTGTAAAAAATGTAACGATGAACGAACCGTTTTTCGTTGGTCACTTTCCTGGAGCGCCAGTAATGCCTGGTGTATTGCAAGTAGAAGCAATGGCGCAAACAGGTGGAATATTGGTGCTAAGTACTGTGCCAGATCCAGAGAACTATCTAACTTTCTTCATGAAAATTGATAAAGTAAAGTTCAAACAAAAAGTAGTTCCAGGTGATACTTTAATATTCAAAGCAGATCTAATTACGCCAATTCGTAGAGGTATCTGTCACATGCAAGCCTATGCGTATGCGAATGGTAAATTAGTAGCCGAAGCAGAATTGATGGCGCAAATTGCACGCAAAAAAGAAGAAGACATTGTAAAAAAATAACACTTTCAAAAAAATGTGTATTTTGCTACAGACAAATTATCTTGTAAGATATTTTGAGGTGTTTAAAAAATAATAAAAGTATGCTGACGTTAATGGCAGCGTATTTTAGACTCGATTATCGAGTAAAATCAAAGAAATAACTAAAAATTAGTAGATGAATCAACCTTTAGCTTACGTTCATCCAGGAGCAAAAATTGCAAAAAATGTAGTTGTTGAGCCTTTTACAACAATTCATAACAATGTAATTATTGGAGAAGGAACTTGGATAGGTTCTAATGTAACCATCATGGAAGGAGCGCGAATCGGAAAAAATTGTAATATCTTTCCAGGAGCTGTTATATCTGCGCCACCACAAGATTTAAAATATCAAGGTGAAGATACAATAACTGAAATAGGAGACAATACTACAATCCGTGAATGTGTTACCATCAACAAAGGAACTTCTGATCGTATGAAAACGAAGATTGGTAAAAACTGCTTAATCATGGCATATTGCCACGTTGCTCACGATTGTATTGTTGGTGATAACTGTATTTTTTCTAACAACAGTACATTGGCAGGACATATCACCGTTGGAGATCATGTAATCCTTGCAGGAATGACAGCTGTACATCAGTTTTGTTCTATTGGAAATCATGCTTTTGTTACTGGTGGATCGCTCGTTCGTAAAGATGTACCGCCATATGTAAAAGCAGCACGAGAACCATTATCTTACGTAGGAATCAACTCAGTTGGATTGCGTAGACGTGGTTTTACAACTGAAAAAATACGAGAGATTCAAAACATATTCAGAATTCTCTACCAAAAAAATTACAACAATACTCAAGCTGCCGAAATTATTGAAGCAGAAATGGAAGCCACTACGGAGCGCGATGAAATTTTACAATTCATCAAAAACTCTCACAGAGGTATCATGAAAGGATATATTACATCAAATTAAAAATTAAAAAATGGCAAGTACTTCAGATATTCGCAAAGGATTATGCATTCGTTACAATCACGACATCTTTAAAATTATAGAATTTTTACACGTAAAACCTGGTAAGGGACCTGCGTTTGTAAGAACAAAGCTAAAAAGTGTAACAACTGGGAAAGTAATTGATAATACATTTTCTGCGGGTCACAAAATTGATGATGTTCGTGTAGAAACACATACATTCCAATACTTATATAGTGATGGAGATACGTTTCATTTTATGAACACACAAGATTACAACCAAATCACACTTCAAAAAACGGCTCTAGATGCACCAGATTTATTAAAAGAAGGTGAAAATGTAAAAATCTTAATCAATTCTGAAGACAGTGCGCCATTATCTGTAGATATGCCAGCAAGCGTTATCTTAGAAGTTACACATACAGAACCAGGAGTAAAAGGAAATACTGCTACCAATGCAACAAAACCTGCAACAGTAGAAACTGGCGCAAGAGTAAATGTTCCTCTATTCATCAATGAAGGTGATAAAATTAAAGTAGAGACTGAAAAAGGTACCTACATGGAACGTATAAAAGAATAATAAAAATATAAAAGCGCAATACTAACCATTGCGCTTTTTTTTGATGCTTATATTTATATGAAATTCCCTCGAATACATACGCTCAAAGAAATTGCAGAAATCATCAATACTCCATACGTTGGTGACGATTCATTTCCTGTGCATGGTATGAATGAAATACATGTGGTAGAAGCTGGTGATATCGTTTTTGTTGATCACCCGAAGTATTATGATAAAGCTTTAGAATCGAAAGCTACAATTGTGTTAATCAACAAAGAAGTAGCATGTCCAGAAGGAAAAGCATTGCTAATTTCTGATGATCCTTTTAGAGATTTCAATACACTTACGGGTCATTTTAGACCATTTGTTAGTGCTTCAGCATCTATTGCACCATCCGCAACCATTGGAGAACGCACAGTAATTCAACCCAACTGTTTTATTGGAAACAATGTTACTATTGGTGATGATTGTATCATTCATGCAAACGTAGCTATTTATGACAATGCAGTAATAGGAAACAATGTAATAATTCACTCAGGAACAGTATTAGGAGCAGATGCATTCTATTACAAAAAACGTCCTGAAGGATTTGATAAATTACGTTCTGGAGGAAGAGTCGTATTAGAAGATCACGTAGACTTAGGCTCTTTATGTACTATTGATAAAGGTGTTACAGGTGACACTACGATTAAAGAAGGAACTAAAATAGACAATCAAGTACATGTTGGACATGATACAGTGATTGGAAAAAAATGCTTAATTGCTTCACAAACTGGAATTGCTGGTTGTGTTGTTATTGAGGATGAAGTTACTATTTGGGGACAAGTAGGAATTACTAGCGGAATCACCATAGGAGCAAAGGCAGTTATTTCAGCACAGTCTGGTGTGAGCAAAAGCCTAGAAGGTGGAAAAAGCTATTTTGGAACTCCAGCAGATGATTTTAGAAAAAAATACAAAGAAATTGCGTCAATTCGTCAAATTCCAGAATTGATGAAGAAAATAGAAAATTTGAACGAATAGGTAATTTTTATAGAAAAGTATTCAGTGAATTTCTGCGAATTTTTAAGAAATAAAAAATCTAAAAATTAATTCATAGATAAATCTCAAAAAATACTTTACAAATACTGTAGAAAAAACTATTTTTGTTCAGCCAAAAAACAAATATCAAATGAGCGTTTTAGTAAACAAAGATTCAAAAATAATTGTTCAAGGATTTACAGGAAGTGAAGGAACATTTCATGCAAGTCAAATGATTGAGTACGGAACTAACGTAGTTGGTGGTGTTACTCCAGGAAAAGGTGGACAAACTCACTTAGATAAACCAGTTTTCAATACAGTTACTGAAGCTGTTGAAAAAGTTGGAGCTGATACTACAATTATTTTTGTACCGCCAGCATTTGCTGCTGATGCAATTATGGAAGCTGCTGATGCAGGAATCAAAGTAATTATTACAATTACTGAAGGAATTCCAGTTGCAGATATGACAAAAGTTGCTGCATACATTAGTAACAAAGATTGTCGTTTAGTAGGTCCTAACTGTCCAGGTGTTATTACGCCAGGAGAAGCAAAGGTTGGAATTATGCCAGGATTTGTTTTCAAAGAAGGAAAAGTAGGAATCGTTTCTAAATCAGGAACATTAACATATGAAGCTGCCGACCAAGTAGTAAAACAAGGATTAGGAATTACAACTGCTATCGGTATTGGTGGAGATCCAATTATTGGAACAACTACAAAAGAAGCTGTTGAATTATTAATCAACGATTCAGAAACTGAATGTGTGGTTATGATTGGTGAAATTGGTGGTCAATTAGAAGCGGATGCTGCTAAATGGTACAAAGAAAGCGGAAGTAAAAAACCAGTTGTTGGTTTTATCGCAGGAGAAACTGCACCAAAAGGAAGAACAATGGGACATGCAGGAGCTATTGTTGGTGGAGCTGATGATACAGCAGAAGCTAAGAAAAGAATTATGCGCGAATGTGGAATTCACGTGGTAGATTCTCCAGCAGAAATTGGAAAGAAAGTAGCAGAAGTGATGGGATAAAACTCACTTTTTAAAAAATATAGAGCGCATTGTCAAATTATGATAATGCGCTTTTTTATTTTACGCGATAATCGAGATTTAAATGCTCCGACGTTTGTGTTGAAGTATTTTTAATTGTTTCCGTTTAATGTTTCGTTGGCTTCCCGAAGTATTTGGCTAAATAATTAAAAATGAAAGCATTGAGTAGTTATTTAGTGCTTATAATTTATAAATTCCTAGTATAGTTTCTTTTAAAACAAAGGTTTCATCTATAATTTTATCATGTAATAAAACCAAAAACTCAAAAATCATGAAAAAAAGAAATCTTACAAATTTATCATTAAACAAAAAGTCAATTTCTAATCTCGCACAACAAAATGGAGTAAAAGGAGGAATGTTTACCATTTCATGTCAGCCATTTGGTATTTGTGGAATAGATACAGACGATTGTGGTACGCAAAACAATTGTCCAACACAAAATAATTGTGGGTCTCAAAATAACTGTGGAACTCCAACAGATGCTTGTCCGCCAAGTATTTCTTGTCAACCAGTCGGTATTTGTAGATAATCAATTAACCATGAAAAAAGGGAAAAGCGAACTGAAAAGTTCGCTTTTTTAATTTTATAGCTTTTTATGTTCTTTTTCTCTATATAATTTAAGGTAAAGATTGTTAAAGTATTAAGTTTAAAAAATTAACATTTTATATGTAACTTTTATAGTATAAGTTAGACGTATAGCGCATTATTAATAAAATGTTAAAACCGTCAATTTTTGTTATAAAATATATAATAATGATGAATTTAGCGTTTACTATATAAACTAATCAAAAAAATATAATGAAAAGAATCAATCTTCTCCTGCTGATCGTATGTACACTTGCGATTCTAGGTTGTAGTGAAAAAAAAGGAGATACTGCTTCAAATGAAATCACAGTATCCCAACACAAAGACGCAAACGGTTTTTCATATGAAACCGTATCAAACGATCCTACTGGATTACGTTTGTATACACTAGACAATGGTTTAAAAGTATATTTGAGCCAAAATAGTGATGAACCAAAAATTCAAACTTATATTGCTGTAAGAGCAGGTTCTAACTATGATCCTAAAGAATCTACAGGTTTGGCTCACTACTTAGAGCACATGGTATTTAAAGGAACTGACGAAATCGGAACACTTGATTGGGAAAAAGAAAAAGTATACTTAGAACAAATTTCAGACTTGTACGAACAACATAGAGCTGAAACAGATCCTGAGAAGAAAAAAGAAATATACAAAAAGATTGACGAAGTTTCTTTAGAAGCGTCTAACTATAGTATTGCTAACGAATACGATAAAATGACAAGCTCATTAGGAGCTACAGGAACGAATGCACACACTTGGTTTGAAGAAACTGTTTATAAAAATAAAATTCCTGCAAACGAACTTGACAAGTGGTTAAGCCTAGAAAGCGAACGTTTTGGTCAATTAGTATTGCGTTTATTTCATACAGAATTAGAAGCTGTATTTGAAGAATTTAACAGAACTCAAGACAATGATGGAAGAAAATCTTACTACGCAATGTTAGAAGGCTTATTTCCAAATCACCCTTACGGACAACAAAGAACAATTGGTACTGCAGAACATTTAAAAAATCCTTCATTAGTAGATATCAATAACTATTTTAACAAATATTATGTGCCAAACAATATTGCAATGGTATTGGTTGGAGATTTTGACTTTGACGAAACAATACAGAAAGTAGACAATACTTTCGGTAAAATGGAGAAGAAAGAAGTAACGCATCCTACATTACCAAAAGAAGAGCCAATTACATCTCCAATTGTAAAAGAAGTATTTGGTCCAACGGCTGAAAACATTTCTATCGCATATCGCTCTAATGGAGTAGAATCTAAAGATGAAAAATATGTTACACTTGTAGATATGATTCTTGCAAATGGTAGCGCTGGTATTATTGATTTAAACTTAAATCAAAAACAATTAGTACAGTATGCTGGAAGTTCTTCTACATTTTTAAATGATTATGGATACCATGCACTTAGAGGATATCCAAAAGCAGGACAAACATTAGACGAAGTAAAAAACTTATTACTTGAGCAAATTGAAAAGCTTAAAAAAGGAGAATTTGATGATTGGATGATTGATGCTGTAATCAATGATCTTAAATTGAGTCAAACTCAACAATATGAAAGCAGTACTGCTTTAGCAGGTGCATATTACAATGCATTTATCCATCACCAAGATTGGATTGGACAAGTGAAGTTTTTAGAAGAATTAAGAAAAATTTCAAAACAAGAATTAGTAGATTTCGCTAACAAGTTCTACAAAGACAACTATGTAGTAACATACAAGCGTAAAGGTGCTGATAATAATATTGTAAAAGTTGAAAACCCAGGAATTACTCCTGTAAAATTAAACAGAGACAAGAGTTCGGCGTACATTCAAGCATTTAATGCAAGAAAATCTGAGCCATTAAAACCAAAATTTGTTGATTATCAAACAGCAATCAAAGAAACTAAATTAGCAAATGGAATTAAAGTTTCATACATAGAAAATGAGCAAAATGACTTATTTGATATGAATATCATTTTTGATATGGGAAGCGATAATGACAAAAAGCTTGATTTAGGAGTTGGCTATATGGAATATCTTGGAACTGATAAGTATTCAGCAGAAGAATTAAAGAAAGAATTCTACAAATTAGGAATTAGCTATTACGTTAGTACTGGTGCTGAAAAATCATATGTTGGTTTAAACGGATTAAAAGAAAACTTAGGAAAAGGATTAGAGTTATTATCTCACTTATGGAACAACGCTGTGCCAAATCAAGAAGCATACGATAAATATGTTGCTCAGATTGTTAAAGGTAGACAAGATTCTAAAACACGTAAAGGAAGTATTTTACAAAGAGGTTTAATGAGTTATGCTAAATATGGTGAAAACTCTCGTTTAAGAAATATATACAGTAGAAGTGAATTAGAAGGAATGAATCCTCAAGAATTAGTTGACTTAGTAAAAGATTTCAAAAACTATGATCAGCGTATTTTCTATTATGGAAAAGATGTAGATGCTGCAGTTGCTTCTTTAAATGAACACCATAAAGTTGCTGATGATTTAAAAGAATATCCTACAGCTATTGACTATGCAGAGTTAGAAACAGGAGGAAATGTATACTTTGTTGATTACGATATGGTACAAGCTGAAATGATGTTCTTAGCAAAAGGAAGTCCTTTTAAAGCAGAAAATATGGCTGCATCAAGCTTATTCAACTCATATTTCGGAGCCGGATTGTCATCTATTGTATTCCAGGAAATCAGAGAATCTAAATCTTTAGCGTATTCGGCATATTCATATTATGCAGAAGCTAGTGACAAAAATGATTCTAACTATGTAATGGCATATATTGGAACGCAAGCAAACAAAATGCCACAAGCTGTTGATGCTATGATGGCATTAATGAACGATATGCCTGAAGCTGAAGAGCAATTCAATGCTGCAAAAGAAGCTGCTTTGAAAAAATTAGCAGCACAACGTATCACAAAATCTAGCATTTTCTGGACGTACGAAAGACTTCAAAAACTAGGAATTGATAACGATCATCGTGAAGCTATGTACAAAGCGATTGAGAAAATGACACTTGCAGACTTAAAAACATTCTTCAATGAAAACATAAAAGGTGAGCAATACAATGTAATGGTGATTGGAAACAAAAAAGATGTTGACATGCAAGCTTTATCAAAACTTGGAAAAATTCAAGAAATGGATGTTGATTATCTATTCAACTATGAAAAAGCAAAAAAGATCAAACAGTAAAAACATAATGATCAATAAAAAGCGCTTCGTTCGAGGCGCTTTTTTTATGCCTAATTTTTAATTTCATTTCCGTAGGATTTCATTTAGAATGTTAACTATTTTATAATAACATTCAATATCAAATGTTTTCATTATACTTAAATTTAGAGTAGAGCTATTTCATAATGAAGTAATTACACAAAACTAAAAAAGTGCTTCTTTATCGGAAGCACTTTTTTTATACAGTTAAAAGTCAATTGATACATTAAAAACTATCCTTTTACTTTCGTACTCATGTTTTCATTCAAAAACTCAATCATAGAATTATAAAAATCAAATCGATTCTCTTGATTTCTAAATCCGTGACCTTCATTCTCTTTCAACATATACTGTACAGTAACTCCATTTTTCTTTAAAGCTTCTACCATTTGGTCAGATTCAGCTTGTACCACACGTGGGTCATTTGCTCCTTGTGCTACAAACAAGGCAGCTTTAATCTTATCTACATGAAACACAGGACTATTTGCTTTCATCATAATACTGTCTTTCGTACTCGGATCTCCAACCATTTCATGTAACATTTTTTTGTATGGTTCCCAATAAGGAGGAATCGTTTCCATGAACGTAAACAAATTAGAAACACCAACATAATCAACAGCAGCTGCATATAAATCTGGCGTATTCGTAATTCCTGCCAAAGTAGCATAACCACCATAACTTCCACCATAAATAGCAATACGCTCTTTATCGGCAATTCCTTCTTTAATCAACCATTGCACGCCATCAGTAATATCATTTTGCATTTCCTGTCCCCATTTCTTAAAAGAACTTTCCCAAAATTGTCTACCATATCCTGTAGAACCTCTAAAATTCATTTGTAATACGGCATAACCTCTATTAGCTAAAAACTGTACTTCTGGATTAAATCCCCAATTATCTCTTGCCCAAGGTCCACCATGTGGATTGATAACAACAGGCAAATTCTTAGCTTCTACACCAATAGGTAATGTCAAATATCCATGAATCGTAAGTCCATCTCTAGAAGTGTAGGAGATAGGTTTCATATCTGCCATATGCTCAGCATTAATCCAAGGACTTAAATCAGCAAGGTGTTTTAAATTATTAGCTTTTGCATCATAATAATAATAAGCACCTCTACTTTTATCATTTCCAGCATAAATCAAAAACTTATCTTCATTTCTATTGCTAGAACTAATGTAATATTCATGGTCTGAACCTAGTTTTTCTTCTAACATTTTGAAAAGATTCTCAGCGTCTTTATCTAAAAACTTTCTGTTTAACTTTGCTCTAGTATAGCTAATAAATGTAGGTACTTTTCTTTTAGAAGAATATGAAATTCCGTCAACATCAACTTCGCTATCAATAAAAATTTCTTCAATTTCTTTATTTGCCTTCAAATCATACTTTACAATGGCAGCTTTATCTCTTCCTAAGTTTGAAGCAGCATACACAACATCTCCATTGTCAAAATCAAAAAATTGAGGAGCTAAATTTTGTTTAAAATTCGTAGTAATAACTTCTTTAAATGGTTCGCTTTCGCTAGATCTGTACATAATTGTATTATCGACACCGTTAGTTACATATGCCAAACGCAATTTTCCATCGTGATCAGTTTGCCAACCAGTAATATTTCCAGGATTTTCATAAATCAAATCCATTTCTCCAGTATTGATATTCAGGCGATACGGATCAAATACTTGCGGAATTCTTTTATTCAGTCCAATAATCATTTCATCTTCATTATCTTCAAGTGCATCAATAACTTGTGAACGTACACCATCAAAAGGAGTTAAATCTTTTTCATTAGTACCATCCTTATTTACAGCGAAAAGATGAAAATTTTCATTTCCGCCTTTATCTCTAATATAAACTAGACGATCGTCATTTGCCCAAAAATACCCAGAAAGATCACGATCTTCAACACTTGTAACACGTATTGCATCATTACTGTCAAACTTTTGTACATGTATATTCATTCTATTTTTATAAGGAGCTAAGTATGCTATATATTCACCATTTGGAGATAGGCGATACGATCTTTTTTCAGAATTTTTAAAAAAATCTTTTACTGAAATTTTTGGAGCTGGTTTCATTTCTGCAACTTTTGTTGCTGTTTTGGTTTCCTCTTTGCAAGCTATAAATAGTAGCACCAAGGAAAAAAGCAGTAGTTTTTTCATGATTTTGTTTTTTGTTAGATTATTCTTCATAAGACGATCAAAAAAAAATGTTGTTACACTTTTCTTATTATTTTAAGAAAAATTATGAAAAAACTGCTTTTTTTTGATAAAACTATAATTAGTTTTATATTAGATAGTTATTCATAACATAGTCTATTTATTTCTGAATAATCCTAAAACAAGTTATTGCTAACCTAACTATTCTGACTATATTTGAATGAAATAAAATCAACCATAAATACGTATGAAATTATTAGAAGGCAAAACAGCCATCATAACAGGTGCGAGTAGAGGAATAGGAAAAGGAATAGCACAAGTATTTGCAGAGCATGGAGCAAATGTAGCATTTACATACAGCTCGTCTGTAGAAGCAGCAAATGAACTAGAAAAAGAGTTAAACGGATTAGGCGTAAAAGCAAAAGGATACCAAAGCAATGCTGCTGATTTTCAACAGTCACAAGACTTAGCAGCAGAAGTATTAAAAGAATTTGGTTCTATCGATGTATTGATTAATAATGCTGGAATTACAAAAGACAATCTTTTAATGCGTATCACTGAAGACGATTTTGACAAAGTAATTGAAGTGAACTTAAAGTCTGTATTCAACATGACAAAAGCTGTACAGCGTACTATGCTGAAACAGCGTAAAGGTTCAATTATAAATATGAGCTCTGTAGTTGGTGTAAAAGGTAATGCTGGACAAACTAACTATGCAGCTTCAAAAGCGGGAATTATTGGATTCTCAAAATCAGTTGCCTTAGAACTTGGATCAAGAAACATTAGAAGTAACGTAATTGCTCCAGGTTTTATAGAAACTGAAATGACAGGAAAACTTCCAGAAGATGTTGTAAAAGGTTGGAGAGATGCTATTCCATTAAAAAGAGGTGGTTCTCCAGAAGATGTAGCCAATGTATGTGTTTTCCTTGCTAGTGATATGTCAGCATATGTCACAGGACAAGTACTTAACGTTGACGGTGGAATGTTAACATAAACCATAATAACATATGAAAAAAGCACTTTTTTTATTGACAGTTTTTTTTCTGTCGATTAATACCTTAACTGCTCAAAATTGGGAAAAGTTTAAATATGAAGATTTGCAATTCATTGCATATTATCCCAGTAAACCTGAAAGAACAGTTCAAAAAGTAAATACAGCTGTTGGAGAATTAGATATGCATATGATTATGTATTCACCTGCTTCTGGTGATGATAATGCTGTGTATTCTGTCATTCGTTCAGATTATCCTGAAGAACAATTCAAAGATGCAGACGAAGATTACAATGCTACAGTGTTAGATGGCGCTGTAAGTGGTGCAGTATCTAACGTTCAAGGGAAATTAGTTTATGATAATGTTGTTACCTTCAACGGATATCCTGGTAGAAGTTTTAAAATTTCTATGCAAGGCGGATTTATCTATATCAATGCATATTTAGTTGAAAACTCTATGTTTATCACGCAAGTAATTTGTCTTTCTGACAAAGATAAAAACAAGAGTATTCAGCGATTTTTAAATTCTTTTGAAATTATAAAAACGAAATAAGACGATCAATTAGATCTCAATTATAAGTTGATGAAAAAACTACTTTTACTTATAACGTTTACCTTAGGATGTTTAATTTCTGTCAATGCACAAGCTCGTGTAGGAACTTTTTATATTCAATCAGTAAGTCATAAGAAGCTAAATAAGAAAGTTTTAGCTAATTTTAAAAAAACTAAAACGTATTTTGTTTTTCTTGAAGAAGATAGTCAAAATTACAATAGAGCTGATTATGAAAAAATCTTAAAAGAAGTTTGGAATGTAACTCCTTTCGAAATCATTACTGAAGATGAAGTTTATGATGTAGCCAAGGAAAAATCTGCTTTCGCGCAGTTTAAAGCATTCTCTATATCTAAAACAGGAAAATCAGGTGCGGCAACAAGATCATATCATGTACTTGATTTTTGGCTTTTAGATAAAGTAAAAAAAATCAACAAAGAAAAAGATATTTTCAGAGTTCGAACAAAAAGAGTAGGAGCCATCTATTTCACACCAGATATTAAATCTAGACAACAAGTTGTAATTGGAGCAGATACAATAACAGGTGATTTGATGAATTATAGACTTGGATACATTAAAAATTATTTGCAACGTATCAATAATGGTTTAAAAAGAAATGAGAGTTTTGACATGTTTGATGATTATTTAAACAAAGAAAAACTCGGAACACTTAAAAATAAAACATTATACATGTCAGAAGATTTTATCTATTCATATTCTCCTTGGGGGATTAAAGAAAAGAAAAATCAAATGACTCCTGAAAAGCTATTTAAAGATTATAAACATTCATATAAAATTATATCTGACAATGAATTAAATGATAAGATTCTTAATAACGAAGATTTTTATTATTTGATGTATAATCAAAATGTTGGTGCGAAGGTGATTTCTGTTATTAATGGAAAAACAGGTGAAGTAATATACAATACATACAAAAATTTTTCATACAACCTAAAGCCAAAAAACATCAAACTTTTATCAAAAAAAATATCTAAATATTAAACTATTGCAAACCACAACGATAGTATATATCTGTATAGCAGTAGTAATATCAGCACTTGTTGCGATATTTCATTACTACTACAAAACGAAAAAACGCACTAAGAAACTAGTGCTTTTTTCGTTTTTGAGATTTTTAAGTGTATTTGCTTTATTACTCTTACTAATTAATCCTAAGTTCAAACAAAAAAGTTATTACACCGAAAAGCTTATACTAACCATTGCAGTAGATAATTCTTCTTCGGTAGCAGAATTAGGCTATGATGAAAAAGTAACTGCCTTTGTTGAAAGTTTAAAAAACTCAAAAGAACTTCAAGATAAATTTGAAATTGATAACTATACATTTGCTAAAGAGTTGAAAGAGAGTGATTCTATAAACTTTACAGGATCACAAACAAATATTAATAAAGCGCTAAAAGATGTCAATAAACTCTACAAAAATGCGATAGCGCCTACGATCTTAATTACTGATGGAAATCAAACATATGGTAATGATTATCAGTTTCTTTCTTCCAAAATAAAGCAACCAATTTATCCTGTGATTGCAGGTGATACAACGACGTATGTCGATTTAAAAATTGACCAACTAAACGCAAACAAATACGCGTATTTAAAAAATAAATTTCCTGTAGAAGTCATTGCCACATATACTGGGAATGAAACCATTCAAACCAATTTAGTATTAACAGCAGATGGAAAACGTTTGGCAAGTCAGGCATTGACATTTTCGCCAACAGAAAACTCAAAAGTGGTCAACCTAAATGTTTCTGCAACTAAAATTGGAGTACAAACCTTGCGCGCAACCTTAACTCCATTAACAGAAGAAAAAAATACACAAAATAATACACGCTATTTTGCTGTTGAAGTTATTGATCAAAAAGTAAAAATTGCATTAGTTTCAGATATTATTCATCCAGATTTAGGCGCAATCAAAAAAAGTCTTGAAAGTAATGAACTACGCGGCGTTGACATTTTAAAACCAGCTGAAGCGACAAGTAAATTAAATGATTATCAGTTAGTTATTTTATATCAACCTAACAGGAAATTTGAAGAAGTCTATCAAAATATACAACGTTTAGAGAAAAATATATTTACAATCACGGGAACACAAACCGACTGGAATTTTCTAAATAATATACAAAATAGCTTTCGTAAGGAAGATCTTGCTGAAACGGAAGAAGTACAAGGACAACTCAATGCAAATTATGCAAACTTCTTAATTGAAAGTATTGACTTTTCAGACTATCCGCCATTAGAAAATGCTTTTGGAGAAGTAGAATTTAATGGTGCATATGAAATTATCTTGTCC
The DNA here is from genome assembly GCF_965224175.1 of Kordia sp. GTDB lineage: Bacteria > Bacteroidota > Bacteroidia > Flavobacteriales > Flavobacteriaceae > Kordia. Next base: position 537,436 of record NZ_OZ245041.1, read on the forward strand.
CAAGTTATTTCGGGTGTTGCCACAGATGGAGCTTTATTAGCAACATATACCAACCAAAATACAAGATCGGCAATCTTAACGGGAGAAAATATCTGGAAATGGCGTGCAAATAGCTTTTTAGTGCAAGAAAATTTCATTGAATTTGATACATTTCTGGGTAAACTTGTACAATATCTTGCTTCAAACAAAAAAAGAGAACGTTTAACGGTTGGTTATGAATCATTCTACTATGGAAACCGAGAAATACAACTAACAGCGCAGTATTTCAATCCTTCATATGAATTTGATCCAAATGCAAACTTAACTGCAATCATTAAAAATAAAGATACAGACATTACAACGACATATCCAATGTTGTTAGGTTCAGGTTTTTATACAGTCGATTTAAATAATTTACCATCGGGATCTTATAATTTTACGGTAAGAGCAGAAGGGAAGAACATCCGAAAATCTGGAAGTTTCAAAATTTTAGAATTCGACATAGAAAAGCAGTTTTTAAATGCGGATGCGAAACGATTAGAAACAATTGCAGTAAAATCAAATGGAAAATCCTTCCACATTGACAACAATGTACAAACTATAATTTCCGAACTTACAAACGATCAACGCTTCAAAACCATTGAAAAAAGTAACGAAAAGGTCGTATCTTTGATAGATTGGAAATATTTACTAGCGCTCATCGCAATTTGTTTAGCGTTAGAGTGGTTTTTAAGAAAATATTACGGACTTATTTAAAAATATAAAACAAAGAACAAGATGGATAAATTACCTAAAATTGGAATACCAATACTTATTTTAGCAATTGCAGCAATAGTAGTAATGGCAAAATCTGCTGTAACAATCGACGCAGGTCACGCAGGAATTATATATGAAACACTAGGAAGTGGAGTAGATTCTGATGCAGAACCATTAGGTCCTGGATTTCACTTAATAGCTCCTTGGAATAAAGTTATTGACTATGAAACACGTCTTCAAGAAGTTCCAGAAACAATGTCTGTATTATCATCAAACGGTTTAGATATCAAACTAGATGCTTCTGTACAGTATATGCCAGATAAAAAGAATTTAGGACGATTACACAATGAAAAAGGAGAGACATACCTAACACGTGTATTACAACCAGCAGTTCGAAGTGCAGCAAGAAGTGTAGTAGGACGTTATACTCCCGAACAATTATACTCTAGTAAGCGTGATGCGATTCAAAAAGAAATATTTGAAGAAACTAAGAAAATTGTTGACGATCAATACATCATTCTAGAAAGAGTTTTAATTAGAGATGTTACCTTGCCACCAACTATTAAAGAAGCTATTGAGCGTAAATTAAAACAAGAACAAGAATCATTAGAATATGAATTTAGACTTGTTACAGCGCAAAAAGAAGCGGAAAAAGTACGTATTGAAGCACAAGGTAAAGCAGATGCCAACAAAATACTAAGTGCATCATTAACAGACAAAATTCTGCAAGACAAAGGAATCGAAGCTACTATAAAGCTTTCAGAATCACCAAACAGTAAAGTAATTGTAATTGGTTCTGGAGAAAGCGGAATGCCTTTAATCTTAGGAAATCAATAAAAAACAAAACATCATAAATTAAAAAAGGGAAACGGCTTAAGTTTCCCTTTTTCATTTCGAGTAATTTTAGATGTGTAATACAACTCTCCTAAAGTCTCTTTAATGGTTTATATATTTTTATTGTTACTTAGAACTCAATCGTTTACTAAAATCAGTATCGCCGCCTTTCTTTAAAGTAGCTGCTTGTCCTTTCCAGTCGTCACGTTCAATACGTCCTGGGAAGAAAGAAATCAGTTCAGTAACGGTTTGTATATCTTCTGAAGTAAATCGGCTAATTTGGTCAAACGTATATATTCCTATCGTATTCAATTTTTCTTCAATAAAAGGACCAACACCTTTAATACGCTTCAAATCATCTTTCTGAGAAGCATCAGCAACACCAAAACTCTCAAAATTCAAGGAAGAATTATCAATATCTTCTTTTGTAGTTTCATCAGCATCTACAGCTTTTCCAGAACGTTCACGCGTTTTTACAGCTCTTACACCTTCTGAAGGCGCATAATTTGTATTAATAATCTCTGCTTTCTTTGATTCACATTCTTCGAGTAACTTTACATATTTACGTTTGGTTTTGCGTTTGGAAAAAATCCATCCTATCAAAAAGCATCCAAATCCTATCAAGAATACAATAAAATATTCCCAAGTAGTTGTAGGTGCGAGATTTTTGGTAAGTAAAAGTAGCATACAGTTTAGTTGGTTATGTTAATCTCAATTCGTCTATTTAATCTCTGACCTTCCAAAGTATTATTAGGAGCAATAGGGGAAGTCTCTCCTTTGGAAGAAATGGTTAATCTATCTGAAGCAATTCCTTGCGATATAAAATATAGCATTACACTCTTAGCACGTTCTTTTCCAAACCATTCATTTGCTTCTGCTTCTCCATTACTATCGGTATGACCAATAATTTCAACTTGTTTTGTAGGATGTTTTGCTAAATAATTTTTCAACTCAATAGCATATGCATTCAGTGTATTATCTGGTTTAAATGTTTTTGAGCCAAAACCTGCATATAAAATTTTAGTTGCAATTCCTTTATCAATAGCTTTAATACGTTCATCAGACATTGTTTGAAACTCAAATGCAAATCCTTTCTCATACAAATCATTTACTTGAAACTTAAAATCTTCTTGTTTTGTTTGCAGCACAACACGATCCGTATTGATTCCATAATCAGCCAATATCTTTTTCACAGATTCACATCTAGAAAGTGCAATCGTTCCATTTTCTGCTTTGTTAAAAAATGAAGTAATCACTAATTCTGATTTCTGATTTTTGTTTAAATAATTATAATATACTCGTAATGGATTTGAAGTACTGTCAGTAAAAGTGACAGTTTTCTCATTCTTTTTGATAAGAAAAGGTAAATAGACAAGTGGTTTTTCTTTAGGTACTTTTTCAACCTCTATTGGCGCAACAACTTTAGGAGTTGTAGGCACTTCACATAATTTTTTTACATTGCATTCGTAATAACGAATACCAAAATAAAGCCATGTACTAAACAATACAAAGGCAATCAAAAAATGTTTCATAGGTGGGCTGGCTATTAATGCTTCTAAAATAACAATTCATTTTCGATATCACAATCTTAAAAACGCTATTATCACATATTTTCGATAAAATGCAAAAAATAAATTTTAAAAAGACTTGTAGACAATAAAAAATATTAGTTACATTTGCACCAACAAAGAAATAAAAATGACTTTTACACAATTACATCATCATCACTTTCATACTTGCCCTCAAGCGAGCAGATAGTGTATTGAAGTAATTAAAAACAATATATTAAACCCGTTTGAGTACATCAAACGGGTTTTTTAGTGCCCAATTTTTGTACTTAAGCATAATAAAGTAACAATGAAAAAGTTAAAAATTGCCATTCAAAAATCGGGACGACTTAATGAAGATTCGCTCAAAATCTTAAAAGACTGCGGAATTTCCATCGATAATGGAAAAGATCAACTCAAAGCTTCTGCACGCAACTTTCCTTTGGAAGTTTTCTATCTCAGAAATGGAGATATTCCACAATATTTGCGTGACGGCGTAGTAGATATCGCAATTTTAGGAGAAAATGTATTAGTCGAAAAAGGTGAAAATATTACCATTGCTGAAAAATTAGGATTCTCCAAATGTAAAGTCTCATTAGCCATTCCAAAAGGAGTTGCCTACAACTCTGTAAAAGACTTTGAAGGCAAACGCATTGCAACATCATATCCAGAAACAGTAAAATCTTACCTAAAAGAAAAAGGTGTCAATGCAGACTTACACATCATTAATGGTTCTGTAGAAATTGCGCCAAATATTGGTCTTGCAGATGCTATTTGTGACATTGTTTCCAGCGGAAGTACGCTTTTCAAAAACAATCTCAAAGAAGTTGAAGTCATGCTAAAAAGTGAAGCAGTCTTAGCGGTTTCACCAAAAATTCAAGCAGAAGAACAAAAAATACTTCAAAAATTACAATTCAGAATTCAATCGGTACTCACAGCGCGTTCTTCAAAATACATTTTGCTCAATGCGCCAAATGATAAAATTGAAGCCATCAGTAAAATATTACCTGTTTTAAAAAGTCCAACAATTCTTCCACTAGCCCAAGAAGGTTGGAGTTCACTGCACTCAGTAATCAAAAAAGAAGATTTCTGGGAAGTCATTGACGAACTCAAAGCCAATGGAGCAGAAGGAATTTTAGTATGTCCAATCGAAAAAATGGTACTCTAATGCAAAAAATATTCAATCCAGAACCAAACACATGGACTACTATTTTAGAACGTCCAACACAAACTGTAGATGATATTGAAGCTACAGTTTCGCAAATTTTCTCTGAAGTTCAAAAAAATGGCGACGTTGCAATCAAAAAATACACTTCGTTTTTTGACAATGTAAAATTAGATAAGCTAGTTGTCAGTCAAGCTGAAATTGACGCTGCTGCAAACAACGTTTCTGCTGAACTCAAAGAAGCCATTGCAGTAGCAAAAAATAATATCACGAAATTTCATGCTGCTCAAGAAACGACAAAGGTTGAAATAGAAACAGCTCAAGGTGTACGTTGTTGGCAAGAAAAACGTGCCATTCAAAAAGTTGGGTTGTACATTCCGGGCGGAACAGCACCATTATTTTCAACAATCTTAATGTTGGCAGTTCCAGCAAAAATAGCAGGTTGTGAAGAAATTGTATTATGTACGCCACCAAACAAAGAAGGCAACGTAAATCCAGCAATACTATACACTGCTCAATTGTGCGGAATTACTAAAATATACAAAGTAGGAGGAATCCAAGCCATTGCTGGAATGACATTTGGAACAGAAACTATTTCTAAAGTATACAAAATATTTGGACCAGGAAATCAATTTGTAACTGTTGCAAAACAACTAGCAACCAAATACGGAGTTGCTATCGATATGCCTGCAGGACCAAGTGAATTACTCGTAGTTGCTGACGAATCTGCAAACGCTGATTTTGTAGCATCCGATTTACTCAGTCAGGCAGAACACGGAACAGACAGTCAAGTAGTATTAGTCACAACTTCAAAGAACTTCTTAGAAAAAGTGGAAACTGCTGTGGCAACACAATTAGAAGCATTGCCAAGAAAAGAAATTGCTGCCAAAGCCATAGAAAACTCTAAATTAATCTTTGTCTCAACCGATCAAATTGCTTTAGAATTAATCAATGAATATGGTCCAGAACACTTCATTATCTGTGTAAAAGACGAAAATTTCTATACCGACGGAATTCAAAATGCAGGTTCGGTCTTCGTAGGAAACTATACGCCAGAAAGTGCTGGAGATTATGCTTCAGGAACCAATCACACCTTACCAACCAACGGATATGCAAAAGCGTATTCTGGTGTAAACCTAGGAAGCTTTCAAAAAAGTATGACATTTCAAAAAATCACCCAAGAAGGAATTCAAAATATCGGAAATGCTATAGAACTCATGGCAGAAGCAGAAGGTTTACAAGCGCACAAAAATGCTGTAACACTCAGATTAGAAAGTTTAAAATAACTCAGTTGTCACATTGAGCGCAGTCGAAATGTATTTGAAATAATAAAGTTACAATGAATACAATCAACATACAAAATCTCATCAGAGAAAACATAAAAACACTCAAGCCATATTCTTCCGCAAGAGACGAATACAAAGCTTCTGGAAGCGATATGGTATTTTTGGACGCAAACGAAAATCCATATGAAAATGGTGTCAATCGGTATCCAGATCCGAAGCAGACAGCTGTAAAAGTTGCGCTTGGAAAAGTAAAAAACTGCAATTCAGAAAATATTGTATTGGGAAATGGTAGTGATGAAATTCTCGATTTAATTTTTAGAGCCTTTTGTGAACCCAAAAAAGATAATATTATCATTTTGCCACCTACATACGGAATGTACAAAGTATTGGCTGGCGTTAATGACATAGCAATAAAAGAAGTATTACTGTCGACATCGTTTCAGCCAAAAGCAGATGAAATTCTAGCAGCAGCAGACGAAAACAGTAAAATTCTGTTTCTATGTTCTCCAAACAATCCAACAGGAAACAGTTTTGACAATAAAACCGTAGAAAAACTACTCAAAGAATTTAATGGAATTATAGTGATAGACGAAGCATATATAGACTTCTCAAGCCAAGAAAGTTGGTTGAATCGGCTTGAGGATTTTCCTAATCTTATCATTACACAAACGCTGTCAAAAGCGTATGGAATGGCAGGCATCAGACTTGGAATCTGTTATGCTTCGCTCACTATTGTTGATATTCTAAATAGAATAAAACCGCCGTATAATGTGAATTTATTAACACAATCATACGCATTAAAACGTATTGAAGACCAAGAAAATGTGAACATAGAAATTGCGGAAATTCAAAACAACAAAGAACAATTAGCGGAAGCGTTAACACAAATAAGTTTCGTTACTAAAATATATCCCTCAGATGCTAATTTTATCTTAGTAAAAGTTGATGACGCAAATCTTCGTTACAATCAACTCATCGAAAAAGGAATTGTAATTCGAAATAGAACGACACAAGCATTATGTGAAAACTGTTTGCGACTAACAGTAGGAACTGAAGATGAAAACCAAAGATTAATCAAAGAATTAATAGCTATAAATTAATACAAAAAACGTCATATAGAACATTGAGCGAAGTCGAAATGTGATTCAGTGTTACATAAAAAATTAAATAGATTCCTGTATGTCATATCGAGCGCAGTCGAGATAAACTCTGGAATTACAAAAATATAAAACATGCGTAAAGTACTATTCATAGATCGTGACGGAACGATCATTAAAGAGCCAGCAGACGAACAGATAGATAGTTTTGAAAAACTAGAATTCTATCCAAAAGCGGTATCTGCACTACGAAAAATAGCCAAGGAACTCGATTTTGAATTGGTGATGATTACCAATCAAGATGGTTTGGGAACAGATGTTTATCCAGAAAATACATTTTGGCCAGTGCATAACTTTATTTTGCAAACGCTTAAAGGAGAAGAAATTGTTTTTGATAAAATTGTCATTGATAGAACATTTGCCAAAGACAATGCGCCAACACGTAAACCCAATACTGGTTTGCTAACGGAATATTTTTCTGAAGCATATGATTTGAAGAATTCATTTGTGATTGGTGATCGCTTGACAGACATCGAATTAGCAAAAAACTTAGGTTCAAAAGGAATTTATATCAATGATGAAACTTTCTTAGGAACAGACGAAATTACTGTAAAACGTTCTGATTTAGACGAATATATAGGTTTAGAATCCAATGATTGGGACGAAATTTATACATACTTAAAAGCCAAAGAACGCAAAGCGTCTTTAACGAGAAATACGAACGAAACCAAAATTCAAATTGATTTGAATCTTGATGGAACTGGAAAATCAAATATAGAAACAGGAATTGCGTTTTTCGATCATATGTTAGATCAAATTGCACGTCATGGACAATTGGATTTAGACATTACTGTAAAAGGTGATTTAGAAGTTGATGAGCATCACACAATTGAAGATACAGCCATAGCTTTAGGAGAAGTATTTTCGGAAGCATTAGGAAACAAATTGGGCATAGAACGCTACGGATTTTGTTTACCAATGGATGATTGTTTAGCACAAGTTGCAATTGACTTTGGAGGAAGAAACTGGTTAGTTTGGGAAGCAGATTTCAAACGTGAAATGATTGGAAAAATGCCAACGGAAATGTTCTTTCATTTCTTCAAATCGTTTACAGATGGTGCCAAAGCAAATCTAAACATCAAAGCAGAAGGAACCAATGAACACCACAAAATAGAAGCGATCTTTAAATCATTTGCAAAAGCGATCAAAGCAGCTGTAAAACGTGATGTAGAAAAAATGATATTGCCATCAACAAAAGGAATGCTTTAGGAGATTATAAATGTTGAATAAAAATAACCTATTAGCTAAAAGCCAATACCTAAAAGCTAACAAATGAAAACAGTCATCATAAATTACGGAGCTGGAAACATACAAAGTATCAAATTTGCATTGCAACGACTTGGTGTAGAAGCAATTTTAAGCAGTGATGTAACAGAAATTCGCAACGCAGACAAAGTTATATTTCCAGGTGTAGGCGAGGCGAGTAGCGCCATGAAAAAACTCCGCGAAAGTAAATTAGATACGATCATTCCAACATTAACACAACCTGTTTTGGGAATTTGCTTAGGAATGCAACTCATGTGTAATAGCTCGGAAGAAGGAAACACCAAAGGTTTAGGAATTTTTGATACGGAAGTAGTACGTTTTTCCTCAACTGTAAAAGTTCCGCAAATCGGTTGGAATACCATTCAAAACTTAAACAGTCCGTTATTTAAAGACATACGAGAAAACGAATATATGTATCTAGTACACAGTTATTACGCTTTAAAATCGAGTGAAATGATTGCAGAAAGTGAATATGATATTAGTTATGCTTCGGCTTTACAAAAAGATAATTTTTACGGTGTGCAATTTCATCCAGAAAAAAGTAGCAAAGCTGGTAGTAAGATCTTGGAAAACTTTCTAAAATTATAATACTTAAGATTTGTTAGAATATTAGATCATTAGACTTACTTAGAAACACAAAACGTCACTTCGAGTGAAATTCTGGAAGAACTTAGTGTCAAAATATGTTTTCAAGTACCTACAAATAAACAAATAAACAAATAAACGAATAAACGAATTGACGAATTGACGAATAAACCATAAACCAATAAACAAAAAGCTAACCAACAAGAATATAAAGACAAACGAGTAAAACGAGCAATCTTAATACTCAATAAAACCTCAATACCAAAAAAATGAGAATCATACCTGCAATAGATATCATCGATGGAAAATGTGTTCGCCTTTCAAAAGGTGATTACGACACAAAAAAAATATACAACGAAAGTCCACTAGAAGTTGCAAAACAATTCGAAGATGCTGGAATTCAATACTTACATATGGTCGATTTAGATGGCGCGAAAGCGAAACATATTGTAAACTATAAAGTACTAGAAGCAGTGGCTTCCAAAACAAATTTGAAAATTGATTTTGGCGGCGGATTAAAATCTGATGAAGATCTACACATAGCTTTTGAAAGTGGCGCGAAACAAATTACTGGTGGAAGTATTGCCGTAAAGGATAGCGCAACATTTACAAAATGGATTCAAAAATATGGAAGTCAACGTATCATTTTAGGCGCGGATGCAATGGACGAAAAAATCGCGATTAGTGGTTGGCAGGAGGAAAGTAATGAAGAACTCATTCCATTCATTCAAAAATATCAACAACAAGGTATTGAATATGTCATTTGTACTGATATTGCCAAAGATGGAATGTTAGAAGGTCCATCATTTGAGTTGTACGAGAAAATATTAAAAACCTGTAATAACAACTTGAAATTGATTGCTTCTGGCGGAATTTCTACATTTGATGAATTGCCAAAACTAAAAGAATTAGGTTGTGAAGGAGTCATTATCGGCAAAGCGATTTACGAAAATAGAATCTCACTCAAACAATTAGAAGAATTATTATAAAGTTTAGAAACGTCATTACGAGGAAGCATGACGAAGTAATCTCAAAGTAATAGATCGCTTCATTTTATCTAGAATGACAAAACATAAAAATCATTAAATTATTCAATCCCATACAATGCTTACAAAAAGAATCATTCCTTGTTTAGATATCAAAAATGGACGTACAGTAAAAGGAGTCAACTTTGTCAACCTCCGAGATGCTGGTGATCCAGTAGAATTGGCAAAAATCTATGCTGATGAAGGTGCTGATGAATTGGTGTTTTTAGACATTTCGGCAACGGAAGAGCGTAGAAAAACATTACAAAAACTTGTATTAGATGTGGCTGCACAAGTAGACATTCCATTTACAGTTGGCGGCGGAATTTCTTCTACGGAAGATGTAAATCGTATGTTGCAAGCTGGCGCAGACAAGGTTTCTATCAATTCAGCAGCCGTAAAACGTCCTGAACTTATCAACGAATTAGCTGCTAAATTTGGAAATCAGTGTATAGTTGTTGCCATTGATGCAAAACAAATTGAAGGCGAATGGATTGTACATCTAGTTGGAGGAAAAGTGCCTACGGACATCAAACTCTTTGATTGGGCAAAAGAAGTCGAAAAACGTGGTGCAGGCGAAATTTTATTTACATCAATGGACAATGATGGAACCAAAGACGGATTTGCCAACAAAGCATTAGCAAAACTCTCGGAAATTGTCAATATTCCTGTAATTGCTTCTGGTGGAGCAGGAAACATGAAACATTTTAAAGATACTTTTATTGAAGGAAAAGCAGATGCAGCATTAGCAGCAAGCGTATTTCACTTCAAAGAAATAGGAATTCCAGAACTTAAACAAAATCTAACAGACAATGGAATTAATGTACGAATTTGAAATGTTGAATGCTAAAAGTTGAATTTTAAATTAGTTTCTAAGACAACTATAAATCAATAAAAGATAAAAATACGTATTCAAAACGTCACTTCGAGTGATTTTTCGAAATAGAATGAAGAAAAATTGTATCGAGAAGTACTATAAAAATTAGAAGTTTTGAATGCTAAATGTTGAATTTTAAATTGATTTCTAATGAAACTAAGAATCAATAAAGAATAAATCAGCACAAAATACATAACAAAACAAATAACAGCCAACAAGCAAACAAAGAACAAATGAACATAAATTTCAATAAAAATAACGACGGATTAGTTCCTGTAATCATCCAAGATAATGATACAAAAAATGTATTAATGCTAGGATTCATGAATGAAGAAGCGTACGCAAAAACAATAGAAACCAACAAAGTAACTTTTTACAGTAGAACTAAGCAACGCTTATGGACAAAAGGAGAAGAAAGTGGAAATTTTCTCAACCTAATAAGCATTCAAAATGATTGTGATGAAGACACCTTACTCATCAAAGTAAATCCTGTGGGACCAACGTGTCACAAAGGAACAGATACTTGTTGGAATGAAGAAAATAAGATGAATTTTGGATTTCTAAATCAGTTAGAAGACACGATTCAAAATCGTAAAGAAAATAAAGAAGATGAAAAAAGTTATGTGGCTTCTCTTTTTAGAAAAGGAATCAATAAAATTGCCCAAAAAGTAGGAGAGGAAGCCGTAGAAGTGGTCATTGAAGCTAAAGATGATAATGATGATTTATTCTTAAATGAAAGTGCCGACTTATTATTTCATTACTTAATTCTACTTCAAGCAAAAGGATACAAACTCAATGATATTGTGAATGTATTGAAGAGTAGGGAGAAATAAGAAATCATAATGTCGAAAAAAATAGGTTTCAATGAAATAAAAATATGGTTTGATAAAAGGTTCATTTCAATAACCTTGAATGAACATTTTCGAATTCACGACAAAGAAATACAAGTTCTTTTTGCTGAATTTAAAGAAATAGATATCAGTCAATTAACAGAACAAAACTATGTTGATATACTAAACTTCATAAAACTTGGTGTGGAACAATCTGAGCAAATAGTAACTCAATTCTTTCAGAAGAGAAAAGAACAAATAGAACCATTATATTCATCAGAATTAAATCATTATTACTTGGAAATTGACATTTGTAGCTTAAATATTTCTGAAAAGCATTCGCCTATTATAGAGTTCGATATTCGATTCGATTGTATGGATAAGAAAAATCACCCCATTTTTATGTACGATAGCAGAGGTTTGTGTCATATAGAATTTGAAGTAAACAAAAATAAAGAGTTGATAGTAAAAGAAGTTTCATAATTTCAAATCAACAAATCAACAAATCAACAAATCAACAAACAGCGAAGCGACCAAAACTCAAAACCCAACAAAATTTTCCTTATCATTGCATAGAATTAAAATCAACTCCTTCGGCAAGCCAACGAAGCATTGAACGTAAATAAGTAAAAACATTTCGACGCAAACGTCGGAGCATTTAAATCTCGATTATCGAGTAAAAACCATGTTCGAACAATTATTCTACAAAACAATTCTGAGCTACAAAGCGCAATCAAAAAAGCGAAAACACCAACAACTCATGTCGTTGGCAACATTGTATATTACGTTTTTTCAATTAAGTCTCTTATTTGTAGTGTGTATCGTTTTAGTAAAAGCAACCAACAGTAGTTTTTTACGATTCTACGAAATTTATACGCCAATATTTTATATCGCTTTAGCTGGAATCGTATTGTACTTATTCAACGCTATGTATTTTAACGGAAAACGTATGTTGCAAATAAAAAACAAAGCAATCAAAGAAAATACAAAAGCTACTGAAGTTTGGAAGCTTTGGATCATTCCTATTGTAATATTCGGCTTAAGCCTGATTTTACTCAAAGCTGCATAATGAAAGTAGTTTTTTGAAGTACGATAAAATTTTAAATAGTTCTTTAGAAAAGTATCTGCAACTCCACAAAAAACGAATAAACAAACCATGAAGTTTAAAAGTTGATAATTTTAGGCTTTGAAACAAACTCAACGTAAACAAATAGACGAATCCACAAAAAAACAAATCACAAACAAAAACACCTTGAAAAGAAAACGTTCCTACTATATCATCACGCTACAATACTTAGGATTTCGCTACCACGGTTGGCAAAAACAACCAGATGTGAATACGGTTCAGCGAATGACAGAACGAACGTTAGCATACGTATTTGGACATAAAAATTTCAAACTATTAGCTTCTGGTCGTACAGATGCTAAAGTATCTGCCAATGAAATTGCTATTGAATTATTTTTAGACAACGAAACACTTAATATTCCTGAGTTTCTACCACTTTTCAACAAAAATTTGCCACAAGACATTCGCGCATTAGCAATTACAAAAACGAATTCAACATTTAACATCATTCAACATCCAAAAGTAAAAGAATACATATATCTATTTGCTTTTGGTGAAAAATACCATCCATTTTCAGCGCCCTACATGACCAATGTTTTAGGCGATTTAGATATCGAACTCATGAAAAAAGGCGCAAAGCTCTTTGAAGGAAATCACTATCTAAAAACCTATTGTTACAAACCTACAGAACACACGGTTTTAGAAGGTGAAATAGAATTATGCGAAATTGTGGAAAATGATGTGTTTACGGCGAATTTTTTTCCAGAAAAAAGCTATGTATTACGTGTACAAGGCGCAGGATTCAAACGTCATCAAATTCGTATGATGATGGGAACCTTAATTCTACTTGGAAGACACGAACTCGATTTAGACTTCATAAAACGTTCATTATTGCCAAATTCTATACTTGAAGTCAATTACATTGCGCCAGCTTCTGGCCTAATGCTCAACAAAATGACGTTTAAAGATTTATAAAAAAATAAACTGCAAAGACAGGTTTGTTAACCTATATTCCTTTGAATCCGTACATACATCTCGTATTTTTAAGTAAATAAAAAAAATATGAAAAAAATGTATTTATGTATGCTATTGTTGATCGGCTTTCAAGCAATAGCAAAAACTGATTGTCCAGAGAAAGTAATTACTGTAAATTCTATTACTGCATTAAATAAAGCAATTGATTTTATGGAAATGAATTCTACTACTTTGTCAACAAGAATAATTGTAGAAGATGGAGTTTATACTTCTACGGGCAACAATTTGAATCGAAATATTTTTGTGAGTAATACTGCTTTGCTTGAAAATGCTTGTCCTTGTACTATAAAAGCAGAAACTGAACAAGGTGTTTGGTTAAAAGGTAATGTCGCATGGAAACTCAATAATTCAAAAAAGCTAACCATAGACGGTTTTATTTTCCTGAGAAATGATTATGGATACGTTAGTGCAATCATAGATTTTGGTCCAGATAGCGAAAACAATGTATTAAAAAACAGCAATTTTATAGAAACTTCCACTGAAAATGCTCCTTCTGGAGTTAATCTATATGTAAGAATGAATAAAGGAATTAATAATAGTTTAGAAAATAATATTTTTCAGAATAAATATAGCAAAGGAAGTTATGTATTGATCACAAATAATGCTGTAAATCCCAAAATTGAAAACTCACTATTCAGCGAATCTAATACCGATTTATTCCCAGTTCATGATGATCCAGACTTGTATAACGATGAAAGAAAAAGATATATACATGCAATTGATAGTGAAAACCTTTTAATTAAAAACTGTACATTAAAAAATAAGTATAGTTATTTAACTTACATTGAGATACAAAGAGGAAGTAATAGTCAAATAGAAGGAAATATATTTAAAGAGGATGATGATTCACCAGGTAACGATAATGGAGTAATAAAGAATAGCTTAGTAAAGGCTTACATAAAATTAATAGACCACCAAACGCCAACGATAATTTTAAATACCTTTCTGCGAAAATTCTCAAAAGGACATTGTATTGATTATTCACCAATCCAAGGCTATGATAATTTAGGTGGATTGATTAGTAAAAATTACTTTGGTGCTAAGTTTCAGTTACACCCATCTTCTATGATTAAGATAGGTTCCTGTTTACTAGATGATACAGATAAAATTTCAACCATGAATGTTACTGTTAGTGATAATACTTTTGAGGAGTATAATTATAACTTATTCAATTATACAGAAATAATTTCAAACAAATCTTCTGGAAACTCCTATCTCAATAATACTTTTATAAATTGTTCAGGGAACCTTAGAATTAGGTGTGGAAATAATGTTACTGTAGCTGGGAATAAATTTTATGGTAATAATGATGTGTTTGTATTTGGAGATGATACTGATTTTAACAAACAAGGGGGAATTTTTGTTTCTGGAAAAAATCATAAAATCTATAATAATTATTTTGAAAGCCTGAGTGATTTTGTAATTCAATTTCTAGGAGGAAGTCCAACTAATTATACTTATGAAAGAGTTGAAGGCACTCATTTTTCATTTAATACAGCAGTAAATTGTAAAACAAATATACATTTCAGAAATGATAAAACGATAGATGCAATTGAAATGCCTAGAGATTGTGTTTTTGATAATAATATATTTAGTACAGATGGAGAAGCATCAACATTTAATTTCTATACTGCTTTCATATTTATAGATGACGATTTTACACTTGATACTGTAGATGAAGACGACTTCATAACAAATAGTTTTGATTCAAATATTTTTTACGAAAATGGTGGACATACGCTAATAAATAGTGATTGGCCGCAAACAGAAATAAATCCTGTATTAACAACTACAAACCCTGAATTAGAATTTAATACGTTTAACAATATGTTTTTGTTAACGGAAAACTCTCCCGCAATTAATGGTGCTATTAATTATTCTTATGTGACTAACGATATTCTAGACAATCCAAGAGTTGATGGTTTTTATGACATCGGTTGCCATGAATATCAATCAACAATATCAATACCGAGTAGTATTTCATCAACTGGTTTAATACAGAACTTAAATGATACACAATTACAAAGTTATCCAAACCCAGCAAATGATATTGTTACAATACATGGTATTTCAGATAAAAGCTCATATCAAATCTATAATATTAATGGAGTCGTAGTGCAAAGTGGAAAACTTTCAAAAAACCAGCAAATCAATGTCGAAAAATTAGCAAAAGGAATGTATTTCCTAACACTAAACAATCAGACAATTAAAATCATGAAGAACTAATTCTTAAAATTCAATAAAAAGAAAAAGGCTCGTAATTATGTTACGAGCCTTTTTCTATATAAATTCATCTAACAATCTAACAATCTAACAAAGTCTAATCACGTCTTCTATTTCGAGAACGTGAATTCTTTCGCTTACTATTTCTAGAATTTGAACTTGAATTAGAAGAATTATTTTTATTTCTAGGAGTTTGACTTCCGCCAGAATTTCCTTTTGACGATGATTTCGATTTCTGTCTAGAACGTGGTGGACGCTCTTGTTTTGGTGGTGGCGTATAATTTGGATCTGCTTCAAAACCTTCAACTTCCTCAGAAGCGAGCTTTTCATCCAATAATTTTTCAATCCCTTTTACATATTCGTATTCTTCTGCAGAAACCAACGAAATAGCTTCTCCGCTTGCGCCAGCTCTACCTGTACGACCAATTCGATGTACATAATCTTCAGGAACATTTGGTAATTCATAATTAATTACATGTGGCAATAACGGAATATCCAATCCACGTGCAGCAATATCTGTCGCAACTAAAATTCGAATAGTTCCTTTCTTAAAACCATCCAAAGCTTTCGTTCGTGCATTCTGGGTTTTATTTCCATGAATTGCAGCAGCACTAATATTTTTTGCAATCAATTTCTTTGTCAATCGATTGGCACCATGCTTTGTTCGTGTAAACACCAAAACCTGACTCCAATTGCCATCAGAAATTAATTTAATTAGTAATTCAGTTTTACGAGGTTTATCCACCTTATACACTTTCTGATTTACTTTTTCAGCGGTTGTATTCTCTGGAGTTGCTTCAACAGCAACAGGATTGTGTAAAATGCTTTGCGCTAACTTCTTAATATCTTTAGAAAACGTAGCTGAAAATAATAAATTCTGTCTTCGTTTGGGTACGAGTTCAATCACACGTTTAATGTCTCGTAAAAATCCCATATCCAACATCCTATCAGCTTCATCTAACACCAACATTTCTACCTTAGCCAAAGACAATGCCTTTTGATTATGCAAATCGAGCAGTCTTCCGGGAGTTGCCACCAAAACATCGACGCCATTTCGTAAAGTAGCAATCTGCGGTTTCGCATTCACACCACCAAAAATCACGGTAGAACGAATATTTAAAAACTCACTATACTCTTTTACATTCGCATATACTTGCGCTGCTAATTCTCGCGTAGGCGTTAAAATTAAAGCTCTAATAGGTCTTTTGCGTAAAGGAGGTTGTTGTGATAATAATTGTAACATTGGTAGTGTAAAACCTGCTGTTTTACCTGTTCCTGTTTGCGCTGAAGCTAAAACATCTTTGCGTTCTAAAACTAAAGGAATTGCTTTTGCTTGAATGGGAGAAGGCGTTGTATACCCTTTTTTACTGATGGCGCGTAATAAGGCATCAGATAATCCTAATGATTTGAATGACATAAAAATTGTTTGTGAAATGACAATTTTTATGGTAAAACCTCATTTCTGAATAAGTCCGCAAGGTACAACCATTTTTGATAACAATAACAGATTTTTCAATATAAAATCACGTACAATCACGTGTTGTTTATCTTACAAATTCACTATAAATTACAAGTCTTAAAATTTACTTTAACCCAAACTTTAAATAATGAGCCACACATTTGATTTCTCAGGAAATTACCATCTGGTAGACCAAGAATTATCTACAACCAATTTTCAATCTTCAGACTTTACAATACAATGTTGGATTCAAACAGAACAATCAGGAGAAATTATCTCTAAATCTTCAAATGATGGTTCTTTTGCGCTACATATAAATCCACAAGGAAATATTGTATTCTCTGTTGAAGAAGCTGGAAATACAAGAAACATTACTGCAACTAACCTTTCTGTACTTGATGCCAATTGGTATTGCATAAGTGCTGTAAAAACAGAAAATTTCCTGTATCTATACATTAACAATTTTTTACTACAAACAGAAAATGATGCTAAAAAGTATCATGGAAACATTTCAAACGAATTTACAATTGGAGGAAATGCTGAAAACTATTTCAAAGGAACGATCAGTCAAGTATCTGTTTGGAATAACGCATTGTCAGGAAGTGAAGTAACAGAAACATATGAAGAAGGAAATGTATCTAAAATAGACGGTTTTATTAAGGTTAGTGAAATTGTAAATCTTGCAAAAGATCTTGGAACAGAATTAAACCAAGACTTAAGTGTAAAAATGTGTATAAAAAACACATCATTTGAAGCTTTAGAATTGGTTGAATCATCCAATGAAAATATTCCTAAACGTATTGAAGTTGACGAAGAAGTGACGATACATTTAAAAAGTAAGTTATTTCCAAGAATCAATGAATCATTTCGTTACCAAAACAAAAGCGGAAGTACACGCATCACGATAAAAAAGAATTTAGATCGCTTTAATACAGCTATTGTTGCTTTGTCTGATAAAGATTTAGTGGATGATTTAGCTATCAAAGAAAATTCAACATATCTATCAAGAGCCGAATTGAATATCGGAGAAAATATCGTGGTTGTGAATACTCGAAACTTCTATAACTTTCTCAATGGATTACGCGGATATTTAAAATGTGATCAAATACAAACAGCAGGAGGAAACCTAATTGACGAAATAGAATATAACAAAGCAAGTCAAGTATTTAATCGTAGATTTCAATTAAAACCCTTTGCAATTGTGTATTGCGAATCTACCGAAGATGTACAACGTGTTTATAAAGAAGCAATTGCAAATAATTTGCCAATCAGAGTTCGATCTGGTGGACATGATCACGAAGCAGAATGTACAGGAACCGATGTTGTTTTATTAGACATGACGCGTATCAATCATATAAAAGTCAGCCATGACAAGAAATTTGCACGTATTGGACCTGGAAATCGTTTCAAAGACTTAACACCAGTATTAGCCACCGAACAAGTAATGATAGCGCATGGAACTTGTGCTACTGTTGGAGTTGCAGGATTTACGCTTGGCGGCGGTTGGGGACCGTGGACACGAAAGCAAGGAATGAATTGTGAAGCTCTAATTGGAGCTACAGTTGTATTAGGTGATGGTTCTGTGGTAGAAGTAAATATGAACGATTCTAATGAAAAAGATCTGCTTTGGGCATTAAAAGGCGGTGGCGGAATGAGTTATGGAATTGTCACTGAATTCAAACTAAAAGTCTTCAAACTTCCTAAAGAACTCATCAAATTTGAAGTTGAGTGGAATAAATATTTTGACGATAATCCAAATAAATTTCATGAAAATACACGTACAAAAGACATCATAAAAGTTTGGGAACAAGTGATATTCAATGAAAATGATAACTATTCCGGAGAAGATTTCAAAAACATACAACTTATAGGAACCAACCTTAAAGTTTCTGGAAAACATTTAGCTAATCCAGAAGATTTTCATCCTGAAAAAGAAAAACATAACTGTATCATGTATGGATATTGGGAAGGAGATTCTAAAAGCCTAAAAGCTTTTGTAGAAGACTGTTTTTCATCAGCAATGCCAGATGAATTACGTTTAATGGGTAAAGGCGGACAAGGAAGTAATTACGCTGATGATGGTTTAATGAGTGCATGGGACAGAGAATCATTCTCAGCAATCAAAGAAACGATCAAATATTCACAAGATATGTTGGCGAAGAATACTATTCCATCAAATATCGCTCAAAAGGAAACATACGACGAAGTCTATGAAATTGTAAAATCTGTACCAAAAAGTGGAGATTTAGATATGGCAGTAGAACGATTTCAACCTGTTTCTAACAAAAAACCTTTACCGCCAGATTTAGATGCGCCTGCACCACATAAAATTACATCGCGTTTGGCAAACAAAGTGAGTTATGATAAAAACGGAAAGAAACTAGAAACACTAGGTTTAGGAGATAACGGAATTGAACAATTAATTAGTTCATTAACATCTGAATTAATTTTACCAGAAAATCGTGAATATGGTTTGTTTAACTACATAACCTTGGGTGCAATTGCTGGTAATTACTACGATACAATGTCAGCAGCAGCCAAAGAAAAAAGCGCATTTCCGTATAAAGACAAAGCGTATACCATTCAATATCAAACGTGGTGGAATACAGAATTAATTCAAAAAGAACAAGAGCAAAATAACGATGTATACAATAGAACAAATAGAGCATTAGATTGGATGCAAGTCTGTCGTGATTATGAGATTGATAACTCTGGTGGATCATTCATAAGCTTTAAAGATGCATCTATTCCAACTGAAATCTATTTTGGCGAAAACTATAAAGATTTAATCGAAGCCAAAAAATTACATTCAAAAGATCCTCTAAATCATTTTAGAACTCGAAAAACTATCATATAAACTAACTATAAAACCTATGAACACAAATGAAATTAGTAGCGTTGCAATTTATCCTCCAATAGGAATTGCACGAATTGGAAACTCTAAAGAACATTTTTTTGCGCCAGATATTCCTGGTGTTGAAATTACACCAGAAGGTGGTTATAAAGATGAGAAAGGCCGTGTAAAAAAGCAAGTTGCACGTTTTAGAATCTATGCTTTTGACAAAGATGGAAATGCTTTGGGCGAAATTACGGAAACTAGCAACAATAATATTCATTGGCGCGTACAAGTTGCTAATGTAAAATCTGCTTGGTATGAATTTAACAATGCCTTAGATTTACCAGGCGCAGGAATTCCTTCAGAATATAGAAATGCTAATGTAAGTGATAGAAGTAAGTTAGCCATTACACCAACAGCTAAAAGCATTAGTGGGAAAAATGAAAAAGGAAAAGAATATCATTTTGACGATGGAAAATTCTTTGGAAAAAAGGTGAAACTAGGTTATATAGAAACTGATGAAGAAGGAAGATTACTCTTTTTTGGAGGAGATGGAGATTCTGCTTCTAAAGACAATAAGCCAGCCATCACTTTTGCAAACAATCAAGGTTGGCATGATGATACTTGTGATGGAGTAGTACGTGCAACTGTCAATATCAACGGACAAAAATTTGAAGCAGAACCTGCAAATGTAGCGGTAACGCCACCAAATTTTGGTCCAGGATTATACGGTGTTGTCACCATGAATGATGTTGTACAAGACTTATTTATTCGTGAAATGAATTATTCAGATTCTGCGGTAGATGGAGTTGTGTTTTTTGAACACATTTATCCAATGTTAGAACGTATGACGAATACACAATGGGTAAATCAAGGATTTTTTATGTTATTTGGGAAAAATTCGCCATCAGACTTTACCAATCCTGAGTTAGTAGCAAAACTTTCGGATCCTTCTGATGACAACAAAGAATTACGTCATCGTGTATTTGAATGGTTCCGTGATCCAGATTCTACAGCTTATGAACCACAAAAAGTACCACCATTTTATGGAGACGGTTTTGGTGAATATGAAAAAATTGCCATTGTCGATTTACCAATTACACGAACACAATATGCGCGTTTACGTGCTTGGGCAGAAGGTAATTTTACTACAGGAACAACACAAACGTATGTTCCTTTTGGAAAATTATCACCCAAAGAACAAATCAATGCGTTAAATCAAGCTCCAATGGAAGAATGTCTTGGTGGACCATTTCATCCTGGAATTGAATTAACTTGGCCAATGCGTGTCAAAGAAATGTGGAAAAAACCATACCGTTTAAATGTCGTTGATGAAGGAGAAGCTACCGATTTAGATTTCGGACCATTACTTTCGCCAGCCATTGCTTTAGGTAAAAACGGACCTTTGTCTAAAAGCGGACCAGGAGCATTAACACGTTGGTTAGGAGTTCCTTGGCAAACAGATGAAGCAAGTTGTTTATCAGGATATGATCTTACATTATACTTACCATTACCATCATTCTGGGCAGCACGCGTACCAAATCAAGTATTGAGTGAAGATAGTTATTTACGAAGTGTAAAAGCTGGAAACGTAAACATAGCGCAACGTTTAAAACATTTTGACTATCGTCAAGATTGGTTACGTGACTTAGGTTCTGTTTACCAAACCAAAATAAATCATATGATTGCAGAATGGCATGAATTAGGAATTATTGCCAAAATTGAAGATGATGCAGTTCATAACGAACAAGGATTTTTACCAGATACAGTTTGGAAAGAAACGGGACGTAAATTTGGTGAAGACGATCCAACATACGTACAAGTAGTTCGTGCCGAAACGCTTACAGATGGTTTAGATCCGAAAGCAGAAGATGCTAGAGTAGATAAAGCAATTTTAGCAACAACGAATTTACTTGAATCTTCGAAGATCAAAGCAGCTTCACATTCAATAAAAAGTTCAAGAAAAAGAAGAAAAGTATCTCGTGGAGAACGATAAACACACATATCAAGTATTAATTATCGGTGGCGGTCCAGCAGGAATCGCCACCGCTATTACGTTGCATGCCAGAGGAATTCGTTGCTGTGTGGTAGAAGGACATCAATCGCCAATTCGAAAATCGGGAGAAGCGATTCCTCCAAATGCAAAGCCATTGTTAAAACAATTGGGAATTTTATCTTTGATAGAAGATGAAAAACATGAAGTATATTATGGAAACAAAAGTTGTTGGGGAAATGATCAGTTAGAACAAAAAGAATTTCTTGCCGATAGAATGGGACATGGTTTTTTGTTAGACAGATTGCACTTTGAAACACAATTACAAGATCTATACAAAAACACGAACAATGCATTTTACAAAGGATATAAGTTAAAAAAAGTAGTTTCAGACGAAACAAAAACATTAGCTACTATTGAGAATACAACAGAAACACTCACAATTACAAGCGATTTTATCATTGATGCAACAGGAAGAAAAGCGTCTGTTTGCAGACATTTAGGCGTTCAAAAGGAAGAATTGGACACACAATTTGCGATGACTTTCAATATAAAACTGTCAAAAGCTATTCCTAATGAAATTATCGTAGAAGCAACTGAAAATGGTTGGTGGTATGTGGCGCCTTTTACTGAAAATGAACTTACTATGATGTTTTTTACGCTTCAAACCTTGCTTCCTTCAAAAGAAAATAGAGAAAACTTTCTTCAATCAGAATTACGTAAAACAAAACATTTATTAAAAATAATACAAGTCAAACAAATTGACACTATTAAAATAATGCCAGCAGGTACAAGTTATTTACAAATACCTTTTGGAGAAAATTGGTTGGCAGTCGGTGATGCTGCTTATTCTTACGATCCAATATCTTCCTACGGAATTACGTCAGCACTGGCTTCTGGATTTTATGGCGGACATGCTGTAGCAGATTTTTTAAATGGAAAACAAGAAGCTTTACACGTATATAGATATGTTGTAGAAAATGCTTTCAGAGCTTACATTCAAAAATTAATTGCACATTACGAATTAGAAAAAAGATGGAAACAAAGCTACTACTGGACACATAGATTGTCTGTGTTGGCTACAGAAACTACTTCGTAAACTCAAATTACTCGTTATTTTTATTGCATTTGAAATATTTGTACTTTAGTGAAAAATTAGATAAAATGAACGAAACAATCCCTAGAGAAACCTTTTCCTTTTTAAATAGACTGAGCGAAAATAATAACAGAGAATGGTTTACAGAAAACAAAAAAGAATTCAAGGAGATTGAAAGAGAAGTAAAACAATTTTACAATCAATTAGGAGAATACTTAAACAAACATGACCAAATTGATAAGGTAAAAGTATTTCGTATTTACAGAGACGTTCGTTTTTCAAAAGACAAAACACCTTACAAAACGCACTTCGGCGGAAGTTTTAATAGAGTAAAACCAAGATTACGTGGAGGATATTATCTTCACATACAACCAAATAATGAATCATTTATCGCCACAGGTTTTTGGGATCCAAATAGAGAAGATTTATTGAGAATTCGTAAAGAATTTGAAATGGATGATACTGAAATTAGAAAAATCATCAACAAAAAATCATTCAAAGATACTTGGGGCGGATTCGTAGGAGATGAAGTAAAAACAGCGCCAAAAGGTTTTAGCAAAGAACATGCAGCTATAGATTTGATTAAGAAAAAACAGTTTATATTCACCAAAAAGCTCACGGATAAAGAAGTAACTTCATCAGATTTTATGACAAAAGCAGATGATTATTTTAAAGAAATTCGTCCTTTCTTCGATTATATGAGCGAAGTATTAACTACTGATTTAAATGGAGTTTCCTTGTTTGATGACTAGTTGTTAACAACTTAGTTTTAAACAACTTCACTAAATTTCACATCTTTATCAAAAAGCAGAATATTATCCTTTAAGCGTTCTATAACAATATTCATCATGCGCTTATTTAAAGGAGAAGAATTTTCTATATAACTAAGATATTCTTCCAATGTAAACTGTCCGATAATCATACCTTTTAGTGAATTACGGAATTTCATGTCCTTTTGGATTGCATTTTCTATGTATAGCAAGCGTTTTTCTAGTGATAAGTCGTAAAAAACATTTTTTCGTTTGGTAATATAATTTCGAAAAGCAGCAATTAGTAATGGACTTTGAAGTTTAATTACAGGTCGTAATGTAACATTTTGAAAGCGCTCATCATTAGACATATTTTCAGAGATTGACTTAGGGGAAATCTGAGGTCGCGCTTTGACCAAATCATTTTCTCGATCGTTCATGACACTAAAGTTTTATTAAAATTAGAGATAAATGATGTTGATTCTTAACAGGTTATAAACAACTTGTTAACTATTTTATTAACATTACTAAAAATGATATTAATCGATGTTTCATCGCAGAATTCCGTATTTTTATAGTCTGTTAAAAGAATACATATGAAATTCGGAAAAGTTCCCAATCCTGAACAAATAGATTTTACATTACCTAAAAATCATCCAAACACAGAAGTTGTTTTGCAACCGTACATGAATGATGAAAAACCTTCTATTTATGTTGGTTGTGCCAAATGGAATCGACAAGATTTAAAAGGATTTTATCCACGCGGTACCAAAGATGAATTAAAATATTATGCTTCACAATTCAATGCTATTGAACTGAATGCTACTTTTTACCGTATGTTTCCTGCCGAACAGTTTGAAAAATGGCGTGATAAAACTCCAGAAGGATTTAAATTTTTCCCAAAAATCACACAAGAAATAAGTCATTGGAAACGTTTGCAAGCAACTGAAGCCATTGCCGATCTTTACATTTACAATGCCATGCATTTAAAAGAAAAACTCGGAACGATCTTTTTACAAATGCATTCAAATTTTTCTCCAAAGGATTTTGACAGAGTAGCAAATTTTGCTGAATACTGGCCAAAAGAAGTGCCGTTGACAATGGAATTTCGTCATACCGATTGGTTCAACGATGAAAAAGTTTCCAACGAACTGTATCATCTTTTAGAAGAAAATAACATTGCAAATACTTTAGTTGATACTGCAGGAAGACGCGACATTATGCATATGCGAATGACGAATAATGAAGCTTTTATACGTTATGTTGGCGCCAATCATGAAAGCGATTATTCACGTTTAGATGATTGGGTAGAGCGCTTGGAGCAGTGGATTTCTTTTGGGTTAAAAAACATTCACTTTTTCATTCATCAAAATTTAGAAGTAGAATCACCTTTATTAGCTGCTTATTTTATAAAAAAGTTGAACCAACGCTTAGGAAGCAACTTAACAATTCCAAAAACCACTACAACGCCACCAAAACCGCAAACATTGTTTTAGTATATGCCAGAACCGAAAGATTTAATGGGAATTTTATTTATCATCGTATTTATTGGTGTGATCATTAAGTATATCTTCAAATTTATAAATTGGCAAAAAGAACTTGAATACAGAAGGCAAATCAATAAAAAACAAGAATATAATACACAAACACCAGAAGAACTTGCCAGAGAATCGGAAGAATTAAAAAAACAAATCAAAATTAATCATAAGAAATACTACGATAAGTTATTTGAAGGACATGAATTTGTCAATAAAAAAACGACTTCGCTTGATGAGTTTATTATCAATGAATATATTAATCATTATGATTTACACAAATTAGCTGAACTCAATAATATAAAACTTGAGATGTATAAAGGTTGGAACGATTTGTCACTAGAACTAATGAAAGAACTCAATACTACAGGTTGGAATAGAAAAGTTACTTCCATAAAACAAAAGTTCGGAGAATTAAGGTTTTATGCAGAGACTGAAAGAGGTGATATCATAAACGCTTACACAGAAAAATCAAAAACAATTTGTGAAATTTGTGGAGAACCTGGGAAATTTTATTTTGGCATTTGGGATGAAACTAGATGTGATTTACACAAAACTTAAGAAAGTTTTCATACTATAAATAAACTAAAAACTAACATTGACAAACTCTATACGAAACGATACAATATATGTAATACGAGTTGTATTTTTGTTCGTGAATTTATCAATGAATCCGTAATAAATATTAAAAAAACATGAGATTTCATACGCGAAAATGGGTAAAGCCCGAAGATCTAAATCCTAACGGAACATTATTTGGTGGACGATTATTAGCATGGATAGATGAAGAAGCTGCCTTATATGCAATCATTCAGCTTGAAAATCCTAAAGTTGTTACCAAATACATGTCTGAAATAGACTTTAAAAGCTCAGCAAAAAAAGGTGATATTGTCGAAATTGGAATTGAAGTTGTAAAATTTGGCAAATCTTCTTTGATACTCAAATGTGAAGTACGTAATAAAATGACACGTGAAAGCATTATTACTGTAGATAATATTGTAATGGTTAACCTTGATGAAGATGGAAATGCATTGCCACATGGCAAACATCAAGTCGAATTTGTAAAAGATCGTTTAAACGATTCAAAATAGAAAATTTACAATTGTTATAAGTATATAAGTAGGAGAGAAGCGGAATGCTTCTCTTTTTTATTACAGAATATGTAAAGGAGGCTCTTGAGTGATTGAAAATTATATGTTAATTCAGTTAAATTGTTAAGAAAAATATATTTATATAGAATATAATTTCTTACAAAAAAATAAAAGTGTTAGGTTTGTAATTCAGCAATACTATAAAAAACTTTAACAAGTTTTTATGAGCCCAATTCTTCATTGGGCTCTTTTTTTTGTATCTTTAGTAGAGAAAAACATTGACATTCAATTTGCTGTTTAGTTAATTTTTTTCGCATACTGGTTGATTCGGCTTAAATATATTAACCAGACTACGTCCTTAAATTCAAAATCTAAGGACGTTTTTTTGTGTACTTACCTATGATTTAGATAAACGTTTTACATTCAGTTATTTACAGAATATAGAAGTATTCTTAAAATTATATTGAATAAACTTCATGTAAAATCTCGTCTCAAATACTTCTTTGACGGAATTAATTAGTATTTCATCGAAACATACTGTCTATTAGACGCTAAGAAATAAACAAGCGTAAGAATTAATGTACATTTGTATTGTTCTTGTGAATGCACATTAAACAAAATCCCCCTAAAACCCGAAAGAGAGCCAAGTGCTCTCTTTTGTATTTCTATAGCTTTTAAGAAAAAGAAAAAAAGAAATTAACAAAATGATTGTTAAAAAAAATAATTTTGAATCTGATCAAGAATACTTAAATATGCACTGCGAAAAGTATTCCCCGATATGAAGATTGTTCAAACGATTCCTGTATATAACAGAAAAAGTAAACGTGTTACCAGTCTCAGAGTTTCTGATTTTGAGATTATTAAGAATGAAAATGAAGAGTTTTTTGATGTACAAGGTGATTTTGTCATTATAAAAGATCGTTTTTTTCGTGTACCGCATTTGGTAAAACCTTGGACATTTTGGATAGAAGATGGAAAACCACAAGCAGAACCATCAGAAAATAAATCGTATACCAAAGTACTTTTTACGGTAGAAGCGCCTGATAAAAATGAATTTGATTACAAAAATGATTTTCGTGCAATGAATCCGCTTGCTGGGTATTTTCAGAGTTTTAAAACAGGTTTTTTAGAATTGATGCGCCAAATTGCTTCGGAAGAAGTCACAAACTTCGAAATCACATTTTATACCTTAGTTCCTTATCAAACTTCATTACATTATTTATTAGGAAAAACAGGAAGTAACCAAACACGCTTGAATTTTTGGTTTTATGGTTGGATCAACCTAAAATATCGAAACGATTTCATGAATTATCTAAAACAACACGAATTTGATTACTATATTAATGGTAGTACGCGTGCATTTAAAGGAATTATATCACAAGAACTATCGCGAGTAATCAACGTAGAATATCAAGTGCATCATCCAAATAGCGGATTCTGGAAGCGAAAAAATATCAATTTAGGAATCAAAAAAATAGTCCATTTGGAACTTACTGAAATTCCTTGGACGTAACCAATTTAAAGTTGGAATGATAATTGTGTGTTAACATCTCAAAGACTAATTGAAAAATTACGTAATATTGTAAACATAGTTCAATTGATCAAAAATCAATGATGTTGTCCGTAACAAATCTAAAATCAAAATTTTGTGTAACTTTTATGTTCATCCTAATCGGGATGATGTCTATGCATGCGCAAATTGATACCACGAAAACAAGAACTACGGATGCTGATATTACCAAAGGTCGTATAAAACTACCATTTCCTAAGGCAAAAGATCCATTGAAGCCAAAAGAGAAAGCTCCAAACTTTATGGAGTTTAAAACACCAAGCTTACTCACAAAAAAACGTACGAGCTTGATTAAATTGCCAGAATCTAAACGTGCTTCACTCAAAGAAGAAAAAGAAATAGACTTTACAGGACAAGAACGTTATGTAACTCGTAACAAAGAATTTGAACGTAAACTGAACAAAAAGGACAAAGAAATTCGTCCAGAATATAAAGTAGAGCAGTACTTAGGAGATTTTAGAAGCAACGGAAAATATGTTGAAATTGTATGTAGAGATCACGAATTTGTAGATGGCGATAGAGTCCGTGTGTATGTAAATGACGTTGTTGTGGTAGAAAACATATTACTAGAAGCTGCTTATAAGAAATTAGACATTCCTCTAAAAAAAGGATTCAATAAAATAGACTTTCAGGCGTTGAATCAAGGTTCTTCAGGGCCAAATACTGCTGAATTCCGCGTATATGATGACAAAGGCGAACTTATTTCTGCCAATGAGTGGAACTTAACTACAGGTATCAAAGCGACTATGATTATTGTAAAAGAATAGTTTTTAGCCTTTCTCAGATTTTTTTATTCAAATGTTGAAGTGTTGCTATGATTGTAATCATAACTAAGACTTATTTTTTGATAAACATTTTCATTTCTGAACTTCAAAGATTCTTTCTAGTTTTTGAGAGTATTTTCTATTGATATGCTCTTAATGTAACTGAAATTCTTTTCCCATCATACTTTTTAAATTTTGGAACTTCATGCGTCCATTTTAGATTCGTATTCCACGGAATTATGATTATTCCACTATTCCTAATGGTAATATCTTTAAATCCTTTTTCTCCATACTTTCTCATGCGAAATATTCTCTCTTGTCCAAGAGAAATAGTCACAATAGGAGTGTTGTGAATTAAGTCTCTAGTATCATCTCGATGAGGTCCAATATAATGATCCTTTTGTCCATCATACCAATTCAATAAAAGTCCGTTTAATCTGGCATCAACGTTTTTTTGAGACCATTCCAAAAAAATCTTAAATAATTCAGGAATAGGTAAAGCATTATTTTTTGAGCCAGAGTAACTGTAATTTTTACCATATGCTTGTTGCCACCTTGGAGTTAATATTTCTTTACCATACATCTTAACAGTATGGAATTCCTCAGGATGCGTATCCCATATTTTTTCAAAGTCTTTGTTTGAGAAATTTAGCTCTTCAATTTTATCAGAAAAATAAAGAACAGATTCGTCATCTAATGATATTACTTCAAATAATTCTTTTTTCATAATCTATTCTTCAATTGGCTGTAAAGTATGTATAACAGGAATTCCTGTTTTTTTGTGATATTTTAATCGTTTTTAAAACTACAATTTTCTACTTCAAAGTACAAAATTCCTCAAAATATTTTGTGCTTTACAAAATGTAAAGTATATTTGACATTATATAAAACAAAGTTGTCAATTAAAAGCAAACATATTATGTCGAAAGAAACATTTTGCGAAGCAGAAGAAAGGAGATTTGAGAAATTTAAAAACTTTGGATTACCACATTCCTTCAAAAAAATAGGAATTGCACTGGTAGTACTATCAATAGTATTCTTATTAGCACGAAAGCTTTTTTCCATTGAAATCTCAGAAACAATACGATTTATTTCTAAACGTGTTGTATTAATTGGTTTGCTAGTCATTGCAATTTCTAAAGAAAAAATAGAGGATGAAATGATTAAAACCATTCGTGGACAAGCATTCTCAATGGCCTTTATTGCTGGAGTTGTCTATACACTAATTCAACCTGCAATTAATTATATTGCTTCTTTAATTGTTGAAGATAACAATGATCCATTAACTGATCTTGGTGATTTTCAAGTATTATGGTTTTTATTAACGATGTACTTATTATTTTTCTACATGATAAAAAGAAAGCAATAATGAAGAATAGAATCAAAATTGAACGTGCTATTTTAGACATCACACAGGACGAATTAGCTAAAAAAATTGGAGTATCAAGACAAACGATCAATTCTATTGAAAAAGGACGTTATGTACCTTCTACTGTATTGGCTTTAAAATTGAGTGAACTATTTGATAAACCAATTAATGAATTTTTCTTTCTAGAAGAAACAGATTAAACAATTAATCATTAGAAATACTATAAATATTGATGGTTTTTGCTTTTCCTTTCAGTAATAAATCATCAATATTTTTTGTGGCATACTTTTCAGGAAGCTGCAATTCATTTAATAGTGATTCAGAAATTAAAACACTGGCATTATACGTATTACATTGCGATTGAATTCTCGCTGTTGTATTAATCACGTCACCGTGATAAGCAATTTCTTTCTTAATACTTCCAACTTCTGTCACCATTAAAGTTCCGCCATGAATTCCTGCTTTAAACTCTGGAATTAAGCCATACTTTTCTTGATAATGGCTGCTTCTTGTATGTAATTTTTCATTAAAAGCAAAATACAATTCTACGGCATTATTCCGTTTCAAACCACGTTTATAACTCCAACTCAATACGGCTTCGTCACCAACATATTGATAAATTTCTGCATCATATTTTCGTACAATCGTGTTTAAATCATAAAAACATTCTTGAATCAATTGGCTATACGTGTAATGTCCTAAATTCTCAGCAATCGTAGTAGAAGCCTTTAAATCGAGAAACATAAAAATTCGTTTCTCTTCTTGTGGTTTTCGATACTTTCCAAGCAACATTTTTATAAAAACGCCGCGACCAAACTTCTCATTTGCAATTTTGATAAATGAAAACACCAATGAAGCCACTAAAAAGAAGATCATAATTGACCAAAATGTTTTATTAGTACGCCACCAACCTCTTTCTTCGTATATTGAAACATCAAGCACGTATCCTGTGTATTCAACCACAAAACTCACTAAAAAGATCAATGTCACTAAATAAATAAAGTTTTTAGAAAATACAATGATTCCTAAAGAAAGACTTTTCGCCAGATAACGATCAAATAAAAACTCAACAGCAGCATAAAAAACACCAAAAGGAATTCCAGAAATACTTACATAAGTCAATAAATCTAATAATGGCACTTCATATTTAGGAAGAATACTCACGCCTTTTTCTTCAAAAACACCAAAATATCGAATCACAACCATAAAACTGAAAGCCAAAACCCAAAAAAAGATAGATCGTAGTGTAAATAATAAATATTGCTGAAAGGTTCTTCTCATAGTTTGCAAAATACTAAAACTAAATTATAAATATATACGACTGAATATGTATTTTAGTAACAAATTTTAAAACCGACTCTATGAAAACGTTCCTTAAAATAACAATGCTATGCATGTTAGTATTTGCTTGTAAAAGTGAAAAGAAAGAAGCTGAAAAAACTCCAATACAAGAACCTGAAACTGTAAGTTTAGTGCCAAAACTAATGCACGAAGTAAATGGTTTAACGCACTGTGAATCTGTTGTGTATGATAAAAATAAAAATGTTTTACTAGCTTCTTTAATCGGGAATAGAGAACCTGGCGATGGAAGTATTGCTAAAGTTTCTTTAGATGGAAAAGTACTGGACACTACTTTTGTAAAAGGTTTGAATGATCCGAAAGGAATTGCTATTACTGGAAATAAATTATATGTGAGTGATGTTACTGTTTTGGTGGAAGCAGATCTAAATACTGGAGAAGTGATCAAAAGACATACAACTGAAGGTACCAAATTCTTAAATGATGTTGCCATTGCGAATGATGGAGCAGTATACGTTTCTGATACATTCAATTCATCAATCTACGTACTAAAAACAGATGGAACTTTTTCAGAATGGTTAAACTCAGAAGCTTTAGAACATCCAAACGGACTGTTGAAAGTAAAAAATGACATGTATGTTGCTGCTTGGGGAAATATGGTTGGACCAGACGAAAACAAAAAACAAAGTGGAAACTTCTTAAAAGTAAATATGGAAACCAAAGAAATTGCAAAAATTTCAAAAGATACACTTGGAAATCTTGATGGTGTACAAATTTATGATAAAGACAATTTTATCATTTCAGCTTGGAGAACAGGTAAAATCATGAAAATTGATGACAAAGGTACTGTAGAAGATCTATTAACCGTTGGTAGAAGTGTTGGAGACATTCTGTATGTTCCAGAAACAAAACTCTTGGCATTACCTATGAACATTCAAAGTCAATTATTAATTTATAAGTTTGAAGAAGTAAAAAAATAGAAGATTTTACAACAGTCTTTCAATCTTTCAGATATTTAATCGTGCAATTGATGCAAATAACTGTACTTTTGCAGCATGTCAAAAAATATTAAAAATCAACGTGATATCTTAGCAAAATTGGGGATTTCAACACTCAATGAAATGCAAGAAGAAGCGAAATTATCTATAAGCTCGCATCCAAATACGATATTATTATCGCCAACTGGAACGGGAAAAACTGTTGCATTCTTATTACCTGTCATTGCAGAATTAGATCCAAATAGTGAAGAAGTACAAGTGATCATTTTAGCGCCTTCGCGTGAATTGGCAATTCAAATATCACAAGTAACACGCCAAATGGGAACTGGTTTCAAAGTCAATGAAGTGTATGGTGGTCGTAATTTTTCAAAAGATAAAGTCGATTTAAAACATCGTCCAGCCATCTTAGTTGGAACACCAGGAAGAATCGCCGATCATTTGCGCAGGGAAACATTTTCTACCAAAGAAATCAAAACGTTAGTTTTAGATGAGTTTGACAAATCGTTAGAAGTTGGTTTTGAAGATGAAATGAAAGACATCGTTTCGCTACTTCCACATATTGAAAAACGTGTGTTAACTTCTGCAACGAAAGACATGGACATTCCGCGTTTTGTGGGAATGAGAAATCCGCTTACAATTAACTATCTAGGTGAAAAAATCGCAAAACTAGAAGTAAAACGTATACTATCGCCAACAAAAGATAAACTTGATACACTATTAAATACTATTTCTTTAGTAGCGAATCAACCAGGAATTATCTTTTGTAACTTTAAAAACACCATTCAATACGTAAGCGACTTTTTAACATCAAAAGGAATCTCTCATGGTTGTTTTTATGGTGGAATGGAGCAAAAAGACAGAGAACGTGCATTGATCAAATTCAGAAACGGAACACATCAATTGATCATTGCTACAGATTTAGCAGCTCGTGGTATTGATGTTCCTGAAATAAAATTTATCATTCACTATCAATTGCCATTAAAGGCGCAAGAATTCACGCATCGTAATGGTCGTACAGCGCGTATGCATGCAGAAGGAACGGCGTTTGTATTGCAATGGGAAAACGAAACGGTTCCAGATTTCATCTCAGATGTAGAAGTTGTAGAAGAAATTGCTTCTGGCGAAAGACCGAAAGCTTCAAACTGGAAAACCTTATTTATATCTGGTGGAAGAAAAGACAAAATATCTAAAGGTGATATTGCTGGTTTATTCATGAAGCAAGGAAAACTTAATAAAGACGAATTAGGCATGATTGAACTTAAAAGTGATTGTGCATTTGTCGCGGTAAAAGCTTCCAAAGTGAAAGAAGTCATCAAACTTACATCTGATACACGTTTAAAAAAGAAAAAAGTTAGAGTAACACGTATATAATTTATCTGTGCACAAAAAATACCATACAATACATGGAGCTTGCTAAAAAATAACAAGCATTTATATACAAAAAGCGGACTTCGGTTCGCTTTTTGTACTTACATTTATCAAACAAGTTTACTATATTATGAAACGTATCTATCAAATTTTACTTATCATCATTACAACAACGCTTTGTATTTCTGCAACAACTTCACAAACAACAGATGATGATTGTACTTTTGAAGGTAAAAAGCTCTATGGAAAAATCCGTTTTGTAGAAAACGCCAACAATGCAGATGTGAAAATTAAAATTGTCAATAGTTTTCCTGATCTAAAAGTAAAATTTGTAGAAAACTTTGCAGATGATTGTGGTGAATGGCAAGTTGTAGAATATGGTGAAGATTTAAAAGTATACGTTGCAGAAAATTTTGCGGATGTAAAAGTGAAATTTGTAACGAGTTTCCCTGGAATGGATTAAGAATTTAGATTTACACTATTTCAAATATTCTTCTCTGTACTAAAATGCAATCAAAAGTTGTTCTTTGAATAGAAATAAACTTACACTTCTTCTGTGTTTTCAATAATTTCAGAATCAACAGTAATTAATTTTTCGCTTTTCTTCTTAAAATGACGATTAATAAACGGTTGAAGTATAAAAATAAGTACAAATACAAATCGAGAAACAAGCGGAAGCACAAAGGCTAAAATACCTGACAAAATCCAAATAAACATACTCATCAAAGCACGTGTTTTTTCAGATTGACCTACAATCAAGGAAACTGAATCTTCATGTTTCGCGATATATCGAATCATCAAAAAGTTAAAAAATCCAATCGCAGACAAATTAAAACAGTAAAAAGCAAAAGGCGAAACAGTATTAAATCCTTTCACGTACAATCCTGTAGAAAAAGGTAAAAGCACTATAAAAAGTAAAAGGAAGATATTAAGCCACAATAAAGTATAACTTACTTCTTTTACATAGCGCATAATTCGCATATGGGCAATCCAATACAAAGCTGTGACCAAAAAACTAACCAAAAGGCCAATAAAACTAGGAATACGATTGCCTAAAATAGCACCAAGTGTGCTAGAGTTAGCTTCTTCTGCGCCAGGAATCGCAACTTCCAAAACCAGCAATGTCATCGCAATAGAAAACACAGCATCACTAAAACTTACCACACGCGATTTATCATAGGTAATTGGCTCCATACAATACAATTTTCTCAAATATACTATTTATTAACAAACAAAAATGAACTATTCTGTTCATCAAAAAAACCTTTTCCTATATTTGTAAGACAAATGAAAAACATCAGTTTCATACTAGGAATTTTAATTTTAGCCTTAGCGTTAAAACCATGCTCTGATGGATTCTGTTCAGATTCAGAATCCGAAACTGAAATTTGCTCAGATCAAGGAAACGAACATGAAGAAAATCATGATGATTCCTGTGCTATGCTCTGTGTTTGTAATTGCTGTGGTGTCTTAGTTGTTTTTCAAAAACCACAAACATTCAATCTACATTCAAAGAAAAATATCTCTACACAAGTCAATACTCACTACGAATCACACTACCGATTCGATATGTTATTTGCTATTTGGCAACCGCCACAAGTTTTAAATTCCTAAAACAAAACTTAAAATAACATACTTAAACGATTATGATTTTGTCTAGACTTCAAAAATGAAGCAATCTTGACAATTAATCCTAATTAAAACTACAATAAAACATAAAAACTATGCACATACGTATATGGACAACGTTGTTCCTATGTATCTTATGCGGATTTGTCAACGCACAAAACAGTGACTTTACCATAAAAGTACTTTCAGAAGAAGAAAATGAACCGCTATTAGGAGCAAATATTGTATTCGAAGACCTAAACAAAGGAGCAATTACCAATAATGAAGGAATTGCTAATTTTTCAGAGATTCCGATTGGTTCACACAAAATCATGATTTCTTTTATAGGTTATAAAACATTTGAAACAACAGTAACGATTAAAAAAACTACAGTACAATTCATTTTTTTGCTGAAAGAAGCCAAACATGAGCTAAATGCTGTTATGATTGAAGCGACACGTAGCACACGTGACATTCAAAGAATTCCAACGCGAATAGAAGTAATTGGTGGTGAAGAACTAGGAGAGAAGAACATGATGAATCCTACCAATATTTCTATGGTATTACGCGAAAGTACAGGAATTCAAATGCAACAAACTTCTTTAAGTAGTGGAAATCAAAACATTCGTATTCAAGGTTTGGACGGACGTTATACACAACTGTTACGTGATGGTTTTCCTTTATATGGAGGATTTTCCAGCGGATTGAGCATCATGCAAATTCCACCTTTAGACTTAAAACAATTTGAAATCATCAAAGGAAGTGCTTCTACCTTATATGGTGGCGGAGCAATTGCAGGTTTGGTAAATCTTGTATCCAAAACTCCTGATTATGAGCCTGCATTAGACATCATGTTTACGCAAACACATGCGCTAGGAAGCACCGCAAATATCTTTTACAGCAAACGAAATGAAAAATTTGGAGTAAGCTTATATGCTTCTGGAAACTATCAAAAAGTATATGATCCGGAAGATGATGGATTTAGCAACTTGCCAGAAACAACATCTATCGCTTTCAATCCAAAATTTTATTACTATCCTTCAGAAAACACAACATTTTGGGTTGGAATAAACGGAAGTTACGACGATCGAATTGGTGGTGACGTAGACAAAATTGAAAATGGTCAAAACGGAATTCATCAATACACAGAAGAAAACATCTCAAAACGTGTGAGCAGTCAAGCAGTATTTACTACAAAACTAGATACGACACGTGTTTTTACTCTAAAAAATAGTTTTTCCTTCTTTGATCGTGAATTAAATGTACCAGACATGCGTTTCAAAGGAAAGCAAGTAAATTCCTTTACAGAAGCGACATTACAACACAATTTAGACAAAAATGACTGGACTTTAGGAGCTAATCTATACACCACAACTTTCGATGAAGATGACAGCGCGCCATTACAACGCGATCAAAACGATGTTACTTTTGGACTTTTTGTAAATTCTAACTTTGACTTATCAGCAAATTGGATTCTTGAAACAGGTTTACGTACTGATTTTGCCAAAGGTTGGGGCGTTTTTGTACTGCCAAGAGTTTCATTACTCTATAAAAATGACGCTGGATTCTCCAGTAGACTTGGTGGAGGATTAGGGTATAAAACACCAGATATTTTTACAGAAGAAGCAGAATTTATTAACTTTGAAAATGTATTAGGAATTGATCAAAATTCGCTCAAGGCGGAACGTTCTTATGGCGTAAACCTTGATTTTAACTACAAAACCAAGCTCTTCAATGAAACCATCGGATTCTCTGTCAATCAATTATTTTATGCGACATCAATTGACAACGGATTGTTGTTAAATCTAAATGCGGATAACTTATTTCAGTATCAAAATGCAGATGGAGAAATCTTAACAAAAGGAGCAGAGACAAATATTAAATTCTCATACAAGCACTTTAAATGGTTCTTAAACTATGCTTTAATTGATACAAAACTTAGATACTTGCCAGGAAACCCTAGAAAACCACTAACCGCAAAACACAATGCCGGAAGTGTAGTAATGTATGAAACAAATAAATGGCGTTTGGGTTATGAAACCTATTATACAGGCTCGCAAGTACTTTCTAATGGTACAGAAACTACTGATTTTATTACGATGGGCTTTTTAGCGATGCGAAACTTTAATTGGGGAGGAATTTACGCAAACTTTGAAAACTTTACAGATCGCAGGCAAAGTCGTTTTTCACCGTTGGTATTGCCTCCGCATGAAAATCCAACATTTCCAGAAATTTATGCGCCAACAGATGGTTTTATTTTTAGTTTAGGAATCATCATCAAGCCATTTGGAAACCATAGTGAACATCATGACGATCATTAATATCTAGATTAGATATACAGTATCACTTTAAGTAATTTTCAAAAAATCAAAACCGCTATTGCTTTTGCAGTAGCGGTTTTTTTATGGTATAACGTCAAATTGTTTACTTTTATACCATGGAACAAGTCTTACCAAAAATTGCTTTTAAATCAAATACGATACTTGATATTGAGGTAATGACTTTTGCTGAAACCTATAAAAAACTTACAAATGTTCATGGTCACGATCCGTTTGCGGCACATAAAATTCAGTTTTACATCATTTTAGTTGTTACAAAAAATACATATGCACATTATGTAGATTTTAAATGTTATGACTTACGAGAAGGCAGCGTTATTTTTGTCGCTAAGAATCAGGTGCATTATTTCACAAAAGCACTTCAAAATGCGGAAGGTTTTGCTATCATTTTAAATAGCGATTTCTTAGAACAAAACTACTTGTTATCTAAAAATATTACTCTAAATAGGTTATATAATTACCATATAGAAGTTCCAGTGATTCATCCTGAAGAAATTGGCGAAGATGAATTTATAAGCATCATTCAAAAACTCTATTTTGAATACAAGCTACCTAACAACTTTGCCAAGTTGGAAATGCTACGTGCTTATATCAATATTATACTTCTCAAAGCAGAAAGAGTAAAGCAAGAACAATCAAGAAATACAATCAAAGCACATTGGTTGCGTGTATTTAACGAATTTAAAACACTTCTTGAAGTAAATTACACAAATAAAAGAAATTCAAGAGGTTATGCTGCTGATTTACACATTTCCTATAAGTTTTTAAATGATGTTGTAAAGAAATCTACAGGGAAAACCGTCAAAGCCTTTATTGATGATTTTGTAACGATTGAAATAAAACGTTATCTAGCTTCTACCTCATTATCAATAAAAGAAATAAGCTATGCAACGGGTTTTGATGAACCTGCAAACATGATAAAATTCTTCAAAAAACACACACAAGAAACTCCATTACAATTTAGAAAGCAATTATAGAGTCGGTTACACTTTTACTATTTTTTGTTTCAGTTTGATAATCTATTAAACGATCCGTTTTTTCAATTTTGTACCAGTTACAAAAAACACAAAACGTATCATGAAAATCAAATTAATACTATTAGCAATTATCGGAGGATTTGCAACAAGTTGTCAAAGCAATCAATCGGTATTAGAAGTAACAACTTTTAAACTAAAAACTACTGCAAACCCAACAAAATTTAATGCATTAGATGCTGCGGTAGAAACCAATTACACGAGCAAACAACCAGGTTTCATAAACCGTCAAAGCGGTGTTAATGAAAAAGGGGAATATGTAGTCTTGGTCTATTGGAATAACATGGAAAATGCAGACGCTTCTATGAAAAAATTCATGAATGATGCATCTGTTGCTGACTTTGCTTCGATGATTGATGGTAAAACAATGAACATGAAACGCTATCATGTTGATAACACTTTTACTGAAAATATTAGCAATTTCATTGAAGTTATGTCTTTCCATACAAAAAATGGTACTGATCTAGCAACTTTCAAAGAAACAGACAAAAAAGTGAAAACAGATTTCACAGAAAAACAAAAAGGCTTTTTAGAACGCATTACAGGTGCTGATGAAAACGCAACACAAGTAGTTGCAGTGTATTGGGACACCAAAAACAATTCTGATGCAGCGTTACAACCATTTATGAATCATCCAATTTCCAAAGAATTTATGGGAATGATGGACGAATCATCAATACAATTTGGACGCTATCAAACACTTAAATCATTAAAAAATAATCCTATGGAATTATCAAAAAAAGACAAAGTAGTCGCTTTATTAAACAGTTTTAACACAGGTGACAAAACACCTATTTCGTACATCAATCCAGAAAAATATATTCAGCATAACTTAGCAGTTGGTGATGGATTACAAGGATTTGGAGAAGTAATGCAACATGCGCCGCCACAAGGTTTCAAAGCAAATGTAGTACGTGCTTTTGAAGATGGTGATTATGTAGTAACACACACAGAATACGACTTCTTCGGACCAAAAGCAGGTTTTGATGTATTTCGTTTCGAAGATGGGAAAATTGTTGAACATTGGGATAATTTATTAGAAGTACAACAACCAAATCCTAGTGGAAGAACACAATTTGACGGAACTACAGAAATTACAGACTTAGATAAAACTGAAACAAACAAAACTGTTGTTAAGGAATTTATTGAGAAAGTATTGTTAAATCACGAAATGGATAAACTAACAACGTATATCAATCCAACAAAATATTTACAACACAATCCTGCAGTAGCAGACGGTTTAGATGGTTTTGGCGCAGCAATGAAATACTTTGCAGATAACGGATTAGTGATGGAATACACAAAACTTCACAAAGTATTAGGACAAGGAAATTTTGTGCTTACCATGAGTGAAGGGAAATTTGGAAAAGGAGAACACACTGCTTTCTATGACTTATTCAGACTTGAAAATGGACAAATTGTAGAACATTGGGACGTAATTTCAACAATTCCTCCAAAAACGGAATGGAAAAACGAAAATGGAAAATTCTAAAAATTCCACAAATTAGTAATTAGTACAGAAGGAATATCAACACATTTGGTATTCCTTTTTTTAACTTAAAACATAAAAAATGCAAACAATCACAAGACAAACACAAATAGAAATAGTTTTAAATGAATTATTTAAGGATTCAAAAAATGACTATTTAAAAATGGTAAAAGGAATGGCAAAAAGTGTTTTCAGACCTTTACAACCAATTGACTTTAAAGAAGCATATCTTTCCATATCAAAACAACAAGGAGAAGCGTTAAAACAGCTCATACAAGATCATAACTTTACTCATATTGTTGAATTTGGAACTTCATTTGGAATTTCAACATTATTTTTAGCACAAGGTATCATAGAAACGAATGGTCATATCATTACCACGGAATTAATCGAATCGAAAGCACAAAAAGCGATAAAAAACTTTACAAAAGCTGGTGTAAACGAACATATTCAAGTGAAAATTGGTAATGCGATGGAAACACTAAAACATCATAATTCACCAATTGATTTATTGCTTTTAGATGGTTGGAAAGATTTGTATTTGCCTTTATTTCAGCTTTTAGAACCAAACTTTCATAAAGATACAATTGTATATGTAGACAATGCAGATATGTCTGAAGTTCAATCATTTTTAGCAACGATTCGTCAAAACGAGCAATATCAGTTGGAAGCAAAACATCAAGGAAAAGTTGTGTTAATTCGTAAAAAATAAGTGTTTTTATCAGCTTTATTTTTTATGAAATAGAGTTTTCAATTCATATTCATAGATAAAATAAGGAAGTCCATAGATGTTTTTTGATAAATTAGAGTCTATTTTAGAGGTTTGTAAAAGAAATCAAAAACGAATAGTCATCAAAAAACAGTTTTATGAAAAAGGTAATTTTAGTTTTGAGTATTTTATTCATGTACGCTTGCGGCGAAAAATCTAAAGAAAAAGAAACCACAGTGCAAGCGGAAGTTGTACATTCAGATAACGAAGAATTAAAAGCAATTTACAAACAAGATCAAGCAGAACGCAAAACGGAAACTATAGATTGGAAAGTAGTATCAAAAAATGATAGTTTACGTCGCATACGCATTCGCGAATTATTAGATGCTGAACAAGTAAAAA
This sequence comes from Kordia sp., assembly GCF_965224175.1. GTDB lineage: Bacteria > Bacteroidota > Bacteroidia > Flavobacteriales > Flavobacteriaceae > Kordia. Next base: position 578,775 of record NZ_OZ245041.1, read on the forward strand.
CTTCACTAGATTATCATAACGCAGCGATGGTGTTTCAGCATGGACGCGATTCTTCTGACTACGGAATGGCCGTAAAACTTATGCAAAAATCGATTGATTTAGATTCAACAGCAGACAAATGGTTGTTGGCAGCGGCAACCGATCGTTATTTATTAAGTAAAAATGAACCGCAAATTTACGGCACTCAATACGAAAGACAACAAGGTGAACCATGGAAATTGTCAAAAATTGACACAACAAAAATCACAGACGAAGAACGTTTAGAATATGGTGTGCAAACGCTTGCACAGCAACGTGAACGCGTTAAAAAGATGAATCTTAAGCAATTGTCTGAATTAACTGTAGCTGGTAAAACCACACAAGAAATCATACAGTTCATTAAAAATGAAGACATAAAAACATCAAAATACGACTTGTCAGAAAGTAGCATCAATGTATTAGGATATGGAATTATGAATTCAGGAAATATGAAAGATGCTTTGGCAGTTTTTAAACTCAATACAGAACTATATCCTGAAGCATTTAATACGTTTGATAGTTATGGCGAGTGCTTTCTCGCTTTAGGAGATACAATTAATGCCATTACAAACTATCAAAAATCTTTAGACTTAAATCCTAAGAATACAAACGCAACTGAAATTCTTTCTAAAATAAAGAAATAAGGAGTTTGTATGACACTTTTTCGCATAGAAAATATCATTAAAAAAGAAGTCTATTTACATCTTATATTTTGGACTTTATACATTAGTTATCCATTGTTGAAATACACAGAAAGCAACTATATATTTATACAATGGATAACTTCAAATAGTAACGTACCATTGCTTTTGGCAACAGTATACATTTGTTATTATTTCTTCTTTTCTTGGCGAAATACGTATAAAATCCCTGTATTATTATTGTTCTTTTTACTAATGACGATACTTGGTGTATTGTTTTCAGAATACATTTTAAGTCTGTATATCTATCATTTAGAAAATTATTCATACAAAAAGCATGCTTTTGGTGTTTTGGGCGAGTACATTTTAGTATGCTTGATATTTTATAGCTTTTACAGTTTCAAAAAATCATATATACTCAGTAATCATTTACGAATTGCAGAATTAAAAAATCTAAAATCGCAGATAAATCCACACTTTTTATTTAACACGCTAAACAATATTTACGCGTATACACTAACAAATGATGCGAAAGCTTCTGAATTGATTTTAAAACTCTCAGATAACTTTAAATATGTATTGAACGAAGGAAAAAAAGAAAAGGTTTCTATTCAATTAGATTGGGAACATATCAAAGATTATATATACATCAATAGTTTGCGTTGGGAAGACAAAATCACCTTTGATGTTTCGGAAGATATCACGAACAACAATGTACTTATTTCACCTTTAATTCTGTTAACTTTCGTAGAGAATGCAGTTAAATATACAAGTAAATTAAAAGGAAAGAATAAGATTGCTATTGGTTTGAAAGTCAGTGATGAAAAGTTGTTTTTTAGTTGTGTAAATCCGTACAATAACGCATACGAATTAACGGATGACTGGAAATCGAGTGGAATTGGTTTAAACAATACCAAAAAACGTTTAGCATTGCTATACCCAAATCAACATGAACTAAAAATTGACGATCAAAATAATCAATTTACAGTGACTTTAAAATTGAGTTTATGCTAAAATGTATCATTGTAGAAGACGAAAAAAATGCACAGTCCGTTTTGTTGCATTACATTGAAAAAACGAGTTTCATCAATTGTATTGGTGTATATGAATCTGGTTTAGATATTCCGCAAGAAACGCTTCAAACTATTGATTTTATGTTTTTAGATATGGAATTGCCCGAGCTCAATGGTTTGGCTTTTTTAAAAACGCTTGTAAATCCTCCAAAAGTAATCATTACGACAGCATATCCTGATTTTGCTATTGAAGCTTTTGAACAAGCAGCTGTAGATTATATGGTAAAACCTTTTTCGTATGCTCGATTTTTAACAGCTGCAAACAGAATACGTACGGCAACAACGAACTCAGAAGATTCGGAATACATTTTCATCTACGCAGACAAAATCACGCATAAATTAAAGCGAAACGACATTCTATACATGAAGTCTGAATTAGATTATGTTGCTATCGTTACTGACGAAGAAAAAATACTCACATTAGGAAGTTTGTCCAATTGGTTACAAAAACTAGACACTTCAACTTTTATACAAATCCACAGATCGTATATCATCAATACCAATCGACTAAAAAAGATAAAACCCAATACAGTTCTTATTGAAACAACTGAAATTCCTATTGGTAGCACTTATAAATCCACAATAAAGAAATTATTCAATTAACTTATTTTTTATGCTAATAAATTGAAAAATACCCTTTTATAGGTATTGAGTACAATGCTATAAACCGATTACTTTGAATTAATTATTAACTAAAAGTAATCATCATGGCTAAAAAAACAACTACAGTAGACAATTCAATTTTTGCACGAAGAAAAACAGAAGATGTATTCAAACCAGCGCTAACAAATGTACATATCTACGGAAAATCTAATACTGTTTGCAATACAGATGCTAAAGGATATGCAACTCCCGGAGGCAGGAATGATAAAGATATTGTCATTGATACTTCGGAAGGATTTGTACCACTTTGGGCAAAAAATCAGCATTTAAGATGGCGATTTAATAAGGATTCATTCAATTATTTTCAAAATCCAGAAGCTGCTAAAAATGGTGTACGTAATTTATTTTCAGAAGCACTACTAAAATGGGGAGATGCGGCTCCAATTAAATTTAGCGAACGAGATGATGCTTGGGATTTTGAAATAGTGATGAGTTATTCCGATGATTGTAATGATTACGGATGCACATTAGCAAGTGCTTTTTTTCCTGATAGTGGACGACATGAACTTGTAGTGTATCCAAAAATGTTTACACAAGTTCACAAAGAACAAATAGATACTTTTATACATGAATTAGGGCATGTTTTTGGCTTGCGACACTTCTTCGCAAACATTAGCGAAACACGTTGGTCAAGCGAAGTATATGGAGAACACGATCCATTTACGATTATGAATTACGGACACAAATCTGAATTGACTAAAAACGATAAAAAAGACCTTAAATCTTTATATCAGAAGGTTTGGAGCAAAGAACTTACTGAAATTAATGGTACTAAAATAATTCAAGTAGTTCCTTTTCATCGATTGGTAGAAGGATACAGAAGCATACATATTGATTGATATGAAATATTATCATATGAAATGGATACACAATTTTAATTTACAACACTTTATCTCATCAAAAAATAAAAAAACCAACTACTATGTCACTAAAATCATATTTTAGATTATTTGAATATATACAACCAGAAAACCAACAGAATGGAGAAGAAGTCAACGAGAAAAGACCAACTGCATTTTTACAATGGTTGGCGTTATTCTTTGGAGTAATAATTCAACCATTCTTTACATTTTTTAGAGAAAATGGAAAGTTAAATAACATTACAGAAATTTATAGCAATTACTTTTACATCATCTTTGGAATTATTGTAGCTACAATAATTTTCCCATCTGTATATCGTTCTACTTTTGATACAGATAGACCAAAATTTTTACAAATCATTCCAATTTTTACGGCAGGACTAGGTTGGCAAACAATGGTAGAGTCTATCATAAATGGTGCTACAAAAACAACTTTAGAAACAGATGGGGAAACGTCAGCAGCTATTTTGGAATTTGTAATCAATCAGTTGTCATTGTGTTAAAGCAAACTTATGAAGATGTATTAAGTTTAAATCACGGTTTTTAGATGTCGGAAAATAAAATAAACTCGATAATAGATTATATTTACAATTCCTAAAGAGATAAAAACGAAGAGTTGTGGTTACCAAGATTCATGCTGAAATCAACAAAGTATACTTTATAGAAAAATATACCTTGATTCATATTTTAGAAGGTTCTGGAAATATTCAGGTTGATTTTAAAAACTATCATGATTGGAATGATAAAGCGATTTACCTAGAAAAAGGACAGTATATAAAGTTCCTTTCTGATGATTTTATAGTACGTTTTATTCACTTTCCAGATGAAATTATCTTTAAATCGAAAGATGTTCGAATTCTCTTTAAACATTTAATTTCATTAGGGTATATCAACTTTACTGAATGTGAAGATTGCAAAACATTCTTAAATACTACGGTTTTTAACAATGATATGTCACAACTGATTGATGTTTCTACAGCACAATGGTATTGGCAAAATCCTTTTCAGGCAAATAAGGAAGAATATCAAATTATTTTTGATGTCAAAGACGTTATTGATCAAGAGTTTTCGAATAATATCAACACTTCAGCTTTGGCGAATCATTTGATACATTCTGAATATACGGTAAAACATCTGGTGAAGAATAAACTCGGATTGTCTGTTAAAAATCTAATTCAGAATAAAAAACTCATCGAAAGTCAAAAAGACATTGCCTTTACAGACAAAAATATTCAAGAAATAGCATACGATCAAGGATTTAAAGATCCTGCTTATTTTAATCGTACGTTCAAAATAAAAACTGGGCAAACACCAAAACAGTTTCGTGACAATTTCGATTATAAAGAACGAGATTTGTTTGTTCAGGATTTAATCAATCTTATTCAAGAATTTCACAAAGATCAGCATGCATTAAGTTTTTATGCAGATCAAATGAATATTAGCGTAAAAGCATTATCTAAAAAAGTAAAACTAAAGATGAATACTTCTTTAGGGCAGTTAATTCGGTCACAATTAATACTTTCTGCCAAAGAAATGCTTGCGCAAGAAATAGCTATTAAAAATATAGCACATACTTTAGGTTTTGAAGAAACCAATCATTTTTCTTCCTTCTTTTCTCACTATGTTGGTGTTTCTCCTTCCAATTACAAAAAGTAAACTCAAAAAAAGTACAATCTTAGGCGTCTTTTTTGTAGCCTCTTAACGCCGATTCGTCCGCATATTTGCAATGTAATTAACAACAACAAATTAATTAACATTTTAAAATAATAAAGATGAATATTAAAGATCAAGCAACAAAAATGGACAGTATTGTAGCGCAAGGCGCAATTGTAGATGCTGTAAAACAATTCTTTGCAGATAATGCAACTACTTCAGATTACAACGGCTTAGCAACAGCAAACAAACAGGAAATGGTTCAAAAGATGGAAGGATTTGCTGGTGCTATCGCAAACGTAAATGGTATTACACATCACAATACTATTGTAGATGGAAATCTTTCTGCTTCTGAGTTTACATTCGATTTTAACATGAAAGATGATAGTAAAATTTACTGGCACGAAATCATCCGTCGTAACTGGAATGACAAAGGCGAAGTCATTCGTGAAGAATATTTTAACGCACAATAATTATAAATACCTAAAAACATAGAAAAAATGAAAAATATCCTAAAATCAAGCATCTTAATTTTAAGCTTTTTAATAAGCACACTACTATTTGCACAAGACAACAAAGCAAACAATATCGACAACAGTAATATAGCATTAAAAGGATACAGTCCGGTTTCTTATTTAGACTTAGGAATTGCACAAAAAGGAGTGAAGCAATACAAGTCCGAACATAAGAAAGTAATTTATTACTTCACATCTGCTGAGCAAAAGTCAACTTTTGATAAAAATCCAGAAAAATACCTTCCTCAGTATGGCGGATTCTGTGCCTTTGGAGTATATGCTGGCGCAAAATTCAGACCAGATCCAAACAAGTTTATTGTAAAAAATGGAAAATACTTTTTATACTTATACAACTTAGAATTGGACGCACAGCAACTATGGTTAGCTGAAAACAATCATGGAAAATTGCTAGCCACAGCAAATAAAAACTGGAAAAAATTAAAAAAGACACATTAAGGCATTTGTGACTTCTTTTAAAGAGGCTGTCTAAAAAGGTAATTGAAGCGTCATTCTGAGCTAGACTCAGAATCTCACAACACTGATTTTTAACTGTTATGAGAAACCGAACTTGATTCGGTTTGACGAAATTGATACTTTTAGACAGCCTCTTTTATTTTAAAACGATCTATTGAAATTATTCCGAAAGGTTAAATTGCCAAGAAATACCGTATGTATCGGCGCACCAACCGAATTTCTTTCCAAAACTATAATCTCCAGTTTCGTAATTGTCTAGCGGAATCATTACTTGACCACCATTTGAGGAAAGTTTTTCAAATAGAGTGTCTATTTCCGCTTCAGAGTCTGATGAAACAAATAATGATACGCCTGGTGAAAATGACCAAGCATGATTGTAATTGTTTTCAGAAGCCATGTATTCTACGCCATTTAATGTAAATACAGCATGTTTAATGAGTTTTGGTGTTCCTCCGGCTTCTCCTTCAGCGTATTTAATAATACTTTTAATGCTTGAATTTGGAAAAATAGAAGTATAAAAATTGATTGCTTCTTCAGCTTTTCCGCAATTTTCTCCTACAAATGTTAGAAATGTTGTTGTTTTCATCTTTTTATAGTCTTTAGTTAGTATATCAAATATACTTAAATCTAAGTATTTAAAAATCAGAAAAAATCTTGGTTAAAGTCTACGTTGTTCATCACGTAAATCAATTGCTTTGACACGTTTCTTTTTTCCTGAACCAAAATTGTACGTTAATGACAGTGTAAATTTTCGAACTTCCCAACGATTTGTCCAATCCGTACGTACATTGTCTTGTTCGGTAACACTTCGCCATCTACTGGTTTTAAAGATATTATCTGCTCTAAATAATAAACGTAGTTTTTCATTAAAGAAGAACTTCTTTACACGAAATGACATGTCATAAGAAGGTTTTGAAACCGTATTTCCGTTGCGTCCCAATCCAGCATAAAAACTATTCCAATAAATAGTCCAATCGTTTTTTAGCCTGAAGGTTTGATTGATTGTTGTATACCAATTTGTTCCTGTTTCGTCATATCGAAAATCGGGTACTTCTGATCGTGCGTGATTGTATGAGAAATCGCCATAAAAATCAATATCCCAAAATTTCATAGGAGAAACAGACGTATTGAATGAAATCCCAACATCTTCAGAAGTAGCAATATTTTCCATAAACATTGTGGTAATCTGTGTAGCTTCATCATAATTAAAAATACGATCCATCAAATCAGTTGTAAACTTAGCATACAAAGAAGCAGAAGTTCGTTGCTTAAAAACCCATGTGAAATCGAGCGCATGTGTAAATTGTGGTTGTAAATTTGGGTTTCCAACTTCTACATTATACGTGTCTACATATTCAAAGAAAGGATTCAATGCTAAATAACGCGGACGCTGAATTCTTCTACTATATGAGAACTTAAATTGATTGTGATCTAAATTATGATTGATGCTAAATGAGGGAAATAACGATAGATAATCACCTGTATTAGACATTCCAGCAGTAATAGAAGTTGCATTGTAATCTATATATTCGGCACGCAAACCAGCTTGAAAGCTCCAGTTTTTTTTGTTGTAATTGATAATTCCATACAAAGCACCAATTGATTCTTTATATTCCAATTCGTTGCTACGATTTACATCGAATTCAAAATTTGTATTCGGTTCACGTTCAAACAACATATTATTATAACGATTGGATACATAGCTATATTTAGCGCCAGTTTCTACACGAAATGCTTCGCTTATTTCTTTTTCATAATCTACACGAGAACTGACAATAGTATAGTTCGTTGGATTGTCATTTCGGATAATTTCAGAAGTTCTATAGGGTTGATTGTCTGATACATTAAAGTAATCATTGATCGTTGTTTGATCTTGTGTATTCTTGTATGTTGCATAATTTATTTGCGCATCAAATTTCGTGTCCAAACTGTCGGAAGCATAACTATAATACAAGTTTCCTGTGAGTCGTTTATTGTTTTCATCGAGCGTATTGCTTAACACGGTAAAGCGTTCGTAATTTCCATTATAAAATTCGTTGGTACGGCCTTCGGTTTCTTCATTACTATTATACACATTAAAATTCCATGATGTTCCTAATGTTGCATTCTTTGAAATTGTATAGGAAACACCCAACTTTGACGTTAGACTTGTAGATGTAGGAAACCAATCGTTAAATTGGTCTAGTGTTGTTTGTAAATTTGGTTCAGAAATAGATTGTACTACGTTTCTATGATTTACCGATTCAAAATAGCCATAATATACACCAGCATTTACATTCCACTTTTCCGTCTGATTGTACAGATTTAAACCATAACTATTTTTTATAAACTCTGCATAACCAACAGAACCGTATACATTTCCTGTAAAACCTTGATAAACTGGTTTCTTTAATCGGATATTCAAAATACCGCCAGTTCCAGCTGCATCATACTTTGCAGAAGGATTCGCTATAATTTCTACGGCTTTGATATTATCGCCAGCCATGGTTTTTAAAAACTGTTTCAGCGCATCGCCAGATAGGAGCGAAGGTTTTCCATCGATTAGGATTTGTAAATTTCCATCACCTCTAAAAATGATATTTTCATCTTTGTCTAAACGCATGCCAGGTAATTTGCTCAAGGTTTCTAACGCATCATTTCCTGCACCAATTCCAGATTTATCAACATCGACAATCATTTTGTCACCAGTCATTTTAATTAAGCGTTTCTTTTGAAGAATTACGACAGCATCCAATTCTGAAACATCAATTTTTAAGCTGATATTTAAAGTTTTATCCTCAGTAGTTTCTGAAAAAACAGCACTTTTATATGTTACATAACCAAGCGTTTCTACTTTTACATAAAAAGGCGTAGTATTGAAACGAATGCTATACTTTCCGTTTTCGTCACTGTATGCGTAACCGAGTAAGCGATCTGCGGAAGCGTCAAAAACTGTCACAGCAGCAAGCGACAAGGTTTCATTCGTATTTTCTGCGCGAATTGTTCCTGTCAAAGTCAATTCTTGCGAAAGCAATATTGAAGTAAAAAGTAGTGTGAGAATGAAGATGAATTGTTTCATGGCGTAAAAATTATTTGCGATTCGTCACCTTGAACTTGATTCAAGGTTTCATTATGAATGCTTCGTGTGAGATTCTGAATCAAGTTCAGAATGACGTTTGATCATTAATGATTAATTATTTACGTCAAAACTATGTTTGAAAACAGTAGTAAAGTCTTAAAACTGATCATCGCGCAAAAAATCACAACAAACCCTAGAAACGATTCCACTAGATTTTTTGTCCGCTATTTTTTTGAGTTGATATAAAAAAATGACCGCTTTGTCCTAAAACAGCATCAGATTGTGAGAAATAGATACTTTTGTGTTATGGAAATTAAAAAGCATTGGAAATATCATGTCATTTTAGGAATTGCGCTTTTGTTGTTGGAATGGTTGGAAGATTATACCATTAACGGAATGAAAGGGTTGATGACCAATTTTACAAGTGATTATCAAGGATTGATTCTCACATTTTATGTATGTTCTATTGCAATTTATTTCTTAAATTTTTTTGTCGTAGCACCAAAACTATTATCTAAAAAACGCTTAATTCCTTTTATTATAGCTGTTTTTGGAATGATTTTACTCTTTGCTGGTTTGCGTTATCTTTCGCAGGAAATCATTCTATTTGAATTTACAGGACGACACAATTATCATAACAATTCACGAAAGTTAATTTTTTATGTTTTTGACAATTCATATTACGCAATTAAGCCAATTTTATACAGTACAATTGTGTTTTTGGTATTGCAATACAATGAAAATAAAGACAAACTTTTTCAATTAAAATTGGAACATAGCAAAGGCGAAGTCGATTTTTTAAAGTCGCAAATCAGTCCACATTTTTTGTTCAATACGTTGAATACATTTTATAGCGAATTGATTGACAAACAACCAGATACTGCAAAAGATATTTATCGATTGTCAGAATTATTGCGGTATGTGACCTATGAATCAGATAAGGATTTTATGCCGTTGCAACAAGAATTAAAGTTCATTGAAGATTATATCTATTTTTATAAAATTCGTTTTGAAGATCAATTATTTGTTAGCTTTGAAGTGAATGGAAACGTAGGAGAGAAGCGTGTACCATCGTTGGTATTGATTCACTTTGTTGAAAATTTATTTAAGCACGGCATTGTAAATGATGCAGCGAATCCAGCAACCATACATATTTCTATTGAAGATACTTTTTTGGAATTGAAAACGAAGAATAAAGTGTTACTTTCCGATAAGTATATGGATTCTGGCGTTGGCGCAGCAAATGTTGAAAGACGCTTAAAAGCAATATTTGATGAGCGTTATGAAATACAATATACCAAAGAAAACGGACAGTTTGAATCGTATTTAAAACTACCTTTATGAGCAAAATGTTAAAATGTATAATTGTGGATGATGAACCGCCAGCAATTCGTTTGTTGGAGAAATACGTTACCAAAGTTTCGTTTTTGGAACTGGTAACTGCGACCACAAAACCATTAGAAGCATTACAAATACTAGAAAAGGAACAAATTGATTTGGTGTTTTTAGATATTCAAATGCCGGAACTTTCAGGTATTCAGCTTTCTAAAATTATTCATAACAAAACAAATATCATTTTTACGACAGCATATCCACAATTTGCATTGGAAAGTTATGATTTGGCTGCAGTAGATTATTTGCTCAAACCTTTTGAGTTTGAACGTTTTTATAAAGCTGTTCTCAAACTCAACGAACCGAAAACCATTGAGACGACAAGTATCACTGACGATTTTTTATTCGTAAAAACGGATGGTAAGAATAATTTTGAGAAAATATATAGTAAAGATATTCAATACATTGAAGGTTTAAAAAACTATGTAGCTATTCATTTAGTTGACAAACAGATTATTACCTATAATACTTTAAAAAACATTGAAGAATGTTTGCCGACTTCTATGTTTGTTAAAACCCATAAATCGTATATTATTTCCTTGTCGCATATTTCTAAAACCGATTCGACTTCAGTGTATATCAATGAACACGCAATTCCTATAGGTGATACATATAAGAAGGCATTTTTTGATAGGATTCAGGAACGGAAACTTTAGATTCCTTAGAAGTTTAGACTTGCGTTGCTTTTAGAGCGCACTTTGTGCTTTTAGTATTTCGGTAGGTGAATTTTTGAGTAATATCAACAAAAGACAAAAACAAATTAACAGTAAAAGTACACTACTTCATTTATCTTGGATTCGTAAATACACTTTGAAACCAATTAATACATTAGTACATTTTCAAATTGTTACATTATAAGAGAAAGGCGTATCAAATTTCGTTGTCATTAAGAGCGTAAGCGCGGTCATCTGTTTGTCGTATAACGTGTTTGTTTTTTGAAAAAATCTAACAATCTAAGTAGTCTAAAAAGGAAGTGTAAGAATTTATTTCTTATTTTAGTCAGATACAACTAAAACTAGAAAGCAACGTATATGTCAAACGAATTACACCCGAAAGATTTTGAGAATGAATTGGAATATGTTGAAACTGTGTTAGGGTTTAAGCTAGATGAAGATACTTATAGTTTAAATGAGAAAGGTGAACTATTAAAACTAACGCTTCACGATAAAGGAATTTCCAACATTAATTTTGTAGCTAATTTAACTTCTTTGGCTGAGTTAAATCTTTCTGAAAATCAAATGAGTGATCTTTCTTCCCTTTCTAATTTAACTTCATTGACAAAGTTGAATCTTTCATATAATCAAATAAGTGATCTTTCTTCCCTTTCTAATTTAACTTCTTTGATCGAACTAAGTCTTTCAAATAATCAAATCCAAGATATTGCAGCATTGTCTCCATTGACTTCATTAATTTGGTTGAATCTTTCTCATAATAAAATTGTAGATATTGGAGTACTTTCTTTATTAACTTCTTTAACCTACTTAAATCTTTCTTACAACCAAGTACATGATATTAGTATTTTATCAAACATTACAAAATTAATATTATTAGATGTTTATGACAATCAAGTGAAAGATATTAATTGCTTATCAAATTTAGTTTCATTAGAAGAATTAAGTTTATCTTTTAATCAAATTCAAGATCTAACTGCTTTAAAAAAGCTTAAAAAATTAGAAAAACTTCATATTTCTAGTAACCTTTTCAAAGATATAAGTGTTCTAAAAAATCTTTTAAAATTAAATACTTTATTTATTTCTTTTAATCAACTAGGTGATTTTAGTTCTATATCTACTTTAACTTCATTAAAGTATTTATCATTATCAGGATGTAATCTGAAAAAACTTGACTTTTTAGAAAATCTAACTCAATTAATAGGTCTTTACATTTCAAATAATTTAATTAAAGACATAACTATTTTATCAAAATTAACTTTGTTGAGAACATTAAAGGTTGATTTTAACTTACTAACTAATATTGATGTATTAAATAATTTAATATCATTGAGAAACTTAAATCTTTCTAATAATCAGATTATTGAGATTGGTACTATAGCAAAACTCAAAAGATTAAATAAATTACAGATTTCAAATAATCCAATAAAAAACGTCCCAGAAACCGTTCTAAATAGTTCAGCACAAGAAATTGTTCGTTGGTTACAGGAAAATGAAAAAATTACCCAAGAAGAAAAGCGTCCCCTAAAAGATGTCAAAGTATTGTTGTTAGGAAATACATATATTGGAAAATCAAACTTATTATTTTTATGGCAACAGCGTTATGGGAAGATTTCAAAACGAAGAAAGTACCCTAAAAAAAGTAATTCTACACATGGTTTGGTGTATGAAGAAATGCGAAAAACTAAAAAAGCACCTTTATTACATATTTGGGATTTTGGTGGACAAGAGTATTTTCATGCAACACATCAATTATTTTTTAGTCCTGATGCTTTGCATGTGTTACTATGGTCTAAAGGAAAGCTAGATACCAGAAAAAAAGATGAAGTAACATTTGAACTCGATTATTGGTTACGTTGCTCAGAACAATTGAGCGAAGGAGATAGTCCTATTGAAATGGTGATGATCGAAAACCGTATTGATCACAAAGACGAAAAAGGTCATTTAGAATTCTACACACATTTTCCAGAAAAAAAATATTTAGAAAAGTTCAATATCTATTCTCCACATGAAGAAGTAGATACGGATAAACTACCTTTTATGTTGAACGCATGTTCGGTAAGTTTACTACATAAAAAACGTTTAGAAGGTATGTTTGAACTCTTAGAAGAAAGAGTTGATATGTTGTATCAAAAGAATTTGCATCCACCAGTATATGCGAAAATAAGAGATGGGCTAAATGATTCAGAAAAGAAAATTTGGACACTAACTGATTATAAAAACACATTCAAAGAAAAAAATAATACGATATTAAAAACACTTAATAAATTAGGTTGCTTGTTATATTTTCATGAGCAATTACCAAACAAAATATTTACACAACCTGATCTATTGTTAAACTTGATTTATGATAAAATTTTAAATAAAGATTTAAAAAAGAAACAAGGGGAATTAGATGAAAATTTTTTAGCAAGCGCAGTAGAAGGCAATGTATTAGGTCTAAAGGAAAAAGAATTACAACGTTTATTAAGCGCTTTTAAATTAATATTCAAAACAAAAGATGGTAGTTGGTATGCACCGCAATATTTGCCAGAAGAATCGCCTGCTTGGTTACAATTACTCAAAGATTATACATTTGGAGTCGCAAATATTATTGTTTCATCGGATCAATATTTAATGAATAGTATTTTGCTAGATATTTTTACAGAATATGCAAATGTCATCAAAAAAGATAAATCCTATATGTTTTGGCAAAAAGGTTTGGTGATTGAAAAAGAAGGACAATTGTTATTAGTAGAATATGACCGAAAACAAATGCGTCTGTTATTGTATGGTGATCAACAAGAAAACAATCAGCAATTACAAAAAGAAGTGGTCGACTTTATTATAAAAATTGTTCATAAAAATAAAATGTCTAGGTATGAACTGGAAAGTAAAGGAGAAGAAGCAGATCGCAGTGGGTTTAAAAATCATGAATTAAAATTAAGTGGCGAAAGTGCTGTCTCTAAAAATACAAGATGGAACAGTGACAAAGTTAAAATTGGCGTCAGTGTTGACGGAAAATATTATGTAAATGTACAACAGCTCAATGATAATGTACGTAATGAAATTTATACCATCAAAGCATTTGATTACGATGATGGTTCTATACGGAAAACATTTTCAGTATTTCAATTCAATCAATATTTAGACAACGAATACCAAGGAAGCATGAAAAAAGTAGCGATTAGTTATTCCAAAGATGATTTAACTTTAGTCAATGAATTTATCAAAAACTTAGTACCATTACAAGATGATGGTTTGATCGCTTCTCCAGTTTGGTACTGTACTGATTTGGAAGCAGGAACTGAATGGGACAAAGAAATCAAAGAAAACTTTGAAGCAGCAGATATCATTTTCTTTATGGTGAGTCCGAGTTTTTTAGCAACAAATTATATTAAAGAATATGAAATAAAAACTGCGATTCAGAAATTCAACACACAAAAAGAGAAAAAGATTCCTGTTTCTGAGCGCATCCGAATTGTTCCTATCCGACTTGAATATTGTAGCTGGATTCGAAAAGATGCGTCCATTAATCTTGGTCAGTTTTCTGCTTTGCCTTATAAAGCAAAACCTGTAACAGATTATAACAATAGAAACGAAGCTTGGTATATGATCATTGAAAATCTTCGAATGGCAATAGAAAATGAAAAAACTACAGGTTTCAAATTCAGAACAAATAAAGAGATTCAAGAACTCCAAGAACGACAAGTAGAAGGGAAGTTGGATAATAATAGCAATTAAACAATCCTTTATTCCAGTTGTTTATATCTTATTCTCGGTGTAAATAATCATTATTTACGGTTTATGACTAGTTCGTTTAGGTTATTTAGCGAATATATTCGGTTCATCAAGGGGTTAGAACCTCTAGAAAACCTGTTATAGTCGATAAAAAATCGATTAAAAGCGATATGTAACTGCTTCAAACCAGTTCATGAAGGATTAACAGGCAGTATAGAACCATTTCGAAATGGTAAATAACCTCTTCTAAATAGTATTCAACGGAATTAATCAATCTCAAAAGGAAAAAGTTACCTAGCAATTCATGATATAAAACAAACTCATTTGAAAAATTTGTACATTTAAGGAATTACCTACAAGGTATTAAAATCAAACAATTTTTATGAAAAATAATTGGTTTCTTATTTCGTTGGCTGCTGGAGTGATTGGTGGTTTTTTAGCGTATATATTATCTGGATTTTGGCAAATAGGAATCGTAAGTGCTGTACTCATTATGATTGTTGTACTATTAAGCAATCCAGCGCGTAGGTATATAAAAGCTTTTTTCTTCCTCATATCTGTCTTTTTATGTTTAAATAAAATGTTCTTTAAAATTTCAGGAGAGATTTTAGGTGTAGAATTCATGGCAGAAAGTGAACACACGGACACTATACTTTCTGTAGGAATTTTAATATTAGCACTTTGTTGTCTCTTGTTGGATTATTTACAACAAAATGATAAACTCAAAGGCACAATTTTTGAAGTAAAAGTGAATAAAAACAAGGTGAAAAATGTTAAAGGAAAGGATATTCATATCCACCAAGAAATAAACGATTCAAAAGAGTAACAATGTTTGAAAAGAAAATAAATAAAGTTGAAAAAGTTGAAGGAGAAAATATTTTCATCTTTCAATACATTGATAGTGCAGGCAACGAATCGAAAGAACGCAAATCATTTGAAGCATTCTTACAACCTTTTGTACAAGACAAGAATGAATTAATCGTAAAACTTCAAAAAAGCATAGCTGACAAAGAAAAAATAGAAGGGTTTTTAGACGAAAAAGTAATACAGCTATCCGATAAAATTCAGCAATTACTTCAAGAAAAACAACAATTAGAAGATCAAGTACAACACTTTTTAACTGAAATTGAAGGAAAAGATTTAAGTCAAACAACCAATCTATATCAAGAAGCTTTAGAATTATTTATACAAGGAAACATAAGCGAAGCTTTATCAATTTTAGATGAAGCCAAACTGGAAGAAATTGAGCAAAAAGCCTTAGAAAGTGTAAAAAATGCAGCAGAAACGAGAATCTTAAAAGCACGCATATTACGTGTAGATCACAAATACGAACAAGCTGGCGTAAACTATGAAAAGGCAGTGAAATTATATGATGATTGGGGCAATAACTTAGAAGTTGCAAATTTTTTCTACATACTAAATGATTTTCAAAAAGCCAGTATATATTATAAAAAAAGTATTGACGCTAGTGAAACGGAAGAGCAAAGAGGAAAATCGTTAGTCAATTATGGAAACTTGAAAAGAAATAATAATGAACAATCAGAAGCCTTAAAATATTATGAAGAATCTTTAGCTATTAGTAGAAAATTAGCGAAAAATGACAGCGAAAAATATAAAACACATATAATAACAGTTTTAAACAATATTGCTGTTATCTGTAATAATAACAATCAATTAGATAAAGCTGAAACCATTTTTGATGAAATAATTGATCTACATGCTAAGTTAACAGCTAAACAACGATTTGAAAATTTCCCAAACTTTGGAATCACGCTTAATAATCTATCAAAATTGTACACCAAGCGACAGCAATTCTACAAAGCTGAAGAAATTAGTACGCAAGCATTGAATGCTTATAAAATGCTAGCATCAGATCAACCAGAGCAATATATTTTTAAGGTTTGTATGGTATTGAATAATTTGGCTAATATTAAAGATGTTATAGGGAAAAATGATGAGGCGCAAGCATTACTTAATCAATCACTAGCCATCGCAGAAGAACAAGCAAAATACAATCCTAGAACTTTTATGCCAGTCATGGCTGATATACTAAACAATTTAGCTGTAGCTGAAAGAAAATCCAATAGCTTACACGATGCTGAAGAAAAATATCTAAAAGCGCTAACGATATACAAAGAATTAAGAAAAAATAATAATAACAAATACACACGAAATATAGTAGGTTTACAGGCTAATTTAGGTTCATTACAAGGGAATCTGAATAAACTAGAAGCTGCAAAAAAAACATTCAATGAAGCGATAGTAACTGCAGAAGAATTAGTAAAAAGTAACAAAGAAAAATACATTTCTCAATTGGCTATGGTAAAGATTAACTTTGCACATTTTCATCAAAATTGTACTCGTAATTCGGAAGAAGCTATACGATTGGCAGATGAAGCAGTTACACATATATTTCCTCTTCGAGAAATTCCATACATACAAAATTACTTAAGTAAAGCTTTATATATTTTAGACAATTATTTTGTAGATATAGACGAATATGTAGCAAAAAAAATTATAGAATCTAGATAACGAATCTACATCATACACTAAAAAAATACATGTTATGATGTTGTCATTTAATAAAAACCAGGTAGAAATGCCTATTGTAATTTTTTAAATCGATGCTTAAATTTGTGACAAACAAACAACACTATAGAAATATTATATTAGTACCAACTGCATGCTAACAACAACGTAGTAAACTCAAAAGGAAAGTCTAAATTAAGTACTTTCCTTTTGGTTTTTATACCGTTAAATCATTATATTTGAGAGACTTCCCCAGTTGTAAATAGCCTTTACACATAACTAACAATATCACAACCTATTATGAAAGAAGAATTCATTCCATTCAAAAATATTGGACTTTGCTTTAGTGGCGGCGGATACAGAGCAACATTCTTTTCGCTAGGAGTTGTTTCTTATTATGATAAGATTCAGTACAAAGGAAAACCATTATTAGAAAACGTAGAAGCCATAAGTACCGTAAGTGGAGGAACGCTATTTGGTGTAGCTTTTGCAAAAGCATCTCAACAAAAAGACTTTGATTTTAAAGTATTCTTTAAAGAATTTTATGAGAACTTTGAACCAGGTAAAGACAAACTCTTAGAAACAGCTATTGCAAAACTAAGTGATGATGAAGTATGGAAGAAAAACCCATACAAGAAACGTTCACTAATTAATGCGTTTGCTTTAACGTATGCAGACATGAATGTATATGATGGAGGTTTTGATATGTTTTTGGATGAAACCAAATTGCAAAACCTAAAATATGTTTGTTTCAACTCTACAGAATTCTCGTTTGGTTTAGCATTCCGTTTTCAAAATTGCGGACTCTTTGGAAATAAACCTTTAAACAATAAACTTCTAGACGATATTGAAGATCAATTGCAATTAGGAGACATTGTAGCATCTTCTTCTTGTTTTCCTTTAGGTTTTGAACCGCTAGTATTTCCTGATGATTATATAAAAAATCAAAATACGCAAGAATACAAAGCTGTAAAAAGCCTAGAACGTTTTGCAGATGGAGTAGGTGTAATGGATGGTGGAATTGCGGATAATCAAGGAATAGGAAGTATGATTAACATCAGCGAAGCTAGAAAACGCGATAAAGAACTTAAAAAAGAGCTAGATTTAATTGTAGTGAATGATGTAGGAAGTTTTAAAATGAACCCTTGGAAACCTGAAGCCAAAACAAAAAATGAAAGCGCTAGTATAAAAAGTACAATCTCTAAAATCTTAGACTATTTTAAAGTAAAACCTCTGTATTGGATCATTTTTGTAATTGGTGTACTGCTCATGGTTCTCAATTCAATGGAAATCTTCAAAGGACAAGCTTGGCCAGCTTTATATATTGTAGGAGGAATCATTTCTGGAATAGGACTATTATTAACCATACTAGGATTAGTTGCTGTAATTGCCAAAGGATTTGCAATTCGATCTGTAACATCTTTATTTAAGAAAAATGTACCAGGTCCTTTAGTAGATGACGTATTAAGTTTCAAAAAGTTAAGTATAGGTTTAGTACAACGAATGCTTAGTGAACGTATTACCTCAACAGTAATAATGGTAAATGATGTATTTTTAAAGCAAGTACGTCGATTAAATTATAAGCTCCTATATTCAAATCCAGACTTACGACACAAAGTTATCACTTCTACAGTATATGAGTTAAATGGAGAAAAAACGGCGTACACAGATTCTTTCCGTTATAACAAAAATATTGATCCATCACCAAGTACCTTACTTAAAAGTATAGGTTTAATAGCTTCCGAAATGCCAACAACGCTTTGGTGGGACGAAAAAGACATTCAAAAAGATCGTATGGATGCTTTGATTGCTTGCGGACAATTTACATCATGTTACAAACTCATGGATTATATTTTAAAACTGAAAAAGAACAAAAAAATAAAACTCACTGAGGAAGAAGTTGTTGCAATAGATACACTCTACAAATCTTTAGAAAATGACTGGAAAAAATTCAATGAAAATCCTTTATTTCATGTAGAATCCTTAAAAAGCTAATATATAGATTCTTACGTAATATGGGCGTTTTATAAAAAAGCGTCCTTTTTTTTGAAAAAAATGTAAAGAAAACTGTAAAATATGCATTAATAAATATTTTTGTACGTTAATACCTTAATAACTGTAAGGTAAATTAAATCCTATCTAGTTCTTTATTCTTTAATTTTATAATAGATCTTATCATTTAAAAGTAAGTTTTGTGTATTTTATCGATTAATAAGTGCGTTTTAACGATGTTTTTAGGGTAGTCAACTAAATACTCTAGAGATCATTTTAAATGAAACTAGCTTTATGATAGTATTGAAAATAGCCCCAGAAATACTCGTTTTGCCCTAAATGTTTATTTCAACAACATCGAACTGTTTTAATAGAATATTTGTCCCAAAATTTTCTTTTGAACTTAACCTAATTATCAAAAAACTATGAAAAAAATTTTACACGTAGTTGTGCTATGTCTATTTGCATCTTATCTTCAAGCTCAGACACCAGGCGTATCTATCTTTTATGAACAAACAGCTGGAGATACTCGAAACTACATTGAGTATATTCCAGGAAACTTACCAATCATTATTTCTGCACCACATGGAGGAGTAAAACAATCAGGACAAACTATTGGAGGAGTATTTTATCCAGATAACGACAGTTCTTTACCAGACAGAAACTGTGGGACGAATGAACGCGATGACAATACTGAAATTTTAGTACGTGAAATACAAAAAGAAATTTTTCAACTCACAGGTTGTTATGCGCACGTAATTATTAACAATCTGCACAGATCTAAACTAGATCCAAATCGTGAAATTAATGAAGCTACCTGCGGAAATGCTAATTCAGCAGATCATTGGAATGCATTTCACGGATTCATTGATCAAGCAAGCGCAAGCGTAGAAACTAACTGGGGAAAAGGTTTATTCATTGACTTACACGGTCAAAGTCATTCAGTTCCTAGAATTGAAGCTGGTTATAATGTTACAGCTGGTGAATTAAATTCTTCAAACTTAAACGCAGCTAGTATCATTAATAAATCTACGATTAGAAACTTAGTAAACAATAACTTAAATAACTTAACACACGAAGAATTAATTCGTGGTAATAATAGTATAGGAGAAATGTTTCAAGATGCTTCTGGAACATTCTATGCAAGTTTAGGACATGCTGGTTGTGGAAGCACAAGTGGATACAGAACTGTTCCAAGCGCTACAAACAATGGTGGAGGAACTTGTGATGATACGCGTCCAAATGGAAATGCATATTTTGATGGTGATTTTTATAACAATCGTAGACATGGTTCTGGAAACGGAACAAGTGACGGAACTGGTGGTTCAGGAAACATTGATGGAATCATGACAGAAGTAAATCGTCGTGTTCGTGACTTAGGAACCTACAACGGACAAGTATTTGACTCACGTCCACAAACATTAGTTCCATTTGCGAAAGATTATGCTGCTGTAGTTTTAAACTTCATCAATACACATTATAATGACTATGCTATGTTTTCATACATGGCAAGCATGTATGCTACAAATGGTTCAGATCCTTCACCAGTAATAGTAGGAGTGCAAAATGGTACATTTTCTGCACCAACTGGTTTAGCAATTAACTCAAGTACAGGAAGAATAGATGTTTCAAATTCAACACTTGGAGACTATACCATTACATATGCAGTAGGAACTTGTGGATATTTCACAACATCACAAACTATTTCTATTGTAACAGATCTTGCTCAAGATACAGAAGCGCCAACAGCACCTACAAGCTTAAATGCCGCAAATACAACTGCAACAACTACCGATTTAACTTGGACAAGTTCAACAGACAATGTAGATGTAGTAGGATATAATATTTATGAAAACAATACACTACGTGAAACCATTACGCAAGTCACCAACTATGTTGCTACAAACCTAACTCCAGACACAAGCTATACATACAGAGTAACAGCAGTAGATAGTGCAGGAAATGAATCCGCTACAAGTAATGAAGTAACTGTATTAACATTACAAAATGTAGTAATCTCATACTGTAATTCTGCAAGTACAAACGTAAATGATGAGTTCATTAGTAGAGTACAATTAGGAGATATAGACAATGCATCTGGAGCTCAATTTTATTCAGATTTCACCAATATTTCTACAGAGCTCGTAAAAAATGGACAATATGTTATCACTGTAACACCAACTTGGACAGGAACAGTATACAATGAAGCATATGCTGTATGGATTGACTACAACAGAGATGGTGACTTCACAGATGCTGGAGAACAAGTATGGACACAAGGAAATACACAACAAACACCTGTAAGCGGAACATTCACAATTCCAACATCAGTTTCAAATGGAGAAACTAGAATGCGTGTTTCTATGAAATATAACGCAATTCCAACATCTTGTGAAACATTTACATACGGAGAAGTAGAAGATTATACAGTCAACATTATCTCTGCTACACCAGATAGTATTGCACCAATCATTACGCTAAATGGAGAAAATCCTATTCAAATATTTGTAAACGATACGTATACAGATGCAGGAGCTACAGCAATCGATAATGTTGACGGCGATATCACAAACTTAATAGAAGTTACAGGTTCAGTAAATACAGCTGTCGCAGGAATATATACACTATTCTATAATGTAAGAGATGCTGCTGGAAACCAAGCTACACAAGTTTCAAGAACTGTAAATGTAGTAACACCTGTTGATGATATAGCACCAGTAATTACACTTAATGGAGATGCTGTAATTGACTTAAATGTTGGAGATTTCTATACAGAATTAGGCGCAACTGCTGTCGATAATGTAGATGGAGATTTAGCTTCTAGCATCAGCATTAGTGGAACTGTAAATACCAATACTGCAGGAACATATATTATTCGATACAATGTAAGTGATGCAGCTGGAAACGCTGCTGCGGAAGTAACACGTACAGTAAATGTAATAGCAGATACAACAGCTCCAGTAATTGTACTCAACGGAGAATCTATTATAAACCTTAATGTCGGCGGAACGTATACAGAGTTTGGAGCAACGGCAACAGACAATCTAGACGGAGATTTAACGCCAAACATTAGTATTAGTGGAGTAGTAGATACTTCTACGGCTGGAATATATACAGTACGATACAATGTAAGTGATGCTGCAGGAAACGCTGCTACAGAAGTGACACGTACTGTAAATGTAATTGCTGACACTACAGCGCCAATAATCAGCCTAAATGGTAGTGATGTAATCACTTTAAACCTTGGAGATGTATATGTTGAATTAGGAGCAACAGCAACAGACAATTTAGACGGAGATTTAACAGCAAATATTAGCATTACTGGAGCGGTTGACACTTCAACTGCAGGAACATACTTAATTAGATACAATGTAAGTGATGCAGCAGGAAATGCGGCTACAGAACTTATTAGAACAGTAATTGTAAACCCTGATACTACAATCCCAGTAATCACATTAAATGGAAGTGCTACCATCAACTTAAATGTTGGTGAAGCATATATAGAATTAGGTGCTACTGCTGTAGATAATATAGACGGAGATTTAACAGCAAACATTAGCATCAGCGGAACGGTTAATACATCAGTTGCAGGAACATATATAGTTCGTTACAATGTAAGTGATGCTGCAGGAAATGCTGCTGTAGAAGTAACACGTACTGTAAATGTAATTGCAGACACTACAATTCCAGTAATCACATTAAACGGAAGTGCTACCATCAACTTAAATGTTGGAGATGCATATGCAGAATTAGGTGCTACTGCTGTAGATAATATAGACGGAGACTTAACGGCAAACATCAGCATCAGCGGAACGGTTGATACATCAGTTGCTGGAACATATGTAGTTCGTTACAATGTTAGTGATGCTGCTGGAAATGCGGCTGTAGAAGTAACACGTACTGTAAATGTAATTGCTGACACTACAATCCCAGTAATCACATTAAACGGAAGTGCTACCATCAACTTAAATGTTGGAGATACATATGCAGAATTAGGTGCTACTGCAGTAGATAATATAGACGGAGATTTAACAGCAAACTTAAGCATCAGCGGAACGGTTGATACATCAGTTGCTGGAACATATGTAGTACGATACAATGTAAGTGATGCTGCAGGAAACGCGGCTGTAGAAGTAACACGTACTATAACTGTAGAAGAAGCAAGTATTGGTTGTGTTAACGGAATCAGTTCATTCCCATACACAGAAGGATTTGAAAATACGCTTGGCGGATGGACACAATCTACAGAAGATGATATCGATTGGACAATTGATGCCAACGGAACACCTTCAAACGGAACTGGACCAGATTCAGCAATAGAAGGAAACTTCTATGTATATGTTGAAGCATCAGGAAATGGAGCAGGTTACCCAGACAAACAAGCTATTTTGACTTCACCATGTTTTGATCTTGGTGGATTAACGGAAGCAACATTTAGCTTTAATTATCACATGTTAGGAACAGACATGGGAACATTAGATGTAGAAATCAGTGAAGATAATGGAGCTACTTGGACATCAATTTGGACTAAGACAGGAAACCAAGGAAGTGCTTGGCAAGTTGCAAATATTGATATTTCTGCTTACACAGGAAGCAACATTCAATTGCGTTTCAACAGAGTTACAGGAAGTACTTGGAGAGCAGATATTGCTATTGACAATATTAGTTTAATAGATCAAGAAATCATAGTAGAAGGTTGTTCAGGAGGAATTACTAATTTCCCATATGATGAAAGCTATGAAAATACGCTTGGCGGTTGGACACAATCTGGACAAGATGATATCGACTGGACAGTAGATTCACTCGGAACTCCATCAAGTAATACAGGACCAACTTCGGCTCTTGACGGAAGTTTCTATATCTATGTTGAAGCATCAGGAAATGGAACAGGTTTTCCAAATAAACAAGCTATCATTAATTCACCTTGTTATGATTTAAGTGGTGAAGCAAGTGCTGATTTTAGCTTTAGCTACCATATGTTTGGTTCTAACGACATGGGAACAATAGCTTTAGAAGCAAGTAATGACAATGGATTATCATGGACAGCGATTTGGAGTGAATCTGGAAACAAAGGAAACCAATGGTTAAATGTAAGTTTAGATGTTTCTCAATACGTAGGTGGAAGTGTTCAATTCCGTTTCAACAGAGTTACTGGAGGAACTTGGCAAGCAGATATCGCTATCGATAGAATTGAACTAAAAACTGGATCTGCAGTTCAAAAAACCGCACAAACTAAAGAAGCTAAAACTAATGTTGAAGAAACTCATTCAATAAATTCACTAACAGTATTCCCAAATCCTGTAAAAGGTAGTGTTTTAAACATAAAACTTGCACATGGAACAGCAACTACATATAGAATTTTAAATCTATACGGACAAGTTGTAAACCAAGGAAAAGCAAGTAATCAAATACAAGTTGGAAAACTTCGTTCAGGTGTGTATTTCATAGAAATATATGATGGAACTCACACAATGACTAAGAAATTCATGAAACAGTAATTTCAGACAGTTGCTAACTAAGAAAAAGCCTGATACATTTGTTTGTATCAGGCTTTTTTAATTGTTCGAAAATCTAATTCAAAGCAGCTTCCGTAATTCGAAATGGATACGATTCTTGTAAAGTTTTAAGTTCTTCTTCAGTCAAGTCTTCAACTGCTTTATTAAACTTCATTTTACACAATTCGCTTCGCAATTCGTAGTAAGCGCCTACCAACTCATTTTGAATGCCTATGTAATGATCATAAGAGGCTTCACGATCTGTTTGAATAGAAATAACTGCAGTTTTTGGATTGTCAGATGAATTTTCTTTCTGTGCGCCATTACAGTATTCACAAGATTGATCGCCATTATTATCCAGAAAGTCTTTGATACTTTCTCGAAGCTCATCTAATGAAATTTCATCATTATTAGCCATCAACTCATTATTTCGATTCAGTCGAATCGTAAAAATGTTTTTTTCTTTTACATCAGCACTACAATCTACACCTTCGGGACAAGGCTTGGGAATCGCGCCTGCAATTCCTTCATCTTCTTCGAAGGTTGTTGTTACTAAAAAAAAGATCAATAATAAAAACGCAATATCGGCCATAGAGCCTGCGTTTATGCCGGAAATGGTTCTTCTGGACATACTCATAATAAAATCGGTTTTAATGTTAATGAAATGTTAACATCAAAAGTAATGCCGCAAATAAAACTGAAAATACACTAAACAAATTTATTTTTAGTTATTAACTCTATATTGCACAATAGACTAATCTGTTGGAATGCTACTTTAAAATGAAAAAGGTTTTTGCAATACTATCTTTAATATTCGTTTTTTCTTGTTTAGAGGAAAAGCAAAATTCGTACGTAAACATGGTAAATCCTACAAAAATTGATAGGTTGACTACTGTGTATGAAACACAAGAATTTGTAAAATCTATAGACTCTAGTATGATCAACTTCCTGTATGTCTCACCAAAAAAGTATAAAAGAGACTTGTATGTCAATTCTAAGATTTTAAACGAATTAGACAGCATGTTTATCAACTACAAACTCTTACTAAAAGAAGATTTTGATGCGAACGGATATACAGACCTAATCGTTACAGGTGAAAAATATCGTCATAGCTTTGATGTATTTGCTATCATGAACCAAGGAAACGAAACTTATAGGGTAGAATACCTGACCATATCTGGTATAAATGATTTTCCAGTGTATCCAAAATTAGTTTATAAAGAAAACCTACCTGTTATTGAGCTATATGGACATGCACGAATGTTTGATGATACAATGGGTAATATTTCTAAACGAACGCTTACCTACAATGTTAATCAGCAAGCATTTTTAGAGTATAATGCTAAACCTTTACAAAAAGAAGTTGCTAAGATTGAATTCAGTCGCAGTGGTTGTTTTGGTAAATGCCCTGTTTTTGATTTGATTTTATACAAGGACAAGCCATCAACGTTAAAGGCAAAAGCATATAATTTTAGTAAAACGTATGAATTTGGGAAAGAAGAAGGTATTTTTGAAACAATGATTGATGAAGACAATTTCGCAAAAATCAGTCAACTAATCAATTACATCAACAGCTCAACCTTAAAGAGTACTTATTTCGCAGCTGGAACATGTCAAGAAACTTTGGATCTAAAAATTACGTTTGCTGACGGAACCATCAAAGCTATTAATGATTATGGCGGAATGGGAACAAACGGATTGGTTTTACTCTACAATAAATTATCTAGATTACGATTCAATCAAGACTGGAAAAAGCTGTAAATTGGCTTTCTATGATTGAAAAAACAACAAAAATTCTTCGTAAAAAACACGTACTTATCATCGGTAAGTCAGAAACAGAAAGACGTCATTTTATAAATCAGCTTCTCAATATTGTAAACTACGAAACATTTCGTTTTCCAAAAGCAATGAGAACTATTGATGAATATTTCAATTTTATCAAGAAACATCAATTATACCAACCTTGGTATCCGCAAAAATCATATAATAGCAATCAAATTTTAGATTTTCATTGGGATTGGATTACAGAAAACAACTCATTAATTGTCATGGAAGAATTTCAATATATGGAAAAACAATGGCAAATTGAACTCATAAAAGAATATATCAATGCTATAGAAAATCATAAAAAAGGTGAAAAGCATATTCATTTAATTATTTCGCAAGATTCAGAAAATGAAATAGTTAGTGAAATTTCTGAAACGATTTTTATCCAAGAAAATGAGCGAAGAACTAAAATACAAATTATGGCACAAAACCTTGAAATTATTGATCTTTCCGAAATATAAGCTTCTAAAAATAGACTAATTATAAATGCTTATATTTATACAATTAAGCTAAAAATCCCCCGAGCTTAGTTACAAAAAACTGTACCATAATCAACTAACATCAATAATGAAAAACTCCTTAAAAGAAAAGTTCTACTATCGGTTAGAACGTTTTATGAGCAAAGGCGGATCGTCTATTTTTTTAAGTCTACTAATCTTATTTATTCTCTCGTTTTTAATTCTCATGGGACTGCGTTTATTACTAATTACGCTGTTTCCTAGTCTAAACTACACAGGAAATCCATTTACAGATATTTGGCTTACGTTTTTAGAAATGACGTCTACCGGAAGTATGGGACAAGACAACAATGCGCCAACATGGTTAAAAATAATGACGATTATCTCTGGATTAACCGGTGTAATTCTTTTATCGATGTTGATTGGTTTTATTACGACTTCACTCAACAAAATGTTATATGAATTCAGAAAGGGTAGAGGGAAAATTATTGAAAGTGGACATACGCTAATTTTAGGATGGAATGAACGTGTTGTTGATATTATTCGTGAATTAATTCTTGCCAATGAAAGTGAACGCAAAGCTTCTGTGGTGATTTTAGCAGAAGCAGACAAAGAATACATGGACGATTTAATTTCTAAACGTCTTCCAGATACGATGACTACAGAAATTATTACCACGCAAGGTGACTATGCAAATATCAACGAATTGGAACGTGTAAATGTTCACGAAGCAAAATCGATTATCATATTAGCAAACTGTACCGAAAGTGCTTCAACAGAAAAGAAAGTTGCTTCAGATGTGCAATGTATCAAATCTATTTTGGCAATAACTTCTTGTCAAGGTGGAACGAACGAATTGCCGATTGTAGCAGAAGTATTTACCGAAGAAAAACGTGAAATCATAAGTTTCTTTGAAGATGAAAATATCATAGCCATAGATAGTTGGACTATTATGGGTAAACTATTAGTTCAAACATCACTTACTAGCGGATTGGAAATGGTTTACAACGAAATATTGTCTTTTGATGGTTGTGAAGTATACTTTCATGAAGATGAATGGAACAATGTGAACTTTTATGATTTAGCCTATTATTTAGAAGACGGAATTCCTTTAGGAACGTATTCAGAAGAAGAAGGTTTAGTATTACGACCAGATCGTGATACAATACTAAAAAATGGTGATCAAGTGGTGATTTTGGCAGAAGATGATTCAACGATTAAACTCGGTACACAGAAAAAATTCAGTCCAAAATCCATTCCTTTAAAAGATGAAAAACTAGAACAAGTTCAAAAGAAAATACTAATTCTTGGTTGGCACAAAGTGGCAGAAATTTTTATTGAGGAAGCTACAGACTATTTAATAGAAAATTCTCAATTTGATATTCTATTCCATGAACCTACTGAAGAACTCAAACAAACAATTGCTGCTTTACAAGAAGAATACGAAGATTTCAATATTAACTTAATGAATGCTAATCCGTTAATGATTGAATCATTACAGGAAATAAATCCTTCACAATATGATAACGTAATTGTATTATCGCAAAGTATGAAGGAAGAAAGTGCAGATAAAATTGACTCTGATACACTAATCATACTGCTAATGCTGCGTAAAGTGATCAACGATTTTGAAAAAACACATTTACTCACACAAGTATTAAATTCTGAAAACCAGGAAATTATCAATCAAACAGATGTAGATGATTTTATTATTAGTAATAAGTTGATTACTATGATTTTAGCACAATTAAGCGAAGAACCTTTAATCAAAACGTTCTATGATGATATCTTTTCTGAAGATGGAAGTGAAATTTATGTAAAACCAACAACACTATACTTCGAAGAATTCCCGCAAAAAATCACCTTTGCCGAAGCAATGGAAATTGCTAACAAACGTGATGAGATTTGTTTAGGAATCAGAAAAGGTGACTTAAGCAAAGATGTAGCTTCTAATTTTGGCGTTACTTTGAACCTTGAAAAAGATGCTGAAATAGAGCTAAATGCAGATGATTTCTTAGTGGTTTTGTCTGAAGATGAACTGTAAAGCACTATGATTTATAAATCACGACAACTAAGTCAGCTTTTGGACTAGAAAATATTTTTGTCTAATGAAATACTACTAAATAAATAATGTAAATATACACTATGAGTAATGCTATTGTAAATGTCTCATAAAAATATAATTTCTTAGTGATTAAATCTTAAAATAAATTGACTCTATAATTTATAAATGACGACTGCTAAATCAAGTCTGACACTAGTAAACTGTTTTTTGTGTGATGAAATGCACCTAATTTTAGTGAAATATTAAATCACAAACATTATGAAAAACAAGAGATCAAAAAAGATGTCATTAAACAAAAGAGCTATTTCTAATTTGACTAAAGAAAGTTTAACGGGAGGAATTACTACAACAAATACAACTACAATAGACCCATTTAGAACTATTACGGTACTTTCAGGATGTTGTGCGAATACCATAGATGATTATACATGTGATAGATTCTGTACAATAGCTTAGTCTAAAAAAGACATTGACATTAAAACAAGAAAGCTGCCTTTATAATTTGAAGGCAGTTTTTTTATACAAAGTCAAAACATATCTAATAACCTAATTCTATATGTGATTATAATTTCCAATTTGATTGGAGTGAAGAAATTTGTTAAAATAAGAAGTTGTTTTCTTTTGTGTAGAGTAACAAGAAGCCAATACAAACAATCTAATGAATCTAAAACTGACTAAAAAATAGAGCTAAAGAAATTTGCAATCCCTGATAATCCGTTGGAAATACTGGTAACAACACTCAAATCGCTATCGATTCCTTTTAAAATAATATAAAGTACAAACAAACCATACAAAGTGATCAGTAGATATCCATGTCCTTTTTTAATGGTTTTAGGAACCAAATAAATAAAGAAGGCTACAATAGTAATAAGCAGCAGTAAAACACGCAATTGACCAACGTTTTCAAGCGTTTCTGGACTCATGCTAATTGGTCCATACATCAGCGTAAAAAGAAATAACGGAAATCCGAGTGCAAAGCAAATATCAAAAATATTACTTCCCAAAGCGTTTGCAACGGCATCATCATAATTTCCTTTCATCGCATCTTTCCAAGAAATAATCGTATCAGGAACACTCGTTGCAGCGGAAGCTAACACAACAGATACAAAATAAATTGGCATGCCTATAGCATCTCCAAACTGCTCACAAGCTTCTACAAGCCAATAACAGGCAATTCCTATAAAAAATACAGAAACAAGCATTAAAATCCATGCTTTTGTCAAGTTGATTTTGCTATCTCCTAAAACGGCTGTAGCCAAATCTCCTTTAAAAAAAGCTACGGTACGGTTTCCGCCATCGGCTTCATCTTCATAATCATTATCAACATCGCCAGAACCTTGACTTAGTAGCATATATGAAATATATGCAACGTACAAAAGCATCAATACCAAACCATGATACCAATGTAATTCTGTGCCAGTAATCAGTAAAATCAGTACAATTTCGCAGAGAATCAACGAAATTCCATCACGTTTTATCACTTTTTTAGAAACATCAATACGATCTACAATTCCTTTACCAATTACAGCCATAATCACTACTGCAGGAATAATCATCGCATTAAAAACGGCACTTCCAGCTGTAGTTCCAATTCCGCCAGAAAAACCATCTTTATCTTTTAAAACGAATAAGAAAAAAAGTGTGGTAAACAATTCAGGTAAACTACTTCCAATAGCGTTAATTGTAGCGCCTTTAATACCTTCTTTCATATTTCGACCCAAATAATCAGAAGCCATTTCAAAACCATCACAAGCGCGCCAAATTACAATACATGTAATAATAATTAAGCCTAAAGAAGAAAGTACTGCCATTAAAAACTGTTTAAGTCACAAAGCTAAAGATTTAAAAAGACATTCAATAATTTAAGCGATGTCTATTTACCATAAACAGGAATCAATTCTATAAGTTGTTACTCTTTAAATTCTATATGCTTTAAAAGTTTTGCACGTCTTTCTTTTTGACTTGAAGCTTCAATATAAATATCAGGAACGGTTTTAGTTTCATCATTAGCACTTCCATCAGGATTTAAGCCCATTTCGCCTGTAAATCGGATTACAATTCCACTATTAGGAAGTGTCAATAACAACGGATCTGTTCCTACGCCATCGCCACTTGTTTTTTCGCCTACAACTGTTGCAAAACCTGTTGCTTTACAAAAAAAGGCTAATGTTTCTGAACTAGAAAATACGGCATTGTCTACCAAAAGATATACCTTTCCAGAGTATTTTACAGTTTCATCATTGGGCACAATATTCATGGTTTCTTTTCTAAACGAATAACTTCCGTCAGACAGTTCTTTAGGCATATTAGGCAAATTAATAGCATCATAGCCAACTGTATCTTCAAAATAACTAGGTTTAAACTTTTGAAGTCTCTCAGAATTTTTAAATGCATACACAACGGGCGTCTTCAAAGTATCTTTAACTAAATAAGGAAGCATATATTCCATCCAATATGTTGTACTTCCGCCATCATTTCCTTGAATATCAATGACGATGTTTTTCTTGAACTGTGCTTTCTTAAAAAAATAAGCTAACGTATCAGCATCTTGTTCCATCAGATCATAACTAAAAGATTTTACATGAATTACAGCTGTAGAGAGTGAATCGATAAACTTCATATCCACATTTTGAAGCGTTTCATTTGTTGTAGTTTCACTTGAATTACCATCTGTTTCTTCATCATTTTCATCTGCAAAAAACAGTTTGTGATTAATATCTTTCCAGTATTTAGAACGTTTGGCGTTTGTTTTTTCAAGTTCCTTTACATAAATCGAATACGTGCTATCTTGGCTTGCACCTTGTTTATATGCGTCATAAAAATAACTGTAAATAATAGTCGGATATGCATCAGTATGTCCATTGTTTAAGTCATTCATCATATCACTAAAAAACTTGAAAAACTCCGTATCATTTTTTGTCTTTTTAATGGTTTCAATATATTCAGACTTTTTAGCAAGCCAATCTGTCTTAAAAGCTCTTTTATTAATGCCAAAATAAGGATAGGATGCTTTTAATTCTTGATATAAATATTCAAAATCAGCAATTTTTTCTTCGGTAGTTAATGGTTTCTGTGAAAAACAACAATTTGCAAAGAATATTATGAAGTAAAAGATAAAAAGATTTTTATGAATCATCTGTAATAGCTTATTTTGTGCGAAATAAACACAAGTCCTATACATGAAAAAAGGGTAAACTTCTGAAATCTATCTTTTAATTTCTGAATCTCCTATTTAAGGAAGTTTCCACTGAAATTTTGCCGCAATTGTGTGCCAATGTCTTGGGAAAGGACACGTAATCACAATTCGCTTTTCTAAAAAAGGATGTGTGAATGTCAAAGATTGTGCGTGCAAAAACAAATTTGAAACTTCAAATTCCGCCTGAAACATTCTATTATGAAAACGATCTCCGTACTTTGGATCGCCAATAAGCGGATGATTTATCTTATTCAAATGAATTCGCAACTGATGCATCCTACCAGTTTTGGGAAGCAATTCTATCAAACTATATCTAGAAGTGTCAAAAGGTTGTACAGCAATAGGTAAACTAACGGTTGTTAAGGTTTTATAATGTGTCAGTGCGTTTTTATAAACTTTTGCATCACGACCTTTTACAGGAGAATCAATCAATCCGTTTTCAGGAGAAAAACCTCTGGCAATGCCGTAATATACTTTCTGAATCTTATCAGTAGTAAACAATACTTGAAATTTAGCAACAAAAGCTTTCTCTTTAGCACAAAGTACAATTCCTGAAGTCTTTCTATCCAAACGATGTATTGGAAACACTTCTTTTTCATACGTTTCTTGCAGCAAACCTACCAATGTTTGTTCTTCTGCTTGATTTCGCGCCATATGCGAATGATGTACCAACATATTATTTGGTTTCGATACCGCAATTACAAAATCGTCTTCGTACAAAATCATACGTAAAATTAAAAAACTATCGTCAAACTACTATAAATACCTATAAAAACAGTTATCAACTCTTTTGATCTAGATCTAAAAATTGTAGATTTAACTTTCATTATGATAAACAATTAATACATCTATAAATTCTTTCAAACTTTTTCAAGTATCCTTCTATTTTTCTGTTTTTCATAATTGTATTTTAAAACTAAACGAAAATTATCATGAATACTAGAATATTAATCATCTTGTCTTTCTTAATTTTTATTGGATGTAATAAACAAAAAGAATTTGCGGTGCCTCCAATACATATTTATATAAATTACAAAGACTCCAATAATATTAATATTCCAATTATAAAATCGTTCACAGAACAATACCAAAAGGCTTTTAAAGATGGAAAAATAATTTCTGAAACCCGAAATGATACTACATTCTTCAAATTATATAATAATGATGGAACACTTCGCACAGATAAGCAAACTTGGCGATATGAAAAACGAGTAACTGCATCAAAACTAAACTGTAATGAAAAGTTGAGCATCAATGTGGAGCGACTAACGTTTTATTTTTGTTATGCTGATGTAAAAGAACTTATAACTAAGCTTTCCGAAAGTGAAGATCAATTTCAAAAAGAACGTTATCAGGTAATTAAACGAGAATTAAGTACTATAGAAGTAAAATATGATGCAAACGAACTTAATTTCGGCGATAGTTATTTCCTTACTAAATTGTTGAGAGAGATTGATTTTGAGATTGTAGATACTGGAAATGAAAACATTACTGAAATAAGAATTGGAGATGTCAATACAGGTTGGGTAGTATCAGATGAATTATATTTATTGAATGGACAAAAAGATACAATTGCAGCTTTTTCCAATACGTATCTTATTCAATAAAATAGGATAGCATCATTAAATGAATGTTTCTCTACATTAGAGAAGATTCAGAACAATCTTAGTATCTTTACAATTCTTAAAAAGTATGCTTATATAAGTGTTTTATAAAGCATACGACAAAGAATTGCTACATGATGAAACTCAATTTAAAAGATACTTTCAATAAAGAATTACCAGCCGATCCTAATAAAAATAACACGCGACGTAAAGTCTTCGAAGCTTGTTATTCGTATGTAACGCCACGAATTCCATCCAATCCCAAACTAATTCATGTTGCAGACGAAGTTGCAGAAATGCTCGATTTAGAGCGTGATACAAACTCAGAAGAATTTCTGAATGTATTTTCAGGGAAAACGGTCTACCCGAAAACAAATCCATTTGCGATGTGTTATGGTGGACATCAATTTGGGCATTGGGCAGGACAATTAGGAGACGGAAGAGCTATCAATTTAGCAGAAATTCGTTCCAACGGGCAACATTGGGCATTGCAACTCAAAGGAGCAGGAGCAACGCCATATTCGCGTACGGCTGATGGTTTGGCTGTATTACGATCGTCTATTCGCGAACATTTATGTAGTGAAGCTATGCATTATTTAGGTGTTCCGACAACACGTTCATTATCAATCGCTTTAACAGGAGATGAAGTATTGCGAGATATGTTATATGACGGAAATCAAGAATACGAAAAAGGAGCCGTAGTTTGTAGAGTAGCGCCAAGTTTTATGCGTTTTGGAAACTTTCAAATATTCGCAGCACGAAAAGATCATAAAAACCTGAAAAATCTTGCGGATTATACGATTCGTAATTTTCACAAAGACATTCAAACTGAAGGAAAAGAAAAATACCTAGCATTCTTCCAAAAAATAGTCAATGCTTCGTTAGAAATGGTGATTCATTGGCAGCGTGTTGGTTTTGTGCATGGTGTCATGAATACAGATAATATGTCAATTTTAGGTTTAACGATTGATTACGGTCCATATGGTTGGCTAGAAGGATACGATCCAAATTGGACACCAAATACAACAGACAGTCAACATCATCGTTACGCCTACGGAAATCAACCAGGAATTGTATTGTGGAACTTAGTACAATTAGCAAATGCTTTATATCCATTAATTGAAGAAGCCAAACCTTTAGAAGACATTTTGGAAAGTTATCAGCAAAATTTCGATCAGAAATATGTGGAGATGATGTCTAAAAAAATCGGTTTAACCGAAATCAACGCAGAAGTAGAACAATTAATAGAAGATTTAGAACAAAATCTACAACTTACGGAAACCGATATGACTATTTTTTTCCGTGAATTACCACGTGTACAAAAGAAAAACACACCACAAGAAGCCTTTCAAAAAATCCACAAATCATTCTACAAATCGTTAGAATTGGCAGGCGCAACAACTGATGCTTGGATTACTTGGTTTACCAAATACATCGCATTATTACAAAAAGAAGAAGACAGAGACGAAACACGAAAATTCAAAATGTATGAAGTCAATCCAAAATTTGTATTGCGAAATTATATGGCGCAACTTGCTATTGATGCAGCAAACAAAGGCGTTTATAAAGTACTCAACGAATTATACGAAGTCTTAAAACGTCCGTATAACGAACAACCAGAATACGAAAAATGGTATGCAAAACGTCCTGAATGGGCGCGAAACAAAGTAGGTTGCTCTATGCTTTCATGTAGTTCTTAATAATTTTTAAAGACCATAATTCGCAGAAAAAAAGATAATGCATGGAACGAAAAGATTTCATTAAAAAGTTCGATAAAATTGCTACGAAGATTTATAAAGGATCAGGAATTAAAAGGACTTCTATAGGAAGTTCTTGGGTTATCTACACGATAGATTGTTTTCATTTTGATTTAATTTTAGAATTTGCAATTGAACTAGATTTAGAAACCGAAGGAAATCCAGATCAATTCTATTATGCTCTAGAAGCTAATTGTTACTGGGAACACGAATGCGAATATGGATATAATATGTCTTTTGGAAAAAGCAATCACATTCCTTTGACTTCTAAAACTGATGAATTAGAATCATTTCTAAAAGAAAGTAAGCTAAAAATTGAAAACTTAAAGGAGCATCTTGTAGATTTTGATAAAGCGGAAACATTTCTCTTAAATCATGAATACAGAACCAAAGAAAATAGAAACTTTTTTGGAAATTACATATTAGGAATTGTCTGCGGACTCAATAATAAAGTAGAAAAAGCCAAAGAATATCTATTTGAAGTGGAAGGTTTCGGATTTATTGATGATGCTTATAACTACATTTATCCAAAACATTTACAAAATTTGATTCAAAAAGCAACAATACTACATGAACTGGTAGATGATCACGAACGCTTTACAACTAAAATAAATGAACTTGTGAAGTTACACAGAGGAAACTGATTTTTGGTATTTAAAAGAATAAATGGCTTGTAGAAAATTTCAAAATATTGAGAGTTCGTAATGTTTTTTACATTTAGTAGACAAACTCTTCAACAATATCAGTGAACACTGAAAAAAATAAACCAATGAAAAGCACAAAACTTCAAATACAGAATAAAAAAGGTCATAATCTAAACGCATATTTAGAATTACCCGCCAATCAAAAACCAAATTATTACGCAATCTTTGCGCATTGCTTTACTTGTAGTAGTACATTAAGTGCTGTACGAAATATCAGTAGAACGCTTACAACACATGGTTTTGGAGTTGTACGATTCGATTTTACAGGTTTGGGTAGGAGTGAAGGTGAATTTGCAGAAAGTCACTTTTCAGGAAATGTAGAAGATTTAGTTGCTGTTCATCAATACATAAAAAACAACTTTCAAGCGCCAAGTTTATTAGTTGGTCATTCGCTTGGTGGTGCTGCCGTATTAGTTGCAGCTTCACAAATAGACGATATCAAAGCTGTAGCTACAATTGGAGCACCAGCTAATGTAAGTCATGTAAAACATTTATTTTCTCATGATATTAATCAAATTCCTTCTGATGAAGATGTACAAATCAATATTGGCGGCAGACCTTTTGTGATCAACAAAGAATTTGTATCAGATTTTGACAAAATAGATTTACCAACAATTGTAAAAAAATTACGCAAACCATTACTAATTCTACATTCTCCGATAGACACGATTGTTGGAATTGAAAATGCTAGAGAATTGTATCAACATGCGCATCATCCAAAAAGTTTTGTTTCTCTTGATAATGCTGATCATTTATTAACCAATGAAATAGATAGTCGTTATGCCGGAAATATTATTGGAACTTGGGTAGAACGTTACTTTCCAAAGCAAGAAAACGAAATGCTACACACGGAAGGTGCACATTTGATTGGACATTTAAACTTGATAGATGATAATTTTACCACAAAAATTCAAACAAAAAATCATCATATGATCGCGGACGAACCTATTTCAGTAGGCGGAAACGATTTTGGACCTTCTCCATACGAATATTTATATGCTGGTTTAGCAGCTTGTACGACAATGACACTTAAAATGTATGCTGATCGTAAAGGTTGGGATTTACGAGAAGTATTTGTCTACATTTCTCACAGTAAAAAGAAAAATACTGAACTTGGTATTGAACTCGAAAAACCTACTCGAATTGACTTTATTACGAAAAAAATAAAATTTGTTGGTGATCTTTCTGATGCACAAAAACAACGTTTAAAAGAAATTGCAGCAAAATGTCCTGTACACAAAACATTGGCAAATCAGGTAGTTTTTGAAAGTGAAGTAATTCAGTAAAATCCACAGACTTTTATTACTTTTTTTATTCTTTGTTTTTAAATTTCAACTTACTTAAAATCAGATTTTTGATGTACTTTTTGACTTCTTATAATCTATATGGAAATTATAATTTATATAGCTTAAAATTACATATCTAGATTCTAAATATTTGATATTCAGTTAGCTTGTTAAAAATGGTTAAAAACGTTAAATCATTTATAACAGGCGATGAAAACCACACAAAATCTATTTCTTTTGTTTGCATCAATTTAAAAATTATAAGAATGAAAAAACTATTACTTATTGCTGCTTTCGCAGTTTTTGGATTTGCAAATGTGAATGCTCAAGACATTAAACTTGGTGCAAAAGTAGGAATGAATTTTGCGTCTATTTATGGAGATACTCCAGCTAATCTTGATCCTATAACTTCGATCGTTAATTTTGGTGTCGTAGGTGAAATTCCAATCAATGAAAAGTTTTCTTTTCAACCAGAATTAATGTATTCCATTCAAGGATTTAGTATCAATGATACTTCGTTAACCTTAAATTATTTTAATATTCCACTAATGGGAAAATACTATCTCACTAAAAAGTTGAGTGTAGAAGCTGGACCACAAGTTGGATTTTTACTTTCTGCCAAAAATGATGGACCAGATGTAACAGACAACTTCAAAACACTCGATTTAGGTGTCAATGTTGGGTTAGGGTATAAGCTAAACAACGGAATTAACTTTGGTTTACGTTACAATTTAGGATTATCTAACATTAATGATGTAAGTGGTTCTTCTGATAAATTTAGAAACAGTACGCTACAACTTTCTGTTGGGTACTTCTTTTTATAAAGCATAAAAAATGGCTCTATCGTTTCTAACAACGTTTAGAGCCAATTCTTTTATTTTGTTGTAAAAATATTATTGTTTAATAATTTTCTCTTGCAGAAGAATATTTCCTTGTGAATTTAATGCTTTAATAAAATAAATTCCAGTGTTTAAATTCGGGAGATTGATTGTTTTTTGATTCGAATTGATTGTTTCTGTCAATAACAAACGTCCTTCGATACTATATAAATTAATTGTAGCTATTTGTTGATTCTCAGTTTCAATTGTCAATTGATTTGTAAAAGGAACAGGATATACTCTTGTTGTATGTATTGCAAATTCTTCAGTATTTAGTGAACCACTAAAATAACCGTTTGCTTTTTGAAAAGCTTCAACACCAATCTTTTCTCCAATAATTCGTCCACGAATATCATCAATTGGCGGATGAATTCCTCCCCAAATTCTAGACAAACTAGTTTGGTCAGAAGCATCACGATAAGTTGCCCATTGTAAAGTAAATGGTGCGCTTGGTCCTTTTTCAAAGACTAAAAAGTTATCTTGTGGAATGTCGAATGTACCCATTCCGCCAGGAAAAAACTCATCACCTGTTAATAAAGTCAATACTTCCGCAGCAGCTCTAGAAAAAGTAGAATGTCCAGAAACATATCCTGCAAAAGGCGGTGTTACAAAAGTTCCACGTTGATAAGGCCACCATTTATTAGCTAAAATCCAGTCAACTCCAGCAATATCTTGCGTAGGATCGTTGATATAATCAGGACCTTTCCAAGCATATACTTTTACTTTACCAACATTTTCATCATTAGTTCCTGCCAAAGGATCACCAGTTTCTATCAATTCTATATAATTTGGAATTAACGGTAACCCATGCGGATCATAACTTGGAAGTGAAGCATCAGAACTTTGTCCTTTACCAGCCATGTATCGAATGGCAGAAATTGGTCGAACATAATCATAATATCCTTTAATTCCCCAAGTATTTATAGCTGCATCATGCATGGCGCCACCAAGTGCCAAATAGCATTTTACATCCCATTGCAAATCGTCTAAAATGGGTCCTGTACCATTTAATCGTTTTTCAACAGATGGATGATCGCTCACATAATTCATAATAGTAAACCAATGTCCAGGAGGCGTTTCGGAGTCAGGTCCATCTGCCCAAAATTCAGCTAAGACTCTCGCATAATCAGCTCTTTTTACCATTTGCGGAACATACGGTTGGTTCGTTGCTGGATTTGTAGCATGTCCTGTGCTTGGATCGCCACCTTGTAAAATGTCGTAAAAAGCCTTGTATTCTTCAAAAGTCTCTGGAAAAGCCGTTGTATCAAGGTTTCCAATGGCACCTGGAGAAATATCAATCATTGTATTATCAGCAGGATCTAAATGTGCTGACCAAAGCGAAACCAGTGCAAAATGCCACTTATACGGATCATCAATACCATCTTCATTAGATTCTTGAATATATACTGGTGCGCCAGGATCATTATATACATAACAATCAAATCCATCATTGAAGATATCTAAATCTTCAGGTTTTAGACCAAAAGGAATTACTTCTCCCCATTCAGGACTTAAAAAATCGGGTGTATTCAGCGGATATACATTTCCACTTTGATCAATGTATACATCAAAAGCTAAAGGTTGCCATTTGTTTGGATCAATATCGTTTGTGTCTTCGTATATCTCTAAAATCAACGGATTATTGGACGGTTGATAATGTTGATTGTCATAATCATTTTGCTCATTAGAACCATCTTGATGTCCAAAATTGATGATTTCGTTCGCCAAATAATTCCCTAAGGCGGCATAAGAACCTGTACTATAATCAGTTGAAACGAAGTTAATATCA
The DNA here is from genome assembly GCF_965224175.1 of Kordia sp. Classification (GTDB taxonomy): domain Bacteria; phylum Bacteroidota; class Bacteroidia; order Flavobacteriales; family Flavobacteriaceae; genus Kordia. Next base: position 619,093 of record NZ_OZ245041.1, read on the forward strand.
TATCCATACGATTCAAATAGGGTTTGAAAACTCGCTAGGGAAGTGGTTGCGCCTGGTGAACTTGCAAAACGGTGAGTAAGCAAGCGATACATGGCATAACTCATAATTTCGTGTCGAGCCGCTGCAATATCTGAGGGAACTGCTATTCCATCAAAAGTACAGGTGTAATTTCCATAGGTTTTTCCTAAAAATACAGTCTGCGAAGTAGTATCAAAAACTGCCCAAGCATCGTACATTGCTAATGCACTGTGAAATAGATTTCGAGCATGAACTGTGGGACGAGCAAAATCGCCGCGAATTGCATTTAATAATTCTTCATTCCATTCGCGTGCCACGGAATGTTGTGCTTGAACTATTGGTATAGTAAGCACTAGGCTTAAAAAAGCCGTAATAATAATTTTTTTCATTTTTGGTTGATCGAGGTTTGGTTGTAAACTTACTTAAAAGATTAGGTTTTTACAAACTTATGATGTTGACAGTGAAGCTGTTTTTGTGCTTTTTTGTAGAATCCATAAAATTAATAAGGAACAGCATCCACAAATTAAGAACCCGATAAATAGAGGAGAAGCGGTATTTTTTACAAAACTACCAATATACGTGGCAATTGGTACTGCCATAATTGTAGAGACAAAACCATTGATGGCAGCTCCAATTCCAGCAATATGTCCAACAGGTTGCATGGCTAATGAGCGTAAATTCCCGAAAAGGAAACCTATCGCAAAGAACTGAATAGCAAAAAAGGCAATTAATATATACACATTTGGATTTGGCTGACCGTAAAAGAAAATAAGATATACAATTGGAATTGTAGTGAACGCCATCATAAAGGCGCGTACCAATTTGTACATTCCGTATTTTAATACAAATGTTCCATTTAAAAAAGTAGCAAATCCGACAGAAATTGCAAGCGCGGCAAATACATAGGGAAATTCTTCAACCATACCATATTGGTTTTGGAATATAGATTGCGAAGCGCTTAAATATACCATAAACGAACCTGTGATTAATCCTGAAATTAACGTAAAAGCTATGGATACTTTAAATTTTAAAAATTCTTTTAATCCATTGGTAAATAGGTGTGTAGATAGTTTTATTTTATTTTCTGGATGAAGTGTTTCTGGTTGTCGTCTCCAAAGCCAAATCATGATAATTGCTCCAAAAATTAATTGACTATTAAAGATAGATCGCCATCCAAAAGTATCTAACATAAGTTTTCCTAATGCAGGTGCAACAACAGGAACAAGAATGAAAATTGCAACTATAAACGACATGATTTTTGCCATATAATCACCACTAAAACTATCGCGAACCATGGCAATACTAATGGTTCTTGGAGCGGAAAGTCCGATGCCTTGTAAAATTCTACCAACGATCATGGTTTCTACATTTTCTGCCATGACACAGAGAAAACTTGCCAACACAAAGAGTAAAAAACCAATATAAATTACGGGTTTTCGTCCGATACTATCGGAAAGTGGACCAAAAATTAACTGTCCAAAACCTAAACCTAGAAAAATCATCGTAATTAGTAGTTGATTATCAGTAGATTGTTCGGTTCCGATGGTAATTCCAATCGCTTCTAAAGCTGGTAAAATAGCATCAATAGATAAGGCTACTATAGACATCAAAGATGCCATGAGTATAATAAATTCTGTTTGCGATTGATTTTTTGAAAGCATTCGGCAAAAATACAGCTTATAGGTGAGTTTCGTGTATTTTTTAGTGAAAGCTTTGTTAAATATATGTTAGCATATGAATAGAAGATTTGTGAAGTTTTAGTATATTTAGTTTTTAACTTTTATCATGAAATTTTTTAATAAAGAACGCTCAAAGTTCATGGAAGGAAAAAATATAAAGAAATACTTAAAGTACGCTTTTGGTGAGATTATTTTGGTTGTACTAGGAATTTTGATTGCAGTTGGAATTAATAATTGGAATCAACGAACGCAACTAAATTCTGCTAATGTTGAATTAAGAAAAAATGTCATAAAACAATTAGAAAAAGATATTGCGTCTATAGAAGAGTATCAAAAGGAATTAGATACGTTACAAAATAATTATTTGAATTTCTTAAACAAAGCACATGATAAAAGTAAACTGAAACGTGGCAGCGTTTTGGGAACTTTATTATTTAGAGTCAATACGATGGATACAGATACGCATGTGATTGATTTGATAGATAATGCAAAATTAAATGAATCGAAAGCTTCAGAGAAATTACAGAATTTAAATTCAGCCTATAAAATTTATTTAGAAGAAATAAAATCTGTAGAACAATTGATTTTTACAACGATTACGGATAACTTAAAAGAGATTGAACGTTCGCAAGATTGGTATGCAGATTTCATCACGGATTTGGTTTGTAAAAACGATTGTATTGATTATTTAAAAAATGACAAACGTCATCATGCAAGAATGGCTTCGTTACGATTTTTGTATGTAAATGGTTATGGAGAAATTATTGGTGCATTAAAAAATGATTTGATAGGTTATCGCCGCGATTTACAGCAAATAGGGAATTAGGCATAAAGTAGTTTGTTGAATTGTTTTGAGAGTATTAGAATTTTCTATTTAACATAATATAAATTATGATACAAATAATATATATTGGAAAGTAGAATAATCAGCGTATTTGTAAACCATAATGATATTATGCTAAATATCCCAGAACCTTTGTATTTACTACTAGAATCATTGTGCTTGGGTCATGAACCTTTATTTATTGGAACGCTTCGCTACAGAAAATTTTGTCCCATAATTTGTCGTTATGCTAAATTGCCGCGCTCAAATGCTCGATTGCTTTCATAAAATCAAATTGTTTTTACAATTTATTTTATACGCAATTTTCCAACGCTTTCCAGCCGCACAAAAGCTACTTTAGAAATTCTACACGAACAATCTATTATATGAGAAACATTTCGTTAGAAAAAGTTTTATAACCTTTACGTTAGCCTGTCGCATACTTATAAAAATTTTTTGCAAAGAATTTTATATAAATATGCTTCCTATTTGTTTTACAAAAACCTTTTTTGGCTTTTCGTTATGTTAAATAGCTTTTGAGTTTTAATAAGAACCTTTGGTAGTTTTTTATTTTGTCTTTTTCTTGATAAAAAGAAACAAAAATCAAGACTTCAGAATACTTTGGAAACAATTACGGCTCGTTCGCTATATTCTAGAAGTGTTTATAGTTCTTTAGCTTATTTTGTTTTCAATTAAAATATAGAATTCTCAACAAAAATATTGCTTCATCTCTAGAATATGGACGCTCACTCGCCTATTGTTTTGACCAAAGTTTTCTGAGGTCGCTAAAGTTTCGATTGAAATTTATTCTTTTGTAGAAACTAATAGTTCTCGAATATCCACATCTAAAATTTCTGCGATTTTTTTTAAGTCCTTTAAATGTGGTTGTGATTTATTGTTGCAAAACGCAGTTACAGAAGTTGTGCTTTTTCCAAGTTGTTCTGCAAGCCAAACTTGCGATTTTCCTTGAATTACTAAGACTTCTTTTATTCTATTTATTCTTTCTGCTGACATATTTGTTGCTGTATTCTTCTCTAAATATATAATACATTCTTAATAAAACATAAGTTTAGATTATGTTTTATTAATTTAAACTTGCGTTTTTAAAAATTAAATTATAAGTTTGAATTAACTTTATATAAGTTATAATTATATAAATGTAATTTTTAGTTAAATATTTATTGTTAATAATTTTATTCCAAACTTTATGCCATTTCCAAAATATACAAAAGCTGACTTAGAGAAAATCGTATCTACGCAACTAGACAATCTTAATGCAGTTCACGATTTATTAAAGATTATGAAACTTCAAAATGAACTTATTGAGAATGCAAATAAGAAATTAAAAGATGAAATTATTGACTTTAAGAGACGTGTTAATTATGGAACTGGGAAGTTTGAATAAAGTTAATAGTTTAGAAATCGGAACGAAATAATTTGTCTATTGGAGATAATGTTAAAATAGAATGATTTTCTACATATATAGGACTAGCTATTTCTCCATCACCAAATTTCTCTGATAATGTACCTTCTTCATTTATTGTAGTTATATATTGAATTTTATGCCCAGTATTTGCTATACCTTGAATAAATTCACAGACAGATATAAAATGGGCTTTATCTACTCCATCAAAAATACCATCATGGATTAAAAATCTTGGAAAATTTATAGTATTAATTAAGTTAAACATCAAAATAGACAAATCATAAACTAAAGTTCTACCTTGATTCTTTCCTTTACCATACATATCTGGAAGACTTATATCTATTTCTATTATACTTTTTTTATTAGTTCCTCCTATGATAGAAAATTGTGATAAAGAATCCTTATTAATGTATATAGCGTTGTATACCGATTCAAAATTTTCAGCAAACTTCAAGTTTGATTCAGAAGCTTCGTTGCTTAAAAACTCTATGGATTTTAAACTTAAATTTGATAACTCACTTCTTATTTCATTTAATTCTTTTTGTAAATCAAAAAGAATTTTAGTGTTGGCTTCTAAATCACTTAACCTATTTTTCTTTTCACTTAGGTTATAAAATGCCTCAGTTAAATCTGAGATTGCTTCTTGAGCAGATAAAAAATAAAAAATCTTAGCTCTTTCTTTTTCGAGCTTTTGGATGATTTCATTTCTCTTTTTTGTATTTTCTTTAATCTTATCGATCTCTATTTTCAAAAATTCTTTCCTTGATTCATTTAATTTTTTTCTAAAATCGATTGCTTCTTTTAAAGTTTTTATAATCTTAATTGCTAACTCCTCAGATATTTCTTTATACATGGTATTTATCCTTCGAGTATTTATTTTACTTGGTAACGAATAACTTTCCTGATAAGATTTTAATTTATCTTTATCTAAAAAATTATGATATAAATTGTTTTTAATCTTTTCAGTTAAAATATTTGCTTCTTTTTCAGCATCTTCATACTGTGCTCCTAGCTCAAATTTGTCTATAGCATCAGAAAGTTTTTTAATTTCTAGTTTTAATTTATTAGTTTCAATTTGGGCATGTTTTAGATCTGTTATATCATACTTTTCATCAACATATCTTGAAATTTCAGAAACTGTTTTAGAAATACCTTTTTCATTTACTCTATTCTCAAATATTTTATTGGGTATTGTATTATTTAAACCTAATAAATAAAAATTGTAAACATTTAATTCTGGATCGCTGAGTTCAGAAATATATTTTATTGGATCAAGAAATTTTGCTTTTTTAAACTTCTGAATCTTAGTATAAAAAAGAATAAGACTTCTATACCATTTATCGGGAAGAAATGAGCCTTTGTAATTTTCTCTTTTAAATATTAAGTTAGATAAAATTCGTTTTAGATTTTTTATTTTATAAAAAGATGTAGGTTCATTAATTTTTCCAAATTCAATATGATCTGGATCTTCTACATTTCTTTTTATAATGTATTCAATATTATCAATTTCAAATTCTAAGACAATATCATAACCTGTCATCAATTCTTTTGCCTTGTATAATCTAGCATTATGATTTTTTCTATATGAAGCTAATAAAGTAAAATCTATTAAATCTAAAAATGTAGACTTACCAATACTATTTAATGAATCTTTAGGGTTCTTTTCGTCTTTAATTCCATATATGAAATTAAGCCCATTTGAAAACTCAACAGCTTTAAACAAACCTGGTGGTTGTGAATATATTTTTTTAAGATACATTGTTTTTTTTAGATATTTTATTTTTGTCAATAGTGATAGCTTCAATAAGCCATAAATAAGTTATAGTATCATAAAATGAGTCTAAATCTATGCTATTAGTGATCTTTATAGATTGGTATAGTTCCTCCATTGTAAAGTCTTCTTTTCTTAGTAAGAAAAGGATATCCGCACCTAATACCATTGGATTTAATTTTATATTTTGATGTTTAGTTGGTATAATCATATAAGATCAAATAAAGAAGTTTGTTGAGATTCATTTGAAGTCTTTTCAAAAATTGTGCAATCATCAAAGAAGAAAAGAACTATCGATTGAGCTATACTTCTATATGTAGGGTTTTTGATACTATTTTCAGGAATAAAGAAGTCGGTTAATCTATATAAAATTTGTATTTGAGTAACATCTTTTGATTCGTTTTTTATCTTATTATAATTGTTTAAAACATAATAATGTATATCACTTTGTTCTTCAGAATCTAAAGTTTGAAATGCTTTTTCTACAAAGTTTATTTTAGTATATAATTTATTAAAATATTGTTTTACTTCTTTTTGTTCATCAGCATCTGAAAAATTTAATTCTACTTTCTTTTTAATATGAATTAATTTATCTCGTACAGAAGATGATTCAGTATCGATTTCATAATTTTCTTCTTTATATTTTTTTAATACAAAATCAAAAATATCTGTAATTACTCCATATTCCTGCTTATCTTCACTAACATTATTAATAATAGTATCTCTTCCAGATGCTATATTTTCATCTCCATCAATTCTCGTTCTCATTTCTTCTTTTTAATTTTAGTATCTCTGCCAGAAATTATATTGTCATCGCCTTTTATGTTATTCGTTTTAATTTTATTATTAATATTTATAACTTTATTAGCAACAAAAAGAGAAACTAAAAACGATAATATAGAACTTACTCCAACTACTATTTCAAATATTTTCATTATATCCTAAATTTTTAAAAATCCAATCTCAAATATACAAATTTTTAACAAGTAATATTTTACGGAAACCCGTAATATAAAATAACATTTGTACTACATATCTCATTCCACAACTATTCCACTTCGCTCCTACGTCACTTATGTAAAAATTGTTCCATTACCTTTTGTAAGAGAAACTTTCTGGTAATAACTTTTTAAAAACTTGAAGTGTAAACTTTGCTTTTCTCCAAATCGAAAGCATTGAAGATTCGCGAACACCTCTAAAACAATAGTAATGATGTGAGCAAAGTAAAGTAACATAACGCGAGAACATTATAACACATTTTAACAACAATTATAATAAGTCATTATGTAAAATTGCTTTTGTGTCGTTTTATAATTAAACATCCTTACAAATCAATAATTTGTCAACGCTTTTTATAGTTTATATGGAGCTATGCCGAAATACACAAAAGCTACTTCAGAAATTCTTATTCTACTAACATTCTAGCATTAGTATCTTTAAAACTAACCTTGAATGAACAACCATTTTCATTCGTGTAGATTGTTTTTCCATGTAATTGTTTCGCTAATTGTCGTACCAAACGTAAGCCTAAACTTTTTGCCTTGTTGAAATTAAACTCTTTTGGCAATCCTAGTCCATTATCTTTTACTTCTAGTACATACTCTTCCGTGTTGATTTTATTGATTGAAATGTCTAATAGTTGCTCTGTACTAGTAAAACCATACTTGTATGCATTCGTAATTAATTCATTTATAATCAACCCTAAAGGAATGGCGGTATCTATATCAAATTTATAATTAGGTATGTTGTAGGTTACTTTGGTAGTTGATTTTTTTCCATAGGTTTTAGATATATCTTCAACAAGCATTTGTATATACTCGTCTAATTCTATTAATAAATCATCATTTTGATACAAGCGTTGATGAATTAACGCCATCGATTTTACTCTATTTTTTCCTTCTTTGGCCAATTCTAAAGCTTTCTGATCTTCAATACCTTTACTTTGTAGCTCTAGTAAACTCGCAACAATCTGAAAGTTATTTTTTACTCTATGATGTATTTCTTTTAATAGCAATTGTTTTTCATCAAGCTGCTTATTGATAATCCTGTTTTTCTCTTCTAAAATTTTGGCTTGTTTCTTTTTTCTAATGAATGAGTATATGACAAATCCAGAAATTCCTAAAACGGCAATTAATCCAAAAATCAACCAATTTTTTGCTTCTTTTTCTTCTGCAATATCTTTTTGATGCGCAAGTGCTGTTTCATACTTTTCTTTTTGGAATTGATTGTTTAACTCAATTTCCTTGAATTTTTCAATTTTATTTTTATCGTTAATACTGTCGTTAGCCTTGTGGAATTCTCTTAAATAATATAAGGCTTCTTTGGGTTTATTCGCTTTTTCTAAAGAGGATGATAAATTAAAAGCGTTCCCTCTAATTTTTTGCAAATGGTTTGCTTTTTTATAAAAGTCATACGTTTTTTTAAAAAAAGTAACTGCTTTTTCATATTCTCCTTTTTTAAAAGCAAGCGTACCTCTTGTTTCGTTGACATTGGCTAAAAAACCAAGTTCATGTATTTCAGGAAGTTCTTTATCTATGATTGCTAAATAGTGAGCGCTACTGTCTATTATATTAGATACTTCTAAATGATAGTCTGCTAGTTGCTTGTAAATATTAGCTTTCATGTATTTTTCATTCGGCACATATGCTAAATATTTTACACTTTTATCAAGTTGTAGTTTTCGTTTATCCTGCAAATCCATCTGATCATATAAATCTGCTAAATTTCCCATAGACTGCAAGGCAAATGCGGAATCACGTCTTGTTTTTCGGAGAAGTAAATAATCAATAACTTGTTTGTTGTATGTTTCAGCTTTTTGATAATCTTTATTGTAATAATATACTGCGGCTAGACGTTTTATGGCGGATACACTATCACGAGAATCTACAGCATATTCTTGTGCTTTATGTATGTTTTGAAGCGATCGATCGTAATGTCCCAAAGCGATATTTATACGAGATTTTGTAAAATGTCCCTCAAATGTAGCATAGTCATACTTTACCTTTTTTGAAGCAACAATAGCAGAATCACAAAATGGTAATGCTTTCGTGTTTTCTTCTTGTATGGCTAAAAATTTCCCATATCTGGCATATAAAATACTTAATAAGAAATCTTCATTATTTTTTTTAGCAAATAATATTGCTTTTTCGTAGCAGAGTTTTGTAGTGTCTACATCTGTTTTTAATCGATACAGAAAAAAACCTTTATTAAAATAGGTATATGCACACTGTTCATCATTGTTAGTTGCTCTACCTTGTCTAATTTCTTGGTTATAAAAGTCTATTTTTTGTGATACTGATAAGGTATCAACAACTTTGTAAGTTTTTATCTTTGCCAATAATTCTTTTCTGCTTTGTTGCGCATTTGACAAATTAAAAACAAAAAGACTTATGAGAATGAGTATATATTTAGGTTGAGCGATTAGATTCATGTCCTAAAAATAAATAAATAATTGAATTCTTTTATATTATTCTTATTAATACATTAGAAATATAAAAGCGAACTAATTGGCTAGTTCGCTATATTCATGTGCAAAGTAATTTTAATTTCATACACTTTGTATTATTTGTTAAGAGCAGATTTTAAACTCCATTTGTAGATTAAAATTCCTAATCTTCCTATTACAAATGAAAACAGCCCAAACGTGATGGTTAGTAAAGATCCTTTTAATTCTGCCGAAAAAAGATCTGGTCTTACTTCTCCAAGCACTTGAGCCATATTAAATAGTTTTATAATTCCTAATATTGAACCCAAACATCCAATAACTAGTGATAATAAACTTGAATCTATAGCTAAGCCAATCATTTTTTTTGAATGTATTTCGTCTTTTGTTTTGCTTAAAAAAGCTTTTGTAATAAAGAATAATGACAGTAATAATAGTACTAAAATGATATACATCACTAGTCCGCCTTGATTTAATAATCCCATTGTTAAGAAGTTTTAGAGTTTATAATTATTCAAACTTAAGATGAAATTTGTTTCAAAAGTAAGTAATGCGACTAACAACCATTTTAAGAAGCGATTCAACAGAATTGTTAAAACTCGTGCTAAACCTGTTATTCGTCTTAAAAACAATATTAGAAACAAAAAATGCGCTATTTTGTAGCATTATTAGATAAAAGTGAAGATAAAACCGCACATAACAAAACCGTTGAAACGTACACTACGTCATATTTTGTTTTGGAGTTTCATTTTGGTGTTCTTCACCTCTATTTTTGGCGTTGGTAATACTTTTGATATGAATGTTGTTTACTTTTCTTTCTTTTTAATGCCTGTTACTATTGGCGCTACATATGTTTCGATATACAAATTACTACCTGATTATTTAATTACAAAACGGTATTTTTTATTCGGATTGTATAGTTTTTACATGTTAATCATTTTAGTTTTTGGAGCTATTTTTTCAATCTTTTTTGCCTTGGCATTTTTAACCAATTTTAAATTTGAAAAAATGACTGTTTTAAGTAAAAGCAGTATTTTTATAATTACTAGTATTTGTTTAGTTGTAATTGTTGTTAGTGCTTTTAAGTTATTGAAATTAAATCTAAAACAATCAACGAATAACGCTAAGTTAGAAGCAAAAATATTAGAAGCACAACTAAAATTAAAGGAACAAGAACTGAGGTATCTTAAAATGCAAATCCATCCGCATTTTTTATTTAACACCTTAAATACAATGTACGGTTTAGCACTTAAAAAAGCAGAACAAGCGCCAGACATGATATTGAAACTCTCTAATTTATTAGATTATTTATTATATCAAACCGAAAAACCTTTAGTCTTAATTACCGAAGAGATAGCGCATATTAAAGATTATATTGATTTAGAAAAAATGCGTTTTAACAATACTTTGGAAGTCACAATGAATGAGCAACTTGCATCAAAACATACAACCATTGCTCCTATGTTATTACTTCCATTTATAGAAAACAGCTTCAAACATGGTAGTATTAAAAATGGTGTTTTAAAGATTGATATTCAGATTATTACAGATTTTGAAAAGGTATACTTTAGAATAAAGAATTCTAATTCTCAAAACACATCATCTCAACATGGTATTGGATTAGAAAATATTAAGAAGCGATTAGAATTATTGTATCCAAATAAACATGAACTATCTATAACTGAAAATAAAAACGACTTTGAAGTATCTTTAAAATTAAAAACAACACAAAATGCCTAATACTTCAACTATTTCTTGTTTGATTATTGATGATGAATCTGTAGCTAGAGAAATTATAGCTACTCATTTGTCTAAACTTTATAATATTAATGTAGTTGCAAGTTGTAGTAACGCTTTAGAAGCGTTTAACTACATTAGTAATCAACAAATTGATTTGGTGTTTTTAGATATAAATATGCCAGAAATATCAGGAATTTCATTTGCAAAATCTATTAATAGCGATATCAAAGTTATTTTCACAACCGCATACAGAGATTACGCTGTAGAAGGATTTGAACTTAAAGCTGTTGATTATTTATTAAAACCTATTTCATTTGATAGATTAAAAAATGCATTGGATAGATATTATGATATCTACGGAAATGTAACGACTCCAAAACTATCTTTTGATGAGATTTCAGATTTTATGTTTGTACGATCAGAGCGTAAAATGATTAAAGTTGATTATAACTCAATTCTATACATTGAAAGTTATAGTGATTACCTTAAAATACATATAGAAAACCACACAATAGTCACTAGAGAAACGATAAGTGCTATAGAGGCAAAACTACCAAAACAGTTTTTTTTGCGTATTCATCGCTCCTATATTATTTCTATACATTACATTCAATCCTTTACAAACGAATATATTACAATTAATAAAGAAGCATTGCCAATTAGTAGATCTTATAAAAAAGATGTTTTAAAACAACTTGAGAAATTTTGACTGGTATTCTTACTTCAGTGTTTAGCTTTTGTAAAATTCAGTAAATACTTTTATAATCGCATCATGATCTTTAACACCACACATTTCTCTAATACTATGCATAGATAGCATTGGGTTTCCAACATCTATTGTTGGAATACCAATTTTAGCAGCAGTCATAGGTCCAATGGTAGATCCACAGCCAATATCGTTACGGCTACAAAAATCTTGAAAAGGAATATTTGCCTTAGTACACCATTGCTTAAACTTTGCTATTGAAAAAGCATCGGTGGCATAACGCATATTAGCATTACTTTTTATAACTGGTCCAGCACCAATTTGTGGTTTGTGATTGCTATCATGCTTATCAGAATAATTTGGATGTACAGCATGTGCCATATCAGCAGATATAAAGAATGAACGCGCCATGGTTTGAAAATAGGTTTCTTCGTTTGATGAGATATGACGATGAATACGTTTTAAAGTAGCTTCTAAAAAGTTAGAATTAGCTCCATTTTGCGATTCAGAACCGATTTCTTCATGCTGAAAATATACAGCCATTTGTATATTATCATTTTCAGAATCAGTTGTTTTTAAAGCTTCAAATGAAGCATGAACACTGGCCAAATTATCTAGTCTAGGCGCAAAAATAAACTCTTTATTAATACCTCCTAAACTCGATTTTTCAGCATCAAACAAAAATAAATCCCAGCTGAGTATCCTTCCAGAAAGTCCAATTTCTTTTTTAATCCAATCTTCAAATATTAAATCTTTATCGAGCCCAATAATAGGAAACATATGCATTTGAGGATTTGGTTTAAATCCTTCCTTGTTTACTGCTCTATCTAAGTGTATTGCCAAACGAGGTATACGTAACCTCTTTTCAATTTTAATTATTTTTTGTTCTAATTGACCATTTTCATTTTCAATAATTATTCGCCCACCAAAATAGAGGTCTTTATCAAACCAACTCGTTAATAATACGCCACCGTATATTTCAATATTTAATAATTGATAGCCTTCCTTTGTTGAAATAGGATTATTTTTTATTCTTAGACATGGTGAATCTGTATGCGCTCCAATAATTGAATATGCATAGTCACTTGTCCATTTCTTAGGTGTTTTGAATATAATAATTGATCCTTCGGCTCTTGTTACAAAATACTTTCCTTCTTCTTCTAACGACCAATTGGCTTCTTCTTTTAATTCTGTATAATTTTGTTTAAATAATTCATTTTTTAAATTTTCTACAGCATGGAATGAAGTTGAACTTTGATCAATAAATTCTAAAAGATTCTGAGAATAAGACATTTAACGTATTTTGTTTAAATATTAGATAAAACACCAAGTTACTTAAATTCTCTTTTATAGTCTATTCATAATCAAAATTATATTCAACTCCATTTGTTTACTAAATAGACAGTTCCTATCTCTAATAATTTAAACCAACTTAATTATTGAATATATAGTTTAATAGCAGGTCATTGTTACCTATTATGTCATCTAATTTTGTTATTATTTTTTTATCAGGAATTATCCCTTTAGTTAAGTCTAAATCCGGAACATTTACAGATTCTCTTTCTGTACCTAATTGTAAAGTTAATTTTGTGTTTTTTAAAGGCTTTACTACTCTACCTGGATGTGTACTATAAGTTCCTCCTGATTCTTCTCCTATTATAGTAGCTAATTTATTATGTTTTATAACGGCTAGCATTTGTGCGGTTGCTGATGCAGAACGACCATTTGTTAGTATATATATCTTAAGATCACTACTATTATGTGTTGTTTTGGGTTTTATAGTTATGGGTCTATTTCGTCTTTTATTTAAATCATTATCTTCATAATAATTAATTTCTTTATCAATAATATATGATAGTATATGTTTGGCACATGCTGGATTTCCACCTCTATTTCCTCTTAAATCAAATGCCAATTTAGATATGTTTTCATCCTTTATTTTTTTCATATAGCTATCTATTTTTTCCTTAAAAAAATCGATGTTCTCTTTACCTTTTGGGAAATAACTGAAATTTTTAATCTTGATGATAGCCGTTTTCTGTTCTTTTTTAATCGTTAAGCTTAATCTTGGGGTATTATTTAGTGCTACTTTATAATTGGGAGCTGGTTCATCAATAAGAAATGATGTAGTAATTATTTTGTTAGAATTGTGAGGCTTAAATTTGATTATATATTCTGGATGAAACCCATAATAACTATGATAGTAATATAAAAAGTTGACATTCAAATCTCCTCTATAAAAACTTTGATTAAAAGCATCTGCAGAAATTGTTGTTTTTAAAGTATTGTATATTTTTTTTGCTGATATTCCGTTAATTTCTACTATTTCAGAACCAACTGTCATTTCTGTATTTTCAACACAGTTATTAACGGCATACATTTTATCTTCTTCAAACCAAACTAGTATTGGCAACCAATATTTATACGGTGTTCTGAAGAATCGATTATCAACTAAACGTGTATGTAAACAGCCTAAACTTGCTACGATTGGTGAAACTATTTGATAAAACTCTTTGATTGTCATTGAATCTTTGAGCTTATCTCTTTGTGCGTTTACTAAATTGTCATAAGATACTTTTTCTATAAATTCAAATGGTGAAGGATGTTGTTTTAATGTTTCAATTAATTGATTAAAATCTTCTACCAATTTCTCTTTGCTAATCTTTATATTTTTCTTTTCAAGGATAGAATCATTAGCAATAGTTGTAGGTTCTGTATGATAGAATTCTGTTTTTAATAGCGCTATTGGATTCTCTTGATTGTAAATATATTTTACAAGTGTAACGCCTCTTCTCGTTAGTATTTTGTTATTTATATCATAATTACTACGTTCAATTAAATTACCACTACGATCAAACTTATATTTTGAATACGCACTGTTACTCCTTTTATCAACTTTAAAATTTCCATCTAGATCAATTGTCGCATATTTTAAGCAATTTCCACTATCATCATACGTCACAAATCCACCAGCTGTTCCTAAAAATGAACCGATAACAGGTTTGTTTTCTGCATTATAAAATTTGAAACTCACTAAATTATGATACTCATCATAAACTGCTTTATCTGTAGCTATTCCTGATTCATCATTTATCAACTTTAGTTTTTCATCAACATTATTCATGGACAATAAGATTCCATTATCATTGAATTTGTACAATACATTATAAAATTTATAATAAGGACGCATAGATACATTGATACCACCGATATTTCTTCTTGTTTCTAGTATAGATTTATTATCTATATGTTTCCATTTGTATTGAAATATTCCCCAACTATTATTTATTGGTTCATCATTTTTATCATAAAATTTTAAGCTTATTCTTTTTCCTTTTTTATCATACGAATACACTTCTTTATAAACTCCCATTCCATTGGTAGTAGCTTTGTTCTCTACATCATAAAATGTTCTTATTTCTAAATTAGTTTTGTATTCAATTTTCGTTTTAGAAGCTAAAGCTCTTTTCCCATCAAGAATACCACTTCTATTCAGTTCGATAAGATTATCTTTGTATAAATATTCAATAAGAATTAGCCTATTAGAAACATCATAATCTAATTTGAAGTGATTGGTGTTTTTACTTTCGTTTTTGGTTAATTGTATCCTTCCTTCTGTTTTTGAATATGGTGTTTCTCGAAATATTAAATGCTTATAATACTTACTTGTGACTGATTGAGCCATTAATTGCGACACAAAAAATAAAGAGATAATAATTGCTATTTGTTTCATAAAAAATCAGTTTGAAACAAATATAACTAAATATTTAGTTATAACTAATTTTTTAGTTTAAAACTGAAGTGATTTAATAATAGCTTTATTTTTAATAATTTAGGTGTATGTAGTTATAATTCTTGATTAATTAGATTTTATCTTTAACAAATGCAGGTATAATGATTTTAGAAATCTGAGTCATGAGTTTATCTTCTCCATCATGACCAGAAATTACAATGGTTAAATCAAGTTCTTCGATTACTATTACACGTTGTTCGCCACCGCCCCAAGCAAATCTGACATCATAATTTTTATTATTTACCTTTACGAGTGTTTGATACCAAAAATAGCCGTAACGATAGTCTTTGGGCATCCAATCCTGAGTTGGTTTCACAATGCCACTAGTAGCTTTAGCAAGATAAGCAGCAGAAATAAGCTGTTCGCCGTTTAATTTTCCGTTGTTGAGAACCAAATTACCCAATTTGATCATGTCGCGAGACATTATATTTACACGCCATCCTGCTTCTGGTAAACCACTGATATGAGTCGACCATTTATAATTTGTGATTCCGAGTTTGTCTAACAGTTCAGTTTTAATGAAATTTTCTGCAGTTCCAGGGACAACAGCATCAATAACCGTCATCACTAACATAGGGTTGAAATTACCATACAAATACGTTTGAGACTCGTTGGTTATAGGAGCACTTTGTTCAAGTAATGTTTGTACTAGTCCTTGACCTTTTAATCGAACAGAATCTTTCTCAAATTCTTTCCATTTCTCTCTATCTATAGTCAATCCTCCATGCATAGTCAATGCTTTATGAAGTGTGATGTTTTCAGCACCTTTTGTCATTTTTTTAGGATTAACATCTTTTAGAAAGCTAATTAAAGGTTTATCTAGGTCTTCCATGGATAAATACCCCATTTGAATGGCTCTTCCTAAAACCAAACTTGTATACGCTTTTACTGCTGATGCTTGTCCATGTGGCAAGTTGATACGCCCTTTTTTATAATAAGATTCGAAAACCAATTTGTTTTTGTGCGAAATGAGTAAGGCATCATAGTTCCCATGTTTTCCATCAAAAACCTCTTGAGAAAGCTTTAGAATTGCCTTTTGGTCACTGTTACTTACCGATAATGTATCAACTAATATTCCGTCTTTTCTATCTTCTGGTGTTGTACTGACAAATGCATTGTTAAGATGCGGAATATCCCAGAATGAAATTTCATCGTTATAACTTGAAACATGATTCATTATGGATGACAACCAAGCGACACTTCGAACTGCTGTCATAGGAAATGCCGTTTGATGTTCACCTTTAATCACTTCTCTTAGTACAGATAAACCGTCATCTCTTCTATTTTTTAATACACTCACAAATTCCTCGATAGGTTTAACCATGTCTTTTTCTAATGAACCATATGAAATAAAAACATTTGCTTTGAGACTACTTTTTTTATTTGACGCCTTGTAAGGTCCGAATTTTGTATTAAGTTCAGTTAGATACGAAACTTCATTTTTGATCGATGGACTGCCAAGAATGTAATTGTGAAAGGTATCCGGTTTAGTCAATAATATATAAGCGCCAAATTCACCACCCATTGAATATCCAAAATACGTACGACTGTTTGGATCGGTTCGATAGGTCTTCTCAACATAGGTAATTACATCATCGCGAATAAAATCTAAATGTTTAGCTCCTTGCCCAAATTGGTATTTTGCTTGGGCTTTAGGGTTATTTAATTTACGAAAGCTGTAATCTCTGAATCGACTTACATGCGCTCCTACTTCTTTTTTTAGGTCTTCATTAATGTCCAATTGATGAGAAATTCCAACTAGAATAACATCTTCAAGGATAAATTCTTGGCAGGAAGATAGTATTTCAAGATGCCACTTAGCATCTGTATAATAAAGGACAGGATAGGTTTTATGTGTATTCTCTGCATAATCTTCTGGCAGTTCTATGTACAGTTCATAGTTTCGCTCTGTCTTCGTGTCTTTTATGGGGATCACTCGAATTTGTGGCAATTCTAGGGAAGATCCTTCTTTATCAGACATGAATTCTTTCACACTATTTTCCTGAGCAAAAGCTGTATTTGAAAAAATAGTGATTAATAGTAATAATTTAATTACTCTCATAGTTGTCTTCTTATTTAAGTTGTAGATGTTAGTATATAATTTGCCTTTGCTTTACAGATCATTTTATTTAAGATCAAACAATCCAGATTTAGAAAGTTGTCTCGATATAATATTAAGTTGATTCCTTTCGCGATCAATATTGGCAGTTCCGAAATAGGCAATAACCAAATCCCTAGAAGGTGATATATAAAGTCCTTGCCCTCCATGTGCTCCTTTATATAAATCGCCATCATCATAAACGGCTCCCCATTGATAACTGCTACATATGGTATCTCCAGTTTGTCGCGACTTTACTTTAAGATTTTTATTGACATCTCGAATTTTAAATAAATGTGCATCAGAAATTAATGGATTGGTGCTCTTTCTACCGCTAGGCGTAAAAGCAAGACCAAATCTGGCAAGGTCTCTAAGTGTTGTTGACATGCCATCAGTATATGAAATCGACGTTCCGTTAGTATTGAACGCTAAAAGAGCGCTATGTTCAGCTCCTATTTTTTTCCAAATTTCCTGTTCTACAAAATCACGAAAGGTAAGCCCACTAACCTTTTCAACTAGCAATGTTAATAGCATAGCATCTGCATTACTAAATTGGTATTTTGCTCCGGAAGGTCTACTAGATTTTGCAAGAACTAAATCTTTAATTGGGTCAAAGCTTGCTTCATAGGTCTCCAATGGAGCACGATCAATACCAGAACTCATGGAAAGAATATCGATTACTGGAACACCGTCCCAACCTGAACCTTTAAGGTCATCAAAGTAATAATCAATAGGTTTACTAGTATCAATTAAACCTCTATCCTCCAAAATAGCTACTGAAGTACTTACAAAAACTTGGGTAATTAACATATTAATATGTAAATCGGTTGGAAACATTCTTGGATACCCTTCAAAAACGATTTTACCTTTATGAATAATAATTAACCCATTAACTTCAACTTGCTGTACATAGTCGTTTAATGATAGTCCTCCACCCTTTTTTAAATCGGTTGAAGTAATAAAATATTTGACATCATCTCTTGGTGTCTCCTCAAGAATTTTTGGTGTATCAGCTCTCAATATACGTGAGTGTTTCTTTATCTCTGAGAAGTTTAAATAAAAGTATCGTTCCAAATCGCCGTATTCGGTCCAATTGCCGCCATCATAAATGCGCTTATGGAATCCGTAGATCTCTTCTTTTGTAAATCCAGAATAATTATAGGTTTCATATTTTGGACTTATACTACTCAATGCATCAACATCTTTATTGGATTCGTTTTTACAGGATAGAAAAAGAATGATGATTAAGAAGACTGTGATATTATGTTTCATAATTTTCTTATTTTATGTTGACTAAAGATATAGCATAACCTATGTTTACAATCTTAAAGATGACAAACACAACAATTAAATGATGAAACTATTTCGTCATTGATATCTTGCTTTTGTAAAGAATTTATGGTGATTTGTATTTATAGATGGTATCTTTATTTTTTTAATAAAAGAGTGTATGATTAAGAAATCATTGAAGCATACTATTCTCCTTAATATAGGAGCCTTTTTATTGGTTTTTGTACTCGAAACATTGAGTAATTTGTTTTTTAAAGATAATTTTGAAACTGATTATTCTTTTTACCTACATGGACTTGATTATACTTTTATGATTATGGGCTTTATTTGGGTAAATCATTTTGTCCTTATTCCGTTTTTTTTAGATAAGAAACGATATTTTGTATATATAATACTACTAATAGGAAGCATAATTATTTTTTCTTATTTAAAAACAAATAATTGGTCTGGTACTTCTAAAATATCCTTCTTTCTGCTCTATACAACTGGAGCTGGTATGGCTGTTTTTTTCGTAAGGAGAAATATACTTATCCAAAAGGAAAATGATGAGAAAGAAAAGTTGCAAAAAGAGATGGAGCTTACTTATTTAAAAGAACAGGTAAATCCTCATTTTTTGTTTAATTCATTGAATAGTATTTATGCGTTGGCTAGACAGCAATCGCCAGAAACTCCAGATCTTGTAATGCAACTCTCTGAGTTAATGAGGTATCAATTGGAGAGTTCTAAAAAAGACACTGTTCTATTAAAAGAAGAGCTTGAATTTATTGAAAATTATTTGTTACTTGAAGAAAAAAGACTAAGTAAACGTTGTACTGTTGAGTTTTTAATTGAAGGCGATTTAATAGGTTTAAGAATAGCACCAATGTTACTCATTCCTTTTGTAGAGAATGCTGTTAAACATGGAGCTCAAAGTACGAATGAACAAAGTACTATTGATATTTCTGCCTCCATAAAGAATACTACGCTTCATTTTTGTGTAGTTAATTCAAAACCTTCTATGGTTTCTGAATCGAACAGAAAAGGAATGGGACTTGAAAACGTAAGAAGACGTTTAAATCTATTACATCTTGATTCACATGTATTAGAAATTGACGATAAAGAGCAGCTATATCGTGTAAATTTAGCTATTGATTTAACAAGTTTAAAATATTAAAATAAAGTAATGATTAAAGTTGGTATTGTTGATGATGAAGCACTTGCACGTAAAGTGTTAGAAGATTATTGTTCTAAAATAGACAACTTCGAATTAGTTATCAGCACAGGAAATCCAATCGAATTTATCAATTTTACGCAGCAAAATGAAATTGGACTTATTTTTCTTGATATCGAAATGCCTGAACTTAATGGTATGGAAGTTTTACGTTCTATGATAAAACCACCAAAAGTTATTTTAACTACTGCTTATTCTGAGTATGCATTAGAAAGTTATAATTACGGTGTTGTAGATTATTTATTGAAACCTATAAAGCTTGAACGCTTTTTAAAAGCAATCAACAAAGTTTCAGCTTCAAACATAATAGAGACTAAAAAAAATACTGTTACAGAAGAACTTCAAATAAAGCATGATGGCATGCCAGTTAATGTTTCTTTTAATTCGATTTTATACATTCAGAGTTTTGGAAATTATTTAAAAATATTTACCGATTCTAGAATGTACCTGATCTCTGAAACACTCATTAATATCACTACATTATTATCAGAAAACTTCCAACGTACACATAAATCATACATTGCCAATTTAAGTAGAGTTTCAAAAGTGAGCAAAACCAATGTAGCAATTGAAGACAAAAAAGTGCCTGTAAGTGCTATGTATAAGGTTGTTGTTTTTAAAAAATTGGAAGCTTTAGCTAAAGTATAAAATGCTCACTTAAATTCTGAATCATTCCACTTTCCTACTATATTTCTAATTTACGAAACGTAGACATCGTTTTTGTAAAAAGTAACCCAACACCAATTTCATTAAGAAACTTTTAGCAATCACTTTTTTAGAAAAGAAAGAAAAGTAGATATATTTACACGCTTGTTTTTTAGAAATGCTACTTGATAGTATTGCTACAGATTTCATACAGAACGAAATATTTTATAATTACTGTCGTTATCATTGCATCTTTAAAAAAGACAGATTAAATACAAAACCTAACTAACTCCTCTAAAGATTGAGTATAGCCATATTAAATGTTGCCATTCTTGCTAGCGCAATAGTAGGATATTTTATAAGTATCTCATTAGTCACCATATCTTTTTATAAAAGTCGGGCAAATAATTACCTTTCTTTAGCATTATTTCTGCTTACTAGCTTCACATTATTGGGAAGTATTGGTATAGAAGATACTATTTTAGAATTTTTAAACAACCCAACATTAGAATATGTATTTGCAGTTACATTATTTACATATTTTTTAATTCAGATTGAAAATGTATTGCTTACAAAAAATTGGTATAAATGGTTGTATCTACCTTTTGTATGTTCCTTGGTGATAGAAACTCTTGTTTTTTTTTATGATCTAAATTTAGATGATTTAGTATTGCTTTTCTTGGATAATTCTTCCTTTGTTTTTAATCTATTTTTAATCTTTTGGGGAAGAAATCTTATAAAGAAATCGTCTGTTTCAAGTGATAAAAAACACTGGTTATTACGATTAAACTTTTTCTTTATTTTCATAATGATCATGTGGTTTATATCAAGTGTAGAGTTTTACCTTTTTGAATCAGAATATTTTACAGCTTTGTTGTTGATGACACTTTCCTTTTTTTCATGGTGGATTTTATACTATGGAGTATTTAAATTACAGTTAATCATCCAAAAAGAGGAAATTCACAGATATTTAGTAGCAAAGAAAATGAAGGTAAATCTGCAAACACCTAAAAAAGTAGATCACAATAGAGCATCAAAAGTATTAACAGAATTGTATCGTTTGATGCAAGAAGAAGAATTGTATAAAAATCCACTCTTAAGCAGGTTAGATTTAGCCAATCGGTTAAATATTAGTGAAGGATATCTATCAAAAATTATAAATCAAGAAACGGATAAAAGTGTAATTCAATTTGTAAATACATATCGTGTGGAATCTGCCAAAAATCTACTTCATGATTCTATGTTTAATAAATATTCTGTAGAAGCAATTGGTATGGAAGCTGGTTTTAAATCCAAGAGTGCTTTTTACAAAACATTTAATACAAGCTTAGGAATGTCGCCAGGAGCTTACAGAAAGCTTCAAAAACGTCCTGATTCGTAAACTAGCAACGTTTAAGCACTTCTTCCCTAGCAAAATCAGTCTTTTATTTTTTTGACAACTCTACTTTTACGACATGAATCAAAAAAATATAAAAATGACAAAAGTAGTTTTTGCAACCTTATTCCTAATGAGTTCTTATATCGGATTTTCTCAAAATACAGATACAAAAGAAGCATCTGTAGAAAAATCAGTTTTCGGTATTCAAACCGGATTGTTAGGTGTATGGATACACAATGAATTTAAAATTACAAATCAGATTGCCTTTCGTAGTGAAATCGGTTTGGCAGGTCCAAATTCAAACAATATACGACCTACATTCACTTTTGAACCTCGTTTGTATTACAATTTGAAAAATCGTTTAGAGAAAGGAAAAAGAATTGATGGAAATAGCGGAGATTATATCTCACTAAAAACTCGATATCATCTTCATAGTACCAAAGCAGCTAGAGAATCCGATCTCTCGCATGTGTTAGCCGTTACTACTTGGGGAATGAGAAGAAATATTGGGAAACATTTTAATTATGAAGTCGGAATTGGTGGCGGACTTGGTTTTGACAAAAGCAATAGCGGAAATGTTCATTTTTCATTCGATGCTTCGTTGCGAATTGGATATCGTTTTTAAAAGCATTTTTAGCACTAACTTCCTCATATTAAAATAACTGCATTTTAAGGCTTTAAATTGTGAATATTTATTCTTGTTTTTAAGGTTTTCACCTGAAAGGAAATTTTATATTTGGCATCCTTAAAACAAAAAAGATTATGAGCGCAACTTGGTATGAATGCAAAGTAAAGTATAGAAAACTAGATGAAGTTACAGGTGAACAAAAACTAAAAACAGAACCGTTTTTGGTAGATGCTATTTCGTATACAGAAGCTGAAAGTAGAATCACGGAAGAAATGGCAGCGTATTTAAGAGAAGGCGAAGAAATCAAAATTACTAATATTAAAGTCGCAAACTATGCAGAAATACATCCGTTTGAGAATTCAGACAGATGGTTTAAGTGTAAAGTTTCTTTGATTGCGTTTGATGAAGAAAGTGGAAAAGAACGTAAAACGAATCAGTATTTATTAATTCAAGGAAATGATGTCAAAGAAGCGTATGAAAACACAATGAGTGCGATGAAAGATACGATGGCAGAATATACAATTCCGGCGATTTCAGAATCTCCAATCATGGATGTATTTCCTTATTTTACTGGTGAAGAAGAAAATACAAAACATTTAAAAAGATTTATGGAATTGAAAGATTCTGTGCCAGTACGTACTGATATGGATGAAGACTTAGAACTAGCCGATATACTTGCTACCGAAGAAGAATAGTTCTTTAACTTTAATCAAAAAAATAATATTAAACCTGAGCAATTCTAAATTTGTTCAGGTTTTTGTTTTTAATGATGATTCTTACTTTCATAAACACATCAAACAACGCTAAATTTTTGAAAGTCATATATATTACCTATTTTGGTTTTTTATAATATGAATTTATTCAAAAGTATTCTTCTGATTGATAAATGGCTTTCTGCTAAACAAAACATACAATTTGTATGCTGTTTAGTCTTCTTCCTATATGCAATTCCGAGTGTATTTGCTTCTACACAATCAAGAGAAATTCAAGTTTCTGAGATACAAAGTGTTGATTTTTATGAAGATAATGAAGTTGTTCTTGAAAATGATTGGGAATTTTATTGGAATCAACTCATAACACCAGGAAATTTTACAACACAAGAGTACAAAAAGGTTTCGTTAAGTAATTGGACAAATTTTAAGCTTACAGAAACTGAAAAATTACCATCTTTTGGATATGCTACCTATCGATTAAAAGTGTCGATTCCTGAAGAACGTCCTAATGTTTCCTTGTACATTCCTGCCGCATATGCTGCTTCTAAATTATGGATTAACGGGAAATTTATTGATGAAATTGGACAGGTAGGAACTTCAAGAAAAACAACACTTCACAGACGTTATTCACAATTAGTTTCCTTAGATGATCATGAAACAGAGTTCGAGATTGTAATACAAGTCGCCAACTTTTATCACAGTAAAGGCGGAATTAGTAAACCTTTGTTAATTGCATCAAGTAAATATCTTCAAGCAAAAAAGTCAAAACGAATTGTGGCAGATATGATTTTTATTGGTAGTCTGAGCTTTATAGGACTATTCTTTTTACTATTCTTTTTATTTTATTGGAATAAAGATCGTGCTGTACTCCATTTTGCCATTCTCTGTATTTCTCTTGCCTACATGGCGTTAAGTGATCGATACGCACCTTTTGCAGAACTCTTTGAATCAGTAAGTTGGATCATGTTGACGAAGATTGAATATGTGTCATTATTTTTAGCCGGACTTATGGCGAGCCTATTTTTTAATACTATTTTCATTGACTTTACACATAAAATATATTCTAAAATACTCGTGTATGGTTTTTATATACTGGCTTTGCTCGTTATTTTTCTACCAAGACCATACTTTACAAAGATAATAATGCCATTTTTTATCTCAATGATTGTCAATTTGATCTATGTATTTTATGTAATCATTAGAGCAATCATAACTGGCGAACGTCAAAAATCAATTTTGCTTTTAGTAAGTATGTTGCTAGGTTCTATAGTATTTACAGCACATATCTTTCTATTTTTAGGCGAGAATGTCAATGCAATCGTATATGTAAACTTTGGCTATATTTTTACATTTATATTGCTTTCTATGTTGTTAATGACACGCTTTTCGGATTCATTCCGTGAACTAGAAAAAGCGAAAGAATTTGCTCTTGAACAGAAGAAAGAGATTTCATTAAAATCAAATGAACTTTCTAAGGTAAACCTAGAATTAAAAGAAAATTTACATCATCTAGAGAAAACAAATGCAGAGTTAGATAATTTTAATCATATTGTTTCTCACGATTTAAAAGCTCCTTTGGTAGCAATGCATACGTTAGTTTCTTTTATTGAAGAAGAACTTGATACAGCTCAAAATGAAGAAGTACAGCATCATTTTCAAGCGCTTAAAGATAGAGCTTCCAAAATGTATGCAATGATTAATGGACTTTTAGAATATTCTAAAGTGACGAAAGGGCAAAAACGCAAAGAAACGTTCAGTATTAATGCTTTATTGAGCGAAATTGTCAATGTAATCAACACTCAAAAGAAGCATACGATCCATCTTCCCAAGCAAGACGCTGAAATTTATGCTAATAAAATAGAGTTAGATCATGTTTTTCAAAATTTAATTTCGAATGCTATCAAGCATAACGACAAAGAGCATGCTATTATTGATGTTTCTTTTATAAAAGATGATGATGAATTTATATTTTCTATTCGTGATAACGGACCAGGAATAGAAACCAAATATCATAAAAAAATCTTTGAAATGTTTAGTCAGTTAAATCTTGATACAGAAATTGAAAGTACAGGAATTGGCTTATCGATTGTAAAAAAGATCATCTCTGAAAATCGTGGAATCATCACAGTTGAATCTGAAAAAGATGAAGGAACAACGATAAAATTTTCTTGGAAAGTATAGAAATTAAATTTCAACTTATTTCCTAATTAATGTTGTCAGAATTACTTTTTAGAAGTGATAAAATACACGCCTATTAATAATATTGAAGCGGCTATTAAAGACTGTGTAGTTAATTGTTCATCTAATACATACCAACCCAAAAGCAATGCTACCACAGGATTTACATATGAAGATGTAGCTACTTTTTCAGTAGAAACTTCTTTTAGTAAATAATTGAACGCAGTAAAGGCGACCAAACTTCCCAAAATGATCAGTAGAAACATAGACCATTGTACATTTGTACTCCAGTTTAGCGGAGAACTCCATTCCTCTCCTATCACAAAACTTACAATGGATAGCATCACACAAGCAATTGCCATTTGATATCCAGTACTGATTAAATGATTTTTAGGTAAATCAGCTTTCGAAACAAATACACTCGCGTAACTCCAGCCAATTACACATGTAAAAATGAGTAAAACTCCAATGAGTGTATCACCATTTGTTACCAACTCACGCTGACTGACCAATAAATACATTCCAAAAATTCCCAAAGCTACACCAATAATAGACTTAGGTTTCATTTTTTTATGATCAATAAAACGCATTAATAGTAATACAAATAATGGTTGTGTAGAAGCTAATAAAGCAGCAAAACCGCTATCAACATATTTCAAAGCCCATACAAAAAGTCCATTACCAGAAACCATGAATAAAAAGGCAACAAATACAGAATTTTTGAATTGTGATTTGGTAATACTTAACTTTTTACCTGAAATTATCGCAATAGCAAATATTAAGGTACTTGCACATAGAAATCTGAACGAAGCCAAAAAAAATGCCGGCAGTTCAGTAACAGCAATTTTATTCCATAAATAGGTACTTCCCCAAATAATATAAATGGCAAAAAATGCTAGAATGATGAGAATTTTTGACGATTTTGGCTTCATGTACAAATGATAAAGTTGCAAATGTACGATCTTGTTTTCATTTTTAAATGATAATTTTAAACCTCTTTTAACGATGTTTGTTTTATCACAAATCTGTTGAAATTTGTATCTATGAATTGTTAAAAAAAGTGATTTTTAAGTTCATAAACGCAACCATTTTGCGAATGTCACATCTACTAAACAATTACATTATTTGTCTATGAAAAAAATAGTTTACTCTTTTATTTGGTCTCTCATTTTATTTGGGAGTTGTACTTCTGATAATGACGTGCAGCCTTTGCCACTAATTGTACATCAAGGAAATATTATTTTAAAGTCACAAGCTGATGTTGATGCCATTGGCGCACAAGGTTATAATGTGATTGATGGTTTTTTAAGTATCGGAGATCGTGCGTCTGATGATCATACACCAGTTCCTTCTGATATTACAGATTTGACTCCTTTACAAACAATTATTAACGTCACACAACAAATTGAAATTCAAAATAATCCGATGTTAACTTCTTTAGATGGTTTGTCAAGTTTATCAGTTGTTGCTGGCTTTATCATGAATAATAATGAAAACATCACTTCTTTAGAAGGATTAGATCGATTGAAAACAATTTCTGGAAATTCATTTGTCATTGGGCAAGTTGTATTGAATGGCGGCGTAATTTCGTTGTTTAATAATCCATCTTTGACTTCTATTGAAGCATTTGGTAGTATTTCATTACAATCATTGCATTTAGTTACAATTAACAATTCAGGATTAACTTCTTTAGCAGGTTTAGAAACTATTGTCGGTATTTCTAACTTGAATATAGTTGATAATCCAAACCTAACGTCATTAGCTGCTTTAGAACGCTTATCAGCACTTGAAGACGGACTTTTTGTTTCTGGAAATACCATGCTGACAAATTATTGTTCTTTACAAACAGCTTTGGTAGACAATCCTGAATTGCCTGTTTTTAATGTATTAGACAATCAATTTAATCCAACACTACAAAACATTATTGATGGAAATTGTAGTGAATAATGATATCAAAAGTATGAATGTTTAGAAATCAAATCGATAGTTCATTTTAAACGCCATTCCCCAATCTTTACGTGCTAAATTTTGTGTGAAATTATCAGAAATCACAAAATAAATATAGGATAAAGGCTTGTATTCCCATTGCAATCGACTGTTAATGTTAAAGTTATCTTGTTGCGTATTGTATTGTATATACGTTGTCCAGTTTAAACGATTTGAAAAGAAAATTTCACTTGTAAAGCGTGCTAAATGAAAAGTTTCTTCGCCTAATTCATTTAGATTGATATGATTCACATCATAGGTCAGTTCTAAATTGGCAAATGGTAATAATTGATAATTTAAATATGCTCCTGCTGTAGTACGTTTTCCGCTGTAATAAGTTCCTTTTTGTACATTGACACGATACCTAAAACGCTGATTATTTGCAGAATTGTAACCAACTTTTAAAAGCCCAAAACGATAACGGTCTGGAAGCAATGAATTACCATTTCCTAATGGATCAAAACCATATTTCAAATCGATATCATCATAAAATAATACATAGTACACAGCCGATAAATCCTTAAAAAATATCGCAGAATTTAAAAAATGTGATGATTGACTAAAATTTCCCGTTTCATCAAAATACGTGTTATTACTGTAATTTAGATAACGAATCGAATTTAAAGACGTTGAATTTTCGTAAAACTTTTCATATTCTAAACCTGCATTCGCTTGCGTATATCCTTCACGAACCACAACATCATTAATCGCATCATAATTAAATAAACGCGGTGTAAAACCAACATCTGTCAAATAGTTCTTCTCCACTTTTTTGATACCTGCATTCCATTCTAAACCACGTTGATTATACCAAATTCCAAGATTATAGAAATTGTTTTTATCATTAAATTCGTCGTTAAAACTTTTCCCGACATTGGCAATTCCAATCCATTTGTTGTTATCTGATTTGTAATTTAAATTGATTCCTGTAACGCGATTGTAATCATTTATGAACTCAAATTGATCTGTTTGTTGTCTATTAATCAAATATCCTGTCGCTGTAAAATTTTTAGATAATTGTTGTTCTCCAACTAGCGCCGTAAAGTTTTGCGAAGCAATATCGTTTTCTTGATCTGTTTGCACATTTAATACACCAATTCTCGTTTTTGGTGCGATATTTCCAGAGAGTTTTAATCCAAATTGAATATCACTTTCAGCTCCTATTCTTCTGGAATAGAACGGATTTACACCATCGACACCTAAGTTTGAAAATAGATCTGCATTTTCTAAGAAAAAATTTCTTCGTTCTGGAAAAAATATCGCAAAACGTGTCAAATTTGTTACTTGTTGATCTACATCGATTTGAGAAAAATCTGGATTGATTGTAGCATCTAACTTTAAAGAAGATGTCACATTGTATTGCAAATCTATACTAGGTGTAAATGAGGTTTCATTATTCTTAGTTGCTACGTTTTCTTGATAATTTGTTGTGATGGAAGGCGTTAATACAAAACGAGAAGTTGTAATGTCGGGTAGATTTTCAACGGTGAATTTTTCTGTAAATCGAAGGTCTAAATTGGCATAGTTTCGTTTTACATTCTTCAAGATTGTCCAAGAATTATTTTTAATATCTCTTACATAAAATTGAACACCAAATACAGGATTTTGTTTGTTGAAGTTTAAAGCTTTCAACGGAATCGCCAGTTCGTATTGTTTTTTGTTTTCGTTTAATACTGCTTTTGATTCCCAAATAGCGTTCCAACTAAAATTGAGATTATAGCCACTATTTACACGACCAATAAGTCCATCTGTTTGATTTCCAAGAGAATTTATGGCAAATAGATATCCGTTTTGCTCTTGATTTTGTGTGTCTAAAACCATAATAAAAGCATCACTAAAAGCTATTGAAACATCTCTTTTTAAGGTGTTTACACGAGTTTCTGTTGTAGTGTCATTGTAAATTGCACGAACATATAAATATTCGCCATTATGAAAAAGTTTTACAGAAGTTTGATTTTTCGCTAATCCAATATCTGTAGGCAAATAGTTGTAAAATCCTGTGTGTTCAGATACTTGTTGCCAAACAGCTTCATCAAACTGTCCATCAATGGTAATTGTTGTCTCTATAAATGGTATTGTATTGTTTTGTGCGAAACTTTTCATAAAACTACACAAACAAAGGAATCCAAGGATATATCTCATCTGTTTATTTTTGATTGTTTTCTGATTTTTTTCGATGAATTATTGCTTCGAATTGTCTTCTGTTCGAGTCGCTGTTTTACTAATAATTTTCCATTCTTTTTCAATCTTTTTCAAGAGAAATAAATCGATATATACCCAACTACGCTTTGGTCCTGCAATTTCTACTTTTGCCATAGCAATATCATTGATGATTTCAACAGACAGTACTTTTGCGTCACGACCGTTGAACGCACCTTTTTCTTTATTTTTAAAAAAACCTGCATATTCTTTAGGAGTGTAACGCTTAAAATTGCCATCTCTTCCTGTAAGATATAAAGTAGCATTTTCTGTGAACGCACTTACGAGCATTTCCAATTCATTATAGGAACTTCCATGCATGTATTTTTGCAGAGTTTTTTCTACCGAAGCATGTTCAGATTGTGCTGTAGAAAGTTGTATCGCACAAAGCGAAATAAAGATAAAAATGTACTGTTTCATGTGTTTGATTTTTTTGATTTGATCAAACATCTAAAAACAGCTTATAAATGGAGTGATTGTTTATAATTCAAGTGTCCAGAATTATAAAATTGTACAAATTCAGACTACTGTAGTTCTTTTTTAAAGGCTGCAGGTGTTTTTCCAACTAATTTTTTAAAGGTTGCGTAAAATGTTGATTTTGAACTAAAACCAGCTTCGAAACCAATGGATTCTAAGGTGAATTGATTGTTTTCTTGTAATAATTGCTTTGCTTCTGCTACTCGATACTCATTTATAAACAATGCAAAGTTTTTTCCAAGATTATCATTTAATAATTGTGATAATTTATGAGAAGAAATGTGTAAAACCTTGGCAATATCGTTTAGTTTTATGTTGGTGTTTTTGTGAAATTGATGTGCTTTCATTGCATCTTTTAGCGCTGAAATTAATTCATCTTCTTCCGATTTTTCAATTTTTTTCGCCTGATACTTTTCTGGAATATTTTGAAAAATTGTATCTCGATTCTTTTTAGATATTAGAAAAATTAATAGTGCATAAAAAACCACTGAAAACGTAATTGTTCCCACATAGTATAAAAAGAAATAACCGATCATGTATGCTGTAAAAATGAGCACATTTGCCAATACTAGAATAAGTAGCCAAATTTCAGAAGTCGTACAACGAATATCTTTTTGAAAATATTTCTTTATAATGTCTTTTAAAAGATAAATGGAAAGTGCCAGATAGATTCCCCAAACTACATAAATGCATTGCACGACATAGTTTGCCCAAAGCTCTTTGTAATATGGATATGGTATGATAATTCCAGTACTTAAAATGACCAATAACAGCAATGTTCCGTGAATTTTCCATGATTTTGAAATTGTTTTTCTATTTTCAATGGAAGATTTTACATAGAAAAAGACTGAAGCTCCAATTAAAAAACAGGCAGATAAACCAATTTGTAGAATCCAAAGATTACGCTCTTCTCGCGGAGTGAAAATTGTGTAAACAGACTTTCCAATTCGAATACATAAAAACAACAGCAATAAGCCAAAAAAGAAATTTTGAACACGTTTTTGCTTACTGAAAAATAAAAAGTATATACTTGCTATGAATCCATTAAATACGCCAATTGAGCATACAAAGAATAGCAATGAATTGTTCATATGGTTTGATCATTGATGAAATTCAAATATATAAATATTATCAGGACTTTTGGAAGCTTCACTCTTTTTTAGCGAACCTTTTAGTAATCATCAAAGAGTAATTTTCCTCTGTAATACATTAAAATATAATCATTTAGATATTTGGCTTTTGTAGTTACAGAAATGGTATCTTTTTTATAAATACCTTCAAAAGTATATTTGCGTTTGTCTGTCTTTTTGTATTTTAACTCACTCCAATCTTGTGTTTTATCAAAAAACGGTCGATAACGAATGATTTTTGTAGTAGAGTCAATTTCAAATTTAAAGCGTTCGTAACTTCCTTTTTCTGTAATAACTTCGAAAGATTCAGGATATGAAGAAAAACCATTAAAAGTGATCTTTTTCCACGCTTCGGATTTGTTTTTACTCGTTGTTGAAGCTAAAGTATCGTTGTTGACGACAAAGGTTTCTACCGTTTGTAAGTTCGTAAACCAAGCATATCTATTTGTTTTGTATTCGGTTATTTTATCGCTGTATTCTTGAATGTAAAAGTATCCAACCAAACTTATTAAAGCTACTTTAAAAATGATTCGAATCTTTTTACTGTTTACTAATGGTTTGTATGCTTCTGATTGTGTTGTTTTGTTTAACACTACATAATTAAGTAAGCTTTTTAGTTGTGTGCTGATAAGCATCAATAGTAAACAAAATAGCAAAGTAGCATACATTGTTACTGTAAAACCAAAATCCCAATTCATTAATACTACATTCCCCATGACAATAATAAG
Organism: Kordia sp.; assembly: GCF_965224175.1. Taxonomy (GTDB): domain Bacteria; phylum Bacteroidota; class Bacteroidia; order Flavobacteriales; family Flavobacteriaceae; genus Kordia. The sequence goes on from NZ_OZ245041.1 coordinate 651,151, forward strand.
TAGTATTGCGCCCAAAAAGGTAGTTCTTCTAAATAGTAATAAAATTCCACCTATAAATTCTAGCCAACCAGAAAATGGTATGACAATTTGCGAATAACTGTAAAAATGACTCATAAAGGTCATTCCTGTCAATCCACCTATGGTTTGCTCCATCGTATCAATTCCAATAGTACCAAACTGTAACATGAAAATTTTAGCGAGTCCATAGTTAATCAATGTAAGCCCTAAGTGGTAACGGAGAATTGTTTGTGTGATGATTTTTAGCTTGTTAGTGTATTCTTTTTGAAGGAATTTATCAATAAGAAGCCAAAGCAACGTTCCGATTGTGGCTACAAAGAATACAAAGATGTATCTGCAAAATTCAAATTTGGAATCATATCCTTTATACAAACGATCTAGCTGAAATTCCCAATTATAAAATGTTTCTCCAATCCACATGATTGGTGTATCCCAAATAGTGAGTTCAGAAGCTTTATCTGTGATGGAATATCCTAAATCATATGGAACAATATAGAATAGGATGAATAATAGTAAAAATCTCCAAAACAGGTTTTTTAACAGTAGTTGAATTGTTTGCATTCGTTGTCAGTAAATATGGTTCAAAATAAGCTTGATGAGATGAACCAAATATACTGTTTTAAATTACGGATACAGTGTGATATAGTAGGCTTTACCGTATGAATGCTACTGTATTTATAAATTACGACTTGTTTTTATGTTAAATTTTTGCCGGCAACTATAGTATCGAGAAAATTACATTAAAAATTAGCTAAAATAGTTTCTGTTTTTCCGATTAATTTTTGAATTTTTTCTTTGTCGTACGCGTCTGCATGTGCATTTCCATAACTTCCTTTGTCATTATCAAAATATTTTCCTGTAACGTTTTTATGCTGATCAGAAACAGCTAAATCGTAAAGGATATTTGCGCCTTTATCAGCAGAAGACCAATGCGTACCAAAAGCTTCTTTGACCATGTTTGTATTTAAAAGTGATCCAGGATTTACCGCAATCACTTGGGTTTTTAGTTGTTTTTCTGCTAAATAAAAACTCCACATTGTTAAGGCAAGTTTACTTTCTGCATACGCTGCTTGTTCAGTTATAGAAGTGTTACCTGCTAGCGCATCTAAGGAAACTGGTGACTGTGCCGCTGAACTTAAATTGACAATTCGTGCTTGCTCTGACTTTTCTAAAAGAGATAAAAGCTCATTGGTTAATACATAGGGAGCAAAATAATTCACTGCAAATCGCATGTCTATATGATCTGAGGTTTTGCTAATTCGACTGTTATAAACTCCAGCATTGTTGATCAATACGTCAATTTTAGAAACTTTAGAAATGATTTCTTTTGCTAATTTTTTTACAGCTGAAACTGTAGATAAATCTGCTGCAAATCCTTTGATATTTGAATTGTTTGAAGCTGTTTTTATTTCTGAAATTACCTTTGCAAGTTTTTCTTCATTTCTTCCGTGAATATAAACTTCATGTCCTTCCTTTGCGAGTTTTGTAGCAGTTAGTTTTCCAATTCCATCTGTACTACCTGTAATGATGATTGTCTTTTTCATATGTTTGTTGTGTTGTTTTCTGTTGTGTTTTCGTGAAATATTGGTAAAATAGTTTTTGCTAAGCGTTCTAAAGTTTTTTCTATAGCATTTGAATTGAAACGTAAATTTATAGCAATATGATTCACTCCTATATCTTGTAAATGCTGTAAATACGAGACTAAATACTTTGCTCCTATTCGGAAACCTAAATGAATTGGCTGTGGTTTAAAATCGTCGTTTTCATGCAAATCAATATATAATGGTTGTAAAAATGGTTTGCTATGGTTGTGAGTTTCTGCAATAATGGATCGCCATTCTGCTATTCTGTATTGTTGTTGTGTTGTGTCTCTTGGATAATACATCCAGCCATCTGCGTTTTCTGCGTTCCATTGTAGCGATTGTTGGCTAAAACCAGTAACTAACATTGGAATTTTGTGTTGCGTAGCTTTTGGCAAGATATCAACTGTTCCTTGTAAATTTCCGAATGCTTTCGTTTCTAACGAAGGAAATTCTTTTTGTGCGTTTCGAATGTATTGAAATGCTTCTCGAAAAAGTTCACCACGATTTTCATAGTTTATATTCATCGCAGGATATTCTTCATAGCGATCACCAGAAGCTATTCCTAGAATTAGCCTTCCATTTGATAATTGATCAATGGTAGCTGCTGATTTTGCTACATGCACAGGATGATGTAATGGCAAGGCTATACTTGAGACACCTAAAGCAATATCTGAAGTTTGTGCTGCCAAATATCCTAAATACGTAAATGGATCAAAGGTTTGCCCAGCATCACCAAACGACGGTACATGAAAAGGAACATCTCGTAACCAAATTGCTTTGAATCCTAATGCTTCAGCAAGTTTCACACGTTTTACGTGATCTTTCATGCTTGGCACGGAATTTTGCGCATAGTTTTCAATAGGAACAACCAAACCAATACTGAGTTGATTTGCTTTAAAAACGTTGTTATATCCGCGATTTATTTGTTCAAAAGTATACATCTATAATTATTAATTACATTACAAACCTCCAAGATATTCTTAGAGGTTTGCATGTTAGTTTATGCTAAATCATCTTTGGCTTCAATCAAATAATGATGACTTACAGAACCTTTGGTACGTGCTTGTAAATGTGGCACATATTCTGGATCATTCATAAAGTCTAAAGCTGCTTGTTTTGATGGCCATTCTAGAATGATACGCAATGCAGAAGCTCGTTCATCTCCTTCAATTTGCTCGTGTGCAGCTGTTCTTGCAAGGTATTTTCCTCCATGTTTGGCTACAATTTTTCCTGATTCAGCAACGTATGCTTCAATCCATTCTTGTGATGTTGGTGTTACATCTAAAACTGAGTAATAAGACATAATTTTATTATTAAAAATTTTCAAGTACGATTTTCCCTTTTGCTTTACCAGATTCTAACAAAGCGTGTGCTCTTCTAATGTTTTCAGCGTTAATTTTACCAAAATGTTCTCCAACTGTCGTTTTGATAGTTTCCGCATCAATTAGTTTTGAAACTTCATTGAGAATATTATGTTGTTTTATGATGTCGTCTGTTTGAAACATAGAACGTGTAAACATAAATTCTATATGAGTAGAAACTGCTTTAGTTTTAAATGGCATGATATTAAATCCGCCTTTTGGATCATCTATAAAACCAAATTTACCTTGTGGTTTGATAATTTTTACGATTTCATCTTTGTGTAATCCGGTTGCATTCAGACTAACTATATAATCTGGTTGTGGCAGCTTATACGTTTTAAATTCGTCACTCAACTTATTTCTATGATTGATGACATGATGTGCGCCCAATTCTTTTAACCAATTTGTTGTTTCTTCGCGAGAAGCTGTGCCAATGATCGTTAATTTAGTCAATTGTTTCAATAATTGAGTCATGATCGATCCTACACCACCAGCAGCACCAATGACTAGAATACTTTTATTTGGATCTTCTGTAGAAACTTGCATTCTGTCAAACAACAGTTCCCAAGCCGTTAATGATGTTAGTGGTAATGCTGCGGCATCTCCAAAAGATAAACTTTTTGGTTTCTTCCCAACAATGCGTTCATCTACCAATTGGAATTGCGCATTGCTTCCTGAACGAGTTAAATCGCCAGCATAATATACTTCATCTCCAACTTTAAATAAGCTGGTCTCCTCGCCTACTGCTGTTACAATTCCTGCTGCGTCCCAACCAATGACTTTCCATTCGTCATTTTCTGGAGTTACATTTTGTCTAATTTTATAATCCACCGGATTTACAGAAATAGCTTTTACTTCTACTAGTAAATCTTTACCTGTAGCTTTTGGCGTTTGTAATTCAATATCTTGTAGAGAGTTTTCATTGTCTATTGGCAATGATTTTTTATATCCTATTGCTTTCATTATCTTTTTCTTAGTTTATGTTGATAGAATTATCTGTTCTTATGTAAATTACAACAGCTTGTTCTGTATCATTTGAAATTGTGTGAATTGCTTTATCCGTTGTTGAAAAATAGCTTCCTGCATCCAATTGTTTTATTTCTCCATCTACTGGCATTGTATATGTTAGATTTCCTTGAATAATGACTGCATGAAAAGTTGTTCCGTTATTTACTAGGTTTCCTTTAAATCCTTTTGGAAGTTTTACAAATAAGCCTTGTAAATTTTTATTTTTCCACAGAAAACTGATATTAGCGTTTTTATTTTTTATCCAATTTGATTTGTTCTCATCTAACCATACAATATTTGAAGCATCAATATTCACAGGTCTTTCGCCATTATCAAAAGCTTCACTCTTTGGTTTTACCAAATATGGTCCGTGATCAATTTCTACATAGGCAATGTTTTCTTCACCTTTGGCAGCTGTGATGTGAGATTCACCTTTGGGTTGTGTCCAGAAGCTTCCAGGTTGCATCCACATATGTTTTGCATTTTCATCATCATTATGGATTAATCCTTTAATGACAACAGCTCTGTAGGTTACATTGTGAATATGTGGTGGAGAAGAAAAACCATCTACAAATTTTGCTAAAAAACCAGTAGCAACAGTACCTTTTCTATCTCCCCAAATAGTACCAGCTTGCGGACTTTGATTGCCTCGAGCAGGATTTAATTTTTCCCAAATAATTTCAGAACTTAGAATTACTTTATTTGTTGGATTGACAATCTTGTCTATAGATTGTGATACTTGTATCTTTTTTCCTTCTGTTTGTTTTGTAGGATTTTCACAAGAGTATATTATTCCTATTAACAGTGCGCATATCGTTATTTTCTTCATCCTAATTATATAATTAACCTATTGGTGTCATTTCGTTTAATTCAAATGATTCTACAGCGCCATCAGTAGCTTTCATATAGGCTGCTAAATGATCGTTTTGCATATGTTGTTGCCATAATTCGCGGTTTTCCCAGTTTTCATAAAACAAGAACAAATTTTCGTTTTCGTTATCGTGATGCAAATCATAGTTAATACAACCTTTTTCAGCACGTGTAATTTCTATTAGTTTTAATAATTCTTCTTTGATGAATGAAGATTTCCCTTCTTTTGCTAGGATTCTAGCAACAATTGTTAATTGACTCATATCGTGTATTTTTTAGTTTTTAAATTTCTTACTACAAAATTAGTTTAGTTAACACCATAGCTTTATGTATTTAAAAAGGGTATTTTGGTATTTTTAGAGGTTAATAAGCTAATAATGTTATTAGATATCTCTTTTTTATCTAGTTTTGTTTAAAATTTGATTAAAAATGCAAGTATTAGAGTCATACAAACCTTTTGAAATACAAGAAATTGAATTGTCTGAATGGAAACAACGTCCAGTAAAGAATAATTTTTTTGAATTTGTGTTGATTAAAGAAGGGAAAGGAACACAATGTATCAATTATAACGAGTACGAGTATAACAAAGGAAGTATGTTTTTGTTACCTCCATTAAAATGCCACTCTTTTCATATTGAAACTCCTTCAAAGTTTGTTTTTTTAAAGTTTACAGATTCCTTTTTTAAGGATGTACATCGCAATGCAATTGATAGAAATGTTTGGTATAAAGAAGCTTCTTATATTCTCTCTAATTACAATCAATTGCCAGGTGATATTATTGTAAATGATTCCGATCGAAATCATATAGAACGCTTGATAACAATTATTTTGGAAGAAACTAGAAGTTATGGAGATACTTCTATTTCATTGATTAAAAGCCTTATGACTAGTATTTTGGAGATTTTGATTCGGAATATTAAAAAAGGTAGTTTTCATGAAGTTTCACAAGATTCTAATGACGATCGTATTCACAAAATGCTTACTTATATTAATGAACATCTTGATAAACCAGCCTATTTAAAAGTTGATCATTTGGCGGATATTTTTTCAATGTCATCAACGTATGTGAGTGAATATTTTAAGAAACAAATTCACATGTCGTTGCGAGAATACATCATCAAAGCAAAGTTAAAACTTGTAGAAATTAGGTTGCTAAACTCAGATTTTACCATTTCTGAAATTGCTGACGATTTAGGTTTTACAGATGCTAGTCATTTGTCAAAAACCTTTAAACGTTATGTAGGTTCTTCGATCAGAGATTTTAAAAATGCGGGAGAATATGTATTGTTAAAACGAAGTGTTTGCGCTAGTTAATTTTAAAACATAAAAAAAGCATTTATCAATATATTTTTATACACTGATAAATGCTTTTTTGGTAAATTATATACTTTGTTTATTATTTTATTAAAGTAACTTTTACAGCATTCAGTCCTTTTTTTCCTTGTTCAAGTTCAAAAGTTACCTTGTCATTTTCTGTAATTGTGTCAATAATTCCGCTTACATGCGTGAAATATTTTTCATTATTTTCGGCATCGATAATGAATCCGAAGCCTTTCGAAGAATCAAAAAATGATACTTTTCCTTTGCGAACTGGATCTACTTCTTCCTTTTCACCTTCTAGTGTTTTTGGAATACTTACTTCAATAGATTCAATTTCTATTTCTACTTTCTGTGATGGATCAGGCGGCGTATCTGTTAGGTTTCCATTGTGATCTACATATGCAAATTGAATTCCTTTTTTACCACTTTCTTTTGCTTCGGCTTTTCGCGCAGCCATTTTTTTACGCTTCTCTTCTCTCTTCTTTAATCTCTTTTTTTCTTTTTCTGATTTGTTAAATGTTTGTTGCGATTTAGCCATTCGAATCTTTAAATTGTGTTTTTATAATGGGTTAATAATACCATAAAGATAAACTTTGTTTGTTACATAATAAAAAAGAATAGTTTAATTCTGTTTTAAATGTGTCATAATGGTAGATATGAAAAAAGTCTATCACTGTGAAGTGATAGACTTTTTTTTAAAGGTAAAATATATATTAGATAACTTTTACGTTTACTGCGTTTAAACCTTTTCTTCCTTCTGTAAGGTCAAATTCAACTTCGTCACCTTCGCGAACTTCATCAATTAATCCTGAAATGTGTACAAAGTGTTCTTTGCCTGATCCTTCTTCAGTGATGAATCCAAAACCTTTAGTGTCGTTGAAGAATTTTACTGTTCCTTTACTCATTGTAATGTAATTTAATTTATTTATAGTATTTAACACTTCAAAGATGGTACCATTAATTTGATTTACAAGGAATTAATTGATTTTTTTTTGATTTTTTTTGAAAAGTAACTTGTAAACGTGTCTGTAGTATATCTAAAAAGTGCCTGTTTTTTTGATTATTTATAGTTTGGATAATCTGTATATCCTTCTTTACCAGTAGTATAAAAAGTTTTTGAATCCCAATCTGCCAATTCAATTCCGTTTTCAAAACGTTCAACTAAATCTGGATTGGAAATGTATGATTTTCCGTAAGCAACTAAGTCAGCTTCGTTGTCATTTATGACATTATTTCCTTTTTCTAGTGTAAAATCGGTGTTAATCATTAAAGTTCCGTTGTATAAAGGTCTAAAATGTTTTGCTATTTCTGTGACAGCATGTGGAACTTCTGAAACATCTGAAAAGGGTTCAGAAAGGTGTACATATGCTAAATCGTACTCATTTAGTTTTTTAATGATGTATTCAAATGTAGGAATCGTTTCTTCATCAATAGTAATTCCTGCCATTGCTGAATGCAACGATGGATTGAATCGTACGCCAATTTTTTGTTCTGGTATTTCTTTTTTCATCGCGTCAAGCGTATCAAAGAAAAATCGGGCTCTATTTTCAATAGTTCCACCATAGTTATCTGTCCTGACATTAGAACATTTCGTGAAAAACTGATGAAACAAATAACCATTTGAAGAATGTACTTCTACTCCATCAAAACCAGCTTCCATGGCATTTTTGCCTGCATTTACAAAATCTTGAATCGTTCTGTCAATATCTTCCGTTGTCATTTCGCGTGGTGTGACCGTATCTTTGAAACCATCTGGCGTGTATGATTTTCGATTCGGATTGATTGCGGATGGCGCTAATGGCAACTTGCCATCATGAAAATCAGGATGTGAAATACGTCCTACATGCCATAATTGTATGAATATTTTTCCGCCTTTATTATGCACGCGTTTGGTCACTTTTTTCCAGCCTTCTATTTGCGCTTTTGAATAGATTCCTGGCGTATGAATGTAACCAACAGCTTCTTTTGAAACTTGCGCACCTTCCGTAATAATTAAACCAGCAGAAGCTCTTTGTTCATAATAGATTCCGTGCAATTCATCTGTAGGAACATTTTCTTCGTTATTCGCTCTGCTTCGTGTCATAGGTGCCATAACAACACGATTTTTTAAATGTAAATTTTTAGATATATATGATTGTAATACCGTGTGTTTTGTCATTAATTTAGATTTTCGTCTACTTGAGTGATTCGTAATGCAATAGGTTGATTTTCGTTACTTGCATAAAAGTTTTTAGCTGGTAAAAAACGTACCTTATCGCCTATTTTTGGGATAAAATTACAAGATTTAAAATTGAAGTAATAATCTTTTGTCGATTCTTCATTTTTAATAAAACCTTCCAAATTTCCAATTGCTACTACTTTACTTTGTATATACCCAATTTTATCTAAGTTGCTTTCTTCGTTATCTACTAAATGAACTTTTCCATTTTTTTCTATGATGAGAATATCTTCTTCTTGATACATATTTGTATACATACTTTTCATGAGTAAACTCCCAAAATTTGCGTATTTGAAATTATAATATTTTAAAAACTTACCTACATAGTTGACAACAATTCCATAATTTACATTTTCCAATTCTGTATGGTATGCGTGAGTTAATCCTACATCTTCTACAAATCTTATCGTTTTTCTTTCTTGAATATTTCGCTTGATTAGTTTGCTCCAATTTTCATCTGATAACACACTATCTGCATGATAAATAATCGTAGAGTTTGTGTTTTCCAGATAATTATGATGATTTTTTAATATTCCTTTTTGAGGTATTTCATCGTCATGGATTAGTCTGTAGATTAAATGAAATTTATCAGGATCTTTCTTTTTTAAGTTTCTGTTATAACTAGCAATTCTTAATTCATTATAAGTATGAATTTGCACTTCGTAACCGTGTTCGTTTAATGTTCCTAACCAGCGCATTTCTATAGTGTTGTCAGGATCTTCTAGTTCTAAGAGATATCCATAACCACCACGTTTTAATACTTTAGAAAATAAAGAATGGTATTGATAATTTGTGACTTTCGAATTACTTTTTATACTAATGGTTCCTTCAGTAGGTATATCATCTAATAAAGGAGCTTTGAATTTAGGATGTTTTAAAACCAATTCACATTTTCCAGTTATTGTAACTATGAGTTCGTTGATTGTTTTAGTTTCTATTTCTAAAGTATCATTGATGGTAAATATGCCTTGACTTTGTTTTACATAATCGATATACTTTCTTTCTATACACATCGTATTAGGCTCTTCTGTAAGTTCAAAAGGAATGCTTGATGTTGTGGTAAGATGTGAAAAGAGGTTTTGAAATCTTTCTGGTAGTAAGCGATATGGATATTTTTGTACAAACGGAAAATGTTGTTCATACAACTCAGGATAGTGTTCTTTTACATACCATAAAAGCTCGAAGAAAGAATCATACAGTTCGAAATATAAAAATGCTTTGAAAACCTTTTGAATAAATTTTGCTTTGTATGCACCTTTTTTTATTTCTCTGATTACAATTGCTTGTGCCAATTCTTGCTTTATATGATTTCGAAGAATTGTTCTTACGATAAAATCATTTTCTTTTTTGGGATGATCTTCAAAATGATAACGTTCAATTTCATCTAGATTGATGCGTAGTAAGTTTGAAAAAACAAAGAAATCCCACTTTTTTTCTAAGGCTTTGATCAATTCGTTTTCCGAGCGTTCTTTTAAAATAGCTACTCGCATTCGCTTAAAACGCCAAAAAATAGATCTTGAAAATTCATAGGTTTCAATAGCTTCATCTATGGCACTATAAAATTTTGCAAAGTTTGGTGTATGTGTAGCAATAGCATTAAATATAATAAGATCTGTTCCTTGTTTTTCCGTTTCAATTTCTCGTAACGGAGTTATATTACTCGAAAAATGATTGTTTTCTTCTTCGTATTCTGCAAAGAACCAATTATAAATCCACCATAAATTTTTAAAGACGTAGTTGATGAGTTTATCTGAATCTAGTGATGAAATAGCTCCAAAAATCACATCTAGTGGCAAAATCATCTTTTTATTTTTTATGTAGCTATACTTCCACAAGAGCAATGTATTATACATATATGTTTCTGCTAATGCATACATTTCTGGTCTGTATGATTTTGAGAAATAAGCAATTTTACACGGTAATAGAATGTATTTGTTAAAGTGATTTTCCGTTAAAGTTGTAGTGTCAATTTTATTGTCTGTAATTACTATTGTAGATTTCTTTTCATCTTGTCCTGCAAATAGATATTTAAAGAAAGGTATGTATAAGTCATTCGTGTTCAATAAGTCACTACACATTAAAATTGCTTCAAACCACTTAATATCAATAACATCAATGTCTAGTTTTTTGTGAATTACATATGTGTTTTTAAGAAATATTGCTGTAAAAAATTCTTGATAGGTTTCATGAAAGAACGATACATTTTCATTAGCGTTAATTTTCACCACAATATTGTCTATCAATTCATTATACATGTGATTGACAGCATACTTTGAATTGTATTTTGGAATGATTTGCGCAATTAAATTTTTAAACTCTACCAAAGAAATACTCACAATTCCCTGTGAACGCATCATGAAAGCAATTTCACATAGAAAATCAAACTTAGTTTCTTTATTTATGATTTTAGATTTGTCTTTTTTACGATTTTCTAAGACATATAAGCTATTGATAAATAAATTAAATAGTGAACCTTTATTCGCTGGAATCTTTTTGTTTTGTTTTACTACAGAAATAATCATGCGTAGCGTTAATGGGTTATAAGCCAAATCCATCATAGCGACATTATTTTCTAGTTCATTCCAAAGCTTTATTTTGTTGGTATTTATATGATTATCAATGAATTTCTTGATTTGTTTTTCATTCAACTCTTTTAATTCAAAGACTGGGATTTTAAATCGATTTTTGTAATTTTTCTTTCGTTCAGAAAGTACAAAATGATTATCGGGATAGGTACTTAATATATCTAATAGTTCTTCATAAGCTTCAGTGTCAAAATTGATGTCAATTTCGTTGAGTCCATCAATAAGAATATGAAGTTTTCCCTGTGTTAATGCAGTATTAATCCATTCTTCAGAAGCTTGTTCATACAGCATTTGTTTGAACGATTTGTTTTGTCCAAAATCTTTAGCTTCTAAAAGAAAAGGAATTTTAATAGATGTATCTCCTTCTAATATTTTTAGAGAATTATTGTACAGTATTTTTTGAAATGTAGTTGATTTTCCTGATCCTGGATTTCCAATAATATGCACATGTGGCGTATCATTGATAATCGTTAAAATACTATCAACTCTGCGCTCATCATACGCTTCTGAATCTTCAGCCTCGTCTTCGTTTTCATCTTCAAATACATCTAAATCAGTGGGTTTCAAAATATCTCGCAGCAGATCGTATTCATTGATTTTTTCTAATCCAACAACTTCAATATCATTGTAGCCTTCTTCTCCAAAGAGTTCTACATACACACGATCGATATTCTTAAAGTCTTTATTATGTAGGTTTTCTTTTAGATAATCTTCCAGAGAAAAAACGTAGAAATTGTGAATTATTTTTTCTAAATCTTCTTGAGAAATGTTTCTTTTTAATTCATTGAGTGAGATATGATCATCTCGCCATTTTTTGAGCAATTCTACAGGATATTCACCATCATTTCTACGATTATCAATAATCATATGATGCTCATCACATAAAATAAGTAGATTGTCGTAAGCTCTTCGTTCATCATTTGTCATGTCTAATCGATAGCGCGGACCATTTGGACTTGCAGCTTCTATATGACAAATTTTTCCAACAACTGTATTACCGTCTTCAGCAATTATTGGACGATTACAATTTGGCGCTGAGCATTGATTTCCGGTAAGTGCAAATAATTTTTTTATATCTGAGACCAGATAATTACGAGCGTTGTTCATACAAATACAGAATAAACTGCTTAAAGATATAAAATTTGTAGGAAATACACACTTTTTTGTAGCGTGATCAAGTTTCGGATAAAATTAAAAGTTAGCTTTTACAGGCGTATCAACTTTTAAAACAGATTCTTGATCAAATTGTTGTTTATATTTATTGATAACATCAGCAATGGCAATACTATCTTTTTTCGTTCCTTTATTAAGATAGATAATCAATTTAGAATTCTCAGAAACTGTTTCTCCTTTAGGATTTGTCCAAAAACCTTTAGATTGTATTTCGGTATATCCTGAAAACCGTTTGCTGATATAATTTAGCTTAAAAGTAGTCCATTCTTGCTCAGTAACAACTCCCTGTTTTTTAGAAAGACCAAAGTATAATTCCGTTTTGATATAGTTAGATTGAAACTTCGTTGAGCTGCATGCACAGAATAAAACTGTAAGCGTAATAATGAAAATGATTCTAAAATTTACTTTCATGTTTTTTTGATAGGTTAACTTCAATAAAAAGTCAATACTTAGACTTTCTAAGATATTTTCTTACTTTTAAGACAATAAAACTAATCAAAACTTACCATATATGAGTTCTACTTTTAAGAAGAAAGTTCCAAGTGATTTACAAATTGTCAAATTTGGAGATCCTTTATATCACTATGCACGTGTGATTTCAAATACACGTTTTGGAAAAATGCCAGCTTCAATTGCTTATTGTAAAAATGCGAAACATGTACAGTATTGTTTAAAACAGTGTAGAAAAAATAATATTCCGTTTAGAGTTCGTTCTGGTGGACATCAACATGAAGGAATGTGTTCAGCAAATAAAGTTATTATTATAGATTTATCTGAAATGCATACACTTCCAGATTTTGATAAAGACACTAAAAAGCTCTGGATTCCAGCAGGAAAACAATTAGGACAAGTGTATGCCGAATTAGCTGAAAAAGGAAAAACAATTCCTGGTGGCGGTTGTCAATCTGTAAATGTTGGCGGACTTACGCAAGGTGGCGGTTGGGGAGTTTCTGTTCGTAAATTTGGACTTACGTGCGATTCTGTCACAAAAATAGAAGTTGTCTTGGCAAACGGAGATATAGTAGAGGCTTCAAAAGATAAATATGCGGACTTATTTTGGGCATTGAAAGGCGGCGGTGGCGGAAATTTTGGTATAGTAACTCGTTTTGAATTTAAATTGGTGTCTATTTTACCTGTGACGACTAATTTTGAGTTGAGATGGGAAAAACCTTCCGAAATTAAAGATGTTATTACCAAATGGGCAGAATTACACTCGAAGAAAGGCGGAATAGATGAAGCACTTTCAGCAACATGTAACATGCAAATTGTAAAGGTAAAAGGTAAAAAGAAATCAGAAGTTCATGGACGCATGGGCGGAAAATTCTACGGTTCGAAAGTTGAATTGTCAAAACTATTGATTCAGTATTTTGGTGATTTAGCAAAGAACAAAATTACAGATGAAACTTTTAAGGAAACACCAAAAGGCTATTCTGATGCAACAAATAAAAAAGCATTTTTAGCAACATCTATTGATACAAAGGCTGAAAAATTATATGCAGATTATGCTGCAAATCAACGTGCATTGATTGATTTTATAAATCCAGTAGGAAATATTCAATATGTTAGAAGTAACGAGTCAAAAAAATGTGAAAAGTTAGATTTAACAGTACTTCCAGATAGTGCGCCAACTTCTACTTGCGATCAGCCGCATCCACATAAAGTATCTTCTAGTTTTCCAAAAGATGATGTAAATCATAGAGAATTGGTAGAAGCTATTTATAATTATTTAAAAGATTCTTGTTACTATGCAGATGTAAATATGTATATGAGTTTTCATTGTATGGGCGGCGCAGTTACTAGAAATGCAGGCAATAATGCTTTTGGATATGCACATAAACCGTATATGTTACAAATACAAGCTTGGTGGGACGATGTTTCAAATGCTTTTACAAATGAAGGTAGAAATAAAGTGTATGTAAAATGGGTTAAAGATTTTAGAAAATCCATTTCTACACATACAGAAGGTGCTTTTATCAATTTTGTAGATAAAACTTTAGTGAAAGATATCAAAGATGATGAAAATCGTTTGAAGCTACTTAAAATCTATTATACAGAAGAAAATTTAGAGAAATTACGCAAGATTAAAACAAAATATGATCCTGATAATTTATTCAGTTTTGAGATGAGTATTTTACCAGAATAATAATCAACTACTTCTAGGCAAGTATCGGAGCATTTATATCTCTATTATCGAGTAAAAAAGCGATCATTCTAACTTAAAAAATGATCGCTTTTATTGTTTTACACAAGCTATAATTTATTCTTTCCAGCCCCAAGGAGTGCTAGGTTTTTGTATTGTTTTAGTTAGATCCATCACAACTTTAAATACACGATCGGTTCCTAAACGTCTTAAATTATATGTAAACCTTGATTCATCAATGGTAATCCACCAAACATTGGTTGCAGCTGCAGGAATCATTTTTTGCGTTTTAGCATCTGCGGGAAACACTTGAATATCAGCTTTTCCAGTATTGGAAGCTGTGCCGCCATAAAAATTGATTTTGTCTTCAGAACCATCTTTGTGCCTGTGATCGTGTTTCAATGTTATACGATCATTTTTATAGCTTAAAATCCATGTGCGCGATTTGTCTTCTCCCACAAAAAAAGGAATCTTAATTTCATTTTCAGTACATTTTCGAACATGCATGACTAATTTTTTTCCGCCAAAGTCTTTATCTTCTTTAGGAAGTTCTAAAATACCTTCATAGGCTTTTCCACAATGCGATTGCAAACTATTCCAGAATTTTTTAGCTGGCGTTATTTCTTGTGAAAGCGCAGTTAATGATACACAACAAAACAGAATCACTATTTTTAGTTTCATAATCATACAGTTTTTAATTTAAAATATATACTTGGTAGCAGCAAAAGCATTTTTTAGATAGAATTCCACATGTCTAAATACATTTTCCAGTCGTTTCCTACTCTTTTCCAAACAATGACATATTTTCCCTTCCAAGAACTTGTTTGCCCGTTAGCGCGTACAGTTGTGCCTTCATAATATCCGTAATCGTAGGCAGTATCTTCAACAATTTTTATTTCAACAGGTGTGATTTTATGATTTTTTGTGGTTACGCCTTCAGGGAGAATCCAATATTTTGTGATGTTTTCAATTCCTTCAATAATATCGCCTCTTTGTGGAAAAATTTTAGCATCTTTTGTGTAAGATGCACCAATCATTTTATAATTAGATGTATTAACATAACTAGAGAAATTCTTGGCATTTTCTAAAATTTGATCAATATCTTTTTGATTTCCCGTATAGTTTTGCCCAATTCCAAATTGAACAAAAAAGCTGATAAATAGTACTGTGATGAATGTTCTCATAATTTGATTGATTGTGATTCTTATCTCTTAGAAAGAAAAGTTAAAAAGATAAATATAGGAAGGAATATTGGAATATTATTTTAAAAATTCCTATAACTTTACAGAACTAAATTCTCTACATGCCACCAACTGTTGCGCTTATTTTTATGTTGTCTTTATTGACATTTCGGTTGCTTACAACCGTGATTCATGAGTTGGGACATGCTATTCCTGCATTGTTGCTGACCAAAGACAAAGTTTCAGTGTATATGGGTTCGCATGGAAATCCGGAGAAATCAATGCACTTTCAAATTGGACGGTTGGAATGTTTTTTTAAATTCAATTTGTTTTATTGGCGTGGCGGATTGTGCGTTATGCACGACAAGGATATTTCAGTTCGCACAAGTTTTATTGTCACAATTTTTGGACCATTGTTATCTTTGATTGTAGCAGGAATCACCATTTTAACAATGTATTACGGAGATTTTAGTGATGTAGTAACCTTAGTTCTTTTTGCATTGACTTTTTCTTGTGTGCTCGATTTCCTGAATAATATTTTTCCCAATAGAGATACCATTGAGTTGCATGATGGTACAATTACCAATAATGACGGAATGCAGTTATTAATGCTTATAAAATATAAAAATGCATACCGAAAGTTTCAACTTGGCACCTATTTCTTAGATAATCTCGAGTTTCCTGAAGCTGCCGATTGCTTTGAAGAAGCACTAAAATACGAAGACAATGAAGATGTATATTATCGTTTGGCGATTTATGCCTATTTGATGGCAAAAAACTATGCGAAAGCTAAAATTTTACAAGAAGAATTTACTGAAAAGTATGAAGATGTATTTGAAGTTGGAGATTATGCAAATGCAGGAATAATACACAGTCATTTTGAGGAACATGAAAAATCAATTGAAGTTTATAGCAAAGCATTGAAAATCGATCAAAAACATGTAACGGTTCTGAATAATCGTGGATATGCTTACGGTCTGATAAATAAACATTTAGAAGCCATTGAAGATTTTGACAAAGCTATTGCTGTTGATCAAGAGTATGCATTTGCTTGGAATAATCGAGGATATTCAAAATTAGAACTCGGACAACTTGAAGATGGCTTGATTGACATAAAAAAATCATTAGAATTAGACGATCAAAATAGTTACGCACATCGTAACTTAGGCTTGTATTATTATTATACAGAAAACTATCAATCTGCCATAAGTTGCTACACTGAAGCACTACGAATTGATCCAGAAACAACGTTTTTAAAAGAATTTATTAATAAAGTTTCTCCTTAATAAATACTTTAGATAATCTTTTTAATATTTTAAAAATCAATATCTTATTCTTTATATTTAGTTTTGATAAAATCTTTTTACGACTACAATTATAGTTTTATGACTATTTTTATAGTTATACTAAAATTATTCTTCTATATTTGCAGCATGAATGAATTGACAAAAGCGGAAGAACAAGTCATGCAATATGTATGGAAACTTGATAAAGCATTTCTTAAAGATATTGTAGAGCAATTTCCTGAACCCAAACCTGCATACACAACTATTTCTACAGTTGTACGTGTGCTAGTACGAAAGAAATTTTTGAATTTTGAAACCTATGGTAAAATTCGTCAATATTCAGCAACGATTTCAAAAGAGCGTTATTTTTCGCAACATATGAAACAAGTGATTGGAAACTTTTTTAATGGTTCTACCAGTACGTTTGCTTCTTTTTTTGCTGAAAGTGATACATTGAATTTGACAGAAATGGAACAAATGAAATCTTTGCTAGAAGAAAAAATTAAATCATTAAAAGCTAAAGATGAATAGTTTTCTTTTCTACATATTGCAAGTAAGTTTGGTATTTGGCGGCTTTTATTTACTGTATACATGGTTTTTTAGCCGATTTACCTTTCATGCATTTAATAGAAGTTTTTTACTATTATTACTTCCTTTGTCATTACTATTACCATTTAGCAACGAGTTGTTTCCACAGCTACAACAATTTGCTTTTGAGATTCCGTTATTTGAAGATTTTACGGCATATGCCGGATTTGATTCTTTTTCAGAAGAAACGGCTTTTACTAAGGATTCTACCGTAAATTATGGTTTTTGGATCTTTTTAATTTATGCAACTGGCGTTTCATGTTATTTAGCAAGATTTGTATGGACTACGTTTCGTTTTATCAAGTTAAAAAACAATTCAGAAGTAATTGTATCAAACAATATAAAAGTATATATCGCCAATGTTTCAAACGTATTTTCTTTTTTTAACTGGATTTTTGTTCCGAAATCAAAAAAGGAATCATGCAATGAATTTATTATCAAACATGAAAAAGCACATATACAACAATTACATTCTGTAGATGTTGTTTTGGTAGAGTTGTTTATAGCTTTTTGCTGGTTTCATCCACTCGCCTATTTGTATAGAAAATCGTTAAAATCAATTCATGAATTTCAAGCAGATGCTTTTGTACTGAAGCAGAATGTAAAGAAATCGATGTATTTAACATTACTTTTAAATAGTCTTGAACCAAGCTATACAAATCCTGCTTTTAATTATTTTTCGCATCCAACACTCAAAAAACGAATAGAAATGATCACAAAATCACCATCAAAAAACAGTTCTAAGCTTACGTATATGCTATTAATTCCTCTTATAGCATTAGCATTTATGGCTTTTAGGAATGCAGAAGAATCTTTGATTCCAAGTAAAGTGCTTCCTGTTATTGTAGAAATACAAACAGAACCTACTTTATTTCCTGTACAACACGGAACCATAAAGAATATTTCTTCTAAGTTCGGTATTATACGAAAACATCCAAAATTGAAAAATTCAACAGCGCATGGCGGTATTGATATTAAAGCTACTCTCGGAACGCCAGTTGTTGCCACTGCAGATGGAATTGTTATGAAAGCAAATGAAGAAGGAAATTGGGGAAATTTAATCGTGATTTCGCATGCAGATGGTTTTGAAACTTGGTACGCACATTTAAAAGGTTTTAATACGAAAAAAAGTGCTTCTGTAAAGAAAGGAGATATTATTGGTTATGTTGGTAATACAGGCTTATCTACGGCTCCACATTTGCACTATGAAGTACGTCAGCATGGCAAACGATTAGATCCTTTAGAATATATTACTGAATAAGCTAAAAAATTAAAATTACAATTAATTCCCTCGGAATGCGTTATACTTGCATCCCTAAAACACCTAATTACGTAAAACTAAATTGAAGTACTACCACATGAAATCATTTTATTTGATCGTTTGCGCGTTCTGTATTACTATTGCTGCGCACAGTCAGACGAAAGACAGTTTATCTATTGACAAAGAAGTTCCACAAAAAACAGATACTACAGGAGTTGATACACATTTTCCTATTCTCTCACTCGCTTTGCAAACGTTTAAAGCTATTGAAGTTACACCTAAAAAAACACAAAAAGATTGGATTGCTGAGCATTGGAATACCAAAGTATTCAATCCGTATAAAAACATCAGAAAACAATATCCATTACAAATTAAGTTTGACGACAGTACGTATGCATCACCAATTACACGTAAAAAAGTGGTAACATCTCGTTATGGTTGGCGAAACCGAAGAGCACATAATGGAATTGATATTGATTTGATTACTGGTGACAAGGTAATGTCTATGTTTGATGGTGTCGTTAGATATGTAAATAGACATTCTGGACACGGAAAAATAGTTGTTGTACGCCATTTTAACGGACTAGAAACTGTGTATGCACATTTATCTCGCCAATCGGTAAAAGTGAATGATACGGTAAAAAAAGGACAAATAATTGGCCGTGGCGGTACTACTGGAAATGCGCGTGGAAGTCATTTGCACTTAGAAATTAGATTTCAAGGAATTCCTATTCATCCAGAATATTTGTTTGATTTTTCAGATGAAAACAATCTTGTGAGAAGCAATGAAATTTGGGTTACACGAAGATGGACAGCGGCCTATAGACATAATTCGAAGCGAAAATCGAACATAAAAGTCTTAACTACAGAAGAAGAAGCTATTGCAAGTAAAGCTGATGAAACGAAAGTTTATACGGTACGTCGTGGCGATACTTTATCTAGAATTTCTAACAAATACAATGTTTCCATTGCTACGTTGTGTAAAGACAATTCTTTGAGAAGAACTTCTACGTTACGAATTGGACAAAAAATCATTGTAAAACAATAGAAATCGTTTATTATATAATGAATTCATATTCAGTTCTGTGTAAAATAATTTAATATTGGCACTTCGATTTCAGAACAGAATCAAATTAAAAAAATGAAATATGAAAGCAATCTTTTTTATTACATTTAGCCATTAATTTTATTCGCTTGTTTTTAAAAGTTGTTATTAAATATCTTAAAGAGCCGTATCCATATATTTACGGAAACAGAAAGCAATTGCTCAGTATTTTAGCAGTTATTTCAGTGCTAAGCTTTATTTTTTCTTATGCTTTTGAACCTTTTGAAATCAATGCTTTAGAGCATAAAATGTCTTATTTTTGGATTGTACTCTTGCATGCAACATTGCCAATCCCTATTGCGTTGCTGTATTTTACATTACTTAATTTGTTTGTAAAAGATGATTCGCGCTGGACGTTGGGTAAAGAAGTCTTTCATTTGAGTTTGCTATTGATTTTAATTGGAATTGGTAGTTTTTTGATTCGTGATATTATTTATGACAAGCCAGATAATTGGTCTTTACGCTATTTATATGAAGAAGTTCGTAATTCCTTTTTTGTCGGTATTCTGTTACTAGCCATCGTATTGCCTTTAAATTTACAACGTCTTATACAGAAACACAGCAAAAGTCTTGAAAAACTAAAGCTTCAAACTCCTAGCAAAAACAATGATTCACATATAATTAAGGTAGCATCTGGAAATGAAATGTATCAATTTGATGTGCAAAAATTTCTATTTGCTAAAGTAGAAAGTAATTATACCGAAATCTATATTCATGAAGATTCTCAAGTGAAAAAAGCACTATTTCGCATTACGTTAAAAGAATTAGAAACACAGCTTAAAGATTTTTCAAATATCTACAAAACACATCGTTCCTATTTGGTGAATTTAAACAAGATTACCGCTTGCACTGGAAACGCTCAAGGATATCAATTGTCTTTAAAAGATTATAAAAAAACTGTTCCAGTTTCGCGTTCTAAACTGAAAGCGTTTAATGAATACTTTTCACATATAAATAAATCTTAAAGGCTAGGTCTTTGCGAAAGTTTTGAAAAACTTGTGATAATTTGTTACTGTTAAACAATAGTAATATGCTTTAATAATAAGTTACTTCCTTAAAACTCCTTGTAATTGTGAATCATAGTGCATGCATTTCGTCACAAAACCTTGTAAATAGTCACTTTCAAAAGCATTGTATTAAAATCTACCCTACGTTTGTTCTATCAAAAAAACGAACGATTTATGACTCCAAAAACACGTAGATACGATTTAGATTGGTTACGCGTTATCGCAATTTTAGCTGTATATTTTCATCATATAGGAATGCCTTTTAATGGTGATGATTTTCATATTATGAATACTGAATCGAGTAAATTATTAGACGATATTATGGTATTTTTTGAGCAGTTTCGATTGCCTTTGTTATTTCTAATTTCTGGAACCGGAACCATTTTCGCTTTTTCTAAGAGAACTTGGATTCAGTTTACTAGAGAACGTGCAATTCGATTGCTCATTCCGTTGTTTTTTGGAGTTTTGTTTATTGTTCCACCACAAACTTTCTTTGATCGAGAAACTACATATACTTCGTATTGGGAAATCTATACAAATGCTGATTTTGACGTGAATCATTTGTGGTTTATTGAAAACCTATTTTGGATGTCCTTATCTTTAATTCCGTTTATTTTGTTTTTAAGATCTTCGAAATCAACAAGGTTTTTACACTATTTTGAACGTTTGACAGCCAAAAAACTAGGCTTGTTTTCATTAGCGATTCCGTTGATTGTTATTTTAATTATTTCAAAAAAGTATTTTCCGAGCGATAGTAAAAGCTTGTTCAATCTTTCTTCCACCTTGTATTTTAATTTCTTTTTTATGCTGGGAATGTTGTTCGCTTCCGCAGAAACGACTTGGTTACACTTGAAGCAGTATCGTAAATTGAATACAATTTTATGTATCCTGAGTTCTATTATTTTTTATGTGTATTATTTGATGCCGCATTCATTGCTTCTACCCTATTTTTCGACAGCTTTCCTTTGGAATTTGTGGTATGTAGTGTGTGGTTTAGTCGGTTGGAGTTTTGTGATTTCGTTATTAGGATATGCGCAAATCTGGTTCAATAGAAAAAGTACATTGCTCAAGAAACTCAACGAAGCTATTTATCCGTTTTATATTTTACATCAAACAGTGATTATCGTTTTTGGATATTACATCATTCAGCTAGACGTAAACATTCCAATAAAAATAATTTTACTACTCATCACAAGCTTTCCCGTAATTGTATTGATATACAGGTTTTTAATTTATCCATTTAAGATGACTCGTGTATTATTTGGCATGAAATCAAAGAATTAATCTGTTGTTTTTACTCGATTGTACGTTTCTAAAATAGCTGCATTATTAATTTTCTGTACATATTCCAAAAATGTATGTTCGTTATAATGCCTAAAACCCATTTCGAGTAAGGAAATAATCATTTTTTCTTCGTATTTCTTGAGTTTTCTATTTTTTACACCGCTGATAAAATCAGATAATATGCTGGCTGAAGTGATGTTGTAACCTTTCTTGTGAAGCAATTGAAGCTTTTGAAAAGCAACATCCTTAATATCTTTAGAAAAGCCTTTATTTGATAAACGAAGTCCAATTCTATGTAAAACATTGCTCAAATGTGTTTCAACATCAACGCCCAACTTTATCAATTCATTAAACATAACAAACGGACCGTATTCTGCACTGTCAAAAATACAGGAATAGTTTCGCTCATCGATAACATTGATATCTACGCCTAATGAAACCAGAAAATTAAGTATATCTATTCGATCTTTATATACTACACGATTCAAAATAGTTTTTCCATCGTATAATGCATGTAATTCTTCTTTATTTGCGCCATTGTCTAGTAAAAACTGAAGTGTTTCTACCGTACTTTCATTTCCTTGAATCGCTAAAACAAGCGCACTATTTCCATTTTTATCTTTATAGTTACTATCATGTCCTTTTTCAACAAGATCTTTTACAAGCCATAATCTGCCATTATATGCTGCACTTTGTAATAAAGATTGTTTTTCGTGCATGCGAAGACTCTCAATGTCTGCTCCGTGTTCTAATAATAATTTTATAATTTGATCACCAAATTCTTCTTTACGTCTGTAACACGCTTGATGAATTAAAGGTCTAAAATCATCTGCATTTGGATTTGCTCCATGTGCTAATAATAATGCAATCATTTCTACATGAACTGGATCAATAGTTCCGTAAGCATCTATGATTTCAGCTAATAAACTATCACCTCTTTTATCTTTTAAACTGTCTGGATGTGTTCCTGTTTCTAAAATACTTTTTATAGTTTCAAGATCTTTATTTTTAAAAGCTTCAAAAGCTTGTTCACTATCATCTGATTTATTTTTGGCAATACGTTCTTTTTCCTGTTTTTCCCGTATTTCTTCTTCTAAATAATACGGTGTGTCATAGTTTTTATATACTAATTGATAGCCTTTATTTTCTTTGCTAGCTACCCATTCTTCACCAAGTTTAGGTATTTTGGTATAGTATACAGACATGCCTTTCATAGGTTTTCTAATGCCTTTTTCTCCTAATTCTCCTTCATGATAAACCCATTTTCCGCCAAGCGAATTGTATAATGCTATATATACTGGCGGTTTCACAGTGTTATTCTCTAAATACCAAAAAGGACTTCCGCTAGCACTTGTTGATTTCCATTGCATTCCTTCAGAAATATGTTCAATAAGTTTGGCATCTTTTACAGTAATGAATACATCTGATTGCATAAGTTCGCTGTATTCTGACAAATCTGAGTTTTCATCAAAAGGAATATGATATCCAGATTCCCACAATTCTCTTTTGTACTCTGTTTGAATGAAATTATCAACCAATACAGAAGCAATTAATTGATTCGCAATAAATAAGCTATTCTTTTTGATGGTCAGCTTCGCAAAATCTGGATTCAGTGTCGTCAATAAATCTTCTGGTGTATTTGGTGCATTCAAAATAGTAACTAGACCAAACATGTGCGAACGTGGCGTATTCGTAAAGTGTTGACTTAATAAATATACATGCAGTTTTAGTTGATTTTCTTCCTTACTTTTTACTGTAACTCCTAAATGATAATCTCCAGGATTTTGTGAACGTGATTCAAAATGTAAATGCTGTATATCCATAAATTAATGCTGACTTTATTACTCGTTTTTTGTGAGCAAACAAGCTACAAGTTTCTTTAGTATTATCAAAGTTTAGAAGTTATTTTTCTAGAAACAAAAAGAACAATAAATTGCAGACAACTTATTGTTCTTTTCAGAAGATTTATGTGTAGTCAACTACTTTGAGATAAACATCAGAGTAGTTAAATCTCTATTAATGAGAAACTTATTCTTTTTTGAGTGTTATTATCGCTTTTTTAGCAATTTCATCTCTAGGATCCATTTCTAAAGATTTTTTATATTGTTGAATAGCTTCTTCTTTTCTATTTAATTTAGACAAACAATTCCCTAAATAATTATAAGTTCTACTCGTGTATACACCTTTAGGATATAATTGTAAGTTCAATTCATGAAACTTAATAGCTTCTTTGTAATTGCCTTTGTTTGCAAGTAATTGCCCATATTCATTAATTAAACGTTCAGAAATAGCGTATTCAGAATCGGTATTATATTCAGCCTTAATAAAAGTTATAATTTCATCTGTTGATTTGTCTTTACTTAACGATTCAATACTTTTTCTATTGAGCATTAAATTCCGTAAAACCCACCAATACGTACGATCGTTTGTTGCTGTTCTATTTGTGAAATTAAAAAGTGTTGCTATGTCGACAGTCGTTTTATGTACAACAACTACTTCTCGTTTCGGAATGACAGTAATGTATTGTCCAAACGCACCAGTTGCAGAATATGCTCCTTCAAAATCTGGATTGTCATAAAATCGATCGAAAATCCACCACATATATCCGTACGATTGCTCTAACGGACTAGAAACATCTCTGTAATAACGCTTGTTTACAGTATCTTTTGATGTAACTGTAGTTGTCGTTTTTGCAAGCCAGTCTTTATTAATTAATTGTTTTCCATTCCAGTTTCCTTCTTGAAGCATTAATTGTCCAATTTTTGCCATATCTCTTGTAGAAAGATGCATGTGATACGCTGAATATTTGGAGTTTTTCTCATTAGTGGTTCTAAATTGATTGTCAATATTCCAATCCTGAAAACCTAACGGAATTGCCAATTGTTGCGCTAATTCTTCGTATACTGTATTTCCTGTTTTTTCCTCAAGAATATGACCAGCAAGGTTAAAATCCCAATTATTATACAAAAAGTATGTTCCTGGAGATACACTTCCTCTTTTTAAAACATTTTTTTTATCGTATCCTTCATTTGCTGTGTTGTGAAATACTCCTGATCGTGCTGTAATAATATGATCAATTGTCGCTTGCTTTTCAATAGGTAGCAATCCGCCAACATCGTCAATTCCCATATCTCCAATAGTTTGATTCAAATCTATAGTTCCATCGGTCACATATTTACCATACAACATTGATAATATACTTTTACGAACGGAAGCATTGTAACTAATTTCAGATATGTCTCCATATTCAAAGACTATTTTTCCACGCTCTAACACAACCATACTTGTTGTGTTAGCTTCTTCTTTTAAATAATTCTCTATTTCTTTTAGTTTTTCTGGTGTAAAACTTGAATTATGCAGCGTCGTATTTTTTTCAAAATCAGTTCCTTTAAAACTAGCACTTTTATACAGCCAAGTTTGCGGACTCATGTATGATAGAATAAACATTGCACCTACTAAAATGCCAATTCCAATAAAAACTTTTTGAAGTCTGTAGGTTCTGTAAATATTTTTGAGTTGCTCTTTTTTATGAAAATACAAATAGACAGCCAATACACTTGGAATCCAACTCATCCAAACAGAAATTCCATATGCTGTTTTAAAGCTGAAAAACATCATTAGTGGTGGCAATACTAAGCGTAACATAACAGCAGCAAAAGTTCCAGCATAACTATATGCCATAAACTCTTGATGTTTGGCTACATTTCCTTTTCGTATGTAACGATATGCTAAATACGTAAATAATACCCAAATTAATGCGCCAAAAATAAAACCGACTTTAGATACAATTCCGCCTTTTACATAGAAGCCAATAAAAAAGCCTACAGATCCGCCAATAAGAACCGAAATCACATAAATTTTACCAATAATTCGATGTAGTTTCATAAATTTCTTCCGAAACTTCTGAATAAATTGTGACCAACCAACAAGTAAAGCGATTCCTCCAAATGTAATATGTATGTAAAAACAAATCATATACATATTAGAGTTAAGTACTTCTAAGGATTTTGTGGCGAGCAACCCAATGGGTTCTTCTGCTAGAAAATATTTAATAGGTTCTACACTAATGTAAAGACATAAGACTACGAAAATAAGCCATGCTAATTTTTTCATTTTTGATTATTTTTTTGATTGATGAATACCAAAAATAGAATCAAAAGAGTTTTTTTGAATGTGTTGTGTGAACGAAGGTATAAAAACGTGTATTTTAGGTGAAAATGAGGCGTTTTGGTATAAAAGAGCTGTTTTTAGGTATAAAAACTAGAGTGCTAAAACGTGTTCTTTATAGTTTTTTGATACTGGAAATTCCATTTGTGTTAGTAAAATGGTTGAAGAATCTTTCCATGATTTAAAATGCGTTGGATTGATTAAATGTGAACGATGTATTTGAATTAAAAAGTCAAAGTTAGTGTGTATTTTTTTTAAGGAACTTCTAATTAATTTTGACTTGAGTTTTCCTGAATCAAGATAGAAAATCTCTACATAATTTTGGGAATTTGAAACACCTATTAAATCAGATTGTTTGATTTTTAAAATATCAAGTTTGTTCTCTCCTTTTATGGTAATTGAATCATCTTTTGCAGGAATCAATTTGATAGCATAAGTTCTCACTAAAATTATAATTGGTGTAATGATCAAAGAACTTATTAAGATAATTTCTGTGACAAACTTAGGAAAGCCGTAAACTCCTTTAATAATTGAGCTTTTATAATAAAGATAGGTAGTAATCGCATAAATGATATAAAAAACAAAGAGTGTCAATATTTCAAGTCCAATACTCCATTTTGTAACTGTTTCGTATATTATTTTTTGAAGAAAACTAATAATTCCATAACATAAAAACGCAATTAAACTAAAGCCTACACTTACTTTAATCCAAACTTGCAAGTCCATTCTTCCATGTTCAAAAGGGCGAATAAAAAAAGCAAAAAGAAAGATCCAAACACTAATAAACAAACCAATGAGTATGTGATGCTTTATCGATGGATTCAATTGTTTCATGTCACAAAAATAATAATGTTATAAAAATAGACACTCATTTTATACAATTGTTACATAAATAATACGTTTTCTTTCACTGAAAATGATCAGTAGTAAGAAATGTTTTTTGTCTTTCAGAAATAAAAAAACCGTTAATTAAAACGGTTTTTTCAAATGATTTTATAAAGCTTCTAAAATAGCTTTCGGATCGGCTCTTAATTTGTAATCTTCCTCTAAAAAGTGATATGAAATAGTTCCATCTTGTTCCACAACATACGTTGCAGCAATTGGTAGTTCAAAATTTGTATTTCCTTGATTACCTTCTATATCAATACCAAATTTCTTATACAATTCCTGTAAATCTGTAGGCATTTCATAAACTAGATTCATATTTCTAGCAACTTTCATGTCTATATCAGATAAAACTTCAAAAGTCAATTCGTTTTTTTCTTTTGTCGTTAGAGAATTATCTGGTGTTTCTGGTCCAATTACTACAAGTTTAGCACCTTTGGCTTCAAACTCAGGAATAGCTTGTTGCAATGCTCGCAATTGAATATTGCAATATGGACACCAATTTCCTCTGTAAAAAGCAATAATTACTTTATGTTCTTTTAAAATGTCATACACATTAACTTCAGTATTTAAAGCATTATTTAGGATAATTTCTGGAAGTTTAGCTCCTGTTTTATATGCCTGTGCAATCATTTGCGAAGCTACCAAATCATCTATTGCTTTTTTCATAACAACTTGTGCTTCTCCTGGATGACGTTGTGCGCTTTCATCCGCATATTTTTTTAATTCTGCTGTTAAACTCATTATATCTTTTTTTATGCTTTAGACAGGAAAAAAAATTAAAAATTACACATTCTTTAAAATAATTCACAATTAACTAATAATGAGATTGCTAAATTTGGCACTTAAAAGTATTTTATAAATAATTATGTTAAAAAGTAGGGTGTTTTAAAAATAGACTGTTTTAAGTGCAAAGAAATTGTTAACCAACCGTAAACTAAAAAATTGCATGAAAAGGAACTACTACTTATCGCTTGTTGGAATCTTAGCTTTAGGATTTTCTGCGCAAGCGCAAAAGCAGAATTGGCGGACATCAACTCTTGATGAAAACAGTAACTATTTTGAAATTGTAGAACAGGAGAAACAAAGACTGAATCCGATCAGAAAAAATAACGATCGCAAAAGTAGAAAAGAAGTTAAACAATTTGAACGTTGGGCAGCTTTTTGGAAAGATCGTGTACTTCCAAATGGACGATTCATGTCTGCAGCACACACATCTAACATATGGAGATCAGAACAAGCACGCCATGAAGAAGAAGTAATAAATGGAAGAAGTGTTGCTACAGTAAATTGGTCGCTTTTAGGACCTACTACATTTCCTGTGTCTAATATTGGTTTTTATCCTGGGATGGGACGTATAAATGCAGTTGCTTTTAATGGTAATGATACAAATACAATGTATGTTGGTGCGCCAGGCGGTGGTGTTTGGAAAACTACTAACGGAGGAGCAAATTGGACAGCTCAAGGTGATGAGTTTCCAAATATGGGAATTTCTGATATTGTAATTAATCCAACAAATACAAACATCGTATACGCAGCAACAGGTGATGCTGATGGTTTCCAAAACAGATCTATTGGAGTATTAAAAACCACTGATGGCGGAACTACTTGGAATACCACAGGACTTTCTTTTACTTTAGGAGAAAACAATATTATTAGTAAATTATTAATTGATCCAAATAACCCTGATACAGTATTTGCTACAACGCTTAGCAGTATTAAAAGAACCACAAATGGAGGATTAAATTGGATTGATGTTGTTAATGAGAATAATGCAATTTTTAACGATATAGAATATGTACCAGGAAGTAACACAAACTTATATGCGACTTCAAGAACTGGACGTTTTTATGAATCAACAGATAATGGAGTTACTTGGGCAGAAGTTACAAGACCTGCGTTTAGTCGTTTAGATTTTGCAGTAACTCCTGCAAATCCAAACTTAATTTTAAGTATCGATAACGGAGGAAGAATTAGAAGATCTACAAATGCAGGTGTAAACTGGACTCAAATTTCTAGTATTCCTGGATATAGTTCACAAGGTGGATATAATGTAACCTTAGCAATTTCGCCGTTAAATGCTGACTTAGTGATTGCTGGTGGTGTCGACGGGTGGCGTTCTACAGATGGTGGAGTTACTTGGGAAAAATATCTTGACGGATATTGGACTGCTGGAAATCCTTATTTCTATGTGCATTCTGATCATCATGATATGAAATTTGTACCAGGAACAAATACTGCTATTTCTGTGAATGATGGTGGAATTTTTATGGGAGACGCATCTCTAGATACTCCTTGGGCAGATTTATCTTCAGGAATTGCAATTACGCAATACTATAATGTATCAGGAACTCCACAAAACGCAAACTTATTAATTGCTGGAGCGCAAGATAATGATATAGGGCAATATGACGGAACAGATTGGATTGGTAGAAACCCAGGAAGTGATGGTGTTGAAGGATTATGGGATTACTCAAATAGCGATATTGCTTGGACTTGTAGTCAAGCTGGAGCTATGTTTAGAACTACAAATGGTTTCGCTAGTTCACAATTTATAAGTACACCAGGAGGAGCTCCTTTTGTATGGGAATTAGAAATTCACCCAACAGATCCATCTACAATTTTTGGAGGATTTGGTGATATTTACAGATCTACAAATCGCGGAAGTAGTTGGACAAACTTAAACTCTGGTGTAGGAAGCATTGAATTCATCTCTATTGCACCATCTAATCCAAACGTAATTTATGTTTCTGGAGGAAATACTGTTCGTCTAACAGGAAATGGAGGAACAAGCTGGACAAATGTTGGCTTGCCACAAGGTGGAAATGTGAAAAGTATTGAAGTGCATCCAACGAATCCTTCTGAAGTATACATAGCGTATTCAGGATACCAAGCCGGAAAAGTTTATAAATCTACAAATGCTGGTGTTTCATGGACAGATATAACTGGAAGTTTACCAAATATTCCAACACACAAAATTGTATATAAAACAGGAACTACAGATGGAGAATTATTCTTAGCGACTGATTTAGGAGTGTATTACAGAACAGATTCTGAAGGTGATTGGGTACGTCTTGGACAAGGATTGCCAAATGTAATTGTAAACGATGTTGAAATTCACTACGCTACAGAAAAATTAAGAGCTGCTACTTTTGGTCGTGGTGTTTGGGAAGTAGCTATTGATGCAGCTTCACTATCTGTTAATGATAATGAGTTAGCTTCTTCAGCTGTTCAAGTATATCCAAATCCTACAGTAGATAAAAACTTTACAGTTAAACTAAATAACTTATCAGGAGATACAAATATCCTTGTATACAACGTGATTGGTTCAGTAGTAAAAGAAATAAAAACGACTTCTACGGAAGAAAAAGTAGATTTAACAGGCGTAAGCAGAGGTTTATACTTAGTTAAAATTACAAATGAAGGGAGAAGTCTAACAAAGAAAATTGTTGTTAATTAATGAAGCGGTTTTTGATATTACTCACATTGTGCATTCTAACACTCAATATAATGGCTTGTAATGAAGGTATTAAGCTGATATCTTCTAAAAAACAAACCATTGTACAAGGTATCAAATCAGCAAAACCGTACACTAACTATCTTTTTGAGATAACACTTGATAACACTGTCGATCTAACCATCGACAGTGTTACTATTTATGATTCAAAGCAATGTATGAAAGTGAATCATTATCTATCAAAAAACAAAACAAGCAACAAAGTAACCTTAACTGCGGCTGTAAAAGAAGGAAATTATACAGTATTAAAAAATTGCAATAGTACAGTAGATAAGGTACTAGTTCATTACAAAATCAATAGCAAAAGTGGGAAATTAAAAATAAGCACTTTTGAAGAAGAAACTGTAACAAGAAGATGATTGTTACACTATTCACTACTAAATATGCAAAAACCTGACATTAACATAATGTCAGGTTTTTTTTTATGAATTATAAAGATATGATTTTAGTAAGCTAAAACTTCTTTTAGAGCAGCTTCAAACTCATTCTTAGGTAGATATTGTTGTTCTAATCCTTGATCAAAAGGAATCGGAGTTTCCATACTTGCAATACGTTTTACAGGTCCGTCTAAATATTCGAAACAATTCTCCATAATCATTGCTGAAATATCACTAGAAATACTTCCAAATAGCGAATCTTCCTGTAAAATGATAGCTTTTCCTGTTTTCTTTACTGAATTGAAAATTGCTTCTGTGTCTAACGGTTGAAGCGAACGTAAATCGATCAAATCAGCGGCAATGTCTGGGTTTTTATTTAAAGTATCTAATGCCCAATGTACTGCAGAACCATAAGAAATAATTGTAATATCATTTCCTTCTTTTAATAAAGAAGCTTTTCCGAGTGGTAATGTGTAATAATCTGTTGGAACATCTTGGTATACGCTTCTGTATAAAGCCTTGTGTTCAAAGAATAACACAGGATTTGGATCATTAATAGCTGTTGCTAACAATCCTTTGGCATCATATGGAAACGCTGGATATACAACTTTTAAGCCTGGAGTTTTTGTAAACCAAGCTTCATTTGTTTGTGAATGAAAAGGTCCAGCTCCTACTCCAGCGCCACATGGCATACGAACCACAACATCTGCGTTCTGATTCCAGCGATAATGTGATTTTGCTAATAAATTTACAATTGGATTGAATCCACTAGATACAAAATCAGCAAACTGCATTTCCATTACAGCTTTCATTCCATTTACAGAAAGTCCGTAAGCTGCTGAAACAATCACAGACTCACAAATAGGTGTATTGCGAACACGTTCTTTTCCAAATTGATCAATGAATTCGTTAGTGATCTTAAAAACGCCACCATATTCAGCAACATCTTGTCCCATGATAATTAAATCATCATGCTTTTCCATTGATTGCTTTAATCCTTGAGAAATTGCATCTACAAAACGAATATTTTCTTTTATATCGATTGGATTAACTACCTCATTTGAAGTGTTTCTGTACACATCACTTAATTCTTTACTTTTAGTTGAATTTATTTTTTCTTCGTCAAAAGCAAGCTTTAAATTTTCATTAATTTCATTTGCAATTTCTGTCTTAAATGCCTCTTCAATTTCTAAGGTTAAAATTCCTTCTGAAGTTAAATAATTACGATATCTATCTAAAGGATCTTTTGCTGCCCAAGCATCCATTAATTCTTTTGGGACATATTTTGTTCCGCTAGCTTCTTCGTGACCACGCATACGGAATGTTTTAAATTCCAATAAAATTGGTCTTGGATTTTCTCGGATGCTATCTGCTAGTTCAGAAACTTTAGTATAAACTTCTAAAATATTGTTACCATCAATAATGTGCGACTCCATTCCGTAGCCTTTTCCTCTATCGGCCAAATTTTCACAATTATACTGTTCTGCCGTAGGTGTAGACAATCCGTAACCATTATTTTCAATGCAGAATAAAACAGGTAAACTCCACACTGAAGCTACATTTAAAGCTTCATGAAAATCTCCTTCACTCGTTCCACCTTCTCCTGTAAACACTGCACATGCATGCTTATTTTCTTTCAATTTGTTTGCCAAAGCAATTCCACTTGCCACACCTAATTGCGGGCCTAAATGTGAAATCATTCCAACAATATTAAATTCTTGCGTTCCAAAGTGAAAACTACGATCGCGTCCTTTTGTAAAACCATTTGCTTTCCCTTGCCATTGTGAAAACAAGCGGTACAAAGGAATTTCACGTGTTGTAAATACACCCAAATTCCTGTGCATTGGTAAGATGTATTCATCTTTTGTTAATGCAGAAGTGACACCAACAGCGATGGCTTCTTGCCCAATTCCGCCAAACCATTTTGAGATTTTTCCTTGACGTAGAAGAATTAACATCTTCTCCTCTATCATTCTCGGTTTGAGCATTTTTTTATATAATGAGATCAACGTATCGTTGGTCAAATTTCCTTTTTTGTATAACATTGGTTGTTGTGTAGTTGGCATTGATTGCGTTCCATTAATTATATATTCAAAAATCAAGAAAAAAAACGGTTCATCAAAGCACATTTACATAATTTTTGAAATTGTTAATAACTCTCTTTTTTCAACCGTATATTTTTAGCTACATTTGTAAAAACAAGCCTTTAACGGCTATAAAGTTATTAACAATTGGTTTTATGGAATTACACCTAAATTCATTCCACATCATTTGTTTCTTAAAAATTTAAACTTGAATTACATGAAACGAGCATGTAGAAAACGTTATTTCCTAAAAGGATGATTTATAGCGAACAACATGTGACACTAAAAATAATACATACGAACACATGAAAAATATTCCAAGCGTAGATCTTACAGATTTCTTGTCAGACGATCCAAAGAGAAAACAAAAGTTTATTGATGAAATTGGAAAAGCCTATGAAGACATTGGTTTTGTTGCTTTAAAAGGTCATTTTCTGAGCAATACTTTGGTAGATAATTTGTATGATGAAATCAAGAAATTCTTCGGTTTACCATTAGAAACAAAGAGTAAATATGAAATTCCAGGCATTGGAGGACAACGTGGTTATGTTTCTTTTGGAAAAGAAAGTGCCAAAGGTAGAAAAGTTGGTGATTTGAAAGAATTCTGGCATTTTGGACAATATGTAGAAGATAATGACAAACTAAAGGAAGAATACCCAGATAATGTTACCGTTAATGAATTAGCAAATTTTAATACCGTTGGAAAAGAAACGTTTCAAATGCTTGAAAAAACAGGTGTTTACGTATTAAGAGCTCTAGCTTTATATTTAGGATTGGATGAATTCTATTTTGACAATTTTATTAAGAACGGAAATAGTATTTTACGACCAATTCATTATCCACCAATTACCAATGAACCTAAAGATGCAGTTCGTGCTGCTGCACATGGAGACATTAATTTGATCACATTATTAATGGGCGCACATGGAAAAGGATTGCAAGTACAACGTCATGATGGCGAATGGTTAGATGCTATTGCAGAACCAGATGAATTAGTTATCAATGTTGGAGATATGTTATCGCGTCACAGTAATAATAAATTGAAATCTACGATACATAGAGTTGTAAATCCGCCAAGAGAACTTTGGGGAACATCGCGCTACTCTATTCCTTTCTTTATGCATCCTATTAGCGAAATGCCTTTAGATTGTTTAGAAAACTGTATTGATGAAGACAATCCGAAGAAATTTGACGATATTACCGCTGGTGAATTCCTAAATCAACGTTTAGTTGAACTAGGATTGATTAAAAAGTAAAAACAATTTATTTTAGAAATATAGTATAACACTGATAGCAATTGTTATCAGTGTTATTTTTTGAAAAAAAACATGATCTTGTAGATGTTTTCGCTATGGTAAATTAAGTATATTTATCTATCTCAAAATTAATAATAGTACGTTTATAATAATATGGCAAAGAAAAAACTTGGCTTAGAAGATTTAGGAGGATTTGTATTTTCTACAAATGATGATTTTGAATTAGAAAATGAAGCCGTTGAAGAAACATTAATTCCTAAAGACCAATATTTAGAAGCACATTTTAGCAACAAAGGTCGCGGAGGAAAAGTAGTTACCGTTATTAAAGGTTTTGTAGGAACGGAAGATGATTTAAAGACTTTAGCTAAACTCCTAAAAGTAAAATGTGGTGTTGGCGGAAGTACTAAAGACAACGAAATCATTATTCAAGGGAATTATAGAGATAAAATTGTACAAATTCTACAAAAAGAAGGATACAATGTAAAACGTGTAGGAGGCTAATATGCTCGATAAAACAATACACATATTAAATGGAGACGCGCTCGTACCTCGATTGGACGCAGTAGGAATTAAAGAAGATCAATTTGTTTGGCGCGAAATGCTTTGCGAAGGAAAAACAGTATATGATTTAAAATCTGATGCCTTCAAAGATGTCCGAATTGACTATTTAAAACAATTCATAGATACTGAAATTACGTATGATGAATCGTTCTTAATTCCACTCTTAACAACTAATTTTGCCAAATACACTTCTATTGTTCTTTGGTTTGAATACGATCTTTTTTGTCATATCAATATGATTGCAGCTTTAAGTTACCTAAAACAACTCAAAGTTTCTGGGAATATATATTTAGTATGTAGCGGTTGGGTTGACAATGAACCAAATCTAAAAGGCATTGGCGAACTTACAGATGTACAATTAAAAGAACATTACAAACAAAAAATTAAATTAACACAAAAAGATATTGATCTAGCTGATACACTCTGGAAACTCTATTGTACAGACGATCATACAAATTTTAAAAAATACATCACGCTTACTTCTTCATTTCCGTATCTATCTAACTGTATAAACGCACACTTAAAGCGATTTCCTTCAGTTTCAAACGGAATGAATGTCTTAGAAACTCACATTCTAAAAATCATTCACAAAGAAGAAATAAAAAGCACACGACAACTTATTGGATACATTCTACAATATCAAGGCTATTATGGATTTGGCGATTTACAAATCAAAAATATAATTCATAAATTAGCTACCTTTTTTGAAACTAAAAATGATCGATTAACATTAAATAGACAAGGTTTATTGGCTATTGATAACATACAAAGTTTCTACGATCAACTTTCGGATGATACCTTTTTTGGCAATTGTAGTAAATATGAATATTGCTATCATCCATCAAAACAAATACTCACAAAACATGAATAGAATAGCTGAATCTGAATTAATTATAAATCCTGATGGAAGCATTTATCACTTAAACATACTTCCCGAAGACATTGCAACAACAATTATAACTGTTGGCGATCCTGATCGCGTTTCTTCTGTTAGTAAATATTTTGACACTATAGAAGTTAAAAAAGCAAAACGTGAATTTGTAACGCATACTGGAACATTAAATGGAAAGCGTATTTCCGTAATCTCCACAGGAATTGGAACCGATAATATTGATATCGTTTTCAATGAACTTGATGCACTTGTTAATGTTGATTTTAATTCACGCCAAGTGAAAGATAATTTCACACAATTAGATATCATTCGTATTGGGACTTCTGGTTCTATTCAAGAAAATATTCCTGTAGATAGCTTTTTAATCAGTGAATTAGCAATAGGATTTGATAGCTTATTGCATTTCTACGAAAGTGATCATGTGTTAGATGCAGCAATAACAGAAGCCTTTATACAACAAACAAATTGGTCTTCTAAAAAATCAGATCCATATGTTGTGAAAGCAAATTCAAATTTAGTCGACCAATTATCGTCTGAAAAGACCGTTTTAGGATTTACAGCTACAAATGTTGGTTTTTACGGTCCACAAAGTAGAAAAATACGATTAAATGTTCAAGATGAGCAACTAAATGACAAACTTGCTACATTCAATCATAATGATAAAAAAATAACAAACTTAGAAATGGAAACTGCCGGAATTTATGGATTAGCAAATCTATTAGGACATCGCTCTATTTCTATGAATGCAATCATTGCGAACCGACCACTTGGAGAGTTCAGCAAAACACCAAAGGAAACTGTTGATCAATTAATTCAATATACCTTAGGAAAACTCGTTTAAAAATCCCCAAATGAAAAAAATTAATATCGGCGGAGTTCCAGAACACTTCAATTTAGCTTGGTATCTAACACTTAAAGAACGTGCTTACGAAAAAGAAGGCATCAATCTGCGTTGGAAAGATTATCCTGGAGGAACTGGTGCGATGTGTAAAGCACTTCGAAATAAAAAAATTGATTTAGCTGTTATCCTTACGGAAGGAATCATTAAAGATATCATAGCTGGAAATCCTGCTAAAATTGTACAAACCTATGTGCAATCGCCATTAATTTGGGGAATTCACGTTGCTGCAGATGCTACTTATGAAACCATAGACGATTTAAAAGGAACAAAGGCAGCCATAAGTCGTTATGGTTCTGGCTCACATCTTATGGCATATATCAATGCTGAAAATAATGGTTGGGACACAGAAAATTTAGGTTTTGAAGTTATTAATAACCTTGAAGGCGCTATTGACGGATTAAACCGTGGAAAAGGTGATTACTTTATGTGGGAACATTTCACTACAAAACCTTTAGTAGATCAAGGGATTTTTAAAAGAGTTGATGACTGCCCTACTCCTTGGCCATGTTTTGTAATTGCAGTGCGTTCAGAATTGTTAGAAGAAGATGAAGAAACTGTTAAAACAATATTAGAAATCATCAACGCAATGACAGCGCAGTTTAAAGACATTCCCAATATCGATGAAACCATTGCTTCTCGTTACGAACAACAACTAGAAGATGTACAAAAATGGTTGTCGCTAACAGAATGGAGTCAGGAACTCATTGACGAAGAAACAATTACAAAAGTACAAGACAAACTACTTAGTTTAGATATTATACCTGAAAAATGGACTTATGACCAATTAACTCATAAAATTTCATAGTCCATTCAACGAACCATTCGTCGAAGCGTTCAATAGAGCGCTTTTTTTATGATCTGCAAAAATATTAAAATATTGATATTCAGTTGTTTAAATTTTAATACACGTATAAACACCTGTTCTTTTAGGGGGTTTTTCCCCTTTTAAAAAGGGAAAAAGTGTCGACGAGTGGTGCATTTAACCCTGTGAATCGACAAAAAAGAGCGATTTTGTGTCATTTAACGAAAATTTAAACATGTAATCGATTAAATGTCCCAAATAAGGATTGACATACTACATTTGATATCAGAAAGTAATAAGGGCAAAATGTTACTTTCTAGCTTACAAAACAATTTATCAGATTATTAACATTACAACTACTATCATTATGAAAAAATCATTATTATTAATCGCAGCGGCAGGTTTATTATTAGCATCTTGTGGATCTAACTGTATGGGTAAAGGAGTTAACTTTGCTGATGCAGATGACGCAAAAGAAAACTACATTATGACTGCAAATGCAGAAGAAGCTTCTTGCGTAGAAGTATACTAAGGAAAAACTATCCAATTATATATACAAAAGGTTGTAACATTAGTGTTGCAACCTTTTTTAATTCATTTAATTTTAATTGAAAGATTATAAGATTGAATAGCTCAATGATTTGCTTCTAAGAAACATTTAATATAAGCCAACACTAATATTTCAAGAACGAATCCAGTCTAAC
Source organism: Kordia sp. (assembly GCF_965224175.1). GTDB lineage: Bacteria > Bacteroidota > Bacteroidia > Flavobacteriales > Flavobacteriaceae > Kordia. Next base: position 689,285 of record NZ_OZ245041.1, read on the forward strand.
AGATGAAGTCGATAAATATTAAAAGTGACAGCAAATTACCAACGAATTCCTTCTATACGTTGACTTACTAAATAATCATTGCAACGACTAAAGTGTTTATTGTTAAACCAAAATCCACGATTCGCACTCAAAGGTGATGGATGACCTGAAGTTAATACATAATGTTTATTCTTATCAACCTTTGCTCCTTTTTTCTTGGCAAATCCGCCCCAAAGTAAAAAGACAACGTTTTCCTTTTTCTCTGAAATAACTTTAATAACAGCATCAGTAAATGTTTCCCAACCTTGTTTTTGATGGCTTCCTGCTTGATGTGCTCGTACAGTTAAAGTTGCGTTCAATAATAAAACACCTTGTTTAGCCCAACGTTCTAAATTTCCACTAACTGGCGTATCGACTCCAATATCACGTTTAATCTCTTTAAAAATATTAATTAATGATGGTGGATGTGGAATTCCATCATTTACTGAAAAACATAAACCATTTGCTTGTCCCACTCCATGATATGGATCTTGTCCAATAATGACAACTTTCAATCTGTGAAACGGACAATGATCAAAAGCTGCAAAAATGTCTTTTCCTTTTGGGAAACATTTATTTTGCGAATATTCTGACTTAACATAAGCAGATAATTCTTTAAAATATGGCTTCTCAAATTCATCTTGCAAATGAAATTTCCAACTTTCTTCAATTTTTACGTTCATATTTTCGTGTGTATGATATTGAAATTGATTTTACAATCAACATATAAATAAGTACCTTTGGCATCGGCTAAAAATCTGCGCCGACTTGCTGATAAAAATTAGCTCAAATTTACAATGATTAAAATACATTCCAAAACATTAGATGATTTAGAATTCGAAACTGTTTTACAACAAGTTTCCGAACATGCTGTGACCACATATGGTAAACAGAAAGTTAATAATACACAACCTTTTCATGATAAAGATGTATTGTTAACCAACCTTGCCTATGTAAATGAATACCTAGCATCTTTTGAGAATGAAAACGTGATTCCTAATCATGGTTTTGAAGGAATATCACTAGAAATTAAATTATTAGCAATAGAAAATAGTTTTCTGGAAATTCAAGGATTTCGTAAAATTTCGGCTATTTCTAGTGCTGTCAATTTATTAATTAAGTTTTTTAAGAAGTTTCAAGAATATTATCCAACATTACAATCACGTTCAGAACGTATTGAATTCACGAAAGTATTAATTACTGAAATTGATAATGTAATCAATCGTTTTGGAGAAGTTAAAGATTCTGCTTCTCCAGAATTGTCACGAATTCGTCGTGGAATTTTAAGCATTCGCGGAAAAATCAATCAGAGTTTTTCTTCAGCACTAAGCAGATATAATCAAGCAGATTATTTAGATGAAATTCGTGAAACTGTTGTTGACAACCGTAGAGTTTTAGCTGTAAAAGCCATGCATCGTCGCAAAGTAAAAGGTGCGATTATGGGAAATTCTAAAACGGGAAGCATAGTATATATTGAACCAGAAATTACGTTACAATATACACGAGAGCTATCGAATTTAGAATATGAAGAAAAGGAAGAAGTTACACGTATATTAAAGGAATTAACAGACTTTACACGTCCGTTTGCGCCACTTTTGGAGGAATATCAAGACTTCTTAAGCGATTTGGACGTAAGTTATGCTAAAGCAAAATATGCAGCTTCTATGGAAGCAATTCTACCTGAAATTTCAGAGAAACGTGAATTATTTCTAAAAGATGCATATCATCCACTACTCTATTTAACAAATAAAGAGCGAAACGAAAAAACGTATCCACAAACTATTGAACTCAGTCAGGATAATAGAATTATTGTGATTTCTGGACCAAATGCCGGAGGAAAAAGTATTACGTTAAAAACGATTGGTTTGTTACAATTAATGTTGCAAAGCGGAATGTTAGTTCCTGTACATGAACGCAGTAAAATGTGTTTATTTGATCGAATTTTGACAGATATTGGAGACGGACAATCTATAGAAAATCATTTAAGTACCTATAGTTATCGTTTGAAACAGATGAATTACTTTTTGAAAAAGTGTAATAATAGAACACTGTTTTTAATTGATGAATTTGGTACAGGAAGTGATCCTGAATTAGGTGGTGCTTTGGCGGAAACATTCCTGGAAGTATTTTACGAACGTGAAGCTTTTGGAATTATCACAACGCACTACTCCAATTTAAAATTATTGGCAAACGAATTGCCACATGCAACAAATGCGAACATGATGTTTGATCGCAAGACATTGTTGCCAATTTACCAATTAGCTTTAGGTCAAGCTGGAAGTTCGTTTACTTTTGAAGTTGCACAGAAAAATGGAATTCCATATAGTTTAATCAATAAAGCAAAGAAAAAAATTGAACGTGGAAAAGTTCGTTTTGATGCTACCATTGCAAAACTACAGAAAGAACGTAGTGCTATGGAGAAAACTTCAAAACTCTTGAAGGAAGAAGAAATCAAAGCACGTGAAGAAAACGAACGTTTGGAAGCTCTAAATACCAAGACAAAGTCAAAATTAGAGAGCTATCAACAGTTATATGATCATGATAAACGCATGATTCATCTTGGTAATAAAATTAATGAAATTGCTGAACGTTATTTTGATAATAAAAAGAAACGTCCGTTAATTTCTGAGTTCTTACGTATTGTAGAAACTGAAAACTCGAAACGTAAAAAACAAACTGCTAAAGAGAAGAAAGTTCAAAAAGCAAAACAGCGCGAAGCTAAAAAAGAAGTCATTCAAAAAGTAGCGGTCATTCGTGAAGAAAAGAAAGTTGCAAAGAAAAAGGCTGCTAAAGAAGAAGCTGAGAAACCAAAAGTTGTTTTAAAAGTTGGCGATCGCGTACGAATGCCAGATGGTAAAGCTGTTGGAACAATTGACAGTATTGAAAAAGGAAAAGCAACAGTGAACTATGGATTGTTTACTACAAGTATTTCTGTAGATCAATTAGAATTTGTGCAAGCTGGGAAATAGTGTTGAATGTTGAATGTTGAATGTTGAATAAGTTGTTCAAATAATCCTTTCTATTAAAATAGAAACTATTAAACTTCAGATTTATTTTTATCACTTGTAAATTCACAACTTATCAACTAACAATGAAAAGAAAAATTGGCATTACAATTCTCATGATCATTATTATAGGTTATTTGATTCCTGAGAATTTTAGTATGCCCGTTAAGAATGCTACTTCTAATGATTACAATAAGGAATCTTTTTGGTATTATCCTTGGGGAAAATCGGTTACACATAAAGGCGTAGATATTTTTGCTACAAAAGGAACTCAATTGAATGCGGCTATATCAGGAATCGTTTTATATGCAGGAACTGTAGATGTTGGCGGAAATGTTATCATTATACTTGGTCCAAAGTGGAAGTTACATTATTACGCACATTTGGATACGATTACTACTTCTAGCCTATCATATGTAAGCAGAAATGAACAAATTGGAACAATTGGAAACTCTGGAAATGCAAATGGAAAATCACCACATTTACATTATGCGATTGCTACAATTATTCCGTATCCTTGGAAAATTGATAATGACAGACAAGGTTGGAAAAAAATGTTTTATTTGAATCCTATTGAATATTTGAAAGCATCAAAGAATTAGAAAGACCTTTATAAATTTAAAATTCAACATTTATAATTTAAAATTTCCAAAGTCGTATCTTTGTAATAGATTTCAAAAAAAGTAAAATGATAGATTCTTTACCGAAAGATAAAAAAATCGTATTGTTTGATGGCGTTTGTAATTTGTGCAATAGTTTCATCAACAAGATCATTGAACGCGATACAAACGACATATTTCGTTATGCTTCTTTGCAGTCTGAAGTAGGAATTGCTATTCAAAAACATTTGAAGTTAGATGCTTCTAAACTAGATTCTGTGATTTTGTTTGAACCTGATGGAAGTTATTATCATAAATCTACTGCCGCTTTAAGAATCATGAAAGAATTTGGTGGCGCTTGGTCTTTGATGCAAGTTTTTATGATATTTCCTAAATTTCTCCGTGATGCAGGCTATAACTTTGTTGCAAAATATCGCTACAAATGGTTTGGTAAAAAAGATAGTTGTATGATGCCAACTCCTGAGTTAAAAGCGAAATTTTTGTAGCTGATTTTAAGCTGTTTTTTTTGCAATAATCACGAAATGTATTCCTAAAAGTTTAAAAATTAATACCTGCTTCAATAGCAAAACCTAAAGAACGATTTAGAGCTCTAGAATTAGACAGTTTACCTATTATTTTACCTCCTATAACAAGTCCAAAGTCTGGAAAAGGAACATATAAAAATCCTGTGTTCATGCTACCTTCAATCAAAAATTTTGTACTTTTCTCTACTGTAATACGTTCAACTGTTTCCAATCCTGGTGAAACTCCAACTCCTAAATTAATATAAAAATCATTCCCTAGATATTCATAACCATCAAATCCCATTCCTAGAGAATAATTAGCTACATTTTTAATGTTTTTACGCTCTAGAAAACTTTGATCTATATTGGTTTTACCAAAACTTAAAGTAATCGGTATTTGAAATTTATCAGACTCTTTTTTAAACTCACGATAATGTACTGACCAGCCATTGTAATACTTACTAAAAGTATGTTGATAGGAAATCATATATAATTGCTGTAAATCAAGTTCGGATGCATCTAACTCAGGTTTGTTTTGAGCAGATAAGAACTGTGAAAGTAACAAAAACAAGGCGATATAACTAAAGTCAATTGATTTTGATAAATTCATAATTAATACTTTTTAGTTTCCTTAAAATAGCTAGGTTTCCATATTAAATTACCGAAAACAATGCGTAGTTTATCTTTAAGTGTTCTACATCTTTTTACATCTTTCCAGATATTTTTATATTCAATAAAATTGATTGTAATTGGGTTATTGGAATTAATATTTTTTGTTAGACCATATACTACTTTGTCTTCTTCGCTTTGATAAGTACCAAAAATTCTATCCCAAATAATTAGAAATCCACCATAATTTTTATCTAAATATTTTCCATTAGATCCATGATGAACTCTATGAACAGATGGTGTATTGAAAATTTTATCTAGCCAACCGAGTTTTCCGATTTTTTCTGTGTGAATCCATGTTTGGAATTGTGCTACCAAAACCAATCCTACTATAGCTTGAAATGGGGAAAATCCAATAAGAATCATAGGAATTAGAAAAATCCATTCAAATAATCCTTCTACGATGCTCAAGCGCATAGATACAGTAAGATTATAGTCTTTTGATGAGTGATGAACGCTATGACTCGCCCACAAGATGCGATGTTCGTGTTCTAAACGATGCATCCAATAATAAGTAAAGTCTGCTACGAAAAAAGCTACTATCCAAGTCCATATATTCATTGGAATTTCAAAAGGTGCTATCCAAGAAATTGGAATTAAAAATATGACACCAATACTACCAATAATACTTTTTTCCAACAGTTGATTCATTACGAATATTGCAATATTTGCTCCAGTGTCTTTCCAACTTCTTTTTCTCTTTTTAATAAAGTCTATGACTATTTCAATCAGAATAATTGCTAGATTGAATAGAAAAAGATAGGATACAAATAGCATAATTCCTGATTCTTCAAATAATGATATTAATCTTGCGAAACTCATGTATTATTTTTTTAATGAATGTTTAAATATTTTGTGTCTGTCTCAGAATTGTCATCAATAATTACGACAAGTTCCGTTCGTTAATACTTGTAAAAGTTATATTAGATTTTTAATTTTAAATAGATGATACTAGTGAAGTTGATGAAACACAAACCAAGCAAGTAAAACTTAGATTGCATATCTGTTTCATTTAGAATGCTTTGTGAATTCTGGGAAAAAGTAAGCAAACCAAGTGAACCACAATAAATTCAGCAGTCCCCAAATGGACTCTTGTCCTTGAAAATAAGCTATAATTTCAGGAAATTTGTAAAAACCAACAACGCCCAAGAAGCCCAGATACCAGTGTTTGTCAAATTTGTAATTTTTCATACTACAAAAGTAAGACTGGCATTAAACAGGTTGTTTGTCCGTTTTGGACAATTTACAGTATGGGAATATAGATTTCTGTAATCAAATCCTTTTTGTCGATTTTCTCGTGGTGATTCACATAAAACTCCAAAATAGGTTTATCGGCAAATTCTAATCGAATCTTTGTTAACCAATTGGCGTAGATGTTATTGTAAGTGTTTTTCAGCTCTTCGTCCGAACCTTTGTGAATGAATTTAACGTATTTTTGAATGGTATGCGTTTTTGTTCGACATAGATTTTCTATTGCAAAATTCAATGGTTTTCTTAGAATTAAAGCAACATTTGTTCTACATCTGCAATCATCTGTAATTTCATTATCGTCTATCGTTTCTGAAAAAAATATACTTTCGTTTGAAAGTAACTTCTTGTGTATACAATATTCAATAAAGGAATCCCAAGTTTTTTCAATTGCTTTTAAATCTTGTGTATTGCCTTTGTGTTCTAGATAAAGTACATCAAATTCAGGAAGTGTTTCTATGGTAAATGGTAATGGTTTTATGCTGTATTCATTGCGAATTTGTTCGATTGGTTTATGAAGCTGATTAGTATTTTTTCTAAAAGCAACAGGTGAACATTTAAATTTATTCTTAAATGCCTTGCTAAAAGAAGCTACATCAGAAAAACCTACATTTATTGCGATATCAGAGACTTGTTCATTGGTATATTTTAAATATTCTGCAGATTTTTCCAATCGAATTCTTTTAATATACTTACCAATAGTTTCATGATGCAATGATTGAAAAATGCGATTTATATTTCGATATGAGTAATGACTGATTTCTTCAATTTTTTCAATTTTTATTTCATCTTTGAAATTTTCATCTATGAAACTAACTAGATTATTATATCTCTCTATTTGTGTACTATTTTGAAGATTCATTTTAATATCTCACAATGGTTTTGGCTATGGTGTTGTTGCAGAATGATGCTGCAAAATTATTCCATCATAAACCAAAGTTAGCAAATACGTGGGAATTTCAAATAGAAATTTCTATGTAATCAACTATGGAAGTTATTAGCAGTATTCCTTGAACTTGAGTATTTTTAACTAGAATAATTGATCTCTTTTCCACTTTTATAAAAAAGATTCAAATTGCTTCTCAATACTATATAATGAATCTTAATTTTGAATTGGTGTACAAATTTCAATTATAAAGCCATTCAAATCTCTCAGATAACCAACTTGCTGTCCCCAAGATTTTGTAACTGCTTGCGCTAACAATACTGCTCCGTTCTCAATTGCATTATCCATTACTTTCTCAACTTCTGACGTCGTAAATGCTAATTCAACTCCAAATGGTTTTTCACTCAATTTACTTTCTAAAAAGCCGTTCTTAAAATTTGAATTCCCGAGTTCAAGGTTTGAAAATGCAATTGTGGTATTGCCTGATTTTATTTCTCCGTAATCATTCTCTGGAGTTAGAAATTTTTGCTCAAATCCAAATGCTTTCTTGTAGAATTCTATAGTTTTTGATACGTCCGAAACGTAAAGAATTGTGTATGCGTATTGAATGTCCATTTTTATAGTTTTTGTTTGTCAAATTTTAGCGGCATCATCCTTGTTTTTTTTATAAAACTAAGACCATTGATCATTTGAAAACAAAGTTACTCGACTAAAAAAGGATTGCTTTGTAAAAAAACGACATTATCTAAAATAGCTTGGATTTTCGCCTGAAATTCGGTTGAATTCATAATTCATATGAGAATGGTCAAAAAATCCCGAATCAAAAGCAATTTTTAAGAGACTTGTTTCGGCAGATGATTTGATACGTTTTTTAGCATTCTCAAAGCGTACTACATTTGAGAATTCCTTCACGGTCAAACCCATATAACTTTTAAAACGTCTTTCTAATTGTCGTAGACTTATATGGTGTGATTTTGCTAAATTATTGATAGTCAATACGCCTTTTGATAACCTTATACTTTTTACAACTGATAAAACTATTGGGTCTTGTGTTGTGTAATTTTGTTTGAAGAGTGTTTCTATGAAATTTTCAAGAAATTTTATTTTAGTGTTTAAATTCTCCAAATCATTTATCTGACTCAAAATATCAAGGTTAACTTTGGGAAATATGCTTGATAATTCAATCTTCAAATTTTTTGTTCCGTCAAGTGGAATTTTTGATAAGCTACCAAAATTTTCTGTTTTAAAACGAATTCCGATTAAGTCTGATTCAGTCGATAATCTCCTAAGCTGATATTTTGACATAACACCTGATAGAAACCCTTTATTTTGCTTTAAGTCGAAAATTATATCAGTACAGTTATCGGGTAATATCTTGAAATTCTCACTCGATTTGTTTTTCGAAAAAGTCCAAAAAGAGTCAACTACGCTATCAATTCTTTTTGATGGTTTTATTTCTTGATACATTAATTAGGGTGCTTAATTATCGTCAATATTTTATAAAGAAACGTAGGCTTATAACAAAACGATACATTTCGCGTTGAGATTTAGTCAAATATAAATATTTTGCTTTTATCATTTTTAGTAAACACTAAATTTTGTTTGGCGACTTTGGAAATAAAACAGGACTTTTAAGTAAGCTTAAAAGCCCTGTGTTTTCTCTCTTTTTGGTAACTACCTTAGTTCTATAACTTAGCCTGTTGTAAAGGTTCTAATATGGTCATTGTCACAGATTCCAGTTGAATTAACTCTAACAAGTTTTTTAATGATTCTTTATCTGCCATTCGTTCATTTGAAAGATGTGCATTTTCCGTTGTGTCCCAATAATAAATATCAATCCAACAATCATCTTTATCTTTGTATAGTGTTTGACTGATAAATCCGTCTAATTTTTTTAAATCAGGAACCATTTCGTTAACTGCGTCAATCATCTGTTTGTCAGAAACATTAGCTTTTGCTTTCCATTTTACACTTTCTAAAACATTCATTTATTTATTATTTAAATTAAAAAGCACAAAATATTTCAAGCAAACTTATTATGCATTAATCTAGATTAAGGTTTTAAAAGTTTGTTCTTTACTTTGCTAAGTGCTTCAGGTGTAATCCCTAAATATGAAGCAATCATTCGTTGTGGAACTCTCTGAATGATTTTTGGGTAGGTTTTAATAAAATGTTCGTAACGCTCAATAGCTGTTGAACTCATCATCATAATTACTCTATTTTGAAGCGCCTCTAATCGGTTGAGAATTTTTTGTAGTTCTATTTTATCTTCATTTCCTTTCTCAAGAATAGCTATTTCAGAATCTTCTAGAGCGTCAATAAATAATTTAGAAGGTTGATCGGTAGAAGTACTATCTGTCATAATCCAATTTTCAGAAGCAAACAAAAAAATATGTTCTTTACCTTTCTTGTCAATAGTATAACTACGAAGTAAACCAGATTTCACTAAGTAAATCTTAGTTTTGGCTTCTCCTGCTCTTTGAAGTACTTATCCTTTTTTTATTTTGATTTCGTTCAATTTCTATTTTCCAATTATTTGATATTCTTCTGGTATTTCAATTCCAGTAAATCCGTTTGTTAATCCGTAGATTATCAATACTGTAAATAAAATTCCAGTAAATACTATTAATTTTGATTGTTGTTCTACTGTAAATCCGAATATTGTCTTTTTCATTTTCTGATAATGAATAGCAGATAAGTGGCCAAAGAAAGAGAAAATTGCTAATCCATAGTAAGGTATAAAAAATAAGGTTAATGGAAATGTATTTAAACCTGCCACACCAAAATAAAAGTTAGTGTCAAGATCTAAAATGTATCGTCCTGTCAAAACTACTCCAACATGAATGCATAAGAAAACTGCCAAGTACAAACCTGTCCAAATCTGTAGTTTTTTATAGAAATTATTCTTTGAGCTTCTAATGGAAAAAAACAATTTTAATCCAGAAACAATTTGAGCAAATACAGCTAATAAAAGAAAAGATTCAACAACAAAATTTCTATACACATATCTAAGGTTATCCATTGTTTTTAAATGAGATTCTACTCCAAATATTCCCATAAAATGATTAAATAGATGCAATCCAATAAAAATTGAAAGTATCAGTCCAGAAAAGTAATGTATTGTTTTAATTTTCATATTTAATTCCTATTAACGATAGCACTCCAATCGGTAATAGTAAAATCCATTGTGGAGCGAATTCTGTTGTATATAAACTACTTATGATGAATGCAAAAGAGAACAGTAAATACAATATTCCAATAAGTTGGATTACCTGTAAACTACTATTGATCTTGTTTAGTCCATACTTGATCAAGTAATAGGAACTTACAAATAGGATTACGGTTACAATGTGCCAAACTCCAAGCCATTCGGTTTTTGATTGAATGTTTAAGTTGCTATCTAATAAAGGATTAACTAAATCTATTTGACCTCCAAATGTATGAAGCAATGCAGTAAATAAATTTATCGTACCAGCAATAATCCAATACATATTTCGCTCTCTTTTTTTCATCATTTTATAGTTATAAATTGGTTTATCTCATCTAACACTTCTACTAAATAGTTCTTTTTTTGCTTTTTATATCTTATCATTTCATGGTAACCTATTAGATATTTATAGAAAATTGATGCCTTAATTTCTGCTTGTTCTTTTGAATATCCTAATCCTATGATCAGATCAATTAAAAAGAGTATTCGTTCATCATCAATTCGATCTATGATTTTTTGAATCGTATTATTTTTTTGAGAATATTTCTTCAAATAAAAGATGAAATCAAGATTAGAATCTTTCCTAAACGCAACTTTAATGAGTTTCAAAATTTTGTCTTTAGGAAATTCCTGTTCATCAACTTCATTGATCACTTTTGTTGTATCAATATCTATCCAGTAAGCAATTAGTTCATTTATAAAATCTTTTTTCGTTTTAAAATGCCAATAAAAACTTGATTTATTACAATTCAGTAATCTTGACATTTTGTCAACATTTATGCCTCCTTCTCCATTCTCAGAGAATAGCTTGTATCCCAATTTAATCCAATCTTTTTTTGAAGCAACAATTTTAGGCATATCTAGACGGTATCGTTTAAACAAAAGTAAGAATATTTTTTATTAAACTATGTCGTTTAATAATTTTTATAAAAACATATGCCGTTAATCCAAAAAAATAACACTTCATACGCTTTCTACTAAAAAATGGCAAACTCCTTGCATTGAGCAATCGTGAAATAGTATTTTTACAGCATTAAATAGTAATAAAATGAAGAAACATATCATCGTAAGTATATTTTTATTAGCAACTCTTTCTGTATTTGCTCAGAAGAAAGAAAAAATTAAAGGAAATCGTGAAGTAACCACGGTTATTTATGAAGTTGATCCATTTACAACATTAGAAGTGAAAGAAGAACTCAAAATCACTTTACTCAACGGAACAACTCCAAAAGTAGAAGTAAATGCAGACGAGAATCTTCATGAGGTATTTAATATTGATGTTATAGATGGAACTTTGAATATTTCTACCTCAAAACAGATTCGTAGTCATAAAAAATTGGAGATTTTCGTTACCATTTCTGAAGATTTAAAACGTATACATTTAGAAAGTGAAGCCGAAATACAATCGCTCACAACTTTAAATATAAATAAAGCTGAAATCAATACAATGGACAAAGCTGTTATAAATCTAAAGGTAAAAGCAGATTCTCTAGCTATTAATAGTTACGGAAAAACAAAAAATATTTATGAAGTTACTGCGAATGAATTAGTACTGACCGCTTTTGAAGACGCCACAGTAGAAGCTTCGGTTACAACTTCTAAATTGACATCACAAGTAGAGTTTGCTGACGTAAAAGTTAACGGACAAACAGACGTTTTATACCTAGAAACAAAAGAAAAAGGTGAATTCGTTGCACATGAACTCACAGCTAAAGAAATTCATGTGACAACAACCGAACAAGCAAGAGTTATACTAAATGCTACTGAAAAGATTGTAATTGACGCACACGATCGATCTGAAATAGATTTGTTAGGAAATCCTTCTACAATCAATATTCTTAAGTTTGAAGAAGAAGCAATTTTACGTAAGGTTGATGCAAGCAAGAAAGGATTTTTGAAGCGTATTTTCTAGTATATTTGTTGTTATTCATTAATATTCAAGCTTCATGAAAATATTTTTTATCGGCATCATTGTTTTAATGATACTTTTTGTTGGAGGATTTGCTGTGTTGATTGCTTTTGTGATCAAAAAATCGACAACTCCAAAGACGAAAGAATTCATAGAAGATGAGCGAAATAAAATGCGCCAAAATGTACTTCAAAAGCGAAAGAAATTAGCTGCTCATAAAACAGAAATGTACCGTGAAGTTACTGATGCAATGACATATAATTATACAAAAGCTGTTACGTATGCTAAGATTTCAGGCTTTATTTATAATGAAAACCGAAAACCTGTTGTTGCTTTTGAACGCATAGAACGTGGAATGAATACCAAAGGACATTTGGTAGCTATGACCAAAAAACAAACATTTTTATTTGAGTTTACAGGTCTGGCAGCTACTTTTTATTGCGATAATGCATTGTTAGGTAGTTTTGATACATCTGGAACTATTTATGATGCAAATCAGCAAGCAATTGGACATGCAAAACATCCTATTAAAGCTTCTTTTCATGTAGACTTCTTTAAAAGAACACATCATCGTTTGGGAGAAGGTTTGTTTCCTTTAACGCTCAACGGAAGAAAATTAGCTACAATTAATGTTTCTCCAAATTATGATGATATTGCTTATGACTTTACAGTGTCTAGCGTTTTTGACGGTTTAGGTTTTGGAACACCAATTATCACACTTACTGATACTCCAACAAAAGAAGAAGAAAATTGGCTATTGGCATTTGCTATTTTTGAAACTGCTTTTCATGGAAATTGGCTCATTCCCTAACTGAAACGACTCGTTTACGCATTCAAACTTCTTGTTCACGTTTATTTTTTGTAGCTTTAGAGTATCATCAATCAATCAAAAAATGAGAAAAATATATGTATGTAGCTTTCTTTGTCTCGTATTTTCAATAAGCTACGCACAAGTTAAAAGCAATAAAGTTGCTACCGTAGAAATTAATAAAACGGTTATTCCGTTTATTGATAAACTTCAAAATAATGAACAGTTTACATTGCACTATTCTTCAAAAGGCTGTTTTCATGATGTAAAAGAATCTATGACTTTTCAAAAAGAACAGGATGCATACTATGTTATCTGTCAAAAAGAAAGGAAAAAATTAGACGCCACAACTCTTGAAGCAATTCGAATATTTGAAAAGGAGCTTTCTGCACAACAGAATAATGGACTTTGCACTACTGTAGATCATTACTTATTGATTTACAACAAATCACAACGTATTATTTCTGACGGAAGTTGTTCTTGGCATGGTTACAGTATATTGAAACAAAAGTTAGGATTTAGGCAATATTCTTAAAAAAGCGCCAATTCAAAAATGAATTGACGCTTTACATATTTCCCAAAAACTGTTATTTTTAATATGTTAGATATGACTTGGACAACAAAATCCGCCACCTGAACAAATCCATCCTGGAGGACAATCTCCACTTCTTTCACAGTAAATTTGGATGCCTCCGTTAATTTTCGATTGTGTTTCCTTACTCAATGTCTCAGCATTTTGTACGTTTAAAATTTTTTTTAACATGATGTTTGTTTTTTGATAACTCCTACTCTATTTAGGCTTTTCAGATATCGCCTTTACTCATTCCGAAAGTAGGAATAAACGCTAGTGAAGTTGTTCGTACCGATAAACGTTAACAGATTTTAGTAAAGGTTGACAAACTTGTTTTGAATGTTTTTAAATGAATTTTAAAAGAAATCGAGAACAACTTCTAATGTATAAGTCATTCTCGATGTATTATATATGTTTAAGATGTTTAATAGCTGCTATTTGCCAAACACATGCAATGTTGCTCTGTTTCTTGAACGATTTTTAGTGTCATATAGAAATGAAATTTTTGTAATGAAACGCTTATTTCCATTCAGATCAATCACGCGAGAATTGCTTCTTCTGTTAAAAGTATGTTTGAGTTTGATTTCTTCTTGTGAACCATTTCCATAGTGAACAACCATTCTATGCATATTTAATGCGCCTTTTGAAACAACAAGTTTCAATTTTTTAAATGTTCCTTCATGTTTTCCAACATGAATTACATCTTTATCTAGTTTGTAGTTGACTTTTTTACTTCCTAATTTTTCCCATTTTTGAGTAAATGTATTAGACTTTGTTGTATCAAAACTTGACAATCCAATGAATAATACTGCACTTAGTAGTAATGTTGCAAATGTTTTCATAATCATTCCTTTTTAAAATTATTAATCTGTAATTGTCTAGACGTTTGTTAGTAAGACCTAAAACTTTAAAAAAGGTTTAATCATGTTTCGGAAGTTGTCATACGGTTTTTAGAAAAAAACACCTGTAAATCATACAATTTCAACCTACATTGAATAGGTATTCATTGTAAAATATTTCGTTATGAAATGTAGAAATTCGTTGGTTTTAGTACATGTTTTGTGGTATCCGTGCTGTAAACATTCAACTCAAAATCAAACAAATATTCAACCTATTACATCTTTAAAGTTTTATGATTCAAATTATAATTGTTATTCTTCAGATAATATAAAAGACGTTTGGAGCATTCAGATAGCAGCACAAATTAAACATACATTCCGCATCAAATATCTGATGATTAAAACTTTAAAAGATTGTAAAACAGCTAACGAACAACAAGTTCTTTTTGGATATACAAATAAGAAGAATGTGATTATTACCACTAAACTCTATTCACAAGGAGAACATTACAACTTTGATAATGAAATTGCAATTCATCACAATTTTACAAATAGCTCAGCTATACAACTCCAAAATGGGCAATGGAAACATGAAAATAATACTAAAAGTACAATTGAACTGCTCGTATTAGCATCATAGATTATTTCTACTGATTAGAACAAACCTATTTGTCCATCATTTGCTGGCTTATCTGTATTTTCGTTACCGTCTACCGTTTCTTCATCAATTACTTCCATATCTGTAGCAGGTTTTTCGCTTTCGTCTTCATATGGTAAAGATTCTAAAGCATTTATTTGTCTTACCTTATCAGATGTCAATTGATTCCCGAGTGCTTTGATACCTTTTATTGAAATAAATTCTTCTAAATTCACTTCCATATTTGGCTTTTGATCTTTTCCACGTTGCTTATAGAAAATAACTTCTGCCATAGGTCGCCAATCCGTCATTACAAGTTCTAATTGCGATTTTGGATGATCTGTAATAAAGAGTTCAACTTTAGAAGTATTTTCTACCAAGAAACGTTTTACGTAGTAACGTTCTTTTTCTCCATCGTAATAAATTGCGGAAATTGGCTTTTTAGGATTCCATTTTTCCAATACAATCATATTACTATCAAAATGTGCCGTCAATTCTGGAAGAATCGTTTTTAATTCTCCTTTTTGATTGATAATTAACAAGCGATCTTCTCCTCTAAATTCTCCAATGAGTTCTCCTCTAGCATCAACATTTAAACGTTGTACAGTTTCATCAAACCAAATTTTACGAGGTTTTAGGGTAGAAACACCTTTTTCTTTGAGTTCAATACGTTTTATAGAGTATTTAGTAACAATATTACCTTTTACGCCTCTACCTTTTATAGATAAATCTGCAAAATCAAGATCCCATTTCAACTTTTTGATGCTTCCTGCTTGACGCAACATAATTGTAATAACTTCTGCTTCTCCATTTGGATTTGCAGAGAAATATGTAATCATTGATCCTTTGTTTCCTTGCGTCAAATCGTACTCTTTACCACGTGTAACACTGGTTACAGCAAAACGCTTGATATAACTTGGACCACTTTTTCCATCACGATAAATCATATTGTAAATAGTACGCTTGTCTTTCTTTTTAAAGATAGCGACATGAATAATATTTTTACCGATAAATGTTTTAGAGTCTACTTTGGTTATTTGCATCTTTCCATCACGTGTAAACGCTATAATATCATCAATATCAGCACAGTCAGCTACATATTCATCTTTTTTAAGTGAAGTTCCAATAAAACCTTCTTCCCTATTAACATAGAGTTTTGTGTTACGAATTACTACTTTTCGTGCATCTACATCATCAAAGATTCTAATTTCAGTTTTACGCTCTTTTCCTTCTCCGTATTGACTTTTTAATCGCTTAAAATAATCAATAGCATATTCTATTAAATGTGCTAAGTGATGTTTTACTTGTGCAATAGATTCTTCTAGTGCATCAATTTTTTGCTGCGCTTTATCAATATCGAACTTAGAAATACGCTTGATTCGAATTTCTGTCAAACGCGTAATGTCTTCTACAGTTACCGCACGTTTTAAGTGTGTAATATGTGGTTTTAAACCTTCATCAATAGCGTTAATTACACCTTCCCAAGTTTCTTCTTCTTCTATTTCACGATAGATTCTGTTTTCGATGAAGATTCTTTCTAAAGATGCAAAATGCCATTGTTCTTGTAATTCTCCAAGTTGAATTTCCAATTCAGATTTTAACAATTGCACCGTATGTTCTGCTGAACGACGTAACATTTCAGAAACACCAATAAATAAAGGCTTATTATCATAAATAATACAACCTAATGGCGAAATAGAACTTTCACAATTCGTAAAGGCATAGAGTGCATCAATGGTTTTATCAGGAGAAATATTATTTGGCAAATGCACGAGTATTTCTACATCGGCAGCCGTATTGTCTTCTATCTTTTTTATTTTTATTTTCCCTTTGTCATTTGCCTTTAAGATTGACTCAATAAGTGATGTCGTGTTTGTTCCAAAAGGAATTTCAGTGATAACTAAGGTATTTTTGTCAAGTTGAGAAATTTTAGCGCGTACACGTACTTTTCCTCCGCGTAGTCCATCATTATAATTACTAACATCCATGATTCCTGATGTTGGGAAATCTGGATAAATTTGGAAACGTTTTCCTTGTAAATGCTTAATCGAAGCATCAATCAGTTCAAGAAAATTATGTGGTAATATTTTAGTAGATAAACCTACGGCAATTCCTTCTGCACCTTGTGCTAATAATAATGGAAATTTTACTGGAAGATTGATCGGTTCGTTTTTACGACCATCATATGACAACTGCCAATCTGTAATTTTTGGGCTGTATACAACATCTAAAGCAAATTTTGACAAACGTGCTTCAATATAACGAGAAGCTGCGGCTCTATCTCCCGTAAGGATATTTCCCCAGTTTCCTTGCGTATCGATCAATAAATCCTTTTGACCAATTTGTACCATAGCATCAGCAATACTAGCATCTCCGTGTGGATGGTACTGCATAGTATGTCCTACAATATTAGCTACTTTATTATAACGTCCATCATCCAAATCTTTCATTGAATGCATAATACGTCTTTGTACAGGTTTAAATCCGTCTTCAATGGCTGGTACAGCTCGTTCTAAGATTACATAAGATGCATAATCCAAAAACCAATCTTTATACATTCCTGTAACTTTGGTAATGGTATCTTGAGCATTGTTGTCATGTTGCTGATTTTCAGCATGTAATTCTTCGTTATGTTCTTCCATTAAGAAATTTCGTTGTTACGCTTTATAACTTTGTCTAAAGACTTTCTTAAAGCCTTCTTTTTACTATTACTCAACAGTGTAATATTGAAACTTACACGTTTGATTTGATTTGATTTTGATCTTACATACACAAATAAGTAACAGAAAAGTAGATAATTCTGTATTCGATAGCGTTTTAGCTTCTCTTTTGGGAATTCTGCTCTGTGTTCTCTGTAATTGATAAAATGTGAAATAAATAAACCTTTGTTTATAAACGTCAGTACATTTCCATCACTATCAAATTCAAAATACTTAGCTGTGCTATAAAATAAAATACTGATTACAATCAAAAAAGCAGGAATTGAATACCACAGTTTTGTATCATTCACATTTTTACTGAAAAAGAAAATGTATACTAAAGTTATAACACTTGCTATTCCAAGAAAAAAGTAAAGAAATGGTACCCACTTTTTAGATTTTGAATTACTAAACCGCATATATGCTGTTATTTGTCTTCTACTAGGTCGAGTTCAACCTTCAAATTGTTAATAATAAACTCTTGTCTATTTGGGGTATTTTTACCCATGTAGAACTTTAACAATTCTTCGATGGATGTTTCTCGATCAAGCATAACAGGATCTAGACGAATATCGTCTCCAATGAAATGTTTGAATTCGTCAGGTGAAATTTCTCCCAATCCTTTGAATCGTGTAATTTCTGGTTTTCCAGTAAGCTTATTTATGGCGGTTAGTCTTTCTACTTCACTGTAGCAGTATATTGTTTCTTTTTTGTTTCGAACTCTAAATAAAGGTGTTTGTAATATATACAAATGTCCTTCTTTGATCAATTCTGGAAAGAATTGTAGAAAAAATGTAATTAGTAACAAACGAATGTGCATTCCATCGACATCGGCATCGGTTGCGATTACAATGTTGTTGTAACGCAAATCTTCCATAGATTCTTCTATGTTTAATGCAGCTTGTAAAAGATTGAATTCTTCATTTTCATATACAATCTTTTTAGACATTGCGTATGAATTCAATGGTTTTCCACGTAAACTGAATACAGCTTGCGTGTTTACATCTCTAGATTTTGTAATAGAACCCGATGCAGAATCTCCCTCGGTAATAAATAACGTAGATTCTAGTCTTCTATCTTTTTTTACATCTCCTAGGTGAATTCTACAGTCTCGTAATTTTTTATTGTGTAAACTGGCTTTTTTAGCACGTTCTTTTGCTAATTTACGAATTCCAGATAATTCTTTACGTTCGCGTTCTGCTTGCAGAATTTTACGTTGTAGTTTTTCTGCTGTATCAGAGTTTTTGTGTAAATAGTTATCTAAATATCTTCCAATAAAGTCGTTAATGTATGTACGAACTGTAGGTAAATCGCCTCCCATTTCGGTAGAACCTAATTTTGTCTTTGTTTGTGATTCAAAAACAGGTTCCATTACTTTGATGCTTACCGCAGAAATGATCGATTTACGAATGTCAGAGGCTTCATAGCTTTTTCCATAAAAATCACGAATTGTTTTTACAATTGCTTCTCTAAATGCTGCTTGATGCGTTCCTCCTTGTGTCGTATGTTGTCCGTTTACAAACGAGTGATATTCTTCACTGTATTGAGTTTTACTGTGTGTGATTGCTACTTCAATATCATCACCTTTTAAGTGAATAATTGGATATAACATGTCTTCTTGATTGTTGTTATCTTCTAAAAGATCTTTTAATCCATTTTCAGAGAAGAATTTTTCTCCGTTGAAGATAATTGTTAATCCAGGATTTAGATACACATAGTTACGCAGCATTTTTGCTACATATTCTGTTCTAAATTTGAAATTTTTAAAAATGGTTTCATCTGGAACAAATGTTACTTTCGTTCCACGACGACGCGATGTTTCATCTAAAAACTCTTGATCTTTTAATTCTCCAGTTGCAAACTCAGCAGAACTTGATTTTCCATCACGTGTAGATTCTACCCTAAAATACGTTGATAAAGCATTTACAGCTTTGGTACCAACTCCATTTAAACCTACAGATTTTTTGAATGCTCTAGAATCGTACTTTCCTCCTGTGTTCATTTTGGAAACTACATCTACAACTTTTCCTAAAGGAATTCCACGACCATAATCGCGTACAATTACTTTTGTTCCTTGAATTGAAACTTCAATTGTTTTTCCAGCGCCCATAACAAATTCATCAATCGAATTGTCCAGCACTTCTTTTACTAGAATATAAATTCCGTCATCGGCAGAAGAACCGTCTCCCAATTTCCCGATGTACATTCCGGGACGCATACGAATATGTTCGCGCCAATCAAGTGAACGTATATTATCTTCGGTATATTGTGAGTTTTGTGACATGAATTGAAGTGATATTAGGGTTCGTTGCTAATATACTATTTACTATCAAAAAATAAAACCCGAACGCCCGAAAATAATCAACAAAAAGCGCAATATTTTGTGAATATTGCGCTTTTTTTAGAGATCTGTTATTTATGCTACTTATTCTGACCAATAACGAAGTGTCACAACGATAAATCCGTCACTTCCAACTAAGCTTTGTTCTAAGGTTACAATTGCGCTTGAAGCTCCATCAAAATACCCATCGTAAGCATCAAAACGATACGTTCCTGCTGGTAAATTTGTGAAACTATCAAAGTTGTAATAATCTGTGTAGAAAATTTCGCCAGTGTCTTGATTTGTTGCTGCATATCCTGGTAATGTTCCAGCTGGTACAGATGCTCCTGAACGTTCATCAACCAACTCAATACGAACATTGTACACTGCAGCTAAAGATTTTAAATCGGTTGCTTCCGTTTTGATTTCTTTTGCCAAACGAATTTGTGCATTCAACAAACTTCTGATTTCACGGATTAACTGACGCGCTGTGTTTCTGTCATTTTGCTGAATTGCGATTTGTAAAGCTGCACTTTTGTTGCGTACAAAATCTTCGTTTCCTTCAATTGTAGAAGCTTTACTTTGAATGCTAGAAGGATCAATATTACTATTTCCTTGTGCAGCTTGTCCAATGTAGTAGATAACTTCATCACTGAATTCTTCAACAACTTCCATGCTTCCATCCATAAGTTGAAGATAGGTTGCAACATCTGGATTTGCATTGTTGTTTACTAAATAATCGACTGTTAGAGTTTTTAAAGCAGCTTTTACTCTTTTTGCTTCAATTCGGATCACATCTGCAGAATCAAACGTTTCGTCTAAATCGTCTAAAACAGATTGTTGAGCGTTCATATTTGATACAAATAATAACAAAAACGCACTGAATACTAATGTAAATTTTTTCATGGTAAAACTATTTTTTGGTTATACCATAAAAGTACGGCTACAATGTGTCTAAATGATTACTGTTATATTATAAAAAGATTACTGTTTTTAATTATTTTTCAGTATTAAATGTACTAAAGCGACTTACTTTTTGTATGATTTACATTTCTCACCTATTATAATGAATTGAAAAGAGACTATTAATTTTTTTATTATGTTGAATAATTGTTCTAATCATTCACAAACATATATTCAGGAATATCTCGTACTTTATTTTCTGGATATTTTATCGGTTTGTTGTCTAAATGTTTATTTAAGTTGAACTTGTAATCGTAGGTTTTAAAATCATCTTTTTTCATACGTCTTTCAATCGCAGCCAATAATGCATAGCCATCTTGCGCCCAAGAATCGACTTCTTTTTTGGAAGCAAACTGTGAATACCATTCAGGCGAACCTAGCCAATATATTAATAATGCTGTTCCTCTGTCACAATTTGGTTGTTTGACTGCCCATTTTAAGAATTTTATATCATTGTCCCAATTGTAATATTTTGCTAATTGATGAATTTCTGTTGTAGTTGAAGGAACTGTTTCTTTTTTCCATCTAAATTTAGCAAAAGGCTCTCCGTGTTGTTTTTGGGCTTCAGTAATGATACAAGGTCCATTGTTTTTATTTAATAAACCATTAAAATCGTGGGAATTCCGCGGATCAATTTTGGTACAATCCAAGGATTCCAAGTTTTCTATCATATCAAAATCACATTCCTGTATGCCACCTACAAGAATTATTTTTTTCACTTCCGTCAACGATATAAAGTTGAGTTTTTCCAAAAACAAGGTTTCATCTGCGATCTTTGTAAGATCAACAATTTCATCTGTAACGTAACTAATTCTAACTTCTTTTAAGCCACTAAGTTTTGAAATGGATGGAAAATTGCTAAAATTAAAAGTGTCGTCATAACTTCTAGTAGTGATGTATTTGATACTACCTGTATGAAAATTTACATATTTTTCAGGTTTTTTTTCGTTTGTCCACATAAAATCCGCCAACGACTGCACAGTTTTTTTTGTACTTTTTGCCAACATTTTCATAAAGTCATAATTGTCTTTATCAAGATCGACAAACAATCTACCAACCCGTATCGTTGGTGCAGGAAATTCTTCTTTCATAAAATCTTCAAACAAACCTCCTTTTTGATGGCGCTTATGATGATATTCTAAAGATCTTGTAAAATGATCTAGTTTATTTTCAAATTCCGTGTTTTTTAACTCTTTAACCTGTTCTTTGATGGCATTATAAGTCTCTGTACTTTCATTAGGAGATAGATTTGATTCAATAAAATTAAACATTTGACTTTTGGTAACATGAAAGATCTTCATACTATTTGTGGTATTAATGCAGAGCAAATAAAGTTAGGTTTTCAGATACTTTACCAAATGAAAAGTGCATGCATTTTACAGGGGACATACATTCTAGTCTAGCTCTTGTGAATTTTAGTGATTAAAGCTAACTGAATTCTGTCTAAAAACAAAAAAACCTTCAAATCAAATCTGAAGGTTTTCATATAATATATTGTCAATCTGTATTTTACATCTATACATTGAATAAGAAATGCATAACGTCTCCATCGTTTACGATGTATGTTTTTCCTTCTACAGATAATTTTCCTGCTTCTTTTACTTTTGCTTCCGTTCCGTACTCTACATAATCATCATATTTGATTACTTCTGCACGAATAAATCCTTTTTCAAAGTCTGTATGAATTACACCAGCTGCTTGTGGCGCTGTATACCCAATTCCGATAGTCCAAGCGCGTACTTCTTTTTCTCCTGCCGTAAAGTATGTTTGTAAATCTAGTAGTTTGTATGCTGCACGAATTAAACGAGAAACACCAGGTTCTTCTAACCCAATATCTTCTAAAAACATTTGTTGTTCGTCATAATCTTCTAATTCTGCAATATCAGCTTCAGTTCCCACAGCTAATATAATGATTTCTGCATCTTCATCTTTTACAGCTTCTCGTACCTTTTCTACATACGCGTTTCCAGATTTTGCTGAAGCTTCGTCTACATTACAGACATATAAAATTGGTTTTGCAGTTAATAACTGAAATCCTTTGATTAGTTCTTCTTCATCTTCTGTGACTTCTACAGCTCTGGCAGAAATTCCTTGCTCTAGAGCACTTTTAAACTTATCTAAAGTAGCTTGTTCTTTTTGTGCGTCTTTGTTTCCAGTTTTTGCAGCTCTTTTTACTTTTTCTAAACGTTTTTCTACCGTTTCAAGATCTTTTAATTGTAATTCAATATCAATTGTTTCTTTATCTCGAATCGGATCAACACTTCCGTCTACGTGTACAATATTATCATTATCAAAACAACGCAATACATGCATAATAGCATTACATTCACGAATATTTCCTAAGAACTGATTTCCTAAACCTTCTCCTTTACTTGCTCCACGAACTAAACCTGCAATATCAACAATCTCTACCGTTGCTGGCATGACACGTTGTGGTTTTACTAATTCTTCTAGTTTTTCTAATCTTGGATCTGGTACATTTACAACTCCTAAATTTGGTTCAATAGTACAAAAAGGAAAGTTTGCACTTTGCGCTTTTGCGTTTGATAAACAGTTAAATAAAGTTGATTTTCCAACGTTCGGTAATCCTACAATTCCAGCTTTCATGTGATAGATAAAAATTTAGTGGTGCAAATATAGTTTTTTTGATTGTTTTTTTGTCTTTTGTTGATTTGATTGTTTGTATTTGTTCATTTGTTATTTGTTTATTCGTTGATTTATTGCCTCTACTCTTCACTAATCACTATTAACTCTTAACTTTTCACCACAAATACACAAATCGTTTTTTGGTTAACTCTTGCTGGAATTTTTACTAATTTTTGATTGCTTTTAAGATTTAAAATGCAGCATTTCAAAAAATTTAAACTTACATCATAATAACTTACTAAAATGACATTTCGAACCTCTGAGTAACCATAACTAAAATTCTAATTCCAATAGTCAAATTTGTTAAATACGGTTTATCCGCTTTGAAATGGGCTATAAATAGTTGATTTTTGTGTGATAAACTAATCAAACCTATTTTATGTCTCGATTATCAAGAATTGTATTTTTTGTGGTTTCTCTATTTGTTTTTGTGCTGAATGCGCAAGAGAAACCTTCACTTCCTTATTATTTACCACAAGATGTTACGTATAATGCATCAATTCCAACGCCAGAAAGTGTGATTGGTCATGAAGTTGGAAAATGGCATGTAACGCATGATAAGTTAGTGATGTACATGAAAACTTTGGCAAAGAGTTCTGATAGAATTACAATTGAAGATCGTGGTAAAACCTTTGAAGATCGTCCGTTGTTGTTGTTAACGATTACTTCTCCACAAAATCATCAAAATATTGAAAATATTCGCAAAGAACATGTGTCTTTGACTGAAACCAGTGGACAAAATAAAGATGTATCCACTATGCCAATTGTGGTGTATCAAGGATTTTCTATTCATGGAAACGAAGCTAGCGGTAGTAATGCAGCGTTGCTTCTTGCCTATTATTTGGCTGCTGCCGAAGGAACTCAGATAGACAATTTGTTAGCTAATACGGTTATTTTGTTAGATCCATCATTTAATCCAGATGGTTTACAGCGTTTTGCAAGTTGGGTAAATGTACATAAGAGCAAACATTTAATTTCAGATCCGCAAGACAGAGAGTTTGATGAAGCTTGGCCACGTGGACGTACAAATCATTATTGGTTTGATATGAATAGAGATTGGTTGCCTGTACAATTGCCAGAATCAAGAGCGCGTATTAAGTCATTCCACCAATGGATGCCAAATATTTTGACAGATCATCATGAAATGGGCTCTAATGCTACATTTTTCTTTCAGCCAGGAATTCCTTCAAGAACACATCCATTGACACCGCAAATGAATCAGGATTTGACCAAGGAAATTGCTACATATCACGCAAAAGCTTTTGATAAAATTGGTTCTTTGTATTATACAGAAGAAAGTTTTGATGATTTCTATTATGGAAAAGGCTCAACATTCCCTGATATTAATGGAAGTATTGGAATTCTATTTGAACAAGGAAGTGCCCGCGGACACCTTCAGGAGAGTGAGAATGGTTTGGTTTCTTTTCCATTTGCGATTCGAAATCAATTCACAGCTGCATTGTCTACATTAGAAGCTGCCAAAAATATGCGCACTTCTATTCTAAGGTATCAACAACAGTTTTATAAAGATGCAAAAAATGAAAGTTCAAAGTTAGCAACACAAGCATATGTGTTTGGTGATGAAAAAGATGCGGCAAAAACATACCATTTAGCCGAAATGCTAAAACGCCACAATATCAAGATTCATGAGTTGAAAAATGATTTTACGATTGCTGGTAAAGCCTACAAAAAAGGGAGAAGTTATATTGTACCGAAACAACAACGTCAAAGTAGATTGATTAAAGCAATTTTTGAGACACGCACAAAATTTCAAGATAGTTTATTTTATGATATTTCAGCTTGGACATTGCCATTAGCGTTCAATTTGTCGCATACAGATTTAAGTTCACTATCTAATGCTGGAGATGAAGTTACAACATTAAGCACTCCAACAGGAACTGTAAAAGGTAACGGGAAATACGCTTTTGTTTTTGAGTGGAATGAATATTACGCACCAAAAGCATTAGCAAAGATTAGAGCAAAAGGATTGCGTGCAAAAGTTGCGATGAAACCTTTTATATTAGAAGGTGTTCGTTATGACTACGGAACTATTATGATTCCTGTGCAAAATCAGAAGTTAAATGCGCAAGAAATACGACAGTTTTTAGCAAATGTAGCTAAGGAAAGTCACCTGAATATTACAGCAGTTTCTTCAGGATTAACAGAAGGAATTGATTTAGGAAGTAACAATTTTAATGCAATCAATCAGCCAAAAATTGCAATGATTGTTGGTGATGGAATTAATTCGTATGATGCTGGAGAAATTTGGCATTTGTTTGATCAACGTTATGAAATTCCTTTAACGAAGCTTGATACACGTAGATTAGAAAGAATGAATTTGTCGAAATATACACATATTATATTGCCAAATACAAATTCGCTTTCTCCAACACACACTGGGAAATTAAAAACTTGGGTAAAAAATGGAGGAACATTAATTGGATATCGAAATGCTGCTAGATATTTAAATTCTAAGAACTTTATTTCGTTAGATATTAAAAAGACTGGAATTGATGCGAAGAATGTTTCTTTTGAACAAAAAGGAGATCATCGTGGCGCACAAGTTATTGGTGGTGCAATTTTCAACACAAAAATTGATCGCTCTCATCCTATTAATTTTGGATATTTGAATGATGAGTTGCCTATGTTTCGAAATACAACGGTTTTTATCAATCCAAATGAAAAAAGCTACAACAATCCTATTCAGTATACTGATAAACCTTTATTGAGCGGTTATATTTCTGAAGAAAACTTAGAACATTTAAAAAACAGTGTTCCTTTTCAGACATCACGAATGGGAAGCGGACGCATAATTGTTTTTACCGATAATACAAACTTTAGAGCTTTTTGGTACGGAACAAATAAGTTATTGATGAATGCAATTTTCTTTTCGAATATGATGTAGTCTTCGGTTCCGCTCAGACTACTTAGATGAGTTAATTAGCTTTTAGTTATTTTGAAACGAAACTTTGAGATTTACGAATGTCAAAAAAATGAACTAAAGAAAATATTTTTATGAAAATAGATATAAATAAACTGCAAGCATTTCTTTTTTTGATGTTTGGGATATTATTTTTTGGCTGTTCATCAGAGGAAGCTGTTATACATTCAGATTCTGATGTTTCTTCACATATTGAATATTTTGGTTTTACGCTAGTAGATACATATTGGGATGATCCTACAGATACTGAAGTAAAAACAAATTATGCAGATGAAGTACATTCATTCTCAAACATGGCAGATATTTTAGTCGTACATCCTACAGATAATATTGTGAATAGGATAAATACAATGCAATTACTTCAGATGAAAAGTATTCTACATTTGCAAGAACTTTTCTTTGAGGTTAATGGTGATGCTGCTCCATCTGGAACAAATTATAGTTTAAGATCTGATTATCAGTCACGCTGGAATGAATTCGTCAACACAAATAACTTTACAAATGATATTTCTGGAATTCAAGCATTTTATTTGGGTGAAGAACCTACATGGAATGGTATTTCATTTGAAGAGTTGAAATTAGCCTCAGATTATATAAAATCAACCATTCCTGAAATTCCAATTTTACTAGTAGAAGCTGCTCCCGTTATTTCTGATTTACAAGTTCCGGCAAGTGTTGATTGGATTGGGTTTGATCATTATTTTGTAAAAGATCCGAAGAATGATACTACATACAACAATGAGTTACTTCTATTGAAATCTAAGTTTTCAACAGCAAATCAAAAATTAGTAATCGTAATGGATACACATCACATTCCATTTGCACATTTAGACTTTGGCAATATCGAATTAAATGAAATGGATGCTGTTGCAGAAAGTTATTATGAGTTAGCATTGTCTGAACCAAAAACCATTGCAATACTTGGGTATTTTTGGCCAAGCGGATTTGATGCAGCAGAGGCGAATGGTGCCCGAAATTTTCCAAATCATGTAAAAAATAAATACGTAGCGATTGGAAAAACGATTACAGGAAAAGAATAACTTCCTTTATGTTATTGATGTAAAATAAAGAGTTGAACAAAAGTATTAATGATTACAATATCATATCTTCATAATTATTTACGAAATTTTCAAACCATTCGGAATTTTTACAGAAGGTTGCATCAAAATTACATCATCACCATCAACAGCGCCCATAACTAAGCATTCCGAAAAGAAATTAGCTATTTGTTTTTTAGGAAAATTAACAACAGCCATAATTTGTTTACCAATCAATTCTTCTTTGGTATAACGTTTTGTTATTTGTGCAGATGATTTTCTAATTCCGATTTCCGCGCCAAAATCAATTGTAAGTTGATACGCTGGTTTTCTGGCTTTTGGAAAGTCATTTACTTCTATAATGGTTCCTATACGCATATCTACTTTTTCAAATTCGCTCCAAGTTAAGTCTCCCATTGTGTTTTTTTGAGTAAATTTATGCCTTTAAAAACAAAATATCAAATGGCACTTACTCCTTCAAATATGCTTCCCTTAGGCACAAAAGCACCTCATTTTTCATTAATTGATACAGTTTCAGATGAAATGGTTACACTATATGAAGAAAAAGGTGATCAAGCTACAGTTATTATGTTTATCTGTAATCATTGTCCGTTTGTGATACATGTAAATCAAGGATTGGTACAATTAGCCAATGATTATATTTCGAAAGGAGTTCGTTTTATTGCAATTTCGAGTAATGATGTTGAGAATTATCCCGCGGATGCGCCACATTTAATGAAGGAAAATGCAAAAACGCAAGGATATCCTTTTCCATATTTGTATGATAAAACTCAAGAAGTAGCCAAAGCTTATGATGCTGCTTGCACGCCTGATTTTTATATTTTCAATAAAGATTTGGAACTTACTTATCGTGGTCAATTGGATGATTCTCGTCCAAACAATGGAATTCCAGTTACAGGAAAAGATATTCGAACTGCTTTAAATGCCTTATTAAAAGGTGAAAAAGTTGCTACAGACCAAAAACCAAGTATTGGCTGTAATATAAAATGGTTATAATTTATAGTTTTTAAATAGTAAGTAAATAAATAGAATGATGAGTACATATATTGATGCAACTCCTGATGCAGGAAAGGACTTTTATCAAAATTTTCATGATAAAGGAAAAGTAGTTATGCTAAACTTATTAAAGTTTCGAAAAATAGCAGATTATTCAAATATAGAAGCGTTAAAACCAGAGAGTGACATTACTGGCGAAGAAGCGTATCAATTATATATAGAAAATACCTTACCCGAATTAAAAAAAGCAGGTGGCAGAATTATTTATTTTGGAAAAAGTAATAGCTTTCTAATTGGTCCAGAATCTGAAAAATGGGATGCTGTTTTAGTTGTTGAACAGTCATCTGTCATGAAATTCATGGAGTTTGCTCAAAACAAAGACTATCTAAAGACTGTAGGTCATAGAACTGCTGCTCTTGAAGATTCTCGCTTATTACCTTCTACAGAAATACACGATTATAAATAGCATGCTAATCAAAAGCAGTATTGCTAGACACAACCAAACTTTTGTCTGAGTGAAGTTTTAAGTTACCTCCAGCCTTCACGGATCATTAATTGTTCAATATGCGCATAGTGGTGATTGCAATGCCAAGCGTAAATACCTATATTTTCTTTCAATGATACTTTTTCATTTCCTTCCGGATGAATAAAAACTTGTTCCAACTGAGAAGTAGTCAATCCTTTTAGGAAATAAGTCCATTTTGCGTGTAACGCTTTTATAGCATGTAAAGAGAGTTGTATTGGAGCATTTTTACTATCAAATAATGCTGCCCAACGATCTTCATAATACGCTTTTATAATTGGCTGCTCTTCTGTAAGTGTCCATTTAAAACGCGTATAACTATTATGATGACTATCGGATACGTGGTGAATCACTTGACGAATTGTCCAACCGTCAGGACGATATGGTGTATCTAATTGTGTGGAAGAAAGGTTTTCTACTAAGTTTTCTAATTTTTGCGGGAATTCTTCTAAGATAAGTATCCAATCTGAAATATGTTTTTCACTGATATTCTTAGGAATTTCAGGTTTACCAATTGGGTATTTTAATTTTTCTAAATCCATTATATAGTATATAATATGTATGTTTTATAAAAATTGATTGCTGAGTAAAGTACAATATATGAATCTCTAACTAATGTGAATAAAAAAACGCTCTGAGATTATCAGAGCGTTTATATGATTTTATTTTACATCCATGAGTTCTACATCGAACATTAATGTTGCATTTGGTGGAATAACACCGCCAGCTCCTGCTGGTCCGTATCCTAAATGTGGAGGAACTACAAATCGAGCCTTATCTCCTACTTTCAATAAAGCAATTCCTTCGTCCCAACCTGGAATCACATTTCCTTGTCCTAATGGAAAATCGATTGGTTTATTTCTTCTGTAAGAAGAATCAAAAACACCACCATCAGGAAACATTCCTTTATAATGTACAAATACTGTTTTTCCCGCTTCTGCTTTCGCACCATTTCCTTCTTGAATGATTTTGTAACGCAATCCGCTTTCTGTTTTATCAAATCCTGTTGCGATTTCTTCTAATTCTTTCTCTGCTTTTTCTTTGGCAGCTTTTTCTCTTTCAGCTTTTGCACCATTAAATACTCTAAAGGCTTCAACTGCATTGAATGCTTCTGCATCTGCTCCTTGTCGTACGATTTCAATTTTTTCAATTGTATCGCCTTGTGCTATTTCATCCACTACTTCTTGTCCGTGTGCTACATGTCCAAAAACTGTATGCTTACCATCTAACCAAGGTGTTGGTACATGCGTTATAAAGAACTGACTTCCATTGGTTCCTGGTCCAGCATTTGCCATAGAAAGTACTCCTGGTTCGCTGTGTGTCAATTCTGAATGAATTTCATCATCAAAATTATAACCAGGACTTCCTGTACCTGTTCCTAGTGGACAACCTCCTTGGATCATAAAATCAGGAATTACTCTATGAAACTTAAGTCCATCATAATATGGAGTTCCTTGTGGTTTTGCTTTATTTTCCAAATTACCTTCAGAAAGTGCAACAAAGTTACCAACTGTTCCAGGTGTTTTTTTATAAGTTAAGCTAACTAAAATCTCTCCTTTGCTAGTATGAAATTTTGCGTATAATCCGTCTTCCATGCGTATATATTTAATTTTCCTCGCGAAGATACGGATCAAAAAACAATTTAGAAATACCTAGAAGAAAATAATGCACTCTTTATAAGTATTGTAATCCCATATTTATTTTACCGAAAAACCATACCGATAACCGATTTTTTGAATTTAACTTGATTTCATAAATCAAGTTAAAAAACTGTTTAATTATAATTACTGATTATCAAATAGTTACCTTGATTTAATGTTCTGAAAATCTTAAAAAAACGCAAAAGCTGACAAATTATTAGACATCAATTAGAAGAAGAAGTTAAAATAAATGTAAGGTAGTTTTTTAAGGAAGTATGATTTTAAACTGGAAAAATAGTACGGTAATGACTTACAAAATCATCAAAAAAGAGCATTTGTTTATTGTATTAGGAAAAAATGATTAACAAAATAAAGAAACAATAACTAGTAAATAACTTAATTAAAATTAAAAAAGATGAAAAAAGTATTCGGATTATTCGCCTTATTATTAGTAATAAACTTAGGATTTATAGCTTGTGAGCCAAATAGCACTTCTGATGCAGGTGATGATAATGTATTTGAGAATGTAACGGGAACGGAAGATAGTCAAACAGATGTTGAGGAAGATAATGAAGGTTGATTGTCATACTAATTGTAATAAATAGCAAAAACTATGGCAAGTACCATAGTTTTTGCTATTTTTAGCTATATAAAAGTCAAAATATATTTTGAAAAAA
The DNA here is from genome assembly GCF_965224175.1 of Kordia sp. Taxonomy (GTDB): domain Bacteria; phylum Bacteroidota; class Bacteroidia; order Flavobacteriales; family Flavobacteriaceae; genus Kordia. The sequence continues at coordinate 720,669 of NZ_OZ245041.1, forward strand.
ACTTTAATACTTATATTTGTCACTTTCATTTTTAACAGTATTTATTCTCAAACAAATGATACAATTTCTAGTATTATAGAAGATGTGAAAAATAGTGTACATGACGAAATACAAAATATTGAAAAACTTAATGTTGCTCTTAAATATACTTATAATATTCCTAATGACTCATTAAGAAACATCTATTTTTTAAGACTTGCTTTTTATTATAAAAAAAATTCTGATTCTCTTAAATTTAGAGAAACCATCAATCAATCAATATTGTTATCTGAACAATTAAAAGATTCTAATTCTTTAGCAAGATGCTATTGGAGGCTAGGAGATTTTTTTAATAATAAGAAAAATGATAGTGCTTACCATTATTATTATAATGCCCAAGATATATATAAATTGACTTCTGAAAAATTTAAAATGGGACGCATGCTATTCAATATGGCATTAGTACAAAAAAAAGTAAAAGATTATATTGGTAGTGAAGTATCTACATTTAATGCAATTGAAGTTTTTAAACCATTAAATGATTACAAAAGACTATATAGCTGTTACAATAACTTAGGGATTATTTTTAAAAATTTAGAAGAATATAAAAAATCTCTAGAATACCACAGTGTGGCTTTAGATTATTTAAAAAAAATAAAAGAAAATGAAATTCTAAAAACATATACTTTAAACAATATTGGATTAGTATATAGATATCAAGGAAAATACAATGATGCAATTAATAACTTCAAGCAAGCATTAAAAATTGATAGTCTTTATTACAAAGACACCAAACAATATGCTATATTATTAGATAATCTTGCTTATACAAAATTTCTTTCTAATGAAACAAGTGAATTACCTGATTTATTTAATGAGTCTTTAAAGATCAGAGATAGTTTAAAAATTAAGTCAGGTATAGCAGTCAGTAAATTACATTTGGCTGAATATTATTTAGAAAAAAATGATACTGTTCAGAGTTTGAGATATGTTTCCGAAGCTAGAGTCTCTGCCATAGAATCTAAAAACCTTAAACAAGTATTAAATTCTCTCCTATTATCATCAAAAATCGATCACCAAAATGGAACTCATTATCTAGACACTTACATACATATTAATGATAGCTTAATCAAACGAGAAAGGCAAATACGTGATAAATTTGCGAGAATTAGATTTGAAACTGATCAATATATAATTAAAAACGAGAAACTAAGCCTCCAAAATGACTGGATTGTTGCTATATCAACCGCAATTATCTTCTTCGGCTTTCTTATTTATGTGATTACGCAACAGCGTACACGTAACAAAGAGCTAGAAATGGAACAGCAACAACAACTTGCCAACGAAGAGATTTACAACTTAATGATTGATCAACAAGATAAAATTGAAGAAGGTAGAAAACGTGAAAAAGAACGCATCTCCCTCGAATTACACGACGGAATTTTAGGAAGATTGTTTGGAACACGATTGAGTTTAGGTAGCTTGAACGCCAAAGATGACACAAACTCAAAAAAGATAAGAGAACAATATATTAATGAACTCCAAAGTATTGAGGAAGAAGTAAGAAATATTTCACATGAATTAGGTTTAGATAATTTCGATAAAACGACGAGTTATAGTACAATGATCACAAATCTTTTGGAAGAACAATCTAAAATAACTAATTTTAAATATCAAATTGAAGATGACGATAGAATTGTTTGGACGGACATTCCGGGGCACATAAAAATCAATATCTATCGTATAATTCAAGAATCAATACAAAATATTAATAAATACGCACAAGCGGAGAACGTAGTACTAGATTTTAAAAAGAACGAAGATCATATTATTCTAACAATTAAAGATGATGGCGTTGGTTTTGACCAAGATAAAAGAAGCAGCGGTATTGGATTGAAAAATATGAAATCGAGAGTAACTTTACTTCATGGACAGTTTACAATTAACTCCATTCCTGGTAAAGGGACTTCTATTAGTGTTGACGTTCCTATGACATAGAACTTAACCTTACCAGATGAATACAGATATTAAAGTACTTATTGTAGATGATCACCCAATGATCATTGAAGGCTATAAAAATGCCCTATTAGGTATCGATTCCGATGAAATGAAATTACGGATTGATACAGCTGATAGTTGCGATGGCGCCTTTACTAAAATTAAAAACGCATCGACAGGAACTCCATATGATGTGGTCTTCTTAGACATAAAACTTCCTCCGTCTAGTGATGGAAAAATTATTTCAGGAGAAGATCTAGGAATCAAAGTAAAAGAATTACTTCCCGACACAAAAGTTGTAATTCTTACTATGTTTAATAATAACTTCAGAATTCATAATATTCTAAAAAATATTAATCCTGATGGCTTTTTAGTAAAAAGTGATGTAACTTCAGATGAACTCATGCGTGCTTTTCAAGTTGTTCTAACCGATCCGCCATATTATAGTCATACAGTAACAAAACTTTTACGAACAAGAATCATTAATGAAGTTGTACTTGATGATATAGATAGAAACATTCTTTTTCATCTTTCTAAAGGTATTAAGACCAAAAACTTAACGGAATATATTCCACTATCTTTAGCTGCTATAGAAAAACGCAAAAGACATTTAAAAGAAGTATTTGATGTTGAGAAAAAAGGAGATGAATCATTATTAGAACAAGCAAGAAATACAGGATTCTTATAATAAAGATATATAATAAAAAAAGCAATTTGAAAATTCAAATTGCTTTTTTGTTATCAATATAATACTTTTATTTAATTAGCTACATCACTGATAAATTTGATACGATACAAACGTAACTCTTCATCATCATAATCGCCATCAAATTCCTCCATAGCAGCTGAAATCTTATCATTTTCAGATTCTAGGAAATATTCATGAATTTCTTCTTGTTGATCTTCATCCAAAACATCATCTATCCAATAGGTTATATTCAGTTTTGTTCCGCTATATACAATCTGTTCCATTTCTTTAATGAAATCAGCCATAGCAAGTCCTTTTGCTGCAGCAATATCATCTAAAGGAAGTTTTCTATCAACACTTTGAATGATATATAGCTTCAATCCAGAATTGACTCCAGTACTTTTTACAACTAAATCATCTGGGCGAACAATATCATTTTCATCAACATATTTTTTGATGAATTCAATAAAATCCTTTCCATACTTTTTAGCTTTCCCGTCTCCTACTCCATGAATATTCTTCATTTCTTCTATGGAAATAGGATATTTGAGTGCCATATCTTCCAAAGAAGGATCTTGAAATACTACAAATGGCGGAACACCTAAACGCTTGGCAACTTTCTTTCGAAGGTCTTTTAGCATAGACATCAATTCTTTATCTGCTACTGCACCACTTCCTTTAGAAGCCGTAATGATATTGTCATCATTTGCATCATAAAAATCATGATCTTCCGTCATCATAAAAGATGCTGGATTATCTATAAATGCTAATCCATTATCAGTGAGCTTAATGATTCCATAAGTTTCAATATCCTTACGCAACAAACCAGCCACTAAAACCTGACGAATCAATGCCATCCAGTACTTGTCATCATGTGCTTTTCCTGTTCCAAAGAAAGGTTGTAAATGTGTTTTATGTGATTTAATCAATGCATTTTCATTTCCAATCAAAACATTGACAACGTTGCGAGATTTATAAGTTTGTTTTGTATTTTGAATTGTTTTGAGTAATTCAACAACTTGATCTTGCGCCTCTACTTTCTTTTTCGGATTTCGCACATTATCATCCATATCTGCTCCTTCTCCATCATCTGGAAATTCTTCTCCGAAATAGTGTAGTATAAATTTTCGTCTAGAAATAGAAGTCTCAGCATAGCCAACAACTTCTTGTAAAAGTGCATGTCCAATTTCTTGTTCCGCAACAGGTTTTCCTGACATAAACTTCTCTAGCTTCTCAATATCTTTATAAGAATAAAAAGCCAAACAATGACCTTCTCCACCATCTCTTCCAGCTCTACCAGTTTCTTGATAGTAACTTTCTATACTTTTTGGAATATCATGATGAATTACAAAACGGACGTCAGGTTTATCAATTCCCATACCAAATGCAATTGTTGCTACTACAACATCACATTCTTCCATTAAAAACATATCCTGATGCTTTGCTCGTTTTTTAGGATCTAAACCAGCATGATATGGAACTGCATTAACTCCATTAACTTGTAGTACTTGGGCAAGTTCTTCAACACGTTTACGACTCAAACAATAAACAATTCCACTTTTTCCTTGGTTTTGCTTCACAAATCGAATAATATCGGCATCGACATTTTTCGTCTTTGGTCGTACTTCATAATATAAATTAGGTCTATTAAACGATGCTTTAAAAGTAGTAGCATCAGTCATTCCTAAATTTTTAAGAATATCTTCTTGCACTTTTGGTGTAGCAGTCGCAGTTAAACCAATAATTGGAATATTATCCCCAATTTTCTTTATAATATTTCTCAAATTCCTGTACTCTGGACGAAAATCATGTCCCCATTCAGAAATACAGTGAGCTTCATCAACAGCCATAAAAGAAATCTCTACAGTTCGTAAAAACTCTACGTTCTCTTCTTTAGTTAATGATTCTGGCGCTACATACAATAGCTTTGTAATACCATTTGTAATATCTTCTTTCACTTGTCTGGTCTCCGCTTTGGTAAGCGAAGAATTTAACACATGTGCAATACCGTCTTGAGAAGATATTCCTCTTAAGGCATCTACTTGGTTCTTCATTAAGGCGATTAGGGGAGAAACAACAATAGCTGTACCTTCTTTCATTAGTGCCGGCAATTGGTAACATAATGATTTACCACCGCCTGTCGGCATAATAACAAAAGTATTTTTATTGCTGATAATGCTTTTAATTACTTCTTCCTGTAGTCCTTTGAATTGACCGAACCCGAAGTGCTTCTTTAGTTCCTTGTATAAGTCAATTTCTACTAAACTCATTCTATCTTTTTACTATTTTACATACATTTGCATACACTAAAGATACTATTTTCTTTAGTAACAACAATTTTTAAATTTATTCATTTTGAAATATAAAGATAGTATTATTAGCGTTGCTAAGCAAACCATTGAAACAGAATATAATGCGATAAAAAATTTAATTCCATTAATTGATGATGAGTTTGCGCAAGCTGTCTCATATATTTATAACTCTAATGGTAGAGTTGTCGTTACAGGGATTGGAAAAAGCGCAAATATCGCTACAAAAATTGTCGCTACCTTAAATTCTACAGGAACACCTGCAATTTTTATGCATGCCGCAGATGCTATTCATGGCGACTTAGGAATTATTCAAGAACACGATACGGTAATTTGCATTTCCAAAAGCGGTAACACGCCAGAAATCAAAGTATTAGTTCCGTTAATCAAGAATAGTAAAAACAAATTAATTGCTATTACTTCTAACAGAGAATCATTTTTAGGTTTGCAGGCAGATTATGTTTTACATGCCTACGTTGAAAAAGAAGCATGTCCTAACGGATTAGCTCCTACAACTAGTACAACTGCTCAATTAGTCTTAGGTGATGCTTTGGCCGTTTGCTTGTTAGAATTGAGAGGGTTTTCTAGTAAAGACTTCGCAAAATATCATCCTGGCGGAGCTTTGGGTAAAAAGTTATACTTGCGTGTGAATGATTTAGCTTCTGTAAATCAGCAACCAAAAGTATTTGCCAATAGTTCTGTGAAAGATGTAATTGTAGAAATTTCTAAAGGAATGCTTGGTGCAACTGCTGTAATTAATAAGGACGAAGAAATTATTGGTGTAATTACTGATGGTGATATTCGACGTATGCTGTCTAACAATGACTATATAGGTGATTTAAAAGCTGAAAACATTATGTCTTCAAATCCAAAGCGTATTGAAATTGATGCTATGGCAGTTGAAGCCTTGGAAGTAATGGAAGATAATGGAATTTCACAATTGATGGTAGAAGCACAAGGAAAATACGCAGGAATCGTACATTTGCATGATTTAGTAAAAGAAGGAATACTATAATGGGGAAAAATAAAAATGAAATGTCATTCTTAGATCATTTAGAAGAACTAAGATGGCACCTAATCCGAAGTTTTGCTGCTATATTTATCATTGCATGTGTTGTATTTGTTTATATTCAGCCTATTTACAAAAACTTACTGATTGTTCATCTTGATGGAGATTTTGTTACGTATCAGTTTTTTTGTGAAGCTTTTCAATCAATTGGTTTTGAAAGTGATTTTTGCGGATTAAAATTTGATGATGAATTGATCAACACAGATGTTACAGGTCAGTTTACTATGGCAATTTGGTCTGCATTGATCCTAGGATTCATATTTTCCTTTCCTTACATTATATTTGAATTGTGGCGTTTTATTGCTCCAGGATTGAGTAAAAAAGAGCGAAAAAAATCACGTTGGTTTATATTCTTTGCTTCACTCCTATTCTTTGTTGGGTTACTATTTAGTTACTATGTAATTATGCCCATGTCATCGTATTTCTTCTATAATTTCAAAATTGAAGAAGCCATCAAAAATACAATCAAAGTACAATCACATATAAGTTTATTAACAAATACACTGTTAGGAGTTTCCCTAGTATTCGAACTACCTTTAGTGATTTATTTCCTATCAAAACTAGGATTAATCACACCAGCATTCTTACGTAAGTATAGAAAACATGCTTTAGTAGTTGTATTAATACTTGCCGCAGTAATTACGCCTCCAGATGTAGCGAGCCAAATTGTGGTAGCAATTCCTATATTAATACTCTATGAAGTTGGAATCGTGATATCAAAAAGAGTTGAAAAAAATTTAAAAAAGAAAATAAAAAATGCCTAATCAAGTAGAAGAATTTAATGCCTACAGAGCTAAAATGAATGATAAAATTTTAGCCGATAATAATAAAGTTATTAAACGTATCTTTAATTTAGATACAAACGCATTTACAGCTGGCGCTTTAGATGTGCAAACAAAAGAATTATTAGGACTTGTAGCTTCAACCGTTTTACGTTGTGATGATTGCGTAAAATATCACTTAGAATCTTGCTATAAAGAAGGTTTAAGTAAAGAACAAGTAATGGAAACATTAAGTATTGCAACATTAATTGGCGGAACTATTGTAATTCCTCATTTACGCAGAGCGTATGAATATTGGGAAGCTTTAGAACAGCAATCATAAATTATAGTTTTTTAGACCGTCTATTTCTAAACAATAGGAAGTTAATTTACTATTAAAAAGTATTAGCGTTCTATTGAAATTAGTATTTTTACACTTCATAATGACCAAAATTATATGATTTTAAGAGCCGATAGTATCATGAAGTCCTACAAAGGACGAAAAGTTGTAAAGGGAATTTCTCTTGAGGTAAATCAAGGAGAAATTGTAGGACTACTAGGTCCTAATGGAGCTGGAAAAACTACTTCTTTTTACATGATTGTGGGATTGATAAAGCCTAATGGCGGAAAAATCTTTTTGGATAATATGGAAATCACAAAATTTCCAATGTATAAACGTGCACAAAACGGAATTGGATACTTAGCACAAGAAGCTTCAGTTTTTCGTAAATTAAGTATCGAAGAAAACATTTTGAGCGTTTTACAGTTGACTAAATTATCAAAGAAAGAACAACAAATGAAGATGGAGTCTTTAATTGAAGAATTTGGTTTGGGTCATATTCGCAAAAACCGTGGAGACTTATTATCTGGAGGAGAACGACGTAGAACTGAAATTGCGCGCGCTCTTGCTACAGATCCTAAATTTGTATTATTGGATGAACCATTTGCAGGTGTCGATCCAGTTGCGGTTGAAGACATTCAACGTATCATAGCACATTTAAAAAATAAAAACATCGGAATCTTAATCACAGATCATAACGTTCAGGAAACGCTAGCCATTACCGATAGAACTTATTTAATGTTTGAAGGAAATATTCTAAAAGCAGGAAAACCTAGAGAACTTGCCGAAGACGAAATGGTTCGTAAAGTATATCTCGGACAAAACTTCGAACTACGAGAAAAGAAATTAGATTTTGAGAAAAAAGAAAATTAAAAAAGAGGCGAACTTATCGCCTCTTTTTTTTGATTCAAATATTTTTATTTTAAAACAATGCATGAACATCAGGTATTTTTCGGCATACATTTTGACGACACAATCAGAATTAAAACCGTTAACACAAAATACCATGAAACTAAAAACTACATTATTTATATTATTTTTTCTTGCCATTGGATTTAGTCACGCCCAAAAAATCAAAATAAAAAAAGGAATTGTATACCTTGATGAAGTTGCCATTTTAAAATCTGATGCTAGAAAAACGACTCATTCCTTATACGATTTAGATGGAAATGAAATTTTATTCATTCGTTTTTCTGTGAGATCACAACTTTCTGATTTACAACATAATGAATTTAAGTTCTTAAAGCAAAGAATTACTGTTGAAACTACCGATTATGACTACACTTCTTTAAGTTACAAACAGACCATTATCAATATTATAGAATGGTTACTACAAGAAAAAGTACTCACAACAAATGGAAAAATTAATCCTGGAAAAATAGAGTTGTTTCATTATAAATACGACGAAGCAATCTCAGAAAAAATAGGCATTACAAAAACTTCTTGCAATTGTGATTGCGATAATGAAGACTAAAAAGATTACTTTTTAATCAATGAAAGCAGTACGTACAATAAGATAATGATTGGAATCGCTAAAAAGTGTAAAAACACCAATAATAAAACACAAGTAAGCAAGAAAATATACTTTACCATGTTATTTTTAAAACTCCAATCTTTAAATTTTAAAGCAAATAATGGAATATTAGCGTTCAGTAAATAACTACTAATAACGGTCATTGCAATCAAAAACCATTTATTTAAAATAATAGCATCAATTGTTGTACTTCCTTGATATGCCAAAATTAAAGGCAACGAAACTATCAACAAAGTATTGGCAGGAGTTGGCAATCCAATAAAAGAAGAAGTTTGATTGTCATCAATATTAAACTTTGCTAAACGATATGCGGAAGCTAGCACAATACACAAACCAAATAAAGGTAAAATGTGAACTTCATTTTGAAACCAATGCCATGAATCTGACCAAGAATGTCCGTCATGTACTTTTTCATGAATATCTAAAGCTCTGTTAAACAACTGATACATTACAATTCCTGGCACGATTCCACTGGTTACCATATCTGCGAGCGAATCTAATTGTAAGCCTAATTCACTTTGAACATTTAACAATCTAGCTGCTAAGCCATCAAAAAAGTCAAAAAAGATTCCTAGAAACACAAAAAATGCTGCAATTTCTAACTGATTTTTCACAGCAAAAATAACCGCTAAGCAACCGCAAAAGAGGTTTAATAATGTGATAAAATTTGGAATATGTTTTTTGATATTCATGTAGTCGATTTTTTGTAAAAATAAATAAACTTTGCAAACTCTATAGCCAAGAAGTAGAAATGTTGATGAATTGAGTACAATATCTATCTATTTTTTGAGTTTATTAGGGTAGAAAATCGCATATTTGTATAAAAATTACACTCTTGAAAAAGTTATTAGTTTTCCTCTTTATCATATTTGCCCATGTAGCGAATAGTCAATCTGTTGCTAAATATTCAAATGAATTCATGAATATTGGTGTTGATGCTGGCGCTTTCGGAATGGGAAATGCTGTTGTAGCAAACATTGGTGATGTCAACTCTAGTTATTGGAATCCTGCGGGATTAGTTCAGCTAGAAGACAAACAATTGGCATTAATGCACTCAAGTTATTTTGCAAATATTGCACTGTATGATTATGCAGCATTTGCCATGCCTATTGATGATAGAAGTGCTTGGGGAATTTCTTTAATTCGTTTTGGTGTTGATGATATTTTAAATACAACCCAATTAATAGATAGTCAAGGAAATATTGACTTTAACAGAATTAGCCTTTTCTCTGCTGCAGATTATGGAATTACTTTCTCATATGCGCGAAAAATGCCTGTACAAGGCTTAAACTATGGTATTAATGCCAAAGTAATTCGTAGAGTTATTGGTGATTTTGCTTCTTCTTGGGGATTTGGTTTTGACTTTGGATTACAATTTAGACACAAAGAGTGGAAATTTGGTTTGATGGCGCGTGACATTACGACAACATTCAATACTTGGAGTATCGATGAAGATTTATTCAACAATGTAAGTGATCAAATTCCAACACAAGATTTGCCAGAAACGACAGAAATCACAATTCCTAAGCTACAGTTTGGAGTTGCCAGAACATTTACATTCAACTACGATTATGCACTAACTGCCGAAGTTGATTTAAATATGCGTTTTGCTGAAACAAACGATGTTATCTCTACTTCATTTGCAAGTGTAACACCTTCTGTAGGTTTACAATTTGCGTATACAGACTTAGTATTCTTAAGAGCTGGAGTTGGTAATTTTCAAAATGAAAACAACTTTGGATCTGAATCATTAACGTTTCAACCAAATATTGGAATTGGGTTTAAATACCGAGGAATTCAAGTAGATTACGCTTTAACAGACATTGGCGATCAAAGTGCTGCTGTGTATTCCAATGTATTCTCTTTAAAAATCGATTGGAGTTTATTTAGATAGACAACTTTTTCCTTCTTTCTCTCAAATCTAGCTTTAACATAAAAATAACGAGCTCGATCTTTCATGTGACCAATAAAAAATAATACATTTGAACAGATGAAATGAGCCGTAGCAACTATAATATTGCTGATCAAAAAGATAATTGGCGAATTTTATCTGACCTTTTAATGTAATAAACATGAACAGATGAAAAAGCTTGTATTTTTTCTATTTCTTTCTGTGGGAATGCTCTTTGGACAGCAAGCCAACAAAATAAAGCTTTCACCAGAAGCTACATTTTCAGTAATCACTTGCGGAGCTGGCTCAGAATTATATTCATCGTTTGGACACAGTGCATTTCGCATCAAAGATCCAGTATTTGGTTATGACGTAGTCTACAACTACGGAACTTTTGATTTTAACACTCCATTATTCTATATAAAATTTGCACAAGGAAAACTTCCTTATCAACTTGGAAGAAGTAGCTTCAAAAACTTTATACGCACCTACAAATACGAAAAACGTTGGGTAAAAGAACAAGTATTAAACTTAACACCTGAGCAAAACAGTACACTTCTCGCCTATTTAGAAAACAATTACAAAGAAGAAAATCGAAATTATAAGTATGACTTTTTCTTCAACAATTGTGCAACTAAAAAAAGAGACATCATAAAAGAAAACTTCAAAGATGCTTTCATTTTCCATGAAGATCATATCACATCTCAACAAACATTTAGAGATTTAATTCATGATAATTTAAATGACAATTCTTGGTCAAGTTTCGGAATCGATATTGCACTTGGTGCTGTCATTGACAAACCTGCAAATGCGAAAGAATATCAGTTTTTACCAGAATATGTATTCAAAGCCTTTGAAAACGCAACCCTAAGCGGCGGAAAAACTCCTTTAGTAAAAGAAACAAAACTAATTTTAAAAGCTCCGGAAAATGCAATCTCAAACGGAAACATCCTGTTGAGTCCATATGTGATTTTTACTATTTTCTTACTAATAGTACTTGTAATCACATTTTTAGATTTCAAAAACAACAAACGAACACGCTGGTTAGACGCTATACTAATGCTTGTAAGCGGACTTGGAGGAATTATGTTAACACTGCTTTGGTTTGCTACAGATCATACAGCAACAGCTACGAACATGAATATTTTATGGCTGCTGCCGATTAATATTTTCTTCGTAAGAAAGTTTTTAGTACAAAGTAAAGAATGCAAATCGTTAGCAAATCACACTATGGTTTGTATACTATTGATAGTTGTCGTTTTCTTTTTATGGATCATTGACTTTCAGCAATTTGCTTTGGCCGCCATTCCGTTACTGATACTATTTTTAGTACGTTATATATATTTGACTTACTACTTTAGGAAGTTAGAAGCATAAAGTCATGTCGATAACAAACTATGAAGTTTGTTTAAGCTTAAAAGTGATCAATTTGCTTGTTAAAGAATATTCTTATTCTAATACGAAAGAAACAGATTACCATGAATTTCCCTGAAATTCGTGCAAAAACGTATCAAATGTGTCTAAAATCTAGTAGTGAAAGTTGTCTAAAAATCTAAAAGCGAAGCATTTCTAAGAGAGATAGCAAGTCTAAAACTTATCTTCCTCGATAAAACAATACAGTACTCAGAGTTTTTACTACAATATTTAAATCCAAAAAGAAGCTTCGATGTTTAATATAATATAAATCATATTGGAGTTTGCGCAAACTGTCTTCTACTGAAGCGCCATAATCTGTTTTTACTTGTGCCCAACCTGTAACGCCTGGTTTAACAACGTGTCGAATTTCATAAAACGTTAAATCTTCTGATAATTGTTTTACAAATGCTGGACGTTCTGGTCTTGGACCAATCATGCTCATTTCACCTTTTAAGACATTGATAAACTGAGGAACTTCATCCAAACGAGATTTACGTAAAAAACTACCAAATTTCGTAATTCGATTGTCATTTTTTGTTGCCCAAACAGCTCCATTTTGCTCTGCGTTGACAACCATACTGCGTAGCTTATAAATTTTAAAAGGAACACCATTTTTACCAACGCGTTCTTGTGTGTAGAACAACGGACCGCGATTTCCAATCAAATTCCCAATCAAAACAAAAGGTAAAAAAAACAAGCTTGCTAACAATCCAAGAATAGAGAAAATAATATCAAAAAAGCGATGAAAAAACAAATACAGCTTATTTTGATTACTTCGGCTAAACGGAAAGTACTTATAAAAATCTTTCCCTACATATTGTACTGGCACACGAAATGTAAGTTCTTCATATACTTGCATATATTCTTTAATCGGTAAACCTGTTTCTAACAAAGCTATCAAACCATCAAACAAAGGTTTACTAAGTTCTTCACGTTCATTACTTCCAATAATGATTTCTGAAACTGCTTTTTCTTGTACAACTTCTTTCAAATTTAAATCCGTAATCTCCTTTATATCAGTTAATTCATTACTTTTAACTGTCAAATTCAAACTTAAATCTATATAACCAACTATTTTATAATAGTTTGTATTATTCTTGATCGCATCTGACATGATTGTAATCTCTTCAGTACTTCCTATCAATAAGATATTTTTAAAAAATCTAGGAGAAGAAATAAAGAAAATATAAGCACATCGCCATAAAAAGATAGCAACAGACATTGCCAAGAAAAAGTATAAAATTTGCAAACGATTTTCAGGTAATTCTGGTGTAAAGAAAGGTGTTAGCAAATAACACAAAACCGTAATAGAAACTGTGAGTACAATTCCTTGAAAAGTAGTATCATAACGACTGGATTTCTGCAAGTTGTACAATTCTAAAATTGTTGAAAACAGAATAAAATATACAATCAAAACAACACTCCAAAGCCAGCGTTGTTCCGTAAATTTAAAATAGTCAAAATCGAAAATATTTGATACGATATACAATCCAAAAAGCATAGCAAGTACATCGAAGACTCTCAATAAGAGTTTGCGTTCCGATATTTCGAAATGTATGTTTGAATTCGAGGCCATAATGTATAACTAAATATAAGAGATAAAACTTTTTGTTTTTCCTTCACCGACTTTCTTCTTTACATTTGGGCAGATTGTGTAAGTAATATCGTCGGAAAAATAAGCATAAATCTCTTCTCTTAGCTTTTCTTCATCTTTATTGGTTAAGTTTTCTTCAAGGTTAAATATAAGAATTCCTTTTTCTTTTTGGATAATTTGATACGTTAGTTTTATATTATATTTTGCTCCAAGGTTCTTAAAAATATAGTAAAAATATAAACTTGGGTAAATTTCTTTCTTACCATATACGTTCTCTCCTATTCTACCTGTGACCTCATTTAAAATATAATGTGCTTTGCCACATGAACATTTTGTTTCTCTAGATGCTAATTGTATATAATCGCCTAACTGATAGCGAATAATTGGAAAAGTTTTCATCTGCAAATTCGTCACTACAATCTGATTTTCAATTGCTTCCACAATAACGCCTTCCATATTAATGTGCATATTTCCTGAAGCACACTCAAAAGCAATAATCCCAGTTTCTGCAGCTCCGTACTCACTGATAATTGGCACACCAAATGCTTGCTGAATTTCTTCTTTATAACTGTCGTAAATTTTCTCCGAAGTTCCTTTTACCATCTTAATATGTGTAGGTTTCGGTAATTTTTGATCGTTTATCAACTTTGCGGATTGATAAATCATTGAAGAATACCCATGAATATAACGCGCTCGTTGTAATTTATTTACAAACTTTTTAAATGCTTTTTCTTTGTAATCAAACACACGGAAACGATTTTGTAAAGCATCTAAAATATTGACTTTAAAGCGTTTCATCGCTGAAAAATCAAATCCCCAAAAGTAACCATTGCGTTCCCAAGGTTGCACATGATGCCATGAATATCCTCTAAAAATAGAAGCTCTATTAAAAGAATCAGCAGATTCTTCACGCTTATACACTAACGGATCTCCAGAAGAACCTGAAGTTGTAGCTGTAAATACTTTTTTAAAATTGTGCTTGGTGTGAATTGCTTCTGTGTGTTCCAACACATCTTGCTTAGATAATAAAGGTAATTGCTGAATATCTTCTAAAGAAGTGAATTTTGTTTCATCAATAGTAGCAAATGCTTCTTTATAGTAACTAGAATGTGCTTTCGCGAATGAAATTAGTTCTTTTAATTGTACTAATTGATAGGCTTCTAATTCTTCAATAGACCATTTTTCAGACTCTTTCAAAAATGCAAACCATTTCCGTATGGAAGGATTTCGCAAGCGTTCGCCAAGATTGAAAATAAATTTATGAAACATAATTATAAGACTAACTACAGTGTAAAATGAACCAAAACAAGACAAGATTCTTCCTGAATATTGTAATTGGTAAATTTCATCAGACAAAACTAAATTAATAAAATTTAACAGAGGAAAATAATCATTTTTTATTTGTTATTTTGCAATCGAATCTGGCATTTATGAATCATCAAATCAAATCGTTAATTTTTAAATCATTAGACATTTTACCTAATAAAATTGGGTATGGTGTATATCATCAATTACAGAAGTTTCTGAATAGAAACAGCATCAATTATAAGATAAAAACGAATGATCGATCGTTTAATGAAGCTTTAAAAATTCTAGCGGAAGCTAATATTGAACTAAAAGACAAAACAGTTTTTGAATTAGGTTCAGGTTGGGCACCAATTATTCCTTACTTTTTTATGTATTTTGAAAATGTGCAAAAAGTCGTTACCTATGATATTAATGAACATTATGACTCAAAAACGATTGCCAAATTAAATTCATATTTTAAATCCGAATTCAAGATTGATGTTACTACAGAAAAAGGTGCTTATGATTTGCCTAGTAATATCAGTTATTACCCAAATAAAAATCTTGCAGAAACTGGCTCTATTTCGAGTGAGGCTGTCGATTTAATCTTTTCTCGATTTGTATTGGAACATATTCCTCCGAAAGAATTGGCAGAAATTCACCGAAACTTTGCAAAAAATCTACCAAAACCATTCTACATCTTACACATGATTTCGCCAAGTGATCACAGAGCATATGATGATAAGTCATTGTCGTATTACGATTTCTTAAAATACAGCAAGGACGAATGGAAAAAGAAACATACTAAATTCGATTATCACAACCGTTTGCGTCTACCTGATTATTTAGAAATCTTTAAAAATGAAGGTTTTGAAGTGGTTTCTTTAGCTTATGATACTTGTGATATAGCTTCTGAAAAGTATAAAAAATTCAAAGAGTTAACGCTTCACAAAGATTATGAAAACTACACAGAAGAAGAGTTACTTGCCGGAAGTATTAATGTGTTGTTGAAAATTTCCTAAGGAATTTTAAAGTACACTTTGGATACGTCTTTACAATAACAACAAGCCTATTTTAACGAATGCTTAGAAGCTGTTTCCGATTAAAATCTTATCTTTCCGTAGTTTTATATATTTTACTCTATGATTCAAAAGTGTTTCTATATGTTTCTAATTGTATTTGTGTTTAGTTTTTCACTAAATGCGCAAACGGAAATTTCTATATTTGATCAAGATACAAATACTAAAAACGTTAAGTTTTATCAGATTGAAAACTACAGTCAATTGTTTAGCACAAAGACTTCATTGACTAATTTTACAATTAATGTCAGCGATCTTAAGAAGCCTTTCTTTGAAAAATATAATTATATATCTGCTGTAAACGATATCTATAGTAATACCAATAATGATGTATTTACCTATGTAAAATCTACTTATAACATAGAAAACATGAATCGTGGTGTAAAAATTGATTCATATAATCCTTTAGGAATTTCTCCAAATGGCACAAGTGTTCTTTTTGGTGTGTTTGGCGTTGTCTTGGATAAATTACAAAAGTAGAGCACTTAATGTTTACAGTCTTTACGAGCGCAAACGAAGTAATTTATATATCAAAAAACAAGCTTGATATTTGAAGCAATAGATTGCCACAAGTTTTTATATTACAAACATCATTTCAAGTAAATTTATGTAGCAAACTTCTACCGAGAAGTACTATAAAATGATTGTAATCAGCAAACTAAACTAACAAGTCTTTCCACTGCTCTTTGACAACTTCCCAATTAAAAGTTTCAGCTTTTTTACGTCCATTTTCTGATAATTTCTGAGCAATTTGAGGAGTAACCACCATTTTTTTAATGTGAAAAATCATTTCTACAACATTATTTGGCTTCACTAACAAACCATCTTCTTCATGATTGATCAAGTATGGAATTCCACCAACACTCGTAGAAACAATCGGCATTCCTAGTGCCATCGCTTCTATGAGACTTACAGGCATATTGTCAAAGTTTGTAGTATTTATGAAAATATCATACGCTTCAGAAAGAGAAATCCAATCTTGCTTGGTGAGTTTCCCTGTAAATTTTACATCAACTTCTAATTCTTTGGCAAGTTGCTGCGTTTTTTCAAAAGAAGTATCTTTTTTAGGACCAACCATGCACAATGTTGCTTCTACTCCATTCAACTTCAAACCGTGCACAATTTCAATTGCCAATTGCGGATTGTATATTTCGGCAAACGAACGAACCCATAATAGTTTAGCTTGAACCTTTTTTCGTAGTTTAAAAGGATATTCTTTAAGTTCAACATTATTAGGAATATGTTTCAAGTTCGTATAACCATACTTCTCAAAAACAGTTTTCAAAAATAATGATGGGGAAACATTGACGTATGCATTCTTAAAAATCAGATCACTTTTTTCCTTGCTGTTTTTTAAGCGTTTTTCTAAATTTCCTCCATGTAAAATTGATATATATTTGATTTTAAATCGAATACACAGTTTACTCACATAATATGCATACAGAAAATTAGCTGTACTGTATGTGTCGATAAGTACATAATCAAGCTGTTTACGGTGTTTAAAAACCGTCCAAAGCATGTCTAATAAACGTAGAACTTTGTTTTGTTTGTTGGAAGTCAATCGAATGTCAAAACCTTCTTTTTGGAGTAATTTCCCCAAAGTTTCAATGGTTGTAGCCGTTTTTCCATGGCCAGAAACGATATTTCCAACATATACTATCATGCTTTTTTATGCGCTACAAAAACATCAAATAAAGGTAAAATTGGTAAAATTTTTGCCAAACTCTTCACTTCATACGTTTCACTTACAATCTTACGAATCGATTGAATTTCAGAATCGTGATAATCGCCTGTAAAATCTTGTCCAGCCAATTTTCTTCCTAATTTATATAAGAAATTTTCAGTAGGTCCAGAAATGATCACTTCTCCTCCATTTTTCAATAAAGTTCTGAATTTTCCCATGTATTTTCGTAACTGATCGTCGTTCATATGTTCCAATACATCAAGTGCTATGACAACATCAAATGTATTTTCTTCTAAATCTTTATCAAACAAATCACCTTCCATAAATGTTATAGCATCAGGATAGTTGATGTTTTCTTTCAATAAATTTACAGGTCTTAAATCTAAATCTAAACCAACAACATTGTGTGAATTTGTTGCTAATTCATACGACATTACGCCTGTTCCACAACCAAAATCTAAAACTCTGAGCGACTTTTTATTTTTCTTATGCACATAATTAGCTACGACTTTTAATCGTTTCCAAAAAATATGATCAATTACAGGATTTTTGTGTGCGTATGCTGGTAAAGCGGCTTCTGATAATACTTCATCTGTTCCTTGCGCTTTGAGTCTTTTTACAATTTCTGTTTTAAAAAGCTTCTTTGTTGCTTTCATGTTCGTTTTAGGTTAAAAGTTGTTTTTTAGGCTAAACGTAATTTTTTCAGTTCCATATCCATAACCGTCAAAAATTGCTTTGTACGTTCCGTCTGGCAATTTATGAATATCTATGTGATGCATTCCATTTTTTGCCCAAGTTTGTCCTTGATTTTTAAGAATCGGGTTATTTTTTAGTGTATTTTCTTTATAAAATGTCTTTGAAATAGAATCGATTGAAAAACCATATACAGCACGACCATAACCGCCAAAATGATCTTGTGCAAAGCGAATTAGTTTTCCATCATAATTTAAAAGTCTTCCCGCAGAACGTGTATAGTTTCCAGATAATAATGGTGAAGAAGGATGTTCTTTCCATTCGCCATGCAGACTATCGGAAACATATAAACGTAAATCTTTATCTTCCGTAGCAAATAAATAAGAAACTTTGTCTTTTTCAAAATACGTTGCATCAACGAGTCGTTTGTTTGTAATCAAAACTTTATCTACTTGCCAATCAAATGGAAAATTATTGGTTTTATACAAACGTACTTGACTATGACGTTTTGTTTCAGGAATCATATAGGTAACTCCATTTTTTTCAAATATAAACGGATACGACAAATGCACAGTTTCGTCTAAAGCAATTCCGAGATATTTCCAAGTTCCATTTTCTTCAACAGCCACACCAATATCTGCATGTTTCTCACTCATGATTTCAAAAAAAGCATACCATTTTCCGTCTTTTTGGTGTAAAAAAGGATCTGCCATGAGCAATTTAGCAGGAATTTTATTGTTTTCACGATTGAATACTTTTGCTTCAGAAACCTTCCAAGACAACGGATTTTGCGTAGTTCCTGTTGCAATTGAGTAATAAGCTCCTGTAATTTTTCTTCCGAAAAACGGCACCGGTTTTTTCATAAAATAACAATAGCCGATATAACTCGAAAAGAGAAATCCGAGAATGAAAACTATAAATATTATTTTTTTTAAAATCTTCAAGTTGTTTTTTTTAAGGGATTAGCGAATTAGGAATTTGGGATTAGTGCTTATACTACTAAAATCAGAGTATCTAACACCCAAAAACTAATGCCTAATGCCTGTATCATACAATCGCCATTTGCCTTTTTGAAAGCGCAATTCAAATTCCGGTAAATCTATATAAATTAATACATATTCCACACCATAATCGCGTAAAAATTGATTGGATGCTTCACGTGATAGTTTATTGTAATTTTGATAGTCTTGATACCATTGCACATATCGTTTAGGATTTCCTTCTATCAACATATTTGCACCTTTACTATCTAAAACCACAGAACGTTGTCCGCCAGAACGACCAATGTCTGGAGCAAATAGAATTGCGTCTTTTGGTGTATTTTCTCGTATAAAAGTCAGTACTTCGTTCAAATCTTCACTTTCTTGCCCATTTACAATTGATCCGACAGATAGCGAATTTGGCAATACACGACGAATCATGTCATTAGATACAAAAGGAATTTTGCCAAACGAATTTTGTTTACTAAAGACAAGCATCAAAAAAAATCCACCAAAAATATACGGAAGGATTTTCTTAAAAAGATCATTTCTATAAAGAATATCTAACAGAAAAGCTATGGCAAAGTACATTGCCAAAATCAATAGTTTTTGCATGCGTACCAACTGAAACGACATTCTAATATTTAAGTCAAACATAGAGTTAATCGCCAATTCTACATAAGTTGCTAAATTTGGAAGCACAAATAGCAATGCGCTTAGCATTACAATATATTTGCTTCGCAAGCGATCTTTCATTGTTCCTTTAGTATATGCAAGTATGATAAACGCAACAACAATAGAGAAATATGCTCCATATTTGAGCGATATCCATTGTTTCCAAAATGTAGTTGGTTCTGATAAAAATGATGGAAATTTTAATGCGACTGCTTCTTTGTATAGCGCTATATCATAATCTGCTTTTGCAGAAACATTTCCTAAATACGTGACAAAAAACGGCAGCATTCCTATAAAAATCAATACTAAAGAAATGAGGTTTTGCTTACTGAATAAGGATTTCCAGCGTTTTTCTTTAAAATATGAATGTACTAGAATATATCCTATAAAAAGTAACACTCCACTTAAACCTGTTATGGGATGAAAATTAAATAGCAAACCAGCTAAAAAAGCAGCTAAATATACTTTTTTACTGTGTTGAAAATTCAGAATTAAAAATGGTAATGGCATGATCGCGTAATACACAACACGCGGTAACAATGACCATATATCTGAAATTCCCCAATATTCTAATCCAGGAATCCAAACAATTCCGCGCATCAACACAGAAACAAACAAGGCTATCCAAAAGTTTTTTGTGATTCTGAATAGTAAAAAATACCAAAGCAATCCAAATAGAATATGACAAATGAACGTAAGTATATTCAAAGCTTGCACATAGTTACCATCGGTAAAATTGGCAAAGAAACGAAGCGTTTCTATATAAAAAGGTGTGTAATATTTTACATTATCGAGATCATTTGCAAATGTATCATGTGGAAACATCGCAGGATCGTCCATTTTTAAACAGACAGGAATAATATTGTGTAAATCAGAGCTTAAATGTGTTTCATTTGAAGATAAATTCCCCAAATAATACCCAAAAGCAATACAAACATTCAGTAAAACTACGATGATGTGCTTGCGATTCATGACACTGATTTTGGCGCTTTTAAGATATCGTATTGTATGGCTTGTAGTAATAACTGAAAGCCAAGAATCAACGAAACTGTAATGAGCATAATCGTTCCTACAGGCGTAAATTCACCAATATTGTGGTAATGAAGCCAATTGTAAATTCCATACACTACACCAAATAAAAACATTGGAATTCCAAATAACAAGTAAATGGAAGCAATATTAAAATCGTAGATAAAATAACTCTTTATAATACGTTTCCAGAAGGTTTTTGTCAATTTTGGAATGAAGATGAATGGAATTTTCCAAACTTGCATGCTCGATTTTTCATCTCCATAATGCGCTGGCATTGGTACATCTTTGATTCTTGCATCTTGAAAATACAATTCTGCAATCAGTGAAGATTCAAAATAATAATCGCGATGAATATTTTTGAAATCTAATTGTTTCAACAGTTCTACTTTAATGGCAAAAAAACCATTCGTCGGATCGAAATTGTTCCAATAACCCGAAGCGGCTTTGGTCAAAAACGACAATCCTAAATTCCCAACCTTTCGTACAAACGGCATTTGTCGTAAGGCTTTAAAATCTTTGAAACGATTTCCCTTTGCGTATTCTGCTTCTTTGTTAATTAATGGTTGTAGTAAATGCGGAATAAAACTACTGTCCATTTGATCGTCAGCGTCTACTTTAATTACAAAATCAAGTTCTAATTCAATTGCTTTCTTGAAACCATTTTTTGTAGCGCCACCAACTCCAGAATTCTTTTCATTTTTAACAATAACAATTCTTTCTTCAGACTTGGACTTAGCAACTAAATTTTCAGGAATAGGTTCTTTTCCACAATCATCCACAATGATAATTTTGTCAATGAATTCAGGTAACTTTCGCACTACATTTTCTATGTGTTTTGCGGCGTTATAATATGGAATGACGACTCCTATGGTATGTTCAGCAAAGTTTGTCATGATTTTATGTAATATCGAGGGCTTAATAAAACTGCTGTTGCAAATAAAAACAAGCCCAATATAGCAAAAACAGGTCGGTAAACATATAATTGTTCTCCAAATAATAAAGTAACCATCGTTGCTAGGACTAATCCTTTGAGTACAATTCCTAATTGTACAAAACGTTTAAAGTCTAAGGCAAAGTAACTTAACAGCCATCTTACATAGAAATATAGACCAACCAAACCGACTTCATTAATCAGCGTTAAATAAATATTGTGTGCTGAATTTCCGATCAAAATGAAATTATTAAAACCCGAACCAAACGGCACAATGTATACATGTGTGAGCAAGTAATCTATATATTTTAATGATAAGTTTTTTCTTCCGGCTCCTAAGTCTTCATAAAGTTGATCTACATTTCCTTGTGCTACCAACGTCGGATCTGATATCTTACTAAATACACGTCCATCAATTACATTGGTGATCAACGTAAAAATTTCGGTATTGTACATGGAAACAATCATAAGCCCAATACCTAAAACAACAGACATATAGATAAATTTCCCTGTAGATCGTATAAAGAAATATCCTAAAAACACCAATAAACCTACATAGCTCGTACGCGAACCACTCAAACCTAGCGCGATCATAGCGAAGATGATTCCCGCTAATAACATAATTTTATTGATGCGTAGTTCTTTCTGAAGAAACATTCCAATAAAAGTTACCAACGAAATGTACATGACCATTCCCAAAACAATCTTATTTGGTCCTAAAATACCAGAAAGAAAGCCTCCATACGCTTTTCTATCTAATTCACTCCACAAATACGGAACAACTCCAAAGTGTTGAAATAACACTACTAATGAAGCTATAATCACCATGATAATATGTAAATATACCAGTTGACGGTACGTTTTTATACTTCGCATCAAAATCAAGAAAAATATGAATGAAAAGTAGAAAATTAAGAAATGATACATGAATAATGTAGTTCTTAAAATCCAAGTTAATCGTCCGTTTAGGTAACTAATAAAAAACGTAAAAATCATCATAAACATACACCATCGGATGAATGTCCATAAATAAAATAAGTACTTTTCTTTATTGATAAACCATAGCAAAACTATTCTATTTTGGTAGAATTGATACATTATCATCATTCCGACAAAATCGTATAAACGCAATTCGTTATTTCCCGTAATACTGTAATTAAATACCGCAACATTGTAAAAATAAGATATCAGAATTAAAAATAGCGTTACCTTGAGAAGACTTGATTTTCCAAGTATTCTCATACGCTTTTCCATATATTCTGTAAGTGTTGCCATTTACAATTCGTTGTAAAAACTAATTAGTTGCTGAATGATTGCTTTTTGAGCAAAATTTTCTTGTATGTGTATGTATAATTTTTCCGCTTTCGCGAGACGTTCGTTTTTGTTTTCCATTAAAAAACTGAGTTTCTCTGCAAAAGCCGTTTCATTTTTCGGAGGAACAATATATCCTTTCGTTTCGTCAGAAACAACTCGGTTACATTCGCCGACATCTGTGGTTAACACTGCTAATTCATGCAATCCATATTCCAACAACGCAATTGGTAAACCTTCAGATGCTGATGAAAGTACACCAATATCGCATTGACTCAAAATGTGTGAAACGTCTTCTCTACTTCCATAAATAAAGATTTTTTCACTTAATCCGTGATCGTGAAGATACAATTTGATCTGTCGTGAATAATCATCTTCAAAATCTTTTCCGACCAAATGCAATGTCCAATCGTCTTTTTGTACCATTTTAAACGTTTTCAACAGCAACACATGATCTTTTTGCGGACGTAAATTCGCCAAACAAACAATACGTTTTCCTTCTGCTCCTTTTAGTTCCGTGCTTGTTTTAACCGTTTCATTCTTCACGGGAAAATTTGACAAATAGACAATTTTAGAAACTGCTAAGTTGTTTTTTGCCCAATCCTTTAATCGTTGGTTTACGGAAATTACACCATTCATGGCATACGAAGCCATCTTGATTGCAAAAGCTTTTCGTTGCGCCAAAAATTCACTATTTCCATAATGATCATGCCAAACCATTTTAAATTTCGGATAGATCAATTTGGTTAAAAACACAATGAAAAATGAAGTAGCGTGTGCATGAACAATAGAAATTTCATTTTTTTTAATAAAAGCTTTCAATCGCTTGATCGCTGCAAAATCGAAAGTACGTTGACGATTCAAAAATAAATATTCAACTTCGTCAGCAATCTGATTCTTTAAAATTCCTTCTTTTCGCGTTGTACACAAAAACGAAGTTTCTACTTCTGTAGCCAAAGCATTTGCATACGTAACGGCCAATTTTTCGGCGCCGCCAGTATCGAGTGTATCTATGACTTGAAGGGTTTTCATATGTTCATTTATTCGTTTATTCGTTTATTCGTTTATTCGTTTATTCGAAAATACTTTTAAATTTATAATTCAATATTCTACATTCCCAAAACGTCAGTTCTAGTGATTTTCGTTAGAAAATAATATCGAGAATAGCTACGATACAATAAACTCTTTGATTTCAAAGTTGTTCTCGACACAAAATTCTTTCATTTCGACTGCGCTCAATGTGACAGAATTTCACTCAAACTGACGTTTTGAATAATTAAACATTTAGCATTTACAATTCACCAGTCTTCAGAAGGTCATGAACACTAGCAAAAAAGCTTGTTAACGTTAAATATTCTTCCCAAAGTTTCCTATTTGCTTTTTGAATTTCTTCAAATTTTTCTTGCGTTAAATTTTGATGAAACTCCAATAATCTCGCTTCCATTTCATATTCTTTTCCTTGCGGAATTCGAATGCAATGTTTTGTCCAATCGATGATTCCTTCTAGCGGAAGCAAGCAATCCGTATCTATCAACACAGGAATTCTTCCCATTGCCAACGTTTGATAAAAACGTACTGAAAAGTTTCCTGCGCCACGCAAATTGAAAATATAATCTGAATCGTTTATGTTTTCGTAAAATTCGTATGTTGTCTTATCTACAGAACGATTTTTTCGCACGCCGGCACGATAACGTTCTCTGTAAATAATGTTGGTTTTAATCTTTGGATGTTTCTCTAATCGCTTTAAATATTTGTAACGCATAAACGGCGCTGCAAACCATTGCTGTGGTTCTAAACGTGTTTTTCCTAAATGAAATTTTAAATTTCTGTAGATAACAAAGCCAATATCTTTTACCGCTTTTAATAGATTCGGAGTTGCTTGTCCCACAAACCCAATGACAGGTTTTTCAGCTTTTACACGAACTTGATGATTTTCTTTTTCGATGTAATGTGCTAATGGATCTTTAAAAAAAGCAGGAAATGCTATTTGATTTTTCAGCTTCTTACTTTTATAACCACTATTTCTAAAAACATACACATCTTTATTTGTTGGCATGACACCTTGATCTCCAGAAACATATGTTAACACTTTTAGATTTTTTGAATGACATTCATCAATGAAACGTTCAGCTTCAGCTTGTAAATCATTATTTAAATAATAATTCCAAGAAAAGGGTAAAAAAGCTACTTCTGCATCATCAATTGTATTTACCAATCGATAATAGTTTTTAACTTCAGGAAATTCATCACGCTCATCAAATAGTAACGCATATACCAATGGAAACTTCTCTCCTTTTGGATGTTCCGAAATGAATTTGGTATCTGTATAAACGTTCAACATTTAGAGCAATGATTTTAGTTCGTTTTCAAAGGTATCTAGCGTGTAAATTCTACTCCATTCGATCGCTTTTTCTACTTTTTCTTGATAAGCTTCTGGCGATTTCAATACGTTTTCAATTGCTTCAACTGCACTTTCCACAGTTGGTTCAATCAAAATACCACGATTTCCTTCATCTAGCATATACGGAACACAGGAAATTTTTGTTACAATTGGTAAACTTCCCCAAAACATCGCTTCTGCCACTACTTTTGGCCAACCTTCCGATTTAGAAGGCAACATCATGAAGTGAGCAGTTTTGTGTACTTCTTTTACTCGATTAGAAGTTACGTTTCCGTGCAATGTAATGTATTCTTGTAATTGATTTTGAGCAATGTACGATTCTAATTCGTTTCGTTTTGCGCCATCTCCATATACGTCCAAACGTACATTATAGTTACGTTTGCGTAATGCTTCTATGATTTGAATCGTTAATAACGGGCGTTTTCCTGGAGATAATGAACCAACAAAACTAAAAGTAATTGTATCACTAAAAGTACGTTTTTTCACTTCTCCTTTATCACGATCGCGATACGTTGCTGTAAAGAATGATTTTATATTTTTTGTTTGATTTTTCCAATCACCATAGACCAAAACGTTCATTTTTTTAGTCAAAAATGTATTGGATAGAATTCTTTTTTGCAATCGGTAACTTAAAGGTTGCTTGCTGTTTGGATCCCAATTTCCAGCATACTTCGCAGTTTTTATTTTTGACGGAAAGAAAATTTGCGATACACAACCTATTAATCCTATGTTTCCAGGGCAACGCAAATGGATATGATCTGCTTTTCGCATGGCGCCAATGATTTTAAAAAAGATCACTGGCAAAACCAATAATGTTTTTAAACTTGATTTTATACTTAATAGATTGAACGCTGGAATCGATTTGAAATCTATGTTCTCATGTTGATACGCAATATCAATTGGACGAATTTCTTTATCTGCCAGTAATGGCGCTACAATTGTGACTTTATCTACGTATTTTAACCATAAGTTCATTTCCTTTACATACGGTGCGTACGCAAGGTAATCTGCCTCTCTTTTGGCATGTAAAACGTGTGTGACGATTAGAAAATTCATGTTAGGCAACGCTATTTCCTGCAAAGGTTATGACTTCACCATCTTTGTAAAAAACAGTTTTATACGGATAGTTTTTTGCTTTGAAAAACGCTTCTACTTTTTTATAGGTTTGTTCCTCATTTACCCAATGATAACTAGCAATGGCAAAATTAGGTTTGTATTTTTCTAAGACTTCAACCAATCCGTCCATAGCTTCTATTTCCGCACCTTCAATGTCCATTTTGATAAAATCTAAACGTTGTAAATGTTCTCTTTTTTGAAAACTATCAATCGTGATTGCATCTTTTAGAATAGCTTTAGCATTTTCTGGTTTGTAATGAATAGACGAAGAAACTGTTCCTGCTTCAAAAAATTCTAGTTTTGTATTTTCATTCCAAATCAATTCTTCTTGAATTTGAATATTGTCTACGCTAGGATTTAACGCAATATTCGCTTCCATTTCTGCGATATTGATTTTATCAGGTTCAAAAGCAAATACTTTTCCTTCAGCACCTACTTTTTTTCCATAGTAAATAGACAAATACGCATGATTTGCGCCAGCATCCATAACTACATCGCCTTTTTGCACGTTGTAAAATGTTTCGTATCTGTTGATATCTTTGACAACATAGTACATCGGAAGTTTGGTAATTACTTCAAGCGTATTATCAAATGTTGTACTGTAAGTACCGTTTTTACGCTTAAACTTTTCTTTTCGTATACGATTGAAATACACTTCTTTGAGCGATTCTTTCAAACCTTTGGAAGGTAATAGTTTATATATTTTTTTGAGAAAACTCATCTTTCAATTCGGGGTTTTTGAAACCATAATGTGAACCAAGCGGCCATTCTGCCAAGAGATTCAGTAAAGGCTTCCTTTTTTTTAGGCTGGGTAAATATATTTGTAAATCTGAGAACTGCCAAGAACAAAGTGGTTACATTCCATTTTATTCTTGCTTTTAGTGTAGGTTTTGCATATTTCACACGCCAAACGTACCAACCATTTTTAACAACCATTTTTCCGTAGTTATATTGATTTGGACGACCAGAAGCATCGTGATGATGTTCTAATTGTGCTGAAGTGTTGACATATAATTGTCCTAGTTTTGAAACTCTTAGTGTGAAATCGGTGTCTTCATACAAACCATATCCATCAAAATATGTGGAGAAATTGATTTGCTTAAAGATTTCATTCTTAAACGATGAAACACCGCCCATAAAGACTTCCACAGGATATGTATTTCCTGATGGAGGTAAAAACCCAACAGCTCTACCATGCGCGAATGTTGGCATGATACACGGCTTTGTGTTGTCTAGTAAACCTAGTTTTTTTCGCAATCGGTAGCGTTGTGATTCGTTTCGAAACCAACCATCATAGACAAAAGATGTTGCGCTAGGTTTTGTATTTTCTGTAATCTTTGTCCAAGTGATTTCATTTGTAATATAACCACCAACACCTAATGCATTTGGATATGTTTTGTACGTCTCAATAAGGTTTTGGAAATAGTTTTGATCTAAAATCGTGTCATCATCCAAAAAACATACAATTTCACTAGATTTAGAAACGTTTCTGATTCCAAAATTTCGTTGTTTCGTTAAACCGCGTTCAGAATCATCAACTTTAAAATAGACTAAATTCTTGAATGTGTTTTCGGTTAACATTTCTTTCGTTTCATCATTTCGAGAACCATCAACAATTAAAATCTCATCAGGATACAATGTTTGCCCAACAACCGATTGTAATAGTGTTTGCAATGGTTTTGCGCGCATATATGTACAAATGATGAGTGTAAATTTCATGATTTTTCTGCTACTAATGATTTGTACACTTTTATATTTTGATCTGCGATTTTGGTGATGTCAAAACGTTTGATTGCTTCTTGTCGTGCTTTCTTTGCCATACTTGAAGCT
Organism: Kordia sp.; assembly: GCF_965224175.1. Lineage (GTDB taxonomy): Bacteria > Bacteroidota > Bacteroidia > Flavobacteriales > Flavobacteriaceae > Kordia. The sequence continues at coordinate 749,267 of NZ_OZ245041.1, forward strand.
AATTCTGCATCTGTTAATAGCCAATTGATTTTATCTGCAAATTCTGTATGTGATTTTGGGTTGACTAAGAAACCTGTTTCTCCATCTTCTACAATTTCTTTTGCCCACGGATAATCAGTATTTACAAACGGTTTTTGCATTGCCATCGCTTCTATTGTAACCATTCCAAAGGATTCCGCCAATGAAGGAAATACGCAAATACTAGCTTCACTGATCAACGTTTTCATTCTATCATAATCAACTGTTCCTAAGTAATTTACTTTTTTTATCGCTTCCGCAGAAAGTACTTCTTGAAAAATTTCCCAAGTCGAACGCTGCTCTTTTGCATCAATAGCATCATTACCTACCAAAACTAATTGACAATTTTGATTCTTCTGAATTAGTTCATTAAAGATACTTGCTAGTTCTAAGATCCCTTTTTTACGAATTAAGGTTCCAAAATAAAGTATGAATCCTTCTTTTTGTTTGGTAATATCTGGCTGAAAATCATTTATATAAATCCCATTAGGAATTACCGTTACTTCTTTGTTTGAAGCGAATAACAAGTTTGTTTTTTCTGCTACAAATTGACTTACTGCAATGATTTTATCAGCTTTTTGATATGCTTTTTGTTCTCTGTTAAAATTAGCTTGTTTGATTTCTCTTTCTTCTAAATGACAAAAAAACGTATCGCTTCCATGCAAACGCATTATTTGCGGAATTTGAAAGTTCATATTTGCCGAAATTCCTGTCCAATCCACTACTTCCAATACATCAATTTTGTCTTTTTTGATGATTTTGTTGATGTATTTATTGATAATACCTTCGTTCAGTTTCCAGGTTAACACTGGATATTTGCGCAGTTTTATTTTATGAATTGTGATGTTTCCATCCTGAAATACTTCTTGTTTGTCTTGAAAATATGTAAATACCGTAATTTGTAAACCTTTATCAACCAAAGCTTTGAGCAAGTTTTTTGTACTCGTTCCTATGCCTGCCGATTTCGGTAGTTTTTCATGTGGATATTCAGGAAGTAAGAAAGCAATGTGCATTAACTCAATAGGTTTTGAAAGGCATTATACATTCTATCACGAACTTCATTTAACGGATGTTTGGCGATACTTTTTGCCCAAGCTAAACGTTCTTTACGATTTTGTTGTTCTAAGGTGTCAAAATCTTGTAAAATTTCAACAAATTCTTCTTGTTTACGCAACATATATACTGCTTTTTCATGTTTTGTAAATGTTTTAAAATGAACAAAATGGTATAAGCGATCTATGTCAAAATCTTTGTGTCCGTCTGCATGCTTGTAATAACAGTAAAACGCTGGTTTTCCTAGTAATATCGCATCAAGTGCCATTGTAGAACCAATGTTAAATATAGCGCTACTGTAAAATAATGTACTATATAAAACACCTAAATTTGAGTTTACAGTATACGTTTCTGGCAATGAAAATTCATCATGATTCCAAGTAGGAATGACTTCCGTGATGACATCTTTGTATTTTTCTAATATTGGCACAAATCCTTGATTGTAATCTGCAGGATTGGCACGCAAAATCACATGATATTGTTCTGTATTTGTGAGATTATGGCGTTTTACAGCTTCCGCTAAATCTCTTAAATACAACGGATCATCCATTCCGATTGAGGTAAAATTCCCAGAAAAACAAAGTAACTTTTTGTCTGTTGGTAAATTGTATGCTTTGTAGAATAATTCTTTAGGAATCAAATATTCATCTTTGGTATAGCAAGCAAATTGTGGTGTTCCAGTAACCGTGATATTGTTTCCTATAACTTCATGCGGATAATAGGCTTCCATTTCTTCTTTCATGTAATCACTCCAAACGAAATAATGATCAGCTTTTAGCATTTTGTTTCCTTTCGGAAGATTGTCCCAAGAATGAATGAAACTCACTACAGGAATTCCTAAGTCACGTGCTGCTAATACTGGTGCCAACGATAAACTAGAAACCTGATGTGAACAATAGATCAAGTCTGGTGTATTTGATTTTAAATACTGTAAACATTCTTGATAATAGTTTGATTTGCGTGTTACATCAAAGAAAATGTCTTCTAATTTTTGAATCGCTTTTTTGGAAGCATAGAAAGTTCCTAAAAAATTAATCAACCCAAATTTGAGTTTTTTCTTGAAAGTACTTTTTCCAGGAGAAACTCTGTATAAATAATGATTTGGTATTCCTTGCGTTTTGTCGTTATATAGTAAGGTTGCTTTTGCCTTTAAATAGCGTAAAAAGTCTGTTTTGCCTTTGTAGTCAAACTCAGGAAGTTGTTGCGTATCAATGTTTTTTGGCAGTTTTTCTAATGCAGAAGATTTCACATTGTGCCAAACCAACATGTCAATATTTTCGGGAGTTTCAAAGAAATCACTTGCGTAATGATTTTCAAAACTTTGATATCCAACAAATATGGAAATTATCTTTTTTCGCATGGGGCAATCGCGTTATTGGTATTGTCCACAAATATAGCCATTGAAAGGATTCTGAAAAGAAAATATAGTCCTCTATTCGGTGTTTTTTGTTGTTTTTTTGCCAAAGCCAGTACTTTCTCTACATCAAATACGGTTTTTAAGGCATGAATTCGCTTTTCTAACATTTCATATAACTTCTCACCTATTTCATTGGAAATACGATGATTCCAATCTTGTACAGTGATTTCAGATTGTATTGGGTTTCGAAAGAAGGCTAATAAATCTTGATTTGATTCATAGATAATTTGTTCATGAATTTGATCATTTTTATAGTGTTCATGTGGCAAATTATGAGTTTGTTGAATGAATTCTTCGTGCAAAAAAGGTGTAATTTTATTTCTATACACCGATATTAACTTGTGTCTATTTCCAAAATTTCCTGGCAAACGTCCATTTCTGTAAAAGTTAATCAAAACTTCTGCATTCGAGTTTCCTTTGTAGTTTTTGGTGATTTCTGTAGAAATATTCTCTGGATATGCTTTTACAAATTCTTTATAATCTTCTGTAAATGAATTTGATAAAAATTCTTTTGGAGTTAGATAGTTGTGCATTGCTTTCGCAAGATTTGAATCTTCTGGAAAGAACATTCGAACACATTCGCCCGCTTCACCCATAACATAACTGTAATTTTCTGGAATTCCTTGATCGACAAACTTGAGCATGTCTACATAAGAAATTGTTCCTAAACCACCTGAAATTGTTGCTATTTCATTCGCATAATGCTCAAACTCTTCTTCATCACACAAAGTTGTGTGTTCGTAAGAAACATCAAGTTTTACAGCAATTTCTTTGCCTTGAATCACATCAGCAGCATAGATTTCACCAAAATTTCCTGTTTTTACATGTGCATCACCTTCTTTTACTTGACTTAATAGTGTTAAACTGTCTTTTCCGGCTGTAGCGCCAAAGAATAGATTTTCCGTTACATTCATTGCATCTTTTAATGAAAATGATGCTGTTTCTTCAGAAAACTTAATTGTTAATGATATTTTTTTATGTTGCAATTCTGAATTGAAACTGTGTAGTTTCCCACCTTCAACTCGTTGTATATTTTTATATGGTAAAGGAAAAGGTTGTACCTGATAACCCAATGCAAAATGCGCTTGCATTCCAATTTGATCAAACTTCAAAGGAATATGTAATTCCGTGAAATTCTGAAAGTTTAAAAAGAATTTAAACGCGTCTTCATTAGTTAAATAAAAACTTCCACTTACACCATATAAATCACTTAAAACAAATAAGTTATTTATTTTTTTATTGTGAATGAAAATTTCAAAAGCACCACCGATTTCTTCATATACATTTTGAAATGCTTTTTCGGTATCATGATGCAATTCTTCTAAGAAATCTATGATTTTTTCTTCGTCATGATCTGATGAATACCATATAATTGTATGTGTAGTATTCTCAATCCAATATAAGATACTTCCTTGATTTTCCTTTTTGAATAGTTCTACATGAAATTCATTTTTGTCAAAGGAAATGTGAAAATTCGTTATGGTATGTTTTTCAAATCTCAAAGCGTGATTGTTTTTGCTAATTCAGATGCTTTTTCCCAGTCTTCTATGGTGTCAATGTTTACGTAGAATGTTTCATCAGACACAATGTATGCTAATGAATTTCCATATAATGAATTTTCATGCATCAAAATATCAGTTTTTGTGATGTAAATACTTCCGTCTCTATGATATGCTTTTGGTAATTCTTGTCGTCTTGGAATGATATCTTTTTCACTAGTAGAAATCTGTAAGATACCATTTTCATTGGCTTCAAATGTCCAATGTGGATTGTATTGATGCGGAACTTCTAAGACAGAAACCAAAGAATCTGTTTGTTTTTCTTTAAATGTTTGCAATGCTTGATCTAAAAATCCTTTCGGTCTAAATGGACTTGTAGGCTGTAATAAACAAATTGCATCAAATTCTTTTCCTTCAGCTTGAAAGTATGAAACAACATGTTGAATGACTGGCAATGTTGGTGTTGCATCTTCAGCTAAATGTTTAGGTCGTACAAAAGGTACATTCGCGCCAAGCGACTTCGCAATAGCGATAATTTCTTCATCATCAGTTGTAACAACGACTTCTGAGATATATTTTGATTGTAAAGCTGTGTCAATACTGTATTGAATGAGCGGTTTTCCGTTGAGAAGTTTTATATTTTTCCCTGGAACACCTTTGCTTCCGCCTCTTGCTGGTATGACTGCTAGAATGTTCATGTTTCTTGGTATTGGGTATTAGGTTTTTAGTATTAGGTCGTCTTTAGCAATAGTATTACTTCAATTTAACATTCAAAATAAGATTCAACGTTTTAAATTCGTTTATTCTTAACGTCAGTTCGAGTGGATTTGCAAAGCAAATTTGTATCGAGAACTACTGTGAAATCAATACTTTTTTTTATCATAGCTGTTCTCGATACTAAATTCTTTCAGAATTTCACTCTAACTGACGTTCATGCTATTTATTAATTTAATATGTAACACTCATAATGCAAATCAATACATAATTGTTTTATGCGCTATTAACGCTGTATTTGCTAATGCTTCCGCGATTTGTTTTCCTGAGTTTCCATCGCCGTAAATATGCTCAGACAACCTACCTTTTTGACTGATTCTTTCTTGAATTGCATCTTTGATAGCATTTGTATCATATGCAGCATCAATCACATTTTTACCACGTTGGCGACGATTTTGACGCGTTCCGATGTTTACTGTTGGAACACCAATAAATGAACATTCACGAATTCCTACACTTGAATTTCCAACTAAACAATCACAGTTTTTTAGTAAATGTAAAAAGTCGTTTGGCTCCATGTTTTTGAAAAAACGAATGTTATCCGGATTGAAGTTTTCACGATAGTAGCGAATTCCATTTGACGTTCCATCAGAACCTGCATCTACATTTGGCCAAAACCAAAACGTCGGAATGTTGAGCTCGTGAATTGCTTTTAAGGTGCATAATACGTCTTCTCGTGCTGATTTATAACGATTGGTTTCTGGATGTTGCATTACAACTAAATAACCGTTAGAAATGTCTAAATCAGCTCCGACTCCACCATATTTTTTGATTGGATCGAAATTATAATCGTTTGCATCTAAAACTTCTTTTGCAATATCTATTGATGGACAACCTGTATTGATAACGTATTTTGGATCTTCACCAAGCTTTATAACACGATCTTTTGCCTCTTCTGAAGCAACTAAATGTAAATCAGCCAATTTTGTATTTGCATGACGTACTTTTTCATCAATATTTCCAGTAACTTCTCCTCCTTGAATATGTACTAGCGGAATGTTTTGATATGCTGCCGCAATGCTTGTTGCAATGGTTTCAAAGCGATCAGCAATCGTAATTACTGCATCAGGTTTTAGGTTGTAGAATACGTTTGAAAGCTCCATGACACCTAATCCTGTAGTTTTTGCCATTGCTGTAGGATTTTCTCCTTCTAATACCATAAAGACCTTTTCATCTATCTTAAAACCATCATTTTCAATTACATTCACAGCGTTTCCATATCGACCTAACAATGCTGAACCAGCTACTACTAATTGCAATTCTAAGTTTGGATGTTCTTGAATGGCTTTTAGCGCAGTTTTGATTCTACTGTAAGATGGTCGTGCGGTTACTACAGCACATATTTTTCGTTTGTTCATTCTTCTTTTTGCTTTTAGCTATTAGCTTCTGGCTTTTGATTAATTTGTTGATTCGTTGATTTGGTTTTTAGTTTAAATTTGTAAGCTTCCAACCTTTGTTAGGAATATAAATAATTTCACCTAGCTTTAGTCTTTTCACACTGGTAAGTGATCCGTCATACATATATTCAATACGGAATTCGTCTTCAGAAAAATAATATTCTTCTTTTCCTTTAAGCACTTCTTTCTTTAAAATTTTACTAAAAGGAACTTTATCTAAATCTTCGTCTGATTCCATTTTATAGTCTACTACAGAAGTATAAAAATTAATTCCTGAAATGTATTCAAACCTTTCTTTTGTTAAAGGTTTGACATTTTCTTTATACTCATGGATTCCCTTTGTAGGCGAACCTCCATAATATTTCCAAAGTTCTACAAATTCTTTTTCCGTAATGTACATTTCCTGAACCTTCTTATAGTTCTTAGTTCTAAATGCCATTATTACATCATAAATAAATGCCTTTATTCCTTCTGAATCATTCACAACAAATTGTCTTCTCTTGCGAACTATATTCCCATTGACAAAGGTTTCCATTTTTTGTGTTTCCTGCGTAGAAAGTTCAACGTTTTTGTATCTTTTAACAAAGCTCAGCAATAATTCATATCCTTCTTTCGTATTCGGGAAATCTAATATGGAAAGATTCGCTTTTGCTAGCCATTTTGCAAACTCAATTTCTTCGTATGTTTGAAAGAATAGCCTATCATACACATAATACCATTCTTCTCCTTGTATTTTTTTGATTTTTCCATCAGATACTAAACATGTACCGCTAACATTAAATGGCGCTATCTCTAAAAGTGAAAGATATTTGTTCGTTGATGTGAAATAGAATTCTATGTCTCCTTCATACTCAGAAACTTCTACTTCACTAACTTGAATGTCCCAAGTTTTAAATAATTCTAACCGCTTCAAAAAAATTTCACTAGAATTGAACGCTACAGAATCTCCTTCTACCACCAAAACATTTTCATTTATATATTGCGATACAGCTGATATATCTTGATTTGCTATTGATTTAAGAAGTTTTTCAACAATCTCTATATCTTTTTGTGCACTTACATTTTGTAAGCAGAAAGCAACTACTAATATGTTTAGTATGTTTTTTATCATAATCGGTTTTTAAAGTATGTCATCATTGTTTAAAAAATCCCACTGCTTCATATCACGCGCAAGCTTTTTCCCGATGACTTCTTGGAATTTTGAAGCCAATATTCCATAGTTTTTTGGTTTTTTTGCTTCTAAATCATTGAATGTTAACACATGTCCTTTTGGTAAATCTTTATTGATTGCTAACGATTTTTCAAATATTTGTTTTAATTCTGAATATTGTGAGTTGTCTTTTTTGTTTATCGGATGATTCAATGCTTCACCAATGTTTCTGATTGCAGTAACGAGTTTTGTAGTTTCAGGAAACGTTAAGGATGATTTTGCATCTGGACCAAACATTTCTTTGTCAAATACCACATGAAACTCTAAGATTTCTGCACCTAACGTCGCTGCTGCAATGCCTGCTTCGATTCCCGCAGAATGATCAGAGAATCCAATTTTTACTTGATAACGTTCTTTTAATTCTTGAATTACGTTTAATCCAAATTGTTTTGGTGCTGTTGGATACGATGTTGTACATTGTAATATGGAGAATTCACAGTTTTTTTCTTTGAGAAAAGCGACTGTTTCATCCAATTCTGCAAACGAACTCATTCCCGACGAAATGATAATCGGTTTTCCAGTGTTTGCTATTTTTTCTAGTAATAGAAAGTTATTGACTTCCCCAGAACCTACTTTGTAACAAGACACACCTACTTCTTCCAACAAATCTACCGCCGCATTGCTAAATGGTGATGACAAAAAATCTATCCCTACTTCATCACAATGTACTTTTAGTCCTTTCCACTGCTCTAGCGAAAACTCCATACGTTGCCAGTATTCATAACGTGTAGCATCTTGTTTGGAGAATTTTACTCTAAAAGGTTCGTGAATACTACTTTCTGCAGCAGCAATATGCGTTTGAAATTTAATGGCATCTGCGCCCGTTTTTGCCACAGCATCAATATACGCATGCGCCATTCCGAGACTTCCGTCATGTGCTTGTCCGATTTCTGCTATGATGTAGGTTTTTTTCATTTGTTGTTGATTTGTCCCTTCGTTCGTTTGTTTATTTGTTTTGCTCTAAACGTCAGTTCGAGTGAATTTGCAAGGCAAATTTGTATCGAGAACAGCTTTGAGATCAAAGCGTTTTTTACATCATAGCTGTTCTCGATACTAAATTCTTTCATTTCGACTCCGCTCAATGTGACAGAATTTCACTCGAACTGACGTTTGGAATAATTCATAATTTAAAATTCAGCATTTGTAATTTCATAAAGATTCCAAAAAAACCTTCAATTTCTCCAGCTGCTCATCTGCTGTAAAGCTTTGTAAAAACGTTTTTCGAGCGTTATCGCCTATAAATATCCGTTTTTCTGTATTGTTATACAAATCTATCAATTGCTGTGTCATATGCTGTAAATCATTGCTCAGGATACTGTTTTGATCGTGAATGACTTCCGGATAACAACTTGCAGCTTCTTTGGTACACACCAATACTTGCGCATAGTTAAAAACTAACGGAATTCTTGTGCGCGTTCCCGTATTGTATTCCCATGGAATGATGTGAATGTCGTAAGGTTTTAATTCTGACATTAGGTCTTCTACAAAACCTAGACATTCTATTTGTGGATCTTTTAAACGTTGTAGCAGCGACTCGGAAGCGTATTTTAGGTTTCCGATGACTTTTAGCGTGACGTTTGGTAATTGTGTTTTGAGATCATTCCAAGAAACTTCTAAAAATCGTTCCAATCCGATTCTGTTTGCCGTTGTTCCCATGCCACCTAAATGCACAATTGTTGGTGTTTCTTCAGTATTTTCAACCAATTCAACTTGTTCGTATGTTAGAGGAATGTATAATGCATTTGGGTTTCCGTAATCTTTGATTTCTTGAGTTTCCGTATAGGAAGCCGAAATACAAGCATTTACACTTTTCACAAGGTCTAACTCTACTCTTTTCTTTTGTTTTAGATGAAACTTTTGCATGAATGAAAGCTTACTTTTTAGCTTTCGCAGTTTGAATTCCCAATCGTGATGTGCATATATAATTGGAGTATCTAAATTTGCATAGTTTGCCAGAATTGCTGTCCATCGCCATTCTGCCCAAACTAGATGTATGTTGTTTTCTGAGATATACTTTTTTAAAATTTTCTCATTTGTAGTATTCACAAAGAAATATTCAAACTTTTCAGGAGACGAAATTGCTGTTTTTATTCTATTTATGATGCCATTCGGCGGAATTTGCGCCACTTGAAAGTGATGTATTTCTGTATAAAATCCTTTTATTTCTTGAACATATTCAGGGGTTACATTTGATGAAAGCGCTGCTTTTTTACCATCCGCAAAATCGATCATCAATACATGAACCTTGTAATTTAGTTTTGCTAATAATTGCAAGTGACTGAAATATACAGATGCACCACCATTAGCGTTTGGAGATATTTTTGTGTTATTTACAAGGAAAAGTACATTCATGCTACATGAAGTATTTGTTTAGAAAACCAAGTCCATTTGCAATGAAAGTACGTCCAATTTTTGATTTTATGGCAATCTTTTTTGGACTTCCCCATTTTTTATGAAAGATGATATGTCCTTGCAATAGTTTTTTACGATCTAGCATCCAGCGATTTTGCGCTGTGTATATATATTTTGGAATGTCTTTTTCAGGAATTTCTACATCATCAAAAAAGGCACTTTTCTTTTTTTCTAGTTCTTTAGAAACTTTACTTTCTAAATGTGAAACTTCTGATTTTGCTACAACAACATGTTTTTTACCGTATTTTTGCAGCATCAAACTATATTCATCATCTGCATAGAAAAAGCTAAAACGCTCATCTAGTAAACCTGTTTTTTCAAACATTGATTTTTCTGCAATGATACACCAGCCAACAATATGACGACGAACTTTGTAACCAAATAGATATGTTTCTTCTCCGAAAAAACTTTTTGGAGTAAATTTTGAATCATAGTCAACTGGGCAGAAAGATTGAACTTTTGGATATTTCTTTTTTACATTTAAAATTTCTGTAAACCAGTTTTTTTGAAAGATTAAATCATTATTAAACAAACCTACAAAATCGCCTGTAGCTTCTTTGATTCCTATGTTTAAAAACTTATGGAAGTTAAAATCTTCCGTAGGAATGATCATTTTTACGTGTTCAGGAAAATTATAGTTTGAGTTGTGAATTTGCTTGTTACTTTCTATTAGTAAAACTTCAAATTTAATCGCTGGATTTTCTTTTTCAGCAGTTATCATACTTTCAATACATTGCAGCGTCATGTCGAAAATCGATTGACTTTTGGTATTTGATAATATGATAGCAGAAAATAACATGTTATTTTTTTACACAGCGAAATACATATTGAAATGTAAAGAAGTTTTTGAATAATCCTAATTTCTTGAAGACTCTTGGAATGATCGGAAATCCGCCTTTATAGGCACTATATCTCATGACACGCGTTAATTCTTCAATTTTCATATCCGCTTGATCGACTAAATCTTCTATGTTTTTGAGTGTAAACCAGCGCATGTGTGTTTTATCATACAAACCACTTGGTTCGTACGGGAATTTTCCTTTAAACACTAAGTGCTTCATGGTTTCTAAATGCTGTACATTAGGCAACGAAATGATCATTTTGCCCGTAGGCTTCAAGGATTTTTCTAGTTCCGATAATACATGCCAAGGATCGATTAAGTGTTCTAATACATCACCCAAAATGATATAATCAAAACCTTCATTTTTTAAATCTTGCAATAGTACTTCATCTTCAATGCTTTTTTCAATTACTTTCGTAATGTTCTTTTTAGCATTTACCACAGATTCTTTGTGTGTTTCTACTCCAATAACTTCTGTCGCCATTCCTTGATCGAGCAACCATTTTCCGTTAATTCCGTTAGAACAACCAACATCTAGGACTTTTAGGTTTTCACCTTCAATCAACGCAATGATGTCTTTTCGAAGTTTTATGTAGGCTTGATTCATTTTCGGGTTATTTTGAGTCTAACGATTGTTTTTTTATGTTCCATGACAGCATTGGACGCACAATTCCTGGCCATTTTCCAGCGTACAGTCCGCGAACGCCATCACCTGTTGTGTCATCAAATACTTCAAAACTTAATAGGTTGTCTTCTATTGCGTGAATGATTTCTGGGTTGTAATTTCCAACAGCAACTAACAAACTAAATTGCCCTTCAGCTAAGAAATGACGTGGAATTTTACAGGTTGCTGTTACGATTCCTTTGGTTTTTTTATCGTGGAAATCTAGCCAATCTGGCGCGTTGAATTCATTGGAAGCAAATAAGCGTTGTCCGCGTTCGTTTACGACATGAATGATTGCCGTATTGTTGTATTCTGTATTTAAATCCCAATAAGAGACTTCTACATATATATCATCACGCACACTAAAACGATTACATAATTCGCCTTTTTCATCACGAATCGCTGCACTTTTTAATCGACCGAAGTCATTTCCAGGAGCCGTTTCCATACTTTCCCATTCATGATAGGGTTTTGTATCTAATCCTTGATTTAAATAAGCTTGAATCGCTTTGTCTGTGTCACCATCAAATAAAACTTCTCCATCTGCTAACACTACCGTTCGTTGTGTTAGTTTTTGAATGGCGTCCATGTCATGACTTACAAATAAAACCGTTCTTCCTTCACCTTTGGCAATGTCTTGCATTTTTCCAATGGCTTTTTTCTGAAATTCAGCATCTCCAACCGCTAAGACTTCATCTACCACTAAAATTTCAGGTTCTAAATGTGCTGCAACTGCAAAGGCTAAACGTACTTTCATTCCTGAAGAATAGCGTTTTACTGGCGTTTCTACGTATCTTTGAACACCTGCAAATTCTACAATTTCTTCAAATTTTGATTTGATTTCTGCTTTGGTCATTCCCAAAATAGCACCATTTAAGAAGATGTTTTCTTTTCCAGTTAATTCTGGATGAAATCCTGTTCCAACTTCCAGTAAAGAAGCAATTCTTCCTTTTGATTTGATTGTTCCTGTAGTAGGCATCGTAACTTTGGATAGAATTTTTAGCAAGGTAGATTTTCCTGCTCCATTTTTTCCAATGATTCCTAACACTTCTCCTCTACGCACATCAAAACTCACGTCTTTGATTGCCCAAACATAGTTTGACTTTCCCACAGAAGCACGTTTGTTTCGTTCTCCAATTCGTAAATACGGATCTTCTTTTCCACGAATTTTATGCCACCAACGATTTAAGTCATGACTAATTGTTCCCGTACCAATAACACCTAAACGATATTGTTTCGATAGGCTTTCTACACGTAATATGACTTCTTTCTCCTGCATTATACCGTATCTATGAAATTACGTTCTGTTTTATTGAATATGATGAGTCCGAATAGAAATACGATCACCGAAATTCCCAAGGTCATGAATATATATTGTAATGAAAATTCTCCTTCTTGGAATACCATGAAACGGAATGATTCAATCACTCTTGCTAACGGATTGAACTCTACAATCCATGAAACGTATGATGGTAATTTTTGGGTTACAATTGCCATTGGATACATCACCGCAGAAACATACATTAGCAATTGAATTCCAAACTGAACTAAGAACGTTAAATCGCGATATTTGGTCACCATTGACGAAATAATCATTCCTAAGCCTAAACCTAACATTCCCATAATTAATACAATTAATGGCAATAGTAATAAGTAGATTGAAATGGTTCCTGCAGCTCCTTGAATAGCAAAATATATGTAGAATGCTATAAATATTAGCACTTGTATTCCAAACTTTAATAAGTTAGAAACCGTGATAGATAATGGCATGATCACTCTTGGAAAATATACCTTTCCAAAAATGTTTTCGTTTTTCTTGAATGTATCAGATGTAGCTTTTAAGCATTCAGCAAAGTAATTCCAAATGGTAATTCCCGCAAGGTTAAACAAAAAAGCATTTACATTTCCTGTATTAATATCTGCAATTCCATTGAAAACTAAGGTGAAAATTACAGAAGTTAATAATGGCTGAATTAGGTACCATAAAGGTCCTAGAACCGTTTGTTTGTATAGAGTAACTACATCACGGCGTACAAAAAGCATCAATAAATCTCTGTATTGCCAAATTTCTTTGAATTTGAAATCGAGAAGATTGCTTTTTGAAGATATTTCAAATAACCATGTATTATTTTTTTGGGGCTTGTCCAAACGGATTGATTTTTAGATTACCAGATATTTTCTAAATCTTTTTTTGTGTAGGTATGATTTCGCTCTACAAAAGTAGTGTTGGAATCGTGCTTGAGTTTTAGGTTACTTTTTGAGAACAATCTCGATAGAATTCCAAATGGCGTTAAAAATATGAAGAACACTACAGATAGGATGATTTTTGTGTTGATCCATCCTAAAATCAATGCGATTTTTTCCCAAATCCAAACGATCAAACGTTCTAATGGTGGAAAAAATGAAGCAACACCTATTCCTGTAGCTACGTAACGTAATTCTACGCCTGCTTTTTCATTGAAAATGTATGATAATACTAGAAACCCAGCAACCATTACTAATATTACTTTTGAATTGTCTTCTTTCATCTTAAAATAAAGTATATATAAATGGTGCAATTGCTGATCCTCCACCTAATACTAGAATAACTCCTAATAGTAGTAATACAATAATCATTGGCAATAGCCAGAATTTTTTTCGTTCTTTTAAGAAATTGAACATATCTTTCAAAAATTCCATAATCTATTTCTTTTGTGTCTTTATAAATGTTGCTAATTCGTCCCCCATTTTTTTACTTCCCGCAGGATTAAAATGGCAGTCATCGTACAAATATGTACTGGTTTTCGAAATTATCGAATCTGTTTTGAAAACTGGAATCGAATATTTCATTGATTCTTCAACTGTAATTGCGTTGATGCTATCTACTTTTTGTTGCAGTTTTTTAGCATTGTATCGAATGCCGCCACGAGACGTCATCCAATGCCAATTTTTTAAAGCTTCTTCTTCCGTATCCCAAGTGACTACTTGCGTCGCAAATATAAGCTTTATATCATTTGCCTGACAAATACCTATCAACGATTTTAATTTATTTGCATAGTTACCATAATCTGTTTCAGGTAACTGATTTTCAACAGGTCGCGCTTGTGTCTTTTTTACTTTTTTCTTGTAATTTGACTCAATTTCAATGGTTTCTAACGCTTCTTCTTCACTTTTAAACGCGTAATATAAACGTCTCGGAATTTGAAATTCGTAGAGAAATACACCTAACATTTTTCCAAAACTCACTTCTTTGCTTTCCTGTTTTGTTACATTGAATTTAAGTGGATTTTTATCAAGCATTAAGCGTGTTACATCATTAATTCCACAAAAAACAATTACTTCATCAGGTTGTAAATGAACAATTCTATGTGATAACATTGCTAGATGATCTTGAATGTTATCTCCAGATTTACCTGCGTTGTAGACTTTTACAGTCGTAGAATCATTTCCCTGATTTAGATTTTCTTGCAAAACTTGTGTCCAAACATCTGCATCATCTATGTATAGACTTTCCGTAGAACTTCCGCCAATAGCAAAGATTCTGTATTCATTATTCGGTTTCGGCATGACAAGTTCATCTCCGCGAAAACCATAGTTGTTTATGGTAAATTTTGTGGTTTCCTTGTAGTTTTCAAATCCTAACAAACCATCTTCTGTAGCAAATTCTAAGTTCAAATTAGGATCAAATTGCGATTCTATATACATGTTTCCAATTGGTGGATAAAACATGTTTTTCTTCGCATTTTCATATGGATCAGCCACAGGAATAAACCACAATACAGCTTCTATTAGCACCAAAAGTACTAATAGCACAATAAGATTATATTTGATTGTTTTCCACACAGTATTAGTCTAGTAAAAATTCTTCTTTCCAGTCGTCAGTATCTTGCCAACTTGGTTGTTCTTCTTTTTTGTACACATAGTTTCCAATTACTAAGTAATCCATTTCCGTACGCATGAAACAACGATATGCATCATCGGGCGTACATACGATTGGTTCTCCACGTACATTAAAACTTGTGTTTACCACAACTCCAACACCTGTAATTTTCTTGAATTCGTTGATCAATTCCCAGTATTCTGAGTTGGTTTCTTTGTGTACTGTTTGAATTCGCCCAGAGAAATCAATATGTGTAATTGCTGGTAATGACGAACGTTGTACGTAAAGTTTTTCACGAATTGGCAACTCATGATAGTTTACCGGAATTTCATGTTTGATTTTTGGATGTACTTTGTGTACCAATAACATGTATGGTGATATTCCTTTATAGTCAAAGAATTCATTTACATCTTCAGCTAATACTGAAGGCGCAAATGGTCTAAAGGATTCTCTATATTTTATTTTTAGGTTGAGTTTTTTTTGCATTTCAGGATTTCTCGCATCACCTAAAATACTTCTACGACCTAAAGCACGCGGACCAAATTCCATACGACCTTGCATCCAACCAATTGCATTTCCTTCAGAGATATATTTTGCTACTTCTTTTGTTAAATCGCTAAATTTTGAGAAGTGTGTTGCTTTCGCATTGTATTTTCTATTGATATTCTCTACATCTAAATCTGAAAATTCAGGTCCCAAATATGAACCGCTCATCGCATCATTTGGTTCAACAATACGTTCTTGCTCAAAGTATGTGTGATAAGCCGTTAATGCTGCTCCTAAAGCGCCACCAGCATCTCCTGCTGCAGGTTGTATGAATATTTCTTTAAATACATTTTCATTTTGTAACTTTCCGTTAGCAACACAGTTTAACGCAACTCCACCAGCCATGCATAAATATTCAGCTCCTGTGATTTCTTTGGCATGTTTTGCTAATTTGATAATGATTTCTTCAGTGACATCTTGAATTGCTAAACCTAAATCTGAATGATGTTGTTCATATTCTGATTCCGAATCTCTTCTCGGAAAACCGAATAATGCTTCCCATTTGTCATCGTATACCATGCGCAATCCAACCGCATAATTAAAGTATTTTTGATCTAACCAAATAGAACCATCATCGTTGATTTTGATGAGTTTCGTTTTGATGATTTCTTTGAATTTTTGCACTCGTTCCGAATCAGGATTTCCGTATGGAGCTAATCCCATAAGTTTGTATTCTCCTGAGTTTACTTTGAATCCTAGGAAATAGGTGAATGCAGAATACAGCAATCCTACAGAATGTGGAAATTGCAATTCTTTCAACATTGTCATATTCTTTCCTTCTCCAATACTGATGGAAGCTGTTGCCCATTCTCCTACTCCATCTAGCGTTAAAACAGCTGCTTTTTCATATGGTGATGGATAAAATGCACTCGCTGCGTGCGACAAGTGATGTTCTGGAAATAGCAACTTAAGTTTTTTCTTGTTGAACGGTTGTATTTCTTTTAATTCGTCCTTGATGAGTTTTTTTAGAAACATTTTTTCTTTCAACCATACTGGAATTGCTGTAATAAAGGAAGCAACTCCTTTCGGCGAAAAGCCATAATAGGTTTCTAGTAAACGTTCAAATTTTAATAAAGGTTTGTCATAAAAGACAACCGCATCTAATTCATCTATGGATTTCCCTGCATATTCCAAACAGTATTTTACTGCATTCGTTGGAAATGCTGGATCGTGTTTTTTTCGTGTAAAACGTTCTTCTTGCGCAGCTGCTATTACTCTTCCATCTTGGACAATAGCGGCAGCAGAATCATGGTAAAATGCGGATATTCCTAATATCGTCATAATCGCTTTATTCTGAAATACAATTAGTGTATTTCATATTTGGGGATTTCAGTTTTTATTTTCTTTTGAAAAGGTTGGTTATTCTTGACAACAAGGAAGTTGGCGTATCTTCGTGATATCCATTTCCATAACTTCCATAGCCGTAACCATAGCCATAACCGTATCCATAACCATAACCGTATTTTGCTTTTTGGCGATAATCATTGAATACAAAACTTATGTTTTTAACTTCTCCTTTTCTGTATTTATCGTTGATAATATTCAACATTGCTTTTTTAGAATAATCTTGCCTTACCATATATATTGTAGCATCTGCATGATGAATTAAATCTAATGCATCTGACACTAAACCAAGTGGTGGCGTATCTAAAATAATATAATCGTAACGTTGCTTTAGTTCGGCTATAAACTCCTCTAATTCCTGACTGATCAATAATTCAGAAGGATTTGGCGGAATTGGTCCAGAAGTAACTACATCAAGATTTTTATATTGTGTAGCTTGAATTACTTCGTCCATTTCTTTTTGACCGATTAAATAATTGACGACTCCAATTTCATTTGTGATGTTGAAATCACCAAAAATCTTTGGTTTACGTAAATCCAATCCCACTAAAACCGTTTTTTTTCCTGTTAAAGAAAATACCGAAGCAATGTTTATAGAACAAAATGTTTTTCCTTCTCCACTTACCGAAGAAGTAATCATTACTGTCTTTGTTTTGTCTTTTGCTAAATTTTTATAAATGTATTGTAAACTTGATCGAATTCCTCTAAAAGATTCTGCCACAGACGATTTTGGACTTTCAAATACTGCCAGGTTAGATGCAGTTCTACTTCTACTCACAATTCCCAAAATAGGAATACTCGAAAGGTTTTTAATATCATCTGGCGTATTGATATTGTTGTCTAAAATCGTTACCAAGAACACAAATGCTAATGGAAGTAACAATCCAATAAACAAGGCAATTGAATAATTTTTTCGCGTATTTGGCAAAATTGAACCTTGTCCTAAATCTTTCGCACTGTCAATTACTTTAACGTCTGAAACATTGGCTGCTTTTACAATTCCAGCTTCGTTTTTCTTTTCTAACAGTAATGTATATGAAGCTTCACTTAGCTTGTAACTACGTTCTATATTGAATAATTGTTGTTCTTCTTCTGGAAGTTTTCTAAACTCTGCATTAGCTCTAGCGGTTCTATTTTCCACATTTGCAATGTCAATATTTGTGGAAGAACGCGCTGTTTTTACATTTTCTAGCAATACACGTTTAGTAGCTTCAATATCTTGATCTATTTCTTTGAAGAAGATATCATTTTTAACGGTTTCTCCTAGTTTAGCACGTCTTATAGACAATTGTACAATCTTTGAAACATTATTGATAATATTTGGGTCGTCAATTCCTGAAGAAGCTGGCGCTGGCAATGACCTGAAATCTGTACTATTTGTTAGATAATCCTCTAATAGTTTATAGTATTCAAGCTTTAGCATGTAGCCATTTTTCTCAATACTATATTGATTTAGTTTTGAAAATACTTCTTCTCCTTTTAGTGACGGATTGAATACTTTATTGTCTTGTTTATATTGTTTTAATTTCTGTTCGTCTTTTCGTAAAGAATCTTCTACACCAATGATCATTTTATCAATAAACTCTAATGTATTGGTAGCAAATTGATTCTTTTCTTCAAGATTTTTCTCTTTTAAAATTTCTGTAGTTGCATTTAAATAATCTGCTAAAATTGCTCTGTTAGGTCCTGTAAGACTCAATACTAGCATGGAAGCTCCTTGCACTTTTAGATTGACAGCAATAGATCTATATTTAGAAATTTCAGAGTTAAGACTCGTCAAATAAATATAATATGGTTGTCCAATTTTAAGCTTTACATCTCTTCTTTTTACTAATGTAAATTTAAAATATGGTGAATTTACCTCTTGATTCATAACATAATCACCTAAAAAAGAGGTGTTTTCTGGAGAATAACTAGAAACTTTATTGAGTTTATAGTTGATTCCTCTATATATTGCATCCGAAGAAAAATCAATACTTGCTGTATAATTTTTATCGTCTTTGAAAACAATTTTAATTGGCGTATTGATCAATTGCGGAGTAGTTTCGTCCAAACTAACAATAAAAGGTGAATCAGTGTGAATATCAACCAATCTGTATTGTCCATCTTTCTTGTAGTGAATATAGGACTGTAACAAACGAACCACACTTTCATTATGCACTCTCGATTTTAATGTAGTTTTTATCGTTTCTACTTTATCACTAGCGCCGCCCCAATTAAACGTAAGATTCATGCTAGAAGAAAAGAATGGATTTTGTTCTTCCTTGATGGAAATTAAACTTTCAATACTGTAAATACGCTCTAGTTGTTTGTTGTAAAAATAGGTTACTACAAAAGCGATTCCTAAAGTAATCAAAAACAGATACCAATAATTAAGCGCTCTAAAAGCAAGTGCTTTGATATCAAAAGAATTTTGTGCTCTTAATTCTTCAAATTCCTCTTCCATGCTGCTATAAATTTCTAGACAATACTAATACACTTGTTACCAAAGATAATACGGTAACAACTGTTGTGATCGATTGCACTAATGTAGTTCCTGTTCCTAACGATTTTTGCTTCAATGGTTTTACATATACCATATCATTAGGTTGTAAATAATAATAAGGAGAATTAAACGCTTCAACATTCGTTAGGTTGATGTGATGAATTTTTTGTCCTTGTGGATATTGACGAATGATCAATATGTCTTTTCTATTTCCAACATCTGTAATATCTCCTGCGCTCGCCAAAGCTTCAATAATATTGACACGATCTTGGTATAACGTGTAAATTCCTGTACTGCTTACTTCACCTGTAACTGTAAATCTTAAACCTGCGAGTTTTACAACAATGAATAAATCTTCTTGTTTGTGAAAGTACTCATCTAATAATTTCTTTTCAATTGATGCTTCTACTTCATCCAACGTATAAGCAAGTACGTTCATTTTTCCTAAAATCGGGATTTCAATGTTTCCATGTTTACTAACAGTAAAGCCATTGTAATACAAGCTTTGCTCCGATTGAAGACCTGTAGCATTTTCGTTAGATACAGGTTGAAACATTGCTACTAACTTTTTATCTGTAGATTTAATACTTATAGAAAGTAGATCACCAACTTGAATTCTGTATGGCTTTTCATTGAGTTTTATTGACTGTTCTATAAGTTCTTTGTCACTTTCTTCTTCTCCAAAATACGTCATGTCTTTATTGGAAACACAAGAAGATAACAAAAGGAATATGGTTAGAATAGATATTGAGGCTTTCAAATTCATTAATAAACGCTGTTGTTTAATAAGCAAATATAAGTTTTACGCACTAATAATAAAATTCTATGCAACATATCTGATCTTTTTATTTTTAATTTGTAAAAAATATCAGCAACGTGAATTATTTATCTGTCGAAAATATCTCAAAGTCTTTTGGAGAGCGTGTATTATTTAATAATATTTCTTTTGGAATCAATAAAGATCAAAAAGTAGCTTTTATCGCCAAAAATGGGACAGGAAAAACATCTTTATTAAATATCATTACTGGTCGCGAAGAAGCGGATAACGGTCAAATTATCTCCCGAAAAGGCATTCATATTGCTTTTTTATCTCAGAATGAAAATTTGGATGAGAATCTAACAATAGAAGAAACCATTTTTGCGTCCGACAATCCAATTTTAGATATTATTGCCAATTATGAGCGTGCACTACTCAATCCTGATGATACTACAACATATCAGAAAGCTTTTGAGCAAATGGATTTACATAATGCTTGGGATTTTGAAACACAGTACAAACAAATCCTATTTAAACTAAAACTTGAAAATTTATCTCAAAAAGTGAGTAATCTGTCTGGTGGACAGAAAAAAAGATTGGGTTTAGCTACTGTTTTAATCAACAAACCTGATTTATTAATCTTAGATGAGCCTACAAACCATTTAGATTTAGAAATGATTGAATGGTTAGAAGATTATTTCAAGAAAGAAAATATTACTCTTTTTATGGTTACGCACGATCGTTACTTTTTAGAACGAGTTTGTAATGAAATTGTAGAGTTAGAAAACGGTCAATTATATAACTATAAAGGAAGCTATTCGTATTATTTAGATAAAAAAGAAGCTCGAATTCAATCTGAGCAAGCTTCTGTAGAAAAAGCGAAGAACTTATACAAAAAAGAACTCGATTGGATGCGTCGTCAACCTAAAGCACGAACTACAAAGTCGAAGTCTCGAATTGATGATTTCTACATTATCAAAGAAAAAGCACACAAACGTCGAAATGAACACGAAGTGCAATTAGAAATTAATATGGAACGTATGGGAAGTAAAATTCTAGAGTTACATAATATTTCTAAATCATTTCAAGATAAAGTATTACTCGACAAGTTTGAATATGTCTTTAAAAAAGGGGAACGCATTGGAATTATAGGAAAGAACGGAACTGGAAAATCTACCTTTTTGAATATGATTACTGGACGTTTAAAACCAGACGCAGGAAAGGTTATTGTTGGTGATACCATTAAGTTTGGATATTATACACAAAGCGGGATCAATCCAAAAGAAGGTCAAAAAGTTATTGATATTATCAAAGAATACGGCGAATATATTCCGTTAAAAAAAGGGCGTTTGATTTCGGCGGCGCAATTGCTTGAACGATTTTTGTTTGATAGAAAACGTCAATACGATTTTGTTGAAAAATTATCTGGTGGAGAATTGAAACGCCTGTATTTATGTACTGTTTTGATACAAAATCCAAACTTTTTAATTCTGGATGAACCCACGAACGATTTAGACATTGTTACACTAAATGTTTTAGAAAGTTTTTTACTTGATTTCCCTGGTTGTTTGTTAGTAGTTTCGCATGATCGCTATTTTATGGACAAAATTGTAGATCACTTATTTGTCTTTAGAGGTGAAGGAATTATTGAAGATTTCCCTGGAAACTACACAGATTTTAGAGCGTATGAAGATAGTGTTGAGCCAGAAACGAAAGTTACCGAAAAGAAAGAAAAGAAATCGTGGCGACAGGATGATAGCGATAAATTAAGCTATAACGAACAAAAAGAGTACAAACGTTTGGAGAAAGATATTCAGCGTTTGGAAGAAGAAAAAGAAAAGATTGAAGCTGAGTTTGTTTCTGGCGATTTATCACAGGAAGAAATTCAAGAGAAATCGACGGAATTACAGAAAATCATCAACGAATCGGAAGAAAAAACAGAGCGTTGGTTTGAGTTAGCTTCAAAAATAGAAGGATAAATATGTGGTATCAAATCTTAGCATATTTTAGGTTTTTGACAAAATCAACCAATCAGCATGGCGTGCATTCACCTTTTATGTATGATTTGGTGACCAAATGTTTTTATGATGCTTCTTCAAAAGAAATATATAAGACGCTTCAACAGTATCGCTTTGACTTATTACAAGATGACACAACAATTGAAGTTAAAGATTTTGGAGCAGGAAGCAGAGTTTTTTCATCCAATAAAAGAAAAGTTTCTGCCATCGCTAAAAATGCAGGAATTACTAAAAAAAGAGCGCAGTTATTAACGAGACTCATCTCCTATTTAAACATTAAAACCTGTTTAGAATTAGGAACATCTTTAGGAATTGGAACAATTGCCATGAAAGAAGCAGACAAAGTTTTTACTTTAGAAGGTTGTCCTGAAACGGCTCAAATCGCACAAAAACAATTTAAAAAACACAATACTAAAAATATAGAAATTCATGTAGCTCCATTTGAAAAATCGCTTACCAGTTTTGCAAGGAATACCTATGATTTGATTTATTTTGACGGAAATCATCAAAAGGAAGCGACTTTACAGTATTTTGAGCAGTTATTAGAAACCGCACATAATGATTCTGTGTTTATTTTTGACGATATTCACTGGAGCAAAGAAATGACGGAAGCGTGGGAAATCATTAAAAATCGTCCAGAAGTGACCGTTACGATTGATACATTTTTCTGGGGATTTGTATTTTTCCGAAAGGAACAAGTAAAAGAACATTTTATTGTACGTTTGTAATTGTATGGTACTACTAATTATTAAAACCATTCTATTATTATGCTCACTTTTGGGCAGTATGCTTTTCATTCAGCGTAAATTCAAAGTTTATGCTGGCTTCTCTCCTATTTTGGTGTTTTGTAGTATTGGAATTTTATTGACAATTGCTTTATTATTTAATATTCTACAAATCGTCACATACTTGTTGTTTGCAAGTGGCTTAGCAAGTTTTGGATATTATATATATGATCATTTTAAAAGCCAACGAACCGAAGTTTTTATTGAATTTCCATTGCGAATTTTCATTGCGCTATTCGGATTAAACTTTTTACTTTACGGAAGTTCCTATTTTTCTGCTTGGGACGAATTTAGCTTTTGGGCAGTTGCTCTGAAAGAATTGGTGATAACGAATGAAATGTATGGCCTCCATTTCACAGATTTCCCTGAATATCCGCGAATTACCACTTTGATTCAGTATTATTTCAATAAAACAATTTCTGGCACTTTACATGAAGGCATTAGTATTTCGGCACATGTTGTGTTTTCCTTAGCTTTTATTCCGATCATTTGCTATAATCGAAAACGAAATTATTTGAATTTGATTTTAGCTTTCGTGGTATTTTTTGTTGCGTATCAAGTATTCTGCACACCAATTTTCTACACATATTCAGATAATACAATCGCAATGCTTTTGGGCGTTGGTTTAGCGTTTTACTTTTTGTTGAATGATAAACGGAAAGCACTGTTACTCGCAGCAATTCCATTAGCAGGGTTGACGTTAACAAAACCAATTGGAATTTTATTCAGTATCATTGGTTTGGGAATTATTGGTGTAAATTATCTCTTTACGAGTAATATTCGTGAACAATCCATCAAAAAATTAAAACCATTAGTTTTGACAGGTTTGATTGTTTTTGGATGCTTCGGAAGCTGGAAAGTGTTTATTTCCATGAAAAATACAAAACCAATTTCCAAAACAACTTCACAAATTACGCTTGAAAATATTACAAATCCGCCAGATCATTATTTTCCTATTCGCGATTCGTTTATCAATGCTTTTTTCTTTGGTGAACAAGAAATTGGAAGCGCCATTTTAAAACCTGCAACACTGCAAAAGGACATTAAAAAATATACAGGAATTAACTTGTCATTTTTAGAAGATGTTTCAAGCATAAAGATAAGTGCACTTGTAATGATTCTTTTGCTGACAAGTATTGTGTTATACCATAGAAAGCACGTATTGTCATATTTCCCAAAGAAATACAGCTTTACACTATTAGCAATTACAATGTTGTTTGCAATAATTGGATACGCCATACTACTACTCTTTATTTACGCGTTTGTTTTTTATGAAATTACTCAGAAAGAAGCAGGCGAATTGGCAAGTTACTACAGATACATGGGAAGCTTATTATTAGCTTTTTTCTTCTTTTTTAGCATATTAGCGTACAACACTAAAAAAAGACATACTTATTACCTCATTACAATTTTATGCTTTTTCATGTTGGTATTGCCGCGTTCGTTCTTTTCAAATCTACTAAATTCAACTCCAAATGAAAGTGTTGAAAACAGATTAAAAGTTGGAAAACAATTTGGTGATTTTATACAGAATGAAAAAATAAAAAAGATTGCTTTTGTAACCTATGATAATATTGAAGATATTACATTATATCATTTAAAATACGAACTACTGCCAATACAAACCAATAGTGAACCTATAACATTCAAGGCATTAACAGCTTCAAAAACAGTTCAAGGAATAAAAGAAAATCTAGCTGAATATGATATGATTGTCATCAAAGAAAAATACAGTACAGAGATTCAGGAGTATTTTGTAACGAATGAAATTGCGAAACCTATTTTTGTATTGGAAGATTAAACCTGTCTTATTTTTAAGTTTCTACTATCATATTATCTCATAACAAATCTAACAATAAGCATTTAACGATTTTACAGTTATCATTTAGAGTGATTTTTCTTGTGAGAAATTTGTGCATTCGTGGTAAAAAATAGAACAAGAGTAAGAAACCATTCAAAATTCAACATTAAATATTTAAAATAAAAAAGGAGTAACAGTCTAAAAGCGTAGCGGTCTAAGCGCAAAGCAAGTCTAACAATCTATTTTAAAAGAAAAATCCGCCAATATTCCCTAGAAAAAAGTAAATTCGTGGTAATTTTTATTTTTAGTCCCCAAAAATTAATTGCAGTGAGTAATACACGTTTACAAGAAGTCTTAGAAGTCAACAAAAAGCAGAAGGAATTCTACAATGTAAAAAAGAAGAATGCCGCAACGAAGCTTTGGTCTTTCATGCGTAATAAATTGTTGTCTGATTTTAGAAAAGAATTGCAAATCAACGAGCAAGTATATGAAAAACACAGAACGTGGCTTGGTGATTTATCAGATAAAAAAGTTCTAGATTTAGGTTGTTATGCTGGAAACCATTTAAGTTTATATTTAGCAGAACATTCTAAAAGTTATTTAGGTGTTGATTTAAGTGACAAAGCTATCGGACAGTTAAATGAGCGTTTAAAAGACTTTCCTAATGCAAAAGCAGAAGCTGTAGATTTTCTATCTCCAGAATTTAAAGAAACAGATTTCGATATTATTTACGCGTATGGTGTATTACATCATTTTGAAAGTTTAGATTTATTATTTGGCAAACTCAAAGAAAAACTAGCAGACGATGGAAAACTAATTTCCTATGATCCATTAAAAACCAGTTTACCTTTGCGTATTATTCGTGGAATTTACAGACCATTTCAGTCAGATGCTGATTGGGAATGGCCATTTACCAAGAAAACCGTACAACGTTTCCATACCGAATTTAAAGTCGTAGAACGCAGAGCAATTTTAGGAAGTTCTAAATGGGCATTTTTCCTAAACTTAATTCCTATGAGCGCGAACAAAAAGTTGAATTACATCAAAAAATTACATCAAAAAGATTGGGAACAATCACAAACAAGTGATCGTCATCTATATAAATGTATGCATTTAACAATGTTGATGGAACAAAACAAGTAAACAATGAGTACCGAATTAATCATTTTTATAATTATAGTTGTTGTCTTAGGACCATTATTATTAGTAAATACACGAAGAAATAAGAAACGAAACTCAAGTCTTAAAAATCGTGCATTTATGAATGATTATATGAAAAATAAAAGAGAAAAAGAAAAAGATGAAAGTATACACTAAAACCGGTGATAAAGGAACTACTGCTCTATTTGGCGGAACTCGAGTTCCTAAACATCATATTCGAATAGATAGCTACGGAACTGTAGACGAATTGAATTCATATATTGGTTTAATTCGTGATCAAGAAATCAATACCCACTACCAAAATGTATTGATGGAGATTCAAGATTTATTATTTACGGTTGGTGCAGTGCTCGCAACAGATCCTGAAAAAGCCACTTTAAAAAATGGAAAAGATCGTTTAAATATTCCTAGAATCACTGAAGAAGAAGTTACAGTATTAGAAAGAGAAATGGATACTATGAATGATGCATTGCCGCCTATGACACACTTTGTGTTGCCTGGTGGACATCAAACTGTGTCATTCTGTCACATTGCCCGTTGTGTTTGCAGACGAGCAGAGCGTTTAGCATCAGCACTTTATGAAATTGAACCTTTTGATGAATACACATTAAAATACTTAAACCGACTTTCTGACTACCTTTTTGTATTGGCACGGAAGTTGTCACATGATCTACAAGCAAACGAGATAAAATGGATTCCGAAGAAGAATTCGTAATTATCTAAAAACTAAAGAGATACACTTTCTTTAAAAAACGTTCTTAAAAATAATGTGTAAATAATGATTTTTTTACTTGACTTTCTCATTTAAAAATTTATTTTTGCAAAAAATTAATATCGAAATAATATGTATTGGACATTAGAACTTGCATCGCATTTAAGTGATGCGCCTTGGCCAGCTACAAAAGATGAGTTGATAGATTATGCAATTAGAACTGGAGCTCCTTTAGAGGTTGTAGAAAATTTACAATCAATCGAAGATGAAGGAGATTCTTATGAGTCTATAGAAGAAATTTGGCCGGACTACCCTACAGAGGAAGATTACCTCTGGAACGAAGATGAATACTAAAACAAATTAAACAAGGAAAAAAGTCTCCATATTGAGGCTTTTTTTTTGGTTTAATATAAAACCACATAAACCATGAGTTTTTTAAATTCTGTGTTGAAAATGTTTGTTGGAGATAAATCCAAAAAAGACATTAAAAGCATTCAACCACTTGTTACCAAAATTAAGGAACACGAGCAACAACTATCGCAGTTAACGCTTGACGAGTTGAGAGCTAAAACAACACAATTTAAGTCGCGCATCGCAGAAGCGTGCAAAACAATAAATGATAAAATAACTTCTTTACAAGAAGAAGCAGATACCATTTCAGATATCGAACGTAAGGAAGATATCTACCAAGAAATTGACAAACTTAGAGATGAGGAATACGAAGTCTCTGAAGGTGTTTTATTGGAAATTCTACCAGAAGCTTTTGCCGTTGTAAAAGAAACTGCAAAACGCTTTACAAAGAATACTGAATTGAATGTTACTGCAACTCCATATGATAGAGAATTATCTGGTTTGCACGATTATGTAACCTTAGATGGCGATAATGCGATTTGGCAAAACTCTTGGGACGCTGCTGGAAAGCAAGTTACTTGGGACATGATTCATTACGACGTTCAGTTAATTGGTGGTATTACTATGCATCAAGGAAAAATTGCCGAGATGCAAACTGGAGAAGGTAAAACCTTAGTAGCAACACTTTCTGTATATTTAAATGCATTGCCAGGTAAAGGAGTGCATTTAGTAACTGTGAATGATTACTTAGCAAAACGTGATAGCGCGTGGATGGCTCCTATTTTTCAGTTTCACGGATTAACGATTGATTGTATTGATTACCATCAACCGAACTCTGAAGCGAGAAGAAAAGCATATTTAGCTGATATTACTTACGGAACAAATAATGAGTTTGGTTTTGATTACTTACGTGATAATATGTCACATTCACCAAGTGATTTAGTACAACGTCCACACAACTACGCCATTGTCGATGAGGTCGATTCTGTATTGGTTGATGATGCGCGTACTCCATTAATCATTTCTGGACCAATTCCGCAAGGAGATTTACATGAATTCAACGATTTAAAACCTAAAATATCTGATTTAGTTCAAAAACAACGTCAATATTTAACAGGTGTTTTAGCAGAAGCTAAAAAAATGATCAAAGATGGTGAAACTAAAGAAGGTGGATTCTTATTATTGAGAGTTTACAGAGGTTTACCAAAAAATAAAGCATTAATCAAGTTCTTAAGTCAAGAAGGAATCAAACAATTACTTCAAAAAACAGAGAACTTCTATATGCAAGACAACAATCGCGAAATGCACAAAGTTGATGCAGAATTATTATTCGTGATTGAAGAAAAAAATAATCAAATTGATTTAACAGATAAAGGAATTGAATATCTATCTGCGGGAAGCAATGATAAAGAATTCTTTGTGATGCCAGATATTGGTGGAGAAATTGCCAAAATTGAAGCACAAAGTCTTGAAAAAGATAAAGAAGTTGAATTAAAAGAAGAATTATTCCGTGAATTCGGAGTAAAAAGTGAACGTATTCATACGCTTAGTCAATTATTGAAAGCATATACGCTTTTTGAAAAAGATGTAGAATATGTAGTGATGGACAACAAAGTAAAAATTGTTGATGAGCAAACAGGTCGTATTATGGATGGACGTCGTTATTCTGACGGATTACACCAAGCGATTGAAGCTAAAGAAAATGTAAAGATTGAAGATGCTACACAAACTTTTGCTACCGTAACCTTACAAAATTACTTTAGAATGTATCGCAAACTATCAGGAATGACAGGTACTGCGATTACAGAAGCTGGTGAATTATGGGAAATCTATAAATTGGATGTTATAGAAATTCCAACAAACAGACCAATAGCACGTAAAGACAAGGAAGATTTAATCTACAAAACAAAACGTGAAAAATATAATGCCATTATTGATGAGGTAACAGAATTGTCTAAACAAGGAAGACCTGTATTGATTGGTACTACTTCGGTAGAAATTTCGGAATTATTAGGAAGAATGCTTTCTATTCGTAAAATTCCTCACAATGTATTAAACGCGAAATTACACCAACGAGAAGCAGATATTGTTGCGGAAGCTGGTCGTCCAGGACAAGTTACTATTGCAACAAATATGGCAGGTCGTGGTACAGATATTAAGTTAAGTGATGAAGTAAAAGCTGCTGGCGGATTGGCCATTATTGGTACGGAACGTCATGATTCACGTCGTGTTGATAGACAGTTACGTGGTCGTTCTGGTCGTCAAGGAGATCCAGGAAGTTCACAGTTTTATGTTTCTTTGGAAGATAACCTAATGCGTTTATTTGGTTCTGACAGAGTTGCTAAAATGATGGACAGAATGGGATTAAAAGAAGGTGAAGTGATTCAGCATTCTATGATGACTAAATCTATTGAACGTGCACAGAAAAAAGTGGAAGAAAATAACTTTGGGATACGTAAGCGTCTATTAGAATATGATGATGTGATGAATGCACAACGTGAAGTTGTTTACAAACGTCGTCGTCACGCTTTACATGGAGAACGTTTGAAAGTAGATATTTCGAATATGGTATATGATACTACCGAAATCATCACACAAACAAATAAAGCTGCTAATGATTTTAAAAACTTTGAATTTGAATTGATTCGCTATTTTGCTTTACCTGCGAGTCCTATTTCAGAAAATGAGTTTGCAAAAATGTCTGAGGAACAAATTATAGGAAAAGTATATACTGCTGTTTTCAAAAACTACAATGAAAAAATGGAAATCAATGCCGAAATGGTATATCCAGTAATCAAGCAAGTATATGAAAATCCAGAAAATAAATACGAACGTATTGTTGTTAAGTTTACCGATGGAACGAAAGAGTTAAACGTTGTCAGTGACTTAAAAGAAGCGTATGAATCAGAAGGAAAGCAATTGGTAAATGACTTTGAGAAGAATATTTCTTTGGCAATTATTGATGATGCTTGGAAAACGCATTTACGTAAAATGGACGAATTGAAACAATCAGTTCAGCTAGCTGTTCACGAACAAAAAGATCCATTATTAATCTACAAATTTGAAGCTTTCAAATTATTTGAGCAAGTGATTGATAAGGTAAATCGTGAAATTCTTTCTTTCTTATTCAAAGGAGAATTAGCAGACAATAATCCAAATCGTGTTCAAGAAGCACGCGAACAAAAACGTAAAAAAGATAATTATACGACTTCAAAAGAAGAAGTATTAAACAGTGATGAAAAAGAAGCTGCGCAGCGTGCTGCTATGCAACAATCGCAAGGTGGACAACGTCCGCAAGTAACGGAAACAATTGTACGCGATAAGCCAAAAATTGGTCGTAACGAACGTGTCACGATCAAAAATATCATGACTGGTGAAAACAAAACCGTAAAATATAAACAAGCTGAACCGTTGATCAACAAAGGACAATGGGTTTTAGTAGAGGAATAATTTCTCTAACGTACACTTCGGCTCCGCTCAGTGTACTACGCTTTGAAATAAATTAGAAAACTCTCATGGAAACATGGGAGTTTTTTATGCTGAAAAGGGATTGCTAATAATTAATAAAATGCTAATAATCACAACTCACAAGAGTAAATTAAGTAGACTGAGCGAAGTCGAAGTCAACTTCCCAAACTTCTCGAAAAACGTTTGCTAATCATCGTTACTTGAATGACAACAAACACCAATAAGAAAAAGAAACAATAGGCATATGTAACTGGAATGTCAACTCTTGGTTCGTATTTTTCAATGACTAAGCTTGATAAATCCCAATCGCCTAGAATAGAGAAACCGAGTGAAAAACGTGTCAATACAAAAGAAAATACTATAAATAAAGTACCAATAATCATCCAACCAACTTTACTGATAAGTGGTTTGTAGATTTTTGCTGGAGTTTGCTCTGGAGCGATTTCCGCCATCACATTGGCTAAAAAATCTACAGAAGGCTGAGATATTCCAGCATCCTGAATCACGTTTTTTGTAAACTGATCTAATTTTTTATTTTCTTCCTCCATGATTCAAATATATAGGTTCTACAACATTTTTTAAAATATGATATAGTTTTTTTCGACTACGATGTAGTTTGATCTTTACATTATCATACGATATTTTGACTATTTCAGAGATTTCTTTTAATGACAATTCCTCAAAATAAAACAAAGTCAATAAAATACGTTCTTCTTCTGGTAATTTATACAATGCCTTTTCAATGGTTTCCTTTTTCTCTTTGGCTTCTAAATAACTCATGGCATCTTGCATCACACCAATATCCGATTCATTAATCGCGTCAATATGTTCCGACAAAACAACTCTTTTATTCTTTTTGACATAATCCAAACTCGTATTGTATACAATTCTATATAACCAAGTAGAAAATTTCGAAGTACCTTGAAAAGTGTCTAAAGCTTTGTATGCTTTTACAAAAGTGTCTTGTGCTACTTCTTCCGCGTCTTCCCTATTTCCAACAATACGCAATGCTAATGTAAAAGTCATTGCTTTATACTTATTGACAAGCATAGCGTATGCATTTACATTTCCAGCACGGATCTGTTCAATATAATCTTGGTCAGTGTTTGGTGTCATTTGTTGTTAAGACGACGACTTATTATAAATGGTTACAAGTTTTTGGAATTATTTTTCTAAGTAACTGATTAATTTACTTATTCTGGATTTTATTTTGAAGCTTCAACGATTAAACACTTAAACTTTCTTCTTGTTCATTCGTTTTCTATTAATTCGCTCTTTGCAGAATTGTTCTTTAAAATTTAAAGGAATATATAATAACACTAACACCTAATACCCAATTCCCAACACCAAAAATCCAGTTTCAAATAAAAAAAAATAAATTTTCTGTAACCAAAACAAAAAACCGTTCGTCATAATGGGCAAATACATAAAAACTAAACTTTAAAAATATTTATTATGGGATCAGAAGTAATTATAATGCCAGCAATTTTAGGTGTAATTTTCGGAATTTACTATTTGTACATTTCTTCAAGAAACAAAGAGCGTTTGGCATTAATTGAGAAAGGCGGAGATGCATCTATCTTTTTTAATTCGAAAAAATCATTAACGCCTACTTGGAAAGTATTAGTCCTAAATTTTGCTGTGTTGATGATGGGAATTGGTTTAGGAATCTTTATTGGACACATGATGCATCATACATTTGGTTTAAAAGAAGAGGTAGCATTCCCTGGAACAATTTTCTTTATCGGTGGTCTTTCTTTATTCACAGGTTTCTTCTTGACAAAGAAATTGGTTGAAAAAGAGTAAATACATTCTTCATCAATCAAAAATACAGTTAGTTAATCAGGTAAAACGATTGCTTTTTTTAGGAAAGGCAGTCGTTTTATTTTTTACATGAATCATAACGATTACTATTACTAAATAACGTGAGTTCAACATAAGAAGTCACCATATAGTTTATAATTTACTGAGAAATAACTAATTGTCAGTTCGAGCGCAGTCGAGAACACTGTAAAAAATAAAATTTCGATTGAATCTCGACTGCGCTCGATTTGACATTGAGCACAATCTACTGACAGTCAATTGTGTAATGAAATAGTTATGTCGAACTCACGTTAAACAAGCAAATTTCCTTTAAATTCTCGCAAATATATCTAACAACGAAAGCGCTCTAAAAATCTAAGAGATTCCAACAAGTCTAATATTCTGAAAATGTAATTTAAACTTTCCTTAAGAAAATCGATATTTTTCTATTCGTATCTTTGTATGCATTGAAGAAGAATAGAAATTCACAGTTAATTGAGTCAAAAACGTAAGTTTTACAATCTCTCTCGACTGAAACAAAAAAATAACAAATGAAATCGATCTATAGTACAGTACTTACACTTATATTTTTTACGATTAGTTGTAATTCAAATACAACAAACAAAGACAATTCACATAAGGAACAATTAACGCAAGAACAGTTAGAAACATATGAAACTGCATATTTTGCAAGTGGTTGTTTTTGGTGTGTTGAAGCTATTTTTGAAAGCGTAAAAGGTGTAAAAGAAGTTGTTTCTGGATATGCTGGCGGAAAAGCGTCTACAGCAAATTACAAATTAGTAAGTGCTGGAAGAACTGATCATGCAGAAGCTGTAAAAGTATATTATGATGCAAAAGTGGTATCTTATAAAACCTTGGTAAAAGTATTTTTTGGTTCACACGACCCTACAACTTTGAATCGACAAGGTCCTGATGCTGGTAGACAATATAGATCTGCAATATTTTACAAGAATGCTAAAGAAAAACAAATTGTAGAAACGTATATCAATCAATTAAAAAAGGATAAAGTTTTTAATGGTGAAATCACTACAGAAGTAGTAAAATATACTGCTTTTTATGATGCTGAAGGTTATCACCAAGATTATGAAGCAAACAATCCTAACAATCCATATATCAAAGGTGTTTCGATTCCAAGATTGAAGCGTTTTCAAAAGAAATTTCCTGAATTATTGAAGAAAAAAGCACATTAATTCTGGATTTTAAAACTATCAAAACCGTCACTTCGAGTGAAATTTTATAAAAATTTTGTATCGAGAAGTAATATGGCTTAAAAGTAGTTCTCGATACAACAAATCAAAGATTTGCCACTCGAACTGACAATTTTTAATATAAAAACAACGCTCACAGCCAAAATGCTACGCTTATACAATTTTTCTGAACAATTAAAATACTTTTCTTACATTTAAGTTGTAATTACATACAAAACGCGCCTTTATTATCTAACAATTAAATAGTATAAACTTATGAAGAAAAGAATGATCTCATTCGCTTCTTTGGGACTTGTATGCGCTACATTTTTCCTTAGTTGTGAAACAAAAGACCAAGCAGCAGAAGAACAATTAGATGTTGCTTTAGAAACACCTGCAAAAATTATTTCCAATGCGAAAGCTGCAACACTTTTTCAAAACGATCAACATACGCGCTTGTCACAAATTGGAAAAGCTAACACAAGTTTTAAAGACAAAGCCATTCACTTTGATTTAGAAACTTTAGAGAATTATATCAATCGTTTAGAAACGGTAGCTACTTCTAAAAATATTCCAATTACTGGAGCAAGTTTTGTGTTTGGAGCAGATGCAAATGGAAAAAGAACTGTTTTTTTAATGCCTTCTACGCGAAATGCTGACTTAGATTATCAAGAATCATTTACGATTGAAAACGGGCAATTTTTGACTTTTAAACATGTTGATTCGAGTTTAAAGCCACAAAATAGTTCGCAAAACGATGAAAATTTAGTGTTTTCAACAAATGGTTTCCTTTCATTTAATGAGGCAACTAGTTTATTTAATAATTATCAGAATCAATACATTCAACCATTTGCAAAGAAAGTAACGAAAGATTATTACACAAAAGCAGTCTGGTATTCATTGGATGAGTTTAAAGGATATATCAATTATCTAAAGAAACAATCTGACAAACATCATATAGCTATTACAGGAGTTGATGTATTTTTTGGTGTGTATGATATTGATGCAAGTTTGGAATTAAAATCAAACGCGCAAACCATATTTTTAACAGCAAGTACGCAAAAACAAACTATTGTAAATGTAACAGGAAAGTCATTACAAAGTTTGTCTAAACAAGATTTCTTTGCTAAAGATAGTAAAGAAACTAATGAAAGTTTAACTTTTAATGAAGGGCATCTTTCTCCTCCACCTCCAAGAGGTTAACAATTAAAATGCATAAAACCGACAACTCACCTGTCGGTTTTCTTTTTTTAACACTTTCTTAGGAAACATGACAACTATACACAAAAAATTGACAGTTACACAACTTCTCTAAAATAACTGCTTCTTTTTCCTACTTTTGAAATTGTAATTACATTCCAAGTCGCGACTTTACACTTTATCAACGTAAAACTAAATTACCATGAAGAAAAAAATGTTATCATTTGTTTCTTTAGGACTGGTGTGTATTCCATTATTCCTAAGTTGCGAAACAAATCACTATGCTGAAGAAGCTCAGCTAAATAGTATGGTTGAAATACCCAAAAAGATTATTTCTACTACAAAAGCTGCTAAACTTTTTCAAAACGATCACACAACTAGGCTTTCTGTAATTGGAAAGACAAACACTAGTATTGAAGACAAAGCCATCCATTTTAACTTAAATAGTCTAAAAGATTATATTGAACGTTTAGAGACAATGAGTATTGCTAAAAATATTCCCATTACAGGAATTAGCTTTATCATGGGTTCAGATGCAGATGGAAAAAGAACTACTTTCATCATGCCATCTACTCGAAATGGAAAGCTAGATTACCAAGAATCATTTACAATAGAAAACGGGCAATTCTTAACATTTAAACATATTCAAAGGTTTATAACACCAAAAAATATTTCTGTAAATGATGAGAATTTAATACTTTCTCCAAATGGTTATATCACTTATAATGAAGCTTCTACCCTATTTAACAAGTATGAAACGAAGTATATTCAGCCATTTGCAGCACAAGTCACTAGAGATTATTACACAAAAGCTGTTTGGTATTCCTTAGCTGAAATAAAGGAATATATAAGTTATTTAAAGAAGAAATCTGATCAACATCAACTTCAGATTACAGGTATCGATGTTTTTTTTGGTGTATATGATACAAATCCAGATTTAGAATTAAAATCAAATGCACAAACTGTATTCTTGACTGCTAGTAGTCATAAAAAATCGATTATTAATACGAAGAATACAACATTAAAAAACTTAATACAAAACGGATTCTCTGCCAAAGATGACGTTTCTGATGAAAGTGAACAATTTACTTTCAATGAGGGAGAATTATCTCCTCCTCCAAAAAATTAAAAATATTCCTCCAAACCTATCTTACTAGATATAACCACACTCCTTACTCTTATTTTCTTTTTAAAGAATTATTTCTTCCTCTATTATTTCCTGTAGTTTTTTTCTTTCATCACTTCTTTTTATCACTTTCTACCATACGGGAAAAACACCCAATTTTCCATTTCAAATTTTTATTCCCAAAAGTTTGTCTAATTTTAGCATAAATAAAAAAAGACTAACAAAACTACAACCCTTATGGAAAATCCAGTATTACTAATTGTTGCACTCCTTGTTGGAGGTATAATAGGTTATCTTATATGCAAAAAACTTGGTCAGAATGATAAAGGTGATCCTAATAAATCAAAACCTGAAGGAATAATTGAGATTCCAGAAGCTATTAACTTACATCAAAATTATATTAATAACTTAGATACTTCTACTCCTCTCAAAGAAACTCAATTTGTATGGTTTTCAATGAAAAAGATTCGTGATTATATTCATTACTTAGATAATATAGAAAAATTAAATCCTGATAACCCTAATATCTCAGGAGTTAGAGTTTATTTTGGAAAACATAATGGACATGCTGATTACACAGAACAAAGAACTGTATTTTTTGCTCCAACAATTGATGTAAAATTATCAGAACAGTATTCAAATATGCAAAATTTACCATTTTCTATTATTCCAAATAATGAGTCTTCTGATTTAATAGGAGAATATAAGATAGTAACTGAATTATTATTACTAACAGATAACTTAGACACAAGAATTAATAATGCCAATATATTTTTGAATAGTGAGACTAAAAATGTTAAAAAGAATTTAATTGCAAAAAATGATGATTTAAAAGAAACAACTTTATTTCTCAATGATGGTGAATTAAGTCCTCCTCCAAGCAAATAGAAGATTACAATGCAAATAGATACAAATAGTTTAATATTTTTAATTAAAAATTCTGTTAAATATTTAGAATTGATAACAGCAATAGTAGCAGCTATTTACTATTATAAATATAAAAGTTCTAGCCTAAAATGGTTTCCATTTTTATTATTTTATATAGCACTCAATGATTTTGCTGGTTATTTTTTAAGAGAATATTTAAACATAAGGCATAATGCTATTTTGTATAATGTAATGTATGTCTTTAATTTTACTATTCTATTGTATATATACAAAAGCCATGTTAAGAATCTAATTTCAAAAAGAGTAATAAATTATTTTATATATACATATATATTATCAGTAATAATTAATGGATTTTATGTAAATTATTTTGATAAAGCTCAATCAATACCATTCATAATTGGAAGTTTATTTCTTATTATTTCCATAATCATTTATTTTATTGAAATATTAAATTCTGAAGAAATATTATCGATTAAAAAGAATCTATTATTTTACATCAGTGTTGGACTACTTCTTTATTACACTAGCAGTATTCCTTTCAGGATAGTACAAAACTATTATCAAACTACATATATCAATACACTATATGGGATTAAGTTTTGTTTCGTTATCATAATGAATTTATTTTTCATATACGGTTTTATATGCAGCAAACAGAAGACTTAGATTTAGCAGTAATAATAACTACACTAGTTGTTACATTTTTTGTAGTTATAATTATTTATCTCTTTTATATTTTTCAAAAGCGAAAAAATAAGCTGCTTTCTGAAAAACAATTAGCAAAACGAGAATTCGAAAATGCTATAGCGGAAACACAAATAGAAATTAGAGAACAAACACTTAGAAATATAAGTTGGGAGTTGCACGATAATATTGGGCAACTCCTTACACTTGCTAAAATCCAACTACATCAATTGGCAGATTGTAATGAAGATATTTCTGGTGTAAGCGATACGATTTCCAAAAGTTTGACAGAGTTACGCGCGCTTTCTAAGTTGATCAATCCAGATGCTTTGAAGAATATTATGCTTCCAGAAGCATTGCGATTGGAAGTAGAACGTTTTAATCGTCTGAATTTTATTGCAGCAACACTCACAATTCACGGTGACGAAGAAATTATTGACGATAAAGCGGAAATTATTTTGTTTCGTATTCTCCAGGAATTCTTTTCAAATACCATCAAACATGCAAAAGCATCAAAGTTGGATGTAACACTTACTTATACACCTGAGCAACTGACTATTGTAGCAAAAGACAATGGAAAAGGATTTGATAAATTAGTAGATAAACCTAATAAAGGAATTGGCTTACAAAACATGAAAAATAGAGGAAAGTTGATTGGTGCTGAGATTGAGTTAGAATCTGAACTCGAAAAAGGCACAGAACTGACGATTATTCATTATCTTTAGTTGCGAAATTCTGACGCTAAAAAATCAACTTAGCATCAGGATAAAATTAAAACATAAATTCACAATTCTGCTCTCAGAATTCATCATAAAAACACAAAACATTTTGAAAACATATTCAGTTGTTATCGTAGAAGATCATGTATTATTATCACAAGCTATTGGCGGTTTGGTAGATTCTTTTGATCGTTTTAAAGTAAGCTATTTATGTAAAAATGGGGAAGAACTCATCACACGTTTACAAGAAAATTCAAAAACGCCAGATATTGTCTTAATGGATATTAATATGCCTTTAATGAACGGTATTGAAACAACTACTTGGATTTCTGAACATTATCCAAATATTGACGTGATTGGACTTTCTATTGAAGAAGACGAACGTACTATTATTCAAATGTTACGCGCTGGTGCCAAAGGATATTTGATGAAAGATGTAGAAAAAAGTGTGCTCGAAATGGCTTTGAATGAAGTGGTAACTAACGGATTTTATCATTCAAAACATGTTACCAATATTCTGATTGGTTCTTTAAATGGAAAAGGCAGTTCTGGAATGAAATTGAAAGAAAATGAAATCGAGTTTATGCGACTTGTTTGTACGGAAATGACCTATAAAGAGATTGCCGATAAAATGTGTTTGAGTCCCAAAACAATTGATGGCTACAGAGACGCCTTATTTGAAAAGTTGGATGTAAAGAATAGAATTGGACTCGTAATTTATGCTATAAAGAATAAAATCTACTTACCATAATATTAGGTGTTTGGCTCAGATCTTATCCCTATTACGACTTTTTATTTAAAGTTACTTCACTGTATTTTGCATTGATGTTTATTTCACTACCAGAAGTATTATTTTTTTGATATCCACGAACAATGGTATTGAACTGTGTTTTATTTTTAGTTCCTACTACAGATTTTGGATATGAAATATTTGAATTTGAACCTATATAATAGAATTTAAATGCAGATGTCGGCAATTGAATACGCGCATCTGTATTTTCTAAAATAATATCTAAGGTTTTAAAATTTTCCCCAATAGTATGTATTAATAAATTGCCAAAAGTTCCACTAATAATTCCCTTCTCTCCTAGCGTTCCAATACTGACCTTAGAAGAGTTAGACATTAAATTAATATCATTTACCATTTGTAAATCTACGTTTTCAACAAAATTCACCTTCAAAGCACCATTATTCCACTTTGTAACATGAATAGGTGCATACGACGTTTCTATCGTCGTATTTGCACCATTAATAACATTAGCATACAAAGCTGCGTGAGACAGCTTTGCATCCATATTTTCACTTGCCGCAGCAATTGTTACTTCTCCATGACGAACATTGAGTTTTAACTTTGCTTTTTTTGGCATTTTAATCTTAATGGTCTTTTTTACCTTTAAGTGTTTTCCTTCTTTAGAAATAAATAGAATATTATTATTATGATTAGCATGTGTTTTTCCATCTTGACGGTGCTTATGCTCCTTTATTTGTTTCAGCATACGTCTTTCTTTGTTTCTTAAAGCTAATTCTTGGTATTCTTTTGAGTTTTTAAACAAATCTTCTTGTGCCTTTTGTAAACCTTTTTGTTCTGCTTCAAAGTATTTTTCTACAAATTTCTCACGTTCTTTCTGTTGCTTTTCAAATTTTTGCTTCCAATCTTCCATTCCTTTTTTGAACTTTTTTTGATCAAAATCGGATTTCCATTGCTCTTGCCATTTTTTAAAATAAGCTTCTCCTTCTTTTTCAAACGCTTCATAATCAAACTTAATGTCTTCTAAAGATTCAATTACCATCAACGGCAACTCTGGTACTTCTTCAATAATAACTTCTCGTATTTCAGATGATTCAGGCATTTCAAGTACTTCTGGAAATTCTACTCCTTCAATAATAATTGGGTCCGACAATATAATTTGTCCTGCATCACCAAATAATGAATGACTTCCTTTTGAAGTTACAGTTACTTTTTCACTGTTTCCAATAGCTTTAAAGTTCCATTTTTTCATGTACGCTTCTACTTCTTCATCTGTTGCATCTTCAACTTCAATTGTAGCTTCTATTTGTACTTTATTTTTATTCCAAGTATCAAACTCTACGTCTGCGTGCGAAGTATTGATTTCTAAGGTAACATCTTTATTAACTGTAAATACTTCCTTTTTTGTTTGTTTTTTTGATTGAGAATATCCAAAAGTAATGATCAATAAAGCGATCAATACACACTGTTTTATTTTTGAATTATGCTTCATTTTCTGATTTTTTTAGTTCGTTCAACTTTTCCTTTAATTGGTATAGCAACTTCAATCTAAATTGTAAATTATCAATCATTGCATTAATGGTTTGTTCATTTGGACCAACATCTGTCAACTCTTGTCGAAGCACTTTGTGTTCTTCATTTAATTGTGAAAGTTTTTCCATATAACTTTCAAACAATTGCTTTCCGATTCCTGAAACTTCAACTTGTGTCAATTCATAGTTAATACTTGCCACATAGTAATCTTCAATCTTTTTTAAATCGGGAGAAATATCACCTAAACTTTTTAAAGAAGATTCTTTTTCTTTTTTAGTGTTTTCAGTTACTTCTTTATGTTCATCCAAAATTTTAGTATACTGTAAGTGTTGATATGTCAATCCGCCAATACTTAACAAAAGAATAACAGCCGCAGCAATTTTATAGAACATAAATGGGTGCTTTTCAACTTGTTTTTCCTGTTGTGGCAAAGCTGTTTCTAATCGTTCTAAAAAACGAGCTTCATGTCCGTCTGACAATCCTTTTTGAATATGTAACGGGTCATTTTTCAATAAATCTTTAATATCCTGTCCCATAATTCCTTTTTTTTAATGCTTGTTGTAATTTCTTTTTTCCTCTTAATAATTGTGTCCGTGATGCTGTGGCTGAAATGTTTAGTATTTCTGAAATTTCTTGATGATCATATCCTTCTAAAAGATATAAAATCACAACGACTCGATATTTATCGGGCAGATTTTCAATTTCAGTTTTAACTTCTTCCAATGTAGTATCATCACTTGTTTGCCAATCTCCTTCATCGGCAACGACTTCCAATTGAGCTTCATCAATTGCTAAGAAATAATGCTGTTTAGCACGTAATTTGTCTAAACTTTTATTAATCACAATTTTTTTAAGCCAGGCTCCAAAACTTACTTCTGCTGTAAATTGATCAATTTTTTGAAATGCTTTAATGAATGCTTCCTGCATGGCATCTTCAGCATCTTGTGTATGCTTCAAGAAACGATTGGCAACAATAAACATTCCTTCACAATACTGCCTGTACAGATGCAGTTGTGCTTTCCTGTCATTATTCTTACACTTTTCGATGAGCTCGGTTTGAGACATACTACTAGTTAACTTTTTTGGTTTTGGTTATTGCTATACATTTCTAAAGACGTAGCTAATTTTACAATGTGACAATAAATTTAAAAAAACGTACCAATTGATACGTTTTTTTCTGTTTTAATTATATTATTTTTCGCTCAGGATAGATATAATCTAGATTTTTAAAGATTAGTATTTACATCATTTTTTTTCTCCTTTGATCAGGAAAATGAATACGATATTGAATTTTACGGTCAAACCGTAGGTTATTTATTACTTTCTGATGTAACTTTTATTTATAATCTAAAAAAAATATCATGAAAAAAAGAGATTTAAAAAGTAAATTAATCATTAGTAGAAAAACGATTAGTAATTTTCAAGTAAACGCAACAAAAGGCGGTACTCGCAATACGTTTAATTGTGGTGCTTCAAACAATGCAATGTGCACTTTTTTAGATGCGTGTTTTAGTAAAGGACCTGGATGTAGTAGATGGCAAGTGTGTTAAGTACAAGATACTAAAAAGTAAAAGCCGTTTTTCAATAGTTTTAAACGGCTTTATGTTTTTTTCAGATTATAACAACTTTTTAGAATATTGCGATGAAGAACTTGATAAGTAGTAGTCTGTTTCTTAGCAAGTCTAGTGTTTCCATTAAGGCAGATTGCCATACGTTTTTCCAAAACACTCGCAAAGGCGTTTCTAATAAAATTGTATTTCAAAGTACTTCTCGATACAGTTTTCTTCGTTTTACTACAAAAATCACTCGAAGAGACGTTTCGTTATACTATCGATGAGATAAAAATAACCAGCAAAGTGATCAAATCTAACTATTCAGAGATAATTAGCAATTCTACTTCACGTTCTGCTTTACTTAGTTTTAATCCAATTTTTGCTAATTCTTCTTTGAAAGAATCCTTTTTCTGCGGATCAAAAACAAAGTCAATATCTATAAATTCCATATAGTTTGTTTCATCGACAACAGGAACTGGCGTTTCGTTTTCTATATAATCTCGAAATTCTGTCATGTGAATCTTTTTTGCGTGAAATTCATAACCTCTAAACTCAAGTGTACGCTGTTTTGTAGTCGATTTTAGCTTCTTTAATTTCGTTCTATCAATTACACTCAATACATACACAGGAATTGTACGTTTTTCGAGTTTTGCTTTTACAGGAAATGTTTCTTCAAGTTTCTTAATTCCAATGTCATACATCTTATCTCCTTTATTTTTGGTGATAATATCTAAGCAATATTTATTCTTAGGATCTTTATATGAATACTTTTCTTTATCAATTTCAAAAACGGTTCTATTATATGTTTTTCGATACAAACTTCTATACATACTTGGAACTGTAGAGTTTATGATTGTAATACGTCTTCCATTAAAGCTTTCATCATTTAAATATCCTCTAGAATACGAAGAAACACCTTCAAAACCAGCTGTAAGCAATATACGTTCGGCTTTTGAATCTTTTACAGGAAAAGGATCAGCATTATAATCGAAAGCAGTATTTTCCTGTTTGTATGGTAATGTAATAGACTTTCCTACTTTTATATCTTCTATTACTTCTTTAGTAATATGATCTGTCGCGGTAATTGCAACGATTGTACCTTCTTGATTAATTACTATGGCATGTGATAAAATCCTGTAGGGAAATAACGTTTCCAATGATTCTGTTTGCAAACCAAACCACACTTTTGATGGTGTATTATTTATAAAACGTTGTAAACGTTCAGGCTTATCTTCTGCGATTCCTATAACTTGTATGTCGTTTGAAAATTCATCTTGAAGTTTGATTAAATTTTTCATCGCAGGAATACATGGTCCGCACCAAGTTGCCCAAAAATCGATAATGACAATTTTTCCTTCTAAATCTGTTAAAGTGACTTCTGAATCTCTTGAATTCAACAGATTAGAGAGTTGAACTTTAGGAACTTTATCTCCTATTTTTAGTTTTGTTTGCGCATACGTTGTGCTTGTCAATGCGAAAAGCATCAACCAAAGTATTATATTTTTCATTTTGTAGTTGTTTTGTTATTTTTTGTAGAGCAAGGTTACAAAACCGTGGACTAAATCGAGTTTGAAGGTATTTTTTCGTGTTTCTTCGTCATCTTTTCCACGAGTAAACATTTTAAACTTTTCTCCAGTTTTATTTGGTTGCATGATGATTTTGGTATTATCATCATTTAAAACAGCATTATTCCCTATGGCTTCTAGGTAGTACTTTTGATCTTTATTTACATACATTTTAATATCTGAATACTCACATAACATATTGATCATATTAAAATTAGTGCCGATATTATAAATTAGGAAATCACTCTTGAAGTCGTGAATATGTACATCTTTAGACATTTCTCCAAATTTGAACTTGGAAAACTCCGTTTGTACTTTTACATTTTCTAATTGACCTATGATACCTTCTGTAGCATTTCTAAACATATAATTTCCTCCGACAATTTTTTTAATCTTAGCAGTGCCATTCATTAAGGCAATACTGTTTTGCTCATTATTTAATTCTGAAGCTATTAAATTGCTTTCATGAAATGAACCTACAATATGATTCGTAAATTTTCCTTCAAAACTCACATTAGCACTTGTAACGTTCAAATCCATCATCATATATGCAGGAATATATATATCATAAGTAGACTGAATACGTTGAATTCCTTTGTGATTACTTTTTCTAATATCTTTTAATGCAACACTATCATTTTCAAATACCACATAACCATTCAAATCTTCAAAACCTTTACTACTCTTAGAGATTTGACTATTGATTTCTCTAACTGTTTTATATGTATTGGCTTCTTTTTTTTCAGCAAACATATCCTTAATATGAATTTCTCCAGATCGTATTTGATATGAAAGTTTTCCAATAGAAGTTGACGATGAATTTCTAATTTCTAAATAATTAGAATCACCCATTGTAGATTGCATGGCTGCATACACAATGATTCCGTTAGCAATATGTTTCTCTTCTAGTTCCGTATAATTTTTAAAATTGACTTGAAAATCGACTTTTACTTCATCTTTGTCCCAAATTTTAAAAGTGACATCAATGTTTCTTGTCTCAAAATTAAGTCTTGTATTCTTATCAACTGAAAATGTTTTTTGATATTTCTTTTTGGTTTGAGCAAAGAGTCCTACATATCCAAAAAAAAGTAATATGAGGAAACTATATATGTTTTTGTTCATCTTGTAATCTTTTTAAATGTTGTTGAATTTCCTGCAAAAGTGTTAAACGCATTTGCAAGTTTTTAATCATTTTTTCGAGTGTTGTCAAACTATTTTTTTGTACTAAAAAATCTTGTTTCAATTCTTGGTACGACGCGTCTAAGTTTTCCAAACGTTCTT
The DNA here is from genome assembly GCF_965224175.1 of Kordia sp. GTDB lineage: Bacteria > Bacteroidota > Bacteroidia > Flavobacteriales > Flavobacteriaceae > Kordia. Next base: position 794,150 of record NZ_OZ245041.1, read on the forward strand.
TATACTTTTTGACTAAACTTTGATCTTTTGCTGTCAATTGAAATGATTCCCATTCGGCTGCAATACTCTGTAAATATTGATCTTCAATAGATTTCATTTCTGTAAATAAAGAAGATTCTTGTACATCGTCTGTTGGATAATTGGTGTATACAATAGCTCCAATTCCTAAGAATAATACACATGCTGCAGCAATTGTTTTCCAGTAATGAAATATATGCTGCTTTGAAGGAATTTCTTCTGTAGCCGAGAGTTTAGCGAAAAAATCAGCACGATGTCCTTGTGGTAACTTTGGAGTTTCCGCTGTAGCATCATTTTCGTTAAGTATATCTTTTATGTTCTTCATGATATTTTATGTTTAAAATGATCATTTAATCTATTTTTTAATTTTGTTTTTCCACGCATCAATTGTGTTCGTGATGTGCGTACAGGAATTTCTAATATTTCAGAAATTTCTTGATGATCATATCCTTCTATCAAATACAATTGCAGTACATATTTGTATTTATTTGGTAATTTTTCAATAACTTGGATAATTTCTTCCTTTGTTACATGTACATCAATATCCCAAGAAGTATCATCGTCAATAATTGTCATTGTCTGATCGCTCATTTCTTCATAGACCAACGACCGTTTTTTGAGTGTATCTATACATTGATTGATGACAATTCGCTTCAACCAAGCTCCAAAAGCAACTTCTCCTTTGTATTGTATTAATCGTGTAAAAGCTTTTAAGAATGCTTCTTGCATTACATCTTTTGCATCTTCCCCATTGGAAATGTAGCGACAAGTTATAATATACATGGCATCGGCGTATAAATCATAAAGCTTCATTTGTGCTTTTCGATTTCCTTGCATACATTTTTTTAAGATTCCTAAATGCTGTTGGCTCATTTTTGTTAGTTGTGTTCTATTGTAAAGACGATCTTATTTTTGGAGCGTTTCATTTTTTTAATTTTCTTTTTGAATTTAATACATATGTAAGCGTCAGTTCGAGTGACGAATGTACGATTCGTTGTATCGAGAACAGCTTTGATACTTAAAAAGTTACTTTCAAAAAAATGATATTTAGAAGTATTTCTCGATACAATTTTCTATCAAAAACCACTCGAAGTGACGTTTGGTTATGATTCAAAATTTAGTAATCTTCAATTTTAGATTCATAATTAACAAAAAATATATCGTAATTTCGTTTAAATCTTTCAAACAGGATCAAAAACTTGAGCACAAAACCAAAACATACATCTGCTTTACATGAAAAAGATGGGATTTCGCAGCCTGATTTCATTAGTAAATCATCTGTAGATTCCATCAAAAGAAATAGAAGAAAACAACCTTCTGTAGCTGATTTGGTTGCTGGAATTTTAAATCATGATAAAGTAGCGCTAAGTAGAGCTATTACACTTGTAGAAAGTAAAAACACAAAACATTTAGCGAAAGCTACTGAAATTATTGAAAAATGCTTACCTCATGCCAATAATTCAATTCGTATTGGCATTACAGGTGTTCCTGGTGTTGGAAAAAGTACATTCATAGAAGCTTTTGGAAAGCATTTAACCAGTTTAGGGAAAAAAGTAGCAGTATTAGCTGTAGATCCTAGTAGTTCTATTTCTAGCGGAAGTATTTTAGGTGATAAAACCCGAATGGAAGATTTGGTGAAGGATGAAAATGCTTTTATTCGTCCGTCTGCTTCTGGTGATTCACTTGGTGGTGTTGCTCGTAAAACACGCGAAACCATTATTTTATGTGAAGCCTGTGGTTTTGATACCATTATTATTGAAACTGTTGGAGTTGGACAAAGTGAAACAGCTGTGCATAGTATGGTTGATTTCTTTTTATTGCTGAAATTGGCTGGCGCCGGAGATGAATTGCAAGGAATTAAACGTGGAATTATTGAAATGGCTGATGCGATTGTAATTAATAAAGCTGATGGTGATAATGTAAAACGTGCGCAAATGGCGCGAACCGAGTTTAAGCGTGCTTTGCATCTTTATCCTCAAAAAGCCTCAGAATGGCTTCCTAAAGTGATCACAGCTTCTGCGTTGAAACAACAAGGAATTGATGATGTATGGCAAATGATTGAAGATTTCCGCGAAAGTACCAAAGCCAATCAGTATTTTGAAAACCATAGAAAACAACAAAATCGTTTTTGGCTTTTACAAACCATTGAAGAACGCTTGAAACATAACTTTTTTAGCAATCCGAAAGTAAAAAATGAGCTAGATTCTTATTTGAATGCGACCGAAAACAGTACGATCTCGCCATTTAATGCTGCACAACAGTTATTGAAGTTACTCAATAGTTAATTTAATACAGTATAGGAATTTAAGCGTATTTCCGTATCAAAAACTGTCGGAGTTTAAAGATGATTCCTCCATAAATTCCACCAACAATCATTCCTGTAAAAACATCTCCAGGAAAGTGTACTCCAATGTAAATTCGGCTATAGCCAACTAATGCAGCCCAAAATAATAGAATAAAAATGATGTATTTGTAATGCTTTTGTAATACCAAGCCAATAAAAGTAGCTAATGCCATTGCGTTAGATGCATGACCAGAAAAATATCCAAATTGTCCACCGCAATAAGGTTTTATTTGACCATCTACAATCGTGGTTTTCACCAATCGCATATGTTCTATTAGATCAGCCGTATGACATGGTCTGAATCTTAAAAAAAGGGTCTTCTTAAATAAATTCGCAGTTTGATCTGTAATCGTGATCAACAGCGCGACTAAAACTAAGGTGAAAAATATTTCTTTTTTGTTGTGCTTTTTCAAGATTAAAATCAATAAGAAAGCATACAGTGGAATTGCGTAATATTTATTCGTGATAAACATCCAAAAACCGTCCCAGGTTGTTGTTCCGAGTCCGTTTAAGAATAAAAATAATTCTTTATCAAAGTTAATAAGTTGATCAACCATAGCTTGCTATTAATCGTCGTAACGACTCAGTTCACGGTCATAAAAGTCGTTGGCTTCTTGAAATAAGTTTTCGGCTTCCGAAGAGAGTTGTTTTTCATCTTCTTTTTCAAATTCCTCTAACCATTCTACTTCGTCATTTTCTAGGTTGATGATAAATCTTGGGAATTCGGTATGTATGATAAAAATCGCATTGGGATAATCTGTGTTATCGCCCAATAAAAATTTAGGTAACTCCATGAGCAACTTGCTTATTAATAAGTTTTTTTGATAAATAATTAAATCTAATATACAATAATATTGCAGAAACACTTAATCCGGCAAGTAAACCGATCCATATTCCTTCACTTTTGTATGTTGTGTATAATCCGAGATAGTATGAAATTGGAAAACCAACAATCCAATAGGCAAAAAATGTAATGACTGTTGGAATTTTTACATCTTGTAATCCACGTAAAACGCCTAAGCCAACTACTTGTATGCCATCAGAAATTTGAAAGAAAGCCGATACCAACAATAGTTGTGCAGCAATCATAATTACTTCTTGATTGTCTACCAAGTTTACAACATCATTTTCATTGACATATAAGGTTGGAAACCAATTATTCAAAAGCATAAACATTATTGCGAAGATTACGTCTATAATGAATACGAGTAAAAATAGTGATAACGCAATACGGCGTAATTCTGAAAAACGTTTCAATCCTTTTTGATTTCCAACACGAATTGTAGCTGCGACACTTAATCCCATTGCCACCATAAACGTCATTGACGATAGGTTTAATGCAATTTGATTTGCTGCTTGAGAGTTCTTTCCTAAAATACCTGACAACCAAATTGCAGCTGTAAAAATGGCAACTTCAAATAACATTTGTAAAGAAGATGGAAACCCTAACGAAATAATTTTCTTGAATACTGATTTTTTGATTTCTTTAAAATTGAAGTTTGTAACGTATTCTTTAAATTTCTTTTTGTAACGTAATAATAACCAGATAAATGCGAGCATTACAATTCGTGAAGCTAGCGTTCCTATGGCAGCACCTATGATTCCCCATTTTGGAAAAATCCAGATTCCAAAGATTAAGAAATAATTGATGATGATATTCACAACATTTGCCAATAAAGTTGCCCACATGGCGTATTTTGTTTGTGATAATCCGTCCGTGAATTGTTTGAAAGCTTGAAACATGATTAACGGAATTAACGAAGCAGCAACTAAGTTTAAGTATGGCATAGCGAGTGTTACAACTTCATCTGGTTGATCCATTCGATACATTAATGGTTTTGCGAGCATTACGCCTAAAAAAACCATAATTCCTATGATGGTACAAAGAATCAAACCATGTTTTAATGCACCTTTTACTTTTACTTTGTTTTCTTCTGCATCTGCTTCTGCTACTAATGTAGTGATTGCTGTAGAAAATCCGATTCCAATCGACATTGCAATAAATAAAAAACTATTACCTAAAGAAACTGCAGCCAACTCAGCTGTTCCTAATTGACCTACCATAGCATTATCTACAAAACTTACAAAAGTATGCCCCAACATTCCTAAAATGATAGGCGAAGCAAGTTTTAAATTGTAAGCAAATTCTTTTGTGTAGTTCTGTAAAATCACGGATAGTTTTTTAACGTGGCAAATATAGAATACTTCTAGGTTTTATAGCTATTGTTTAGAGTGAATTTACCCTTTCTGTTTTATAAATTGAATAGCTTGTTTTTTAAAACAGCAAGACAAGCACTTTTTTCCAACGCTGAGTAGGTCTATTTTTATGGTATAAAATGATGAGTGGCTTAAAACATCATTAATCGTAATTATTAACTACAAATATTTATTATGAAAAAAAACATTTTAAACATTAAAGGAGCTACTTCTATTTCAAAAGAAGATCAAAGCCAAATTAATGGTGGTGCTGGATATGATTTATCTAGATGCGGATGCGATTGCGCAGGACGCGTAACTGGTCCAAAATATTGCCCATGGTTTATGGCATGCCCACAAGTTTATACTTGCGGTCAAGACATTTAATCAAAGGATTACATAGTAATTTTATTGAGAATATAGTCACATTTACTGATACACTATATTAGGGGAAAGAAAAGGCTTCTTGATATTTATCAGAAGTCTTTTTGATATAAAAACGCTCCAATTATTTTATACTACTCCTATATACAAAATACATTTGCTTCCCCAAGCATAAGTACTGTATGCATATTATATTAAAAATGGTGTTACCTGAAAAACCTAAATAGAGTAAGGAAAAATCAAAACTTTATATCATGAAAAAAAACATTTTAAACATTCAAGGAGTATCTGAAATTTCCAAAGCAAAACAAAGTGAAATTAACGGTGGAGCTGGATGGGGTTTTGGAGGAATAGATTTATCAAAATGCGGATGCGATTGTGCAGGACGTGTTACAGGACCTTTGTATTGTCAGAATTACTTTGGATGTCTACAAGTTTATACTTGTAATGACAGCCAAGAATCTTAAAATTTGAGTTGTGTACTCGATAATCAAGATTTAAATGCTGAAGCTTATGCCGAAATGCTTTTAATTGTTTCCGTTCAATGCTTCGTATGCTCACCCAAAGGTAGTTGACTTTTAACATTCAAATCATTATCCCAAAAGATACTACTGTATTGCATATTTATATTAAAAATGGTGTTACCTGAAAAGCCTAAATAGAGTAAGGAAAATTAAAAACTTTAAATCATGAAAAAAAACATCTTAAACATCAAAGGAGTTTCTGTTATTTCGAAGGAAAATCAGAGCCAAATTAATGGAGGTGGAAGTCTCAACTGTGGATGCGATTGTGCAGGACGCGTAACTGGAGGTATTAAATGTTACCTTGCTAATTTTGCATGTCCGCAAGTCTATACTTGTGATGACAGTCAAACTTCTTAAAATTTGAGTTTATTTACTTGTTATTAGGAAAGGCTTCTCATTTAATGATGAGAAGCCTTTACATACATACATTTTTATTTTCTGAATTAACTTGCTGCTGTGCTACAATCTGCATCAAACGAAGTTGATTGTGTTCTTCCTCCTTTTGGTGTTCTTGATTCGTCTGCGGCACAATCAATTTCACCTGTTTCTAATCCTCTTCCCACAATCATAAAAGAGTCTACTTTTGCTATTTGTATTTTTTTGAGGGATAACATTTTTCGCTGGGTTTTCATGATGAGTATATTTATTAGTTTTATTCAATATACACAACTGTATGTTATGAATGTTACAACATGTCTTGCCATTTTATAAATTGAACAACCTTTTTATCGTATTTTTTTCAAGTAAGTAGAAGGATTCTCACCTGTTTTTGCTTTGAATGCTCTTGAGAATGATCCGTGGCTTTTATAGCCAACTTCTTTGGCAATTGCTTTGATAGTGTACATACGAAATTTCTTATCATTTTCTAATCGATCTAACGTATATTGAATACGAAGATTGTTTAAATATTCCGTAAATGTCATCTTTTTGTGCGTATTAAGTAGACTAGATAAATACGTTGTATTGGTCTCAATCTTTTTAGCTGTAGCATATAAGTTATACTTCGGATTTAAGTAAAACTCTTGTGCTTCTAGGTGTTTTAATTTTTGAAGAATTTCATCGACAGTTTTATCGCTTTTAATTGCATTTTGAGGTTCTTTTTTGTCTTTCTTCTCTATAACTTCATCTTGCTTTTCTGTGATGTTATTTTTGGTTTTCTTGTTGTTAAATTGTCTGTAAAGTAAGAACCCAAATATACCAATGACTGTAATAGCAATACCTAAGAAGGTATAAAAACGTTTTTCATCTTTTTGATGTTGTACTTCAAATTGATTCTTAATCTTTTCAATTTCGTATTGTGTAGCGGTTTGAAAGACAGTTGCCTTGTTTTCATTTGCAAGAATACTATCACGCATATCTGTTGACTTTTGACGATAGATTGATTCTTGTTCAAACTGTTTTGTGCTTTTATACACTGCTGCTTTCAACAATAAAACATCATAATAATCACCTATGAGTAAGTGGCTTGACTGAAAACGTGTTTCTAAATCATCCAATAAAGCCAAAGCTTCTTTAGGTTCACCTTTTTGGAAATGATAATCTGCCAATAAGTATATGATCTTAGAAATTTGTTTTTCGTTTCCTAAATCATCAAATATGGTTTTTGATTTGGTTAAATTTTCATGAGCTGCGGTAAAGTCTCCTTGTGCAGTATATGTTTTTCCTTTTAATTCAAATAAATACGCTTTTCCTTCAGTATCGTTAAAGTAATTTGCAATAATGATTCCTTTATCAATATACAGCATGGCAGAATCTAAAAGTTTTTCGGCTTGATATGCCTTTGCTAGAAACATATGATAGTTGATATAATCTTCTACATAATCAATAGAATCTTTCTCTATCAACTTTTCCTCTTCTATTGTAGTAATAGCGTCTTTAAAACTTGTTTTGGCTTCTGTAAAGTTTTTTAAATCTAAGCTTAAAATCCCCATATTCCCATGAATATTAATAAGTTGCATAGTGCGCTTGTTTCTTTCAGCAACTTCATAAGCATTTAATAGTATGTTTCCAGCTTTGTATTTATTTCCTAACTCTATTTCTGTAGTAGCTATAGCGATTTGTGTTTGAATATAACGTGCGCTGTCTGCATCATCAGATATATGTTGTAGCGCTTTCTCATATTCAGACATGGCATCTTTGTAAATTCCTCTGCTTTGATAAAATTCACCCAAATAGAAGTGCGAACGATATATATGGACAGAATCATTGAAGGTTTTTGCTTTGTGGTAATACTCCATACGAAGTTGCATGATAGAATCGGTTTCAATTCCTTGATGATCCAATACCAATTGTTCAGCCTTTTCAAGAATTTTGACAACATCACTTGTATTTTTTTTTGAACTTGACTTCGAACAAGAAAAAAACACAAAAAAACTGAGTATATATATGAGTAAAAAACGATTCATTTCTGGTAAGTTATATCTCTAGTGAAATATACTTTTTTTAAAAATATGACAAAGAATTAATGCTACTTTTTTTATAATAACAACAAATAGTTTGTGTAGAAGCTAAAATATATCTCTAGAAAATTATTTATATCTCTTCTAAAACAATAAAATTAGATTTAAATCTACACAAGTTTCATAAAAAAAGCGAACCAAAGTTCGCTTATACAACTGTAAAACAGTCAATTATTTTATAAAAATCTATTTTTCTAAAAAAGAAACTACATTCGTTTCTATTCTGTTTAGAATATCAGAAACATCTGCTTTTTCAAAGTTTTCTCCTGTAATATTTTCATACAATTCTATGTAACGATCTGATACTGAATCAATGTATTCATCACTCATAAAAGGAACTTCTTGTCCTTCTTTTCCTTGAAAACCATTACCAATTAACCATTGACGTACAAATTCTTTCGATAATTGCTTTTGTGGTTCTTGTTTGGCTTGTAGTTCTGCATAAGTATCTGCATAGAAATAACGAGAAGAATCTGGTGTGTGAATTTCGTCAATCAGTACGATTTTACCATCTTTTGTTTTTCCGAATTCATATTTCGTATCAACCAAAATTAAACCGCGTTCTTTGGCAATTTTAGTTCCTTCTTCAAATAATAAACGCGTATATTTTTCTAATTGAATATAATCTTCTTCAGAAACAATTCCTTTGGCTAAAATGTCTTCACGAGATATATCTTCGTCATGTTCGCCCATTTCAGCTTTGGTTGCTGGAGTAATAATTGGTGTTGGAAATTGATCATTTTCAATCATTCCGTCAGGCATTTCTACTCCGCAAAGCATACGTTTGCCAGCTTTGTATTCGCGTGCTGCATGCCCCGACAAATATCCTCTAATCACCATTTCTACTTTAAAAGGTTCGCACATATGACCAATAGCTACGTTTGGATCTGGTGTGGCAATCAACCAGTTTGGTACCAAATGTTCGGTAGCTTGCATCATTTTTGTTGCGATCTGATTTAAGATTTGTCCTTTGTATGGAATTCCTTTTGGCATTACGACATCAAATGCTGATAAGCGATCGGATGCAATCATAACCAATAAATCATCGTTAATTGTATATACTTCACGTACTTTTCCTGTGTATTTTGCTGTTTGATTCGGAAAATTAAAGTTCGTAGCAGTAATTGTGTTGCTCATTATTGTTGTGTTGTGTGTTTGTTGTTTGTTGTTAACTGTTGGTCAGTTTTTTGATTTCTAAAATTTAAAATTGTAACCCCTTAAATTTGATTCACTTACTCCTATTTTTCATTAATTCACATTTTCTTTATTTTCACAGGAGTACCGCCAAAGAGTACCGTTTTACTATTTTTTTAATCTTCAAATATATCTAATTCTTTAATAGCTTTGTCTACGATTCGCTCATCAATATAGTGCTTTTTTAGTACAGTATCTGTTGCGTGCGAAGATAGACGTTTTGCATCTCCTTTCAAAGTCGAAGATAAATATGTCAAGTATGTTTTTCTAAGACATTTAAACTTCAATTCTCGCCCTGTATTTAGTTGATTGTAAAAATGTGAAAATCCTAATGACAAAGCTTCATTCATTGATTTGGTTGATGAAGCTGTTCTTTTATCTGGATTTAAAAGGTGTCTATCCTTTCCTTTGTTCATATTATATCCCAAACGAAATAATATCGCTTTTAAGCTTTTTGTTACAGGAATAATCTTCGGTGGAACATCAATGTCGAAACGAGTTCCTTTTTTTCTTTTTACTTTTAGATTGGGAACTTCTATATAAATAGGTTCGCCATCTTTCTCACGAATCATATTCCATTTTAGTCCGACAACTTCTTCACGCCTACCTCCTGTATGCAAAGCAAGTTCTAAAGCATCTTTTAAATATAGTTTATATCTATTACGTTTGTATTTCCCTTTGATTTCTATACCATTTTCAGGTTTTATAATTTTTAATAGATTTTTAAATTCATCTTTTTTGATCGTATCACGTCTTACTGCTACAGGAAGCAGTCTAACTTTTTCAAATGGGTTCTTCATATTAATAGTATACTTATCAATTGCCCAAACAAAAAATTTCTTTACCGCAGTCATTTTTCCATTGTAGGTAGCTCCCCTGTAATTCTTATCAATTAATAAGTAATCATGGAACAGACCAACATGCATATCGCCAATACGATTAATAACTAATAGCTTTTTATTGATGTTATGTTTTGCTAATGCTTCATTGAATATTTTTAAACAGTTTACAATTTCATTTTTTCGCTGATCGGACAAGGTATTTTTTTGATGTTCGGGAACATCAATGTTATCTAAAAAATCTATATATCGTAGTTGTATATCAAATAGATATTGTCGATTTCTAATTTCAATCGGTTGTCCTAAGCCTTGTAATTCAGCTTTGAATTCTTTTTCGAAATCAATTGCTTGAATTACCGCATCTGCATAATTGGTAGCATCGTGTGTTCTACTCGCTTTGCGTCCATCACTTCCAGGTACATGCAACCGAGATTTGTACCGATGCTTTTCAAAATTCTTGCAGGTTGAATAATTTTTGCCTGTTTCCCCACATGTAGGTTCTTCTTTTACTTTTTTTGTATTTCGCAAGACTGTTTTTCGTGTCCATGAGAAATGTTTTTTACAGACATGACAGTAAATAAAGAGTCCTTTGTGTTTGTTGTTAGGCATGTGCTTTCGTTTTGCCATACAGTGTTCTCCTTTGTTTTTAATTTTAATTGCGTTATTAAATTCTGTTTGGGAATAGGAAGTAATTCACACATCGCTTTTTCAATATGTAATTACCATGCTAATCACTTTTTTTTGATGTTCTCTAAAACATCACGAAAACAAAGTTTTGAAATAGTAGCTACATATCATTTGTTCGATATTTGTCCTTGAACAAATGAAAAATATTAAAATACTGGTTATCTATAACTTACATTTTTCAAGTGCGACAATTAAGTACAAATCAACATCGCTTTAATTGATAGTTAAGCTTTCATTATTTTAATTACTATTCCAATTCAATGATTTGAAATACTCTCTAAGGTATTATGTGTGTAAAGATTTGGATTAAATTTGGAATATCATTTGTAAAATTTTGTGCAATGCACACAAAAAGTAAGAATATATTGTAGGAATCAATTAAAAGAAAGATTTTTCCCTTTATAAATGAAGTGTATTTACAGAATAATCAATGAATATTTTGAAAAATATTTTAGATTTAACACGTATTTTACATTTTTATTTTTTTTCATCCTACACACAACTAAATAGTAGACTCAAAAAGAGGAAAAATTAATTCTCATCATTAAAATATTCAGTTATGATTTGAATTTAAAAATTTGCTCATCATTTAGAGATTAGAGGGATAATCGAGCTTATCGTTTAACAATTAGCCAAAATGAAAATCAAAAATAAATTGATTGTGTTATGAAAATATGATAAATCTGCTATTGGAAATCTGCTCATCACTTAGCAAATAGTGGGATAATCGAACTTATCGTTTAACGATTAGCTGAAATGAAAATCAAAAATGAATTGATTGTTCTATGAAAATATGATAAATCTACTATAGGAAATCTGCTCATCACTTAGCAAATAGTGGGATAATCGGACTTATCATTTAACGATTAGCCAAAATGAAAATCAAAAATAAATTGATTGCGCTATGAAAACATGATAAATCTACTATTGGAAATCTGCTCATCACTTAACAGTTAGTTGGAAAATTAAACTTATCGTTTAGTAATTAGCCAAAAAAATTGATTGCTTTATGGAAAATTTAAAAAATCTACCATTAAAAATCTACTCATCACTTAACGATTAGCTGGAAAATTGAACTTATCGTTTAGCAAATAGTTGAAAAGAAAAAATTGATTGCTTTATGGAAAATTTGAAAATATGACATAGAAATCTACTCATTACTTAGCGATTAGTTGGAGAATCGAACTTATCGTTTAGCAATTAGTAGGCTATAACTTAAACTGTGTAAATTAAGTTTCATCTTCATTCAACTTGTTGAAAATTTGATCTTTCAATTTTTGAAATTGTGTTTTTTCTTCTTCTATTAATTTTTCAATTTCATCGAAAATATAGTTAAGTCTCTCTTCTCTACTTACATTTTTTTTAGGATAATCATTCATATCAACTACGCCAGATGAAAAATCAATTTTTGCCATTGAATTTAGATGCCTTATTAATTCTTTTTCTTCATCGGATAAAAATTCTTCGTGATTTTCAAGCCATTCATTATCTTTTAACAATAATTCTTTATGTAAATTGGCTTCCATAGAATGATAAAAAATCTTTTCTGAATTGTTCTTAACCTTTTCAACAAAATTTGACCAAGGACTATCTCCTGAAATTGATCTATATTTGATCCATCTAGGGATTATAGATACAGTATTATTTTCCTCTTTTTTAATTAATCTCAATATTTTAAGAAATTCTTTTGCTCCTTCCAAGGGTTTCTGAATAGGTAACCTATCTTTTTTCTCCCAAATCTTTAAAATCAAATTACAACATTCTTCTTGCAATTTAACTTTAGCTTCTTCTGATTCACAACTTTCTATCTTTACAATTAATTCTGATAAATAGTGAGCCATCCATCTTGATAAGGTATCAGTTGTATAATCAAGATGAAGTTCTGAAATTAGTTTTTCACCTAATTTTATAATCTCTTCCGCGGAGTGTTCTGACTGTGCCATCTTGTTTTATAAGATAAATTTTAATATTATTTGGTATTTCTAACTCTTTACGATCCATTCGATAAACTCTTTTTTCTAATTGCCTCTCTATTCTACATTCTATAATCATACATTTGTTGATTCTTTTTAAAAATTCTAAAATAAAAGAGATATTTACTCTTAGTTCAACTCCATCACTTTGTACATCATCTCTATACTTATATTCGGTTGTCTCATTCCAGTGTTTGTATTCAGAAATTAACTCACTATTAAAAAATGCTTTTTTAAAAAAATTGTCATAATCAATATCAAATAAATCTAAGACACATTTCCCAAAAACGATATAATCTTTTCCAACATCTCGATAAAAAGGATCATCTAAATCTAAGCCTTCGTGTTCATATGTAGGATTATTTAACCAACCCAAATATTCAAATCCAAAATCTTTTATTTCAAATCTATGCTCATCACTTTCAAATGGAATTGCATAATCATAATGATCCTTAGCTGTTTGAAATGCTCTTAATAGTGCTTCTGAGCCCTTATCTGAAACTAAAGCCGATCTTATTGAAACAGATTCATAGTTTTCTCCAAAATATCTACTTCCCCCTCTAAAAACTATTAGATAATTTTTATTGAAATAATGTCCAAAACCTACTTCTAAATCATATTTTTCCTCTTCTATATTGTCTCTCCATTTTTCATCAAACTTATCAAATTCATTAACCCAATATTTTTTCTCTAATGGCAAAGCATCCCTAGAGTCAGATAACCAGTAATCTTCCCACGTATTTGATTTTGATGCCAACCAATAATCCCAAGTTCCCCAGTCTCCATCATATTCTGGCTTTACTAACGGATATTTTTGAAGAAGATCATTTGCTGCGCAAAACATAGCATGGTACTCAAAGTATGTTTTTAAAGTTTCAACGGTGGGGATATTGCCTTTTCTGTTGCTTGTGAGTTCATAATAATTTCTTTCATTTCTTAGATTATCTCTTACATAATCTTCTTTGTTAGGGTTTCCTTTATAACCCCATTTTCGATATATATATTTATCTGCGATATCAGCAACGCTGTTTTCTGAAAGAAAAAAGGTTCTGCTTAATCCTTTGTATAAATAAGGTAATGTATCTAAGGCATCAAAATTAAATTTCCAATTAGTGTTAAATGATATTTTTTTATTTCTTTTTTCTAATTCATCTCTACTAATTTTTTCAAAAGGGCTTATTAAGATACTTTTAATTATTTTTGATTCTTTATTAGTATACACTTGATTGTCATAAGCAATTAGATTTTGACAGGTCTTTTTGATAAAACTTCTTATTAATACATGAGGTAAATCTATATTTAATAATTCTTTGTAAAACTCACTTTTGAATGGAATTAAGGCTTTTGGATTTTCTTTAGATGTCCTCTCAAGCGCAATCCACAAATATAATTTTGCAGATATCCAATAAAACATATAGTCTTTATTCTGAAAAGGATGGCAATCTTTTTCATTTTGAGAATCAAGTAAATTTTTTATAATTTCTAACTCTCCCACATTAATTAACTTTCTAATCGAATGTATTGCCAGCCATCTACTTCTTTTGTCTGGATATCCTAATACAAATCTTAAAACTTCTGATATTAGTTTATTTAACGATTCTGGAGGAAGTAATTCTTTATTCCATTTACCATCAGCAATATTGTCATCAATTACAGAGTTCCAGTTTTTTAAAACCCAAGAAATTAAATCTTCATTCTCTTCTTTAGTGAGGCAGTTATTAATTAAATTGAAAACTCTATAGATAGACTCATCTGTTAAAAGCTCTATCTTTTCTGGTAAAATATTCATTAATATTCTTACCATATTTTCATTTGCCATACAAAATAAATCTGCAAACTCCTTAATTTTCCAAACACTTAAATAATTATCATCATTAAATTGATTAAACCATGTAAGTAAAACATAACGAAAATTATTTTGCATCCATTTTTTTACTCCTGGATGAATCTTCCATTCTTTAATACGATCTTTAAGTGCGCTTTCAAAAGAATAGAAATTTAAGACTTCTGGAGAAACATTAACTAATGCTTCTAATTGGTTTACATAATCTTTAGGATAACATTTATTTTTTATTTCTGATAAGAAAGAATTTATTGGCTGTCTATGATAATGTTTTTTATTAGTCTCTACTATTATAGTTTTAATCGAATTCTCAATATCTTCAGCAGATAAAATATCTATTGATTCAATATCTATATTATGAGGATAGCTTTCTTTAGAAAAAATACTTTTATATTTAGTCTCTTTTCCCTTTTTTGCAACTTTTCTAAACTCAATGTACTTATCAAAATCAACTAATGTATCTTCTTCTAGAAATTTATTGTCTTTAACTTTTAAATAAAGTGCTTCTAGTAGTGAACTTTGTTGCCCTAATCTTAGATCTCTATACGTAGTTTTTACAAAGTAAGATTTATTATCAATATCTCCTTCGTCATTATAACTTTTAATAATATTATCATACAACTCTACTAATTCATAATAATAATAATAATAATAACCATTTAAAGTCAATAATGATCCTGCAACTCGATGATTAATAGTTTTATTTTTTAAAGCTATATTCAGAAGCGGAGAAACATATCTATCTATATCTATAATATTCCTATGATGCCAACGACAAAGAATTGTAAAAGCTGAACTTGGATCTAAATTGAATATTCCTTTTAGACCATCTTTGTACGGAAAGTGTTTTTTGTCATAGTCCCCAAGCTTGATGTCCGCATATTCAACAAAACGAGCATATTGATAAGCTAATTCAGGATTATATTTTGGAATCCCTTGTTCGCTTAATTCATAAATACATTTAATTTTTTCAAACGCTTCATAATCTATATCTGATACAGCTTCTATTGCTTTGTCAAAATAGTGTTTACCTGTTTCTTTATCTATTTTAGATCCATACAAAGTACATTCGAGATATAGTTCTGTAGTTTCAGTTGCAGATAATAGACCTTCTTCAATGTACTTGTCGATTTCATCCAATAATTTTAAACATGTTGCGTGATATTTTATGAAGTGTGATATTTTATTTAAAATTTTTAATCTTAATGAAATTCTATTGGATTCATCATCTTTAAATGAATTCAAGATTAAATCTACATGTTGATTTTCTAGTCCTATCAATAGTAGAAAATCAAGAATTCGGCTAGCCAAATAATTCAGATAATCTTGCGACCTGTAATTATAGTGCCTAAATTCCCAGTCCTTTTCAATATTTGTGCATATTAGACTAAACTTTTCTATACATTCCTTATGGTTTAACCTGCCTGTTATTTTATCAGCTTTGATTTGAAAGATCGTTAAGGCATGCCGAAAGAATCTGCTAAAATCTTTTTTATCATCTTCTACACTTCTTCTTTCATCATAATCTTTAATCTGCTCTATATCTTTAAACTTATCAGGGTATAAATTTTCTAATTGTACGGTTTGTCCATTTAAAGAAGCTAGTAAAACATTTATCCTTAAATTTATATCGAGTTCTATTTCAGAATCTTTATCGGTAAAATATTTATTTGAAAAACTAGGCACTCTATCCAATTTTTCATATTCGACTTTATTTAAAATTTCAATTATTTTATCCTTATCGACTTTATTTTCAAAACTTATAATTTCACAAAAATCAATAATTGATGAATAAAAAATTCTTTTAAATTTCACTTTCTTATTTAAAACTTTCAATAAGAATGAGACAAGTAATTCAGTTTCAAAACCGTCTATATTTATACCAAACTTAAATAGCTTATTAATAATGAAAACTTGGGTTGCAAAAGGGACTTTTAATTCTTTTAGCCAATTCTTTATATCCTCCTTTTTTGAAAATAATAAAATATTATCAAGTAAATAGTTTCCAGATGAAATTCTAACTGATTTAGGTGACCATCTGCTAAGTGACTCAAAAGCCTTTATAGGGTCATTTGTCAATCTTAATATTGCTTCTGTTTCAAAAGCAATATCTAGGCTACTTATAGGATAATTTCCTAATTCGTCTTCATTAACTGAGTTATGTCTCCACGATAACCAATTATGTGCAATTTTTAAATGTTTTCTTGCTGTCTCTACAGTAAAAGAGTTTCTAGAATACATACCTGCCAACTTGAGATGGAATGACCCTCCCCAAGATTTTTCTTCAGAATTGCTAGTTAATTTATTTAGTGAAGTTTCATCTCCAAACATAATTACCAAGTCTGGATTATCAACCAATAGCTTGGTCAGTGCTTTATCAGTTTTGGATTCTGCTGCTGCAATGAATAAAAGCTTAAAAAATGTTAAGTTATCTGTTTGACTGTCTGCAACTCTCATTGCTAATTTCGCTCTATCTATATAAACCTCTTTATTCCTAATCGGATCAGTTGGATATAATCTATATTTATTTTCAAGAACTACCTCTTTAAGATCTTCTTTTAATCCAGCTTGAAATAAGGTATCTGCTAAGTTAATAGAAGCATATTCATTGTTCACTGCTTGCTCTTTGAATAACTCTGCTATATTTTTTAAGTCTGAATTTGTTGGCTTGTATTTTTCTCTGATATAATTTTCAAAATCTTCATCTCTAAAACTAAACTTGTTATCATCTAATATCAATCCATGCCATATGTCTGCTGATAAGTCTTGCAAGAATTCGTCTTTGACAAATAAAATCTTTGACAAAAATTCAAGTGGTACTGGTCTAGGCAATGTAATAAGATTTGAAAAAAACTTTGTAATTAATTCATTACCATTATTTCCTATTCTCTTAGAGGCTTCGTTAATTTTCTCTTCAATTAAGTCCTCTACAATTTTACCGTTAGGCTTTAAATAATTGATTACTTTATCTATATCAATACCTTCTTTTTTCAGATCAATAGCATACGATTGTACACGAGGGATACCTTTAGTTAGAAGATGAAAATCTTCTATGTTCTTTGTTGTACTATTTGGAAAAAAATATTTTAAATGCTTTTCCGTTTCATTAAGAGTAAATGGAGAAATTTCAATATCTATATACTTGGATGGTAATTTAAGACTCCCCTTTCGGTAAGTCCGTGTGGTAAATATTAATTTACAATCTTCTGAAAATTGTTCTTCTAATAAATCATGAACAAATGAATTTTCTTTTCTCCTTTCAGCAGCTGTAATATTATTATCAGCAGCATCAATTATAATTACTAGATATGCTTTTTCATTTCTCCCTTTAAGAATTTTAATTGCATCATTAATTCTTCTTTTAAATTCTCTAAGGTATATATCTTCGGATTCATTTCTATTAATTAAAAAGTCTATACCGATCTTTTTCGCTATCTCATTTGTAATTTGAAGTAAAGCATTTTTATGTAAATGCCTTCTATCAGATGGATCTAAATATGAACCGTTTCCATAACAATCAAAAGTTATACATTCACAAAATTTAGGAATTGAATCTCTTAATTGTTGTGTTAATGTAGATTTTCCAACGCCAGCACCTCCATGAATACAAATTGGTAAACCATTACTTTCTTCTATTTGAATTAATATTTCTTGGAGTTGCTGTCGTTCTACTCTTTTTGATAGATTTTCAAAATGTTGGGAAACAGGAAATAAGTTTTCTAAACTACCATTAGTAAAACCTAGACTAGCAATTATGTCATACAAAGTAAGTTTTACATTGTTTTTTGACTCAGGCATCATTTTTTTCCAAACTAGCCTTGATAAATTGTTAAATTGATCTCTTGAAGAAATACTTGTATTGCTAATAGATACGATCAAAGCCCTTTCTAATTGATCTCTAGAGTTTGCTCCACAATCTTCAAAATCTAATAAGCTTATAAAGTCTGAGAATTCTGTCACTTTTAACTCTGATGCTTTTAATAACTTTTGAAAAGCACTTTTATAAGATTTTAAATTCTTAAGGATAGAATTAAAACTTCTTTTTTTATCTAATGGTAATAAAGCTTTTTGAACATTATGAATTGCTTGTAATTGAGAACTATTAATATCTCTATTACTTACTAGCTTAATTTTAACTTTTTCTAAAACTAACTTTCTACCAAACTCTTCGTTAAGAGTCTTATAAATACTGGCAAATCTATGAATAATTGAACCTCTATAAGAACCACTTTTCTTTCCTTTATATAAGCTTGAAAAAGTCCAATTCTCACTAGCTCTTCTAGTACTATACTTTAATTGAGAAATTACTAAGCTATCAGCATCTATAAAATTCTCACCTCCATAATATTCTACTAAATCAATACCTAATAACTTTTCTCCATAAGGATCTGTTTTTAAGGAAAGAGACCTCTCAAGGTCTTCTATTCTTATTGCCTTTAAACCTTTAGGATCAAAGTTTAGCAGTTCTAACGATTTCTTGATTGTCCATAAAATATGAAAATCATCACCTGCACTTGACAAATCAGCATCTGGAATAGTTTTTTTCTCTATCATTATTTTTTGCAACTTTAAGCTAAGCCATAATAAGTTAATTTATCATAATCTTCTTTAGTATTTAGAAGAATTTTTGGTATTGATATATTAAAATCATTGTTAAAACAAAATTCAAAAAAAAGAACATATTTATTAAATGGAGGTTTAAACCTATCCATTGAATCATGATATAATTCTACTTGGAATTTAAAAGCTCTACCTTGAGGGACTTCTATCTCTTCTTTTAATATAGTATTTGTTCTCTCTGCATCATCTGGTAACTTTATTTTATATTTTATTAAAGGTCTTAAAATATTTGGGAGTGGAATATCTGGTCCTGCTAATCCTATTGGGAGTCTTTTAACCCTAGTGATTATGTTTGTTAATAATACAGTTTTACTAGTTTGATTAATGAAACTAAAATTAAATATTGGAAAAAGTGACTTCATTTTTACAGCTTCAAAAGCATTTGAGACTCCTTCTATTGGCAGCCAACTACAATTTTCTGAGTCGACATTAACTGAAATGAAACGAATTTTATCTGTTCTATATTTTAGTTTATTTTTAACTTCTTTAACTTGATTGGTTATGATGTCTCCTTTTGTTATTTTAGAATGACAGGTTGGACATAGTAATAATAAATTTTCTATAGTATTGTTAGATGGATTTTCATCAATATGATGAATTTCAAAATGTCCTACATCTTCATTTTCACAAAAAGGACAGGTAGAAGAGATTTCTTTTTGTAACTCGGCTCTAACTTTATTTTTCTGTGGAATACTTTTTCTTATTTTATTTGACATGTAGTTGTATTACTATTCATTTCTCATATTTTTTGAAAAATATTTTGATTAATAATATACAAATTATGTACTTAGTTTTTTACGGATTACCGTAAACTTAAACCTTTATAGATATTATTTTTTTGAGTTGAAAATAAAAAGCTCCAACAATAACTGCTAAAGCTCTTGGATAAAAGAATAATTCTAGTTTTACGATAATTGGGGATTCTTTAGGTAAATTATACTTTAGACTACAAATAAAAATAAAATGATATTACACAAAAAATGATTCCGAAAACTATCGCAGTACAGAAACCTACAATAAACCAACCGAAATATTTTATTCTTTGATTATCCATTTTATTAGTATTACATGTTTAAATATTTTATAAATTTGCTAAATGGCAAGACGATAAGTTTTAACTTTTCCTTTATCGCCTTGCACTAAACAACAGGATTTACCTTAAAAAACACGTCTTGAATAATAGACACTTATAAATAGTGTCTGCCTAGTAATTAACTTAATTGAAAAAATGATATTCTTGACGTGTTATTAATAATTATTTTTCAATTCATCTTCAATTTCTTCATCAACTTTATTAGACCTTTTCTTTGTTTTTGGTTTGACTAAAAAATATATAATTCCAATTATCACAAATATTTCGAATATGAATATCCCTAGTAAGTACTTCGTTTGAGTTTCCATTATATCACTTTTTTGAGTTTATAATGGCTACTAATAGTATTGTAGTTATTAAGATAGTTAGGGGATTATAATTCTTCTTAGAGGTCAACATTTTTTACTCTCCAAATTATGAATTCTGTCATGATTTCTTTCCTTGGTTTTTTTGTGATTTCTAATGGATAATATTTTCCGAGTATTTGCTTGTATCTACTTATTGGATTATAATTAAGATTAATCTCCTCAGTTACATATAATTCAAAATCATAGAAAGGAAAATTTGGATTATGCTTAGATTTCTGTCTCATCAAAACTTTAAAACATTTGTAACCTAATATCAATTTAGTTTCATTCCTGTATTCAATTAGTTCATAGTTTTTAGGAACAGAAGGTAATTTGATTTTTCTCCTATTTACTATTTTATATTTGTTGGTACTTTTGGTTCTTACTACAGCACTGATTTCAAGAGTTTCCCTGTTGATTTGATCGTATATTTCTGTGTCTTTTTCTTTTATATATTCACACTCTGTTCTTGACTCATAAAAATTCTTATACACATCTAATTTGTAACTACATTTCATAGTGTCACCAAATACTGCAAATTCAGATTTAGGTATAGAATTAATAAAATCATCTGTTTTTTCAGAATCAATATTGTTTTTTACAAACTCTCTTAATTTTCTTTTGTTTTTTACAATCTCGGCTTCCGAAGGTTTTAAATGTTTATTACCAATAAACTTATAAGATTCAAAAACTAAAGAGCCAATTTTTGGTTGGTCTTGTGAATACAAAGAAAAAACTGTGATTAATAAAAATAATAGAATAAGCTTTTTATTCATTACACTAAATCTTTTGGATAATATTGATTATCTATATAACTGCTATCATCTAACCCCATGATTTTAGTTATCGCTGCTGCTTCAAAACACCAATAACCCACATATGTATTATGCGGATTATTGTGTTGATTATGTAAAGGTGTTCCTTTAAAAGAAGAATACCATTTTTTGTCAAGAAATAATTTCAACATTTCTTGTGCTTTTGATTTATCATCTACTAAAATAACTTCCTTTAATATTTTGTAACGTTCGTTTACGTGAAAGAACTTAGAATAGCTTTCTTCTAAAATACTTTTCCTGTCCGACACTAAATGATTTATAAAAAATTCAAATAAAGAATCTTTTACTTCATCGCCATCAATAAACTTTATGAGCTTCAAAACATATTCTTTTGGTATATCTAATAATATTCCCAATGATAACATTTTAGTAAAATCCAAAAAACCTGAAAAAGTATATTGATTAAGCGAAATAATTTCCTTTTTTGAATTAGTATAAGTCATATTCCAAGCTTTAGACTCCCATATTTCATCCATTAATTCAATAGCATTGACATAATCAGAAATTACTTTTTGAGAGTTCATATCATCACCTCTCGAATACCTAGCGATTAGATTATTTTTGTACAACCCTATTCTAAATTGTTTGACATTAGGCTCTCTGTCACGTGAGACTTTGCCATTGACTATTCGATCTATATTTTTCTGTATTAGCTTTTCTCTTTTATCAATCGATGATAAGAAGTAATCATAACTTTTTATTTTATCTCTCAACATATTTGCTATTTTTATATTTATGGATACCAAATTTCGATAATTTCTCCCGCACTATCTAATATTTCAAAATAATTTGTACCGTCTGGTAATATCCTACTCACGATCCTTTTATAGCCTGTAGCTATTATATCTTCTGCTAATTCTTCACCAACAACTGAAACCAATCTGCTATTACCTGTTATAGTTCCCTCGATCCATGCATCACTCATTTGCCTTCCGTCAATAGTATTACCTAATTGAGAAGTACCATACTTACTTTCAACAATTAAATACTCTCCAGTTTGCGGGTTTTTAAATACACCATCTATCCCATGACTCAAAGGTTCGTCAATATTTGTTATTCTTGCATGTTGTGGCTCATACCCCAACGAAGTAAGATTAACATCTGTACGCATTTCTCCATAGTTTCCTTTTCTAATCGTATTTCCAAATTCATTTAAATCCAATGTTCCGTCTAAGACATCATCAACATTTTTCTTTTGTGATTTAAAGATTTCATCCATGTACTTATACACGGCTTCCGCTATATCAACAGCTTCGTCTGCATTCCTTAAAAATCTAACAAGTTTTATCAAATTATCTGCTCCAACAAAATCTAAAACAATAAATGTACCTGCAACTGCTCTACTAGATTCAGCATTGTCAAAGTCTTTGCCAGTAATCAGTATTATACCATCCTCTGTGAATGTAATGTAGCGACCTACTATTCGTAAAGTGCTTGTTAGAGTTGTTTGTAGTAAATGTTCTATATCACAATAAATACAGTCAACCTCTGTTGAGTCTGGCGGCATACGATATGTGTACCATCTACCTTCCATATCTTTACGATCGTCTTCTGTTGCTCCCGCAATTTGATTAATTTTCACATAGTAATAATTCTCAGCTGCGTAATCTTGTGATGCTAATGTGTTTCCGTCTGTTGGATTAATTATTCTTCTTATTGTAGATTCGCATAGTGTATGTCCATTGGCTAGTTTGTACATTGTGTAAATACCGCCACCTTCTGATTGATCAAAGCCATCATAAGCAGCTATGTATGTCAAAGCTTCTTTTCCATTAATGACTCCCGTTCTTGTATAATCCCATTCAGCACCACCAATTGATTCAGCCTGTATCGTTAACTTAACTTCTTCCAAAGCTTCTTGCGACCAATTATTTTCATTTAGAAATTGTTCTAATTCAGCTCTCCTAAATGGATTATTTTTCAACCATTCTTTCATGTCATTTGAAAGTCCGTCAATGCTTAAACCAATAGACATTCGCGGAACAGTTGGTACGACAACAGGTGAGTTTTCAGGATTTCCCTGAGAACCTCCACTACTCACATTTGACGGGTCTGTTATATAATCAGTAGCCGACGGGTCACCACTTCCCGGAGTTGGCACGTCTGCTAAGGTAGGTTTATCATCGTAACAAACTGTGGTTGTAACATACCAATAGAATCCTGGTGTACAATCTCTTCCCCCCAAATGTATATCTCCATGCTGACCTTCGTCATAATCACAATATTTTGTAGTAACAGTTATGCAATCAAGTACGTTGCTATTCTTTAAGTTGTCCAAACTGCCATCATAATCAATCAGTTCGGAAATGAAACTTCCTTTAAATGGGGTTTGCTCATCCAAATAAACTTCATCTATATATTCATCTGTTGGTTCATAATTCAAGATAAAAGCTTCTGTTTCTTCTACATCGCTAAAACTTACTATAAGATTACTAAATGTACCTGTTGGTTGATTATTCTTAATTATTGGTATAGAATAGGTAGTATTTGAACCTATCTCTTGAATAAACATGTCTTGATCGTAGAGGATATCAAAACCGTTGTTAGCTTCTAAAGAAGATTCTTTTGCATTTGTTGTTGAACTTCGTCTATTTTGTAACTTCTCAACATAGGTAGAAAGTTGACTGTAGTTTTTTAATTTTCCTTTCTTAATCTCGGAACTTTCTTTTGGGGAAATAAGTTCATCCGTTTCGTCTGTTTGACAGTTAGAAAGGAAGATCGAAATCCCAAATACTAGGATTCCGATTTTCAAATAATTTACAATTTTTTGCTTCATAATGGTTTTTTAGAATTATTTATTAAAAAGCAATACAGTTTCAAGGAAATAGGAGAATCTCTAAAATGTAACAAACATCATTCTATGAAAATGCAATAACAGCTTTTCATGAATCTTCAGGTTTTAATTGAGGTTCCATGTTTTTTTCATAGATTTACAATGTAACACATCAAAAATAGTCTAAATTTAGACTTTATCAAATAAAATGGACAAAATTTTATCTCCAATAAAGAGCAGAGTACTTCAATATATTGATAGTCAAGGACTAACAAAGAAAAGTTTTTTTGAAAAAACAGGGATTTCGCCGTCAAATTTTAAAGGAAAAGGTGCTCAAAGTGAGCTAGGAGGTGATAAAATCGTCACAATTTTGACTGTTTATAAAAATATAAACCCTTATTGGTTACTTTTAGGTAAGGGAAACATGATGAGTGAATTGTCCGAAACCTCACAAATCGAATTAGAAAATAATGGTGCAATAGAGACAATAATAGCTAGCAGTGTAGTTAAACTTGTAGGTCCTTTACTTGATGATATGCGAACAGATATTAAGTTACTTGTAAAAAATATAGGAGAACTTAGACTTGATTTTGATGATTACACAGAAGAACAAGTTGAAAAAGAAAAAAAATAATTAGTTATTTATTATTTTCACTATCAATAAAATCTACAACAGAATCTCCTAATGCTTTTAAAGCTTTCCTGAGCATTTTTTTAATTACTTTCCTTTCCTCGCAAGTATAGTCTTTCTTATTTTCTAAAAAGAAGTCGATCTCTTTTAAAATATTCTTATTGCTCATTACTATATTCCTTTTGCTTTTTGTTAAAATAAAATATGATTAAGGCTATAAACAATAATAATGAAAGTATGAACTTCAAATTGAAGTCGTTGTAAGTAGTCGCTTGCAAACTAAATATTCTTATCAATAATTGATATGTTGTCATTAAGATTGGCAACCAAATTACAAACCGCCATATTTTACCTTTGGCAAGCGCGTATACAAGAAACCAAACTAATAAAAATCTCAATTCAGAATTTACTGTGTAAAAATATACCCGAAGGGATGATTTTCCAATTTTACCACTCCCTTTGGGTATAAGGTCATGCAAATATATAAGTAATGTAGTTAGTATTATAAATACTACTATCTTATATATCGTCGTCCGTGATTTCGCCGTCTTCAATTCCTTGTACATTGTCAATTGAGTCTTCTTCTGCTATTGAATCTACTTCTGTACAGCTATAAGTGCTGAAAATAAGTAATATCAATAACGCTAGATAATAATTTCTTGTGTTCATAATGTAAATATTTTAGATTTTTGTTACACTCAAATCTACTATTTACATAAGAAAAACAGAAATTTACATACAGTTATTAGTCACTCTTACATTATTAAAATGTAAGTATTAACAACAAACATAGTAAATTACACTTACAAAACATATGTTTGCAGGGTAAAAATATTGACCTTTTTAAGTTAAAATTAATTCTTTAGAAAAAAATAGTTTCAAACCTTACGGTTTTCCGTAAACAAACTTATTTGTTCTTATAGTTGCAATAAAATACTTTTTGTTATTATCATGATGTTTATAGCTTTTGAAGTAAGTTTTTAAAGTCTTATTTTAAAATCACTAATAGTCTAATTATTTCTTCCTAAAACTTTGTGTACTACACAAAATTTCACAAATGATTTTCCAATTCCCCTTCATAGCTTAGTGTTTTCAATACTAAGCAGAAAAAAGCAGGAACATTGTTTCGGTATAAATTATAGAAAAATAGGATTTGAAATTTATTTTTTGTCGTTAAAAGTAATTTTACTATGATTACATAAAATGTAAAAAATCCAATGTTTACCTATCATTTGAAAGTATTTTTTAATAATAAATTAAAAATATCTCAGCCCTAATTGTCCGAGTGACAAAAGTTGACAAATGATTTTTGAATAGTGCTTTTTAGCTTAGTGTTTTCAATACTAATTTATTAAAATATGAATGTACACGTAACACACAATACAGCTAAAAACGGAATTGAAATTGTATTCTCAAATCCTCTTGAAAAAGAATTAATTACATTCTTGCAAAAATTAGGATTCAAACACTTTTTTAAAGATGAAATGAAATGGTATGCTGACTATCATCCAGCATACGTGCGCTTTGCGCATGATCTTAAAAAAGCAATAGAAAATGACAAGGATTGGAAGTCTATTATCATATTTCCTACTTACAAACCAAGCTTTGAAAATATTGATCATTTAAAGTTCTGTATTGTAGATGTTAATATTAGATGTAATGATGAAATTATAGAAGATGAATATGTCATTTTTGAAAATTACAAAAGAGTTGCTATGGTAATTGCTGAACGGTTTGCTAAACATACTTTTAGGGATTATTTAGATTCAATTACTATTTTCCCTCGCAACTATAAAGAAAGAGCAAGAACGTTATTGCGATTTGAAAAAGTCATTGACATAGATGAATATGGAAATTTCATTCCTATTAAGTTTATGGATTCTTTAGTAGAATTGGTCGAAGATATAAGAAAACGTAGAATTACTGACAATTCAGTTGAGATAAACAATACTATTGATACTAATCAGATTACCGAAGCAGGTATTTTGGAAGACCAAACTGATTTTGATAAATTATTGATTTTAGAAGTGATCGATAAATTAGTATCTATTGAACAAACTACTAAAGTTACTGATACTCTATTGATTCAAACGTTAATTACAGAAATTGAAGAAGCTTCTACTATTGATTTAGAAACGCTTCGTCAAGATAAACTCAAACATATCATTCGATTGTATAAAGAATGGCTTGAAGACTTTCCGAATTGTTTTAAAGCAAGTGTAGCCATTGCGATGCATCCACTACTAAATTTTACAAAAGAAAGTTTAAAAAATAAATCGTTTGCTACTGACCTTGTCTTTGATAAACATCAAGTGAATAACATACTTGTTCCTTTGTATGTACATGAATGTTTTCAAAAAGGGTCTATTCCATTGCAACACATTACAAAACTAAAAATTGAATTTCCCAAGTTATTTGATGTGACTATTGAAACATTAGATACAGTAACTGAATTTGAGCTTTTTGAAGTTACACAACTTAAAAATTATACTGATTTAAATATCAAACTCAATGAACGTGAACTGAATAGACATTGGCAAATTAACGGCTTTGATCTTCTCAAAAAAATCGGATATCCTACTGATTTACAATATCCTTACGTAAGTTTAAGTAAAGGATATATTTTATTGCAAACACTCGATCATATCTTACACGAAAAAAAGCAAACACATCCTTGGTTGTATTTGATACAGAACTTTAGACCCATTGCTGATCTAACCAAAGGAATTAACATCATTGATCGGAAAACAAATAAATTATCTAAAAAATTAGACTATTTAAAAACAGGGCAAAGCTTAATTGATATTTCTTATACCGAACATGTGAAAAAGCGTGAGCATATTCAATCGCAAGTAAGCAGTTTGTTTGCATCAAGAAAATGTATTAAAACCTACATTGAAAATATGCTTAATAAACAGCTTGACGAAATGGATTTTGTGGATACTGATGATGTGAATTATGAGCCGAAAATCCCCAAATTTCACTTTGATATTTTTGTTGCAGGCATGGGTCTTCTATACTACAAACATAAAAAACCAACACTTTTACAAGTGGAAAGTTTAGGCGAACAAAAACAAGTGCCAAATGATGAAATTCTTGGAGAAGCTATTGAGATAAGTGCCATTGATTTTTTTAGAAGTAGATACCTTCATGATGAAAATTATGTTTGGATAGATGGAATGCGTCATTTTTGGCAAAACTTACAATTCGATAGACGTTTTGTGGATGGTAAACAGCGATTTGAACATAGTCATATACTACCCTTACCTATCGCGATGATGATTGCAAGATATTTACAAATGAATGAAGCCATTACTATATTTGATCCCACCGCAGGAAGTGGGAATTTATTGGTTGGAGCAAATGAACGTGTCACACACGCCAACGAAGTATCTAAACTAAAAAGAAAATCCCTTGACTTTTTACGTTTTAAAACCATTACAGATTACAACCCATTTGAAGCAACTCCAAAAGAAATGCACAAATCCTTTGATGTAGTGGTCTGTAATCCGCCATATATCAAATCAACAAAAACAAAGAATGAAAAACTCGATATTGCAGAAGAATATTTAGAAAAAGCATATTTTTTAGCGAGTCACTTGCGTGAACAGGCATTTATAATTGCACTTTCTTTACTAAACTTAAAGGATAATGGTAAAGCTGTCATCGTATTAAATGGACATATCTCTTTTGATGAAGAAGGAAAAATTAAATACTACCGAGATTTTCTAAATTGGCTTTGTAAATATTACCATATTCGTGACATTATCAACTTAGACAGTTCAATTCTAATTAAAGATACTACTAAAAACCAGAAAAAAATGGTAGTGCTTATTAACGGACGAAAAGAAAAACCTTCATACGAAACACCTACAAAAGAAAACCAACCACACCTAGCTGATGTGACTGGTTCATTGTATGATCTTTGGGAGCGTTTTAAAAGAAATCGAATCCCAACTATAGACATTATTATTAAACAGCTTCAAATTGCTGTAAAACGGAATGAAAAGAATTAAAAAAGTCTAAATAATATAAGATAAAACATATTATATCTTCTTCAACTCAAACAAATCCTTTCTTCTATCTCTTAAATTTTTCACAGCACAAAACTGATTGAGTTCTCGCAATAAATCTATATCTACATCAGCAATGAGAATCATTTCAGTATTTGGTGTGGCTTCGGCTTTAATTCCGTTAGTTGGAAATGAGAAGTCACATGGAGTAAATACCATTGATTGTGCAAATTGAATATCCATATTTTGTACTTTAGGTAAGTTCCCAACACTTCCCGCAATAGCTACGTAACATTCATTTTCAATAGCACGCGCACGCGCACGCGCACAGTTTCTAACACGAGAATAACCATTTTGTGTATCTGTCAAAAACGGAACAAATAAGATATCCATACCTTCATCGGCTAGTAATCGACTGAGTTCAGGAAATTCAGAGTCATAACAAATTAAGACACCTATTTTGCCACAATCCGTATCAAAGGTTTGTAATTTGTTTCCTCCTTGCATTCCCCAAACTTTGGCTTCATCAGGTGTAACGTGTAATTTTTCATAACGCTCCACACTTCCATCACGCTTACATAAATAGCCAACATTATATAGTTTTCCATCACGCATTTCGGGCATACTGCCTGAAATAATATTAATGTTATACGATATAGAAAATTCCGAAAACTTTTCTATAATCGCTTGAGTATGTTTTGCAAGTTCACGAATGGCATCAGGCGTAGACATGTGATTGTTGATTGCCATTAACGGTGCATTGAAAAATTCTGGAAATAGCGCAAAATCTGAACGATATCCTGCCACAGCATCAATAAAGAATTCAGCTTGCTGTACTAATTCTTCTAAATCTTTATACGGACGCATTTGCCACTGAATTAAGCCCAAACGCACAATTTTTTTCTTAGTCGTCGCTTTTTTGGTAGGTTTTTCATAGTAAATATTGTCCCATTCCATCAATACCGCAAATTCATTGGAAGCTTCATCTCCTTTTAGATATCCTTTCAGCACTTTTGCAGGATGAAAATCATTGGAGATTTGAAAGTTCAGCACAGAATCATTGATTTCCTTTCGCTTTACTTTTTCAATGTATTCTTTTGGACTGAGTGTAGAAGCATAGTTGTGATAATTAGGAATTCTTCCACCAAAAGCAATACCTTTTAAATTTCTTTTTTCACACAACTCTTTACGATAATCGTATAAACGCCTTCCCAAACGCAATCCACGAAACTCAGGTTTTATAAATACATCAATTCCGTACAACACATCTCCATCATCTGTATGTGCATCAAATGATTTCTGAACAATGTCTTTGTAGGTATGTGAATCTTCAAATGAATTGTAGTCCACGATGATTGATAATGCACAACCTGCCAATTGCCCATTAATTTTGATAACAATTTGCCCTTCTGAAAATTTAGTGATTAACGTTTCTATTTACGTTTCTTGCCAATACGAATCAGGCATCGTCTTATATGCTTGAATCATAGCTTCTTTGAGTTCTTGATAGTCATTTACATTCAAGAACGTAAGCTCAATGTTTTCTATGTCTTTTGGTTTCATTATGTTAGAATGACAAGGTTTTTATAGTCTTGCCATTTATATTTATGTAATTTTAAATATATCTTCTTCGTTTTTAAAACTTTTGAATTCTACTTTATAGCCATTAGGATCCGTCACAAAAAAGGAAATATGTTCTCCTGCTTTGTCTTCTAAAAAAGTTACTTCTGTAGTAACTTCCATGTCCATTGAGAATAGCTTTGTGTAGAGTTTTCCCCAAGTTTCAGTATCAACAATAACTCCAAAGTGAAAAGATGGTAGTATTTGACCACTTAAACGATAATTTTTAAAATCAAAATTAAAAGAACCTGCGTTGGTAAATGTTAATTGATTTCCGTACAAATTGATATCAAGCCATGTATCTGTTCCGCGTCCCTGAGTTGCTCCCAGAATGTCCACATAGAATTCTTTTATTTTTTGAATGTCATCACATGGCAATGCGAGATGGAATACTGCTTTCATAAGTATTTGATTTTACTTTCTTTTTATATTTGCTTTTAAAATATTTTTTTACTGCATTTTTATCTTCTTTATCTAAAAAGGGCAATGCATCTTCCCAATAACACCAATATACATCTTGAAACTTTTCTGTTTCTACTACTTTGAATAAGTTTGTTTTTACCGTAGTTACAAAATGATGCTTTATAATTGTTATGACTTGTTTGTTTTTCACTTTCGATATTACATGCACAAGTGTTTTTGAGTCTACATGTAAGCCAATTTCTTCTTTAGTTTCTCTTACTAAACTAGCTTCGAGTGATTCTTTACGCTTTTTTACGCCGCCAGCAAGTGTCAATTTTTTAGAGATATCTTTTTTTTCAATCACTAAAAGTTGATCTTTATTAACTGCTAGTAACCTTGTTTTCTCAATGATTTTCATAATTTATTTAAAAGTTTTATTAAACAAATAACAATTAAACCATATCAGCACCTTCATCTACTAACTCCAACTCTAGCAATCTAAAAATGATAAAATCGTCATCATCTAAGTCTTTGATTATTTCTTCATAAGTAACATTGAACGTTTCATGCAACATAGAACCATCTTTTAGATTGTATTCTTCCAAAATACTTTCTGAAATTTCTTCAAAAATTATTTTTTCTTCAAAGGAAAAAATGAAAGTGTAGTATCCATTACTATAATTAATAAACACACCTTCTTCGCTTTTAATCTGTTGTGTTTCGTAATAGCTCATGTGTAATACATTTTAGTTAATAATTGTCTTCTGGAAATGGTGATTTTACCGCAGTAGGATCATCATCGTCATAATCTGTATAATCGTCTTCATCATAGTCTTTCATGGTCTTTTCAAGCTTTACACTAACTTTAACCAAGTATTTTGTATCGCCCGAAATCACTTCTACAGCTTCTACTGATTCGCCTTTAGCATTTTTGAATTTTATGATATGAAAGTCGTCATAGCCATCAGGATATTTTTCTACCAAAAGCCCTAATATTTCAGGTGTTAACTTTTTAAAGTCAACAATGACGCGTTTTAAATTGTCTTTTTGCGGTTTCACAGTTTGTTGTTTTATTTGGGTTACATTTTTAATAGATAGGCAAATATGAGCGGTGCTACAATGGTTGCATCACTTTCTATGATAAATTTTGGTGTATCAATAGCTAGTTTTCCCCATGTTATTTTCTCGTTTGGTACAGCACCAGAATACGAACCGTAACTTGTAGTTGAGTCGCTTATTTGACAGAAATAGTTCCAAAATGGCGTGTCTGTTCGTTCCATGTCTTGATATAACATCGGCACAACGCAGATTGGAAAATCACCTGCAATTCCTCCACCGATTTGAAAGAATCCGATACCATTTTCTGAGTTTTCCGTGTACCAATCTGCCAAAAACGTCATGTATTCAATGCCCGATTTCATTGTAGAAGCTTTTAATTCGCCTTTCATTACGTAGCTTGCAAAAATATTTCCCATTGTACTGTCTTCCCATCCAGGACACACAATTGGCAAGTTTTTTTCCGCAGCAGCGTACATCCAAGAGTCTTTTAAATCAATTTCATAATATTCTTCCAATACACCCGACAATAACATTTTGTACATGTATTCATGTGGTAAATAACGCTCGCCATTTGCTTCTGCATCTTTCCATATTTTATAGATGTGACTTTGTAATCTGCGGAACGCTTCATCTTCAGGAATGCAAGTATCTGTGACGCGATTTAAGCCTTTTTCAAGTAAATTCCATTCGTCTTGTGGTGTTAAATCACGATAGTTTGGTACACGTTTGTAATGTGAATGTGCCACCAAGTTCATAATGTCTTCCTCCAAATTAGCTCCTGTACACGAAATGATATGTACTTTGTCTTGACGAATCATTTCAGCAAAGATTTTCCCTAATTCTGCGGTACTCATTGCCCCTGCTAGAGAAACTAGCATTTTTGAGCCCTTTGCTAAGTTATCTTCATATCCTTTTGCAGCATCTACCAAAGAAGCTGCATTAAAGTGTAAGAAGTATTTTTCTATAAATTGTGTAATAGTGGCGTTAGTCTTCATCTTCGTCTTCGTTATATTTTAAACGGTTGATTTTGTTTTCGTTTGCTGTTTTGTATAGGTTTTCATTTTCTTCATCTTCATCTTGCTCCAAAAATTTATAGCTTAACATTTTATAGTATAGTTTCGCCGCTAAAAAATCTGAGGACTTATCCGTTGGATTTGGACAGAGTTCCACAATATCAAATCCTACTACATTTTTTTCTTCAAATACGCGTCTTAAAAACTCTAGCGTTTCATACCAAAATAAACCACCAGGTTCAGGCGTTCCTGTTGATGGCATAATGGAGGAATCAAAGGCATCCAAATCAAATGTGATGTATACTATATCTGTCATGGCTTCAATGGCATTGTCCATCCAATAATCATCGTTTGCCATGTCGTGCGCAAAAAACACATTGTCTTCGTTCATTTCTGTACGTTCTATTGCATCCATGCTACGAATCCCAACTTGCACTAAATTTGTATTTTGATTCGCTTCATATAATGCGCAGGCATGATTATACTTAGAACCTTCATATTCTTTACGTAAATCAGCATGTGCATCAATTTGTAAAACAGTGAGGTTGTGAAAGCATTCGTCAAAAGCACGCATTGCACCAATGGAAATCGAATGTTCTCCACCAATTAAAGTCACGAATTTGTTACGTTTGATATTTGTTTTGGTTACTTCGTGTACTGCATTTACCATAGCTTCTGGCGATTCGTCTTCGGTAATTGCATCCGCTAGATATATCCCTTGTTTATATACTTCGCTATCCGTTTCAATGTCGTATAATTCCATGTTTTCAGAAGCGTGTAAAAAAGCTTTTGGTCCTTTATCCGCACCTTTTCCCCATGTACTTGTTCCATCATAAGAAACAGGGATTAACGTAATTTTTGAGGTTTCAAAGTTTGCGTATGCGTCAGGAATACCTGCGTATGTTTTTTTAGTTTTCATTTTTTTTAAATTGTGAATACTTCTTTTCAAGATGTAATGGTTTGTTCAGTTTGAATAACTTTTTCTCTTTCTGTATTTGTAAGCGTATTGTTGATTCCGAAATCATATCCTAATAGCGATAGTAATTTTTCGGAAGTTTGTTGTTCTGAAAATAAGCAAGTTACTAGGTTTCCATCTTCATCACGATCAATTAGAATGTGTTTAGGCTGTGGAATTAAGCAATGTTGTAATCCGCCAAATCCACCTATGGTTTCTTGGTACGCTCCAGTATTAAAAAAGCCGATATATAATGACTTTTCTTTACTATATTTTGGTAAATAAATCGCGTTCATGTGTTGTTCACTATTGTAATAATCGTCACTATCGCAGGTTAATCCGCCTAATAAAACTCGCTCATATTCTTTTTGCCATCCGTTGATTGGCAACATGACAAAGCGTTTGTTGATTGCCCATGTATCTGGCATTGTGGTAATGAATGACGAATTGATCATGTTCCATTTTTCACGATCGTTTTGTTGTTTTTGGTATAACACTTCATAGATTGCGCCACCGCTTTCGCCCACGGTAAAACTTCCAAATTCTGTAAAAATATTGGGAACTGTTACACCAGCTTCATCACAAGTTTGTTTGATTTGTTGTATAATCTCATCAATCATGTATTGATAATCATAATCAAACGCTAACGAATTTTTGATTGGAAAACCACCGCCAATATTTAAGCTGTCTAACGATGGACATACTTTTTTTAGGTTTACATATACTTTCATACATTTCAACAATTCGTTCCAATAATATGCAGTGTCACGAATTCCAGTATTGATGAAAAAGTGTAACATTTTAAGTGTTACTTTTGGATTATCTTTGATATCTCTATTGTAAAAAGGCACAATATTTTTATAGCCAATTCCCAAACGAGACGTATAAAACTCAAACTTTGGTTCTTCTTCTGAAGCAATTCGGATTCCGATGTTGTAGTTTCCGTTAATTTCTTCACTCAATAAGCTAATTTCTTCATAGTTGTCAATAATAGGAATACAGTTTTCATGTCCGTTATTGATAAGCCTTCCAATATTTTTTACATATTGGTCACGTTTGAAACCATTACTAATCACAAAGGTTTTATCTGTAATTTTCCCTTGCGCTTTTAAGTTTTCCACAATATCAATGTCAAATGCAGAGGATGTTTCTATATGAATATCATTCTTTAACGCTTCATTCAATACATGCTTAAAATGTGAACTTTTGGTACAATAACAATAGTTGTAATTCCCTGCGTAGTTGTATTTTTCTATCGCGTTGGCAAACCATGTTTGAGCATTGTTAATATTTTCCGATATTTTTGGTAGGTACGTAAATTTTAAAGGCGCACCGTATTCGGCAATGAGCTTAGAAAGGTCAATACCGTGAAATTGTAATTGTTTTTTTTCATCAAGCTTGAATTCTTTTTGAGGAAAATCAAATGTTTGCTCGATGAGATCAATATATTTAGTTTTCATTCTGAAAATGAATTAAAAAATTAAAGAAATGATAGCGTTTGCTATAAATAGCAATTAATTTGAATAAAGAATTGAGTTCCTCAAATACGAAAAACAAATGCCGTAAAAGGCATGAAAGTGCGTTGTAATAGACACTTGAAAGTATGTTCTGTTTCAGAAGTCAGCCTGAGAATTC
Source organism: Kordia sp. (assembly GCF_965224175.1). Taxonomy (GTDB): domain Bacteria; phylum Bacteroidota; class Bacteroidia; order Flavobacteriales; family Flavobacteriaceae; genus Kordia. The sequence goes on from NZ_OZ245041.1 coordinate 829,608, forward strand.
GGCGTCTTATACGTAAGACAGCTTTTGGAGTAGACTTCTTTATGCTCCTAAGCCCGAATCTGAAAAAGGTATTCATTTATGTAGGCAATGCGTTCTGTTTATAAACTCATTTACTAAACAAACATAGTAAAAAAATGTATTCAAAAAACTTTTTTTGATTTTTTTAAATAAATTCTCAAAAAATAATAAGAGAGATTAAAATATTTATAGCTCAAGCTTGATTTTGTTGTCAATATCAAAAAAAGAAAATATTTTAAAATTTTTGTGATAAATGTTTGGTGTATTTAATTTTTAACTACTTTAGTTTCGCTTTTAGCTAATATAATGAAAACTATATGTAATTTCGGGTGGTTAGAAATTAGGAAGTCAAATCTAACTACAGCTTATGGAATAAGTAACCGAAATGTAAAGCTAACTTCCGTTAAACACTTCATTTTAAAATATGTAGACGCCATTCTTGTCGTCACAATGCTTCGTTTGTAATTTTTTTGACGCTTTAAGAAATACAAGCACATACAATTTTATATAATCACAATAACCATTAATTGTTTATTTCAACTTTTTTAAGAAAGATAAATACAATGTCATGTATTGTAATTACTAGGAATTAGTGATTTACTAGAGTAATCCGATCTCAATTTGACATAGGCTATCGGAGTTTAGCATTTATAAATATTTTAAAACAAAAAAACAATGAAAACAATCACAATAATTATCTCAACTGTAGCAGTATTTTTTATGACAACCTATCAAAATACTACTGTAGAAGCTACGTATGATGGCTACGAAGATGGCGTTTACTATTTTACAGACAGTAATGATGAAACACTAGAATTTCAAGAAGTTGATAAGAATGTTTTGAAAGTATACGATCTGATGTCAAAGAAATTTGAAAACAAAAACTTTAATGTAACCTATAAAACCGTTGAAGAGGAGGACGAGGAAGGAGATTCGTATACTACATATGTCATCACAGCTTTAAAATTAACGGAATAATAAATTAAAATATTCATGTTAGAGAGTAGCAATATTCCCTAGCATGAATAAATATATAAAAACACTAAAAATAATTAATCAAAATGATTGTCAATCCAAATGATTTTGAGCCAACAGATCACTGGTATCCTAAAGCTTTAAATGCTACTATTCACCCAATGGTAAAGTTCTTTTTTAACCTAGATAGGGATTTAATTGTTACGCGCTATTGTCACTTACATCCATCTGTAAATAAAGATAAATTAAGAGAAGTTCTCAACTACAGGTGCAAGTATTTCCAATGGGGTGGAGCTGATTTACTAAATGTAACTTCCTCTGGTGGAAAACGTCAAATGGTAGTGATTGAAAATAATTCCTGTCCTTCAGGTCAAAAATCCATGCCTTTGTTAGACGATAATGATGAGCAGGGAAGTTATCGCTTAATGGTAGAACGCACATTTAAACCGTACATCAAAAAGATAAAAAATGTAAAAGGTAATTTAGCGGTTATCTATGATAAAAATGAAATTGAAGTATTTGGCTATGCAAAGGTTATTGCAGATGTCATGAAAGAGTCTGTACATTGTATTGCGTTTCACAAAGACGATCCAGATCCCAAAGTGTTTTTTGAAGATGGTATCATGTATATAAAAACTGATGAAAATGAAAAACCTATTCCAATTCGTGCTGCATTTCGTTACTTAACACAAAAACCGTGGAATAGACTTCCATTGAACACGAAGACAAAGATTTTGAACCCTTCGATTGTATGCTTGGCTGGTGGGCGTAATAAAATGGTTGCCGCAAAAGCGTATGACATTTTTAATGCCGAATTGAAACCTTTTGGCTTGAAAATAAACACTCCTGAAACCATTTGGGATGTACGAAAAGAAGAAATTCCATTATGGGTAAATAAGTTGGGCGGACAAGCAGTGATTAAAGTTCCCTATAGCAATGCTGGACAAGGTGTTTATACTATTATCAATGAAAAAGAATTAGAGGATTTTATGGAGTTAGAGTTTGATTATGATTTATTTATCATTCAAAGTTTGATTGGAAATTCTAATTGGAGTAGCGTTACTTCTTCAGGAAAATTGTATCATGTGGGAATGATTCCAAACCTAAAAAACGAAACTTATATTGCCGATGTACGATTGATGGTAAGTTCCACAAAAAAGGGTATTTTACCCTTGGTAGCTTATGCACGTAGAGCGAAAGCACCGCTAAAAGACCATATTGATGGCGGTTCGGATAGTTGGGAAATGTTAGGAACAAACCTTTCCTATAAAGAAAAAGATGGTTCTTGGGGAAGTGATGCAAAAAGATTATTGTTAATGGATAGACGCGATTTCAACAAGTTAGGTTTAGGCTTAGATGATTTGATTGAAGCATACATTCAAACAGTTTTATCAACAGTTGCAATTGATAAAATGGCAAAAACATTGATCAATACTAAAGGTGTTTTTAAGTTTGATCTTTTCAAAAGTTTGAATAATGACCAAAGTTTATTGGATGAAATTAAAATTCATTAATGAAAAAGTTTAGCATTCTTATTTTAACCGATCACAGCGCGCATACTATTGAAAATTCACTTTACATTATGGCACGTGAAATGGTGCAACATGAACTTTGCGCTTCTTTGGATATCGCTTCATTAGGTGTTTCTGAAAATAACTTGTTTTTAGAAAATAGATCAATTGATTCTTTATGGGTAACAACTATTGATGCTACTTTTAAGTTTACTAAAAATGGTGCTTTTTTTAAAGAGAAATACTGTAAAAAAGTAGTTGCTGAATATGATATTATTTGGTTACGATTGCCACCTCCATTATCAAAAGAACAACTTGGTTTTTTGGGAGAAATATTCAAAAATCAAATTATTATTAACCAACCTTCAGGAATTGAAATAGCAGGAACTAAAAAGTATTTGTTGAATTTTCCTGAATTATGTCCTCCTATGCGATTATGTAAAACTGTGGATGACATTATTGATTTTACAGAGACTCATAAGGAAATTGTTTTAAAACCTATCAATTCCTACGGAGGAAAAGGTATTATAAAATTAAATAACGAACTTGTTTGGGTAGGAAATGAAAAAACGCCAAAATATTCCTTTTTAAAGGAATTGAATCAAAAAAATATTGAATATCTGGCAGTTAAATATCTTAAAAAAGTACACAAAGGAGACAAAAGAATCGTAGTTATCAATGGTAAAATTATTGGTGCAACATTACGATTACCTGCTTCTAATTCGTGGTTGTGTAATATTTCTAGTGGAGGTTCTTCTGTTGACACACGAATTACAACTGAAGAAAAGAATATTGTTAAAAAAATAAACCCTTTTTTAAAGGAATTAGGAATTGGAATGTACGGAATTGATACACTAACTAACGATGAAGGGAAAAGAATTCTCTCCGAAATCAACGTCACAAGTGTTGGAGGAATCTATCAATTTCACAAAAATAAAGGAATTACAGTTGTTCAAGAAGCTGTAAATGAATTAATGAATTTTATTATAGAAAAAACAAATGAAAAATGATTATATACCTACTCCTCTGTATGTTGAGGAAATTAATATTGAAGCTATTGAGAAAGAAACCATCACACGGTATTGGCTTAAAATTGTTGAAGATGGATTAGGGAGTCCTATAAGCATTCCTGTTATTGTTGCTAAAGGTGCTAAAGAAGGAAAAACTGTAGGTGTCACAGCAGCTGTACATGGAAATGAATTGAATGGGATTTCTGTAATTCAAAAACTGTTTAGCGAAATTGATACGAGTGAACTTAAAGGAACTATTGTCGGGATTCCAGTAGTGAATGTTCCTTCGTATGTGAGAAACAAGCGAAGATTTATTGATGATGTAGATTTGAATCACATCATGCCAGGATCGGAAAATGGAAATGTAAGTCAGGCATATACGTGGCAAGTGGTTCATAAAATTATTCATCAGTTTGATTATTTGGTGGACTTACATACTGCTAGCAATGGTCGAATAAATTCGTATTATGTAAGAGCAGACATGAAAGATGAAGTAGTTCAGAAAATGGCATTACTACAAAATGCACAGATCATTGTACACAATCCTCCTAGTGATGGCACATTAAGAGGTACCGCAGATGAATTAGGTATTCCTGCGATTACAATGGAAGTAGGAGATCCTAATTTATTTCAAAAAGGATTGATTCGTGATGGACTTACTGGAATTTACAATTTATTGGGTTATTTAAACTTACTTGATTGTGAAGTAGAAGAAAATGACGAAGAAACGATGATTTGTCAGAAATCTTATTGGATATATACTGCTAAAGGTGGATTGCTTACAGTTCATGCTAAATTAACGGAAGTAGTCGAAAAAGGAACTAAAATAGCAACACTCAGAAATATTTTTGGGGATGTTACAGAAGAATACTTTGCACCAGAGAAAGGAGTTATTATAGGGAAAAATGTGAATCCTGTGTCACAAACTGGCGGAAGAATTTTACACTTGGGGCTTCTTCAAGATTAAAAAACTATTTTTATAGAATGTATAAAAAAAATGACATAGTAATATATAAATCAACTCCTAAATCAAAAGGAATTCTCGTCAAAATATTAATTCATCGAGATAATTTTTTCTCTTATGGTAATATGCCTGACGAAAATTATGACTACTATGTAAGATCGGAAGTAGATGGAGCACAATTTTTTGTAAATAAAAAGAGTCTCAATTGTATAGATTGAGACTCTCACTTTAATAATAACTTTAATTTTAAGATACTTACTTTCTTAATTTTAATTCCATTTGACAGTTTTGCCTTGGGTATTAGTCTATTATATTACAAGCATAAACACCAACAGATTAACAGCTGGAAAGTTTGATCAACAAAAGAAAACCAACCACACTTAACTGATGTGACTAGTTCATTTAATGATCATTGGAAGCGTTTCAAAAGAAATCGAACTAAAAGGTATAGCTGTTAAGATTAAACAGCTTCGAATTGCAGTAAAACAAAATGGAGTATTAAATTTATTGATTACGAGCATTACGCAAGTTTTTTGTGGCTCTGATTAGTTCTGCATACCCGTTTACAAAATATTTAGAAATTTTGAGTATTCCGTAAATAGCAATTCCACAGATAACTAATTTTGTGACTGGATGCTTTAATATTTTTTTCTTATCAATTAACGGTTTGGTAGACTTTGGAATGGAATCCAAATCTAATCCATCTAAAATAGATTTTCTTTTTGTTTGTTTATTTCTTATCATTTTTCGTATGATTTTATTAGAAATAAATAGTAAAACTGATAGTCATTTAGCAATATATTTACACCCAAAAATTGATTTTTTGAATGCTGAAAAATCTAGTGAAAATAAGATGACTTTAAGGAGCTACAAGAGTACCGTTTCAGAGTACCGAAAAGCATAGAAATCGACCCTTTTTCGGACTCCTAATTCCGTAAATTACTGAAAATTAGATGGTAGCAAATTAACCAACTGCTTGTTGTGTGTTGTTTGTTAATTTGAAAATACTTTTACATTCAACCTTGATAATTTCTTAGCACTTCTATACAGTTTTCGACGAAAATCACTCGAAGTGACGTTTGGATATTTGTTGATTTATTCTTTCTATAGAAAACTGAACGAAGTCAAAGTTTAGTTCTGATGTTCAATACTCTTGTACGCTTCAATAACTTTCTTCACTAATCTATGACGAACTACATCTTTATCATCTAAATAAATGATTCCGATTCCTTTAATGTCTTTTAAGACAAGTAAAGCTTCTTTTAGCCCAGAAATTACACGTCTTGGTAAATCTATCTGTCCTGGATCGCCAGTAAGCATGAATTTCGCATTTTTACCCATACGCGTCAAAAACATTTTCATTTGCGCATGTGTCGTATTTTGTGCTTCATCCAAAATCACAAAAGCATTATCAAGCGTACGTCCACGCATAAATGCCATTGGTGCTATTTGAATCGTACCATCTTCTATGTATTTAGCTAATTTTTCTGGCGGAATCATATCACGCAATGCATCATACAACGGTTGCATATACGGATCGAGTTTTTCTTTTAAATCTCCAGGTAAAAAACCTAAGCTTTCTCCTGCCTCTACAGCCGGACGTGTTAAAATGATTCTTCTTACTTCTTTATTCTTTAAAGCTCTTACGGCTAATGCAACTCCTGTGTAGGTTTTACCAGTTCCTGCAGGACCAATAGCAAAAACCATATCATTTTTATTCATCAACTCAACCAACTTACGCTGATTGGCTGTAATTGCTTTAATTAATTTACCATTGTGGCCATGTACCAAAGTTTCTCCGCTTGAAGCAGACGTATCATAATCTTTAGCACTTTCACTTGTTAATACACGTTCAATGACATTTTCGTCAATTTTGTTGTACTTCCCAAAATGCTCCATTAACATTGTAAGACGTTTGTCAAACTCTTCTAATAAGGCTTCATCTCCGTATGCTTTTATTTTATTTCCTCTGGCTACAATTTTGAGTTTAGGGAAGTATTTTTTTAGCAATTCTATGTTGGTGTTTTGGTGACCAAAAAACTCTCTTGGACTGATCTCAGAAAGTTCAAAAATAATTTCGTTCAAAAGCGACTCGTATTAAGGTTAGATTTCCGTTTTGTTTTTTTAGATTTGCAACACAAACTTACCATTTTTTAATTGAACTCGTTTAAACTTTTGGAATTTAAGCGAAATTTAAAGGTTTTAAGTCCTGATAAACACTTTTTTGACTTGATAGCTTAGCTATAAAACGGAAAAAAAATGCAAACAGTACTAAAAAACAAACACTTTTTGGGCAATAAAAAAAGTATAATTGAGTTCAGAGAATAAATTTAAAAAAATATCAACAATTCATCAATGGCAATTATAACACTGACAACTGATTTTGGGGAGAAAGACCATTTTGTGGGCGCAGTTAAAGGAGCTATTTATAGTGAACTAAACGATATACGTATTGTTGATATCTCACATAGTGTGAATCCTTTTAATATTACTGAAGCTGCATACATCATTCAAAATGCTTTTAATAGCTTTCCAAAAGGAAGTATTCATATTATTGGGATTGATTCTGAATTGAATCCTGAAAATAAACATATTGCCGTAAAATTAGACGGTCATTTTTTTGTGTGTGCCAATAATGGAATTATGAGTTTGATTGCTTCCGAGATTGTTCCTGAAAAGATTGTAGAAATTAATATTCACGATCGTTTAGAAACCAATTTTCCAGTTTTAGATGTATTTGTACAAGTTGCTTGTCATATTGCACGTGGCGGAACGCTGGAAGTGATTGGAAAGACCATTCATGAAATAAAACATTTAACGGACATTAAACCTGTTATTAATACAGACGATTCACAAATCATTGGAAATGTCATTTATATTGATAACTATGGAAATGTTGTGACAAATATTACGCGAAAAATATTTAAAGATGTTGGAAAAGGACGTAATTTTGAGATTTCGGCGCGTAATTATAAATTTAAAACCATTCATGAACGTTATAGCGACTCTATTAATTTTAATGTAGAACGACATAAACGAGAAGAAGATGGTAAAAAATTAGCACTGTTTAATTCGGCTAACTTTTTAGAGTTGGCAATTTATAAAAGTAATCCGCAAACTGTTGGTAGTGCTTCTAGCCTATTTGGTTTGCAATTTAGAGATACCATAACTATTAATTTTTCATAAACTATGTTTGTACGTATTGTTAAAATGAGTTTTCATTCAAAATATATTCCTGATTTTTTGGCTATGTTTGAGGAAAAGAAACAATCGATAAAAGATCGTGAAGGTTGTGAATTTTTAGAGTTGTATCAAGATAAAACTAATCCTGAAATTTTCTTTACATACAGTCATTGGCAACATGTAGATAACTTGGAAGCATATAGAAATTCAGAATTATTTAAAAACGTTTGGAAGCAAACCAAAGCTATGTTTAATGACAAGCCGCAAGCATGGAGTGTTGATAAATTAGTGAGTTTATCCTAATTAAAATACTAGAACGCATAACCAAACGTTAGACATTCATACATTCTGTAAAAAGAATGATTAGTTAAAAAAATATATGCTAAGATCATTATATTATTCTTTATCACCCAAACAACGATTATTACTGAGAAAGGTAGTATATTTTCCTATTGATCTTTTTAGAAAACGTCACGAACTCGAACCACCAAAAGGATATGTATATACTGGTCCCGGAAATTATATAGAAATTGGAGAAACCTTTTTTACCTATTTTAAAGAGTACGGAAACATTCAACCAAACAGCCGTATTTTAGATATTGGCTCAGGAATAGGTAGAATGGCAATACCATTTACCACATTTTTAAACGAAGAAGGAAACTACGAAGGTTTTGATGTCGTTGCACAAGGTGTCAATTGGTGTACTGAGAATATTAGTTCTAAATATCCGAATTTTAGGTTTACACATACGCCATTAAAGAATGATTTATACAACTTAAATACCTCTAAAGAAGCCAAAGATTTTATATTTCCTTACGAAGCTTCAAGCTTTGACTTTGCCTTTTTAACTTCTGTATTTACACATATGATGCCTAATGATGTTTTGCATTATCTAGGAGAAATTCATCGCGTTTTGGATACAGAAAAAATTTGTTTGGCTACTTTTTTTATTTTGGATGAAACTTCTCGAAAGTTGATGTCATCTAGTAAAATGAATTTCAGTATAACTCATGAACACTATGCGTTGATGGACAAAAAGGTGAAAGAAGCCAACGTCGCATTTGATAAAGAATATATTTTTAAACAGTTTGAAACAAAAGGTTTTCAAGTCAAGCATTATTTTCCTGGAACTTGGTCAGGAAGAACTGAAAACACCTTATCATATCAAGACATTATTGTATTAAAAAAGAAGTAAATGTTCGCAATACTAAAAAAAGAAATTAATTCGTTTTTCTCTTCGTCCATTGGATACTTGGTTATTGCCTTGTTTTTAGTCCTAAACGGATTATTCTTATGGTTTTTTAAGAGTGAATTTAATGTGTTTAATTACGGATTTGCCGATTTAACACCTTTCTTCACCTTAGCACCATGGATTTTCATCTTTTTAATTCCGGCAATTACCATGCGTAGTTTTTCAGAAGAAAAACGCTTGGGAACATTAGAATTATTATTGACAAAGCCTATTTCTGGTTGGCAAATTGTGCTTGGAAAATATTTTGGTTCGTTAGTATTGATCATATTAGCGTTAATTCCAACATTATTATACGTGTACACTGTTTGGAGTTTAGGAAACCCAGTTGGAAACCTTGACATAGGCAGTACACTTGGCTCCTATTTTGGTTTGCTATTTTTAATTGCTGCTTATACAAGTATTGGTGTATTTACATCAACGCTTTCTCAAAATCAAATTGTGGCATTTATCGCAGCTGTATTTATCTGTTTCGTGATGTATTTTGGTTTTGAAGGCATAGCAAATGCTGACATTTTTGGAGATTTTAGTGCTACTGTAGAGAAATTTGGTATGAAACGTCATTTTGATAGCATTGCGCGCGGTGTTATTGATACAAGAGATGTTGTGTATTTTATAAGTGTCACGCTATTCTTTTTATTCTTAACAGTATTACAATTAAAAAAACGATAAGTTTGAAGAAAGAACTCAATACTAAGGTTAAAATACTTTTAGTCTTTGTTGGACTAATCATTCTAAATGCTATTGCAAGTAGCGTATTTACACGTTTTGACTTAACGCAAGACAAACGTTACACGCTTTCGGAAGCTTCTAAGAATACGCTTGCAGAAGTCAATTCGCCTGTAGTTATTACCATTTTCTTAAAAGGAGAATTACCAGCAGAATACAAACGTTTGGCTGATGAAACAGAACAATTATTAGAAGAATTTTCAGCATATAACCCAAACGTAAAATATACCTACGTAGATCCTATTGAAGAAAATGCTATCGAATTTTTAGCAAATAACGGCATGGATCCGAAATACATAACTGAAGAAGTTACTAATAAAATTTCGCGAGAAGCCGTATATCCTTGGGCAATTGCAAGTCACGGTAATAAAACAGTAAGAGTTCCATTGTACAAAAACAATCTGGCAAATTCTGATGATGAAAAAATTGCTAGTTCCGTACAACATTTAGAGTATGCTTTTGCAGATGCTTTTACGAAATTAACGATCATAGACAAACAAACAATTGCTATTTTAAAAGGAAATGGAGAATTAGACGATTTGTATATCGCAAGTTTTTTACAAACTCTCAAAGACTATTATAAAATTGCTCCTTTCGATTTGAGTGCTTTTCCTGATAATCCCGAAAAATCATTAGAAAACCTAAAACGTTTCGACTTAGCAATTGTTCCTAAGCCAACCAAAGCATTTTCAGATGATGAAAAGTATGTTTTAGATCAATACACGATGCGTGGCGGAAAGTCGTTATGGTTGTTAGAAAACACTGTGGCAGAGATGGATAGTTTGTATAGTGAAAGTGGTGCTTCTTTGGCTTTTCCAAGAGATTTACGATTGAATGATTTTTTCTTTGAATACGGTATCCGAATCAATCCAAAATTGGTCAATGATATGCAATGTGCACCAATTATTATGGCTGTTGGCGAAGGAAAAGAAACTCAGTACTTACCAATTCAGTGGCGCTACAATCCGTTAGTAAAACCTTCTGTAGATCATCCTATTACAAACAATACTAACTTAGTACGTTTTGAATTTGCCAACCAAATTGATCTTTTAAAAAGTAGTACGAAGAAAACTGTTTTATTAAAAAGTTCGGCAGCTTCAAAATTGGAAGGTGTTCCAAAGCCAATTTCGCTGTCAATTATAGAAAACGAACCAAAACTAGAAGCTTACGAAGGCAAAGGCAATCAAAATTTGGCTGTTTTATTGGAAGGAACTTTTGAATCTGTGTATAAAAATCGTATCAAACCATTTAAGCTTTCTGATAATAAAACTGAAGGTGAATCTAAGATGTTAGTCATTGCAGATGGTGATGTGATCAAAAATCAAGTAACGCGTGGCAGACCGCAAGAATTAGGTTTTGATATTGTCACAAAACGTCAATATGGAAACAAAGAATTCTTATTAAATTCTGTAAATTACCTATTAGACAACAACGGACTTATAAACATTCGTTCCAAGGAATTAAAATTAGCTTTCTTAGATACTGAAAAAGTCATTGCCGAAAAATCGTACTGGCAACTTGTAAACATTGGGTTTCCACTAATTATCCTTGCTATTTTTGGTATTGTATTTACCTATCTGCGTAAGCGTAAGTTTGCAAAATAGTTTGTTAATAAGTTTCCTTTCTTTACAACGACTTTTAAGATATATTTGTAGGAATATAACAATGTGATTCTTTTCGCATGAATTTACAGCTAAAAAGCTATGTTATTTACATGGGAAGAATTATTTTTGAACATTAAATAGAACAAAAACACATGAAATTTATTGTATCAAGTACATACTTATTAAAGCAGCTTCAAGTTTTAGGAGGCGTTATTAATAATAGTAATACCTTACCTATTTTAGAAAATTTCCTTTTTGAATTGAATGAAAATGAATTGAAGGTAACTGCTACTGATTTAGAAACGACAATGTCATCCGTTTTAAACGTAGAATCAGATAGCACAGGAAATATTGCTGTTCCTGCAAAGTTATTATTAGATACTTTAAAAACCTTTCCTGAACAACCACTAACATTTGTGGTAGAAGAAAATAATACGGTTGAAATTAGCTCTAACCACGGTAAATATGCTTTAGCATACGCTGATGGAGCCGAGTTTCCTGCAACAGTTGAATTAAAAGATCCAAGCGCAACAACAATTGCTGGTCATGTATTGGCTACTGCCATTAGCAAAACAATCTTTGCTTCTGGAAATGATGATTTACGTCCCGTAATGAGTGGTGTATTTTTCCAGTTTTCACCAGAAAACTTAACGTTTGTAGCAACAGATGCTCACAAATTGGTAAAATACCAACGTACAGATTTACAAGCTTCTCAAGTAGCTGAATTTATCATGCCAAAGAAACCTTTAACATTGTTAAAAGGTATTTTAGGCGCTAGCGAAGAAGACGTTACGATTGAATATAATGAAAGTAATGCAAAATTCATCTTTGACAATATCGTATTAACGTGTCGTTTGATTGATGGAAGATATCCTAATTATGAAGCGGTAATTCCGAAGGAAAACCCTAATAAATTAGAAATCAATAGAAATCAATTCTTAAACTCTGTGCGTCGTGTTAGTATTTTCTCTAACAAAACAACACACCAAATTCGTTTAAAGATTGCTGGAGCTGAATTGAATATTTCTGCTGAAGATTTAGATTACTCAAACAAAGCTGAAGAGCGTTTAACTTGCGATTATCAAGGTGATGACATGCAAATTGGCTTCAACTCTCGTTTCTTAACAGAAATGCTAAACAATTTAGGTTCTGATGATGTTTCTTTAGAAATGTCTTTACCTAATCGTGCAGGAATCTTAACACCTATCGACGGTTTAGAAGAAGGAGAACATATTACTATGCTAGTGATGCCAGTAATGTTGAACAATTAATATAAAACAACGTATTTTATATAGAGAAAGCCGTTATACGATGTGTATAACGGCTTTTTTATATCTTCTTATTAACTAACTTAAAGATCAGAAGACTAAATTATGATAATATCTGTATTGACAACGGATAACTTGGTTCTTGACCGTTACTTACTTTAATTGCGTTTACAATTGGCATTACAAAAGATAAAATTCCAACAGCAATAAGCGTTAAAAGTCCAAGTCCGAAAGCAAAAATTAACGGAATACTTATAATTGCATAAATAATCATGCTAATTTGAAAGTTAATAATTTCTTTTCCTTGTTGATCCATTTCATCTACATCATTTTTATTACTCGCCCATAAAATTAACGGAATGATTAAACTACCAAAACCGATAACAAAGGTTGACAATTGTGTTAAATGCGTAATGACCATTAGTTGATTATCTTTTCTTCTCATGATTGTATTTTTTATTGATTGATGATTATATGACACAAAAAAATCTATTTTGTTACACTTTATCAATTGATTATAATTTTAAGCTCATAAAAAATTATCCTAAGCTCGTTAAAAAGTTATCATTTCAAGACTGCATTTCGTTAACTAATTTTTCTAACATGACAACACAAAGATCCAATTGTTCTTGTGTTACAAATTCATTAGCGCGATGTGCTTGTTCTATACTTCCTGGACCACAAATAATACTTTCATACCCAGCTTCATGAAACTGTCCAGCTTCAGCAGCATAAGCCACAGTTTGCCAACTATTATTTCCTGTTAACTTCTGTACTAATCCAACAATACTATCCGTTTCTTTGGTATCTAACGCAGGAACTGGCGGATGAATTAATGTATTTGTTATTTTAAAATCAGCAAACTTTTTTCGAACTTCCACTTCTCTTTCCGCACAAAAAGCAAAATAATCTTCAAAAACTTGATGAATATCATCTTTTGGAATTACACGAATATCCCATTCAAAGCCACAATAATCAGCAACAATATTAGTTGCCACACCACCTTTTATTTGTCCTACATGAATTGTAGAATGTGGTGGAGAAAAACGATCATCAACGGAAGTAGTAGCCATTGCCTGCATTTTGTTTTCCAACCACGCTATTAATCGTGTACTTTCATGAATAGCACTTACTTCTTTGTGAATTCCACTACTATGTCCTGCCGATCCATTTACTTCTGTTTTTACATAACAGATACCTTTTTTTCCAATGACAGGTTCTAATAAAGATGGTTCACCAATAATAGCATACTTAGGAGTTTCCTTATAAGTCGCTTTAATGTCTGCTATTAAATCTGGAGCTCCTAGACAACCAATTTCTTCATCATAGCTAAATGCAAAATAGATCGGTTTTTTTAGATCAGCTTTTATCATAACCGGCAAAGCAGCCAAGCAACAAGCTACAAAACCTTTCATATCACAACTACCACGTGCATAGAGCTTTCCTTCTTTTTCAGTTAAAACAAACGGATCAGTATTCCATATTTGTCCCTTTACTGGGACAACATCTGTATGACCTGAAAGAATAATTCCGCCATCAACTGCAGGACCAATTCTACAGTGTAAAGACGCTTTTGTATTTTCTTCGTTTGGAACTAGTGTTGTTGCTATTCCATGAGATTCAATGTATTCTTTAATCCAATGAATAATATTCAAATTACTCTCGCCTCCTAATACAGGAAAGCTTACTAGATGACTTAATATTGTCGTTACGTTCATAATTAATTATAACCTATTAATACTGCTATTACGAGTGTGATTGCTGAAAAAATAAATATGGTCAAAGCAACTGGAAATATAAATCTAAACCATCTATCTATTGGAACTCGACACATGCTAAGCATAGCGATTAATCCGCCAAGTGTTGGATTGATTAAATTAGAAACTCCATCTCCTATTTGAAATGCCAAAATAGTGGTTTGCCTTGTTAGCCCAATAACTTCTCCAGAAGGAATCATTACGGGTAATGTAGCAAGTGCTTGTCCGCTTCCCGAAGGAATAAAAAAGTTAATGAAACTTTGTGATATAGCCATACAAACGGCAGAAATATATAACGGCAAATCTTTCAATAATTCTGATAAATGAAATGAGATTGTGTCGCTAATATGTCCCATTTCTAATAATATTTTTATCGTTGTTGCAAATCCTACCATAAAAGCTCCTGGTGCAACATACGATACCGATTTTAGTAATGTGTCACTAAATGTATTCGTATTCATTCTACCAATAATTCCCGAAGCAATCGCTATCATTAAAAATATAGCAGAAATTTCATTGAGATACCATTTTAAGTTGAAAACACCATATAAAATTGTAGACAAACCAATTATAAATACAGATATCACTAACCAATTATTAGTTGATATTTTATATTCATTGATAGGTTTTGAAAGTGAAATACCATCAATATTTAAACCTTTACCTAAACTTTTTTCTGGGTTTGCAGTAATTTTTTTAAGATATCTAACATTATAGAAAGCTAAAAAACTAAGTGCGCTAAGGCATAAAATACTTCTTAACAAAGCGCCTGAGAATAAAGGAAGTTCCGCAATTTTATGTCCAACACCAACTGTATAGGGATTTATTGGCGACAATCCAAAGCCAATAGTAATAGCACCTACTGAAATTCCAGCTGCCAATATTAAATCGCCACCAAGTGCTAAAGCTACAACTGCAGCAATAGGAACCATTGCTATATTATGTTCGTATCCAACAAAAACACCCAAGGCGCCATAAATAAATGTCATAATAACTACGGCAAGATACTTTTTTTCTTGCCCAAGCTTTTTTACAAATGTTCCAACTGCATTTTCAATAGCTTTGATGCGTTCCATTATCCCAAACATAATTCCTCCAGAAAAAACGACAAACATAACTTCAATAGCTGCTTTAAAACCTTGTGGAATGGCTTTAAACATATCTAAAAAACCTATAGGTGTATTAGGAATAGTTGTGTAAGAATTTGGGATAACTCGATTGCGTCCTTCAACTAACATACGTTTAAATTCTCCCGCAGGAATAAGGTATGTAAGAAGTGTCACAAAGACTATGATTAAAAATACGATCACTACAGCATGAGGAATATGTTCATACCATTTCTTTCTGTTTTTTAAAGTTGTATTCAATGTTTAATCTTGTTTACGAGTAAGGATGTGTAATTTAATCAAATTATTAGAGAACACTAAAAATATAGATACTATTGCTCAATATTAATAAACGATCAAAATTATATGGTACCTAAAACGGTTTAAGAATACTATTTTTTCTGCTTTGCTACTTAAACAAGACATGTGAATTTTATGCTTTAAACTCAAAACTTTATTCCTACTTTTGCACAAATTAATTCATTATGATTCCAAATGATACGATTGTGGCTTTGGCAACACCTTCTGGCGCTGGAGCAATTTCAGTAATTAGAGTTTCTGGAAAAGATGCCATTACTATTTGCGAACCACTTTTTAAATCTATTCGAAATAAAAAGTTAAGCAAGCAGAAGTCGCACACCATCCATTTAGGTCATATTATTGATGAAGATCGTTATTTGGATGAAGTTTTAGTCTCTTTATTTAAAGGACCAAACTCGTATACTGGCGAAAATACGATTGAAATTTCATGTCATGGTTCTGTATACATTCAACAACAAATCATTCAATTACTATTGCGTAATGGCTGTAGAAACGCTAATGCAGGAGAATTTACCTTACGATCTTTTTTAAACGGAAAACTCGATTTATCACAAGCCGAAGCTGTTGCAGATTTAATTGCAAGTGATTCGGAAGCATCACATCAATTAGCCATGCAGCAAATGCGTGGTGGATTTAGTAATGAAATTAAAAACTTGCGTGAAGAATTATTGAATTTTGCTTCTTTAATTGAGTTAGAACTCGATTTTGCCGAAGAAGATGTTGAATTTGCTGATCGTACGCAGTTTAAAACCTTGGTAAAACGTATTCAATTTGTCTTAAAACGCTTGATTGATTCTTTTGCGGTTGGAAACGTAATTAAAAACGGAATTCCTGTTGCGATTGTTGGTGAACCAAATGTTGGAAAATCTACCTTATTGAACGCTTTATTGAACGAAGAACGTGCTATTGTTTCAGATATTGCTGGAACTACACGTGATACGATTGAAGATGAATTGGTTATTGATGGAATTTCGTTCCGATTTATTGATACGGCTGGTATTCGGGAAACGAAAGATGTGGTGGAAAGTATTGGAATTCAGAAAACTTTTGAAAAAATTGAACAAGCACAAGTGGTTATTTACTTATTTGATGCTTCACTCCTATCTAATGATGAAGCAAAATCAAAAGTAATGTTACAGGAAATTCATAAGCTTCAAAATAAGTTTCCGCAAAAGCCAATTGTTATTGTTTCCAACAAAATTGATAAAGGTGATGCAACATTTATCAAAAATACATTCAAGTTCGATAATTTATTATTGCTTTCTGCTAAAGAAAACATCGGTGTTGATTCCTTAAAAGAAAAGCTTGTTTCATTTGTAAACACAGGCGCTTTACGTAATAATGAAACAATTATTACCAACACACGCCATTACGATGCATTATTAAAAGCTTTAGAAGAAATTGACAAAGTTCATTATGGTTTAGAATCTGGATTATCTGGTGATTTAATGGCAATTGATATTAGACAAGCCTTATATCATTTTGGTGAAATTACAGGTGAAATTACAAGTGACGATTTGCTTGGAAACATTTTCGCTAATTTCTGTATTGGGAAATAGTATATAGAACAATTTTGTATTCATTAGAACTTATAGTTAGCTTTGTATAACAACCTATCATACAAATGCGTACGGCCTATCTCCTATTTATAGTTTTTTTATTGCAATCTTTCGTATGTTTTGCGCAAGAGAAAGATTCCACTGTAGTGGCATTTGAAAAAAAGATAGCCAATGCGCAAAACGATTCAACCAAAGTCGCACTTTATCTAGAGTTGGGTAGTTATCAACTTCGTAGAGATTTTAATCTTGTTGCATCATACCTTAATAAAGCACGAAATATAATTGCGACTACTAAACAGCAATACAATTCGGATATACAGAAAGCAGAAATTTCACAACAATTTGGTTTAATTGCTCGCAGACGTGCTAATTATTCTGAGGCAATTCGCTATTACTATGAAGCATTACCCATTTTTGAAAAATACAATGATTCTATCGGTTTGGCATCTAGCTATAATAATATTGGTAATATATTGATTTATCAAGAAGAATTCGAAAAAGCTAGAAAGATATTACGCAAAGCCATCGCAATTAATTCAAAATTAAAACGCAGTAAAAGTATTGGACATAACTATAATATATTATCAAGAGCTTATAAAGCTAACGATGAAGTAGATTCTTTAAAATATTTTTTAGATAAAACATTAGCATACTATACTGAAGCTAATTATGAAGAAGGAGTTCATCAAGTAATGTCCAATATGAGCAACTTATATATTCGTCAAAAACGATATTACGAAGCATTGGAGTTGCAATTAAAAAATCTAAATTTTGTAACAGGCATTCAAAAAAAGACATCAATAGTTGCGTCTCATTACAATTTGGCAAAAATTTTTATTGAATTAAAAGATTATGAAAAAGCTCTTTTTCATATCAACAAATCACTCAATATTGCAAAGGCTGAAAAACTAGGTCGCAGATATGTTTTGTCGTTTAAGAGACGTAGTTTGATACACAATAAGCGTAAAGATTATTACAATGCCTTAGAAGATTACAGACGTTATTCAAAAGCTTATGATAGCATTTTTAATATCAGTAAAGCTAGAGAAATTCGCGAAATAGAATTGAATCATTCCTTTGAAAAAGAACGATATAAAGATAGTATTCAGTTTGCGCAAGAAAAAGAAGTATTACTGCTTAAAACTGAAAACGAATCATTACAGAAAAAATGGTATCTAGCATTATTTATCATAAGTTTATTCATGGTTGTTGTGATCATATATTTTGGAAATAAATATTTAAAAAAATTACGTATTCGAAAACAATTAGAAGCAAAAGAACTCAATTCTAAAATTGATAAATTGAGTACTGAAATAAGCTCTAAAAAAGAAGAAATCACCGAATTGATGGCAGAAACCATCATTCATTTAAATACCAAAGAAAAAATTACTGAAAACCTTAATAAACTTTCCAAACAGGAAGAAGGTGTATCATTAACAGGAATTCTTGCCGAATTGAAAGCTGATAAACTAGAAGATTCAAAATTAGTATTGCTAAAACAAAACATTGAAACACTCAATTATGAGTTCTTAAAACGACTTCGAGAAAAACACCCAAACTTGACAAAAACCGATATTGAAGTCTGCTCTTTCATCAAACTAGGATTGACAAGAAAAGAAGTTTCTGAACTTAGAAAAACTAGTTTAGAAGCTATAAAATCTACGCGTTTTCGTCTAAAAAAGAAATTAAACTTATCCGCGCAAGACTCGTTAGATGATTTTGTAAAATCCATATAATCAATATTTTAAAAATATTGCACCCTATTCTGCACCCTATCATTTCTTTTTTTTACCATGAAATGTTTTTAGTATTGCTCTGTCATTAACTGATAAGAGTGATCCTTAATGAAAAAGCCGCAATCAATATTTCATCGTCTGTTTTCTAAAAAACAAAAAAAGACTACTGCTTTAGAAAAGTTAAAATCTAAAACAGAAGCTATGAAAGCTGAATTAGCATCACTCTCAGAATTTCAAAACTTTTTAAAAGAACTAAATAAAAAATCCTAACCTATCATTCTATTCTTATGAAAAGAAATCTATTCTATTTCTTACTTTTTATTACTTCATGTGTAATTGGACAAACCAATTGCCTATTTGATGAAACTAAATTTTCTGGTACAGTAACAACGACAACAGTAGGCGCTACTAAATTTAAAGCTAGTGATGCAAGTTCCAATCATCGATTTGGAGAACGTGTAGCGATTGACGGTAATATTGCCGCTGTAGTTTCACGTAGTAATGCATCCGCCGCAGGGAAAGTTTATATATACACAAATGACGGTTCAGGAAACTGGACACAACAAACCATACTTACTGCAAGCGATAGTTTTTCTGGAGACAATTTTGGTTCTGCAGTCGCACTAGAAGGAAACTACTTAGTAGTCGGCGCACGTTCTCAGTTAGATGCAATGAATGTAGATACTGGAGCAGCTTACGTCTTTGAATATAATGGAGTGAATACTTGGACTGAAGTTGCCATTCTTAAACCTAGTGATGGTACTTCTGGAGATCGTTTTGGAGAAGCCGTTTCTATTGAAGGTGATTTGATTCTAGTTGGAGCAAGAAATGGTTGTACAGGTGGTTGTGCATATTTATATGAAAATGACGGAACCAATACATTTACATACACTGAAACAAAATTAGAACCGCAAGTACAATCTAACTATGATGGTGCACGATTTGGATATGATGTATTGATAAAAAATGGACGTGCGTATGTTGGTGGACCACAAGATTATTCTTCGGTTGGAAATGCCTCTGCAGGTTCTGTTCAGATATGGGATCAGGCAAACGATGGAACTTGGTCACGTACACATAGATTACAAGGAACACAAACATCAGAGTACTTTGGTTGTAGTATAAGTGTTGAAGGAGATTATTTAGCCATTGGCGCGTATAACTTTGAAGTTTCTTCCACTCCTGATCCAGACCAAGGAAGAGTATATGTGTATAAAGCAGATACAAATGGTGATTACTTAGAAGCCAACAGCGTTATGATTCAAAATGATGATAAAGATAGCTATAATGATCAACGCTTTGGAACTGATCTTATGTTAGATGGCGAGTTTTTGTATGTAGGAACGTTTGGAAATGGTTCAAGTAATACAGATGCTGTGTATATTTTTAAAGATGATGGCACAAATACCTGGACACAACTTTCTAAAATAACTTCAGGTGCAGGTTGGGATGAATTTTCAAACCGAGCAGTTGCTGTTTCGTATCCTACACTACTGATTGGACAGAATGAAGATGATAGTCCGTCAAATTCAGGAGCTGTATATTTTGTTTCACTTGAAAGTACCATAACACCAACAGCTTCCGTAACTGGAGTTACAGACGTATATATTGGGCAAACTAATGGTGTAATTAGCGTAAATTTTGATGATGAAGCCACTCGATCTGAAATTAAATTCAGTATTGATGGTGGAACAACGTATCCGTATGTCTTTAATGATGATGTAGGAAATGCCGATATCACCAATCTTGCACAAGGTTCGTATGAACTTAGAGCAACGTTTGAAGAAGGTTCATGTGTGTTAAATTTGGGAACTGTAAC
Source organism: Kordia sp. (assembly GCF_965224175.1). Lineage (GTDB taxonomy): Bacteria > Bacteroidota > Bacteroidia > Flavobacteriales > Flavobacteriaceae > Kordia. The sequence continues at coordinate 850,417 of NZ_OZ245041.1, forward strand.
AGTAAATCAATTACCATATACTACAATACCAGACGCAAATTTTGAAGCAGCTTTAGAAGCATTGGGTTATGATGATATTTCGAGTGACGGACAAGTTCCAACAGATTATATCTCAGGAATTACGAGTTTGGACCTTAACAATCAAAATATCTCTGACTTAACAGGGATCAACGATTTTGCAGCTTTAGAAACATTGCGAATTCAATATAACAACTTAACAAGTTTAGATGTATCTAATTTAGTCAACTTAAAAACACTTTGGGCTGCAAATGGTAATGCTTTTAGTAGTCTAGATGTCAGCAACAATACACTTCTTGAAGATTTTAGATTACGACAATACTCAGGTACATCTATTGATTTAGCTGCCAATACAGCTTTAACACGTTTTGCTTGTGATAGTTGCGATTTATTAACCGTTGATACAAGTACTAATGTAAATCTTAGTTATTTAGATTTATGGAACTCTGAAATCACTTCTTTAGATTTGAGTGCCAATACGAATCTAGCAACACTTGATGTATACTCTACGAAGTTAACAACGCTTGATGTAACAGCAAATACGTTGCTTACAAACTTAATAGCAAATGATATAACGACATTGACGAGCTTAGATGTTCGAAATGGAAATAATATCAATATCAATACATTTAATATCACAAGTAATAGCAATTTAGATTGTGTTTTTGTAGATGATGCAACCTATAGTACAACCAATTGGACACAAATAGATTCAGGTTTAACTTTCTCTGAAAATTATTGCCGATATACAGCAATTCCAGATGCAAATTTTGAAGCTGTCTTAAATACTTTAGGTTATGATGATATTACTGCTGATGGACAAGTACCGACCGAATTAATTGAAGTAATAACTGCTCTTGATGTAAGCAATCAAAACATTGCAGATTTATCAGGAATTGAAGATTTTTCTGCACTTATTGATTTAAATGTAGAAACAAATTTACTCACTAGTTTGGATGTAAGCAACAATTCAAATCTACAAACACTAATATTTGACAACAATACTGTTTCAACCTTAAATTTAGGTGCAATTTCAGGTTTAACTTCTATTGAAGGTCGTTACAATCAACTGACTGCAATCGATTTAAGTCTAAATCCAAATCTAACATTCATCAATCTAAGAGACAATTTATTTACAACCGTAGTTGTTTCTAATAATCCGCTTTTAGAAACCATCAACTTACGAGGATGTACAAACTTAACCACAATTGATTTAACTAATAATACAAATGTTAAGTCCTTATTTTTCCAAGACACAGCCTTAAATGGATTAGATGTATCACAAAATATTCTCTTGGAAAATGTCATTATAGAACGTGTCAATTTTAATAGTATTGATGTTTCTAACTTGCCAAATTTAGTACAGTTGCGCATTGCAGATAATAATTTTACAGAGTTAGATATATCTAATAATCCAGCATTGGTTCGATTAGAATGTGAAAACAACAATCTTACCTATCTAAACCTCAAAAATGGCAATAATACTAATATGCCAAATGCAGATTTTATCGCTACTGGGAATCCGAATTTAACCTGTATTTTGGTTGACGATGCTACTTGGAGTACTGCAAACTGGACAAATATTGATGGTACTAGTAGTTTTAACGATGTATATTGTCGCTATACAACAATTCCAGATGCTAATTTTGAAGCTGAATTAGAAGCTTTAGGATATGACGATGTTAATGGAGACGGACAAGTACCAACAGCATTGATTGAAGTCGTAACTTCTTTAGACGTCCAAAACAAATCGATTAGCGATTTAACAGGTATTGAAGATTTTACAGCCTTAATTACATTAGATGTCGATAGAAATAATTTAACGCAATTAAATCTAACTAATAATATTGCTTTAGAAACGTTATCCGCCAATCAAAATGACATTACGTCTATAGATATATCTCAAAACGTAAACTTACAATCTGTAGACCTTGGCGCTAATCAACTTACTTCGCTAGATGTTTCTGCAAATACAGCATTAACCAGATTAGATTGCCCTGCAAATGATATTGTCGCTTTAGATGTTAGTAACAACATCTCTTTACAAATATTAGAAGCCTTTGAAACAGACATTGCATCTATAGATTTGAGTGCTAATGTGAATCTACAAAAACTACGTTTGTACAAAACCGATATTACGGAAATTGATGTCACAAATAATCCGCTATTGAATGAATTGAGGATTGACAATACAGATGTGAGTACCCTAGATATTACAAACAATCTACAACTTGATTGGTTAAAAGTAAATGGTTCCTTAATTACTTCGTTAGACTTAACTGGCTTAAGCGTTTTAACAAAATTTGAAGGACAAACTGGTGTTTTAGAGCATATTGACATCCGAAATGGTAACAATACAAACATTACTACGTTTAATGTGACAAATAACAACAATCTAAACTGTGTATCGGTAGATGCTGCTGCTTACAGTACAACCAATTGGACACAAGTAGATTCTGGTTTAATTTTCTCAGAGAACTATTGTCGTTATACAGCAATTCCTGATGCAAACTTTGAAGCTGCTTTAGAAGCTTTAGGCTATGATGACATCTCTGCTGATGGACAAGTTCCAACGGCTTTGATTGAAGGACTAACTCAATTAACAATAAACTTCCACTCTATAGTAAGTCTTGGTGGAATTGAAGCATTTACAGCGTTAGAAGAATTAGATGTTTTATACGGAAGTCTTACTGCAATCGATGTGAGTCAAAACCTAAACTTGAAAATTTTAAAATGCGGATACAATATTGGGATCAACAGTTTAGATATAAGTAACAATCTTCTATTAGAAGAATTAGTAGTCAATGATACCTCAATTCCAACGTTAGATCTGAGTCCAAACATAAATCTAACAAACTTAGTCGCAAGCAGTAACAGTGATTTAGTCGAATTAAACGTACAGAATGGAAATAACACTAACATCACTAACTTTTTCTTAGTGAATAGTCCAAATTTAACTTGTATTATCGTAGATGACGCTAACTATAGTACAACAAATTGGACGGACATTGAAACTACCACAAGTTTTAGTAGTACATACTGTCTGTATACTTCCATTCCAGATGCTAATTTTGAAGCAGCACTTGAAGCTTTAGGTTTTGATGATATTTCTGCTGATGGGCAAGTGCCAACTGCGTTAATTGAAGTAGCTACAAATGTAAATGTAAACAATCAAGGAATTATGGATATTACTGGAATTGAAGATTTTATAGGATTAACAAGTTTAAATGTTTCAGATAATACTATTGGAACGCTTGATGTGTCAAACAGTCCAAATTTAGTTTCACTAACAGCAAATGCTTGCGGATTAACAAGTTTAGATATTTCTCAAAATACCGTACTTGAAACCTTATCGGCAGATTCAAATCAATTGACAAGTATAAATACTACAAACAATACAGTATTGCGAAGTGTAGTTCTTTATGGAAATTTAATCGCTACTGCAGATTTTTCTACGAATACACTACTAGAAAACTTAGATCTGTTTCAGAACAAATTAACCACTTTAGACTTGAGTACTAATACGGTTTTAAAAACATTGTTTTGCGATAATAATGAATTGATAAGCTTAAATGTACAAAACGGAAATAATGCTGCTATCACAACTTTCAACGCACAAAGTAATGACGATTTATATTGTATTTTAGTGGATGATGTCGCGTACAGTACAACAAACTGGTCAAATAAAGACGCACAAGCTTCGTACAATGAAACCAGTTGTGATTTTGTTATTGTAGATATTGATGTGTTCTTACAAGGTGCTTTGCTCAATCCAAATACAGGAGAAGAAACCTTAATGCGTGACGATTTGCGAACTGCGGGTGCAGTGTATGATGCAGTTTCGCCATATAGCGATGGTGCTAGTATCAGTTTGGATGTAGGCGTAGCAGATAATGGTGTAAATTCTATGGTCGATTGGATTTGGGTAGAACTCAGAGATGCGAATTCACCAACAACAGTCATTGCTGGACAATCAGGAGTTTTACAACGTGATGGAGATATTGTAGATGTAAATGATGATTTAGTTACACCACTTACATTTGATGTTCCTGCTGGAGAGTATTTCATTGTGGTAAAACATAGAAATCACTTAGGAATCATGACATCTTCTACTATTACATTAAAACAAGTTTCAACAACCATAGACTTTACAGATGCTACCAACGAAATTACCTATGGAAGCAATGCGCAAACTACCTTTGGAATGCCAACAAATATAGCAGCTATGTGGGCTGGAAATGTTAACGGTGATACAGTTGTACAATACTCAGGAGTAAGTCCTGACACGCCAGACATTCTATCGAAAGTATTAAATGATGCTGGAAACTTCTTGAATTTCCCAACCTATGTAGTGAGTGGTTACAATGCAGATGATGTCAATTTAGACGGAAATACACAATATTCTGGAACAGATCCTGACACACCATTTATTTTACAAAATGTATTAGCTCATCCAGGAAACTTCTTAAATTTTAGTACATATCAAATCGTAGAACAATTACCAGATAACGAATAAAGTCATTAAAATTTTAGTTTAGTTTACGATGGTTATGATTGTTGTCTAATATAGGGCAATTAGACATTTGGGGCAATTCATAATCAAAACGCCATCTTCATATAAAAGATGGCGTTTTTTATTTAATCCTGTACTTTTTCAAGTTTATTAAAATAGAAATAATACAAATATTTCTATCAAAATTATTATGCTTTATCTGCTGATATTTTATCAGAAGTATTAAATGATGCTGGAAACTTTTTGAATTTCCCAACATTTGCAGTTAGCAAATACAGTACAAATGATGTCAATATTCTGGTACAAATTCAGACACACCATTTATTTTACAAAGTATATTAGCGCATCCAGGGAACTTTTTAAACTTTAGTACCTATCAAATAGTAGAACAATTACCTGAGAATTGATATAAAGTAACTACTTTTAAACCCGCTTATCTACTAAGCGAGTTTTCTTTTTAAATAAATCAATAATCTTAATATTTTTGTGATAAGATTGCTAATTATGAAATACTATCTAATCTTAGTATTATTCCTATCTATAACGATAGCTAGAGCTCAAGAAATAGACACTACTTTAATTAAGCTAGAAACTGTTTTAAAAAATGCAGTTACCAATAGCGAAAAAGTTGATGCACTCTTGGCTTTAGGCGAGTATGAATTGGATCATAATTTCAGTAAAGCAGAAAGTATCATTACGGAAGCTTATACCATTTCTAAAAGTCATCAAGAGCAAGTGGGCAAAAAACTTCAGGCTTTGGTAGAAGTTCAATTAGGTGTCTTAAAGCGACGAAAATCAAAGTATACAGAAGCAATTTCCCATTATTTAAATGCATTATCGTTTTTTGAAACCCAAAAAGATACTGCAAACATTGCCGATGTATATCATAATATTGGAGTATTATATAAATTTCAAAGAGATTACAAAACTTCATTTGAATACTTAAACAAAGCTAAAGACACACATAAAAATATGGCTAACCAACAAGGTGTTGCCAATGCTTTATTAATGATTGGTAGTAACTATAACATGCTTAAAAAGAGAGATTCTGCTGAATTATTATATTCAGAAGCTAAAAATCTGTATCTCGCAGTAAACGATTATAGTAGTGTTGAAAAGGTCAATAATTATCTAGCGTCTTTGTATGCTAAAAGCGGAAAAGATTCACTCGCACTTCAATTGAACAAGGAAAATATTGAACGTTCAAAAAATAATAATGAATACTTGAACCTGATTAATAATTATCTAAGTATTTCAAACACATATTATAAACAAAAGGAATATAGAACTGCAGGTAAATATGTAGATTCGGCTATTAAGCTTTCTAAAAGAGAAGGTTTTAAACAAAAATTAGCAATTGCCTACAACAAAAAAAGTCAGCTTTGGTATAAATTGAAAAACTATAAATCAGCCTATTTGTCACATCGTAAATACAAAAAATACGCTGATTCATTGTTCAATGTAGAAACTACTAAGAAGCTTCAAGAATTAGAATTGCAATACAAATTCGAGAAAGAACGACAACGAATTGCACAAAAAGCACAAACTGAAGCAACCCAAAAGTGGCTCTACTTTACCTTATTTTTACTAACATTAGCAAGTACTGTTTTAATAATTATCTTATTGAAAAGAAATTTTAGCAATCGAACAAAAATTACCAATGAAAAATTAGCTCAAGAAAAAGCTCAAAAATTAGCATTAAACAAAAAAGTAAAAGTAAATGAAGAAGAAACAAAACGCTTGATTGCTGACAATTCTATGCGACTAGAATTTAAACAAGAACTTCTAGATCAACTCAAAACAGAAACAGTGAATATACAATCACTAGAAGAAATGAAAAAGAAAATGAATTCGTTGATTTCAAAATTACAATTGCAAATTACTACCGAAAATAAACTTTCAGCTATTCAAGATAAAATTCAAGAAGTCAATAAAGGATTTGATAAGAAACTTAGAGAACAGTATCCTAAACTTACCAAAACTGATCGTGAAATTTGTGCGCTCATGCGTTTAAATTTGTCCATAAAAGAAATTGCTACCATTCGAAATTCATCTGTAGATGCTGTAAAAGCAGCACGTTATCGCATCCGAAAAAAAATGAATGTTGCAGCAGGAGAAGAATTAGAATATTTGATTCAAAGCCTATAAATACTAGATTGTCACTTTTTGTCACCACAATACTTCCACTACATTAATACAACTTTTGTACTCTTGTTTCATAAAAAATTAAATACAAAAAAAGCCTACTATGAAACTTGTAATACGTTTAACTTTTTTACTAATAACGACCGTTGCATTCTCTCAAACAACCTTTGTTCCTGATGATAATTTTGAAGCATATTTAGAAGCAAATGGCGCTGGAAATGGAATTGCTAATGACAATCTTGCAAGTACTATTGGAATGCAAAGTCTTCCATTTTTGAACATTCAAAATCAAAATATTGCCGATTTAACAGGTATTGAAGTTATGACGAACCTGTTTACCGTTATTGCAAATGGAAATACATTCACCTCTTTAGATGTAAGCAATAATCCAAACCTTAATACAATCATTGCAAACAATAATCCCAACTTGACAACTTTTGTAACTGCTGCGGGAAATAATATACGAACGCTAAATCTAAGCAATAGTGGACTCACACAACTAGATACAAGTTTGTTATTAAATCTAGAAACGCTAGATGCGAGCAATAATATGATTGCTTCACTAGATTTAATAAGCAATGGAATGTTGGACAATGTATATGTTCAAAACAATGCACTAACGTTTTTAAATGTTGCTAATGGAGACAATGGAAATATTCTGGATTTCAACGCTACTGGGAATTCAGACTTAACCTGTATCAATGTAGATGATGCAAGCGCTGGTTATTTGGCTGCTTGGCAAAAAGATACTACAGCTAGTTTTGGTGAACATTGTTATGATACAATGGTTCCTGATGACAATTTTGAAGCCTATCTAGAAACACATGATGATACCGGAAATATAGTTCCTTTGGGATCTAATAGAAGTATGGGAAATGGGATTGCGAACGATGATCATGTTCGAACTTCAAGAATTAGTGGTGTAACTTCTTTGAATATTTCCTCAAGCATGATTGCTGATATTACAGGAATTGAAGACTTTGCAGCATTAGAAATATTAGATTTTTCTGGAAATGGTGTTGGCAATTTTGACCTTTCCAATAATGGCACTTTAAAAGAACTATACTGTGCTTCCAATGGCATGAGTAATTTCAATATTGCAGCTAATATCAATCTTGAAATCTTTGACTGTTCTGATAATAGTAATTTAACCATTGATGTAAGTAGCAATATCAATTTAAAAGAATTAAATGCAGCTAATAATGGCACAACATCATTAGTTTTAGGAACTATTAGTTCATTAGAAAAGCTAAACCTAGCCAATAATAATATACCTACAATCGATTTTAGTAATCTATCAAACTTAACCGATTTAGATTTAGATAACAATTTTGATTTCAATGTTTCAGACTATAGTCCATTAGCAAATCTTGTAAATTTGAACGTTGATCAAACAAGCCTTACAAGTATCAATTTGTCAACTAACGTTTTATTAGAAACCTTATCTATAAACTTTCTAGGAGGTTTAACTTTAGATTTATCTTACAATACAGCATTAACCTCGCTATCTGCTCAAACTAGCGATTTAACGAGTTTAAACATACAAAACGGTAACAATGCAAATATTACTTTTTTTGACGCACGATTCAACGAACTAAGCTGTATTCAAGTAGATAATCCTGCTGCAAGCTACTTAAGTACTTGGTTAAAAGATGCCAATACAAGCTTTGGATCTGATTGCAGTCTGACAAGCATTCTTGATGTTAATTTTGAATATCATCTTGAAAACCATGATGCCAATGGAAATGTAGTTGCTGTAGGAAGTCCCAATAGTATGGGAAATGGAATTTTGGATGATGGCTTGGTACTTACTTCAAGAATTTCAGGAGTAACGTATTTAGATATTTCAGGAAATAGTATTGATCAATTGGATGGATTGGAAGCTTTTACAGCGCTAGAAATATTAATTTGTTCAGAAAATAATTTTAATGAGTTTGACTTTTCGCAACTACCACTTTTACGTGAGTTGACAATGAGTGACTTAATATTTCCTATACTTGATTTGTCTAGTAATTTAAATTTAGAAAAGTTAATTTATAACAATGCCAATAGTACTTCCTTAAACATAGGAAATAATACTATGATCACAGAATTAAATATTGGAAATAACAACATAGGTTCATTTGATTTCGCACCATATACAACCCTTGAAATTTTAAACTTATCAGGTAACATGGGACTATTTGAATCGACTTTCACTACACTTTCCAATTTAAAAGAACTAAACGTAAATGGAGTTGGTATACTTAGCTTAAATCTTTCAAATAATTTATTGCTAGAATCTCTTGCTTTAGATGAAGCCCTAGGTTTTAATTTAGACCTTTCTTCCAATACAGCTTTGACAAGCTTATCCGCTCGTAATGCAGAGTTATCAGGAATCAACATACAAAACGGAAACAATGCTAACATTACATATTTTGATGCAGAACAAAATAGTACAACTATGAACTGTATTCAGGTTGATGATCCAAATGCTTCATACTTGAACACTTGGGATGTAGATAGTAATGTGGTTTTTACCTTAGATTGTAGTCTGACAAATATTCCTAACGCTAATTTTGAAAACTATTTAGAAACTCATGATGCTGATGGAGATTCTGTTCCTGTAGGTGATCCAATGAGTTTAGGAAATGGAATTGCGAATGATAATAAGGTGTTTACCTATAGAGTTGCTTCTGTCACAAGTTTAGATATTAGCAATCTAGCTATTGGGCAGTTTATTGGAATTGAAGACTTTATTGCGTTAGAGCATTTGGATTGTAATGGCAATTCAGGAGGTGATTTAGATTTAAGTAATGCCGTAAACTTACTAATATTAGATTGCTCAGGAAACGATTTGGAGGCAGCAGATTTTTCGAATAACACACAACTTACCACTTTAGATTGTAGTTCTAGTACTATAGGGCCTTTAGATTTGGGTTCCAATACGAATTTGGTCAATCTAGATATCAGTGATAATCCTTTCATAGCATCTCGCTTTGATGTAAGTGGATTACCTAATTTAGAAATACTAAATGCTAGCAACATTGGTCTTACTTCAATAGATTTTAGTGTAAATACAAATCTGAAAACATTGAATATTTCTAATAATAGTAGTTTAGTCAATTTAAATGTGTCTAATAATCTCTTGCTTGAATCTTTACAAGTTGATGGTGCTTCTGGTTTTGCTCTAGATTTATCAAACAATATTGCACTAACATCTTTTTCAGCAAACAATAGTGATCTGTCCAGTCTAAATATGCAAAATGGAAATAATGATAATGTCACGTATTTTGATGCACGCTTGAATGTTTTTAACTGTATTCAAGTAGACGATACAACTGCACCATATTTAGTGATGTGGCAAAAAGATGCTGATACATTTTTTAGCCAAGATTGTAGACAAACCTATGTTCCTGATGATAATTTTGAAAACTATCTAGAAACACATGATGCTTCAGGAAATACGGTAGCTGTTGGTGATGCTACTAGTATGGGAAATGGTATAGCGAATGATGACTATGTAAGTACAACCGCCATAGAAACCGTAACGAGTTTGAGTTTGTTTAGTGAAAATGTAGCTGATATGACAGGAATTCAAGATTTTACAGCCTTGACAAATTTTGTTTCCTATGAAAACGACTTTACAACATTAGATGTAACTGCAAATACAAACTTAGAATCTCTAAATTGTTCGTTGACACCAATTAATTCACTTATTACAGGCAACAATACTAACTTAATGAATTTAAGTGTATTCAATACTGCTTTAGCGACACTTGATATCAGTCAATGTCCTAATTTGGAAGTGCTTTCATGTTCTTTTACTCCTTTGGCAAATTTAGATTTGACAGCAAATACAAAACTCAAACAAATCTTTGCAGATGAAACGTCTAGTTTAACCAACATTGATCTTACAGGACTTTCAGATTTGACAGAACTCCGCTTAGATAATTCAGCAATAACAAGTTTAGATATCACAACAAATACTGCCTTAGAAGAATTACGCATGCAAGATGTATCTGTAGGAAATATTGATCTTTCAAATAATACAGCATTAAGAGAATTATTCGCTTCAAATACTAGTTTAAATTCACTCGATGTTTCTAATAATACGTCATTACAGTTTTTAGGAGTAAGTAACAATGCAATCAGTATTCTCGATCTTTCTCAAAATATAGCCTTGACGAGTATCTTTACTCAAAATAATAGTTTGACATATTTAAATCTTAAAAATGGCGTAAATACAAATATTACAAGCATAAATATTACAGGAAATCCGAATTTAACTTGTGTATTGGTAGACAATGATAACTACGCAGATGCTAACTTTACCAACAAAGATGTACAAACAATCTACAATGAAGATTCGTGTGGACAAACCTTAGAATGCCCAATAAACATTACTGTTGAAGAAAACGGATCGTGTGAAGCTACCATCAACGCTCCTACTCCAACGGTATATGGAGATAGACTTACTGCAGGTACTGCTTTAAACTTTGATGGAATTGATGATCGATTGACCGTTTCTAGTGGTTTTACAAACGATTTAAATGAAGTTACCATAGAAGCCAAAGTCTATTTTGATACCATTGATAATTGGGATGCCATATTAAATTACACAAACTGGTCAACTGGATATTTACATTATCAACTCAATACAAGTGGAAACTTAGGTTGGTCTGTAAATGGAAATTCACCAACGGATCACTATGTAGATTTAGGATTGCAGACGCATACATGGTATAATTTAGCAGTTTCATATTCTGCTACTGATAAAGTGGTTCGCTTTTACCTAAATGGTGTATTACAAGCAACACGTTCATATACAACTGCGCTTCCATTAGTAGCGAACAGACAGTTTATTATTGGCGCATGGAACTCTAATAGGTTCTTAGATGGTGCTATTGATGATTTCCGCATTTGGAATACCGTGCGAACTGAAACTGAAATACAGTCAAACTTAGATATTCCGCTTTCAGGAAATGAATCAGGACTCATCGCGTATTATAATTTTAATGAAGGACAAGCTTGCGCGGATAATTCAAGCATAACGACTATCAATGACTTAACAGGAAATTACAATGCAACATTAAATAATTTTGATCTTTCTGGTTTAACTTTTGATTGTAGCTCTAACTTTACAGTTGGTACAATTCAAGAGTATCTACTGGTGAACAACTATAACAACTCAAGTATTCTAAACGAAACATTTCCTGTGGGAACCACCAATGTAACATGGACATGGACATGGACAGATGCGCAAAATCAAATGAGTCAATGTATGCAAACAATTATTGTGGAAGATTCAGACGGAAGTTGTAATGAAGTCGCTTTGAGTCCAAAAGTCTTTTTACAAGGTGCATTGCTAAATCCTAATACAGGAGAAGAAAGCTGGATGCGTGATGATCTTCGCAACTTAGGACTCATACCAACTACTTCTCCATATGATATGTCGGAAGTTGGCGGAATTGTCTTTATGACTCCTGGCGAAAATGCCATTGTTGATTGGGTAAAACTAGAGCTAAGAGATGCTACAAATAATAGTACCATTATCGCTGAAACAAGCGCACTACTCCAACGCGATGGTGATGTAGTTAGTTTAGATGGTTTTTCTCCAATTACCATAGCAGTTGGTCATGATGATTACTTTGTAGTAATTAAACACAAAAATCACTTAGGAATTATGACGTCAGTACCAATAGCTTTGACAAATATACCTACTACAATTGATTTTACGGATGCTACAAACCAAATTACCTTTGGTAGCAATGCGCAAACTACTTCAGGAATGCCAAGTGGAATTGTTGCCATGTGGTCTGGAAATGTAAATGCGGATACGGTTATACAATATTCAGGAACTACACCAGATACACCAGCGATTTTATCAGAAGTATTAAATGATGCTGGAAACTTTTTGAATTTCCCAACATTTGCCGTTAATGGCTACAATTTAAATGATGTCAATATGGATGGTATCATACAATATTCTGGTACAAATCCTGATACACCATTTATTTTACAAAATATATTAGCACATCCAGGAAACTTTCTAAACTTTAGTACCTATCAAATCGTAGAACAGTTGCCAACTAATGAATAATCAATTTCTAATTGTTATTAATTTATTTTGATAAAAGCATCTAAACACTTCATAATATCAATCATATCAATAATTTTACTCGTTACTTCAAGTAAAGTTATTGATATTGGAACTACATAAATTGAAACACCTTCACACAGTAAACAGCAACCAATTCTGACACAATACTATTATGCAAAATATTTTGGCATATCGAAGATTTTTTTTAAACTTTATACCAGATCAAATCATTGAACATTACACGAAAACATATACAATTTCAACGTAATACTAAAACCTATGGTTACTATGAGTTAACTATTGGAAGCGTCATCTTTGCTGGTGACGCTTTTTTTATGTAAAATTATTTATAACAAATATCTTCAACTACAATTCTGTTTAAACATATTTTCAATCAACTGACAATCAATTCAATAAAAATATTCTGCAAAAAATAAAACCGTTTTACACTGATCTCCGTATATACAAGCAAAAATCAATCATTTAAAGTATCATGACGCATAATCAATTGTTTGTAATCATTTTTTGTACACTATTAAGTTTTTCTCTTTCTGCTCAATCGCTTTCAGGTGTATTAACCGATTCCAATAAGTTACCTATTAACGAAGCTCAAATCTATAATCAAAACACAAAAAAGCATACACATAGTGACGATTCTGGAAAATTTATATTAGAAAAAGTCTCAACTGGAGATACATTACGCATATCACATATTGGTTATGAAACAAAATATGTAGTTGTTTCTTCTTTAGCAGAAATATTGAATATTATATTAGAAAAAAAATCTATCTCATTAAGCGAAATCACCATCAGTCCAAAACTAGATGCACTACACTTGCTTAGTGATGTTAACATTCAGGTAAATCCTGTAAATTCTTCACAAGAAATATTGCAACAAGTTCCAGGATTATTTATTGGACAACATGCTGGCGGCGGAAAAGCAGAACAGATTTTTCTACGTGGATTTGACATAGATCATGGAACTGATATTGCTATTTCGGCAGACGGAATTCCTGTAAACATGGTTTCGCACGCACACGGACAAGGATATGCCGATTTACACTTTTTAATTCCAGAAACACTAGATAAAATCGATTTTGGAAAAGGTACATATTATGCCGATCAAGGAAACTTTAATACGGCTGGATATGTAGATTTCAAAACAAAAAAACGCTTAAATGAAAGTAAAATTAAGCTGGAAGCCGGACAATTTGATACCTACAGAATCTTAGGAATGTTCAATATTCTAAATTCAAATAATCATTCGGCATATATTGCAAGTGAATATTTAGCGACAGATGGACCTTTTGAAAGTCCGCAAAATTTTAATCGTTTTAATATTTTTGGAAAATACACTGGAAATATCTCTGAAAATGATCGCATTGGCGTTACGCTTTCTCACTTTGAAAGTACTTGGGATGCTTCTGGACAAATTCCTCAACGTGCTGTAAATAGTGGTTTAATAAGTCGTTTTGGTGCTATTGACGATACAGAAGGTGGTACAACTAGCAGAACTAATTTTTTAGTGAATTATGACAAAAGACTTTCGTTGAATGCTTCCATAAAAAATAGTTTTTATTACAGTAAGTATGATTTTAGACTATACTCAAATTTCACTTTTTTTCTAGAAGATCCAATCAATGGTGACCAAATCAAACAGCAAGAACAAAGAACATTATTTGGACTAAAAAGTGAATACACACGAACTTTTGATACAAATACACTAAAAGGTGAATGGAATGCAGGTATCAGCTTACGAAAAGATCAAAGTGATAACAATGAACTATCAAGAACTTTAAACCGTCGTGAAACACTTGAAAAAATTCAGTTTGGTGATATAGATGAAACGAATCTTGGAGCTTTTATAAACGCTGAATTCAATTTTGGAAAATGGATCGTCAATCCTGCACTACGTGTCGATTATTTTGACTTTCAATACAACGATTTTCTTCAAACCAACTATCAATCACAATCTGAAACAAAAGCTATAGTAAGTCCAAAACTGAACTTTTTATACAATTATTCAGATACGTTTCAAGCCTATCTTAAAACAGGAAAAGGATTTCACTCCAACGATACACGTGTCGTAATAGCTCAAAACAGAAACGAAATTTTGCCTTCAGCATATGGTTTTGATATAGGATTTATTTGGAAACCTATTCCAGAATTAATACTAAATACTGCTTATTGGCAATTGCATTCAGCACAAGAATTTGTATATGTTGGCGATGCTGGAATTGTAGAACCAAGCGGAAAATCTCGCAGACAAGGAATCGATTTGAGCATGCAATATCAGCCGTTAAATTGGTTATTTTGGAACATCGATACAAATTACACACATGCACGTTCTACAGAATCTCCAAAAGGTGAAGATTTTATTCCTTTAGCTCCAGATTTTACACTTTCAAGCAGTTTAAATGTACAATTTGAAAACGGTTTTCTTGGTGGAATCAAACTCAGACATATCAAAGACAGACCTGCAAACGAAGACAATTCTATCATTGCAGAAGGTTATGCTATTGTTGATTTAAATCTAGGATATAACTGGAAAAATTTAGGTTTCGGATTGCAAATTCAGAATCTATTTGATACCGAATGGAATGAAACACAATTTGCTACAGAATCACGTTTGCAAGGAGAATCACAATCAACAGAAGAAATTCACTTTACACCTGGCGTACCATTCTTTGCAAAAGCAAGTATTTCGTATCGATTCTAAAGTTATTAGTACATTTACGAGAATTAAAACCAAGACTTAATGTTTCGAATCTGTATTTTTCTATTCGTTTATTTTATTCACTTTTCTGTAATAGCCCAAAAATCTACGGAGGAATTTCGCACTTTAGAACCCGATCCGCATCGATTACTGAACAAGTTTAAGCAAATTAAAACCTTACGTTCAGAAAAATTCATTTACATCGCTAAAAGAAAAGATAATAATTTTAAAAGTGATACCATTCATGTTGAAACCTATGATAAAAGAGGTAACAAAATTCAACGAACCTCATATGAGTACAATACCATAAACTATAACGTAAAAAATACCTTCAATAAGAAAGGTAACAAGATACATTCAACTACACATTATCGAAAAAGGCCAACTAGACCTAATGCTGTAAAATATACCTACGATTCTGATGACAACCTAATATTGTCTGAAGGATTTAGACTTAAAGAAAAAGATACACTGAGTCGTTCGTATTCAAAATTTGCCTACAAAAATAAACACTTAGTCTCTAAAGAAAATTACAACCAAGATCGCTTTGTCATTGCACAGCATTTTCAATATGATGATAAAGGAAATATGACCTACATGCATACTGGAATAAAACCTGAAATTGGAACGTACATAGAATACATTTATAATAACAAATCACAAATTACTGACAAGTTAGAGTATGTGAAATACATAAACAGTGATGAAAAATTCTATCTATACAAATCAAAATTCATGTACAATGATAAAGGAAAAATGATCAAAGATTCTGTGTATAGTGAATCCAAAAAACATTGGACAGTTAGTGACTATAGCTACAACAAAGAAGGTTTTCTCTCCAAAATAAATGTAAAACGCAATGAACATTATAGAAATGTAGACTATACTTATACAAATAATAAGCTTCAAAAAATGACTGTTGTTACCAATTATAACTCAGTAATGAAAATACGGTTACATTCTACCATATATTCAGCTAAAATGCCTGCTACCTATGAAGAATTCTATACATACGATGAAAAAGGCAGAATTAAATCAACCAAAATTTACGTAAATAATGAATTGCAAGCTGAATACAATCGGCATATTTTCAAATTGTAAAATTTAGAAACAACAAGGACCAAAAAAGCAACGTAAATCTACCCAAACCGTTCCACCTCAAAACCATTTAATTTCATAGAAGTTCGCTTCTCTCCTACCAATTCACTAACAAGTTTTCCTGTTGCAGGTCCTAAACTCCAACCCATCATGGCGTGACCTGTTGCTACTATTAAATTTGTATAATTCTTAGCTTTTCCAATATATGGCAAACCATCTGGCGAACACGGACGCAATCCGCAGGCAGCATTTTTTATAGCATCTTCAGGGATTTTCAAACCGTTGTAAAAAGTTTCAGCGGCTTTCGCAATAGCTTTTACACGTGTTTCATTAATTGTATGATTAATTCCGCCAATTTCCATGGTTCCAGCAAAACGTGTAAAACCTTGCATTGGCGTTACTGCAACTTTGGCTTCTGCTAAAATTGCTGGCATCGTAATTCCTGTGTTTTCTTTGACATCTATTCGGTAACCTTTTCCCGCTTGAAGCGGAATTTGTATCCGTAACTTTTTTGCCAAAATTGAACTCCATGAACCTGCAGAAAGTATAAATTCGTCTGCTTTTAGTGTACGTTTCAAAGTCTGTACAGAACTAATTTTGTCATTTGTATACTGTAGATCGGTAATGGGTTCGTCTGTATAAAACTGAACACCTTTTTGTTGTAAAAAAGCGATCATTTGTGGCATAAAATTCGTTGGTGTCATATGTGCATCCGAATCAAAATACACTGCTCCTTTAATATTAAAATCTACATTTGGCTCTAGCTTTTTCACCTCTTCTTTGGTCAAATTCTGAACCTTTAATCCTTCATCAATAGCACGTTTTCCCATATTCCACTCTGCTTCGCCTTCTTTATCAGTTTGATAACACATCAACAAACCTTTTCGCTCCAAGTGAAAATCAAAATCTTTTGAATTAAATATATCTGTATACAATTCGCGACTTAGTAAATTAATCTCTTTTATAATCGGAATAGAACGTTCAACATGCTTTTTTGTTGCAGATTTTTTAAACAACCAAGACCATTTTAAAAAGTCAGCATCTAAACGTGGTTTTACATAAAAAGGACTTGAAGCGTTAAACATCCATTTCAAACCTTTAGTAATCATTCCAGGCGCTGCTAATGGAATAATATGACTTGGCGTAATATAACCTGCATTTACAAAAGAAGCGCCACTCGATATATCACTTTTATCAAATATAGTAACTTGATGTCCGTCTTGCTGTAAATAATACGCGCAACACAGTCCAATAATTCCTCCTCCAATAATGACTATTTCTTTTTTCAAATCTATTTAGATTTTTAGGCTTTTTATACTTGCTTTCTTTAAGTTTGTTTAACTTATTAGAAACGTCTGTTCGAGTGTCTGATTTATGATTTGGTGTATCGAGAACAACTTTAAAAATCATAGTACTTCTCGATACTATTTTCTATCGAAAATCACTCGAAGTGACACGTAGAATATTTTTATTTTATAATTTTCGTCATACTAAATTTGATTCAGCATCTCAATAGTAAATACTACTATCTAAAAACCAATTCAATACGTCTTTGCGAGAGTTTTATAAAAACTCGTGGCAATCTGTTGCTTTACAAGCAGATTACTTCGTCATACTTCCTCGTAATGACCTTTCAAATCTTCTCAATACTAACATCTCAAATTTAAAATTCAACTCGTATCATAAAATAAAGAATTGTCACGAATACACGAATGGTTTTCTATTATCTTACTTTCTCTTAATAATTATCACGAATTAGCTCGTTTCAAAGTAAATTCAGTATTCGATATTTATACTAAAATCATTTAGTTATGTCATAGAAATCGAACTTACGTTTGAAATATCTCAATACACAATACTAACATCTAAAAACCAATTCAATACGTCTTTGCGAGAGTTTTATAAAAATTTGTGGCAATCTCTTAACAAACAGATTACTTCGTCATACTTCCTCGTAATGACGTTTCAAATCTTCTCAATACCAACATCTCAAATCACCTGAAAGCCATGTGCATACGGATCATCTTCATCATCAATAATAATTGTATTATACCCATACACTTTTGCCCAGCCTTGAATACTTGGAACAATCGCTGGTTTTCCTGCCAACATTGTTTCTTCTTCAATATGACCAACAAACTTTGATCCTATATAACTTTCATGTATAAACTCCTCTCCCATTTTTAATTTTCCTTTAGCATGTAGTTGTGCTAATCGTGCGGAAGTTCCAGTTCCGCAAGGACTTCTATCAATGGCTTTATCTCCATAAAAAACGGCGTTTCTTCCAGACGAAGTTGCATCAATCGGATTTCCTGTCCATAGCATATGTGATACATCACGAATGGTATCATTTTCTGGATGAATAAACAAATTTGGATACTTCTTATTAATCCGTTCTCGTACCACTTGTGAATACTGAATTATTTTGCTCGCTGTAAAATCGTGAATACCTGAAAAATTCTTTTGCGGATCTACAATCGCATAGTAATTTCCGCCATAAGCGACATCAAACGTAAGTTCTCCTAATTCCGGACAATCTATAGTTAAATTTTCTTCAGCTAAAAAGCTTTTTACATTGGTCAACCGAACCCAATCTACTTTTTTGCCTGTTTGTTGATATGCGATTTCTACCAAACCTGCTGGCGCTTCCATTTTAATCTTTCCAGCCGTTTTTGGTGTAATCAAACCTTCTTCTATGGCAATGGTAATCGTTCCGATCGTTCCATGTCCGCACATTGGCAAACAACCTGAAGTTTCAATAAATAGAATTCCAAAATCATTTTCAGGATTACTTGGAGGAAATAAAATACTTCCGCTCATCATGTCATGACCGCGCGGTTCAAACATTAAACCTTTGCGAATCCAGTCGTATTCTTTTAGGAAATGCTGCCGTTTCTCGCTCATATTAGTTCCGACTAAATTTGGTCCGCCGCCAGCAACAACACGCACAGGATTTCCGCAAGTATGTGCATCAATACAAAAAAAGGTCTTTCGCATAGCAATTTTTTATAAAGCTTCTTTCGTCTCTTGATCGTTTACCAATCGAAGAATATTCAAAGGGTTTTCGTTTTTTAATTCATCAGGCAATAACTCATTTGGCCAATCTTGGTAACTAAATGGTCGAACCCAACGTTTTATAGAATCTCTTCCAACTGCTGTAAATCTGCTGTCTGTCGATGCTGGATACGGTCCCCCATGCAACATAGAAGGTACAACTTCTACGCCTGTAGGAACTCCATTAAAAATAATACGTCCTACTCTATCTGATAAAGTTTTAACAACACCATTATAATTTGAAGCTTCGTTTTCTTCAGAAATAATGGTTCCTGTCAATTGTCCTTCTAAGTTTGCTAAAATCGTTTCTAATTCTGCAACATTTTCACATTGTACTACTAATGAAAACGGTCCAAAAACTTCTTCGTGAAGTGTAGCATTTTCTAAAAATGTTTTCCCATCAACGGTAGCGACAGTTTGCTGCGCATAATTTTCAGCCACAGCTGTATCAATAGTAGCTTTAGTTTCTACATTTTTTTGCGATTGAGCTTTCGCTTTGTTATTGCTATACACAGCATGAATATTAGGATGTAACATACATTGCGGTTTTATCTGAACGATTTCTTCTGCTAATGTTCCTATAAAATTTGTTAGACCGTCACTTTTAAGTCCTAAAATCAATCCTGGATTTGTACAAAATTGACCTGTTCCTAAAGTAATGGAACTTGCATAAGTTTTTGCCCAAGAAACTGCTTTTGTCTCTAGTGCTTTTGGTAATAAAACTACTGGATTTATACTTCCCATTTCGGCAAATACTGGAATTGGTTCTTTTCGTTTGGCAGCTAGGTCTAATAATGCGCGTCCGCCTCGAATACTTCCTGTAAATCCAACTCCTTTTACTTTTGGATGTTTTACCAATTCTTGTCCGACTTCAATTCCACTACTATTTAAGTTTGAAAATACGCCGTTTGGCATGCCCGTTTTTTCCGCTGCTTTTTGAATAGCAGAAGCTACCAATTCACCAGTTCCTGCATGCATAGGATGTGATTTTACAACAACAGGACAACCTGAAGCCAATGCAGAAGCTGTATCGCCACCAGCCGTAGAATACGCTAATGGAAAATTACTCGCCCCAAAAACGACGATTGGACCAATAGGAACTGACATTTTTCGTAAGTCAACTCTTGGATTCGGCGTTCGATCAGGTTGCGCAGGATCAATTCGTGCTTCAACCCAAGAACCTTCTTCTACAAGTTTAGCAAACGTGCGCAGTTGACCAATTGTTCTACCACGTTCTCCTTTGGCTCTTCCTTCAGGTAAACCAGTTTCAGACATGTATGTTTGTACTAATGTATTATCCAACGCTAAAATTTCATCAGCTATAGTATTTAAAAATGCTGCCTTTTTTGTACCAGAAATCGTTCTAAATATTTTAAAAGCTTCTGAGGCTAAATCTACAGCTTCCTGAATTTCTTCCGAAGTTGCTTCCGTAAAAACTGTTTCGTTTGCAGTATTTGTTTTCGGATTAAAGGTTTTATAGGTTGTGTTGCCTTTTGCTGAAAGTGTATTTCCAATATAGTTTTTCCCTGTAATCATATATCTTACTTTTAATGTTCTTTCCTTTGTTATTTATAACAAAAATGAACTAAGAATGTGTGTTTTTGAAAAATAATAAAAGCGTGATTCAAATCCTAAGTTTTTTCCAAGGCTTTAAAAACTTACAACGGATTTGACTCACTACTTCAATAAAAATGAACCTTGGATTTAACAGCTGCTAACTTATTACTTTTTATGATATTACAATGCTGTTAAAGATTTTAGCACTCATTTTATATTTAACCTAAGTATTGTTTATAATTTGGTAATTCTGGACGTGCTTTTAATCCGTTGATGATTATATTAGTAACATGTTCTCTTTCATCTCCAATTAACGGTAATCGTGGTTCACGAACATTTTCTGTTCCAATTCCTGTAGCTACTTCTGCAAGTTTTATATTTTGGACTAACTTCGTATTGATGTCTAATTCTAGTAACGGTAAAAACCATCTATAAATTGAAATTGCTTCTTCGATTTTTCCAGCTTTTGCCAAAGCATAAATCGCTACTGTTTCTGCAGGAAATGCACATACTAAACCTGCAACCCAACCATCTGCGCCCATGAAGATACTTTCTAAAGCTAGTGTATCAACACCACTTAAAATCGCCAATCGATCTCCAAAACGGTTTTTAATGCGTGTAATGTTGGAGATATCACGTGTAGATTCTTTCACTGCTTGAATGTTTGGACAATCATTTAGTAATTCTTCAAACATATCTAAGGTAACTTCAATACCATAATCTACAGGATTGTTATAAACCATAATTGGTAAATCGGTACTATTAGCAACAGCTTTAAAATAGGTAACCGTTTCTCTTCCATCTGCTTTGTATCGCATTGGTGGTAACATCATTAGGCCACTTGCACCATCTTCTTTGGCATGTTTTGCGGCCTCTTTTGCTGCAACAGTAGATTGTTCTGCTACATTTATAATGACAGGAACTTTTCCATCAACGATTTTTACTGTTTCACGAACTAACGTGCGTTTTTCTTCATTGGTTAATGTACTAGCTTCTCCCAACGTTCCTCCAAGAATAATTCCATGTACGCCAGCTTCTAGTTGTGCGTTGATATTGACGGCAAACATTTTTAAATCAAGTTTGTCATCGTCAGTAAATTTTGTAGTTACAGCTGGCATTACGCCTTTCCAATTGATTTGCATTGTATTGTTCTTTTGATGTGGTAAAAGTAACTTACATCTTTACATTAGAAATTGTAGATATTATCCAATATCGATACTATTTTATCCTAAAAACCATTTTTTATAGTTTTTTAGATTAATTTTAGCACATTATTATCTCGACTTCGCTCGATATTACAATTTGTATTATAAAATGAAAGTTTTACCTTTTAAAATACCAAAAGCTGAAAGTGATATTTTGATCGTTCAGGAAGATCGTGGACGTACATTTTATGAACAGCTACATCAACACGAAGAAATTCAGTTATCTTTTATTGTTTCTGGAAAAGGAACTTTTATCATTGGTGATACTATTCGCGATTTTCAACCAAACGATGTTTTATTGTTTGGAAGTCATGTTCCGCATGTTTTGAAGAGTGATGTTTCAACTGAACAGGATTCGTATATGATTTCTTTATTTTTTACGAGTGATAGTTTTGGAGAACATTTTTTTGGGTTGCCAAAGTTACAATCCTTGCAGAAACTCTTGAACGATGCACGTTTTGGAGTGAAGTTTACTGAACATAAAACTATTGTAAAGTCTTTGTTTGAAGGTGTTTTGCTTCAAAATTCCCTACAACAATTCGCCACTTTTTTTGAGATACTTTCTATTTTAACGCAATTGGACTATGAAACAATTTCTTCTTTTATCAACACTAAAAACTATACAGATGACGAAGGAAAACGCATGAGCGCTGTTTTTGAATTTGCGATGAATCATTTTGATCAAAAGATTGTGTTGGAAGATATTGCTACGATTGCCAATATGACACCGAATGCTTTTTGCAAGTATTTTAAACAACGAACGAATAAAACTTTTTTTAAGTTTTTGACGGAAGTCAGAATTGAAAATGCTTGTAAGTTTTTGACCAATCAATCACAGTTGTCTATTGCGGAAACTGCGTATAGTTGCGGTTTTTTTAATGTTTCAAATTTCAATCGAAAGTTTAAGGAAATTAAGGGTTTAACGCCTACTAAGTTTCGGAAGAAGGTGTTTTTAAATGCTAAATTTTAAAGTTTAAGTTTTTTCCTTTCTTACGTCATCACGAGGAAGTATGACGAAGTGACCTGTTTCTTTTGTTACTGATAGTTTCATTTCATTCGCTATGAAGTTTTAGAATATTGCTTTCTAATTAACACATGAATATATTTCTGTAGTTGCAGTTAATCAATTATAAAACTAAATGCATTTAGTAAGAAAATAACTATATTTATCAGTATGATTACAGAAGAAACTTATAATTGGGTAGAAGAATTATTAGATCCTAAAATTACTGAAATATCGGATAGTGATTATGATAGATTAGTTAAAGATTATTTTCAGAAAGATAAACGAGATTGGCTTGAGAAAAATAGAATATTGGAATATGTATCGAATATAGTAAGCTTTTGGAGATTAATCCGTAAGTTTTCAATACCGAAAGGGAAGAAACTAAAAATATATAATTTTAAAAACTTTGTATTTCCTAGTTTTTATGAAATGGAAATAAATGAAAATAATAATTTCTGGACTAATTATGAAGACAAAATTTTTCAACATTCAGTAGATTTTAGAGAAGCTACATTTTTAGATTATTCTGTATTTGAAAAAGTAATTTTTGAAAAAGATGTTAAATTTCAATATATCGAATTCGAAAATAATTTAATTATTAAAGATTGTACATTTAAGGGTAATGTTCTTTTTCAAAAATCAAAAATTAATAATCTAAATTTAATTAGCTCTACTTTTTCTAATAATTTCAATTTTACTGATAATGAATGTAATGGTGATGTAAATATATTTAATACAAGTTTTCAAGGCTTTTTACCTTCTTTTTATGATTCAAAATTTCATAAAAAGGTAATTTTCAGTAAAACAACTTTTTCAAGTGCTGCTTGTCGTTTTAATGAATCAATATTTCTAGATGATGTTGAGTTTTTTGAATGCAAATTTAAACCCAAACAAAAAATAGAATTCCAAGCAGTGAATTTTACTAAAAAAGTTGATTTTATTCGATGTGAATTTTTGAACGACACAAACTTTAATCAATCACAATTTCAAGGTGTTACGATTTTCGATAGACCAATTTTTAAAGAAGAAACTGATTTTTCCTATTGCTATTTTGAAGATGTGAATTTTAAAGAAATTAATACTATTTGGCCGTATAGAAATTATAATTATACTGAGCCTCCTAAACTTTATTTTAAGGATGTGTTTTTTAATTCAAAAACATTTATCAAAAATACAAACTTATCAGAATTAGAATTAGATAATAGTGATGTCACTAATATTACGTTTAGTAGATGCATCTGGAATGATGAAAAAAATCGATTAAAGTTAGTAAATGAATTACCTATACTAAACATTGAAACTAAAAATAAACTTAAACTTTCTAATCAAAATGAAGCAAAGAAGATTGTTGTTGAAAATTTAATAAATAAATTACGTGATTCAGAAAATCATTATCGTCAATTGAAAAAGAATTTTGATAGCACAAAAAATTGGGAACTTTCAGGAAAAGCATACGTAAGTGAAATGGAAATGAGACGCTTACGATATAAAAAGGAAAAAAGTGTCAGCTCAAAAATTAGTTTTATTATTTATTCTATTTATGAACATCTTGGAGGTTATACTCAAAGTTTCGTCAGACCTTTGAATATATTGTTACTCTTTACTTTATTTATTTTTCCTTTATACTATTTTACCGAATCTCTAATTTATTATTCACTTTGGAATTGTTCTTTTACAGAATCATTTAGCTTAGTTAGTGTTTCCGAATGCTTCCAAATGAGTATTGATGCAGCTTTACCAATTTTTAAACCAAAACATACATATCTTTTTTGGGGAGTTCAATACTTTCAAACTATTTTTTGTGGAACATTACTTACATTTTTCATCTTAGCACTTCGCAAGCGATTTAAGCAATAAAGATATTTTAAACATCTTTGATATATAAAAATTAAGATGTTGAATGTCAAACTATAAACACTTTACAAAATTATAGACTGCATATTTTAAATTTTGATAACTATGCGCCATTGCATGTTGAAGATCGCAAGGAGATTTTGTGATAGCGTTGACATACTGAACGCCTAATTTTTCTTGTGCAGCAATATCTAAATCCGTAGCACCACAAAATACAGCTACTGGAATGTTTTGTTTTTGAGCAGATTGAATAACGCCAGCAATTGTCTTTCCTGAGAATGTTTGATCGTCTAGTTTTCCTTCTCCAGTGATGATCCAATCAGCATTTTGAATTTTTGCATCAAAATCTAGTAATTCTTTGACCAATTCGATACCAGAAGTTAGTTTTCCTTGTAAAAATATCGTTGTACCAGCTCCCATTCCACCTGCCGCACCACTACCTTCAATATGTTGCACATCTATATTGAATTGTTTTTGTATGATACTGGCTATATTTTGCAAACCTTTATCTAATAATTTTACATCACTTTTGGAAGCTCCTTTTTGTGGCCCGTACACATATGCAGCACCATCTACTCCGTATAATGGATTTGTGACATCACAAGCAATTTGAATATTAGTAGTTGCCAATTTTGGATGTACATTACTAATATCAATTTGATGAATGTGTATCAGATTTTCTCCAATGGGCTGAATTTCTTGATCTTCTTTGTCTAAAAAACGATATCCTAATGCTGTTGCCATTCCTATTCCACAATCGTTGGTAGCGCTTCCTCCAATGCCTAAAATGATAGTTTCTGCTCCTTTGTCAATAGCCTTTAAAATAAATTCTCCTGTGCCATAAGTCGTCGTTTTACAGCAATTTTGTTCTTCTGAATCTAGCAATTTCATTCCAGAAGCTTCTGCCATTTCTATAAAAGCCGTTTTTTTTGATTCCAACCATAAATAAGATGCTTCTATAGGTCTAAACAACGGATCTCTCACGATAACTTTAACAAGTTCACCTTGTAAATGATCTGTTAAAATTTCAATGGTACCATCACCTCCATCCGCCAAAGGCAAACGTACAATTTCCGCCAAAGGCATTGCTTTTTTGATCCCTTCTACGGAAGCATCACAAAATTCACTTCCTGTCAAAGCGCCTTTAAATTTGTCTGGAGCCAATACTATTTTCACAGCGTTCTATTTTATAATTAAAGTTACGGATTTAGAATTCATTTCAGAAAGATTCATAATAAGTGCATGACAGTTCACTATTCTATTTTAGAATTAACACTTAAGAATAAAAGTTTACACGATATTTTTCTTAAAAACACCTTCTCACAATATTTATAGAGTCAATATATCAAGAAACTATAGTGTTTGTCATGCACTTGCTGAATTAAAAACTATTTAAGATAGTAGGCATAAAATAACTGATGAGTAAAATCAAGAAAAAGAATACCACTAATATGTAGACTTCTTTGATGAAAAAGTCTGCTTTTTTAACACTGATATCAAAGTTTTCTACAGTTTTGATGTGTGTGTGTTTTGTAAAATAACTAACGCTATACGCTACCACTAATGCTATGATTACTCCAGAAACATTCAACCAAATCCAGAAAATTTCAAAACCTAAGTTGATGCCAAAGATTTCTTGCATTGTTTTCGAGAATATAAGATTAATTAATACAGCCGAAATAATCCCTGTATTCATCCCAATATGATTGACTTTTTTAGAAAAAAATGCGAGCAAAAAGGTAACCAATACTGGACCGTAAAATACAGAGCCAATGGCATTGATAATTTCTATCACTGTGCTTTTACTTCCTCCAAATAGAAACGCACTTGCAATACACATAATTCCCCAAAAAACAACTGATAATTTAGAGATTGACATGTATTTTTTATTGCTTAATTTCTTCTCACCTCTATTGAAAAAATCTTCTACAGTAACCGCAGAAAGCGAATTGATTGTAGAACTCAATGTAGACATTGCTGCTGATAAAATCCCAACCATTAAAATTCCTATCAAGCCATGCGGTAAGTACTTCATGATAAAAACGGGTAACATTAGATCTGCTTTGATTCCATTTTTTGCAAATTCTTCAGGAAAATGTTGTTGTGTAGTTGATGAAATATCTTGTAAAAAATCAGGTGCAATTGTGATCAAACCACCTATAATGAGTCCCATTAAACAATAGATTAATACAACCGGAAAGCGAAATAAACCATTAACTAATAATAAGCTTCTTACCGTTTTTTCATTTTTTCCCGATAGTAAACGTTGCGCCTGCGTCTGATCGCATCCATAATAAGATACATATAGGAAGAATCCTCCTAAAATCATTGGTAAAATACCATATTCATTGTCTTTACCGATTCCTAAGTTGAAATCGATTACTTGTAACCTTTCTTGATCAAATCCATTAGGTAATCCACCATTTTCACTGAGTAAACTCCAACCATAAATTAGACATATGACCAAACCGCCAAAGAGGATAATCATTTGTATAGCATCGCCCCAAACTACAGCTTTCATTCCTCCTTGCCATGAATAAATGATGGTAATAAAACTGATAATTAGAATTGTGTAAGCGAAATCTATATTTAAAACTGCTTGTAGAATAATTGCAATGGTATACACCATCACACCTGTTCCTAACGCACGACTAATTTGAAATACAATACTTAATACCAAGCGTGTAGATGTACTAAAACGTCTTTCTACAAATTCATAGATACTAACTACACCAGATCGGAAAAGTGGCGGAACAATGACAATCATAATGAAAATCATGGCTAATGGAACTGCAAATTCAAACGTGAGCCATTTCATTCCTCCATTAAGTTTTAGTCCCACAAAAGCTGGAGCAGAAATAAAACTGATGGCTGATAATTGTGTTGCCATCGTAGACAAACTTAACGGAAACCAACCCAAGCTTTTACCTCCAAGAAAGTAATCTTTAGAATCTTTATTTTCTTTGAAGAAATATCCCATTCCCAAAAAGAAAATGATATATCCGATGATGATTGTATAGTCGAGCCAGTTCATGTGTCTTTGATATTAGTTGTCGTTAAGCATGTCAATTATTAAGGCAGCTGTCCAGGAGAAATTATTTCCTCCGTATCCTGTTTCTCCCTCGTCTTTTCGAGCATCAAAATACTCATAGAATCCAAATTTTTCAACTAAAGCGATAGAATCATTTTTAACTCTTTCTGCAATTTGGGTAAATTCATATTTTTTTAATCCATTATATAAAATCCAATTCACGTTAATCCAAACTGGTCCACGCCAGTATTTTCGTGGATTGTAGCGTTCACTTGTAGGATCAAAAGAGGCGCATAGATATTGGTGATCTTTCCCAAATTTCTCCATCATCGTTTTTATCAATACAGCTGCATACTCTTTGGTAGGAATTCCAGCATACAATGGTGTAAATGAGGATGATGACACATAATTTAACGGTTTTTCATTTCGCAAATCATAATGTATATATGCGCCTAATTCTTTGTTGAATAACTTTTCATTAAACGATTTGATACTTTTTGCTTGCCAAGCTTCTAATTGTTGTATTTTTTCTTCATTATTTCCAATAATTTTGTACAATTCAAGTAAGCTTTCGTTTGACTTAATTAACATCGTATTGAACAATGGATCTTGCACTAAAAACGGAGATAATTCTGCAATTTTTTGATCATTATAATTGTGTGCTTTCGCTATTTCTATAATATTCAAATAATGATCGTATTCTTTTTTTGATGGGCGCTGAGAAGCATCAACATGCGTTGTATCTCTTCGTTCAAAAGTAAAATCTGGTGACTGCATTGTTTTAAATATATCATCCCATAAAGGAGAATTATCTGTTCCTGATTCCCAGTTATGATAGATATAGACCAATCCTTCATTATGAAGATCACGATTGTTATAGAAGTATTCGTGATTTTTATAAACTTTATGAAGCATCGGTTCAATTGCCTTTAGAATTTGCGTTTTGTCTTTGCTTTTTTTGTACAATTCATGAAGCGCAAAACCAGCTACTGGTGGCTGCGTCATTCCTGTAGATTTGTATTTTTTTGAAGCTAATGGATGTAAGTGAGAGCAATGAAAATCGGCTCCTGGAAAATATGTATCACTTTCTGTATGAAAAATGATATGTGGAATAAAACCATTGTCCCATTGCGCATCGAGCAAAGTTTCCATTTCCTTTACTGCTTTTTCCATATCAAAATGTGCCAGACCTATTGCAATAAAACCCGAGTCCCAATTCCATTGAAATGGATATAAGTTTTGGCATGGAATACTGAAACCATCTTTCCAGTTATTTTCCAGCACTTTCATAGCTTGTTTTTGTAATTCTTTCAAACGTAATGGTATTTAGTATGATTTAATAATATTTTCAAATTGAATCTGCTTTAACTAAGTAAGTAACTCAAAAACTCACCACGAACGAATATGAAAATACGTGGTGAGCTATGAGTTAAATGAAGCTAATATCAATTAAGTGTTTTTAAAAGTTGAATGTAGCGTTGAAAAATACTCTTGTTGGTAATACTGGTCTACCTACAAAGAATTCTTCTTCTGTTTGATTGTTGTTCAATCTTGGAGATCCTTCTGTAATTCCATCTGAATTGAATAAGTTGAATACTTGCGATCCAATACGCATTGTTTCTCCGTTTTCGCCTACATCAAAAGTATATCCTAGATTTAAGCTTGCTAATCCAATTGCATCTAATTCAATAGAGTTTGCATCGTTAGAGAACTTTTTTCCTGTATAGTTATAAATGATTCCTGCATCAAACTTTGAGTTATCATAGTTTACAGAAACAGTACTCAAAATATTTGGTTGTCTTCTTAATTCATTGCCTTCAAATTCTGGATTACTTTCTGATTTTGTAATTTCATGACTTTGGTACGTTAGAGAACCTGCAAAGTCAAAATTGTTAGCAAATGCCCAATTCCATGTTCCTTCAAATCCAAAAGTACTTGTATCTTGTGTATCTACTTCTTCGATGAATCCACCACCAGGTGCGTTTACAAAACTTACGGCACGTCTGTCTTTTAAGCTTACAGAATAAAGTGCTGCAGTACCAGAGAATTTATTTTTTGAATATTTCACACCTAATTCTCCTTGAATAATTTTCTCTGTTTCGTAAGAAGATGGATTACCAAATCCGTCAAAACGTGTTCCTCTTAATTCTGGAAAGAAATATCCTCTAGAGAAGTTTCCATAGGCGCTTAAATCGTCATTTACTTTGTATAATGCAGCTAAAGCAACTGCAAAATCGTCTGCTGATACATTTCCTCTCGTAAAGCTACCATTACCCCAAACTACATTGTCTAAGTTGGCAATTCCTGTATTGTCTACTAGAAAAGAATCTGTTCCTTCTACTTCAATATCTCCTGAAGCTCTTTCGTAACGAACACCAATATCTAAATTCCAACGATCTAGTTTGATTTCATCTGTTAGAAATACTGCTATTTTGTTACTAGAAATATTTCTGTTCGTATAGGCAGTTCCTCTATTTGTCACACCATTAATAGAATACCCAGAAACATTTACCAAACGAGGTCTGTTGTTGAATTCTCCTAAATAATTTGTGATGACATTAAAATCACCTGCTTGCGATCTGGACATGAATGTTCCTAAGGTTATACTGTGATTTCCTGTTCTTTTTGTGAATTTGATATCTGCCATTAATTCTTCTAATGGTCTGCTTCTATCTAAGATTCTGTTTTCAAACAATAAAGCGTTTGCTCCTAATGGTTGTCCATTTAAGTACGTGAAATCTCCTGAAGTTAGTCCACGTGCATCTAAATATTCTTGCTGTGTTTCTACAACTTTAGCACCACTCACGCCACTTCCGTCAAGAAATAAATTAAATTGATGCTTGTAACGAGAGTATCTTAGTTTTGCATCTAATTTTAAATCATCTGAAAAACGGTGTTTAAAGTTTGTTAAGAAATAACCACCTTTTGTTGCTACTCCATCTTCAATTGGAGATCGATAAATTCCATCTGGAGTTGCATACGCAATATCAGAAGCTTCTGCTGTTTGCAATGTTAGCACTTCTTCTCCATCATTTCCTGTTGGACGATTACGTGATCCGCCTTCTAATGGATATGGTAAAAAGAATTGTACACTATCGTCAATCCACTGTCCAGAAAATGTAATAGAACCGTTGTTCGTTAAATGTTTGATATTTCCTCGTAATTGAAAACCTTCTGTATTTAATCCTGTTTTTAATGGTCCTTCATCATAACGATAAAATCCAGATAGTGCATAGAATGTTTTTGAATCTTCACCGCCAAGTGGTCCGCTAGTTACAAAATCTGCTTTATAACGCGAGTTTGAAGCTACTTCTGTACGGATTGTTGTTTTTTGTTGGCTTCCACCAGTTACACTCGTATAGTTAATGATACCAGCAACTGAACCTACTCCGTATAAAATTGAAGAACCGCCTCTAACGAATTCTAGATTCTTCATTCCGATATCGTTTCTGAAGTATACATCATGCGCTGAAGAATTTAATCCGAAAGTACTTAATACAGGCATTCCGTCTATTTGTAATGGATTAAACTGGTATTGTCCTCCAGAAGGTAAACCTCTTACAAAGATGTTAGAAGCTACTTCTCCTCCTCCACCTTCAGCAGTAATACCTGGTACACTTCTTAGTACATCTGCCTGGCTACTGGTATTGAGTTTTGACAGTTCTTTTACTCCGAAGGAAGTAATCGATAAAGGTGTTTCTTTTTGTGAACGTGTCGTAGAAGTTGCTGTTAATAATACTGCCGATAATGCATTTCCTCCTTGTTGTAATACAATATTTAATTTAATTGAAGTTCCGTTTAATTCAATTATTTTTTCATATGTTTCATAACCTACATATGAAACTGAAATTGTTTGCTTACCAGTTAAATTTGAGGAGAATGAAAAATTACCATCAAAGTCTGTTGCAGCACCTGAGGTATCTCCTTTTATAGAAACATTAGCACCTGGGATTGGAGTTCCAGTTTCGTCTTTTACGGTACCTGAAATCTCCGTTTGTGCCATTCCTGTAAAGAAGGTAAGTGCGCAAATAAGAGTGAAAATAGTTTTTCCCATATTTTATTGATTTAATAATTAATAGTTGATTATGTTGTAATATTAATATAATTACTGTTTTATTTTTACGAAAATGTTAATAAAAAGTTATGCAAACGTTCCCGGGAACGTTTGCAATTTCTATTTAAAAAATTTACATTTGGGTAATTAATTCCATTTTATCTATAAATGAAGAAAAAAAGTAGTGCTACACTCAAAGATATTGCAAAACAGTTAGGTTTGTCTACTTCTACCGTTTCTCGTGCTTTAAATAATCACATAGATATCAATCCAGAAACGAAAAAGTTAGTAGAAAAAAAGGCAAAAGAGTTAAATTATCAACCGAATATTTTTGCCAAAGGTTTTCGCAGTCATCGTACACGTATTATTGGAGTTGTTGTTCCAAAAATTTCACATTATTATACTTCTACCATATTAGAAGGAATTTTGGAAACCGCAGAAACAAATGGTTATCGCGTCATTATTTCTGAATCGAAAAATAGTTTTGAAAAGCAAATTGAGATGTTGAATACTATGATTCAATTTGGTGTTGAAGGTATTTTATTATGTTTAACCCGAAGAACCAAAGATGTTAAAGACATTTTAAATGTATTAGATCGTATTCCTTTAGTATTATTTGATAAAGTTTCAAACAAAATACCATGCACGCAAGTAATCATCGACGATAAACAAGCCGCATATAATGCAGTAGAACATTTAATCAATCTCGGAAGGAAACGCATTGCTATTTTTAAAGAAACAGAAAATTCTTTTAATTCCGAAAAACGTTATGAAGGATATTTAAAAGCGCTAAAAGATCATCATATTCCAATTGATGAAAAGTTGATTTTAAGTACTGAGGATATTTCTGTAAAACAAGGAAAACGTTTGACAAATATTGTATTGTCTCTCAAAGAAAAACCAGATGCTATTTTTGCAATTACCGATAGTTGTGCCATTGGAGTTATTAAAAAATTAAAGCAATACAATCTGAAAGTACCTGACGATATTGCAGTTGTTGGATTTAGTAACTCATTCAATTCCAGTATTATTGAACCTAATTTGACCACGATAGACCAACCAGGTAATAAAATGGGGAAAACTGCTGTAAAATATTTGATAGAAGAGATTGAAAATGATCTTCTTTCATATAAAACGATTGAACTTCCTACAAGCTTAATTGTTCGAGAATCTTCTTTTAAAGTGTCTTAAACAAACTATATCATCATCTTTTGCATATTTCATCATTTTTTTTGAACTTTAAAATCTAAACTAAAATACTCAACATGACAGTTATAGATGCACTTTACGGAAGTCAATATTACGATTTAAAGAATAAAGGATATGATGTGCGAAAAGGACGCATGTATGGAAACTTACTGTTTGCTGCTACGGTGATGATTTACTTTTTCGTCATTTTGATTATTTGGAGTTTTTTTTCTGAGGATTTTACTAAAGATGTAACACGATTTTTAAAAAGTATTTTTGGTTATAGCACTGGAAAAATGATAGGCAAAATCATTGCGATTCCTTTGATAGCGATTATTTACGGAGTAATTGCATTGTTTTTTGGCTCAAAGAAACGCTATGAAAAGAGTTATCAAAAGTTTTCTAACGCTACTCAGGAAGAGAAAGATAATGCTATTGGTAAAATGGTGATGATTTTCGCTGCTGGATTACTTTTGTTGTTTGTATTGTCTATTACAAGTTTGTTTTTATAGAGAAAATAAGTATTCCTGATTACTTCTCGATACAACGAATCATAGATTTGTCACTCGAAGTGACGTTTTGTTTATGAACGAAATTAGTTTTTCTTAGTAACCAGACTACCACGTCGCTCACTCCTCGTAGTAACGTTTCAAAGAATTTATGGAATCTTTTATAATATAAAAAACCATCTAATTTCTTAGATGGTTTTCAGTATTTAACAAACTAGTTGTTGTAATATATTTTCAGGTACACGTTTGTAATCTTTTAATTTTAGTGTAACTGAACCTTTTCCACTAGTTAACGTTCGTAAAGATGAAATATAGCCGAAGGTTTGTAACAACGGAATTTCTGCTGCTATTTTTCTTCGATTTCCATTTTCCTTTATCGAAACAATCATTCCACGACGCTTGTTGATATCTGAAGTGACATTTCCTAAATAACCTTCTGGACAATTGATTTCAGCATCCATAATTGGTTCTAACAAAATAGGATTTGCTTGTTTTGCAGCATTTCGAAATGCTTGTCGTGCTACAGTTTCAAAATCCTGACTGTTAGAATCTGTTTCATGCATTTTTCCATCCAAGAGCGTGATTTGCATACTCTCTAAAGGATACTCCATCAATACTCCTGATTTCATAGCTTCTTGGAATCCTTTTTCAACTCCATTGATACAATCTTTAGAAATAACGCCACCTTTGGTTTCGTTTACAAATAATAACCCTTTTTCATTATCGGTTCTCGGTGCTATCATAAAGGTTATTTCTGCAAAACTTCCACTTCCTCCAGTTTGCTTTTTCAACAATTCTGTGTGTTTTACAGAACTCGTCAGTAATTCACGATAGGAAACTTTTGGATTTCCTTTGTTGACATCAATTTTATAGTCACTACGCAGTTTTTCAATACGAACTTCCAAATGCAACTCTCCCATTCCATGCAATAAGGTTTGTCCTGTTTGATTGTCATATGAAGCGCGTAACGAAGGATCTTCATCTAGCAATTTCGCCAAAGCGTCACCAAAATTCTTTTCATCATTTTTAGAAACAGGTTCAATTGCCAAACTAATGACAGCTTCTGAAACTTCAATCGATTCTAAAGCGAATGGTTTTCCTAATTCACATAAAGTATCACCAGTTTTTACATCTTTTAAACCAATTAATGCGACAATATCTCCTGCATTTGCTTGCTGCAATTCAGTGAATTTGTCTGCTTGTATGCTTAAAATTCGACTTACTCTATTTTTAGCATTTGTTCTTGAGTTTAAAACTTGTGTTCCAGCATCAATACTTCCAGAATACAATCGTACCATAGCTAATTTCCCAACGTATTTATCAACAATTACCTTAAATACAAACGCTGATAATTGTTCATCAACCGAACAACGTAATGTTGCCGTTTCGTCCGTAATTAAATCAACACCTTCAAGCGTTTCAATATCTTGCGGCGTTGGCAAATAATTAGCGACAGCGTCTAATAAAGGCTGAACACCAATGTATTTATAAGCAGAACCACATAACATCGGAACGGCTTTTCGCTCCAGCGTAATCGTTCTTATAGCGTTGTGTAATTCATCAAGACCAATATCAATATCATCTAGATATTTTTCCATGATTAGATCATTAAAATTTGCAATACGTTCTATCAATATAGCGCGCCATTTTTGAGCCAATTTGACTACGTTTTCAGGAATTTCAACTTCTTTTATTGATTTTCCATAATCGTCTTCACTCCAATACATCGCTTTCATTTTTAGCAAATCAATAATTCCTTCAAAATCGTCTGCATCACCAATAGGTATTTGAATTGGTAAGGTTGTAGCTCCAAATTCGTCTTCTATTTGTGATAATACTTTGAAATAATCTGCTCCAATTCTGTCCATTTTATTGATGAACCCAATTTTTGGAATACCATAACGTTCTGATTGACTCCAAACTGTTTCCGATTGTGATTCAACTCCTGAAGAAGCGCAAAATAAAGCAACAGCTCCATCAAGAATACGTAATGAACGTTCTACTTCTATAGCAAAATCAATATGTCCAGGTGTATCAATGATGTTAACCTGATACATTTTTTCATTGTATTTCCAATCTGCAGAAATTGCAGAAGAAGAAATGGTGATTCCGCGTGAAGCTTCTTGTACATCACTGTCGGTTACTGTATTTCCATCATCAATATTTCCAGGTTTATGAATTGTTCCTGTGTAATATAATATACGTTCTGTTGTGGTTGTTTTTCCAGCATCGACGTGCGCTATGATTCCTATGTTTCGTATGTCTTGTAATCGTTTCATTTTGTTCTAATTTAAATATTTTTCATAAAAAAAGCCTCTCAGTTACGAGAGGCTTTCTACTAATTTTTTACAATAGCAATCCTCTCTTACGTTTGTAAGATCATTTTTGTTACTATGATTTTTAATGTAAACATGATGTTTAGGATTCTTTTTTAATGATAAGAGTTCGTTGTTATTTTTAAATTTTGATTTGAATTGTGAACTCTTGTTAAAATGCTATTGTTTTTGCCGATTGAATTTCGGTAGAACAAAAAAGGCTTTCTAAAAAGAAAGCCTTGCGTATATATTTATATGAAGATTTACTTTTTAGAATACCAATGATGCTCTACCAAAAAACACAGTTCTGATAGCGCCATTTAATGCGATGATGTTAACGTTTGTTGTTCTCATTTTTGTAAAATTCTGCCGCAAACATAGATTTTTATTTCGAAATAAAAAAATCTAGTTTGAATTTAGCCTATAGCTTTTAGTGTTGCCATCGTTGCAAACCAAACGATTACCGAAGAGAAAAATATTCCGATCGTATTGGCTGCAAAGGCTTTTTTACGTTCAATATTGAAAAGATAGGTAGCAATGGTTCCTGCATACACACCAGTTCCTGGAATAGGAATCATTACAAAAAGCATTAATCCCCAAAAACCATATTTTTGGATTTTATCTTTTGCGCCTCTTTTTGCTTTTCTGGCTACAAATAATGCTCCTTTTTTGTAGAAATGCCAACGTAATAAATAACGATTTACGTGGTTTAAGAAAAATATCATAATAGGAAATACCAATACATTTGCAACAAACGCAGCTATAAAAATTATATACGGATTTGCTCCAGATTTCAATCCGATTGGAATACCAACTTTGGCTTCTCCAAAAGGTGAAATACTCCACAACATCGTTATAATAATATCTTCTATCACAGTTTTCTTTTAAAGGAAATGCAAAGCTACGTCAATTTGCACTTTCAACAAATTTTAGGAATGTAAAGTTTTGATAAATTTTTGGTGGTGTTGATTGATTTTTATCGTGTTTATTTATCTTTGAAAGGTTTGTTATATATATCTTATGAAATCAACACGAACAATTCATCCTGATTTTGAACAGTTTCTACATTTGAAACCACAAGATTGTATTGAATTGTTTACTGATTTGCGGAATTATGTTTTTGAATTATATCCTGACGCAAATGAGCTTTTATATCATACACATGCGCTTACAGCTGTATTTTCGGTGTCCGAAAAGCTTTCAGATGCATTTTGTATGATTCCTATATATAGCAAGCATTTGAATTTAGGGTTTAATAAAGGAACTCTTTTACATGACCCAAAAGAACTATTACAAGGAACAGGAAAGTTGATACGACATATTCCTATTTCAACGATTTCCCAATATAGAAATACTGACGTAGAAAATTTACTGAAAGCTGCTATTGATTTGGCAATTTTGGATGTAAAGAAACCATCAAAAGTGATTGGACAATCAATATCTAAGATTAAGAAGTAATTTTCTACAAAAAAATATTTATTGCATTATGAAAGATGATTTTTTCGATTTTTTAAAAGAACCAACAGTAGAAGCTTTCTCAAAAGCCAGATCTTATGTCATTACAGATGAAGAGTATAGTCCGTATTCTGATGATATCAAAAAATTAGAAATGCTTTTACAAAAGGAAGCTTATGAAGAAGTATTAGCTTATAATAATATTAATGTGGTTTTGAGTCCAAGAACACATATGATGAAAAAGTATGCAGCTAAACAATTGGGAAAAGAAAAAGACGAACAAGCGGAATATTTCTTAGCACATCGTATTTTAGAAGGTATTCATGCTACCGGAAGCGGTTCAAAAGAGCAGCCTTATAAGGTATTGCGAGTAGAAGATGAACGTGATTTCCTTGGATTTATTGGTGAAACATCAAAAATGCAATCACTCATAAAAGAAGAAAGAATATATGACCTAATTACTACAGAAAGTGGGAAATCGATTTATTTTGATATTACTGAGTGTTATGGTAAAGTAGCTAATTTTTCTTTTGAAGATATGCTTGAATCGTTAGGAATTGACGAAGAAATTGAAAATGATTCTGAAGAAAAAACAGTGTCACCAACGCCAAAAAAGACTCAAAAGAAATGGTGGAAATTTTGGTGAAATTTTATTAAATAATCAATTATACTTTGCGTCATTGCCTATGAATCCTTTAAAAAAATTCAATATTTGGTTTGAAGAAGAACATCAACAACAACAACAATTACGCTTTCCAGCAGCTTGTTGTTTGTCTACGATAGGCGTTGATGGTTATCCCAACGCACGATTTGTATCTCTTAAAGAAGTAACCGAAAACGGTTTTGTGATTACTGGAACGCTATCCTCGCAAAAAGGAAAAGAGATTCAACAAAAATCTACTGCAGCATTAACTTTTTGGTGGACAGCTACTGAGAGACAAGTTCGCATACAAGGCGACGTTATTGAAATTTCTGAAGCGGAAGCTATTCAATATTTTAAGGAAAGAAGTTTAGATTCGCAATTAGTTTCTACGGTTTTTGATCAAGGGAAACGAATTGAAAATTTTGAAGTAATGCAAACTACTTTTCAACAGAAAAAAGAAACGTTGGCAACTTCCATCATTAAAAAACCTGAACATTGGAGCGGCATTTGTATTCAACCAAAACGTATTGAATTTATGGACTTTAAAACGAGTCGATTGCACGAACGTACTGTTTTTGAAGGCAGTACTGGTAATTGGACTTCTTATTGCATACAACCATAATATAATTTAAATGAATTCTAAAGTCGCTTATATTACTGATATTCATCTAGACGAAAAATTTCCTTTAGAACAAGGAATTGATGCTAGAAAAAACTGGAATGTTATTTTGAAAGATTTAAAAATCAGAAACATTCGTTCTGTTATTTTTGGCGGTGATATTGGAGAAAAATCTTCGAATTCTTATTTTTTTGATTCTTTGAAATCTTTTGATTTAACGATATCCTTGGGAAATCATGATGATTTTAATGAAGCTTCAAAATATTACTTTTCAGAAAAGTTTACGCATCAAAAAGCATTGTATTATACACAAGAAACTTCTGTTTATAAGTGTATCTATTTAGATTCTAGTCAAAATAAAATTGACGATATTCAGTACGATTGGTTTCTAAATGAACTGAAAACAGATAAAAAACTTATCGTTTTTATACATCATCCTATTTTGGGCATCCATACAGAAGTAGATCGAAAATACTATTTGATTCATAGAGACCGATTACGCACAGCGCTTGAACAACTTTCTAATGAAGTCTTTTTATTTTCTGGACATTATCATTTTAATCATGTTCAAAAGCATAAAAATATTACACAATATGTTACGCAAGCTGCATCATATCAAATTGAAAATATTCCAGAAGGTATTGAAATCCAAACGGAAACTTTTGGTTATAGAATTCTTGACTTTACACCTACTGAAATCCAAACAACATTGATTACTTTTCCAAGTCAATGAAATTTCTACAGTTAGAATAGAGTTTTAAGATACTTAAAGCTAAAAACGCTCGTTTTAAATAGCAAACCACCAAGCCATGAGATTTTATTCAATTATCCTTTGCATTTTATTGTTTTCTTGCGCAAAACAGGAACAGAAAACTGTCACGGCACCAGTTGTTGTAAGATCGAATTTAACAACCGCCATAGCATTTCAGAATTGTATTAAGTTTGATGATGGTTATGTCGTTTCCACAAAAAATAATGAGTTGTATTATTTGAACACTGATTTTCAGATTGACGAAGTTCGTACTAAAGAAATACAACCCAATATCGATGCTGAATATTTTTATGTGTATCGAGGTAAAATGCTTTTAGCTATTTCATATGAAGACGACGATCCAACGTATTTTCTAAATGAAAATGCCAAATGGACACTTCTTGATTTTGAAGAGAGTGATGCTATTTTTTATGAAGATGAAACGTATATTGTTACTACAATTTGTCATGGCGAATTTGGAGGAACAGTATTTTTTAAGCATAAAAAAACCAATAAAATATATAGTTGTAAAGCTACTTGTTTAGTTGATATCAGCAAATCGGAAGATGCGTATTATTTAACAACGAATTTAGCACATATGATTGGTTTTAGTGAGATTATTAAAGTAAATGATCCTACTAAATTAAAGGCTTTAGGTGATAGAGAAGCAACTAATAATTGGTGGATGAAAGCAGGTATGAGTCATGAAGAATTAAAAAAAGGAACTGAAATCATGCTGGATACTACCAATGTTTTAACATTCGATTCTTTTATTATAAATGATAAAGTTTATACCATGCATGAAAGTTCTTCGGAAGATTTTGCTTTTAGTATTTTAAATCCGAATATTGTGTTGAGTATTGTAGAAGAAGGACGTTTAAAAAATATAGATACATTACTTCGTTATCCGCCAGAAATGTCTTTGGAAACTTCACAACGAACAAACGATGGTGCATTTTTCTATTTTAATGCAGATTCAGATGCTAAAGGATCTATAATTACCGTAAAAAATGATACAGTGCGTGTTATTTCTTTGAAAAAAGCTAACTAATTCGATCATATGTATTGACTACACATTCTAGATTCTTTTCACATTTTTTTAAAATTAATTCAAAAAAAATGCAATAGATTTAAAAAGTATCGTCTTTTAAATCGAAAAGCCGTTATAAAAGGTTTACATGAATTTGGAATCAGAGAACAGTAAAAAATTAAGAGATTTTTTTGGAAGAGAGTATAATACTCTTAAGTTTTTTGTGAACACCAAAATAAGTGATTCTGTCAACAGAAATGCAGAAGATATTATTCAGGATGTTGCTTTGAAGCTATTTTCTGGTGCCGATAGATATGCGCCAATTAATAATGTTGCTGGTTTTGTATATAAGTCAATTAAGAATCGAATTGTTGATATTATGCGGAAACCCAAAAAAACAACATCTGTTAGTATTGATCTTGAATTTTCTGAACTAGCTGAAATGCTTCAAACGACTGATGATCGTGTTTCTGAAGAAAAGATTACCATATTAAAAAAGTGCATCAAACAGTTAAAACCACCATATAGAGATATTATTATCGCAGTAGATATGGAAGGTTATACATATAAGGAGATTTCGAATGAAACTGGAATTCCTGAAGGAACATTAATGTCCAGAAGACATAGGGCAATTGGAATATTGTATAAAAGTATTGAAGTAGAACTTAACAAACACAAAATATAAAGAATATGAAAAATTATTTTGCACATAAGATGAGAGAAAGGTCTCCAATAGAAATTGTTGGAATTATCATTTTTGGAATTATTGCCATTACTGGATTGGCCATTTTATTTGGTTTCGTAATTATGTGGTTATGGAATTGGTTAATGCCTGAAATTTTTGGTTTAACTACTATTAACTATTGGCAAGCTGTTGGTTTGTTTATATTGTTTAAACTACTTCTTGGTGGTTGCGGAAGTGGCGGCGGAAAATCATCTAAAAAATGTAAAGATCACGATGATAAAAAGTCAAAAAGTGATTTTTCTAAATGGCAACATTACGATAAGTTTTGGGAAGAAGAAGGCGACGAACTTTACAAACAATATATTGAACGTCAAGAAGGTACATTGAACACAACCGAATCTGAATAAAATATTAAAACTTATAATTATAGTTATTATGGAAATTTTAATCTTTCAAACAGATATTAAATCAGAAGAAAAAATAGCTTCCATAGAGCCAGTTTTTAATAATCATGATGACATTTTAAATTGGTCTATTGATCTTGAAGATATTGATAATGTATTGAGAATTGAAGCGAATTCTACTTTAACCGAAAAAGCAGTCATTGATATTGTAAAACAGCATTATTTTACGATAAAAACCTTGACAGATTGAAGCAATAAAATAGCTAGCTTCTCTCCTACTTTTTACTGAAAATGGATTGAATTTTATTGTGTTGAATTTCTTTAAAATCAGAGATAATCATGTTAGCTATGCTGTAATCTTGATTTTTAGAATGTACACTATCATAACCAACACAAAAGATTCCAGCGGCATTGGCTGCTTTGATTCCGTTGGTAGAATCTTCAATTACCATACAGTTTGAACGTTCGTATCCTGTAGCATGTGCCGCTTTTTCAAAGATTTCTGGATGCGGCTTGGATTGTTTTAAATCTGCTCCGCTAAATTTAGCAATGAAGTATTGATTTAAATTAAATCGTTCAAAAACATTATCAATTGTCATCATAGAAGCAGAAGAAGCTAAGACGAGTTTTAAATCGTTTTCATGATATTCTTTGATAATGTCCAACACACCATCAATCAACGTTAAACTCGGATCGTTGGCAAATAAGTACTTGAAATTATTTCGCTTTAATTGCACCAAGGTTTCTGGAGCTTTTGATAAGTTGAAATGCGTTACCAAACGTTTGCAAATGTTAATGGTAGATTGTCCAGTAAAAGATTGATATAACTCTGGAGAAACCTCAATTCCTACTTCTTCAAACATACCATTGTAGGCTTTGTGATGTAACGGTTCTGTGTCTACAATGACACCATCCATATCAAATAAAACTCCTTTTAACATTGTGCTTCTTTTTTGGCGAATATACTAAAAGAGATTAGAAATTTACACGATCATATATTATCGCAAGGTTATGTTTGATCCTTTTTAAAATCCCCAAGCATTATCTTTTAAAAGCTTGTTTTTGTCTCCTAAAACATCATATAATGTATATTTACCTTTTACAGGAGCGCTTCTATCCATTCTACCAAAAGAAGGATTATCACTGTAAAAAGTCATGAAAGTCATATTGAGTTCTCCAGTATAATTTCCTTTCTTTTCTTTAGAAACCACACTTGATAACTCTAAGTTTGATATATCTGAAGGAAAAGGAACTTTGTCGCTGTTGTAAAATAAGTCGCCATCATAAATAAAGATACAATCATTTCCTATTTCAAAATATCTAATGTTTTTTATGTTGACAGGAATTTGAGAATTTGATTTGTCTTGAAGCTTTTTCAAGGTTTCCTTCCACTTTTTTTCATCTAAAATAGCTGCGTTTGCATTTTTTTCTAATTCCTGATGTGCAAGATGACAACCGTGAAATATGTTTACCAATTCTTGTTTGTGAAAACGTTTGTACATTCTATTAATATCTTCCATAGAAATTTCAGGAAGTACATATGTAAAGTTTCCAGTAATACCAATACTTTCATAACCATCTGGCATTTTAAATTTCATTAAGAATAATTGTGTAGGCTGACGATCTAAAGTTACTCTACCTGTATAGTAAACAGAGACTTCTGTAGGTTCCTGTTTGTATGTTTCTAGTAAAAAATTTGTAAAATGAGGAATTGCCTCTTTTTT
This sequence comes from Kordia sp., assembly GCF_965224175.1. Taxonomy (GTDB): domain Bacteria; phylum Bacteroidota; class Bacteroidia; order Flavobacteriales; family Flavobacteriaceae; genus Kordia. The sequence goes on from NZ_OZ245041.1 coordinate 894,073, forward strand.
TTTCATTTTTTTCTGCTCAATACCTTTTATTTTTAAACATCTTCCCAAGTTTTGGTTGATGTATTTTACAATATCTCTATACAACCAACCTTTGAATTGCTCATCATAAAATAATTTTTGGAATTTTTCAGCAGAAGGCAAATGTTTTTCACCTTCTTTAAAAGTTTTCCAACGTGTTTCAAATTCTATAGATTCATCATCCCAAACTTCACAAATTTGAGTAAAAGCATCTCCATTTAACATTGTAATAAACTCTTTTAAAACAGCTTCGTATCGTGAAGCAAGTGCAGATGTTGGATTTACTTCATATAAAGCCTCTACTCCGCAAATACAATAGGATGGTTTGTTAAAAAAGAACTGCCAAATTCCTCCATTGTCTGTTTGACTAATTAAATGTCCTAAGGTTAATACCGTTTTTTGTTCTTTAGTAAGTTTTTTCCAATGTTCTTCAAAATCTCCTTCAGGAAATTCAATACCATTAAACATTAAATCTTGTAGTTTCCAAAACTGGTCTGGAATACTTTCTATTTTCGAAATTTCATCTAAATCTTTGTTTTCAACTTCTGTGTAAAAATGAAGTGTTTTTGGTCCTTTGGTAACGGATGATAGCATGTAGAAATATGTAATTTATGTGAAATCTAAAACTACAATAATAAGATATGAAGTCAAAGCGAACGAAAAGATTTAACAGCTTGTTTTACGATATTAAATATATTTCTATAAAATTATAATATCTTTGAACGGAACTTCGAAAAAAGAAAAATTTAACTCCATTGTTTTTATATTAAATTCGCACAAAATTACTTTTATGACTATTCACGATTTTACTTCACAATCTTCTTTGTTAAATCAGTTTATTTCTGAAATGCGCGATGTTTCTATTCAGAAAGATTCTATGCGCTTCCGCAGAAATATTGAGCGTGTTGGTGAAATTTTAAGTTATGAATGTAGCAAAGTGCTTGAGCGTGCTAACGAAACCATTACTACGCCATTAGGAACTAAAGACATGATTTTACCTGTTAAAGATGTCGTTATTTGTTCTATTCTTCGTGCTGGTTTACCATTACATCAAGGAATTTTAAATTATTTTGATCAGGCAGAAAACGCATTTGTTTCTGCGTATCGTGATCATATTGACGATGGAGACGACTTTGAAATTGTTGTCAATTATATGGCAGCGCCTTCTTTGGAAGGAAAAACGTTGTTATTGGTAGATCCGATGTTGGCAACAGGTCGTACCATGAAAAATGTGTATGAAGTATTGTTACAACAAGGAACTCCAAAAAATATTCATATTATTTCTGTTTTGGGTTCTACGGAAGGTGTAAACTATGTAAAAGAGCATTTTCCAGCAGATACTCATTTATGGATTGCTGCTGTTGATGATACATTGAATTCTCGCGGTTATATCGTTCCTGGTTTGGGTGATGCGGGCGATTTGGCGTATGGAACGAAACGTTCTTAACTAGGCTTTTTCAAACTTATTTAAATGTTTTTCGCAAATCTATTTATGTAGGTTATTATTAATTCTTGTGAACTATTTTCAAGAAACGAGAGCCTATTCTATCAGTATCTTTTTTGTAATTGTTTTTCCGTTAGAAGCTATCTTTGCAATATACATTCCGCTTTGTAAGTTAAGTGGAATTTGGCTCGTGCCTGAGAATCGACTTTTTAGTAGTTTTCTTCCATCTAAGGAAATGATTTCAATCGTAGCTTCTTGTCGTATTCCAACTATATTAATATGTCTTCTTGCTGGATTTGGATAGATTTTAATAGTTTCGGCAGTAAAATTTTCATTTGATAACGGTTGTGACCACATCACGCCCGTTTGATTTCCCCAAATATGTTCTACTAATTCGGGATGATCTATGAATGGATTTCTATTGAATTGCCATGTGTATATCACATTGTTACGATTCATTTCATAATCATCTGGTGGATCGTTTCGATGCCAATCCAATAATGTTGCTAAATCTCCCAATTGTCCTTCTACGGAAGGAAAACCATTTTCTATAGATAATCCGTTGTAACGAATTGCCAAGAAAAATACACTTCTTGCTACGTCTCCGCGGAAGCTTCCAGCCGTTCCTGTTGGACCTGTATATTGTCCGTAATGCTGATTACCTCTTGAGCTGTTTTCTGGTCCATCACTAGCGCGTAATGCATGTCCGTCTGAGTTTCCATGACGTAATGAATCTGGTCTTGTAATCCAAAATACATCTCTTCCATCTGCTATATCATCAGCTTCAATACTCCCATAACCTGCCAATGATCTTGGAAAGGTATGTTCTCTATTCCATTTCCCTACACTATTTGAACCTGATTGTTGATCAAGTTTTGCACGTCCTTGTTCTGTGTAGACTAACCAAACCTGATTGCTGTTTGCTGGATTTTGATCTGCTTCACGTAACATCGCATATACGTCTGCATAAGTTTGTGCTCTAACCGTATTTACATCAGCAATAATTGCTTGCATGGCATCACGCAAAGCATTATCAGCCAAACCATCCATGGTATCGTAATAACTAGCTGGTGCTGTACTTGCAACTGTTCCAAATGTAGGATTTAGAGGTGTTCCAAAGGTTGCTACTGTAAAATCATCATCTACAGCACGAATTAAAACGTTATTATTTAAAATGATATATTCTACAGGGAAATTCTCTACTAAACTAATGACTAATTCTTCATCACCTTCGTCTAATGTATCATTTACTAGAGAGATGACAGTATTTGTAGAGCTTTGTCCTGAAGGAATTGTTACTGTGGTGTTTCCGGTAAAATCAGCCGCATCAAATGTTCCGTTATCTAACGTAAATGTGATGTCTAAATCTGTAGTAACTGGCGATTCTGTTGTAAATTCAATCGTAAACATATCACCTTCGTTATATTGATCGTTTGCGACATTAATACTTATTCCGTTTAAGGCAATTCCGCTTCCATCATTTAATTGTCTTGGTGTTGGAGTTCCTGTGTAATAAGTTCCATCAGTTTCGTTTCGTTGAATAGAGTTTGTGTTGTTATTTCCTCCTTCACTGATTTGTGTAGTTTCTCCCAATAAAGTTAGTAATCCAACATCGTCAGATTCTCCTGTATCATATACAATTGCATCTATTAAATCTGTTGTCGTTGCTTGCGTTCCTTGTGGAAAGTCAAAACTATTAGCTTGATAAATTGCAACGGCATCTGCACCATTTTGGATGACATTTGCTCCAATTAAGAGTTGTGGAACTGGTGAAACCGTGCTACTTCCTATCAATAGTAAACCATTAACATCTGTTACTTGTCCATCTAAATCTAATGCAAAATAACTACTATCGTTCCCTGAGGTAGATCCATTGAATAGCACTAAAACATAACCATCAAGTGCAAAATTTGGTGTTTGTGATTTTAGTTCAATAAATTCACCTGTATCTGTTCCTGGCGTATCACAATCTATTTCATTTATCACTACAACTTGTGCTAATGTGAATTGACTGATCAACAACATTAAACATATGGAAAATATATACTTCATTATACTGCTTTTGACAAAAGTACAATAATAGTTTATAAAGATTTGGTTATTAGAAGAATTAACTAAAAATGATGTAAAATCATTATTTTTAGTGTCAAATGGAATCAGTATGGCTAGTTATAGTTTTTGATGAGTTCTTTTAAATCATGTTTTTGTAAAATTTCATCTAGGTATTTTCCTCTACTACTACTTTTTCTTTGGTATGGTGAGAATAGGTTTGAAATTTCATTGTATTGCAAGTTTAATTGAAGTAATTCTTGCTTTTTTTCCGCAGTCAATTCGTTTTCAGTGTTATTTTCTATGAACGAGATTAGTTTTTTAACGGCAATTTCTTTTTTAGCAATTTCAGTTCCTGTTGCATTCAATGTACAGATTCCATAAACACCATTTATGTAATATTCCCATTCAACTTCAAAAGCTTCTTCTAATTTTTGAAGGTTCACTTTTCCATTTTCAAGAATATTATTTCCATAAGCAAATGATTTGTCATCATGTTTACAAAAAGCATTTATAAATTCATTTTTAATTTTTTGCTTGAAACTATCAACCTCATCTAAGTTTAGGTTTTGTAACACTAAGTTTATAGTACTTCTAGGGAAATATTTTTTGACATCTATAATGACTTCACGATCTCCAAGAGGAGAACTAATGGTGGATTCCGTTTCAATTTTATAAGAGAAATTTGGAATCATTTTTTTAGTTATCAGTTGATCTAGAGTATCATTGGAAATATTTGTGATACGACATAGCTCTTCAGCATCTATAAAATTTTCTATGATGTACTTTATATCTTTATTCATCCCTACAATTTTGTATCAAATATAGGAACAATTGTGTAGAGAATTTACAAAAAGTATCTGAACAATTAGCGACTCGTCTCTCCTATGGTGATGGTTGTGTTGAGAACAGTATCACTTGTAGGAATATCTTCAAGTTTAGATTCTAGACGTAGTAGCAACATTTTTGCAGATTGTTTCCCAATTTCCTTTGGATGTTGGTCTATGTATGAAATTTTTGGATAGGATAAATCATTTTGTGCTGCGTTTACATATCCAATTAAAGATACTTCATCGCCTAATGTTAAACCTTGTTTTTGAATCACACTGCTACAAAGTAGAGTAGCATTGATGTCTGCTGCTATAAAACTATCTATTTTGTTTTCTTTGATAGAATTTTCTAGTGTTAATCGAAGTTCTGTTAAGTCTTCAAAAGCAATCACTGTTGGATTGTTTGTTTGTGACAAATATCCTTCTTCACGTAAACGACCTACAATTAATGTCGGGATTGAAGAAACAAAGGCAATATTTTGACAGTTTTGATTTTCAAGGTATTTGTATGCACTTGTGATACTATCATAATCGTTTACATGTACTGTATCAAAACCAAGCGGTTGCATTGGAATACGATCAAATAATACCAAAGGAATTCCTTTTTGTTTGATTTGTATAATATGATCGAATGTTTTCTTTTTGTTCGTTTCTTCAGCAATACAAATTAAGATACCATCTACATTTCCTTGAGAAAAATAGTCTAGACATTCTTTTTCTCGTTCTAAACTTTCATTACTTAAAAATGTAATGATATTGTATTTTGAAGCGCTTACCAATTCATCAATTCCTTTTAATACAGAAGCAAAAAAAGGATTTTCAATATTGGGTAATATAACGCCTATTTGCATGGTTTGCTGCTTTTGCAAACGTACAGCTATAGGATTTGGTGAATAACCCCTTAGTTTGGCCAGATTCTTTACACGTTCTTTAGTTTGCGCACTTATCTCTTCACTATTGTTCAACGATTTTGAAACTGTTGATACAGATAGATTCAATTCTTTTGCAAGCGATTTTAAAGAGACTATATTTTTCATATATATTATTTTATCCGATAAGAGCCTATAAAAATAGTAATTTGAAGTGTAAAGTATAAAAAAGTGTGTTTATTTTCATAAACACACTTTTTTGTATGGTTTTTATACTTAGTTTTTCACTAGTTTCACACTGCTTTGACCTTTGTCAGTGCTGATTCTTGCGAAGTATACTCCATTTTGTAATGCAGAACCGTCAACTACTGCTTGATTTGTTTTTGGCGCAATAGCCATTACTTGTCTTCCTGCAATATCAAATACTTGAATTGTATTAATTACCGTATCATCTGTAACAATGTTCCATGAACTGTTTGTTGGATTTGGATATGTTTTGAATGATGATTTATTAAATTCGTCTACACTTAGTGTTGTGTTTTTGTGTAAATAGATATTGTCATACCAAACATTTGTTAAGTTTGCTGTAGTAATACCTATTTGAGCAATATCACTTCTTGTAGTACTTCCTGCTACAACACCTCCGATAGCTGTAATATCTATATCAACAGAAACCCAAGTTCCTGCAACGATAGCCGGTGTAGTTCCTGTATTGATATTTACTTCTAAAGCAGATGCTTCTCCGCCTCCACCAGCGAAATCAACTAACTTTACATTAAATACATCTCCTACTAAATCTACATCATCTGTATAGAAATCAAAGTGTATATGTGTAAAGTCTGTTAAATCTTGTCTGTTTGTAGAAAAATCTATTCCTTGACATGGAACGCCTGTATTTTTTCTAAAAGTATTATTTCCGTCTACTTGTACTTCAGATATCGCAGCACCACACCAACCAGCATCATATGTTCCTACGGTTATATTTGGATATGCATCACTATAGATAGAAACTACATCTCCTGCAGGTCTGTTTGGCGGCATTGGTGCAGCTGTTGCAGGTCCGCTTATAGCAAAAGATACTGTGTATGTTTCCATAACTGAACCATTTTGAGAAGTAACTACTACCGTTGCATCTCCTGGAATTGCTGGAGCTTGTGTGATATTTGCACTTGCTCCTGCATCTGTTGTAGTTGCCATTGTAATTTGTGGAACAACTGTTGTTCCTGGTGCTAAACCAACATTATAATTGAATACTCCTGAACCAAATCCAGAAATTGTAGATCCGTCAACTTGTAAGTCACTTAACGTAGCATCTGAACCTGCTGCTGTTGGGTTTTTCCAAAAGTAAACGTTGTCTAAGTAAATGTCTACTGGCACTGTACTTCCTGCTCCATTTGCTGCAAATTTCATTTGAAAAATACTGTCCCAAGTCATTCCTGTAAAAGCAGATTTTGGAATATCAACACTTGTCCAAGTTCCAGATGTATAAGCGATTGAAACTAGCGTCTCTCCTGCTCCAGAACCATTGTTAATAGGACTTACTTGAATATCTGTCGCTCCTGGGCTTGCAGATGTCCAGATATCAATATGTAAAAATTCCATTTGAGAAGCGTCAGTCGCTGTTACTTCAGTTCCTTGATAGTTAAAGTTTGGGTATGCTAATAATAATTGTCCCGTTCCTGGATCATAACTAGGGTTTACCATCGTGTGACCACTTTGTCCCCAATTGGGATCATAGTTCGTTGCAATATTTGTATATGTGTCTCCATATACTGAAATTACATCAACAGCATCGTTTGTAGGCGTAGCTGGATTTGTTGTTGGTTGAGCATACGCAATGCATGCAAACAACAGAAATAAATACGTAATTTTCTTCATAATAGTCTATTTAAAATTTGAATTGTTCATGTTTATCCCAGAGTCCCCAATACGCACCGACATCACCTTCATCTCCTACTTTCCACGATTCATCGAATGAGGCGAAGTAAAAAATTTCAATGTCTTCTTCTTGAGACCATTTTTGGGCGTTTATAAAATATTTAATTGCGTTCTTATCTGAAGGAAAAGCTCCTTCTAGTCTTGTTCCTTTGTTAGGCCATCCTGTTTCAGTAATGATGACTTTTTTACCATTTCCAGCACGTACTGCTCGATTGTACATATCTTTCATATACAACAATGCATAATCTTGATCACAACCTTCCCAAAAAGGGTAACAGTTTGCTAGGATGATGTCACAGGCTTCAGTAATTGCTGGACGTTCTGTGAATTCGTAATAGGCATCTACATATCCCACAGGAATTCCACTTATTCGTTCTTTTGTTTCGTATATGAATTTTAGCAATTCTTCTTCTGTTAAATCACCTCTATACATTACTTCATTTCCAACGGCTGCTACATCAACATAATTTTGATCTGCCAATTTTACTAAGCTTTCTATTTCTGCGGCATTTGTTTCAGAATCGTTTCCTAACCAAGCACCAACTAGAGTTTTCATTCCTAGTTCTTTGGCTATTATTGGAATGAGTTCATTTCCTTCTGTACAAGAGAACGATCGAATCCAATTCGTATATGGTTTTACGATTTCTAAACGGCGTCTTACTTGCGCTTCTGACAGTGTATCTCCTGGTTCTTGTCCTTCTTCATATGGACTAAAGCATAGTCCATGCATACCAGTATTGAGGGTTTCACGCCATGATACTTTTAGTTCTTCTATGGACTGCCCTTCAAAATCTAAAGCTGCTAATGCAAAAAATTTTTCTTTACGTAAAGACATTTTATTTGTTAGTTAAAATTTTAATTGCTCATGTTTGTCCCAAAGACCCCAATACGCACCGACATTGCCTTCGTCACCAGTTTTCCATGATTCATCAAATGACGAAAAATAGAAGACTTCTATATTGTCTTTTTCTGCCCAAACTTGAGTGTTAATAAAATATTTCATAGCGTTTATCTCTGAAGATTCCGCTCCTCTTAAACTACCACCTTGACTTGGCCAACCAGTTTCTGTTATGATAACTTTTTTGCCTTGTGCTGCATGGGACGCTTGTCCAAACATTTGCTGCATGTGTGCTAGTGAACCGTCTATGTGACAACCTTCCCAGTATGGATAGCAATTGCTTAAGATTACATCGCTGATTTCTACAAGTTCTGGATGAACTGAGAACTCGTAATACGCATCAACATATCCTACTTGTACATTTGGGAGTGCTTCTTTTACTCTTTTTATATATGCCAGAAGTTCTTCTAGTGTAAGATCGTTTCTGTATAATACTTCGTTTCCAACAGCAGCGATATCTACAAGACCTTCTTTTCCTAATTCTATTAAGGCTTCGATTTCTTTTTCATTTTCTTCTTTATCATCTCCTAACCAAGCGCCAACCATGGTGTTCATTCCATGTTTTTTTGCTATACGCGGAATGTGTTCGTTCCCTTCAATACACGAGAAAGAACGTATCCACTTAGCATATGGTTTTAAGATTTTAACACGTCTTTCTACTTGTGCTACACTTATTACATCGCCTGGTTCTTGTCCGTCTTCGTACATACTAAAACAAATTCCATGCATTCCTTTTTTTAGCGTAGCTCGCCATAATTTTTGTAAGTCTACATCAGTATATTTTTCGAAATCTATTCCTGAATGTTCGGTGAAATTAATTCCTCCGTATATATGATATTCTTCGTCTCTGTATGACATTTCTTTGTTTTGTTCTGGTTAAATTGACTTATTATTTCTCTTTAAATCTTTTGAGACCAACTATTTGCTAGTTTTATGAGTATGTTGTTTTTATATAAATTTTTGTTTTTCATCTTTATCCCAAATTCCCCAACGTGCTCCAACATCTCCTTCGTGACGCATTTTCCATGATTCATCAAATGAAGAGAAATAGAAAACTGATATGTTTTCGTCTCTAGACCATTTTTGAGTGTTTATGAAATATTTCATTGCATTTTCTGATGAAGGAACAGCTCCATTAGAATTTGAACCTTGATCTGGCCAGCCTGTTTCAGTGATAATTACTTTTTTGCCTTTTGCTATTTTCTCTGTTACAGCATACATTCTTCTTAGGTATACGGAAGCATCTTCTATGCTACTTCCTTCCCAGAAAGGATAGCAGTTTACTAGGATTACATCGCAAGCATCAACAAGCGCAGGATGTTCTAAGTATTTGTAGTAAGCGTCTACATAGCCAATAGGAATGTTTGGTAATTCTTTTTTGACACGTTTTATGTAATCTATGATTTCTTTTTCGCTTAATTCATTACGCATTAAGGTTTCATTTCCGATAACGGCTACATCTACAAAACCATTTTTTGCCAATTGCATTAATGAATTGATTTCTTCTTCGTTACGTTTTTTATCATGTCCTATCCAAGCTCCTACCATCGTTTTGAGACCTCGTGCACGTGCTGCTTTTGGAATGAATTCATTACCATCCATACATGAAAAAGAACGTATCCATTTTGTATGAGAAGCTATAATATTGATTCTGTGTACTATTTGATCTTCCGTCAACTGATCTCCGATATCTTGTCCTTCTTTGTACGGACTGAAACATAAACCGTGTAATCCTGTGTTTAGTGAATCTTTGAATAAGGTGGTTATTTCTCTGATATTTTTTGCATTGTAATCAATATCATTTGAAGTATCTATTCTAACGTCAAGTCCGCCAAGTAATGATAATTTTGCTTCTTGATCGTATGCTGTTGCTGTAGATGTTGGTTTATTTTTTCTTTTATCTAATTCAGCTCTTATTTCGTTAGCTCTTTCTTCTGAAACAGAATAATTCCACATTACAGCCATTGCGATTATTGTTCCTACTATTGGCACTGCTGAGAAGAATATTCTTAATCCTGTGATAGCTTCTTCTGTTTGAACGGCATCTGGCGTTGAATCAAAACCTACAAAGGTTAAAATTAAACCACTCAAACCACCTGCAATAGCAAAACCAAATTTTACCATCCACCAATAAATTGCTCCAAAAATACCTTCTCTTCGTTTTCCTGTATTTAATTCGTCTAAATCAATTACATCTGCTGTCATTGACATCATGAGTACAAATAAACTTCCGATACCAAAAGAGAAAAAAGGCAATGCATAGATGAACATATATGGTTTACCTGGAACAAAGAGAAACCAAAGCAAAATGTATCCAAAAATTGAAATACCTTGTGATATTAGAAATGCTTTTTTCTTCTCCATTCTTTTGGACATCCATGTAACTATTGGGATTACAGCAAATGTCGTTATGAGTGCTCCCAAACTACCAAACAATGTTGGCCATATACCAGCATCACCAGCGTTTCCATTGAATAAATAGTATACTACAATAAAAAACGAAAAGGCAGCTACTGTATTAAATGCATTGAATATAAAAAAGGTAGAAATACATAGTCTTCTAAATGGAACTGATTTGAAAGCTTCTACAAATCCATCAAAAATTTCTTTAAGACTTCCTCCAATATTACTTAAGGTAAGTGGTATATAATCTTTATCTAGAGTTGATTCACTTTTTATAAATAAAGCTGGAACCATTGCCAAAACCATACAGGCAATTCCAACCCAAACAGCTAGTGATCTAGTTGCTACATCTGCGCTTGGAAACCATTCTGGATCATACATTATAACCCAAAACCAAGGTGCTATTACCCAAGCCCATTGTCCTATCCATTGTGCGACAGCCATGATATTTGTACGTTCATGGAAATCTTCACTCATTTCATATCCCATGGCTACATATGGTACACTAAATATGGTCAATCCTAAATAAAATACAAATGACCAAAGCATGAAATACATGAAGTTGTAATCTATTCCAGCATCTCTATATAATTGCCACATAATCACAAAGGATATTCCCATAATGATAGCTCCTATGAATACATATTGTCTACGTCTTCCCCATTTAGATTTTGTGTTGTCAGATATGAATCCCATGATTGGGTCTGTAAAAGAATCAAAGATCCTCGGTAGGAAATAGATTAAACTCCATTGCCAACCTTCAAATCCTAAGTCTTTAACGAGTACTACCATAAAAATTCCTAGCGCAGCTGGAAACATTTGATTTGCTAGCATTCCTAGTCCAAAGGCAACTTTTTGTCCAAATGGTACTTTATTTTTTGCTGAAGACATAATTATTTTAGTTTGGTTGGTTAGTGATTACAATCGTTTGAATTGCTTGTGGTTGTATCGATATATTTTTGGTTTTTCCTTCTAATGTTAGAGAGAAATATTTTTCAGCTTTCCCTTCATTAAATACTACTACGGCAATGTTTCCATCAGGATTTTTTGCAGCGGTAACCATTAAGTCTTTGTCTGTATTTTTTACGTCTATGATTTTTGCTCCTGGGCGAATGTATTTACTGAAATGAACCATGGTGTAGTATAATGGTGTCATGTATACTTCGTCTGTATCAGGATCGACAATTACAGGAGCTATACACCAGTTTTTAAACCAGTTTGGTCCACCTTGTTTGTCTAATACCATGTTCCAGTCTACCCAACCATCAACCCAGTTGTTGAGGCAACCTATGATGTCTCTCGCATAACGATTTACGGGTGCATATTTTGGGTGTAAGTATTTATCTTCTTCTTTTGCCCATTTCCAGCCCCAATCTGTAGCTTCTTTTTTCCAATACCAAGCATCATCTTTCCATACAGGAACTTCATCGTCAATACAACCTTCAGTTTCTATTAGGTATTTGTTTGGTGCTTTGTTGTGTGCATATTGTAAATCTTCTGCAAATATCTCATAAGTACTTTCGTACCAATGAATTGCCGTTCCATCATAGTACTTTGAGGAAGCTTCATCTTTGTACATCACATCTACCCATTCTTTGAGTCCTGCACGATTTTGATCATATCCTAAGATGATTAAATCTCCTTTTCCGTCTTTTTCTAGTTTTGGACCAAGGTGATATTGTACAAATTGAGTCATTTCTTTTGGAGTGTAGTGCATACTTTCCCAATTGTTACCGTTTCCGTGTGGCTCATTTTCAACAGTAAATCCCCAAATATCTATACCTTCTGCTTTGTAAGCATCTGCATATTTTGAGAAGAATAATGCCCAAGTGTCGTAATATTTTGGTAGTAGTTTTCCGCCTACCCAACTATTGTTGTCTTTCATCCAAGGTGCTGCAGACCAAGGTGAGGCAAATATTTTGAAGCCATCTTGTGAAGCTGCCATTGCATCTTTGATCATCGGAATAAGATCATCACGATCTTCTTCTATGGTAAAGTGTTCAAGGTTTACATCATCTGCTACAGGCGTATATGAATAGTTTGTGAGTGAAAAATCACAGGAATTCATATGTGTTCTTGTCAGTGAATAGTTTGCTCCATCTTTATCAAAATAGGCTTTGATGATTTTATCTCTGTTTTGTTTGCTTAGCTTGTTTAGTAAGTATGCCGATGATTCTGTGAAAGCACCTCCAAAACCTGTGATAGTTTGGTATTGTTTTTCTGGCGTAAGCACCATCGAAGTCGTTTTCGTTGTGTCTTCTGGAGATGCAAACTCCGTTAATTTGGTAAGTTTATTTCCACTTTCCGAAGTTTCATATACTTCCGCTTCTAGCGTAGGCGCTGATTTTTCTTCTTGACAAGCTGTTGTCATTATGAGTAGTATTATGCTATATGTTTTTAGTTTTTTCATGATTAATGAGTTAACAACTTGTTACCGTTTACTGGTGGTAGTTGCACTTCTAGTAGAAGTGAATCTTTGTTTCCATTGTATGTTTTTGTGATAGGATTTCCATTTCTAGATAGCCCTTTAAAAACTCCTTTATCAACTAAATCCCACAATGCGTATTTAGCTTTTCCGTCAATTGTAAATAATCCGAAGTGATTTTCTGAACCACCAGGGTTGCGAGCGTCTTTCCATATTTCATCAAAAGCTTCAAAGTAAAAACAAGACATTCCTGCATTGTCTGTCCATTGTCGCATGTGATTGTAATAGATTTCTTCTTTGTATTGATCAGTAGCTTTGCTACCTGTATTTCCATAGTGTCCATTTGAAAACGACGCCCAACCAGTTTCGCCAATGTGAATTGGTTTGTTAACACCTAAACTTTTCATGTAATTGTATACACTGTCATATTGCGAGATTGCATATTTCTTTGCTTCTAACATTGCATAATCGATTTTTTCAAGACTCGATTTGGAATCGTCACCATCGGTTCCCCAAAATACAGGATGATAGTGTGTGTCATGCATTGGATAGGTATGCATTGAGATATAATCAACTGCTTTGATAAGTTTGTCAAGATCTTCTACATGATATATTTTGTCTCCGCCGCCCCAAGAAGCAAAGTTGTCTGAACTTGTAATCCACAAGTCTTTTGATAGTTTCCCTTCTTTTTTGAGGTTTTGTAAATGGTTTACCCATTTTAGAATTACGCCAGGTTGCACATAGTAACTTGCAGCCCATTTTACCATAGCTTCGTTACCGACTGCTATGATTTTTACGATATCTGAATATTGATTCGCCAATGCGACAGCTCTTGCGATTTCATCTGCGTTTTGTTCACTTTCCTGATTGTGATCGGGTACTTGGTCTGTCCAAGCGTTTTTACAATCAATCCATGCACCTAACATGACATACATCTCAAAATTTGTGTCTTCGTTTTTCAGTTCCCTGATTGCTTTTAAAATGTTAGCCGCATGTGGTAGTTGTACATTGTATGTACGTAAAACTCGGATGCCCATCGCATGGAGAATCTTCATATCATCTTTTAGTTCATTTACTGTTGGTTGTACATCGCGTGTTTTGGTGCGATAACCGCCATATGAAATTGCTTGATATTTTTTGTTTCCTAGTATATCTTTCGCTGTCACTTCTTTTTGTGTTTGTGGTTCTGACGACGCTTTCTTTTGTTGCGAATTTTCACAAGACACCAGTAATAGCGTTACTAATAGTAGTTTAGATATGTGCTTTAGTGATCTCATGATTGTCTCTGTTTTTTTATTTTAGATGCTCTTTTTTGATATGTACGTTGATTTGTACTACGTCTCCAGCGCGATTGAATACTTTTTGACTTGTTTCAGCATCTAAGGTTAAGTTGTTGAATGTTGCAGTACTTCCATTGCTGAAATGAACATTTAATGCTTCTTTTTCAGTTATTGTATAGATGACAGGAACTTGGCAATATGTAAAACATAGTGAACCTTTGCTCACTAATATTTCCTTTGCTTCTTTGGCAATGTTTATGTATTTGAATGTGTTATTTTTTAATAAGAATTCATCTTTACGTAACATGCATGGATCAAAGAAAAGTTTTCCTTCTTCTACAAAAACACCAAGTTCACCAAAACGACTTAAGATATCTTCTTTTACTTGTCCTGTCATTCCTGGTTGTTGCGCACCTTTTCCTGCAGGCGTATGTGAATACGGATCTGTTGGGAACGCTCCATATAATGATGGTGATTTATGCACTCCAATTCCTTCGTTGATTTCGTAATAATGTTCTAGAAGTCTGCCAACAATTTCATCACTTTGCTTTTCACGAATTGCTTTTAAACAGCATTCTAATACAGCTAATTGTAGTTTTGAAACCATATGCCAATAGATAGAACCTAATCCTTCGTATCCGTAGAATGTTCCTGAACGTCCTGTAAATGCTTTATGATTGAATACTTCTTCAAAAGTTTCTAAAACATGTGAACTTTCTGATTCTACTAATTCGGCATAGGATGTATTTTTAAGTTCTTGTAATGCTTCCGAAAGATCGGCTGCATTTTTAAAGTTTCCGTTGAAATGGTAGGTTCCATTTACATCTTGTGTGATGATTTTTTTGTTTCCATCATCAACCAATTGTTGTAATAAATTTGATTCGGTAACGGCTATTCTCGGAATGGTGTTACGCTCTATGAATCCTTTTAGCTCTTTATTTGGATATAGTAAGTAACTGTACTGATCTGGTCTGAATAGTTTGCTGTTTTTTAAACCATCTAACACAGCTAAAGCTTCTTGTGATGAGATATACCCTGAACTTAATACAGCAACTTGTCCTTCTAACATTTCATTTAGATATGAAATAGATATTTCGCCAGTATCTTCAACAGTCATTAAGTTGTATGCATGATACAGATTGTCTGCTCGTTTGTTAGCTTCTATTGAGTGTTCTAAATATCTTAAACTTGTAGTTACAAATGCTTTTACCTCATTAATAGAAAGACTTGTTTTCCTTCCAGAAAATGCATTATTGTATATTTGCTTTCTGAATGAACTTCCCGCATTTCCTAAACCATCTAGTACATTTCTGCGATCATCATCATTAATTTTTCCTTTTAATAATGTTTCATTTGCTGTAAATGTGTTTGATATTTTATGGAAAAAATCTACTAATTCTCTAGATACTTCAACCGTTTCCGTTGTTGATTTTTCAAAGATGTTTTCAAAGAATTTTAAGAAACGTCTTAGGTAACATAGTGTAACCATAGATACGCCATTCCCTACTAGTGCATTGTTTGCATCATTCCATTCTGGGCGTTGTGTATTCATCCAAATTCCACCTTCAGGAATAAAGTTGGATAGTTTTGATAAGGTTGTCGCAAGTATTTTTTCAATAAAGTTTACCTTCACAATGAATCTGTTTTCATCACGTAATAATGCGCCATCAGCACCTAATTCTTCACGTTGTTGATGAATTTTGTGATCTAATGCTTCGTCAAATTCAATGGTATCTTTTGGATTTTTTAGCAGATCTGCATATTGCTTGATTCTGTAAGGAACATTGGCATATACAAATAAGTCTTTATCAAAGAAACTTTCCAGTTTTCCTGGCTTGTGACTTTCTATGATTTCTAAAAACTTTTGTAAGTATATGATTTGGTGATCTCCCCAATATCCAATGTATGACCACGGATCATCTGGCTCGATGGTTTCCCAATCAAAACCGTCTTTGGTTACACGGTAAGGATTGTATCCGTCAAACGTTGTAGCGTTTAAGAATTTATGAATCATACTTTCAATAAATTCTGGATATGAATGTGCCAATGCTTCCCAATTCTGAAAAATATCACGCCAGTTTCCTTCGTAATCTAATATTTTAGAGCCATCTACTTCACTTCGTGTGTTGATAGAGAATTTATTCCAAGGACGACTTGGATCTCCGTGTCGACGACTGAATTTTAGTGGCATGTATTCTAAACATAAACGTCTAAAGTTTCTGTCTGAATTATTGTATGCAATTGCTTGTAATTCTGTAAATGAGAATTCTTCTGGTAATTGCGCTATGATTTCTTCTGAAGTTCTCGCTACTTTTTTATTTGCTTTTGCTAGATAGTTTGTAAAATCCCACTTCTCTACTTGATAGTTATTGTCAAAAATTCCTCCACGCATAATATTGAACAACGTGTTAGAGAAGTGACGTGTATCTCTAAACTTATCAGCCGATAATTGAATTCCATCAGAAGCTGCATTTAACGCAACCAAATTTTGCGTTCCTTGATCAATACTTGATTGAATTGTTTGCTTTAAGTTCGATTCGTTTTTTATACGATATGAAAGCGCTGCAATACTGCTATGATCTTGATTTACATTTGTAATGGTACACCAATTTTTGCTTTCAGAAGCTTTCAAGTTTACGGTAGCATTTATGAAATACGCTCCTTTTTCTGCTTTTACATCTACTTCTTGCTGAATTGGATGACGTTTACGAAATGCTCTTAGTTGTAATGACGATAATAGATATTGTGCATTATCAAATCCTAAAGACCAAACTATATTGGCTTTTAGAGCTTCACTTGGCTCTGCTTTGTCTACAATAATAGCACTCAATGCAAAAATTCCTAAACCTGTACTTTCCTCTAATTCAGTTCTTTTGTAGGCATCAACCAAATTACTACTTGCATTTTGCAAATCAGATCCTACTCCGTATGGCAATACATTTTGGATTCCGTCGAGTATGTTGATACTTACTTTTTCTTCTGAATTGTTTATGAGTTGAGATTTTTTTACAAATCCGAATTCATCACTAGAGTTCCATTGATAACGAAATGTAAGCTGTAAATCATGATTGATTTCTTCAAACATTACTTTGTTTCCGTAGTTATTTTTGTAAAGATTACGAGATACTTCATACATTCCTTCAAATCGCTCTGAGAAAGGCTCCCATAAGTGATTTTTATTATTTTTCGTGACTTGAAAAATAGATTTACTACCTGTTATTTCTGCAGACTCCGTAATTTTGTCGTCCGTGTAGTAAGGAAATAGTGAAAATTCTGAGTTTTTACGTCCTGCTGTCAATCCGCCATTACTTGATATAAACATCCAGTGATCGGAATCACTAACGATACTCATAAAAAAAGGTCGAATGGTATCACTATTAGAGATTTTGTAAAAACGTTCGTTATCTATGTGTACTGTTTCTATTTGAGACATATGAGATAAAATATCTTGATCTAAACTTGCTTCTTTAATCATTAATCGGTCATTATTGCTACTCTTGTAATAAGTAGGGGAATTATTTATTTTGTATGTATTAGAATATGTTATTGATATACACGTACATAATCAACCAGCATGGTTTGTGGAAATACTGTTTGCTGACTTGGTGGTCCTGCAAATGAACCTCCTACAGCTACATTCATAATGATGTAAAATGGTTGATTGAAAACCCAGTCTCCTGTTACATCTTCTGGTGTGATTTGATTGTATAGTACATCGTCTATGTAATAGTTGATATAATCTGGACCCCATTCTATTCCAAAAATGTGAAAACCTGTATCTAGTCTATCGTTAACTAAATCATATTCTTTTGAGATTGCGTTTCCTCCTGAGTAACCAGGTCCGTGTACAGAACCTGTTACTACAGTTGGTTCTTGTCCACGATTTTCCATGACATCAATTTCTCCACAGAATGGCCAAGAAACAGTATCAATATTTTCTCCAAGTAGCCAAAATGCAGGCCAAACACCTTGTCCCCAAGGTAATTGGATACGCGCTTCAAAACGTCCGTATTTTTGTGTAAATAATCCTTTGGTGTTGATTCTTGCAGATGTATATCCAGATCCTTCAAAAGATTCTTGAGTTGCAATTATTTTTAATACTCCATCTTCAACACGGATATTTTCTGGGCGATTTGTGTAATATTGTAATTCATTATTTCCCCATCCTGGTCCTGTATCTGCAGTTCCGTTTCCGATATCATAGTTCCAAACGGCGCTGTTTGGAGCGCCAGCTGTATCGAAATTATCTTCAAATGTTAGATTTGTTAATGTTGTTACCTCTTGTGTTTCATCTGCTTCACAACTTATTGTAAGTGCTGCTATAGCAAGTAACATCAATCCTATAAGTAAGGTATCACGTCTTCTTAAACTAATTTTATTTATAAGCTTCATGTCTATATTGTTTTGATGTTAGCTGTTAGTTTCTGAAATATATGTTGTCAACAAATACGTCTGTAGCTTCAAATGGTTGTGCTACTAATATGTATTGCGCAATGTTTGATGTGTTTGTCAATCCAACAAAGTCTGTTAATGGAATGTCTAGACTTACCCATTCGCCTTGAGCCGGATTTGGAATGCTTATTTCATGTTCTGTATCATCTCCACCACCAAAAGCATTATCTGGTCCAAAATCAACTAACTTGATATTGAATGAAGTATATGTTGATGACCAAACATCCATACGTAAGTGTGTCATTGCAGAAGCATTAACAGTGTTTGATGTAGTTTCTATTCCGACAAAACCTAAATCAGTGTATCTTTTTGTTGGGTTGCCATCTACCATTACATCATCAAATACAGTTGCAGCTGCCGACCAAGGTGTTCTCCATGTATCTACGACTACATCTGTGTATGCATCACTGAATAATGAGATTACATTTGCTCCTGGATCTGTTGGTGTTGGTGCTGCAATAGTTGGTGCACTAGGTACTTCGTAGAAATAGATATTGTCTACCAATACATCCGTTATTGTAGCATCAGACACTAATAAGATTTGTCCTAAGTTTGCTTGACTTGTTAATCCAAATTGATCTAACGGAATATCTAAACTTGTCCAGTCATCATTTACTAATACTGGTATGTTGAATGTTACTGATCCTTCAGAGTCATTTCCTCCTCCAAAAGTTCCATCTGATCCATAATCTTGTAAAACGACTCTTATAAAGTCAGCTCCATCAAGTGGATTTGGTTGTTCTACAAAGATGTCTAAGTGTAAATGCGTCATGCTCGAACCATTGATTGTAGGTTGAGAGAACTGCATTCCTACAAAGTTTAACTGTGAGTATTTTATAATGTTATCACCGTTAATTACGATATCATTTTGTCCTTGTGTTGTTTGAAAAGGAGCATAATATCCGTTGTAGTATTCTACTGGTTCGTTTGTATACGCATCACTGAAAACAGATTTTACTAAGCTAGCATCTCTTGTTGGTACTGGTGCTGCCGTAAATGTTCCTTGAGAGTCTATGATAAGGGAACCTGCGGCTTCTATACCATTTAATGATGCAGTAATTGTTGTAAAAATTGGATTTCCATCAACATCCATAGGATTTGCTCCTACTACTGTTACAACTCCAAATTCATTTACTGTAGCGACTCCAGGATTTGAAGATGTGAATGTAAAGTAGCTTGGTGCTGCAGTTACAGTTACATCTTGTCCAGAAGCAGTATTGAATGTTTGTGTTAGTCCGTCTAGTTCAATTGTAGCTCCAATGAATGTTTGTTGCGCCACATCATTTCCATTTTGGATTGCTGGACGTGGTTGTGCTACAGTTCCTAAGTTTTCAAACCTGATTTCGTCCATCCAAAAGGTAAATCCGAATCCATTCGTACTATCAGTTCCAGCAGAGAAAATAAACATTCCTCTTTCTTGCGTAAGTTTTGAAGCATCTGGAATTGGAATTGTATACTTTCTCCAGTCTGTAGATAATTGAATATTGTTTCTTCCAACAGCATATTTACTTTCTTCAAAATCAGTACCAAAACCTACTAAACCTATGGTAGCAGTTGTAGATCCTTTTGCCCAGAAAGTAAGTGCATCATATCCAGAAAGATCTCTTCCAGCGCCACGATCTTTAAAAATACCACCAATAAATCCTCCGTCAGGATCATTTGGAGCTGGCACATCTATACGAATGGAAGTTGTTCCTTCATATGCTTCATCTTCATCTGTACCGAAACCGTTAGGGTTTGCGCCTCCTGCTGGATCGAATGAGGTGAAAAATTCATCTGTAAGACCTACTGGAGCATCAGTAAATATATCTGCTGTATTTGGGAATGTTGCTTCTATAGCATCATCTGATATATCTCTTTCACAACTTACTGTCATGGCTATTATTAAGCCTGCGAACAGTGTGTTTTTAAAGTATGTTGTTAGTTTTTTCATTTTTATAGCTTTTATTTTCCAATATTGATGTGTATGTATGTTCTAATTTCCCATTCGGTTCCATTGTCAAATCCTACTGGACTGATTACAGGTTCATTTGAGAATTCACCTGCTGTAGCATTGGGTGAGTATCTTGGAGAAAATTCGTTTAATGAACGCCATGTTCCGCGAATTCCAATTCTTGTACTTGGTAAGACAAACCAGTCAGGTTTTCCTAATGATGTAGATATGTCTAACATCAATTGTGTTGGATATGTTAGGTTGAAATCTCTGTGATAATCGAATGGTCCCCAATCGTTTATTTTTACATGTGATTCAACTTTTATGTTGTTGTAAATCATTCTAACATCACCACCAAATCTTTTGATTAATCTTTGGTTGTCACCATTTGCTTGTGCATTTCCGTAGTAGAAATTACCAATGATTCCTAGTTCTGGTGATACTTTAGACACCATACGAGAGTTGATTTCCCATAAGTCTTCAGCTGGTACTGTGTTTGGGAATGCAAAAAATGTACGATTTGCATTGAATCCAATGTGTGCATCTTGTGTAGTTGGTAAGTGACGGAATACAAATCCTAAGTTTGCTGCAAATTTTGCATCTTCAGCTCTGTCATTATTCCATTCATACATCCAAGTTCCTGGAGTTGGATCATATGTTATTAAGATTTCTCCTGCTGTCATTTCACGGTTTCCTCCTCTTACAGCGAATGGATCGTCAATTACATTACGTAATCTTCCTGGAGCAGGAACATCAGTTGGCATAGCGTCTACTAATGGTTTTTGATACATAAAGTTTGGAGCTATTTGAAAATCTCCCATTGTGTATGTAAAACCAGATAAGAAGTTAGACATGTTTCCGCTACCTGAGTCTCGTAATCTCCATCCTGTGAATGTTTGTGTTTGATCGGCTCCACCATTGGCAACTAATCCCATTACAGAACCTTGAGCGTACCAATTGAATCGTCCGCCTTCATATGTAATTTTTGCTTTTGCTCCCCAGTTATCAGTTGACTTGATTTTATCTTCTACAACTGTGTAATTTCCAGAAGTTCCTCTTACATCTTGAAATACACTTCCGTTTAATGGATTTCCTGCCCAGATACCTCCAACAGCAATACCAACCTTACCAAAATCTTTTTCGATAGCAACTGTTGCTCTTTCCATTGGCCAAGCTGGAATTACACCGCTTCGTACTTGATTCGCATCTAAAACACGGCGTCCAGATTCGTCAAATTCAAGATCAGTATTTAAATCTCTATGATAAATTCCTGTTACGTCCCATCCTTTGATGTTTCTTGTGTATTTTAATAACATTGTTGGATTTGCTCCCCACCAAAGTTGTGGTCCAAATGCTGCTTTAGCACCTTTTAATGCTCCTTTACCATCTACTTCTACTCCTAGAATTTCACCTCCGTAGATGTCTAAATTAGGACCGTAGTTTGCTTCAGGATATAATCCGAAGATATCACCTTCATATCCCCAGTGATAGTGTCCTGTACGATAGAATCCGCGAACATCTGCATTTTTGGTTTTCCATTCAAATTCAGCATTGTATACACGTAGTCTGTTAAAGTCTGCAATTTCTACATCGATATCATTTCCTCCATCTACACCAACAATAGTGATTGGTCTTCCTGCATTTTCGTAGAAGATTTCATTAATTGGATTTTCTGCTACATTCCCTAATATGTTGAAGTTAACATTAGCTCTCATATTTGGAGCTGGATTTCCTTCTATTCCTACATAGTAAGATTGCATGTGATCAAAACCAAGTTGATTTGGAAACACATTTTCGTTAGGATTTTCTGTGTTTGGTGTTGTGATTAAGCTTCCACCTGTATTGAATGTTGTAAACTCAGCTCTTAGTTGACTGATACGTATTTTTTGATTGCTTCCGCCACCCATTGCTGCTTTGTCTCCACGTGCTCTTAAAACGGCATCCATGATTTGGATGTTATCAAAGTAGTTAGAAAGAAAATCAGCAGTCATTCCTTTTTCATACGGATTTAACTGATGTGCTTCTTTTAGAGAATAATATGCTGCACGCGGGTATAGTGTGTATAAACCTCTTGCGTCTGTTGGACCTTTTGCACAAATACCAAACCACTCTTCGTTCATGTTATTATCTCCTGATTTGGCTTGATCTCTTGAATATCCGCCATTTGGCCAAGAAGCATTGTTATCGTGAACATCTAGGTTTTTAGTTTGTAAATATTTCCACCAACCATCAGAGAATTGAAATGTAAATCCTCCGAGTGAGTTATTAGCTTTTCCTAATCCGGCTGCATTTGCATATATTTCTTTCCAGTTTCCTGTCATGTAATATGCTTGCGAGTATTGATCTTCTTGATTGTCTCTAGCATTGAAGGCGTCTGCACCAAATTCTGCAAACAATACTGGCATGTTTAATTCATCTTTGATACGTTGAAATGCATCTCCAAACGAAATACCTCTATACATGTTAGTTCCATATATATCTATGTCTTTACATTCTTCTTTAACTAAATCTATGTATAATAAATCTCCATTACAGATTGCAACAGGATGTGAAGTATCTATTTTTTTTACTTCTAAAGTGGCATCATTGAAAGCTTTGTATAAAGCACGTGCTGCTTTTATTTTGTTTGAATCTATTCCTTCTATTGGAATTGCTTCTGTTTCTGCTCCTGTCCAAGATAAGTGATAATTATTTTCATTTCCTATCATATATAATAGTAGACCAGGTGTATTTTTGTATGTTTCAGCCATTTCTCTAGCTTCGTTCATCAATACTTCTCTTGTTGCAGGATCTGCATAGTCGGTTTGTGGAGTCCATGCTCCATTAATTGTGAGTCCATACGCACCAAAAGTGATATTTAGCATTGTATAAATACCGTAGTTTTCATAGATATACGTAATCCATTTTGGTTTTAGATTGTATGTACGGATAGCATTCACGCCCATGTTTTTTAATAAGGACATTTCAGCATCTAAAGCAGACATGATGACATCGTCTGATCGATTCCAGATTCCTGGATCAGTAATTGTGGAACCAATTGGTACATAATCCCAGTTCATACCGTTAATCATGAAATCTTTTCCGTTAACAACCAATTTCATTCCTTGATCATCTTTTTGAACAGTAACATTATCTGTTTGTGAAAAGATAGATGTTGTTAAAAAAATCAGTGCTAATGTTAGAAAGGTTTTTTTCATCTGTTTATTTTTAGTTTGTTAATTTGGTCAGATGGAATTGCCAAGGATCTTTATAGGGTGTTTTACACTAGATCTGTATAGCTCATCACATTAATTTATTCGTTTTTGTTTAATCTTTGTTTAGAGCCTTTATTCTTGGTGAATAGCTCTTTTACTAAAACTATACATATTTATTGCTAAATCTTTAATTTTAACCTCAACAAAAAACATACATCGTAATTAAATTGCATTAAAATTGTAGATTTCTCAATTTAAACCCACTGATTTTAAAGGATTCACAACAAATAAAATTTTTACATTTTTTTAAGATTTTTTTATTGAAATCCAGCTATTTAGCTAAATGTTGTGGTAATGTTGTAGTGTTTTTATAGTCAATTTTTCACTGTAAATCCTTGATGTGTACTGTTTCTTCTATTTTGAGGACGTGATGACTATTATTTACGAAATCGATGTCGTTACTTTTTTGGTGCTTTTTTAGGAGTTTTACTAGATTTTAGTCCATTTTGTTTAACCTTTTACTTGCAATGTTTGTTCTTTCCATTGTAGCGAAAAGAACAAACATATTTTTAGCAAGCATTGGTGAATATAGCTATTCAATAAAATCCTATTTTGTTATTGATATACTCTTACGTAATCAATTTCCATTGTACCTTGAGTAAATGCTGGATCAATGTCTCCTCCTAATGTTCCGCCCATGGCAACATTTAAGATTAAAAAGAAGTCTGCATTGAACGGTAATGTAGCATCATTGTTTACTGTATGAAATACAAAGTCATCTACTAAGAATGTAATTGTAGTTGGTGTCCATTCTACCGTATAATTGTGAAATTCTGTAGTAGATGTTGGTAATGCAGTTGTTGCAGAATCTCCAGCTCCAGGTGAAACTCCCGGATGATGCACTGTTGCTAACACAGTATTTTTATCTTGACCTCTTTGTTCCATGATATCAATTTCACCACAAACTGGCCATCCTACAGTATCAAAGTTTGCGCCTAACATCCATATTGCTGGCCAAGTACCTTGCGAAGCTGGCAATTTTGCTCGTACTTCTACTCTACCATTGGTAAATTCGAATAAGTTTTCAGATTTTAAACGAGCAGAAGTATAATTTCCACCTGCATCTTTTATAGCAGTTATTTTTAACATTCCGTCTTCAACAATTACGTTATTTGCATCATTGGTGTAAGATTGTAGTTCTCCATTTCCCCATCCGCCATCACCGAGGTCGTATGTCCAATTTGCTGCATTTGGCGCTCCATTTGTGTTGAAATCATCTTCCCAAACCAAATTGTTGTATTGTGTTTGGAAGCTATTTTCTGATGGTTCTGCTGATGTTATGATAAACCACCAATCGAATTCTCCGTTTCCATCAGTTGTTCTTAATACTAATTCATTAGGTACAGAACGATCAAAGATCTCGTAAGTATGTGATCCACCTGTATAATATCCTATGAATCCGTTTCCTGTTAGTGTAATTGTCTCTACTCCGCCTGGCGCGATTAATGCCCAAGCTTCTGAGAAATCATCATATGGTAAGTTTTCTACATCTGCTCCATTAATTTCACCACCAGATCCACCTAAGTCATCTATTAAGTTTACACGACCAAATACAGTCCCTGAAACATCCGTTACAGGATCATCATTGGTATTGTCTGTTACAAACGTAAATGTTCCGTCCGCATTAAAGATATATCGATCATCATACATTCCTACAGTTGCTTTTTCTTCTGGTTGCGCACCATACCATTCCGTTGGGACAACTCCGCCAACTGGTCCTAAACCAAAATGACCTTGTTGTTCTGACTTGATTCTCCATGTTCTTGAACCATCTCCAACTAGTTTTTCTAATAATTCTGCTGGAGGCGCATATGTTGCTAACACATCTACTGTTATTGTGGTAGATGTTGAGTTTCCTCCTGTACCAAAAGCAATAACCGTCACTGTATACGTATTTACTCCTAAACTTGAGAAAGTAAATGTTGCTGTTCCTGTTGGGTCAGTTTGTTGGTTAGATTCATATATAAATCTATATGTAATAGTATCATCTGCGGAAGCGCTAAAGTTCACAACTCCACTTCCATCTCCATTTGGATTGTTTGCATCTTGACCAACTATAGTTGCAGTAACCTCCAAATTGGTTGGTGTTAGTAAATCACCTACAGTTGGATCGTCATCTTGACAGCTAACCGTTAGTAATAAGATACCCAATAGTGATGTGAGTATGTTTTTAAATTTTTTCATCATTTTCTTTATTAATTTTTGATTAGCTTGTATGTCCAAAATACACCTGAACCAGCTTCAATTTCGACTGTAATGGTGTTATTATCAATGAGAGTTACATTGTATGTTATAGAACTTGGTGCATCTGCTGGATTTGAAAGTTCTCCTGCATTATTTGCTTTAGGAATTCCTAAATAAGCTCCTGTTCCGTTTAGAGTTATTGTTCCTGCGGTTTCATCATAGGCAAATGTTGCTGCGTTTGAACCATCATGTGGTGCAATTGGCGCTCCACAAGCATCTCCGCTTCCACTTTGCCATCCTTCAATCCATGTGTCTGCTCCTAGTACGTTACTGAAGGAACCATCGTTTCCAAATACATATTCATCATTATAAAAACAAGCTCTTTCTGCTACTTGCGCATCGCTGATAGAGAACCATTCTCCTGAACCTGCTGATGGTCCAACTGCTAATGATCCTGCTTCTGGTGCAATACTCCATGATCCAGCTAATGGAGACATCGGTACATCACCATCTCTGACTAATTTGAATGTCCAGAATACACCTGAACCAGCTTCAATCATGACGGTCATGTTGTTTGCATCTTCAAGAGTTACATTGTATGTTATGGAACTTGGTGCATCTGCTGGATTTGAAAGTTCTCCTGCATTGTTTGCTTTTGGCAATGCTATGTATGCTCCAATTCCATTTAATGTTACTGTACCAGCAGTTTCATTGTATGAGTATGTTGCTGCGTTTGAACCATCATGAGGTGCGATTGGCGCTCCGCAAGCGTCTCCGCTTCCACTTTGCCATCCTTCAATCCATGTGTCTGCTCCTAATACGTTGCTAAAAGAACCATCAGTTCCAAATACATAGGTATCATCATAATAACAAGCTCTTTCTGCTACTTGTGCATCACTGATAGAGAACCATTCTCCTGAACCTGGTGAAGGTCCAACTGCTAATGATCCTGCCACTGGAGACATTTTCCACGTTCCTGCAATTGTTGGCGTTGCCGTAGCTTCTTTGTAGAAATATATATTGTCAATAAATACAGTTCCTGCTGCCCAAGGAGTTCCTACGAATTTTAATTGGAAGATTTCGTTTACTGAAAGTCCTTGATCTACATATTCTGCAATTGGAATTTCGATGGTTGTCCATGCATCTGCTGTTAACGGACGTGTTACTGGTACTTCTGATGCTCCAGCTGGATTGTTGATAAGTGATACTTCTATATCAGTAACTACATCAGCTGTCCAAACATCTAAGTGAAGAAATTCCATTCCTGAAACATCTACTGTAGTTCCATCTGCTAAAGCTATTCCTTGATAGCTCAGGTTGATGTATTGTAACATTTGATCTCCATTTAAATCAAACATTGCCCAACTACTTCCTTGTGAACCTTGTCCCCAATCTGGAAAATAGTTGGTTCCTGCTACATCATTGTAAGCACTACTAAATATAGAGATTACGTCACTTTCAGCTCTTGCTGGTTGTGCAGGCGCTGAAGTAAGTGGTTGTACAATTGCAGTAACTTCAAAGTCTTCTGTGTATGTAGTTGTTTCAATAGCTCCACCCATGGCAACAACAGTAATAGTGTATGTTCCTGGATCATCGTAAATGTGTGAGATTGTTTCTCCGATATTTCCAGAAACTAATTCGCTTCCATCTCCAAAATTGATTTGGTTTGTCATCGCAAAATCAGCTGTAGCTGTAATATTTACTTGTTTTGAAATGCCCGGATCATTTTCAATGGTTACCACTAAGTTTTGCGGTGCTTGAAATGATACTACAATTGATTGCGTTAACGTTGCTATGTCACCGTTTAACGCTTTAGCTGTTAGTGTAGCTTCATAAGTTCCTTCTGCGTAAATATGTTCTACGTAGCTTCCTGGAGCTATTTCGGCAACTGCATCAGAGCCATCTCCAAAGTCAAGACTGTAGGTTGTTACTCCTTCACCTAAAGGTGTAATTTTCACTAAACCTGTATTGTCTTGTGTAATTTCTGTTAGTAAAGATAGATTTGTAGGTGCGTTTACGGTATCTACAAAATCTAGGTTGTCTTCTTCTTCGCAGCTAAAAATCATTAGTGCGACTAGACATAAACTGAATACATATTTTATTGTTTTCATCTTGTATTGTTTTCTTTTTCTCGATTATCGAGATTTAATTACTTTGAGTTCTACCTAGGTTTTTATTGTGAATTTTTCACATATTCTTCTTGGATTTTCCTCAAAGGAATTTATTTACTATTAATATCCTGCATTTTGTTGCCAACGATTTCCTGCCAATTCTATTTCGATTCTTGGAATTGGGAATAGTTCGTTTTTCCCTGATGTAAATCCTGGAATAGAGCTTGTTTCTCCGGTTCTAACTTGATCGAAGAAACGATGTCCTTCTCCAGCTAGTTCACGTCTTCTTTCTGCTAATATATTTTCTAGTGTCGCTGGAATTCTATTATTGGTGTCACCAAAAGCTCTATCACGGATAGCATCTAAAAATGTTTGCGGATTTGCAATTGGTGCTGGCGCCAATAAGTTTGCTTCTGCCGCCATTAGTAATACATCTGCATAACGAATTGCTCGGTAGTTGTTACTACGATTGATGTTTGCATCTTGCACTACATTATCATTAGCATACGGAATGTATTTTAAGTTGAAGTATCCTGTGTGTTCTGAACCTTCTGTAAAGGTAACATCTGGTCGTGCCGCCACAAAAGCATTGATATCTAATACTGTTGCTGCCAAACGCGTATCGCCTGCTTGGTATAAGTCTGATACTTCTTGTACTGGCACATTGAAACTAAATCCTGAAGCATATGGACTAAAGTTTCCTCCTTGAAAACGCGGTCCCATGAATCCTACAGCTACATTTCCTTCTACGCATTGAAAACATCCAAAACTAGCTCCTTCTTGCGCTCCTGAATATTGAATTTCGAATACAGATTCAATATTGTTTTCATTGTTATTTAGAAAGATTGTATTGAAATCTTGTACCAATTGGTATTGTCCTGAATTGATTACTTCATTGAAAGCTTGTGCTGCTTCTGTATATTTTTCTTGGTATAAGTATATTTTCCCAAGTAAAGCCCATGCAGCTCCTTTGGTTACTCTACCATTTTGGGTTTGCATCCAAGGTAAGTCTGGAATTGCGTTCATTAGGTCAATTTCTAAACGCGCATATACATCTGCTCTTGGCGTTCTGTCAATAGATTGTGTTTCATCAATGGTAATTCTTCTGTCTGTGTAAAAAGGAATATCTCCAAAGAATTTTACCAATTCGAAGTAGAAGTATGAACGTAAGAATAAGTTTTCGGCTAAGATTTGATCTTTTCCATCAAAGTTTAAGTTATCTTGAAATTCTACAATGTAATTGGCTCTACTGATTCCTGCATACATCCATTGGAATACATTACGCAGTGCGCCGTTGTCTGGCGTATGAATCATGTCGTCAATTTGTTGCCAATCTAGTACGTCTGTTGGATTTTCTCCTCCACAGAGACTGTTATCAGAAGCAATTTCTCCCAGAATATTGTTTAAATACGTTGTAGATAGTAAGTCATATACACCAATGAGCGCATCTTGATAGTTATCTGGCGTATTAAAAAAGTTTTCTGTGTTTTCTTGTCCTGGCGGCAAGATTTCTAAGTAATCATCACAAGATTGTATGCTTATAATGATTAGCAGTGTGTATGCTATTTTTGTTATCTTATTATACATAGTGATGTGTTTAGAATGATACATTAATTCCTGTTGTAAATGTTCTCGCTAAAGGATATTGTCCTAAATCAACTCCAGCACTTAATGGGCTTGAGTTTGAGACATCAGGATTGTATCCTTGATAGTTTGTAAATGTGTATAGATTGTTTACTCCAAAGTATAGTCTGAATCGATCTAAGTGAATTTTTTCTAAGACAGATTTTGGTAGTGAGTATCCTATTTGAATGTTTTGTATACGTAAATATGAACCATCTTCTACAAAGAAGTCTGAGAATAAGCGATTGTTTGATGCGTTTGTAGATGCTCTTGGTACAAAATTCGAAGTTCCTTCACCTGTCCAGCGATCTAAGTATAAGCTTGGTTTGTTACTGTATGTTAGGAAGCGTTCGTAGCTTCTTACAATATCGTTTCCGATAGAAGCGTATAGTGATGTAGAAAAATCAAATTGTTTGAAATCAATTCCTAAGTTAAGTCCCATTGTTACGCTTGGAATTGGATTTCCGATCATTGTTTGATCGTCATTACTTCCAAATTCAATTACACCATCACCATCAATATCTACATAGCGAATGTCTCCTGGCTGCGCATCTGGTTGTGCTGCGTGTGCGTCAATTTCTGCTTGATTTTGAAAGATTCCGTCAGTTTGTAATCCCCAAAATGCTCCGATTGGTAATCCTGATTGGAAACGTGATGTTGTTTGTCCTAAGCCAAATAATCCTCCGGGTAAAAATCCTGCAGCATTGTTAACTTCAATGGCTTTGTTGTCAATACTCGTAAGATTGTATCCTACTTTTATGGTAAGATCATCTGTGAAGTCGTGTGTAAAATTGATGCTTAAATCTAGTCCTTTGTTTTCTACAATTCCTGCATTGACAAATGGTGGAGAACTTCCTCCTGCACTTGTTCCTAATAGAGCAGATACTTCAGGTACTAATAATAAGTCTTCTGTGCGTTTTTTATAATAATCTACAGATATGTCAAGTTTACGATCTAATAAACTTACATCAAAACCTATGTTTGTTTGTCTTGTTGTCTCCCACTGTAGTTTTGAGTTGGATAATGCTCCAATTGCGTTACCAAATGCTAAGGTATCTCCAAATGGATAAGAAGCTTCTGCGTTGGCTCCTTGTAAGAAACCTAACCAACGGTAACTTCCAATTCTGTCATTACCAGTAATTCCCCAACTTCCTCTTAATTTTAGATTGTTGATGAGTTCTGATTTGAAGAAATCTTCTTGAGAGATTACCCAACCTCCAGAAAATGATGGAAAGTATCCAACTCTGTTATCTGGACCAAATCTTGTAGAGGCATCTCGTCTTACCATGGCAGATAATAAATACTTACCTTGATAATCATACTGAACTCTTCCAAAAGCTGAGTATAAACGATCTTCTCCGATTCCAGTTGTTGCATTTAGTGTTTGCTGAATGTCTTGTGGATCGCCGTTTGGAGTATCATCATCATCAATGATAAACGATTGTGTGTTGCTTAAATAGGCATTACTCCAAGCATCTGGACCATTTACTAAGAATCCTGTTGCAAAAAATCCATCGTATTGAAAACTCTGTAAAGAAGCTCCAACTAATCCTGAGAAATTGTGTTCTCCAAATGATTTTTTGTAGTTTATGAAGGTTTCCCATGTGTAATCAAAGAAGTTTTGCGTGTTTTCGCTTACCGTACTGTATACATCTCTATCTCCATCATCATTTCTGTCTAGTACAAATTGCCCATTGGCTACATTTACGTTGTTTTGTACTTTGTTTGGACCATAGTACTGTAAAGGATTGTATGAACGTGCAATTACATCAGCATAGTTAAAGTTGAAACGTGATGTAATGTCTAAATCTTCCATGATATCGTATACTAATTCAATTTTACCAGTAAAACGATTTGTTTTTGCTTCGTTAAACGTATTGTTTATAACCGCAAATGGATTTATGATTTCTATTCCTTGTTCTGAACCTATGTATGAGAATCCTCTTGATGGACCTGTTCCATCAGTTCCATCAAAGATTGGAGTTAACGGAGAAGCATTGGCTCCATAGTAAAGTATTGAACCTCTTCCTCCTTCTGGAATTCCTCTAGTTTTTCTGTTTGTATAAAGTAATAAAGTATTTAATTTCAACTTTTCAGAAAGGTTGATACTTAGGTTATTTTTTAGTGTCCATCTTGTAAAGTTCGATTTATCACTTGCAATAAGACCTTCTTGTGCTAAGTAGCTTCCGCTAAATCCGTAAGAGATATTTTCTGAACCGCCAGTTGCGCTTAAACTATGACTAAATAATGGTGCTGTTGAGAATAATTCGTCTTGCCAATCAGTACCTTCTCCTAGAGAAGAAATATCAGGATAAGGTAGTGCATTTCCGTCTGCAATCTCTGTTTCATTTACATATACTGCATATTCAGTAGCGTTTAGTAGATCAAGTTTATTTGATGTTTCTTGGACTGTATAATAGGCATTGTATGAAAATTTCGTTGCAGAATCTCTACGTCCTTTTTTTGTCGTAATTAAAATAACACCATTGGATGCTCGTACACCGTATATGGCAGAACTGGCATCTTTTATAACATCAATTTGTTCGATGTCGTTTGGATCTATTACACTTAAGTCATCTCCAAAGAAAACTCCATCTACAATAATAAGCGGATTATTGTCTCCATTTGAAGTAATACCACGAATACGAATACTTAATGCTGCTCCTGGTGAACCTGAAGTAGCATTTACTTGAACTCCTGAAGCAGAACCTTGTAAGGCTTCTTCAACTCGTACAGGATTACGTTCTACAATTTTGTCAGCATCAACTGTGGCATATGCTCCTGAAACTAATTCTTTTCGTTGTGAACCATATCCAATAACAACTACAGATTCTAGTGCTTCTGTATCTTGTTTTAGTATGATGCTCAATGGTTTATTGGAAGTTACAACTACTTCTTGGGTAGCATATCCAACATAAGAAAATACAATTGTGCCTCCATTGGGCACTTTTTTTAGAGTAAAGTTTCCATCAAAATCTGTAGAAACTCCATTTTGGGTATTCTTTAGTAAGACAGTAACGCCTGGAAGTGGAATGTTGGTTCCATCTTCGATGACATTACCGCTTATTTCAAATTCTTGCCCAAAACTCCATATCGAGGAAAGCATGAGTGCAAAAATGATTACATAACGGTTCATATAGTTGTTTTTAATTTATTCAGTTACAATGTATTTACTATTGTTAACGAATCCTTAAAAATCACCTATACAAAAAGCATACACGTTAATTTTTCTATAGTTTTTTTGAACATTTTTTAACAAAAACCCTGTATATATGCAATATTATCAATGAAATACTTTTTGTAAAGAAAGTATCAGTTTTTATCAAAAAAGGACTACTACAACGTTATTGTTGTGGTAATGTTGTGGTATTTTTTGAGCTTGTTGAGGTTGATGTTGATGTTTTTACAATTGGATGTATTGTTATATCATCAACGATTGCTCGATCGATTACATTTTTTCTAATTTACAGTATTATTAATTAAAACTTTTAAACCATGAAAAAATCAGTTAAAAAATTGAATTTAAACAAAACATCAATTTTAAAGTTAAATGAAACTCCTTCTATTTTAGGAGGATTTAGAGCACCTCTTGAAAGATCAGGAGTACAAGGTTGTGGAGGAGCAAAAACACAACCAGAATGTCCTACTACTATTACTGCATAGTTAGGTTTTTCAATACTAATTTTATGAGTAAGCTACAAAGCAATTTTATATTGTTTTGTAGCTTATTTTTTATAATGTATACAAGTTTTATCCAATTATAAGTTTAGGAAGTAATCGTTTAGATTGATTTCACGAGCTAGACTAATTTTTTTGCGCAATCGGTAACGCTTTATTTCTACACTTCTTACAGAAATGTTTAATAGTGGTGCAATTTCCTTAGAGGAAAGATTTAAACGCAAGTATGCGCATAAACGTAAGTCATTTGCCGTTAGTTGTGGATGCAGTTCTTTTACTTTTTTGAAGAAATCCTTGTCTGCATGATTGAAGGCTTCTTCAAAGAACTTCCAATCGTCTGCATTGTTTATGTTTTTATCAATCAAGCGAATTACTGGAGTTACGTTGTTTTTTTCTCCTTTTTGTTTGTTAAGCTCTTGTTTGATGCTGTTTAGAGTTTCATTTTTCTTAATCATATTCATCGTAGCAATGGCTAACTCACGATTTTTAGATTCTATGTCTGAGTTTAATTGTGTGTTTTTTAGTTGAATGATTTCTTTTTGTGCTTCTAATTCTTTTAGTGCTAACTCTCTTGTCTTCTTCTCCAATAGTCGCTCTCGCTGCTTTTTGTAATAACTTTTGTAGAAACTATTTAATCCTGTAAAGAGTAATACAGTTAATATTACATAGATTAATATGGCTAGGTTGGATAGATACCAAGGTCTGTTGATTGTGAATGTGTAATTTGCCGTATTTTCTGTTATTTGATTGTTGATACGCGCTTTTACTTTAAATTCATATGTTCCGTGTGATAAGTTTTCGAAAGTTGCTTTTGCCTGTGTACTCCATTCGCTCCATTCATCATACATACCTTCTAATAGATATGAATATTCGGCTACTTCATATTTATTGTATGCAGGAATGCTGTATTGAAATGCTAAAAAGTTTTCATTGGCGTTAAATTCTCCTTCTACATCGTGTGCTATGTTTTGAATTCCTCCTTTTAGCGTATGATTTGTTACACTGTTTATTTTGACTTCATAGGTTTTGGTATGCATGGCATCCAAATCAATGGTTATGTAACCGTTTGATGTTCCTAAGAGGTAATTTTTACCTGTAAGATGTGCTATGTTTTCATAGCCTTTCATTTCATTACGTAAAGATTCTGGAATGGCTATTCGCTTTACTTTAAAATTTCCGTCTAGTTTTTCTTTGGTAACGTAGTTGATGTAGTTGTTAGTAAACGCCCATAAATATCCTATGTCATCCACAACTAATTTTCCCGAAGTGTATTCATCATTTTCAAAGATAGTACTTAGGATTGCATCTTTTTGGAATGTTTCTGACGCTACATCATACTTGAATATCCCGTTTTTATTTGCTTGATAGATGTTTCCGTCAAATTGAATAAGACTGGTATTGGCGCTTTTTTGTATGGTTTCATTGTTTTTAAACGCGGTTACTTCTTGATAATTTTTATCTAGCGTAAGCTCATATACACCTTTATATTCATGATTCATCAAGATTTTAGTTGGTGTTGCCCATTCAAAATGCTTAGACGAGATATTAAATCTTTTGAGTTTATAATCAAGTTTCCAAGATTCTCCTTGTTTCGCGATTATGTACAATCCGTCATAATTTCCTTGAATTAGCGTATTTTCTTTTCCTGGAATTGTTTTGATGTCCCAAGTACCATTTACATCAGATATTTTTTGTTGTGTACCATTATTTATGAGAAAAGTTCCTGAATCGTGTCCGCAGAAAAGTTCATCATTAATCACACGCAAACACCAAACTTGTCCTTTTGTACCAAGTATAAATGAGAAGTCAGTATTATTGTTTTCTGGTTTGTAAAATAGTCCTTGATTTGTTCCTAGATATATGTTACCATCATGAATTACTGATGCATAAATAGTTCCTAAACGTCCTATTTGATCTGCAAAGTATTTGAAAGGTTGTTTTGTATTTAAACAGTTGATTCCATTATCTAAACCAATCCAAACATTACCATCAATATCTTCAAATAGAGATAAAGCCGTATTGTCTCCTAAGCCATTGGCTTGGTCTATACGATATAGTAGTTCGCCTTCTTTGGAGATGTGATAGATTCCTTTGGCAATGGTTCCTAATACGTAACTTCCATCGCTTAGTTGAATACTTGTGTAGATACTTTTTTGATTGTATTTTATTTGATATGGTAATTGTATCGCGACTAATCCGTCTTTGTCTAAGGTAAACCAACCATTGTTTCGGGTGATAATTGTTTTTTGTGCTCCTTTAGCGTACAATCCAACAATGATATTGTTTCGTAGAATTGCGTTGTCACTGATCAATTTTTTTTCTCCGTTTTCTATACTGTATAAACCTTCAGTTAGCACTTGAAAGTAAAGTTCTTCTTCAATTTTATATAGTTTTGAAATGGTGTTCGAAGCATTGATAATGTTGAACGTGTTTGACTGCGTATCGTATATGTAGATTCTATCTAACGACTGAAAAAGTACCCATTTATCTAAATGAATGATTTCCCAAAATTGTTCATCTTCTTTCATTTGAACTTTTAGTTCATCTGATAAGGAAGTATATTCAAGACTGCCTGTGGTATTGCGTTCCCAGTAACCGAAATTCATATAACAACCTGTATACACACGATTACCAATCACTTTTACAGAACGCATGATGGTTTCGTTTGGTGATTTGTAGAGTTTCCATTGCGCACCATTGTATGCTAACAATCCTTTGTTATTTGCAACATAGATATATGCATCATCAGATTGTGAAATCATCCAATTCTGATTATCGGCATTGTATATTTTTGGAGTGTAATTGATAATTGGAGGTAATTCCTGAGAAAAGGAAAGACCAAAAATCAATACAAAAAATACGTTTATTAGGGTTCGCAAAAATTATTCGGGTTTGGGTTTAATGTAAAAATAAGGTTATTTTTTGACTTATTTCCTAATTACAACAAACGAAAACACATGTATTTCTAGGAAAGTACTGTATTTTCCGATGACTTGTTTTGAAAGATTTACTTTACCAAAATTTATTGTTCATGGATTTGCAAGAGTTATTTTGTTTGGTAAATGATTTTAATTACTTCGTTAGTGTAGCTTACTTGACCTAATAATTAGTCTTTCTTGTTCTTTTGCTTTTTCTTAGGTATAATTCCTTTGATGTCTTCGTGAATATCAAATATTTTATTGACCGTTTCACGAAAGGTTTTTGGTTTTCTAGTGTTGCGAGGTTTTGATTTTTGATTTCTAGAATTTTCTATTTTTTTATCACTTATTACATAGGTTAATGACTTACATTTTTCGACTTTTATATCACCAACTATTTCTCTAGACATGATATTTCTGCCACCACGAAAAAAGTAAGGCTTCGCTGAAATATTAAACATACATGCATTTTGACCACTTTTAATTCTCAATTCTCGAAAAGCTATATTAACTGCAACGTTTGGTTTATATTGAAACACATCTATAAACATATCTCTGTTAGTTCTATTATCAAAACAATAATCACCTGTTTTTAGTCTTTCACAATCTTCATTGGTAGTTCGTGGATCATTTTCATCTTCTACAATAATAATTCGTTCTTCTTCTGGTGTTGTTACTTTTCTATTGTTGTATTCATCATTTAAGATGAATTTTAAGCTTTCGTCTAAACGTATGGTTTTTA
Source organism: Kordia sp. (assembly GCF_965224175.1). Lineage (GTDB taxonomy): Bacteria > Bacteroidota > Bacteroidia > Flavobacteriales > Flavobacteriaceae > Kordia. The sequence continues at coordinate 931,122 of NZ_OZ245041.1, forward strand.
TGGCTGCTCCTATTTGTTTTCCTGTTTCTGTATCTATGATTTTGATACGAACGCGCAAATGATGCAGTGTATAATCAACAGTTCCGGTAACTATAGCATCTGCCGCTACTAATTTATTGACTTGTTTTGCTGTTGCTGGATCTATGAATCCTTCTTCATTCCATTGATGTTCTGCGCTGAGTTGTTCAATATGATCTCTATCTACGACTTCAAAGTTTTTTTCTACATTGGTAAAGTGAACGGAGAAATCTCTGCCTACATAATCTCCAATTTCTGTTTTTTCACCTTTGGTATTGTGAAAAAACCAAACTGCTACAACCAATTTATTTTTTTGATTTACTCTATTGACAGCTTGATTCGCCAAATTGATCATGTCTGTATCATACCCTGAATTTTGAGCCGTTACAATTTGTAATGTACTTGATAGAAATAACAATACAATTATATATGTAGTTTTTTTCATAATGATTCGTTAGTTTAGGTTAGTCTTTTATGATATAGGTAATTGATTTACATTTTTCTACTCTAATATTTCCTCTTTTTGGCGATTGCGTCGTCATTTCATTATGAATTTTTGCTTCAAACGAATAGATATTTTCAGGAATATTGAATAAGCATCCATTTTGACCAGGAGATAAAATCAATTTTCCAAAAGTTCTTTTTCTGTTTTTAGGATCGTACAATTCTGCGCTATATGTAGATCTTGTATTGTTTTGAAAGCAGTAATCGCCTGTTTTTTTGCGTTCACAATCTTCACTTGTAGTTCGCGGATCATTTTCTCCTTCTACTTGTATAACACGTCTGTTTTTAGGAATAGATATTTCACGATTTTGATATTCTTCGCTTAAAATAAATTTTAAACTTTCATCTGGTCGAACCGTTTTTATTGCTGCTGCTATTTGTTTTCCTGTTTCCGTATCAATGATTTTAATACGAACGCGCAAATGATGCAATGTATAGTCAACAGTTCCAGTAACTATAGCATCTGCAGCTACTAATTTGTTTATTTGTTTTGCTGTCGCTGAATCTATAAATCCTTCTTCATTCCATTGATGTTCAGCACTGAGTTGTTCAATATGATCTCTATCTACGACTTCAAAGTTTTTTTCTACATTAGTAAAGTGAACCGAGAAATCTCTGCCTACATAATCTCCTAATTCTGTTTTTTTACCTTTTGTACTGTGAAAGAACCAAACTGCTACAACCAACTTATTTTTTTGTGCTAATCGCGCTACGGTTTGATTGGCTAGATTCATCATATCTGTATCATAAGTAGAATCTTGTCCTGTAACAATTTGTGGTGTATAAAGTAGTATTAAGAATGTGATGGCTGGTATTATTTTTTTCATAATGTGAATTTTTTAATAGTGTTTGTTTTTGCAGCTTGCTTTGAGAATCCATTTCCAGTAACCGTTTTGGAATATGAGTTTTGTATTGCGCCCGTTTGTACATCGGTTATTGTATAGTTTACAGTTAGCGTACAAGTCTGTTTGTTTTTTAAAATAGCATTTTGTCTAAATTCGTATGTTACCTTTCCTACACATATGTAATCTGTGTGCTTGGATAAATTGTTTCCTAGTTTTTTTATGTCTCCCTGAAATAAAGATGCTATTAGTTCTTTGTTAAGTTGACTTGTCGGAATTAATTGTTGCGTCACCGTATATCTATCTTTTAATTGTGTTAGAAAATGTGTCGCAAAATCTGTTTCTAAGTTTGATAAAGAATCAAACATAAATACACTTAATTCTTTATGTTCTTTTGTATTTACAATGGAAGTATTTAGTGAAACAGAATTTTGTTCTTTGGTAGTTTTCGTATTTGTATTATGTGTACTTTTTCTTGTATTTTTATCACTATTCAATACTATATATTCCCTTATCACTTCTTTGTTTACAGGTTGCAACTGTTTTTTTGATATTGGATGCAATCCTCCAGTATTATAAAATTCTGGCTGATCATTATAAGTTGTATACCAAACTATCGGTTGTTCTTTGTTGTCGAAAAAGGTAGTACTTGTATCAGGGAAGATTCTGTTAAGATCACTTACGGTAAAATTTTTTGTATGTATCGTAATTGGTGAACGACTTGAACCATCTTTCTTGTTGTTATACACACTTATCGTATAGAAAAAAGCTATAGCAACAATAGCTACTACTACAATTGCACTAAATTGAAAAATACCTTTTCCTTCACCAACTTTCTTTTTTTTATGAACAGTTGCCTTTGTAGGCTTACTTATTTTTTCAAATTCAATTTTTGTGTAGTCATAATTTCGATCTAACGGACGTGGTTGTATGTCTAACAGTAACGCACAAATATTTAGCAAACCTTGTTTTTGAGGTTGTTGAGTTTTTCCAGATAATAATCGACTTATATTCTTACTTAATGTACTTGCATTTTTTTTGAATTGTATCAGTAGTTTTGATTCATCCTGAATCTCAATATAGTTTTTAAGAATTATTTGATCATCAGTAGAAAAATGATCATACATTTGAATTAATTGGAGTACTTCTTTTTTAATGACAGGTTCGCGCACATCATTTAAATAAAAATCTATGTCATTTTCAAGTAACCATGTATACTTTTTTAGAATACATTCTAAATAGAGTTTTTCTTTACTATCCATATATACTTTTCTTTTAAAAAAACAACCTCGGACAACCTCAGGACAACGTCGGAAAACTAAGAAAACGCCATCTTTTCCTTGTTTTCTAAAATACATTTACACCAGTGTTTAAGAGGAGTTAACATATACTCTTAAATCTAATGTCTTGCGCAAGACACTATGTGTAACAGCTGTTTACCGGAATTCTAGCTACCGAAACAGTGTAATACTGAGTGTCATGAGATATTATAAAATCTTTATTGTCTTTAGTATGTTTATTATCATTTCTTCAGGAATGACTTCTTGTACTCCTGATTCTATAGCAGAAGAGCAAAATACCACAGAGGTTTTCTCTACAGAGCCAGAATCAGAAAATCCGCTTCCTCCTTCTGAGGAAACTGGAGAAGATGATGAACTAGAACCTAATAGTTAAAAATGGATAGCAGTGATATACTAGTTAATCACTGCTACTCTTTAACTTTTGAATGGTGCTGTACAGTCTTCTATATTTTCTCTATTCGCGTTTTTATATTTGATGTATTTACTCATCAATTCTGCTACATTTTTGACTTTAAATTTTTTAAAAAGATTTCGCACATGTACTTCTACAGTTCTTGGGCTAATACATAATTGATCTGCTATCTCTTTGTGAATATATCCTTGACTCAATTTTTCTAGGATATCATTTTCTCGTTTAGAAATACGCATCCATGATTCAATTTCTAACATTTGAGTAATATTATAATCTATATATTTCCTATTATTTACAACTTCATCGATCGCTGTAAATGTTTCTTTCACACCAAGTTGTTTGTCTAAATACGCATCGACATTTAACTCATTAAAAAGTTTTTCATAATGCGCTATTCGTGTGTTTTGCGTTAAAATCATGATTTTAATCTTGGGATATAATTGCCTGATTTTATGAGCAATGGTAAATCCGTCATATTCTTTTGTTTCAAAATTTAAATCGAGTATAATGATATCTATTGCTTGATCTTTTAGTACATCTAATGTTGCTTTGTAATTATCTGTATGAAGTGTTTTTGCTACCAAAGTGTGTTGTTCTAGTAACAATTGAATGCCTTGTGCAAAGATTAAAGAATCTTCAACAACGAGTATTTTTAAATATGGTTTCATATAACTACATTTTTATCATCTATACTTTATGATATAAGCTTCAATGAAATTCTTACGATTGTTCCTTCTTTGGTATTTGTGATAGCCAATGTTCCGTTTAGCAAACTCATACGCTGTTTCATGTTGGTAATACCAATACCGTTTCCTGTTGAATCACTAAACCCTATACCATTATCTGCAATATCAAATTCTAATATATTTGTTTCTGTGATTCGGTGTGAGATTTCTACTTCTGTGGCTTGCGAGTGCTTTTCGATATTATGCATAGCTTCTAAAAAAACTCCGTAGAAATTAGTTTGATCTTCTAGTTTCATTGTATCCAATAATGCTGGCAATGGTAACTGTAATTTGACAAAAACTTTTCTATAGTATTGAAATTCAGAAAGCTGAGATACTATAATTTCTGTTAATGTTGCTTCTTGAATTTTACTATGTAAAGGAGACAAACGATGCGAAATAAGTCGTATTTGATGGTTTACATCTTTGATTTCATCTATGATAGACGTACTTATTTTGTCATATTCTTTCGCCTGAGAAAGCGCTAAAATTTTTAAGCGTATTCCATCATAACTTGTCGTTATAATATCGTGTAAATCTTTACTAATACTTTCCTTTATACTTTCTTGTCCTTGGTAAGTTGCTGCAAGTTTATCTAACTCTTGCTGTTGTGCGTTGATTTTTTGTTGTTGTTTGAAGTATAGATAGACAATGAAACTTGTAATCAGTACAAATGCTAATAGCGAAGATATATAAATGATAGAAGTCCGTTGCTTTAGAATAACTTCTTTTTGTGTTGAATTATTGACTGTGAGTTCTTTTATTTCTTGTTCTTTTTTATACGTTTCTAGTTCTTCTTGAAAACGTTGAACGAGTTGATTTTGATTATTATAAAAAAGTTCTCTTTCTAATTTTTCATACTTTTTATAGTATAATAAGGATTGCTCGTAATTCCCTGAACGTTCATAATAACGACTCTTTACAAAATAGTATCGTAATTTATTATTCTTATTAGAATGTGTATCTATATAGTTTTTAGTAGTTTCTAAATATGTATTTGCTTTTACATGTTGTTCCTCATCTATGGCAATTAATGCTAATTCGTTGTAGGTAACTGGAATTGAAACTGTATCTTTTGTTTCTTTTTTTAGTTGTAGAGCTTGTAAATAAGAATTTTTGGCAGAAGGATAATCTGCAGTACTGTAATACATCGTTCCCAAATTATGCCAAATACGTCCAAGTTCTTTTTTTACTCCTAATTGTTCACGAAGCGCAATCGCTTTTTTGTAATGAAAAATAGCACTATCTGACTTTAATTGCTCTTTGTATATGTTTGCCAAGCTATTATGCCCGTCAGATATTTTTTGAAATTTCCCTGATTTTGTCCACAATTCAAGTGCTTTCCTATAGTAATTGGTCGCAATATCATATCTTTTAAAAAGACGTTGAATTACGGCAATATTTCTACAAACTGACGCCAACTCTTCTTCTTTATCTAAAGATTCAAATCCTTTATATGCTTGCAACAAATATTTCATTGCTTGGTGATACTCGTTGTGCTTTTTATAGAGAATTCCTGCTTTTGAAAACGTTTTAAACTTTTCGTAAGAAGCTTTTTGATTGTTATAAGTCTCTAAAGAACGTCCTAAAAATTTCAGTACACTATCTTTTTCTTTTTTATGAATCAATGCAATGTTGAAATTGGCATTGGCAGCATGTATGGAAGTAGTCTCACTTTGTATACTTTGCAGAAAGTAGTTTTTTGCTGTCTTAAAATCTTTCTTATTGTAATAAATAGTTCCAATTTTTGTGTAAATAAAAGATGTATCTTCATCTAATTTCAAATCAGAAGCAATTGTCAACGCCTCTTGATATATAGTGACTGCTTCATTGTATTTTTTATCACCTTCTAATTGTTTTGCTTTTGCTAATAATGTATCCAATTCTCCACTCATGTGAGTTGTAGCTGCATGCAATGCATTGATTTGAAATGTAAAAAAGATCAAAAAAAAGAAGTTCCTGTAAATGTTTCGCATACAATGATTTTACTACACTAATGTAATTGAAAAAAACGAAAGTAGGAAAAACTGTTTTCTAAATACGGGAAATTACGTATTGCTATTAGAGACAATCATTGATAATATTGAAAAGTAAAATTATCAATGATATATGAGAAAAAAAACACTTATCATATTATTAGTTACTTTTCAATGGATTGCTGCTCAGAGTGATGCATTTATAGATGAAGTCACCGTAAAAGATACAAAAGTATATTATAATGGAGCTCTTTTCTCTGGAAATTTATATGAATATAAAGAAGAGGCGCAAACACCTAATAAATGTATTTCAAAATGTGAATATCTAGATGGTGTTCGTCATGGTTTGAGCAATTATTGGTATTTGAATGGAAAGCTTAAAAGTGAAGCTAATTATGAGCATGGAAAAAGTATTGGCGTACATCGTGTTTATTTTGAAAATGGAAGTATACAACAGATAAAAAGCTATGAAAATGGAGTTACTATTAAAGATGAGTTATTTTATGAAACTGGCTATCCAAAACATGTAAAAAATTATAATACAGCAGGAAAAAAACAAGGAAAGTTCATTATTTGGCATGAAACTAAAGCAAAAGCCATCGAAGAAAATTTTGAGAATGGTTTACGTGATCAATCACAATTCAAATATGATAGCACAGGGAATAAAGTTTCAGAGAAAATTTACATAAAAGGTACATTAACAGCAACAAAAACTTTCTACACATCTGGACATTTAAAAAGTTGGAAAGAATTTGATTTACAAACATCAAAACTAACTTTACACAGAACTTATTTTGACACAAATGAAGCTGAAATTTTTATCCAAAAAAGTTATAAAAACGAGTTGCTTCATGGGAAACAAATTAGCAAAAATGAACTTGGTGAACTTATTTCTGAACAAGAATACATAGAAGGTAATTTACTTTCTTCCAAAATTTATAAAAACAATAAACTCTCCAAAGAATCAGCATTTCTCAACAATTTCCAAACAGAAAAAACAAGTAATTATAATGATAACGAAACACTAGAATCAGTATCGTTTCTTACCAATAATAAAAAAGACAGCGTTTGGTATACTTATTTTCCGAATGGAGAGAAACGTACAGAGATTTCATATATAAATGATACAAAAGAATGGGAAGGACAATATACTAATAATCAAAAAGATGGAGTTTGGATTTACTATCATAACCAAAGCCTAAATCAAGTATACAAAACTTATACTGAAGGACAACTTGTCACCGAAGAGACCTTTGAAAAAGTGCATTTATTGTCCAACAGAATCAATGAGAAAAACACATTCGCGTATAAAAATAGAATCACCGATGAAACCATTATTCTTGTCATGGATGATACCTTTTCAAACGATTCAAATGCCGAACGTGTACAGTATACAATAAAACAATTTTTTGATCGATACTTTGACAATATTCTTCAAGTTACTGAAAAGCCTTATCAACTGATTGATAAATTTATTTATGTACAAAATTTAGAACTCTCTAAAAAGGAAACTATACATGAACGAAGAAAAAATCGATTTGATAAAAACGCTCCTATTATCAGAGAAAAAGGATACGATTTCTTTATTGTTTTTCATCTGTTTTTGACGAATCGCGAAGGTGAAGAATTATACAATAAAACTGAAAAAGTGAATAAATCTGGAAAGATGATTAATTCCTTATTGAACTCGGTAGCAAAAACATATGCAAAAACAGAAAATGAAGCTATTGAACGTGCATTTAAATCATTTACACTAAAACGTTTTTTTAGAAAAAACTTCAAAAAATCGTACAAGAAATATAAAAACTAAGACTATGAAAAATAGATTTACAATATTAGAAAACAACTATTATTATGGGTTTACCCGTACTTTTTGGCATATCACGATCTCTATTTTATTTATAGGTTTAATTGGCGGTATTATTATTATAGGCTGGAGTTTTATTCCGAGTAGTAAAAGAGAAGTTATAAAGGCTTCAACTCCGGTAAAACAGGCATATCCAAAGCAAGTTGGTGTAACTACAAATGAAATTGTTCGGAAACTTCCTAAGAAAAAAGAAGTCATAGAACAGATTCTTGATGAAGAAACTAAAATTGCAAATACGCCTACCAATCAAGAATCGTATGTGGTCAAAAATAATATTGATACACTTGGACTTCGAAATTTTAATAATGAAATCGCTAATTTAAAATCATATCTACCTGTAAAACAACACAGTACTTTATGGAATCCGATAGGATATTACACCTATCCGCAAGGAAAACGCAGGTACGAAGTAACCAAAAATGAAAAGTATCGAAAATGGGTGGTTACTAGTCAAGGTTTAAAAGAACGTATCATTTCCAGAACGAATACTATGGGATTCAGTTCATACAATGAAAAGTATCAACTTATAAAAGCATATAACAACTGTTTGTCTAAAATAAATGCGACAGATCGTGAAGTCATTTTAAAGAAACTACTTAATTTTTTTAATACGAATAAAGTACAAACGATTCTTGCTATTGAAAAATTGACAAACCTATTACCCTTATTTACAGATAACTTATCACAAGCATTTGATAACGAGTCGTACTTTATTAAAAAAAATCCTCAGGACGGAATGGGCATGATTGCCTTTGAAACTCAGGTGTTGCCTAGTTTTACTATTGAAGATAGAATGCAAGCTGCTAAAGTGTTGAAGAGTGAATATCTGAATCACTACGATTATAATTTAACTGCTTTTAAGGAAACGACTCAAAGCTTTATGAAAATGCTTCCTAAATTTTCAAAAGGACAAGAAGCACTAGCATTACAATACTATTACCAAGTTTACAGAGATAAAAACGCGCAACGTATTGCCCAAATTAGAACTATTGATAATCAGCATCAACAACAAATCAATGACATTGAAAATCAATATAAAGCTGATGTACGCATGGCAAAAACAGAATATGACAATAAAGTACAGAAGAAAATTTTCTGGCGTTTATCTAGTTTTTGGGGAGTTTGTTCAGCTATTGGAAGTGTTTTAGTAGTAACGGTAATTCTACTTTCACTCTCTATGGTACGAAATGTAAACAAACTTGCCAATGCTTTATTACTTCAAAGAGAAACTCAAAATCAAACAAACTCAAAAGAAACCTTATGATGAACAAAAAATACTTACTCCTACTTGTATTACCATTATTATATTTTGGTTGTACAGAAGATGAACCTATAGAGGTTGAAGTAATTAATACGGATATTTCGGTTTCAAAAAATCAAAATGAGATATTTTGGATAGATGAAGATGATTTAAATAATCAAATAGCTAATTCATTTACATTCAACTTTGGTAATGCACAAGCAAATGAAATAACAACAACCGTTGAGATCAATGAGAACAATACAGAAGTTACTGCTAGTATAAGTTTAAAACCTGAATTTCAAGATAAGTATTCTGATTCTAATTTATCAAATAATACAGCAACTATTACTTTAACTCAGACATCATTAGAAGATCCTACAATAACTCCACCTTCTCCTAGCATATACGACTTGAGTGCTTATGATGATTTAAGTAGTTTAGATCCTATTGATGTACCCATGAAAATTCATATTGTGAGAACAAATAGCGGAGGAGGAAATTTTGTGTTATCAGAAATTGAATTAAATAACTATTTAAGTCAATTAAACGAAGACTTTGCTCCTGCCAAGTTAAATTTCGTAATATGCGGAGACATTAACTACATAAATAATAGCAATTATTATGATTTAGATGATAATAACCAAGAAGATGAAATGGGAAATACATATGATATTGAGAATGTGATTAATGTATATTTCTATGGACAAGGAGCTACTAGTAGAGGGCATTTTTCTCATGATGGAATTGATCGGTTTAGAGTAAATACAAGTCAACTTTTAGTTAGAGAATCTGTATTTCAACATGAATTAGGTCATTATTTAGACTTATATCACACTCACGAAATTTGGAACAATACTAATATAGAATTAGTTGAACGTTCTAACTGCTCTACTGCGGGAGATTTGCTATGTGATACACCAGCTGATCCCAGATTGAGAACAGGTGTAAACGTTAATAATTTTTGTAATTATATTGGCAATGAAATAGATGCCAATGGTGATTCGTATACTCCATTAACTGACAACATAATGTCATATGCAACTCAATGTAGAACAGAATTCACTGAAGAACAACTTGAAAGAGTAGCTTTTGTTGCTAGAGAAGTTAGAAGTTATTTAAGCTTTGATAACTGCAGTAATATTTCTTTATCAGAAATACAATTATCTGGAGATATTGACTTCGATAATGTGCTTATCGGACAAACTGAAACAAGAATACTTACTATTGAAAATACAGGTAACGAAAGTTTTAATGTTACAAATATAACTTCGTCAAATCCTGCTTTTACTATTGTTGGAAGTAGTATTACAGTACAACCTAATACTACCGTTGAGATCCCTATTCAGTTTGCACCTACACAAGAACAATCTTACAGTGGTGTCATTACTATTGATAATACAGCCAATAATGCCAATAGTTCTAATAGTACAATTCAAGTCACTGGAACTGGTTTTTCAAACACAAATAATTTTTCAAACATTTCTGTTACTGGCAATTTAAATTTTGGAAATGTAGAAGTTGGTCAATCAGCTACAGAAACATTTGTTATCAATAATACAGGAAATGAAAGTTTTGCTGTATCGAGCATTAATTTTCCTAGTAGTGCGTATACGGCTAATTTTACTGCTGGAACCATAAATCCGAGCAGTCCACAAGAAGTAATCGTTACATTTCAACCTACAAATGAGCAATCCTACAATGGAACAGTGACTATAAATCACAACGCTGATGGCGGAAACAATACGATTTCAATTAGCGGAAATGGTACAAATACAAATACAGGACAGCCTAACTTAATTTACAATGATTATAGAATTACAAGTGATGATAATAACAATGAAATTGTTGAAGCTGGAGAAGATATAGATTTTGATATTCAACTGCAAAATACAGGAAATACTACTGCGACCAATATTGAAGTTATAATTGATACTAGCGACCCAGATATCAATATATCTGATAATGATAGAATTTATGACGATATGCCAGCTGGAGATTTGGAATGGAATGGTGGAGATTTTGACTTTCAAGTCTCTAGTTCTTGCCCAACAAAAACGGTGACATTTACTATGCAGATAATTTCTGACCAAGGTAGTTGGACAGATACATTTACCATCAATGTACAAGGCGCAAACAATGGTTTGCCGCAAGTATATGCCACGTACTCACCTAGAGATAGTTGCTCTGCTACAGGTTCTTCTGATGATTACAGATTGGATTTAAATACAATTTACTACCGAACCAATTGGAATATTGACAATATCATCGGTTATGGATCTGATGGAAGACGTGGTATGTGGTATCGATTCACAACAACTAGCGCTGGTGATTATACGATTACTTTGAATATGAATGGAAATCCCGGATATGAATTATATACCGTTTGTGGAGCTGCGCCAATAGCTACAAGAGATGCATCAAATGGTAATTCAGAAACTGCAACATACACAATTAATGCTGCAAATACAGACATTTATATTAGATTTTATGATAATAACGATAACTCAAATGTAGATTTTGGAATAGCTATAGAACATTAAAAAATACGGTTGGTTTATCGAAGCCTAGACATTTTGAAAAAGAAATGTTTAGGCTTTTTTTTATACTGTTCATTTTAAAAATTTTATAAATTAATCTAAAAACCTTCACTCTTTTAGTTACTTATGATTCATAATTAATTTAATGCGATTACCTTTGTCAAAATTTATTGTTCATGGATTTACAAGAGCTATTTTGTTTGGTAAATGATTTTTTAATCGCTAGAGATTATACTGAGAATACTGCTATGTATATCAGTCTGATTGTAAATTGTATAGCAGTTGGAATTATTGCATTTTTGATAGATTACGTCATCCGACGGCTCTTGATTGCGTTGGCACATCGCATTGCTCCAAAAACTAAGAATAATTTTGATGACTTTCTAATTAAGAATAAGTTACCTCAAAATCTAGCACATGTCATTCCTATACTATTTATAGAACAAGTATCGCCTTTTTTATTCGTAGACTTTCCTGATTTTCAACATGGTTTTTTAATTGCTATTGATATTTTCTTGGTGATATTAGTCATTCGTGTCATTCGAAGTATTTTAAATTCGTTGCGCGATTTTTTAAAGACTTTAAATGCTTTTAAAGATAAGCCTATTGATAGCTATATTCAAGTCTTTATGATTTTTGTGTGGATGGTTGGAATAATTCTTAGTTTTTCTATCCTTACGGGAAAATCTATTATAGCATTTGTAACTACACTTGGTGCTTTATCTGCCGTAATTTTGTTAATTTTTAGAGATACTATTCTTGGTTTTGTTGCTAGTATTCAAGTAGCTGTGAACGATATGGTTCGAATTGGCGACTGGATTACGATGGAAAAATACGGAGCAGATGGTGATGTTGTAGAAATAAATTTGGCAACTGTAAAGGTTCAGAATTTTGACAAAACTATCACAACCATTCCTACCTATGCGTTGATTTCTGATTCGTTTAAAAATTGGCGAGGAATGAACGATTCTGGCGGAAGACGAATAAAACGTGCTATTATTATTAAAGCGCAAAGCATTCACTATCTCAGTATAGAAGAAATTGAAGAGTTAAAGAAAATACAACTCATTTCTGAATATGTTACGAATCGTCAAGAAGATATTTCTACATTTAATACGACACATGCTGCAGATAAATCACTATTGATTAATGGTCGAAATTTAACAAATATTGGAGTGTTTCGTAAATATGTAGAATCGTATTTAGAAAACCATCCTGCCATTAATAAAGACATGACAATTATGAGTCGTCAGTTGGCACAAACTCCAAAAGGAATTCCGTTAGAAATTTATGCTTTTAGTCAGGATAAAGTCTGGAAAAACTACGAATATATTATGGGAGATATTTTTGATCATCTCTTAGCAGCAGTTCCGTATTTTAATTTAGAGATTTATGAACTGAATATGGATACTTCCAAATCTTAAATTTGTTTCGATTTTGATAGTGTATTATTAGGTTATAATCTAAAAAAATCCCCTTCAAGCAACTGCTCAAAGGGGAAAATAGAAAAGTAAATCTTTTTTAAAAAATTGCCTAAAATACTCGAATTGTACTTAATTTTCAATAATAATAAATTCACTTCTTCTATTAAGTTGATGTTCGTATTCGGAGCATGGGACTCCGTTACTACATCTATTTACGTGCCTAGTTTCTCCGTAGCCTCTTCCCAGGAGTCTACTTCGATCTATACCATTGGTTATTAAATATTCTATAGTTGATTTGGCACGTCTGTTTGATAAGTCCATGTTGTAATCATCGTCTGCTCTACTGTCTGTATGTGAGCGTACGTCAATTTTCATGGTTGGATATAGTTTCATAATAGCAACTACTTTGCGTAATTCTATTTCTGCATCGCCTCTAATGACATCTTTGTCGAGGTCAAAATAAATAGGGTTTAATCCTAGTATTGTTACTAGATCAGATCCTATAGGAGCTATGATTGGTTTTTCAAGCGTGTTCCCTGCTTTTAAAAACAGTGTTTTCTCGATAACTTTATTAAGCTCATTTGTGGTTCCAAAAGATTTTTCGGCAGTAGTGAATCCTTCTTTAGAACCTCTAATGGAATATTGTGTATTACATGCTAACATGAATGTAAAAGTTCCGTCGTCTTTGGCAAAGGTCTCTTCTACTCTATTGTTATCTCCATCAAGTAATAATACTTTTGCATTTGGAATAGGATTACTTGTAGTTTCATCCAATACAACACCTTCTATTTTTTGAGAGCATGTTGATATAATTTTTTGTGTACGTTTAAAACTGTAAATATCATCATCTCCCACACCACCTTCACGATTGGAAGCAAAATAACCTGCTCCAGTAGTTTCATTTATGATGAAGGTAAAATCATCCTCTGGACTGTTGATTGGACGACCCAAGTTGAATACTTCCCCGTAGGTATTTGTTCTGTCAATAGTTGACACAAAAATATCTAACCCACCCAAACCAACATGTCCATCGGATGCAAAATAAATTTTATTGTCTTTGCTTATAAATGGAAAGGTTTCTCTGCTTTCCGTATTGATTTTATCTCCTAGGTTAATTGGCTCTCCAAATTCAGTTCCTCGTATTTCTACTTTGTATAAGTCAGATTGTCCTTTTCCTCCTGGCATATCAGAAGCAAAATACAAGGTTTTTTCATCTAGACTCAATGCAGGATGCGCTACAGAGTATTGATCACTATTGAAGGGTAATTCTTCTACATTCCATTTTTCATTTTCAAGCGTTGCTCTGTATAATTTTAATTTGTTTGTTCCTGAGTCATCTTGTCTATATTCTTTATCTGTGTAATTATTTCGAGTGAAATAGAATGTATTTCCATCTTTTGTGTACACTGCTGTAGATTCGTGATATCTGGTATTGATGCTATTTGGCATTTTTGAAATCGTCTTGCCTGCATTTTCTGAAGTGATATTTATTTGATATAAATCTAAGAAAGGCTGTTCGTTCCAATCGTGAATTCTTCTGGTAGCACCACGATTTGATCTGTTTGATGAAAAGATTAATTGATTTTGATAGAAAGCTGGCGCAAAGTCTGATAGTTTAGAGTTAAAACCAGCATTCTCTGTTGTAAATCGTCCAGATTGTAATTCGATTTCATCTAAATAATTACGTTCATTCACAAAGAGTTTTGCACGATAATCAGCTCCTTTTGCTGCATAGAATTTTTCCATGATCGCATCAGAAGCAGCATATTGTTCTGTACTTTTTAGCGAAAGCGCATATCTGTATAAATATTCTGAATTTATATTTTCTGAGAAATTGTATAAAGCTCCATACCATTTGGCTGCGTTTTCATAATCGGCAGTGAAGTAATAAGAATCACCTAAACGAGCAAATAAATCTTCTGATTGAAATCCTTCTTCAGCAACTTTTAAATATGCCTTACGAGCATCAACAAAGGCATATTTATCGTACTCATCGTTTCCTTTTTGTATATTTTTTTCTTGCGCGTTAACCGCTATAATTCCAACGATTAAGAAAGCTATGATTGTATATAATGTGTGTCTCATCTGTAACTATTTTTGTTGGATTAAAAGAATCTTGGTGAAATCATTCGTTTGTTACGCTTAAAGAGTTCAAAACGGAGAAATACTTCGTATGAACCATCATTAAATTGTTGTAGTTGAGTGGTTTCTCTATCATATGCAAAACCTATCATGAGTTGATCGGATATTTGAAAGCCTGCCATAGCGCTCAATGCTGCACTCCATCGATAAGCGGCTCCAAGTGTCAATTTATCATAGATTAAAAAGTTTCCTGAAAGATCTACTTGTAAAGGCGCTCCTGAAACGAGTTTCATTAATCCAGCTGGCTTGAATTTTACATCATCAGATAAGTCAAATACATATCCTGTCATTAGGTAATAATTGACACGTTCGCGTGCAGTAGCACTTGAGTTATTACTATTGGGCGATTCGTCAAAATGTTCTGTTTCTAATATATTTGGCACACTTAATCCTAAATAGAATTTTGGTGTATGATAATATAATCCAACTCCAAATTGCGGTGAAAAACGATTGTCAATATTGATAAAAGCATCTGGATCTCCAGGATTGAAAGCTCCTGTGTTTAATCGATTCGAATCAATATCTAATAAATGTGCTCCAGCTTTTAATCCTAAAGCTAATCTTCCTCGATCTCCAACATCTAGTGTATAGCTAAAGTCAATATCAATGTAGCTTTCTTTGGCAATAAATATTTCATCATTGGTAATATTGATTCCTAGTCCTACACGTTTTCCTACTGGCGAATGCATGGAAGCTGTAAAAGTCTTTGGTGCGCCATCTAGTCCAACCCATTGTGTTCTATACAATCCTAGAAAACTAAATACGTCTCTTGAACCAGCATAGGCAGGGTTTATACTCAGCGTATTATACATATATTGTGTATACTGTGCATCTTGCTGAGCTGTTGCTATGTTAGAGAAAAACACTAAAACTAGTAAAGCTATGATCGTTACATAATTTTTTTTCATAAGTGTATGTGTTATACCTACCGGAGCGAACTCCGATAGGTGTTTGTATTGTTTTTATTTTCTATTAATGTAAAGTGGTCCTGCTTTTTCTTTTCTGTTTCCGTTACCGTCTACATACGATAGCACATAGTAGTAAGTTCCTACAGGTAAGCGATCGTCTCGAGCTATGGTAACTCTTCCGTCAGAGAATCCTCGGAAGAAGTTATCTGCTTGACCATATCCGTCAACATCATATACTTTTACTCCCCATCTGTTATAGATTTTCAGATTATTGTTAGGGAAGTTTTGTATACCTCTGATGGTGAATACATCGTTGAGTCCATCACCATTTGGTGTAAGTATATCAAAGACTTCTAAATCTACATTTGAATCTCCGTTGTTTACTTCTACATAGTCTGGAAGATCGTTTCCGTTTTCATCTCCAAGTTCATCTCCATTAGGAATTCCGTCTCCGTCACAGTCTAAGGTTAACCAAGTTGCATCTACTGTATCTAAGTCTTGACTGTTAAAATCAAAGTCACATGGATCGGCTGGATCGGTATTATCACTATCAACTTCAACTTGATTGCTTACTCCATCTCCATCACAATCGGCATCATTCCAAGCTCCTGATGTTGCTGTTGTTTGACTTGATAATTCGAAGCTACATGGATCAATTGGATTTGTTCCATCTGCTACTTCATCTTCATTGATGACTCCATCTCCATCACAGTCTACGCTATTCCACATAGTACCAACAGTTGTGATATCTTGGTTTGCTGGGTCATAATCACAAGGATCTTGAACACCTGTTGCATCCAATACTTCCTGACCGTTATTGACTCCATCTTCATCACAATCTAGATTCTCCCATTCCACAGTAACAATCGTTACATCTTGGTTTAGTTCTTCGTAGTCACATGGGTCTTGTGGATCAGTTCCATCAGTTACTTCTTGTCCATTAGTAACTCCATCACCATCACAGTCTAACATATCGTAAGCATCTGTTGTCATTGATGTATCCTGACTGTTTGCATTGAAATTACAAGGATCATTTGGATCTGTGTTATCATTAAGTTCTTGACCGTTTGTTACACCATCACCATCACAATCTGCAGTTAGCCAATCGCCAGACGTTTGATTTACATCTTGGTTTGCTACTACATAATCACATGGTTCTAGTGGATCAGTTCCGTCATTAACTTCTTCTCCATTAGTAACTCCATCTCCATCACAATCAGCATCATTCCATACAGCACCTACCATTGTGATATCTTGACTTGTTGTTTCATAGCTACAAGGATCATTTGGATCAGTTCCGTCTATTGCTTCTTGTCCGTCATTTACTCCATCGTCGTCTGTATCTGGATCTTGTGGATCAGTTACATTTCCATCTGGATCTTCTGGTGTTGTTGGGTCGTCTACTCCTGAAGATTCTTCTTCATTGTTCAATCCATCATTATCACAATCTGCGTCTCCCCAAGCTGGTTCAGTTGCTGTTGTATCTTGGCTTGCAGCTTCATAATCACAAAGATCATTTGGATCAGTTCCGTCTACAGCTTCTTGTCCATCACTTACACCATCGCCATCTGTATCTGGATCTTGTGGATCTGTTGTATTTCCATCTGGATCAGCTGGTGTGTTTGGATCATCTACTCCTGAGGATTCCTCTCCGTTATTCAATCCATCATTATCACAATCAGCTTCATTCCATACGGTTCCAACCATTGTGATATCTTGACTTGCCATTTCATAGCTACAAGGATCATTTGGATCTGTTCCGTCTGCTGCTTCTTGTCCGTCGCTTACTCCATCATCATCTGTGTCTGGATCTTGTGGATCCGTTGTGTTTCCATTTGGATCTTCTGGTGTATTTGGATCGTCTACTCCTGAAGATTCCTCTCCATTTGTTAATCCATCACCGTCACAATCATTTTCAGACCAAGCTGCGTCTACTGTTGCTAAATCTTGACTTGAAGCTTGGTAGTCACATGGATCGTTTGGATTTGTTCCGTCATTTGCTTCGTCTCCATCTGTTACTCCGTCGCCATCTGTATCTGGATCTTGTGGATCCGTTGTGTTTCCATTTGGATCAGCTGGTGTGTTTGGATCATCTACTCCTGAAGATTCCTCTCCGTTATTCAATCCATCATTATCACAGTCAGCTTCATTCCATACGGTTCCAACCATTGTGATATCTTGACTTGCCATTTCATAGCTACAAGGATCATTTGGATCTGTTCCATCTACTGCTTCTTGTCCATCATTTACACCATCATCATCTGTATCTGGATCTTGTGGATCCGTTGTGTTTCCATTTGGATCAGCTGGTGTATTTGGATCGTCTACTCCTGAGGATTCTTCTCCATTTGTTAATCCATCACCGTCACAATCATTTTCAGACCATGCTGCATCTACTGTTGCTAAATCTTGACTTGAAGCTTGGTAGTCACATGGATCGTTTGGATCTGTTTCATCGTTTGCTTCGTCTCCGTCTGTTACGCCATCACCATCTGTATCTGGATCTTGTGGATCCGTTGTGTTTCCGTTTGGATCGGCTGGTGTGTTTGGATCGTCTACTCCTGAGGATTCCTCTCCATTAGTCAATCCATCATTATCACAATCTAAGTCGTTCCATGCAGCATCTACTGCTACTGTTTGACTTGATGCTTCATATAAACATGGATCATTCGGATCTGTTCCATCATTTGCTTCGTCTCCGTCAGTAACTCCGTCTCCATCTGTATCTGGATCTTGTGGATCCGTTGTGTTTCCGTTTGGATCGGCTGGTGTGTTTGAATCGTCTACTCCTGAGGATTCTTCTCCATTAGTCAATCCATCACCATCACAATCATTTTCAGACCATGCTGCATCTACTGTTGCTAAATCTTGACTTGAAGCTTGGTAGTCACATGGATCGTTTGGATCTGTTCCATCATTTGCTTCGTCTCCATCTGTTACTCCGTCGCCATCTGTATCTGGATCTTGTGGATCTGTTGTGTTTCCATTTGGATCGGCTGGTGTGTTTGGATCGTCTACTCCTGAGAATTCTTCTCCATTTGTTAATCCATCATTATCACAATCTAAGTCGTTCCATGCAGCATCTACTGCTACTGTTTGACTTGCTGATGTAAAGTCACATGGATCATTCGGATTTGTTCCATCGTTTGCTTCATCGCCATCTGTAACTCCATCTCCATCCGTGTCAGGATCTTGTGGATCTGTTGTGTTTCCATTTGGATCAGCTGGTGTATTTGGATCATCTACGCCTGAGGATTCTTCTCCATTATTCAATCCATCATTATCACAGTCTAAATCGTTCCATGCTGAATCTACTGCTACCGTTTGACTTGATGCTTCATATAAACATGGATCGTTTGGATCTGTTCCATCGTTTGCTTCGTCTCCATCTGTTACTCCGTCGCCATCTGTATCTGGATCTTGTGGATCTGTTGTGTTTCCATTTGGATCGGCTGGTGTATTTGGATCATCTACTCCTGAAGATTCTTCGCCGTTATTCAATCCATCATTATCACAATCTAAGTCGTTCCATGCAGCATCTACTGCTACTGTTTGACTTGCGGATGTAAAGTCACATGGATCATTCGGATTTGTACCATCATTTGCTTCGTCTCCATCTGTTACTCCATCACCATCTGTATCTGGATCTTGTGGATCCGTTGTGTTTCCATTTGGATCAGCTGGTGTGTTTGGATCGTCTACTCCTGAAGATTCTTCTCCGTTGTTTAATCCATCATTATCACAATCTAAATCATTCCATGCAGCATCTACTGCTACTGTTTGACTTGATGCTTCATATAAACATGGATCGTTTGGATCTGTTCCGTCATTTGCTTCGTCTCCATCTGTTACACCGTCACCATCTGTGTCTGGATCTTGTGGATCAGTTACATTTCCATCTGGATCAGCTGGTGTATTTGGATCATCTACTCCTGATGATTCTTCTCCATTAGTCAATCCATCATTATCACAGTCTAAATCATTCCATGTAGCTTCTACTGCTACCGTTTGACTTGATGCTTCATATAAACATGGATCGTTTGGATTTGTTCCATCATTTGCTTCATCGCCATCTGTTACTCCATCACCATCTGTATCTGGATCTTGTGGATCCGTTGTGTTTCCATTTGGATCAGCTGGTGTGTTTGGATCGTCTACTCCTGAAGATTCTTCTCCATTTGTTAATCCATCACCGTCACAATCATTTTCAGACCACGCTGCGTCTACTATTGCTAAATCTTGACTTGAAGCTTGGTAGTCACATGGATCGTTTGGATCTGTTCCATCATTTGCTTCGTCTCCATCTGTTACTCCATCGCCATCTGTATCTGGATCTTGTGGATTTGTTGTGTTTCCATTTGGATCGGCTGGTGTGTTTGGATCGTCTACTCCTGAAGATTCCTCTCCGTTATTCAATCCATCATTATCACAATCATTTTCTGACCAAGCTGCATCTACCGTTGCTAAATCTTGACTTGATGCTTGATAATCACATGGATCATTCGGATTTGTTCCATCATTTGCTTCATCGCCATCTGTTACTCCATCACCATCTGTATCTGGATCTTGTGGATCCGTTGTGTTTCCATTTGGATCAGCTGGTGTGTTTGGATCGTCTACTCCTGAAGATTCTTCTCCATTAGTCAATCCATCATTATCACAATCTAAGTCGTTCCATGCTGAATCTACTGCTACCGTTTGACTTGCTGATGTAAAGTCACATGGATCATTCGGATTTGTTCCATCATTTGCTTCATCGCCATCTGTAACTCCATCTCCATCCGTATCTGGATCTTGTGGATCTGTTGTGTTTCCATTTGGATCAGCTGGTGTATTTGGATCATCTACACCTGAGGATTCTTCTCCGTTAGTCAATCCATCATTATCACAATCTAAATCATTCCATGCAGCATCTACTGCTACTGTTTGACTTGATGCTTCATATAAACATGGATCGTTTGGATCTGTTCCATCATTTGCTTCATCGCCATCTGTTACTCCATCACCATCTGTATCTGGATCTTGTGGATCCGTTGTGTTTCCATTTGGATCTGCTGGTGTGTTTGGATCGTCTACTCCTGAAGATTCTTCGCCGTTAGTCAATCCATCATTATCACAATCTAAGTCGTTCCATGCAGCATCTACTGCTACCGTTTGACTTGCTGATGTAAAGTCACATGGATCATTCGGATTTGTTCCATCATTTGCTTCATCGCCATCTGTAACTCCATCTCCATCCGTATCTGGATCTTGTGGATCTGTTGTGTTTCCATTTGGATCAGCTGGTGTATTTGGATCATCTACACCTGAGGATTCTTCTCCGTTAGTCAATCCATCATTATCACAATCTAAATCATTCCATGCAGCATCTACTGCTACTGTTTGACTTGATGCTTCATATAAACATGGATCGTTTGGATCTGTTCCATCATTTGCTTCATCGCCATCTGTTACTCCATCACCATCTGTATCTGGATCTTGTGGATCCGTTGTGTTTCCATTTGGATCTGCTGGTGTGTTTGGATCGTCTACTCCTGAAGATTCTTCGCCGTTAGTCAATCCATCATTATCACAATCTAAGTCGTTCCATGCAGCATCTACTGCTACCGTTTGACTTGCTGATGTAAAGTCACATGGATCATTCGGATTTGTTCCATCATTTGCTTCATCGCCATCTGTAACTCCATCTCCATCCGTATCTGGATCTTGTGGATCTGTTGTGTTTCCATTTGGATCAGCTGGTGTATTTGGATCATCTACACCTGAGGATTCTTCTCCGTTAGTCAATCCATCATTATCACAATCTAAATCATTCCATGCAGCATCTACTGCTACTGTTTGACTTGATGCTTCATATAAACATGGATCGTTTGGATCTGTTCCATCATTTGCTTCATCGCCATCTGTTACTCCATCACCATCTGTATCTGGATCTTGTGGATTTGTTGTGTTTCCATTTGGATCTGCTGGTGTGTTTGGATCGTCTACTCCTGAAGATTCTTCGCCGTTATTCAATCCATCATTATCACAGTCATTTTCTGACCAAGCTGCATCTACCGTTGCTAAATCTTGACTTGAAGCTTGATAATCACATGGATCATTTGGATCAGTTCCATCATTGGTTTCTTGAGAATTTGTAACTCCATCACCATCACAATCTGCAGTATTCCATGCTGGCTCTACAGTTGATAAATCTTGATTTGCAGCATTATAACTACAAGGATCATTTGGATCTGTTCCATCAGTTGCTTCATCTCCATCTGTTACACCATCTCCATCTGTGTCCGGATTCTGTGGATCCGTTGTGTTTCCATTTGGATCAGCTGGTGTATTTGGATCGTCTACTCCTGAAGACTCTTCGCCATTATTTAATCCATCATTATCACAGTCTATGGCATTCCATGATGCTTCTACTGTAGTAATATCTTGTGTTGTTGTATCAAAAACACATGGATCAACAGGATCAGGATCTGTTACATCAGGATCTCCATCACCGTCGTCGTCGTCGTCACATCCTCCAATAAGTCCATCGCCATCTATATCTATTCCTACTGTTGTTACATTGATATTTGTTCCTGTGGTATAATCAGCACCTATGACAAGACCATTGGCATTGACTGCTGCTGGATCTGTGCCGTATTGTCCGCCGTCTCCACCATCTGCAGTTGAATTATTGTATGCTTCATTAGCATCACTACATCCATCATCATCACTATCACTGTCTAAGAAATCTGGTAGATTCTCTCCTACGTTTCCATCGGTATCTGTTGGATTAGATACACCTGTTCCAGCACTGCTTGGTACTCCTGTCACTGAATCTGGTGTCCCATCGGCGATTCCATCATTGTTGGCATCTGTTCCACCTGTTTCTACAGTATCATAGATTCCATCATTGTCTGCGTCTAAGTCTAAGTGATTACTGATTCCATCTCCATCTGCATCATATGCTGGTTCTACGACTCCGTTGGTATCTCCTACCATTGGATCTGATGGATCATCATCTAAGTAGTTTGGTACACCATCATTGTCATCATCTGCGCTTGGATCGCCTGGACCTTCTGCCACATCTAAGATTCCATCATTGTCATCATCTTGATCTACAATGTCTGGAATACCATCCATGTCTGCATCTGGTCCTGTACCTACGGTTATTCTTACCGTGGCTGTATCACATACATCATCTGGAGTTGGTCCATCGCCTGTTAAGTCATTACATACCGTGTAATCTACTGTAACTGTCATTCCACTCTCACTAGCTGCTGGTGTGTAGATCAGTTCGCCTGTGTTTTCATCAAAACTGATAATCCCTACAGCACTTCCTGTTCCTGCATCGCTAATGTAGATATCACTACCTAGTGTGGAAGTATTGTCTGGTACAAAGTCATCATTTCCAATAATATCTATAGTCTCTGTCATTCCTACCATAGCAGTTGCATTGTCATCTACTGCTACTGGAGTTAATGGATTTGGATCTGTATTATCTGGGTTTCCGTCATTGTCATCGTCTGGATCACAGCTATTAGAGATACCATCCGTATCTGGATCTGGACCAGCTTCTGCATAGTCTGCCGTTCCATTGGTATCTGTATCTGCTCCCATAGCTGGATAGCTTGCGCCTGTTACCGTTCCATTGGCATTAACTGCCGCTGGATCTGTGCCGTATTGTCCGCCGTCTCCACCATCTGCCGCAGCATCACCATAGTATTCATTAGCATCACTACATCCATCATCATCACTATCAATGTCTAAGAAATCTGGTAGATTCTCTCCTACGTTTCCATCGGTATCTGTTGGATTAGATACACCTGTTCCAGCACTGCTTGGTACTCCTGTCACTGAATCTGGTGTCCCATCTGCGATTCCATCATTGTTAGCATCTGTTCCACCTGTCTCTATAGTATCATAGATTCCATCGTTGTCTGCGTCTAAGTCTAAGTGATTACTGATTCCATCTCCATCTGCATCATATGCTGGTTCTACTACTCCATTGGTATCTCCTACCATTGGATCTGATGGATCATCATCTAAGTAGTTTGGTACACCGTCATTGTCATCATCTGCGCTTGGATCGCCTGGACCTTCTGCCACATCTAAGATTCCATCATTGTCATCATCTTGATCTACGACATCTGGAATACCATCCATGTCTGCATCTGGTCCTGTACCTACAGTTATTCTTACTGTGGCTATAGCACATACATCATCGGTAGTTGTACCTGGACTATCTCCATTGACATCATTACATACCTCATAAGCTAATTCTACTGTAGTCCCTTGCTCATTTGCTGCTGGAGTATATGTTAACTCTCCTGTTAATGGATCATAGCTTACAACTCCTGTTGCATTTGGTACTAATGGATCATCTACTGGTAGTGTTGCTCCTGATAATGTTGTACTAGCCCCTGGTGTATAATCATCGTTTCCTAATAAATCTATAGTCTCTGCCATTCCTACCATCGCAGTTGCATTGTCATCTACTGCTACTGGAGTTAATGGATTTGGATCTGTATTATCTGGGTTTCCGTCATTGTCATCGTCTGGATCACAGGTATTGGAGATTCCATCCGTATCTGGATCTGGACCAGCTTCTGCATAGTCTGCCGTTCCATTGGTATCTGTATCTGCTCCCATAGCTGGATAGCTTGCGCCTGTTACCGTTCCATTAGCGTTTACTGCTGCTGGATCTGTGCCGTATTGTCCGCCATCTCCACCATCTGCCGCAGCATCACCATAGTATTCATTAGCATCACTACATCCGTCATCATCACTATCACTGTCTAAGAAATCTGGTAGATTCTCTCCTACGTTTCCATCGGTATCTGTTGGACTGGATACACCTGTTCCAGCACTGCTTGGTACTCCTGTCACTGAATCTGGTGTCCCATCTGCGATTCCATCATTGTTGGCATCTGTTCCACCTGTTTCTATTGTATCGTAGATTCCATCGTTGTCTGCGTCTAAGTCTAGGTGATTACTGATTCCATCACCATCTGCATCATATGCTGGTTCTACTACTCCATTGGTGTCTCCTACCATTGGATCTGATGGATCATCATCTAAGTAGTTTGGTACACCGTCATTGTCATCATCTGCGCTTGGATCGCCTGGACCTTCTGCCACATCTAAGATTCCATCATTGTCATCATCCTGATCTACGACATCTGGAATACCATCCATGTCTGCATCTGGTCCTGTACCTACGGTTATTCTTACCGTGGCTGTATCACATACATCATCTGGTGTTGGTCCATCTCCTGTTAAGTCATTACATACTGTGTAATCTACTGTAACTGTCATTCCACTCTCACTAGCTGCTGGTGTGTAGATCAGTTCGCCTGTGTTTTCATCAAAACTGATGATTCCTACAGCACTTCCTGTGCCTGCATCGCTAATGTAGATATCACTACCTGGTGTGGAAGTATTGTTTGGTACAAAATCATCATTACCGATAATATCTATAGTCTCTGCCATTCCTACCATCGCAGTTGCATTGTCATCTACTGCTACTGGAGTTAATGGATTTGGATCTGTATTATCTGGGTTTCCGTCATTGTCATCGTCTGGATCACAGGTATTGGAGATACCATCCGTATCTGGATCTGGACCAGCTTCTGCATAGTCTGCTGTTCCATTGGTATCTGTATCTGCTCCCATAGCTGGATAGCTTGCGCCTGTTACCGTTCCATTAGCGTTTACTGCTGCTGGATCTGTGCCGTATTGTCCGCCGTCTCCACCATCTGCCGCAGCATCACCATAGTATTCATTAGCATCACTACATCCATCATCATCACTATCAATGTCTAAGAAATCTGGGGTTCCTGTTGTTGAACCACTATCTGTTGGTGTTAATCCAGTTCCTGCTGAATCTGGAATACCATTATCATCACTATCAATTCCATCAGCAATTCCATCATTATCTGCGTCAGTTCCGCCTGCTTCTACAATGTCATATATTCCATCATTATCAGAATCTAAATCAAGATTGTTAGGGATTCCATCTCCATCAAAGTCATCAATACATAATCTTCCTGCCAAAACAAAATTATCCCAGGTAGCGTTTCCTGCATTACTTACTGGATTGCCATAGAAATAGATTCGTATTTTCCATGCGCTTCCTGCATCAATAAATACATCGGTAGGAGATGTAGTGAAATAGTTTTGTCCTGCATGACCTGGGTTGATATCTTGAGGATTGTCCATATCTTGATAGATTACTACTGAAGTTGTAAAATCATCATTAGACATTTCGATTGTAATATCATAACCATTATAGATTGTTCCTCCGCCACTAAATACACTTGGAGGTGTATCAAATGCAAATAAACGTCCTACTCTCCACGGATGACTTCCTGCAATAAAAGAGTATTCTAAATAGTCTTCATTTGCTTGTGCACTTGCTAAGTCTGGTTGGTCTACATCCCGGATTGTTAAGTTTCCAAAACCAACATCTGCTGTTGAAACTGGTGTTATTGTTAATCCTGTCCCAGCAGTTTCTGGTCCTGCTGAACTTATGTATGTACTGTTTAGTCCAACTGGGACAAAGAAGTCTAACAGATTATTTCGTTGGTGTTCCCAAACTGCAATATTATTTGCTGAACCCGCTAATGGTTGTATAACAGCACAGGTATTTTCTACAGCATCTGGGATACCGTCATTGTCGTCATCTAAGTCACAGAAGTCAGGTACTCCATCAGCATCAATATCAGCAGTATCATCTCCATTTGGACATATATCTGCGCTGTCTAATACTCCATCTCCATCTTGATCTCCTTCTGCAACTGTTATTCTTACTATTGCAGTATCGCAAATATCGTCAGTAGTTACTCCTGGACTGTCTCCATTGACATCATTACATACTCGATATTCAATAGTCACTGTAGTACCTCCTTCGCCTGCTGTTGGTGTGTATATTAATTCACCTGTTGCTGGATCGAAAGCAATTGTTCCTGTTGCGTTTGTATTTACTCCAGCTACTGTTTCTATTGTCGTTATACTGGTAGGATCGTTGTTATCTGGATCAGAGTTACCATCTGTATTATCGGTAAAGTCGTCATTTGCTAATATTTGAATCACTTCTGCTACGCCTGCTGTTGCATTGGCAGTATCATCTGTTGCTGTTGGTGTTTGTGGATTTGTGTCTATAGTATCTGGATTTCCATCATTATCATCATCTGTATCACAAATGTTTGCAACTCCATCTGTATCTGGATCAGGTCCAGATTCTACATAATCTGCTGTTCCATTAGTGTCTGTATCACCAGCAGTTGCTGGGTAACTTGCTGCAATTACTGATCCGTTAGGATTTACCGCTGCTGGATCTGTGCCGTACTGTCCGCCATCTCCACCATCAGCCATAGCATCACCATAGTATTCATTAGCATCACTACATCCGTCGCCATCACTATCAGTATTTAAATGATTAGATGTTCCTGGTGTGGTTTCAACAACTGGTAATCCTGTGCCTGCGCTACTTGGAATTCCTGTTCCTGTATCTGGTAATCCATCTGCGATTCCATCATTGTTGGCATCTGTACCATTAGCTTCAACAACATCGTAAATTCCATCATTATCAGCGTCAATATCTAAACAATTTGGAACTCCATCTCCATCATCATCATTAGCAGCAACAACTTCCATTGCATATTGACCTCCATCTCCACTAGTAGTTATTGTTGATCTTTCTACTAATGTTGTCACTAAAGATGTTATTTCAGTAAAACCTACACTTGGTGTAAAACGAATTGTGAAGTCTGCTGATAAACCATTTGGTCCATTTAATTCTTCATCTGCAATACTTGTATCTGTAGAATTCGTTATAGGCACAGAAATATCTGTATCAAATATTGTTAGTACTGTTCCATCATCGGTAGAAGAATAATCATTTCCAGAAAGTATTTGCACATCAATGTTTGCATTTGCTGGTAAGGATCTATCAAATTCAAATTGTACTTGATCTATACTATTAATGTGTAAATATACTTCGGTAACCGTGTTTCCTGAAAAACTCCATGTAATATCATTTTGTACTGTTCCTGCTGCTGCTACATTGAAAAAGAAGTTATTTGAAGCAATAGGTGGAGCAGAAGCAAATGTGAATGATTGTATATTGTCAAAAACATTTAAGCTATTATTGAACGCTGTTGCATTTGCAAAACCTGCTACTCCAACTGTGACTCCATTTGTCGTTGTTCCTCCAGCTCCAAAATCTACCGCAGAAACTCCGCAGCCTTCTACTGCATCTAAGATACCATCATTGTCATCATCTTGGTCACAAAAATCTGGTATTCCATCTGTATCTACGTCTGCTGTATCATCGCCTCCTGGGCAAATATCTGCACTGTCTAATACTCCATCTCCATCTTGGTCTCCTTCTTCTACTGTTATCGTTACTATTGCTGTATCGCACACATCATCAGTAAGAGTTGTTGGACTGTCTCCATTGACATCATTACATACTCGATATTCAATAGTTACTGTAGTACCTCCTTCGCCTGCTGTTGGTGTGTATGTTAATTCACCTGTTGCTGGATCGAAAGCAATTGTCCCTGTTGCGTTTGTATTTACTCCAACTACTGTTTCTATTGTTGTTATACTCGTAAGATCGTTGTTATCTGGATCAGAGTTACCATCCGTATTATCGGTAAAATCATCATTTGCTAATATTTGAATCACTTCTGCTACGCCTGCTGTTGCATTGGCAGTATCATCTGTTGCTGTTGGTGTTTGTGGATTTGTGTCTGTAGTATCTGGATTTCCATCATTATCATCATCTGTATCACAAATGTTTGCAACTCCATCTGTATCTGGATCAGGTCCAGATTCTACATAATCTGCTGTTCCATTAGTGTCTGTATCACCAGCAGTTGCTGGGTAACTTGCTGCAATTACTGATCCGTTAGGATTTACCGCTGCTGGATCTGTGCCGTACTGTCCGCCATCTCCACCATCAGCCGTAACATCACCATAGTATTCATTAGCATCACTACATCCATCACCATCACTATCTGTATTTAAGTGATTGGATGTTCCTGGTGTAGTTTCAACAACTGGTAATCCTGTACCTGCGCTACTTGGAATTCCTGTTCCTGTATTTGGTAATCCATCTGCGATTCCATCATTGTTGGCATCTGTTCCATTAGCTTCAACAACATCGTAAATTCCGTCGTTATCTGAATCGATATCGAATGTATTTGGAATTCCATCCATATCGAAATCAGCATCATCACATGTACTTGTAAAGAATGCGAAGTTATCAAAGGTAACATATCCATTTCCAGATATATCTTCTGATGCGAATACATAGAAACGAACTTTATAGTTTGTACCTGGCGTTAATGTTACAATTGTAAATGGATCAAATTCATTATGATCTGTATCAAACGGAGGTGTATTGTTTACAAATGCACTTCCATCAGTAGTTCGTGTTGTTGTTTTTGACGCAACTAATACCGTTGACGTTGTAAAGTTATCATCACTTATTTCTATTTGATAACTAAAGTCTGAATAGATCGGTTTGTCAGCTTCGTCAGATATATTTTGACCTCTTGGTCTGTATGTTCCATTTACAAAAGTTATGACATCTTGTATGGTAGAAAATCTTGCTAAAACTGCTTGATCGTTTACTACAGTGAATCCAAATTGAATATAGTCATTATTTGCTTTTGCTGTAGCTGCATCCGCTTCATCCGCTCCACTTAGGAAGAAATATCCATGACTATCCGCATTATTTGCTGGTACTAAAGATTCATCTACAAGTCCTGATCCAAAAATAGAGTTTTCTGCATTTGGCTGGAATACCGTTTGATCTAAGACATTGATTTCATAACGATTAGTTTTTAACAATCCAGTATTTCCATTGATACTTTGTGGATTAGAGATATCAATTAAGTTAGGGTCCCATACTGCTGTAAAATTTGTTGCCGTAGCTGGATCACATACTACCTCATCCACATCTGCAATTCCATCATTATCATCATCTTCATCACAAGAATCTGGAATTCCATCTAAATCATTGTCTGCATTATCGTCTCCTCCTGGGCAAACGTCTACACTGTTTTCTACGCCATCTCCGTCTGTATCATTAAAATCATCACAAGCATCAGCGATTCCATCATTGTCTTGATCTGGACCAGCAGTTGTTACATCTACTGTTGTTGCTTGTCCTGTTCCTGCTACTGTTGGCACACCTTCATCGACTCCAGCAGTAGTTCCTACTGTATCTCCTAGGCTATCATCTCCATCAAGATCAGCTGTTGTAAATGTTCCTGCGGCTTCTATTGCATCTGGACAGCCATCATCATCACTATCGGTATCGAAACAGTTGGCAATTCCATCTCCATCATCATCATTCAATGATGTAAAAGAAACCAATGTAATAGCTGTTGTCACCGTAGTTGTTTGCCCTGCGTTTTTACCACCTCTGATAATAATTGTATCTACGGGTCCTGGAATGGTAAGTCTACCTCTATTAGCATCTACATTGGTTCCTCCAATTGCTGTATTTCCTTCGAGTCCTGTTCCGCTTGGCGTAACAGTTACTGTTCCTGTGCCAGCTGGCATGTTATCATCTAAGTTATCAAAGTTACTTGCATTTATTGTTACAGGTACTCCTTCATAACTTGCTTCAAATTCAAATATATCTCCTCCATTTAGTCCCGCAACAGTCATTTCAAAATTCGTGGCTCCTGCTAAAAGATCGATTGTGATTAACATATGATCTCCTGCTGTTGGATTTGCTGTATCAAATCCTCCTAATTGTGTTGGTTGGAAGTAGAAATAATCGTCTACTGGAGCTCCATCATCTAAAATTTGAACTCCATTATTCCATATAGGCGTTCCTATTGCAGCATTGTCAATCAATGTTGCTGTTATATTTGCTCTTCCACCAAAAACTCCGTTTAATGTAGCTGTTGTTCCATCACCTGTTGGTGCAGCGGCTGACTGTAATTGGAACGTTCCTCCTCCAGGATTTGCTCCGTTAGAAGGAAATCCTGGACTGTTTAATGCGCCTGATGCAATTCCTGCACATTCAACACTGTCTAAAATTCCATCATTATCATCGTCTAAATCATCAGCATTTACAACTCCATCGCCATCTGCATCACCTGCTGGTAATATCGCTGGACCTGTAGGATCTTCGATGACTCCTGTAAGTTCTGTGTTATCATCACCAACAGCATCATCTGTAAGTGTATATGTTACTGTTAGTACGTCAGTACCGTTTATATTTTCTATTTGTCTCGCTATTGCGATAATATTGTTTCTGTAATCAAGGTCAGTTCCTCCTGCTGTGGATGGACCAAATTTTCTGTAGGCATCAAAATCATTTAAAGAAGAGATCCCGTAC
The DNA here is from genome assembly GCF_965224175.1 of Kordia sp. GTDB lineage: Bacteria > Bacteroidota > Bacteroidia > Flavobacteriales > Flavobacteriaceae > Kordia. The sequence goes on from NZ_OZ245041.1 coordinate 962,367, forward strand.
CAATAGTATTTTACAGTAGCTGTTTGTCCGTTTCCTGCACAAGCTAATGAGAAATCAATTAAACCATAAGGATATTCATATACTGCATCTTGACTCACTAAAGAAGCTTCTGTCACCAATACCATTGAGGTAATTTGGTTACAATCTTCTCCTATATTTGGAGAGGTAACTTCAATAGTAACGTAGTCTCCATTCGCATCTGGTATAGATGCAACATCTGGTTGCTGACTGTCTGGTGTTCCATCATTATTTCCATCTCCGCCATTTGGCGCACCGTCTTCGATTGCTTCGCTAACATTATCTAAATCATCAGCAACACAAGCTGTTATGTTTGTATCATCTTGACTTCCTCCAATTCCCTGTCCTGCTCCTGCAATGACAGGTACTCCTTCATCAACTCCGGCAGTCATTCCTACTGTGTTTCCTAAGTTGTCTGTAATTGGTGTCGGAGAACCTGTGTAGCTTCCTCCTGAGTTTCCGCCCATGAGCGTTCCTCCAGCAGTCATTAAATCTCCTGTGGTAAATCCTCCATCTCCTTCTAAGGCGTCTGGACAAGCGTCTCCGTCACTGTCTAAATCTAAATGATCATCAATACCATCACTATCAGTATCTTGAGAAGATCCACCAGAACATAAACGCCCATTAAATCCAATAGTAGAAGTAGGTCCGCCACCACTTCCTAGTTTTGTAAAAGTAAAAGAACGTAACCCATTATCTAGATTACTTCCATTGGAAATATCTGAAAAAGTCAATAATCCAAATGCTTGTTGATTTCCATCATTAAGCGGAGCATTGGTAGCATTTCTTATATAAGTTATACCTCCTATTGTTATTGTTTCTAAATTTCTTGTATCAGAACTAAATGTTGTAAAACCTCCATTTCCATTAGTTAATGTAAATGCTGCATCATTGATAATCGTTCCATCTTCAAGTTCAATTACAAAATTACCTATTTTCGTTCCTGTTCCTGATCCCACAGGAGAATCTGGATCATTTACATTACGTTGCATATTTCCAAAAAACACAGTAACATCGTACACAGGTTCTGTAAAAGTAACTGTGTACGTACCATCTCCTACAGCTTGTGATTCATTCCAACGAATAATATCTGTTTCTGAACCACTCACAAAAGCGCCTCCTGTAGTACTTATGGTAATGTTAGAGGTATCTACTCCATCAGTTAAGATTGCAGATTCATCTGTAGTCCCTCCAGTTGTTCCAGGACTTGAATCCCATTCTATAACTGCTGATAGTGAACAATCACTATATCCTTCGTCTATATCTAAGATACCATCATTGTCATCATCTAAATCATCTATATCTGCTACTCCATCACCATCAGAATCTACTGGAGGATTACATGCTGTCATATCTAATCCATCTTGACTTCCGCCTATTCCTTGTCCTGTTCCTGCAATGGTTGGCACTCCATAGGAAGCGCTTGATGTGTTTGTATCAACAATATCACCTAAGCTATCATCTCCATCAAGATCTGCTGTTGTAAATGAAGCTGTTCCTTCTACCGCATCTGGGCATCCATCACCATCACTATCTGTATTTTTATTATTATCACAGGCAGCTGAAACCGTTGTGAATGATAAAGCATCTATTCCATGTGGATCTCTTGCTGATGCCAAGATGCTTCCACTTTCTACTCTATGCACTATCTGAATAGAAGAAACTGGTTTTTCCGAAATAAAACTAATTGTATTTTCAATATTTTGACCAGCCAAAACTGTTCCTTGACTTGTTCCTGTATTATCAAATACCGTCAAGTTATTTGTGGCATCATCTCCAAAAAATAATCCATTTAATCTAGCAACCACAATTCCATCAATCACCATTTCATAACTTACATTTGGTGTTCCTGTTGGAATTGTATCAAATATGTCTATTAAATCTAAACTAAAAGCTACAACTGCTTCTGTAAAATTAATTGTAACCGTATAGTTATCTCCTGCTACTCCTCCTTGATATGGATCGACAAATACACCTTCACCTGTATTTCCTGAGAAAAAATTAGCAGCTGTTGTTGTTCTAAATTCGTCATTATTAGTAGGCGATGCATAGTTAATACTATATGTCATTGTACCATTACTGAATGATACAGTACTTACAGAAGCCGAACCGTCTCCAGTTGCTCCAGTAACATTATATTCATTACCTCCATTTAAAACTTGCAATGGCATTCCTCTATTAAATGCTGCTTGTTGAAAACCAGATTCTTGATATCCTAAACCATTCGTATTTCCTCCAATGACATACATACTATAGTCACCTACTTGATAAGTAATAGCATCTAATTGAGGACTTATTGCTCCTGGTAATGCTACACATTCATCTGTATCTAGAATACCGTCATTATCATCATCTAAATCTACAATATCTGGAATTGTATCATTATCGGTATCTACAGGTGTTGAAAGGTTTACAGTTACTGTACTTATGGATGCTAAACAAGTTGTTACCGTGTAGTCAAACACGTATGTTCCTCCTCCAAGTCCTGAAGCATCTAAAGTTCCTGCACTTTGGTCAAAATTTGCTCCAGGCGCTGCTGAACTTCCATTTAGACTCCAAGTTCCTCCTGTATCTGGTGTTCCGCTAAGGTTAGTGAATAAATCAATAACTCCAGATGCAGTTGTAGCACTTATGGTGTTGTTTGTTCCTGAATCTGGTGCCGCTTGTACAGATACGGTTACTGAAGTTGTTTCACTGCCAACACAAGGTACCATGGCATTTACCGTGTAATCAAAAATATACACTCCGCCAGTTGTTGGGTCATAGGTTCCTGCTCCGGCACTAAAATCGCCACCTGGAGCATTTGGAGAACTTCCGTTTACACTCCATGTTCCACCTGAATCTGCTCCAGCGAGTAGTGTATTTAAATCTACTACTACATCTCCTGCACAGGCATAATTGTCTGTTCCTGTTCCTGAGACTGGTTTATCAGTCACTGTAACCATCACTACATCTTCTCCGGCACACATGGTTCCGTTGTCTGCATTTAAACGAAACCATGTAGTTTCATTAACTGTTACTGAAGGTGTAAGTGTTCCTATTTCAAAAGGCGCACTCCAAGGTCCAGTTGGACCATCTGTGCTATACGACCAAGCATATCCACCTGAACCATTAACTCCAATATTGTCTTGAATGTTTAATGCTTCATTCGCTGCAACTGAAGCAGTAAAAGGCACTTCATATATTGATGCAGTAGCTGCATTACATGAATCATCATTTATTTGTGCAGATGGTGTTCCATCTGGAATGGTCCCACTCGTAAAGGTTGATGTGTTTGATCCATCAACAAAACTAATTATTACCGAGTCTATTTCACCAAAATCTTGAAATTCACAGTCATATATTTGGACTTTCCATCCTCCTTGTCTTGCATCATATCCATTCAATGGTGTCATATCTATTAAATTGACTCCTACTGCTGGTGAAAATACCGTACATACTGTTGAGTTGTTAGAAGGATCTGAATAGTATGCATTGTATGTTCCTGTTAGTGCAGGTCCTGCACCACTACATGCGTTGTTTCTTGCAAATTCACATATATCAAAAACGGGAAGAGTTGGTGTAATGGTTTGATCGTTTGTAAATGTCAAATTCACAGCATTATCAGCTGCATAACATGGGCTTCCTGTTTCGTTAAGTCCTAATGGAATAGTCACTAAACCATCTGGTGATACCAAAAAGTAACCAACATCAGATATGTACGTATGTGTTACATTGAAAGTAACGGATACTATCGTTGAGTTAGATACTATAAAAGGACGTTCAACAGGATCATAATATGTAAAATCTGTATTGTTAGCTGCAATACCATTTAAGTTTACCGTATCTCCTGAACATGCTGTAAAGTCGGAACCAGCTTGTGTTTCAATTGATGTATTCCAAACCCAAGCTCTTCCTTCTTCAATAGTACCTCCATCATTTCTTACCACTAAATAACCACCATCAGCTAATCCTGTTTGAATTCTGGTAGAGTTTATGGCATAATCTTGATAGGAATTTGTTGTTGGGTTGAATACATACCAGTCATAAGTGGTGATACCAGTTCCTGCTGGACATTCTAATTGTCCTACATTGACACCTCCATCAAAGACAAATATAGGATCGTCTGAATTTGCTGAGAATAGAGGATTCGTATAATTTGTTGTCAGCGTTCCACAATTAGAAGAAGCTGCTGGCGCTGTTAAAGCGATTTCTGAACCATCTAGTTTTATAACCAATACTGTAGTTAGTTCATCACTACATGGACCTGCTCCTAATACTGTATAATTAAAGGTTGAAGGACCTAGTGGTAATGTTGCTACTGTTAAAGTGCTTCCTGAAAGAGCTCCTGTTCCATCATTATCTGCCCATGTCCCTCCGGCATCCTCTGAACCATCTAAAGCATTAAATAAATCTGCTGTAGTATCTGTCGTAAAGACATAGAAAGGTCCAGAAGTTGCTCCTGAGTTAGGGGGATTCGTTAATGTCAGTGTTGCTGTTGTAGTAGCTGATGTATTTCCGAAAGGATCAGTTATTGTGATGTCTACTGTTCTTGGTGTGGCAATTTCTGGAACTGCTGCGCTGTTAATATAAACTAAATCATCTAGCGTATTTCTTACTGTATTTACATCGGCACTCACATTGGTTACTGTAAGTGTTGTTGTTCCATTTCCAGTGACTGATACTCCTGGAAATATTCCTTTGATACTTAATGTTTCATCTCCTGCGTCTTGTGGATTTGTCAAGGTAACGGTCATAAAGTCAAGACCGTGAGGAGCATTGAATTCTGAGGTTGCTCCTGTTGTTGCCGTATCTAAAAATTCTGAGCTTTTAGAACATCCAAGAACATTTATATCAATTCCGCCAGCAGCAGTAATATTTGTATCATCTAATCGTATGTATGGTACTGGCGCCAAATCTAATGTGAATGGTTCGCCTGATGCTACTTCTGTTCCATCAGTTACATAATATTCTACAGTAAGTGTTGTAATAGCAATATTACTTTGTACTGTCCAATAGGTTCCTGCTGTTGTTATAGTGCTAGAAGAACCAATGTGAATCTCAGATGTGTTGTTATTATTTATAAAATGACCTGATTGACCACCAGTAAGACTTCCTGTAAAAAGTGCTCCAACATCTGGGCTTGCAATTTTTATGTTTTCTGTACGAATTAATTCACTATGTTCTTGTGAACTCAGGATTACGTGTACTGGTTCGCTGAATGTATATGTATATGTATTTCCAGAAATACCAACACTTGATCGTGCATTGTTAAAACTATTTGTTAATGTTTGTGAAGGAGGAACTGCATTTTCTATTCCTCCCACAGTTGCAGAAGGTCCTCTAGAAATATTTACAGTTACATACGTAACTCCATCTCCTACAGCAGATAAGCTACTTGTCTGAAAATTAGTTTCTGGAACTGTTCCTGATAAACCTCCCCAAGTTGTGACTACTTGTGCCGACAACTCATTAGTAGCTATCAATACTGTAAAGGCAATTAGTATCAGTGTAAACTGTAGTTTGTAGTTTTTATGTTTAGCATTTATTTTGTTACTATAGTGATGATTATCACTAAATTTTGCTAAAAATAGCCTAACTCTGGAGTAAATAATTAGTAGATATTTTAACATAAGAAAATAATATATTATTACACTTCTAAATTTCATAGAAGTATATTTGGTTGGTTAGAATATTGGCTTTATATTTAAGTACTAATTTTGAAGTCGTTTTTTACGACTTACCTACCACTTAATAAGTAAATCAGTAAATATTGTACTTGTGATATGTTGAAATATAGTCAGCTAGATTTACGTGACTTTTAAAATAAAGATATAACATAATACGGTCGATTTTTTATTAAATTAACTGTTATTCAGACCCTGCTTTTGTTGGCTCGCCAAAGTTTCACAATTGCGGGGTTATTTTATATAATATATTATGACTCATTATAACAAGTCATATAAATGTCTTTTTACTTAATAAAGTATTTTTTTGTGTCAAATGAATTATGAAAGTTTTGTTAGAAAACTTCATAGTTAAGGATTAATCAATCTTAAGTTTTAGAGAAATGCATTTTTGGGCTCATCATGGGGTTATTCGGGTTTTATGGTTATTATCTATTTTTTTGAGAAAAATTAGTTATTGTTAATTCCTTTTTAAAATGAAGGAAATAACTTTCATAAAATTAAGATAAATAATATTAAGTGCTTACGGCAAAACCTTACTTTTAAAATGGTTCTTGATTTTGGCTTATTTATAAATCAAGATAAAAGCACTAATAATTATTTTTCTTTGCCCCTTTTATTATCAAATAAATACTTCTAGTATTTACTGAAAACACATTATTGATTTTTGTATACCTAAATATAGCTAATATTTCTCAAAATTCAAATAGTTCAACAGATTCAAGTAGTTTTCAGTATACCGTTAATCGATAAACAATAGTAATTTCGGTGTTTTAGAAAGTAAAAAAAAAAATCAGAAGACTGTATTTTACTACAATTATGTTTAGTGATACTTTCAAGACATTGAACAATTTTTACTACTTTCTTCTAGTTTGATTTTTATTGCTTTATTTTTTTGATCAAAATCCACATACATTTCATTTATAAATTACAACCAATTTTAAGCTATCATTTCGATTTAGTTAGATTGATTTATATTGTTATTTATAGCCATTTTAAATAGAAGAATTTTGTAATTTAAATATAGAAATCTGTAAGATTATATGATTTCAATACAATATTTGTAATAAAAAGTAGTTCTTTTTGAAATGTTAAAAAAACTACGAACTATACCTTTAAAAGTTTGTTAATCCTTGTAAAAACCATATCATTTTTAATACTTTTGGTTAAAATTTTGAAAAAACCGTTTTAATATATAAAAATTAAGATTTATGAAGAAAATCCTCTTATTGACAGCCACAGTGTCTATTTTGTTTTCATCATGTGTTTCTAAAAAAGAGTTTGCTGCTTTGGAAGCAAGACATAAGGAAACTAAAGATTTATTAAACTCTGCTACTGTTAAATTAAATGCCTGCTTAGAAGAGAAAGCCTCTGCTTCTGCAAAAGCTGAAGCATTACAAGATCGTGTAGCTGATTTGAAGAAAACGAATCAGGACTTAATTCAAAATACAAAAGATATGACTGTTTTAACGACAAAAGGTGCTGAAAACCTTGAAAAGTCGTTAGAGAGTATGAAAGAGAAAGATTTAAAAATTACACGTTTACAGGATGCTTTAAATAAGAAAGATAGTGTAACACTTGCTATTGTTTCTAGCTTAAAGAAAGCCGTTGGAATTGATGATCCAGATATTGAAATTAATGTTGAAAAAGGAGTTGTATTTATTTCAATTGCGGACAAGCTTTTATTTAAAAGTGGAAGTTATAACGTAACGAGCAAAGCAAAAGAAGTACTTGGAAAAGTAGCTAAAGTTGTAAATAGTAAGCCTGATTTTGAATGTATGGTAGAAGGTCATACTGATAATGTACCATATAAAAAAGGAGTACTGATTGATAACTGGGATTTAAGTGTGAAACGCTCTACTTCTATTATTCGCGTGTTACAAGAATTAGGAGTAAATCCTGGACAACTGATTGCTGCTGGAAGAAGTTATTATGTTCCATTAGTTGAGAATGATACTCCAACAAATAGAGCAACTAACAGACGTACACGTATTGTTGTTTTACCAAAAATCGATCAGTTTTATGACATGATTGAAAAAGAAATGAAAAGCCTTTCTGCTGAAGGAAAATAATATAGTTTTAGGCAACTAAATAAAAAAGCGTTCAATTTTTGTTTGAACGCTTTTTTTTATGTCAAAAGTTTATCAAAATATACGCTACAAAGAAATACTCTGCGGATGCTGAATACGATTGTCTGGATCGAGTTGTTGTTTAATGGCTTTTAATTCTGGAAGATATTTTCCGTAGTAAGCTGTTTCAAAGTCTTTGAAATTGATATCTGGATAATTGCGGTAATGCGCACGAATTCCATGTTTATAAAAACGATCTTGCACTGCTTGAAATGCTGCTAAACGACTCGCCTCTTGTGAAGGTTTATCCCAATATGACTGTAATTCTGATAAGTACGGATAACTTCTATGTGGATATACGGAACGCTTCTCTGAAGTTTCCGAGTTGATGTTTCCGCCAAGCGTATTTACTTGATAGATTAATCCTCTGGAAGAGATTACTTTAGAAATTACATCGTCTATACAACCTTCAATTTCAGCAAAATCCTTGTATAATCCTGCGCAAGCGTTTTTAAAATACAACGAATGCTGTACACCATAAAATGTTTTTAAAGCTCTAGCTAAAGGACGTTTACTTCCTATGGTAGCTTTATCAGAGACTTCTTTGAGTGCATTGTACATTTCCATCACTCCTTTGTTATCCGATGCATAATTTGTGATTAATATGGTTAGTGTTTTTCCATTCAACACAAACGCAGAAAAAGCAGTTTTTGGGAGTTTATTGGTATACCGAAACCATGTTTTTAACAAGCTCTTTGCTCTAACTGTATCTAATTTATAGGATTTACAACGATACGCCTGAAAAAAACTAGGTGCTTGATAGGTTCTAAATTTCATTTTAGTTACTATCCCAAAATTTCCATTTCCGCCACCTTTACATGCTTTTAATATCGCTGATGTTCCACTTTCGTGATGTACTTTTCCTTTTCCATCTACCAAAGTAATGGCTTGTAAACTATCGCAGGTTAATCCATATTTACGACTAAAAAAACCATAACCGCCACCTAAAGTCAATCCTGCAATTCCTACAGTTGCGCATGAACCAGAAGGTAAAATGCGTCGCTTTGGCAACATTTCATTGTATAATTCTTTTAAGATACAACCCGTTTCTACGGTTAAGCTATGATCTGGAGTCCATTCCATTTTTTTCATGGAAGATACATCGACAACTAAACCATCGTTAGTGCTTGAGAATCCTTCGAAACTATGTCCGCCACTTTTTACAACTACTTTTAAGTCTTTAAAATTGGCAAATTGCACAGCATCTACAACACCTTGTGTATTGAAACATTGTGCTATATAAGTTGGTGCTTGTTGAATGCGTTTGTTAAAACGAACTGTTAAGTCTTGGTATTCGGCATCTGCCTTTTGATAGAGTTTTATGTTTTCGGGAAGTAATTCAGGCATTTTTGGTGCTGCTTCCTTCGTTATTTCTGGAGTTGTTCCTTTCTTAGCATCTTCAGCACATGAGAAAATAGTATAGCCAATTCCGCCTAAAACTATGAGTTTTGCAAAATCTCTACGATTGTAATTTGACATTAGCGATAAATTTTTCGTTCGTTTAATGCTTTGTGATACTTACGGGCATTTATTTCATGCTGACGATTTGTTTTTGCAAAGTTGGAATACCCAGAAAAGTCTTCTTTCGCACAGAAAAAGATATAATCATGCTTCTCATAATTCAATACAGCGTCAATATATTGTACTGAAGGAATGTAGATTGGTCCTGGCGGCAAACCTCTGTTTTTATAAGTGTTATATGGCGAATCTAGCTCTTTATCTTTGTTTAGAATTCTCTTGATTTCAAAATCTCCCAAAACCCATTTGAGCGTCGGATCTGCATCAAGTGGAATTCCTCTTTTTAATCTATTTACATATACGCCTGCAATTTTAGGAGCTTCGTCCATTTTAATTGTTTCACAAACTACAATGGAAGCTAAAGTAGATACTTCTGTTTGCGACATATTTAATGCTTTGGCTTTGGCTTTTCGTGTTGGTGTCCAAAATCGCTTGTATTCTTTGGCGAGTTTCGAAATTAAATCTTCTGCAGTAATATCCCAATATACATTGTAAGTATTTGGAATAAACATCGTGTTGATTGTTGTTGGTGTAAAACCGTATTTACTCGTAAATTTTTCGTCAGTGACTAATGTAAGAATGTCTTCTGCTGATAGTTCAACTGTCAAGGCAATTTTCTCTGCTAATTCTTTTTTAGTACGTGCATTATTAAAAGTTACTTGTGCTTCTTTTTCGCCGTTTCCTTGACGCAAATCTTCTACTATTTTACTATATGTGACATTTTTTGGAAAAATATACTTTCCTCCTTCTAGCGTTTCTTCCTTTAGGTTTCGAAACGCAGCATATTCTCTAAATTCACTTTCACTATCAATAATTCCAGCTCCTTGTAAATTTAATAACACTTCTTTTAGCGAAGTTCTACTAGGTACATAAAATGTTGTTTCTTTGGTAATAGAAGCTGTTTTCTTTCCATAAAAGTACATGGAAGCTTTTGGATAGATATAAATTCCTCCAACAATGGCAACTATTAAAATTATAAATCCAATGATTTTTAAACTCTTCATAAATATATACTCATCAATTTTTTATAGAATGATATCAATATCACCTTTTCCTTCACGAATAACTTCAGGTTCATAACCAGATAAATCAATTATTGTAGACGCTACATTATCCCCATAACCACCATCAATTACAGCATCGACTAAATTGTCCCACTTTTCCAAAATCAATTCTGGATCTGTTGTATATTCTACAATATCATCTTCATCATAAATAGATGTTGATACAATAGGATTTCCTAATTCTTGAACAATGGTTCGAGCAATTGTGTTATCAGGCACACGAATTCCGACAGTTTTTTTCTTTTTAAATACTTTTGGCAGATTGTTATTTCCTGGCAATATAAACGTATATGGACCTGGTAATGCTTTTTTGAGAACTTTATAGGTTCGTGTATCTATTTGACGAATGTAATCGCTAATATGGCTGAGATCATTACAAATAAAAGAAAAGTTTGCTTTTTCTAATTTCACTCCTTTTATACGTGCTACACGTTCCAAGGCTTTGGTATTTGTAATATCGCAACCCAAACCGTATACAGTATCCGTTGGATAAATCACTAAGCCTCCATTTCGTAGAATATCTACAACTTTTTTGATTTCCTTAGGATTAGGGTTTTCGTTATATATTTTGATAAATTCAGCCATAAGGTATTTATTACTCGAATTACACAAATGTAATTGATTTTTGGTAATAATACACATTCCTTTTTGAATCTCTCTGTAAGCCGTTAAAAGCATTATACTTTTGTTAAATATGGCATTACCGTAAGTCTTTTTGATTTAAAAATCTTACGTTTTATAAAAACAAAAAACTTTATATCATGTTAAAAACAATTTTAAACCTTAAAGGTGTTTCTGTCATTGATAAGGAACAACAAAAACAAACTCAAGGTGGTAGACTTTTACTTTCTACTGTTTGTACTGCAAGTACGCAAGGACAACCATGTGGACCGCCACATTGTCCAGGATTGTGTGGTCGTTTAAATGGTGATCCATATTGTTGGCCATATTAACAATATTAGGCTACTGACATTAGTATTACATAATGTCAGTAGTTCTTTCAGATTTATTACATTCTATGTTGTTGATAGTAAGCTATCCAAGTAATTCTAATTTTAAGTGAATATTAAGACTTTTGCATACTTTTTTTTAGGATATTGCGTTAGCATTATAATCAATTCTATATTATGAGAAAGTCATTTTACATTGGTATTTTAAGTTTATTTCTGTTATTGAGTTATGCATGTAGTTCTGATTCAGATATGAATTTTGTTACATCAAATCCTACCGAAGAAACTGCTAGTCAACGTACGTTATTAGATGTTTCATATGGTACAGATGCAGACCAAGTGTATGATATTTATTTACCTCAAAATAGAACCTTGGCTACTAAAGTGATTATTTTGGTGCATGGCGGCGGCTGGACAAGCGGAGATAAAGCTAATATGGCTAATTTTGTAGAATTGATTCAGCAAGATTTACCAACGTATGCTATTGTAAATATTAATTATCGTTTAGCTAATAATACTACTTCTCCATTTCCTACGCAGTTAAATGATATTACTTCTATTATTACAGATTTGAAAGCTAGAAATGAGGAATATATTATTTCTGAAGATTATGCTTTTTTAGGCACTAGTGCTGGTGCGCATTTGTCGCTGCTATGGAGTTATGATTACGATACACAAGCCAATGTAAATATGGTAGCGAGTATTGTAGGTCCTACAAATCTTGCAGATGAAGCCTATTTAAATACTGCCGATACTTATATTCAAGAAGTTTTTGAATTGTTTGGGTCTGAACTGCTAATTCCGTTTTTAGAAGCAAATAGTCCGCTTCATAAAGTTACTGCTTCGGCGCCACCAACTGCGTTGTTTTATGGAGGACAAGATCCGTTGATTCCAAATTCGCAAGGAACGGATTTAAGCAATCGTTTGGCAGCTCTTGGTGTAACTCATGAATTTACTTTTTATCCACAAGAAGGTCATGGTTGGTCTGGACAAAACGGTATTGATACTTGGAATAAGTTTTTAGCTTTTGTGAATGAACATCATTAGTTGGATGTTTGTTTTTTGTGGATTTGTTAGTTGTGCGTAAAGACTTTTGAGTTTCTGATATTTTTGTCACGAATTCACGAATGTGTTGTTTAGGCTTACTTTTGTCTTTTAATTGGCACTAATTTCGCTTTGAAACATCTCAACACTAAATACTAACAGCTAAATACCAATAACACCTAAGTCTTAAAGTTTTCTTAAAATGGTATGAAAGTTGATATTATTGACTCCAAACTTTAGTCTCAAAAACCGATTTTATGAAAAAACTCGTCTCATTCGTGTTGTTACTGCTTTTTACCGCACTCAGTATCGCACAAGAAGCTCCTGTTTTAAAAACAGGAAAAACACAAGTTGGTCTATCCTCATTAGATATTAGTGTTCAAATTATTGGCAATAAAGCCACTACAACTTTCGATATGTTGTATTATAATCCAACTGATCAAATTTTAGAAGGTCAGTTATCTTTTCCCCTTGGAGAGAATTTTAATGTTTCTCGGTTTGCACTCGATGTAAACGGAAAACTCAGGGAAGCAGTTGTTGTTGATAAAGAACTTGGCAGAATTGCCTTTGAAGATGTTGTACGTCGTAGAGTTGATCCTGCATTGCTTGAAAAAGGCACAGGAAATAATTACAAAGCACGCATCTACCCTATTCCAGCCAACGGATATAAACGTGTAGTATTGGCGTACGAACAAGAACTACTGTATAAAGAAGATGGTTATTATTTTGATTTGCCATTACATTTTAAAAATAAACTAGATATCTTCAAACTTACTATTACTGTTTTTGAACAAGAAGAGAAACCTGTTATAGAAAAAGGTCAAGTATCTGGATTAAATTTTACTAATTGGAAACGCAACTATACTACTAAAGTAGAAAAGACAAATTATATCCCAAATAAGAGTTTACTAATTAAAATTCCAACGAAAGTTGATAGCAAAAAAGTATTCGTTGCTGATAAGTATTTTTATTCGCATCTTGTTTTAAATCCTCAAAAGAAAATTCGAGATAAAGCTAAAACAATTACACTATTTTGGGATGCTTCACTTTCAATGAAAGATAGAAATATAGAGAAGGAAATTGCATTATTATCTTCTTATTTTTCATATGTACAGAATGTAAAAGTCAATTTTAAATCCTTTAGCAATACTGTATTGACGACAAAAACGTTTACCATTCGTAATGGAAATTGGAAAGGTTTAAAAGACGAACTTATTGCTACTGTGTATGATGGCGGAACAAATTATAATGTATTAGATACAAAGATAAAAGAGAGTGATTTGGTATTGTTGTTTTCTGATGGAATTCAGTCGTTAAGTGCTTTAAATTACTCCGCAAATACACCATTAATTGTGGTTAATAGTTTGACAAAATCAAATCATCCTGCGTTGCAGAAAATGGCGGAAGCTTCAAGAGGAAGTTATATTAATTTGACTTCAAAATCAGCGCAAGAAGGTTTTGCTACGTTAAAGTATCAACAGTATCAATATTTAGGCTATGAATCGTCTATGAACAGTATTGATATCTATCCAAATACAATCACAAATGTTGGTAATACGTTTTCTATCGCAGGAAAAAATATAAGTGCCAATAATGATATTACATTGCTTTTTGGATACGATAATAAAATTACAGAACGTGTGAAGTTGAATTTGAAAGAAGCGCAAAAAAATGTTTCTGGAGTTTCAAGAATGTGGGCTCAAAAACGTCTCGATTATTTACAGAAAAATGCAAAAGTGAATAAAACTGATATTATACACTTAGCCACAACACATCATTTAGTTACAGATTATACTTCTCTGATTGTACTAGAACAAGTGAGCGATTATATTCGATATAAAATTAAACCGCCAGCAGAATTATTGGATGCATATAATAAAGCGTTGGCAAAAATAGAACGTGCAAAGAAAGACGCTGTTGACAAACCTATAGAAATTATTGAAGTTGTTGAAGATGCTGAAATCAGAGAGTTTCAAGAAACTGAAATGGAAACCGAAGATGTTGATGGTTTTAGTGGGACTCAAAATAATGGTCGCCAACTACGAAGTGCATCACCAAGAATGATGCAGATAGATAACGGTCTTATAAATACTGACGAAATTGAAGTTGTGGATGAGATTCAAATTGTTGAAGCTGACGAAAAGGTAGTTGAAGAAGAAGAAATTATCGAAGAAATTCCATTCATAATGATTGAAGAATCTCCTATTTTTCCAGGTTGTGAACAGTTTACAGCAACAATTGACCGCAAACGTTGCTTTGCTGAAAAAATGCAGAAACATATCAAGCAGAATTTCAATACTTCTTTGGTAAATGATCTTAATTTCCCTGAAGGCAGACAACGTGTGTATGCCATATTTACGATCAATCCACAAGGTATTATTCAAGATATAAGAGTAAGAGCACCACATCAGCGTATTGAAGAAGAAATTAAACGTATGTTGCGTATTTTACCAACGATGATTCCTGGAAAACAGCGCAATAGAAATGTAAGTGTTCGATATACTTTGCCCATTACTTTTTATGTTGGAGCAGATGGAAATATGATTACAAATGGTTCTGGTAATACAACACAATCAGGTGTAACTCAAACTGTCAATAGAAATACTCATAATCGTAGAAAATTAGAAGTTGCTGATCAGACTTTAAAAGCACCTTATATTATTGAATTACGAGCATTTAAATCTAAAAAAAGAGCGTATGAATTTTATTTATTGCAGCGTACTAAATATGAAGAAATTCCAGCGTATTATGTAGATGTTTCTAATTTCTTTAGAGAGGAATTAAATGCTGAAATCTATTCAAATCGTATTCTGTCAAACATAGCGGAAACAGATTTTGATAGTTATGAATTATTGAAAGTATACGGATATCAATTACAAGCCATCGATCAACATAAGCTTGCCTTTTTTATGTTTCAACGCGTGTTGGAATTACGTCCTGAAGATGTACAATCGTACCGTGATTTGGCGTTGGCACACGAAAACTTAGGTGAATGTCAGGAAGCTTTCGATTTGCTTGAGCGTGTACATTCTGGTAAGATTTACAAAGGCACTAAAAGACGTGTTTTTAAAGGTCTTAATACCATTATAGAACATGAAATGGAACGTATGATTTCTAAGTATGGAAAAGATATTAATACAAGTAAGGTAGACGATACAACAGAATTAACTCCTGAAAAATTTGATGTGCGTATTGTTGTAGACTGGAATCATAATGATACTGATATTGATTTGCATGTGATAGATCCTAACTTAGAAGAATGCTCGTATAAACATACACGTACTAAAATTGGCGGACAAATTTCTAAAGACATGACACAAGGTTTTGGACCTGAAGAGTTTATATTAAAAGATGCTATTAAAGGTGATTATTTTGTAAAGATTAAATACTTTGGTGATCGTTATCAGAAGATTGAGAATCCAACTTTTATGAAAGTAACTTTATATACGTATTATGGTACATTGAAACAGCGCAAAGAAGTAAAGATCATTCGATTGACAAAATCAAAAGATGAACAAATTGTGGCAAAATTGAGTTTTTAAAATATAGGATTTAATTAAATGTCTTCCTAAATTCCATGGGAGACATTTTTGTTTTGTTTTTAAAGAGTTTGGTAAATGATGCTGGACGTTCAAAACCTAAACTATACGCAATTTGGCTGATACTTTGCTGCGTCGTTGAAAGTTGTTCCTTCGCTTTTTCTATTAGTTTATGATGAATGTGTTGTTGTGTGCTTTGTCCGGATAACGATTTTAGCATGCTACTTAGATAATTTGGTGACAAATTCAGGCTATCTGCAACCCATTGTACTGTTGGTAATCCTTTTTCTAAGGTAGTTTCATCTGAAAAATAAGTATTCAATAAGGTTTCCAATTGTTCTAGAAGTTGGTGATTGGAAATTTTTCGTGTGATGAATTGTCGTTCGTAAAAACGTTCAGCATAATTTAACAATAGTTCTAATTGTGAGATAATGATTTTATTGCTAAACTTGTCTATGCTTGATTGATATTCTTTTTCAATATTATGTAAAATTTCTATCATTTGCTGCTCTTCTTTTTTTGAAAGAAATAGCGCTTCATTTACAGTATATCCAAAGAATTGATAATTCTTCATCTGCTTGGCTAAACTTGAATTCCACAAGAAATCTGGATGAATTAATAATAAATAACCGGATGGTTTGTGCTTTATATTAGGATTGCTGGATAAACTTATTATTTGCTTAGGCGCAATAAATGTCATGATACCTTCATCAAAATCATAAGTTTGTTGACCATAAAAAAATTTATACGGAATATTACGCTTCAGTCCAATCGTATAATATTCCTTCATCAACTGCAAATTTTCTATACCTGAAGGATACTGCAATTTAGTGTAATCTACCAAACTGATCAATGGATGATCAGGTGCATTGATGTTTGCAAATTTATGGTAATCACTTATTGTTTTAAAATGTTTTAGGTTTTTCATTGGAGCTGTATTGTCTGTTAAAAATACTTCTATTTTATGATTCATGTCTATATACACGAATGTTTTTTCTATGTATGTTTATGCTTAATTAGTTTTAAAACGTCACTGCGAAGAGTTTGCGACATGGTGATCTGTTTGTAATAATACGTTTTCGTTATTTGCAACAACAGATTGCCACGACTTCGTCTCGCAATTACGTTTCAAAGTATATTTCTTCATTTCAAACGTTATGTCGAGTGAATTTTTTCTAAAAATTAGTAACAAAATATATTTGGAAACTTATAGCTATTCTCGATACAATTTTCTACGAACTTGACAAGTAGTGGATTTTAGATTCCTTATCATTATTACAATGACGTTTCAAACAATGTCAATACTCATAACTCACTATTTAAGTATCAAACAAGCATTCCACCAGAAACTTCAATACGTTGTCCGTTGATCCAGCCTGCTTTGTCTGAACATAAAAAAGCAACTACGCCGCCAACATCTTCCGCTTCTCCTACTCTGCCCAATGCTGTCAAATTTGATATAATCGCTACTTTGTCTGCTTGTTTGTTTGATCCGCCTCCAAAATCTGTAGCAATAGCGCCAGGAGCTACCACATTTGCTGTGATTTTTCGTCCGCCTAATTCTTTTGCTAAGTATCTTGTAAAGATTTCAATACCACCTTTCATGATTGCATATGCAGACATTCCTGGAAAACTAAAACGTGTCAATCCACTAGATATATTGATAATACGACCATGGTTGTTTAGAAATGGTAATGCAGCTTGCGTAAAGAAATAGATGCTTTTTAAATGTATATTCATCATTTCATCAAACTGTATTTCTGTCGTGTTTGCTACAAGATTGTATGTCCCTGTACCTGCGTTGTTGATGAGGAAATCAAAGTTTGGTGAATTGTTTTTTTTCTGTAAATAATCTGTAGCTTGTTTTAGAAACTCTTGACCGCTTTTGTGTTGATTTGCATCAAATGGAAATGCTACTGCTTTTTGACCTAAAGATTTTACGATAGCAATAACTTCATTTGCTTTTTCAATATTGCTATGATATGAAAAGATAATATTGATTCCGTTTTGTGCTAAATTGATTGCCATGTCTTTTCCTAATCCGCGGCTTCCTCCTGTAATGATTGCTGTTTTTGTACTCATAACTGTATTGTTTTTTTAATTACAATACAAAGTTGCGATTCTGTTGACAGGAATACTTTTCCAAATCTATGGTTTTGTTGTCTGAATCTATGATCTACGAAATAAGTTTAGATATTATTATCAAAATGCATCTCAAAATAAATGTATGCCGTACATTCACTTGAAATGATATTATTCAAAAAATGAATATCGCGCCAAACGAAATAGTATTGAAAAAATTAAAAATTCTTCGGATGATTTTGCCCATGAATGAGAAAATTGTAGTTTTAAAAATAACAGGAATTCCTATCATGTGTAATTGATTAAGATATCAACTAAAAATTTATCTAAATTTCATCATAAAAGATACTATGGACGAAAGACTAATTGAAAAATTGAACATAAAATTATCAGGAGAATTTCAAGAGTATGAAAAAAATGAACAGTTTGCTGAATATTTAGGCAATATTTTCAGAGATACGTATATGGAAATAACTGGTGAATATTATACATCATTTAAGATTCCTGATTCCTATGCGCAACTTTTAAAATCTTTTCCTCATGGATTTCTAATTGACATAGATCATTCATATTCTTTTTTTGGAACACTTGGTTGTATAGAAAGTACCATAAGTGATATTAGTCTTTGGTCAACGCTTAATGATGAAAGAAAAAAAATAGAACCTTGGATTTTTATAGGTATAAGAGGTGACAAAGGAAACATTTATTTATGTTGTGATTCTTCGTCAGATTATTTCGGAAGAGTTGAAGAGTTTTATGATGGTTCTGCTTTTATGGAAAATGCTATTTACGAAAATATGCAATTAGAAACTCTTGAAGAATTATGTACCAACATTCTCAATCAAGAGAAACCAAAATGGAAGAAATAAATAGTAACTTATACTAACAATATTAATTCAAAGTAAAACAAATACAATCTCTTAAAGTCACCGTATTTACATATCGAAACATATCAACGTACTTCTCGATACGAATTTGCATAGCAAACTCATTCAAAATAACTGTATTTTACGAATAACGTATCTCGCTACAAGTGAATGATTTTCAAAATACTACCGAAGTCCGTTCAAAAAAACACATTACATTACGCCATTTCAAATGCCTTTTGATAAATAAACTCATACACAGGTACAATTTTATTGATATCAAATTGTAAAGCTTGTTCTTTGGCTGCTATTTTGAATTTTTCAAGTTCTTTGTCGTCTTTTAAGATTTTTAAAGCATTGCGCGACATATCATATACATCTCCCACATTACTTAGGTATCCGGAAACGCCGTGTTTGTTTACTTCTGGAATTCCTCCTGTATTGCTCGATATCACAGGAACAGAAGAAATCATTGCTTCTAGTGCCGCTAGTCCGAAACTTTCCGTTTCTGATGGCAGCAGGAACAAATCAGAGAAACATAATATTTTATCTACTTCATTGCTATTTCCTAAGAAAATAACTTTGTCAGAAATCCCTAGTTCTTCACATAGCCTTTCTGCAGGTTCTTTTTCAGGACCTTCACCAACCATCATTAGTTTGGCAGGAATCTCTTTTTGTATCTCGTAGAATACTTTTACAACATCACTAATACGTTTTACGGCTCTGAAATTACTAACATGAGTTACAATTTTTTCTTCTTCCGTTGCCATCAGGCTTCGTTGACAATCCGTAAAACCATGATCGTATTTGGTAACATCAATAAAGTTAGGAACAACATCTATTTCACCTTTAATGTCAAATAAACGTAATGTATCTTGCTTTAAACTTTCTGAAACCGACGTTACTACATCCGATTTATTAATACTAAATGTTACTGCCGATTTGTAAAAAGGATGACTTCCTACTAAAGTGATATCAGTTCCGTGAAGCGTCGTTACCATAGGTACTGTAATTCCTTCTTCTGCCAACATCTTTTTTGCCATATAACCTGCGTATGCGTGTGGAATGGCATAGTGTACGTGTAGTAAATCGATTTTATGAAGTTTTACCATATCTACCAATTTACTCGATAAAGCTAATTCATATGGTTGGTAATGAAATAGTGGATATTCTGGTACGTTTACTTCGTGAAAGTGAATGTTTTCGCTTAGTAAAGCCAAACGAACAGGCTGTTTATAGGTAATAAAATGTATTTCGTGTCCTCTGTTGGCTAAGGCAATTCCTAGTTCAGTAGCAACAACGCCACTACCTCCAAATGTTGGGTAACATACAATAGCTATTTTCAAATCAAGTCTGGTTTACTTTTCAATCGCTTCATAAATAAGCTTTTGAATTTTGGTTCGTATATCAGTTTTTATTAGTTTTCTATTCGACATGGTCGGATAGGTTCTGTTGGATAGGAATACATATACGATGTCTTCATCTGGATCTGCCCATGTATAAGTTCCTGTGAATCCTGAATGTCCAAAACTATTCATAGAAACACAACCACATGTTGGTCCAACATCGCCAAGTTGTGGTTTATCAAATCCAACGCCTCTTCTATTGTCTTTGTTACAGTAGTAGCAGTTGTTGAATTTTGCAATGGTAGCAGCTTCTAAATATTGTACATCTCCATAAGTTCCGCCTTGCATATACATTTGCATCATTTTGGCAACATCATTGGCATTGCTAAACAATCCTGCGTGTCCTCCTATTCCACCTTGCATGGCTGCGCCCATATCGTGCACATATCCTTGCAATGTTTGATTCCTGTAATAGTCGTCAATTTCTGAAGGAACTATCATCTTTTTTGAAAATTTTTCCAACGGATTGTACGTCATGCTGTGCGCTCCCAACGATTGATAGAAATAGCGTTGTGTTAAATTGTTTAGATTTGATTTGTAAGTCGTTTCTAAATAGTCTTTTAAGATGTAAAACGGCAAATCACTGTATTTGTAACGTTTTCTTTTTAGTAAATCACTGTCTATAATACGTTGCATGATAGAATCTTTGTATTCTGCTTTCATGTATAAGTTTTTTGCAACTTTTACAGAATATTCTTTTGATTTTTTACTGCGATACCATTTTTGATCTGGTTTTTTAGTAATTGTATCTAAGGTGTTTACATAAAACGGAATCCATGGTTTTAAACGTGCGTAATGCGACAGTATTTCTACTATTTTTAACTTGTCTTTGTTGGTTCCTTTGAATTTTGGTGACAAGTCTTCTAATTTGGAACTCAATGAAAGTTTTTTGTTTTCTTCAAGCTTCATCACTAACGGTAATGTTGCTAATATTTTGGTCATAGACGCTACATCGTAGATATCGCCATCTGTTACTTTTTTCTTTTTCTTGTATGTATGATACCCAAAGTTTTTATTGTAGATCACTTTTCCTCTGCGTGCGACAAGCAATTGTACTCCTGGCGCCATTTTTTCTGATACTACAAGTTCAGCTAGTGAATCGATACGTTTTAGTTTGGCAGAACTTACACCAACCGTTTCTGGTAAGTCATAACCTAAGCGTGAAAGCGTTTGTGTTACCAAACCTGTTCCCATACGAAAGTCTTCTGTAATTTGTACTGGCAATTTTCCTTGTGCTTTTATAGCACCAAAGATGATTTGTGCAGAGATTTCTTGTGATGCTTCACTGTTTTGATACGATACAATGATATTGTCAATGTTGGTAAAGCTTTTTACTTTTTTCAGACTGTAAGGATTTGCAAATACATCTAGAATTACGGTGTTGGTTCTTGCGATTTCTTGTAACCAAACAATTTCTCTGTTGGTAAATGCATAGTCTTCTGTAGGACTTGCGTCAGATTTGTGGAAACCAACAATAACTGTTGAATAGTTTGCTAGTTCTTCAACTAATGCTGCTAAGTCTTCTTTTTTAATGACCTCTATTGCAGCGTATTTGCGTAAAGTATTGACAAATGTACTTCCGTCTGCATCGCCCATTTTTACGTATGCTATTTTTTGCTTTGCTAAGTTTTTTATAGGTAAAATGCTGTCATTTACTTTCACCGCAGTAACGGCATGTTTAACTGCTTTTCGATGCAATACATCGTCCTTGATTGTTTGTAAGTCAATTAGGATGGAATCTTCCTGTATTGTTTCAGGCGTGAACAAACCGTGCTTGTATTTTGTGGCAAGAATCTTTTTTACAGAATACGCCAAGCGTTCTTCTTTGATGAGTCCGACCATCATGGCTTCTTCAAATTTTTCTATGACTTCAGGTAAATTCTCTGGCAAGAGCAATATATCATTCCCAGCAATAAAAGCGGCTATTTCTACATCACCGATTTCTTCATTTTGAGTTACTTCTTTTGCATTGAGTACATCTGAAAAGATAAGTCCATCAAAAGCTAACTCTTCTTTTAATTTTTTAGTGACAATATTGTTTGATAAGGAAGCTGATAAACCGTCTATTAGTTCTAAATTTGGTATGCGCACATGCGTTGTCATTACACCGCCAATGTCACTTTTTATAAGGCTTTTGTAAGGAATTAAATGTATGCTATCTAATTCGTCTTCTAGTAATTCTGATGTAGGCAACATTCCTTTTTCTGTAGATTTGTTTCCTAGAATTGGAAAACCTTTTGTTACCGCAATGACACCATTATTTTGTAAACCTTTGGTGAAAATTTCAGCTTTGTTTGCTACATTCAAAGCATTTTCTCCGTAAGAACGATTTCCGATTGTTAGATTTTGAGGATCATTATAAACCGCTACAACTGGCGCAAAGTTTACATGAACGCCTAGTCGCTTACTTTGTGTTCCAATACGTTGTCCTATTTGCTCAATGATGGTATCTTTTTGAATAGCACCAAGCATCATGTTGTATGGATATGTTGGTAAGGAATCGAGTTGTGTTCCTAGTCCAAATTCAGCATCCATAGAGATTAATAAAGGAATTTTAGAGATGTTTTGAAATTGATTAGTGAGTTCAACTTGATGTGTTGGGTTTCCACCCATGAATAGTACGCCACCAACCTTGTATTTCATAATTTGCTGTTTCACTCTATTGTCTTCCGCCAAACTTTTGTTGGAATAGGCAGGAATGGTAAAGAGTTGACCGAAACGTTCTTGCAAGGTCATGTTGGTATAAACACTGTCTACCCATTTTTCTTGAGCAGTGTATTTCTTTGTATGCTTTGAGTGCGGCTGTTGCGCGCTTATTATAAAGAGGGAAACGATAACGAGTATAATCGTACTGAATTTATTCATAGGGTAACTTTCACTAACATTTACGGTATGTGTATGACAAAAAAGGTGCCATGTTGTACCGCATTCACAATATAGATTAAATGTACAGACTTTCTCGCACACAAAAAAGTCTTGTTAAAAATTAACAAGACTTTTAGAGTTTTTGTATCCAGATTGATTCTTCTAGGCTATTTTTACTTACAAGTTATTATTCGCTGTAACTTTCTTCTAGTTGTTTGAAGTATATTTCAAAAGCATTTTTTGGCACTCTTGTATAATTGAGTTCTCCACTAAGTTGATCTGTGAGTACGTGTATGAGTTGCATTCCTAGAGAATCAGTTGCTTCTATATCAAAATCCGCTGGCAATCCTTCTCCATTATCACTGTATGTGAGTTTGTACCTATCATTTTGTTTGATAATGGTGATTGTGATATTGTTTTCTTGATTTTCTTTGAAAGCGTATTTGAATGAGTTTGTAGTGAGCTCGTTAATGATTAAACCCAGGTTTGCGGTAGTATCACCATCGAAAGTAAGTGTTTCATCAATGTTGATTTCTTTTGAAAATTCAAATATTTGATGACTCACCGTTTCTTCTATGAATTGAATGAGTTGTGAAACATATTCTTTTGTTGGCACATCTTTGAGTGTATGCGTTCCGTATAATTTTTGATGCACTAAAGACATTGATTTGATTCTGTTTTGACTGTCGCGAAGTGCATTTATTATATTTTTATCTTCATATTCGTCTTCTTGCAGCGTTAAGATTCCAGAAATCATCTGCATATTGTTTTTAACTCTGTGATGTATTTCTTTTATTAATGTTTGAATATTGGTGAGATTGTTTTGTAATTCTTTATTTTTTGTGATTACAATTTCGTTTGCCTCCTGTAAATTGTCGTTTAACGATTTGTTTTTCAGGTATTGGTTTAAGATCACAAATATTAGAAACGCAATAATTCCATACCAGATATACGCAAATTTACTTATGTTTTTGTTGATGGTTTGTGGTTTCTTGAAAGTACTTCCTACTTTTAGTTTTAGCCCGAAAAGCTGAATTGTTGTATAAATAAAGTTTTCTTCGTTTATATTGAATTTTTTATAGTACTCAGCATCTCTGGAAGTATTAAATATTTCGGAACCGTTGTAAAAAGCTTCACGCGTAAGGTCTATAGAGTCGTTGACAAGAAATTTGTGTACATACATATCACTGTCATTTCCTTCATAGAAGAAATCAAGCAAATATTTTACGTTCAATATTGGTGTCATGTAACCTACAATTTCATTTTTGTTGTTTCGAGCTGAGAAATTAAAGGGAAAACCTGCCCAGCCTTCTCTTAGATTGATAGGTGTAAATAGTTTTATGTTTTGACTTTGCATTAGAGCATTTAATTCATCTATGCGTTTTTTAGAAGAAATTGATTTTACAGAAAGACCTTTTAAGTTGTTGGGATCTATTTCGTTAGGTGTAATTACATATTTAAATACATGTTCTATATCTATATAATTTACCAATATAGAATCGTTGAACTGTGTTTCTTTCAAGAAGTCTTTGAGGAAATGTTGCATTTGAACTTCAGAAGGAAATTCTGTACTGTTTTTTGCATAACTTTTTAATGAAGATACTAGAGAAGCATACACTTCAATACCAGCTTTAGCATTGGTGATAGCGTCATTATGTGCTTTACTGAGTTGCGCATCTATTTTTTGTTGTTCAGCATATTCATAACTACTCACCAAGTTGTGTAGCAAGAAACCACTGATTGACAGAATGATGACAATACTTATGTAATATTTTATGTTTTTGAACACTTGAGAAAATTATTTAGGGGAAAATTATGATACAAATATACGAGTTTACAGAAATGCAATTAAATGCTTTAAAATTTGAGCGAATGTATTGTATAAAAAAGCCTTACTCCACGGAGTAAGACTTTCCTCTTGTCAAACTAATTGATGTAAAACAGTTTTACGTGTTTTCCCTTATAAACATATTGAAGCAAGATAAAATATAGGTTATTATTTGTGTAAGATTGTTTTGCCTTTTTATACTTTATAGATTCATTTTGAAGCTATAAGCCATGTATTCTATCTTAAACTCAGCATCTTTTTACAATTTTTAACTTTATTACCGCAAATATAAATTATTTGAAAACCATACACTTACGGCTTTTCCTTACTATGGTTATTCTAAAATCTATGGTGTAATATGAAAAAAGGCAAACCGAATGGTTTGCCTTTTTTAAAATATTGTTTTGTTATTCCTAATTTAAAAAACGTCCATGCCAACTTTCTTTGGCAGGAACTTCCCAATTTTCTAGAAATTCTGCTTTGGTAGCTACTAAATTGTTGAATACAATTGTGTTTCCAGTAACAGCTCTGTCTTTTGCCATTTTACGGAAAGCTTTTAAATCTTTGTATGCAATGTATTCACCTTGTTTGTATGATACATTCATTCTGTCCATTAAATCAACATTATAGTCTTTTTCTAGTTGTTGAATGAAATGAACTGACGCATCAATAGAACAACCTGTCGCAGATTGCTTTGATTGATCTACAGCAATGATGATGAAGCGTTTGTATTTAATTTCGAAAGAAGCTTCTAAATCGCTTCCGTGAGCTGTCCATTGTGTGATGAATTGAGACAGTTTTGCTTTTATCTCTTCTAGTTCTGTTTCACTGAATGAGCGATTGGCTTGGTATATCCAAACACGCGCGGCATCAGCTATTGCATTAAATTCTACCAACATATTTTTTTAGATTACAACTTTAATTTTCTCAATACTTTAATATATACAATAGTTATTTTAGTAGTGGATCATATTTTTTCCCTAAATACATAGCTTGCTTAACATTCTCCTTTCTAAGTTTTTTCACCTCAGGCAACCTTAATGACTATCCAAATAACGTAATAGTAAGAATTACTTTTTTATTATGGAATTAACTCTTTTAAAATTTTTGGTCCTAATCGCACCTGATTTAATCCTGTAGCTCTTCTTCCATATAATACTTTTTCGTCTGCAACATTCATCATTAAAATATAAAATGATTGATTCGTTCGTATAAATTTAATACGTACAGAGTTATTATCGTTATTTAATATAGCTTTTGATATAGTTTCAGCGTCTACAAATTCAAAATCATAAGGATATACTTCTTTTAATTTAATTTCAGTATTTATGCTATTTTTAAGCTTGTTTTTTATTACTAAAAGTTTCTTTTTACTAATAACATGCTTCCTTTCTTTTGATATTTCCTTTAAGTATTTACCAAAGCTAATGTCTTTACTCTTTTTGTTTTCAAAAACATAATCGCAAAAACTTATAATTCCTTTTATTGCTTGTACTAATTGTGCTTTTGCGGATAGAGAGTTTTTATTTTTAACTAAAATATTACCCGTATCCGTTACATGCTTTAAATCTAAGGACTCAAATCTATTGGATACTAAAAGTATTCTTTTCTTTACTTTACCTTTTTTAGAAAGCTGATATTTATACAAACGTAAAGCATACGTATAAACATTTATAAAAGAAGGTGATGAATTGTATTGTTTATTGGAAGGTTTTGTATATTCTATTTTAAAGAATATAGCATTTTTTTCAGTTTTATATTTGTCTTCTTTGTCTTCTGTTACAAATTCAAATGCTGTAAATTTCCAGTATTCTTTTATAACATATTTTAAATCTTCATTAATCTTTATGTGTTTATCATCATCCGAAAGAACAACAATTAATTTTTTGTTTTCAAAATCCTCGTAATGACTTATGTTTGTCTTTCCAAATTGAGCAAATGTCAAATTAGAAATTAATAAGAATATATAAAGAAATAATAATCTCATTATAAATTTTGTGCATTAGCAATAAGTTCTGCAATGTCTTGAACAATAATGCTATCTTCTTTTTCTTTGAATTTTATTCCGTCAGTCATCATTGTATTACAATATGGACAACCTGTCGCAATAATATCTGGATTTGTTTTTAAGGCGTCTTCTGTACGTAATACATTGATGTCCATATCACCATTTTCAGGTTCTTTGAACATTTGTGCTCCTCCAGCTCCACAACATAATGCTGTAGCTTTGTGACGTTTCATCTCAGTTAGATTTGCATTTAGTATACCTAAAACATCACGAGGTGCTTCATATACTTTATTTGCTCTTCCTAAGTAACATGGATCATGAAATGTAATACGTTTTCCTTTGTAGGTATCTCCTACTTTTTCTAAACGTCCGCCATCTATCAATTCTTTTATAAATTGTGTATGATGTACTACGTCATAGTTTCCACCTAAAGGAGGATATTCATTTTTGATACAGTTGAAGGAATGTGGATCACAAGTAACAATTCGTTTTACTTCATATGCATTAAGTACTTCAATATTCATCATAGCTTGCATTTGAAATAAGAATTCATTTCCTGCACGCTTTGCTACATCTCCTGTACAACTTTCTTCCGATCCTAACACTGCAAAGTCTACATTTGCTTTGTTTAAGATTTTCACAAAAGCTTTAGTTATCTTTTTTGCTCTATCGTCATAACTTCCAGCAGAACCAACCCAAAATAATATTTCTGGTTGTTTACCTTCTGCCATATATTCTGCCATTGTAGGTACTTTCATCATCGTATCTTTTTAAGTTGTGTTTAGTTTTCGTCTTTCCAGTTTAATCTATCCATTTGGTTGTATGGCCAAGGTGCTCCATTGTTTTCAATATTCCCCATCATTACATTTAATTCAGTCGGTGCTGCTGATTGCTCCATAACTAAATATTTACGCATTTCCATAATGATTGATAATGGATCAATGTTTACTGGACAAGCTTCTACACAAGCATTACAAGTTGTACATGCCCATAATTCTTCTGTAGTGATATAATCATTTAATAATGATTTTCCATCATCTACAAATGTTCCATTATTTGCGTCAATATTTTTTCCAACTTCTTCCAGACGATCTCTGGTATCCATCATTATTTTACGAGGCGATAGTTTTTTCCCTGTTTGATTGGCAGGACATTCGCTGGTACAACGTCCACATTCTGTACACGTATACGAATTCATCAATTGTACCCAGTTTAAGTCTTGCACATCTGATGCTCCAAATTTTTCAGGTTCTCCTTCATCTTCTCCTTCCGCAGGAGCGGCAAACGGATCTGCATTTGGATCCATCATTAATTTTACTTCTTTCGTTACACTAGCATCGTTTACAAACTGTCCTTTTGGTTTTAAATTTGCATACCATGTGTTAGGAAATGCTAATAAAATGTGTAAATGTTTTGAGTAGTATAAGTAGTTTAAGAATACTAAAATTCCTGCAATGTGTAACCACCAAGCTGTTCTTTCAATAAGGTGTAAATGATCTCCTGAACCAAATAATCCTGCAATATGTTTACTAATAATATTTCCTGAGTTCATCGTTTGGAAATCTACATCCGTAGCATTCATCACTAAGAACAGTGTCATTAATACAACTTCAAAGTATAGAATGATGTTACCGTCACTTTTAGGCCAACCTTTCATTTCGGCACTTAAGAAACGTTTCAGTTTTACAATATTTCTACGAATCCAGAAGATGATTACTGTGATGAGTACCAAAACAGCTAAAATTTCAAAGCTTCCAATTAAGAAACCATAAATACTGTCTGGAAGTACTTTGGTAAATACTCTGTGTGTTCCAAAAAGTCCGTCGATAATGATTTCTAGAACTTCAATATTAATAATGATAAAACCGACATATACTATAATGTGTAGAAAACCTGCAATAGGTCTGCGAACCATTTTAGATTGTCCCATGGCAATCATTGCCATATTTTTCCAACGTTCAGATTTGTTATCGGATCGATCTACATCTTTTCCTAGTTTAATGTTTCTGGTGAGTTTCTTTACGTTTCTTACAAAATAACCTATGCCGACAATTAGTAATATGGCAAATAGGATTTTAGAAATATACTCCATGAGTAGTTATCGTTTGATGGTTATGCTTAGTTTTTCTTTTCTTCTTTATCTTCTTCTTTCGGTTTCTCGTATTGTTTGGCTTTTTTACCAAATAATGAGAAATGTACATATCGTTTCGGATGCAACTTCATGTCTTCTAGCAATTGTTCCATTTGTAAAGATGCGCCTGTTAGGTTGTTATACAGTTCGTCATCTTTTAATAGTTTTCCAACAGAGCCTTCTCCGTTTTCTATTCCTGCAATTATAGTATTAAAACCTGCAATTGTAGATTGTAAATCTTTTACGGTTTTGTTGAGTTGTAAATTTGCTAACGAATCAGAGACTTTAGAGAAATTAGCTGTTATATTATCTACATTAGATAAGGTATTGTCTAACTTTGCTTTGTTGGAATCTAATAAAGTATTTAACGTTCCTGAAGCTTTTTTAAAATTCGCTACCGTCGTGTTAAGGTTACGAATACTGTTTTTTATATTTTCTCTTGATTCTTCGTTTAAGATTTGATTTACGGCATTCATTAACGAGTCAGTACTTACCAATACGCCTTCAATTTTAGCTTGTAATGGTGTTAGCTGATTTTTGAAGCTATCAATCATTCCTACTTGCGTAGAAGCTTGAAGTGTATCTCCTGAAACTGCTTTACGAGCATTGTCGTGTTTCAGTAATATAGCGATAGATTTTCCGCCTATAAAACCATTTTCTTGTAACTGAACCGTACTGTTTTTAGAAAACTGAAAATCATTATCTAACGCTAAAGTAACTATTGATTTTCCTGAAGCTTGCAGTTGAACGTCTTGCACCTTACCAACTTTATAACCATTTATCATGACTTTGGTTGAAGGAACTAAACCACCAACGTTGTTGTATTCTGCATAAAATACACGGTCGCTAGATAGCACAGAGCTTGACATTAAGTAACTGATTCCGAAGTATAAAAGTACTAGCGCGGTAATTGCTAGTAATGCTGTTTTAATTTCTCTGGATATTTTCAATGTTATTGGGAATTTGTGAACTTCACAAAATTAGCTTTTTTTTTGCTAAGAATACATCTAATTTATTATTGATTTAGCACTTCGCCCAAGGATACCTTTTTTCCTTTTTTGTAAGCAACAATATAACAGTCTTTGTATCCTTTGCCTTTTGCTACTTCTTTCATGCGCTTTATCTCCTCATAATCAGAAGTTTTCCCGTAAAAATAACGATATATTTTCCCTGCTTTTTCTCTAGAGATTTGTTTGAGACCTTTGAAATTATACGATTTTGTAGAAATCTTTTTTGAACTTGCTGAAAGCTGTACTTTAAATGTAACACCTTTTACAACTCTTGAAACTTTTTCTTTTTCTTCTTCATTTTCGTCAATTACAACATTATCTGACTCAAAAGAAGTTTGTGTATGTAATTCAATATATTTTTTAACAGCATTATATAAAGATTGTGTCATGACTTTTTTTCCTCGTTTAGAGTTTAAATAGTCTTCTTCTTTTTTGTGAGTTAAAAAACCTAATTCTACCAAAACGCTTGGCATGTATGTTTTAGATAAAACCCAGAAACCTGCCTGTTTTACACCTCTATCTTTTCGTTTTGCTGTTACTTTGAATTCTTTTTGAATATACGATGCAATTTCAATGCTTTGATCTAAGTATTCTTCTTGTAAAAGAATTAAACTGATTAGAGATTCTGGTGAACTCGGATCAAATCCGGCATACGTTTCTTCATGATTGTCTTCTAAAAAGATTACCGAGTTTTCACGCTTGGCAACTTCTAAGTTTGCTTTATTTTTACTTAATCCCAACACAAAAGTTTCTGATCCATAAGCAGTTCCTTTTTTTCCTGGCTGTGCATTGCAATGAATAGAGATGAATAGATCTGCTTTTTTCTTATTCGTTATCACAGCACGCTGATTCAAGGTTGGATACGTATCTTTTGTACGCGTATAAATAACTTTTACGTTAGGAAGTTTATTTAACATCTTCCCTAAAGCCAACGAAACATCGAGTGCGATATCTTTTTCTGTAGCTTTGTAACGACCTGTTCCTGGTGTTCCTGTATCGCGTCCTCCATGACCAGGATCAATCATCACTACAAATTCTTTTTTCTTTTTTGGAGGATTATTTTCTGCAATTGTATTAGCTCCTATTAAAAAGTGAGTAGTACACAGTAGTATTAAAATTGAAAGATATTTATGCATAAATTCGATTTCTATTCGTTTATTATAGATAATAATGCGCATTGTGCATTCCTTATTGTGTTAATTATAATTAAAATATCATAAATGTATGATAAAAATACACGACTAGGTTTGGCACTTCAAATATTGAGCCATACTTTTACGGCTTTCGTATTTGAAACGAAAATATAAAAGTTAGTTGATTATTCATAAAAGAAATCTTTCTTTTGTGTTTTAATAAAGAATATTGGAGAGACCATTGCAGACAAGAAGATTTTACATAGGTATACAACTAATACTATTATTGATTAGTTCCTTTGCTTTTTCACAAGAACTTCCCAAGAGGAACAAACTTCCTTTTAAGCCAGGGCAAGAACAGGAAATGGACACCTTAAAGGTAAATCTTAGGGATTCTATTAAGATTGGTACACGTAAAGTGAATGATACAATTAAGAACGATTCTATTAAAAATGATTCGATTCCTGAAAAAGCTCCCATTCTGCTAGATCAAGTAAAGTACAAATCCAAAGATTATGTAAAGATTAGTCAGCGTACAAAGAAAATTTATTTGTACAATGAAGCTGAATTATATTATCAAGATACTGAGTTAAAGTCTGGAATCATCATTTTAGATTATGAGAAGAATGAAGTATATGCCGGTCGTTTAAAAGATTCTGCTGGCGTATATTCACAAGCTCCATACTTTAAACAAGCAGACAATATTGTTGAGCCTGATTCTATTCGTTTCAACTTTGATACTGAAAAAGCACTGATATGGAATTCTAGAACGGAACAGAATGGAACACAAATTTTAGGTGAATTGACCAAAAAGGAAAACGATTCTGTTATTTTTATAAAGAATGCTAAGTTTACAACTTCAAAAGATATTGACAATCCTGAATACTTCTTTTTAGCTAGAAAAATTAAATTGGTTCCTAATAAAAAGATTGTTTCTGGGTTTACCAACTTATACATTGCTGATGTACCAACACCAATTGGATTTCCTTTTGCATATTTTCCTTTAACAAGTGATAGAGCTTCTGGATTTATTTTCCCAACTTTTGGAGAAAACAGCAGTCGAGGATACTTTTTTCAAAATGGTGGATATTACTTTGCTATCAATGATTATGTCGATCTGGCGCTTCTGGGAGATTATTATACCAATGGTAGTTACGCTTTTCGTGGTGAATCTAATTATGCCTTGCGTTATCGCTTCCGCGGAAATTTAAGTGTACGATTTGAAGCCGTGATTAACAGCCAGCGAGGCTTTCCAGATTACAGCAAATCAAACATTTACAATATTCGCTGGTCACACAATCAAGATTCTAAAGCAAATCCAAATTCACGATTTTCTGCTTCGGTAAACTTGGGTAGTAGTAGTTTTTATCAAGCATCTATTAACCAATTAAATACACCAAACTTTTTAAATAATACTCTGAATTCGTCTATTTCTTATTCAAAAACATTTCCGTCATATCCATCGGTAAATGTATCATTAACAGCAACACACTCACAAAATACAAATACAGAAAGTATCAATCTTACGCTTCCTACTTTACAAGCAAGTGTAGAGCGTATTTATCCCTTTGCTCCTAAAGATGGTGCAAAAAAAGGAATTATTCAAAATATAAACTTTCAATATAATTTACGAGGAGAAAACAGAATCAATACAACAGACTCTTTGTTCCTTAAGAAAGAAATGTTTGACGATGCTAAAATGGGTGTAAGACATAGTATTCCTATCAATACAAACTTTAAGGTGTTTAAATACTTAAGTGTAAGTGTTGGAGGAAATTATGATGAAGTTTGGGCGTTTAAAACAGTTG
This sequence comes from Kordia sp., assembly GCF_965224175.1. Lineage (GTDB taxonomy): Bacteria > Bacteroidota > Bacteroidia > Flavobacteriales > Flavobacteriaceae > Kordia. The sequence continues at coordinate 995,432 of NZ_OZ245041.1, forward strand.
ACTACAGTGATGCTATTGAAGATGACACTGTTGAATCTGGTCAAATAGATGCTGTAAAAGATACGATTAACGGATTTGACTCTTTCAGACAATATAACTTTAGCGCCAGTATTGGAACTACTTTATATGGTACGTTTAATCGTGGAGAAGACCGAAAAATTCAAGCCATTCGACATACATTACGACCTTCTATAAGTTATAGCTACAATCCTGCTTTCGATCAATATTATGATGAATATATTATTGATGCTGAAAACAATACTAAACAAGAATTTACACGTTTTGAAGATGGGCTTTTTGGCACTCCAAGTAGGGCTTTCGCAAGTTCTATAGGAATTAATATTGCCAATACTGTAGAAGCAAAAGTACGCCAGAAGGATTCTACCAAAACAGAACCTAAAAAGGTAATGTTATTAAATACGTTAAACTTTTCTACAAGTTATAATATTGCAGCCGATTCTTTGGCTTGGTCACCTGTACGTGTGTCTGGTAGTACACAATTGTTTAATAATAAAATGAGTGTAAACTTTGGAGCAAACTTAGATCCATATTCCATAGATAATCAAGGTGTTAGAATTAATAAATTTAATATTGACAACGGAGGAAGTTTATTCCGATTGACAAGTGCCAATGTAAATGTAAATTATTCCTTTTCTAGTAAAAGTTTGGAAGGAAAAGATGATGACAGAGGCGTCGACAATACCCGAAGCGGAGGACGTGATGATGATCTATTTGGTCGCGCCCAAGATTTTACGGATCGTGGCTCCTTTGACGACGAGGAAGACGATGAGGAAGAAAAAGAAGATGTGGAAGCCTATCGAGCCAAAATTCCGTGGGATTTACGTATCGCCTACTCACTTACGTATCTGAATAGCAATCGACAGAACGAAATATCTAACAATTCACTTATGTTCTCCGGAAACGTAGAACTAACGCCACAATGGAAAGTTGGTGTATCTTCTGGATATGACTTCAAAAACCAAGGATTTACCTTTACACAGCTACGTTTTGAACGTGATTTAAAGAGTTGGCGAATTAACTTTAACTGGGTTCCATTCAGTACAAGAGCTTCTTGGTATTTCTTTATCGGAATTAAAGCATCTATTCTACGTGATGTGAAGTGGGATCAACGAAGCGAGCCAGACAGAAGATTATAGACTTCTTAGAATGTTAATTGCACTATGTTTTTAGATTGTTAGACTTTTCACTTCGATAAGCTCAATGTAAATATTTTAAGATTCACTATCTTTCTTATTATTAAGAAATTGACACAAAGACAAAACAAATTGACAAATCCACAAATAACAAATTAACCATCAAAACCATGGCAAAACAAATCATAAAAACACCAAATGCTCCTGCTCCTATTGGTCCTTACAACCAAGCTGTATTAATCAACGGAACGCTATATACTTCTGGTCAAATTGCTATTGATCCTAAAACTGGAGAACTTCTGAAAGGCTCTATAGAGGAAGAAACAAGATTAGTCATGGAAAATATGAAAGCTGTTTTGGCTGCTGCCAATATGACTTTTGAACATGTTATAAAAACGTCTATTTTTATCAGTGATATGCACAATTTTAGCCAGATAAACAGTGTATATGGTCAATACTTCGACGATGCAACTGCACCAGCAAGAGAAACTGTAGAAGTTGCCAATTTGCCAAAATTTGTCAATGTAGAGATTTCTATGATTGCGGTGGAGAATGCATAAACTATAAGGACAACTATTTTTTAAATACAAAATAAGACTTCCTATTTGCTAATAAAGTTGTAAATATTATCCTTATTTAATTCACTTGAAACATACTTTAATTCTATAAAAAAAGCGATCAAAACTGATCGCTTTTATACTTGGATACACAATGTTATCGCTTTCTCCATCTAGTACTACAACATAAACAATGTCCTTGCGGATGCATTTGATATCCTCTAGGACATGTTGCATTTATGGCTATTTCATCTCCTGAACAATAATATACAGGAACTGGCGAAGTATGCGCTCCTCCACTAATCTGTTGCTGCTCGCTTTTTGAAAGGTTTTTAGTTCCTTCAACGTTTTTAATTTGTTCTAACATAGGTGTAATTTTTGGTTAATAACAAAAAAGCTAAAAAGAAAAAAAATCAATTTAGTACGGTATTACCTTATTTAACATTCTACACTATCCCGAATCTAGACACGCACATATAATATTCATTTGCAATTAATTACCTGATAATTTTTTAAAACAATCATCTTCTTTTTGTTGAATAATTCAAACTCTAAACATTTTTTTGTAGTTTTAGAAAAACCATCATTTGTGAAGAAAGCCGCCAAAATTATAGGAGTCCTGTTACTAATTATTGTCATCGTAGGATTCTTCTTTTACAGATCACTTCTGCCAACTTACAACGGAACACTCGATATTGATAACTTACAAGAAGAAGTTACAATTCATTATGACACTTATGGTATTCCACATATTTATGCCAATAATGAAACAGATGCTTTCACCGCTTTAGGATATGTGCATGCGCAAGATCGTTTGTGGCAAATGGAATTGATTCGTAGAATTGCTCCTGGAAGACTCTCACAAGTTTTTGGAGAAGCTACCGTAGATACTGATAAGTTTTTTGCTGCGATTGGAATTGATGAAGCTTCCGAAGAAACCCTAAAAAAACTAGATAAAAATACTCAGAGTTATAAACTTGCACAAGCATATATTAACGGAATCAATGAATTTGTTGCTAATGGAGCGACACCTATTGAATTTTATCTCACAGGAATTGACAAAACAGAATTTACCGTAAAAGACATTCATAACATCTTTGGCTATATGGCTTTTAGCTTTGCAATGGCACACAAAACTGATCCACTATTAACAAGCATACAACAACAATTAGGAAACGAATATTTAACAGATTTAGGTATTCAGGTAGATCCTAAAAGCACTCTTTTGCAAAATTACCCTGCTAAAGCAAAAGATACTGCTAAAGTTAAAAACACATTTGTTGCTGCCATTGATAAAGCCTTGAAACCTTTACCTGTTCCACAATTTATTGGAAGTAATAGCTGGGTTTTAGCTCCACAAAAAACAGCTACAGGAAAAGTACTTTTTGCCAACGATCCGCATATTGCATTTTCGCAACCTTCGGTTTGGTATGAAGCACATGTACATACACCAACTTACGAAATGTACGGATATCATTTGGCTGGAACACCATTTCCGCTATTGGGACACAATCGAGACATTGCTTACGGAATGACAATGTTTGAAAATGATGATATCGATTTTTATTGGGAAGGAAAAAGTGCAACTACCAAAACAAGTACAAAAACTATCAAAGTAAAAGATGCAGATGATATTACCGTTACAGTAAAAACAAGTAAACACGGACCCATTTTAAACGGAATTGCTGATGGAATTGATTTCGATCAACCTGTTGCCATGTCTTGGATTTATACACAACGTAAAAATCAGTTATTGGAAGCTTGCTACACTATGTCGCATTCAAAAAGTCAAACAGATTTTGAACAATCATTATCAAAAATTCATGCACCAGGACTAAATCTTATGTATGGAGACGCAAAAAATAATATTGGTTGGTACGCTGTTGGCCAATTAATTGAACGTCCGTCACATGTTAACTCAAAATTCATTTTAGACGGAACTTCTGCAAAAGATGAACCATTACGCTTTTTAGATGCTTCCGAAAATCCTAGCGCTACCAATCCGCCATGGAATTATGTGTATTCTGCCAATAATCAACCAGATAGCATCAATGGAAGTTTATATCCAGGCTATTATTTACCAGAAAACAGAGCGAAACGTATTGTTGAGCTTATTGAAGCAAAAGAACAATGGACCAAAGAAGATATGATGACAATGGCACTCGACAATACTTCCAAAATACATGTAGAAGCTATCGAAGAAGTATTAAACACAATTAGTAAATTCAATTTTTCTACTCAAGAAAAGAAAGCCATCAATGTGCTTCAAAACTGGAATGGCTCCAATCGACTTACTGACATTGCACCAACAATTTATCATAGTTTCATCTATCATTATTTAAAAAATACTTTTACAGACGAACTAGACACCGAAACCTTTAATATGCTGATTAAAACTCACATTCTTAAACGTTTCACAGTACCATTACTTTCTAAAGAATCAATTTGGTATGACGATGTTAAAACAGAAATTACAGAAACTAGAAAGGATATTTTACTGAAATCCTTCAAAGAAGCTATCGCAAAACTAGAAACACAGTTAGGACCAAATATTAATGCATGGACTTGGAACAAAGTACATACTGTAGAACATCCGCATCCTATTGGACAAGTTGAAACCTTACGTCCGTATTTAAATGTGGGACCATATGAAGTTGATGGAACGCGCGAAGTAATTAATAATTTAGGGTTTCATTATGACGATTCGGGTGAGTATAAAGTCTATTTCGGACCTTCTACACGAAGAATTATCGATTTTTCAGATATTGAAAATAGTATGAGTATTTTGCCAACTGGACAATCAGGAAATCCGTTTAGTCCTCATTATCAAGATCAAGCAAAAATGTACATTAATGGTGAATTCAGAAAAATGATGATGAATGCGGAAGAAATAAAAAGCTCCGCAAAAAATACCTTAACATTAAAATAAAAATAGTAATTTACCCTAGTTTTACTTGTAAATTTTAATGAATCCCTAATGAAGAAAATTATCCTGATGCTGAGTATGTTAGCTTTTTTCTCTTGTAAAAGCTATTACAACATGTCTAATTTTTATAATGCACATAAACACGATGATAATGTCACAGCTGTAGAAGTACCTCGTTTTATGTTTGCCGTATTAAAAGGGCTTTCACCAGATATGAATTCTTTATTGGGTAATGTAAACAACTTACGATTCATACAATTACAACCCAATAGTACTTCTGCACAAAACACAATTCAAAACGAAATCAATTTGATGACTAACGAACGTTTTACAGATATTTACAGGAAAAATATCGGAGTTAAGCGCACATTGATTTCAGTAAGAGAGCAAGCCAATGTGATTAGAGAAATTATTGTACATACAAGCGCCAATCAAAAGCATACTGTTCTCTATTTAAACGGAAGATTCAATCCGCAAAGGATTCAAGATTTTGCAGAACAAGGAAAATTTGATAATTTAACACAATCCATCACACAACAATACTTATGGAATACAACTGTTCCGAAATCATTCTAGCACAACAAGATTTTTTTAAAACTAAAATTACACGTCGTCTTTATTACAGAAAAACTGCGTTGAAAAAACTTTTAAAAGAAGTTAAAAAACGTGAAAATGATATCTGTGATGCACTATACGCTGATTTTAAGAAATCTAAATTTGAATCAGTGGCTTCAGAAACAAGCATTGTTATTTCGGAGTTGAAATTAACTATCAAGAAGTTAAAAGCTTGGGCGCTTCCAAAACGTGTATTTCCATCATTATTAAATTTCCCATCAAAAGATAGAATTTACTCAGAACCATACGGTACAACCTTAATCATTTCACCTTGGAATTATCCATATCAATTAGCGTTAGCTCCTTTAATTGGTGCGGTCGCTGCGGGAAATACTGTTGTATTAAAACCTTCTGAACTCACACCAAATACCTCTCAAATACTTGAAGAAATTGTCTCTGAAGTTTTTGATGAAAATCATGTAAAAGTTGTACAAGGCGGCATTCCAATATCACAAGAACTGCTTGCATTGCGTTGGGATTATATTTTCTTTACAGGAAGTGTGCAAGTTGGAAAAATTATTGCCAAAGCTGCAGCAACCAATTTAACACCTGTAACGCTAGAACTTGGTGGAAAAAATCCTTGTATTGTAGATATACATTCAGATTTTAAACTCACAGCGAAACGTATTGTTTGGGGAAAATTCTTGAATGCAGGACAAACTTGTATTGCTCCAGATTATTTGATTGTACAAGCACAAGCCAAATTTGACTTTATAAAAGTTTTGATTGAGGAAATCAACATTGCATATGGAGAAAATCCGCAGGAATCACCTGACTATCCAAGAATCATCAATGAGAAAAATTTTGATCGTTTAGCAAAAATGCTGACTAACGAAACGGTTTTACATGGCGGCATTACCGATAAAGACGATTTGTACTTCGCTCCTACTCTTATAGACGAACCTGCTTTGGATAGCGAAGTCATGAAAGACGAAATATTTGGTCCTATTCTTCCAGTACAAGTATATTCTTCATTAGAAGATATAAGTAGTATCATTGAAAGTTATGAAAAACCACTTTCATTGTATGTGTTTTCTAATGACAATAAATTTGCCAATCGAATGATTCAACAATATTCTTTTGGCGGTGGCGCTATCAACGATACTTTGACACATTTTCTAAATCATCGTATGCCATTTGGTGGTGTTGGACATAGTGGAATTGGTTCCTATCATGGAAAAGGAAGTTTTGATACATTCTCACATAAAAAATCAGTGACCAAAAAAAGCACATGGTTAGACGTTCCTGTTCGTTACGCACCTTACAAAGGGAAATTGAAAATTTTACAGACTTTTTTGAAGTACTTTTAATGTTTTCTCGTTCATTTTAGGTATAAATTAACTAATCTAACGTAGGTATTTTTATATATTGTTGCTTAATTGATGACCAGACAACTCTTAGCATTTTTTAATGAAACAAGTTCTACCATTTTTTTACTTTCTTTTATTGTGCTGCTGTTCACTTTTCGCGCAAGAAGAACATTTTCAGATACCTGATAGTTTAGCCAATAAAACGTATCACGAACTCATCAGCTATATAAAAAAATATAGATATCTAAAACCCGAAGTAGCCAAAGTATACGCAAATACTTATCACGCAAAAGCAAAAACCAAACAAAGCAAAGCTAACATTGCAACTAGCTATTTTTATTTGGCAAATATTGCTGATACACAAGGGGAATTTAACCAAGCAGTTTCACTTATAAATAAGGGAATTTCTATTGCTGATACCAAACAACATAAAACACTAAGAAAACTTTATAATTTAAGAGGAAAAGTTCATGGACAATATGGTAGGTATGAAAAATCGATAAGTGATTTTACCAAAACACTTCAAATTTCGGAGGAACATAATGACGAAAGTGGTGTTATCATTGCTAAAATTAATATTGCAGTGATACAGTTAAAAACAAAGCAATACTATGAATCGCTTAAAACGTTCCGAAAAATGCTGCATATTTCTAAAGACAGTACGCTGGTGAGCAAAAACTCTAGAGTGAGTATTTTTATTGGTCTTTGTGATAACTTTCTTAAAACAAAAAAGCTTGATTCTGCACGTTTTTACTTAGACAAAGGCATGGAAGAAAGTATTCGTATTGGCGATTACGAATCTGTAAGTTATCTGTACCCATTTGATGCTTTGTATTATTATCACAAAAACGACATTCCTAAATCATTAGAAATATTACAAAAGGCAAAAGAAGAAATCTCAAAATTACAAGAACAAGAACAACGTAATATTGAAGTATACTATTATATGGCGCAGTGTTATATTGCCATGAAAGATTATAAAACTGCTATTGAACATATTGAAAAAGCATATAAACTTATTCACTCAGGAGATGCTTCAGGTGAGAAACAAACTTTAAAAGATAATTTTAACAAATCAAAAGAACAAAAGATAGTCACCTCCGAAAAAAGTCAATTTATTCCTTATGAATATCTTTATTTACTAGAAACATTAGTACAATGTTATGAAGAATTAGGCGATACAAAAAATAGAGATCTTTATTATGAAAAGTACTATCCGTTGAAGTTAGAAAGCTATCAAAAAGATGTTCGTATACATGAATTGATTTTTGATTTTCATGAAGCTCCACGAATTGCACTCATGGAAAAATTAAGTAAAAAAGAAGGTGCTGCTGAGAAAAAAGTAAAATATCTATATTATTTGCTTGTATTATTAACTATTGGTATTATGATTGGCTTTATTTTTTACCAAAAAAAAGAGCGTCAAAAGCAAATTGCCTATGAAGCATTGATCGAAAAAGTTAATATTTTAGAAACTCAAAATAGTGCAAATGTCGCTTTAAAAACTTCCACAAAAAAGACAGTTAGCATTACAGACGAAAAAGCACAAGATATCTTAAAAGGTCTTTTAAAGTTTGAACAACAAGAACACTATTTAGATGAAAATTGCAATTTACGTTTCGTAGCCAAGAAAGTAAAAACCAACGCTACGTATTTATCAAAAATAATAAATACTCACAAAGAATGTAGTTTCAATGAGTATATAAATGATCTTCGCATTCAATATACCTTGAAACGTTTGAAGTCCGATTCACTGTTTAGAGCTTATTCAATTAAATCCATTGCGCAAGAAGTAGGCTACAAAAGTGCGGACTCGTTTACCAAGCATTTTAAAAAGCAAACTTCCTTGTATCCATCGTATTACATCAAAAAACTAAATAAAGAAGAAGTCTAAAAACTGCCCTATTTTGTTTAGAATAGGTCACATATCTTATGAAAATCACATAATGTATTTTATGTTTGAGTAGTGATAAATATCATGAATACTAAAACTATTTGCTTAAAAAAATCATTATGAAAAAAAAATTAAACAAACATTTACGATTCAACAAAACCAATGTTTCTAAACTAAATGCAGAACTTGCTAAAGTGATTTTAGGAGGAAAAACTGCAAATAACTACAATCAAAAAACGAAAGAACAAACCTGTCCAGATACATGTGGAGCTACGTGTACAACTTCTAGATTTACTGTTGATTTTGGTAGCAATGCCAATGATTGTTAATCATAAAAACATTTTATCATGAAAAGAAAATCAAAAAACTTCTTCAGTTTAAACAAGATTAACATCTCTAAACTGAACACATTTAATGAAAATACAATTTTCGGGGGAAATCTTCCATATACTGGAGATAAAAGAACTTGTGATTTAGATACATGTACATCTTCTAGATTTACAGTTGACCTTTCTGGTCAAAAACCTGGTGACGGAAATCCGTAAACCAATAAACGCAAAAATTCGAATTCTTAAAAGCCAGAGCAATTAACTTCTCTGGCTTTTTTATGCACTTTTTTGTGAGATATATTCTTTCATTAAAATCTCCACACAAGTAAGCTAATGTTACAATACACAAGACCACTTTTGTTTAATTTAGGGCAAACTCACCTACACAGACCAAACATAAGCATAAGATTAACAGCTATTTACATTTCAACTCATTTTTACTCCATGTATTCCTTTTTAAGTTAAAAAACTGAAGTCATAATTCGTTTAATTTGGGTTTACATTCCTTTTTTCCTACAAAAAACACTAGTAATATTGTTCACAGATCGATCATGGTGTGAAAAAGCCAAACACGAAAAATAACAGGCACATTACATTAACATTTTAAATACTTAATTATGAAAAAAAAGAAAATATCTGGACTGTCATTAGGGAAAAGAACCGTTTCTTCTTTAAAAGCTTCTAGTTTATCAGGAGGAACAGGAACATATTTCCATTGTTTTACATTTGCGCCTCCATGTGTGAGTGCTACTGAGCCACCAGAAGATGATAGTTTCTTCTGTACTCCGCCTCCAACTGGAACAACAAATCCGCCACCACCGCCAAATCCAACAAACATAACTTGTGGATATAGCTGTATTCCTACTGATTGCGGAACGAGTAATCCAAGATAGTTTTAGTAGTGTTAGAATTCATTTTATGAATATTATTTAGGTTAAACCTTGAAAGGGAACACAGGAATAAGTGTTCCCTTTTTTGTTAACTGCAATATGCTTATGTTTGTGTATGAGCACAGAAAAAACAGTAACAGAGGCAATTAAATACAGGCGCTCTGTACGCGTCTTTGATAAAGATGTTGATATTGACACAGAAAAAGTTAAAAACTGCATACAAAACGCTGTATTAGCTCCTACGAGTAGTAATTTACAGCTTTGGGAGTTTTACCATATTACAGATAAAACTGTTTTAAAAGAACTTACTACTGCGTGTTTGGAACAAAATGCTGCAAAAACTGCAAAACAGTTAGTCGTAGTCGTTGCTAGAAAAGATTTATGGAAACAACGTGCAAAAGCAAATGTAAATTTTCTAAAAAGCTTGTATGGCGACAAACCAAAAGAAGAATATTCGCGAAGAGAAAAGTTTGCTCTAAATTATTATCAAAAGTTGATTCCTCCTATTTATGCTGAATTTTTGGGTATTTATGGATGGATAAAATACGTTGTTTTTAATTGTATCGGATTGTTTCGACCAATATACAGACAAGTACGTTTGAGCGATATGCGAATTGTTGCACATAAAAGCGCTGGTTTGGCTGCACAAAATTTTATGATCAGTATGGCAGCTATTGGTTATGATACCTGCCCGATGGAAGGTAGTGACACTTTGCGTGTAAAAAAGATATTAAAACTTCCACGCGGTGCAGAAATCAATATGATTATTGGTTGTGGTGTACGAAGTGAGAATGGAATTTACGGACCACAATTTAGAGTTCCTTTTAAGACAACTTATAGAGAAGTTTAACAACCATTTAGGACAACCTTTATTTTAGATTGACGAATTTTAGCTTGAAAATTTTACAATGATACTTTTGTAATTTATCATCAATAAAACACGAATCAATCAAATGAAGAAAACAACATTTCTAGCGCTGCTATGTCTATTCAGTTTTTTAATTCCTAGTATAACTTCAGCATGTTCTGTATTGTATTACATAGATGCTAAAACAGGAAAAATATACGTTGTTAATAACGAAGATTATTATTTTGATGTAAAAGCTTATATTCAAATTGAACCAAAAACTAAGAAAAAATATGCACGTCTTTGGTATGGATGGGATAATTTTGCGCAAGGAGGTATCAATGAAAAAGGATTGTTCTTTGATGGTGCAGTTACTCCAAAACAACAAAAAATTAAAGGTTATAAAAATCCTAAAAATAATTTAGGAGATAAACTTCTTGCAAAATGCGCTACCGTGGAAGAAGCTATTGCATTTTTAGAAAAAGAAAAGATCGCATTAAATACCAGTCATATTATGTTTGGTGATAAAACTGGCAAAGCTGTTGTTGTAGAATGGATTAATGGTGAAAAAAAACTCAATTGGATTCAAGACAATAAACTCATCATGACCAACTATTTGCTTTCAAAACCAGATGAAGGGAACTTTCCTTGTTATCGCTATAAAAATATTGAAAATAGTATTGCTGAAATGGAAAAAAGCTCCGAAGAAATAAATCTTCGAAAAGTTGGAAATACACTTGGAAGAGCTGCACAATTACCTGTAAAAACAACTGATGGAAAAACCGGTGGTACTTTATACACCACATTCATAGATATTACTGATAATAAGTTTGCATTATCCTATAAACTGAGTAATACCAATGTCTTTCTGTTAGACCTAAATGAAGAGTTCGCCAAATCTAAACGCAAAAAAATCAAGTTAAAAGATATGAAATAATAGAACTCCATAAAATTAAGACTTCAAAGAAGTATCTAATTGAAGGACAGTAATATCTATCCACATATTACGCAAACTAGTATTGAAAACATTAAAAATACTTTAGATGGTTTTGACTTTGAGTAATAAAATTGTAGTTTTAAAAATAACTAAATTCTTAAAATAAAATAGGTTTGATTATAGTAGAAATAACAGGAATTTCTGCTATACATACGTTAGCTCCAATAGCAAAATGACAAGAAAAGAATTTGACAATCTAGACGATTCTATTAAGAGTTTTGAACTTATCAAGATACTTAGCGAAGAAAAATGGAAAAATATCGAACATTTATCAAGTGAATTTGGAGGTAAACGAATTAAGGGTTTGAAATGGAAAAAAGGATTGACTGAATCTGAAATAGAGGATTTTGAAAAACAATTAGGTTTTAAATTTCCTGATGCGCTAAAAAACTTTTATAGAGTAATGAATGGTTTAGCGATAATTGATGAAAACTTTACTAAAGAGAAAGATTATCCTTTTTATCAAAAATTATATAGGTCTTACCCAGATGATATTAATCTTATTAAAGAAAATACTGATTTTGAGTTAAAGTCTTTCAATATTTCTAAAGAAGATATATTATCTAAAAAAGTCCCTATGATATTTAATTATTGTGGAAATAGATATTTAATACTTGATGATAACAGACAAGTATTATCAATACGTGGAGATGCTATTTTTTATGGAAAAAATTTATCTAAAGGATTATCGAAAGACATTTTTAATGATTTTATGGACACAAAAAAAGAACATCTTTTAAAATATAAGTTTGTAAATGGCTGGTTAGAAAAAAAGTACTGGAGCTAACAAAATGTATAAAACATAGCTAATAAGGGCTTAACCGAAAGGTTGGTGCATATTTAGAAAGTCCGTTAGTAAATATTAATAGTAATGAATAAACACTTATCGATTTTCTTAGTCATATCAATATTTTTTAGTTGTAAAAACAATACAATTTCATATTTCGACCAAGAACCTCCTTCTACAACCCCTAAATTATTTGCACCAACAATTGTGAACACTGACAATGTCGAATTGAATGTCGTTTTTAACTATGATAATACAGAAATGTTTTTCTCAAGAATTGTAGACAATAGCTTTGTTATTCATCATTCTGAACTTACCAATGGCAAGTGGTCTGATATTAAACCCATTAAAATGTATGGCGATAATGTTTTAGTTTCAGTTGCCTGTGACCCTACAATTACCAAAGACGGAAAGACAATGTATTTCCTTGGTGTTGACCCTAAACTTTACAACAATAATGTTACTCGAGAAGAACTTTATACAATTCCCCCGGATATTTATGAGAGCAGAAAAGTAGATGGAAAATGGCAATCAGCTTCTAAAGTCGATTTCTCAGTCTCCACGGAATATTTAGAAACCTATCCTGTTGTTACAGCAGAAGGAAGTTTATATTTTCGTTCAAACAGACCAAATAGTAAAGGTGGAATGCAAACATATCGTGCGCAATATTTAGGAAATGGAAAATTTGATACACCTGTTATCATAAATACTAAGACAGAGAACAAAGAACTAATAACATATGTTTCACCAGATGAGCGTTATGCCATTACTAATGGACAAGGTAAATTTCAAATAACGTTTAATGAAAATGGCAAATGGACAAAACCAAAAGAAATACCTTTAAAGTATGAAAGTAATTGGCGTTATTATTGTCCTTATATGTCTTCTGACGAAAAGTATTTTATCTATTCCAGAAAATATAATAACCCTGAAAAAAAAGGATGGGCAGGTGTTGAAAAAGGAGAAGTTTATTGGGTAAACGCTGACATACTTTTCAATACGAAATAAAATAAACACTTGCTAACATTGTATAAAAATAATAACGGTTTAATCGCTAAAACGAAATGAATTTTACAAATCAAAAGACAGTAATAAACCGAAAAGTAAGTATGTAAAATTCCCTACTATTATTATACTAGTCCGTAGTACATCAAAATTGAATGCAGCTTGTCTTCATATTATATGCAAAAACGACTAAAAAAACATTAACAAATTTGAATGGAAGCCATAATTACAATTGTAGGTTTTTTGGGATCAGGAAAAACTACATTACTAAAAACCCTGACAAACAACTATATTGATAAAGGCTGGAAACCTTTTGTTATTCTTAATGATTATGAAAACGCAAATCTTGATGCTCAATGGTTTACTCAACAAATAGAATTTAATCAAGTTAGAGCGCTTAGTGGAAGCTGCATATGTTGCAATGGTATTAATCAGTTAAGAGATTTTGTGAATAAAATCCCTGAACGGACTAAAGGAATTACATTTATAGAAGCTAATGGTACTTCTGATGCATGTTCACTTATGAGTTTTCTTGGTGTTGGACTTAAAAATAGGTTTCTTCCACCAGTACAAATATCTGTAGTCAATGTTAAAAATTGGCAAAAAAGAGGAGAGCACAATGAACTTGAATCAAATCAGATTCAGGTGTCTTCTTTGATTATTTTAAGTCACATTGAAAATGTAAAGAAGGAAAGATTAAATTTTGTTATTAATGATATTAAAAAATTCAATCCACTAGCAGAAATTATTGAAATAGATAAAATTGATATTCATCTCATTCCTAAATTATCTCCATCTAAAAACAAATACAATAAGTTTGATCATTTCAAAGCCCATTGGTCTTCATGTTCCTCAGATTTACCAAATTTACCAAATTCAGAATGTATTTATGATATCTGCAATTCCCTACCAAAAACCATATTACGTGTAAAAGGCTGTACTCAAATTGGCAAAAATGAGGAGTATACGTATTTTGAACGCATGCCAAATGGGGAAATATCTGTCCGACCTTTTAATGGAATACCAGTTACGGGTTCAAAAATTCTTACTATAGGTCCAGGAAGTGAACCAGAACTACTTGAGAAAGTCGTTAAAATTAACCTGTTAAAACATAATTATCACAATTAAGTTTGTATAACGCACAACAGCAACGTGTATAGTTAATAGTTAAACTAGTTAAGACAAAGAAAATTTTCTACCTTTAAGAAATAGTAATATAGCGGAAAATCATAGCTGACTTTCCGCAACGAGCTACACACAAAACTGTTGTAACACATTTGACAAAACCGACCTGAATATGAGAATTTACCTTTTAACAATTATATCTTTTTTAATATTTGCTTCTTGTAAAACTGACCCCAATAAACAAGTTGATGAAGGAAAAGTAATTGAAAATAAATATCATAGTGAAGAGATAGGTTGGACAATAGAAATACCGAAAGGTTGGGATGTGACTAAACGTAATGAATCTCAAAATAGAGAAGATAAAGGACTAAAAGCAATAAATGAAGCGAATGAAATTGACTATGATGCCAGCGGTTTAAAACAATTAATAAGTTTTCAAAAGGATAGATTTCATATTTTTTCAGCAACATCAGAGAAATTTGAACTCGAATATGATGGAGAATATGAAGAAAACAAGAAATTAGTAAAAGAAATTCTATATAATACTTATGCTTCAAATGGAATTAAAGTCGATACGATTTCTTCCAAAGAGAACATTAATGATTTAGAATTTGACTTATTCCATATCAAGGTTTATGACTCGAAAGGAAATATTATGCTTTACCAAGACTTATATTGCAGATATATAAATGGGCTTGACTTTGGAGTGAACTTGAATTATATCAATGAAAAAGGAAAAAATGAATTAAAAAGAGTTTGGAAAAACTCAAAATTTGAATAAAAACCGTGATACAACAATTTATAACCGCAATTACGGCGGGTTTGACTATGTCTAAATCTTCTCGGAATTGCTAAAGCCTGTGCTAAACCGAAAATTAACACATATTAATCCGTAACTGACGGTTATACCTTGCATAAGAAAAACTAATAAAAATCGTCAATTATAGATTTTAAATGTTTTTTGTAATTATTTATATACTCCTTAATATTTGGTTTTTTTACAACATCAAAGCAATGATAATTAGGTAAATCTTGAACACCGCAAAATCTATAGTTCAATATAACATTAAACAGAACATCATCTGCATTCTTTCCTTTCATTAGTTGTTGTCTCATATCGCCAAAACAGTTTTCTGGTGCATTCCAAGTAGCAACGATCATTACTTTTTTCGTTTGTAGAAAACCACCAGTTCCATATTGTTTAGAGGTATCTGAACGTGTTCTACCATCACCATCTAACATTTTTTGAGACAGCAATCCTTCCATAAAGACTTCATCCGTATACTTTTTGTAAATCCAAGGCAGATTAAACCAAAAAACAGGTGTGTGAATAATGATTAAATCTGCCTTGAGGTGTTTCTTAACTTCTGTCTTGATGTCATACCCTTTGGCTATAATGGTTTCTTCATAATTCCAATTCACACTCGAAAACATTTGTTTTGTGACATCCGCGAGTGTTTCATTCAATTTTCCTTCGGAAATCCCTTTGTATAGTTGATGCGTATGTATAATGAGTAGTTCGTTCATATTCTAAATATTTTTCACAAATTTGATAATAAACTATACTTTTGTCAAGTACTTACTTTTTGGTAAGTAACTAATAAACAACTCGGAATAGTGTGATTGTTATGGAAACAGCAGAAAAATAATTTTAAAAAAATCGGCAAGCCAAGAAATGTCCTATTACTATTTTTATGTAACAAGTAGGCAGAAAGTGGAAACCCGTAATCATTTGTTTTTTGTTATTAAATGAAGTAATGAGATTTAACGAACTGGACAAAGTAACTGAGGAAATTAGCAAAAAAAATACTATCGCAACAATTAAAGGATTTGGAAAAACTTAAGATTGTGAAAAGGAAATCTTATCCTGTGATTCCACCAAAAGTAGAATATAGACCGACCGAAAAAGGAATATTTTTAAAGAGAATTTGACCTTGATAATGGAATGGAGCAACAAAACTTGAAATAAATTACGCAATCTAACATTGTATAAAAATAATAGCGGTTTCGGTGTTTCATCGAAATCGCTTTTTTTATATTTACAGTCAGTTTCAAACTGAAAAATCAATGTATTAAATCCGCCACTATTCTTATACCGACCATTATGTGTAATTTAAAAAAAGTAAAATTACTTAATAGAGAATCTTCTTTAGAATTTCTCCCAAATCTATCTGATAAATTAGGACCTAAAATCTACATAAAAAGAGATGATGAAGGAGGTCGTGGAGGCGGTGGAAATAAATTAAGGAAATACGAACGAATTATTGCAGATGCCATTGATAAAAATGCAGATACATTAATCATTGCTGGACATTATCAATCTAATGCAGCTAGAGAACTTGTAGGAGCTGCTTGCCAACTTGGTCTAAAATCAATTGTTGTTTGTAAGGAAATGATACCAGAACAAAATCCGACTTTTAATGAAAACGGAAATGCTCTTCTGATGAAGTTAATGAACGCTAATATAATCGCAATTGACAAAGAAGATGATTTTCAGACAGAAATGGAACGAGTTGCAAAAGATGTTATAAAAAATGGACACCTGCCTTATATAATTCCTTTTGGTGGCTCTAATTTATTAGGTTCTTTAGGTTATTTAGATTGTGCTAATGAAATCATTGAACAATTTAGGAATGTAGAAGGAAAATCACCAGACTACGTAATTACTCCAGCTGGTAGCGGAGGAACAATGGCTGGACTTATTGCAGGATTTGCAATCGCAGAGAAACCAACAAAAGTAATAGGGTTTAGTGTGCTACATAAAGACAAAACAATAGAAAACGTTGTAACTCATTTAACGGATGAAATAATAGATAATATTAAACCAAATTCTGACTTGAAAATTAATTTCGAAATAAACACAAACTTTGTTGGAGATGGATATGGAATCCCAACCGAAAGTGGCAAAAAAGCGATTGGTATATTAGCTGAATTAGAAGGCCTCTTCTTGTGTCCTGTTTACACAAGTAAAGCTATGGCTGGCTTGATTGATTATATCGAAAAAAACAAAATACAGAAAGATGAAACAATCGTTTTTATTCATACCGGAGGAATGCCTTTAGTTCACGCGTATTATAATCAATAGACAAAAAACTATACACAACAATGTATAAAAATATAGGTTCTTTGTGTTAAGTCTAAAATGTAATGCTTATCCTCTGCCCTACGTTTCTTATACTGGACGTTAGGTACAATTATGTCAGTTCTACTAATTTTCAAACTGGATTATTAGGTTCCATTGGATATGAACATTTTTTCTTTGATAAAAAGAAAGATACTATAGCTTCAATGTCATTAGTTTATGTAATGCATTAAAAAACGATTTGCCAACAATGTATATAATTCATTGCTAGTTAGAGCCTACTTAGGAAAGTCCTCACGGACTTTCTATTCAGTCTGTATTCGCTAAATTAGTTGCTTAAACGACGTAACTTACCTTATACAAAGACCTTATACTTCTCGCAAAGACGTATCAAACATGTCAAAAATATAGTAGTATCTACCGAAGTAAAATGATCTTGGTTCTAACAGCGAAAACAGTCTAAGAGATTCACGCTCAAGCAGGAACAAGTCTAAAAGTAAAGCGTGTCTACTTACTATTTACCATATTGTTTCGGATGGCATACAATACCAAACCAATTCTGCTTTTTACCTTAAAATGTTTAAATAAAGATTCACGATATCCATCAATTGTCTTTGGGCTTAAACACATCTCTTGTGCAATTTCTTTATACGTCATTTCCGTACAAGCCAATTTTAAAAAGGTAAGTTCTGTATCTTTTAATGGTTTTCCGTTAGCAACTTCTTTCTCATCGTTACCGTGTAGTGAATTTAGCAATGTAGTAGCCACACGTTCAGAATAGTAAATTCCATTAGAAATCACTTCATTTAAAGCTTTGTAGAATATTTCTGGATGAATATCTTTCAGCAAATATCCTTTAGCACCTAAACGCAACATTTTTATAATAGTTTCCTCATGATCATCCATAGATAATGCCAATACTTGAATACTTGGACGGTTTTCTTTAATCCATTCCATCGTTTCAAAACCGTTCATCACTGGCATATTGATATCTAACAGAATGATATCTGGGACATTTTCGGATTCTAATAATTTCTTAATCAGTTCGCTTCCATTCTTTACATGGTACAAAACCTCAAACTCATCAAATGCATTGACCAAACCTTGTAATGATTGTGCAAAAAGCAAATGGTCATCTACAATTACAACTGAATGTTTCTTCATTATTTCTATTTATAGGGATAGGATAAAGTTAAGGAAACTCCTTTATTTTTTGCGGATTTCATAGCAAATTCTGCATTTATAATTGCCGCACGGCTTTTCATATTAATCAATCCTGATCCTTTTTCTATTTCTCCTTCTTCAAAACCAACTCCATCATCTTGCGCTAGTATCATCAAGCGATCTTCTTCATAATTCAAGGTAACTTCTAAGTTTTTTGCTTTAGAATGCTTGATAGCGTTTGAAAAGAATTCCTGCAAAATACGAAACAGAATAATTTCTTCTTTAATATCTAACGATTTTTCTTCTCCTAATATACGTAATGTTGCCACTAAAAAGTTGAGTTTATTAAATCGTTCCAACTCCAACTCTACCGATTTTACCAAGCCCATATTTTGGATGATTTCGGTATTCATAGTTTTAGATAGCAAGCGAATTTCTTGCAAACTTTTCCCAACAATTTCGCTAATATCGTCCAACTTCCCTTTGTCTTCATCAGCGAGTTGTGTGCCAAGAATATTAATATGCATGCGTGCCACAGACAATAATTGTCCAATATTATCATGCAATTCCCAGCTCATATTTTGCAAAGCTTGCTCCTGAATTTCAATTTGAGATTTGGCAATCTCTTCCATATACCGTTTTTCCGCTTCTTTCTTTTCAAGAATAAACTTTAGTTTACGCTTTTGAAAAAAGACAAACAAGATAATAACGGTAATTAACAAAATAAGCAACACCATAGATGTTGCTGCTACAAGCATTTGTACTTCTTGATCGTTCATAAGATTTCTTCAAATAATATCATTGTCTTAAGGAAATGTCTTCATGTTTGATTCAAAGCTGATAAATTTCCTCTTCTTTTTATGTAAAAACACTAAAGTAAAAACTAATAATATTCCTACAAGAAAAATCGTTGAAGCGCAAATAAAAACCAATGTACGTATTTCTTCTAATGTCATAAACTTGTAGACTCTTTAATGTTTTTATAAGATTTATAAAACCCAACAGCAAAACAACTATACATTATAACATTAAGCACAAATACAACAAGGCTGTATATCCACTTATCTATTGTTAGAAACAACTTAGAAGCAAACATAAATGGCATAAATGTTCCATAAAACAATAATACACCTAATGCAAACCAAAATAATACTGAATCTGTAATGCTAAGTATAGTGTCTTTGTTGAAAGTTTCAATAAAATAAAAACATATTGATAATAAAACTAGTATAACTCCTATTCCATAGGTATAAGTTTGATAACCTAAAAAGAAATCTTGCCAGTATATAATATTAAGTAAAGAAAAAGTCAGATAAATGAAAATAGATAGTCTAACTATTTTCTTTCTACTCAATGATTCTAAAAGTGTTTGAAACCACCAAAGATAAAAGGAAAGTTGCACAATTATAAATACATTATAAACAGGGTAATTAACTATGCCAAACCATTTATGAAAATTAGAACCAAAAAACTCTGTCAAAACAGCATACAGAATACTAAAAATAAAGTATTTGGCTTTAGTATTTGCATAATTTTTGTAATTATATAATCCATAAATCAGCACTACTAAAGCCAAATATTTTGACAGAAAACGTATATCTTCCATTAATGTTAAATATTATTCTCCATAATCGTTTTGTGGAGGATTCCCTCCATCTCCAAAGTTCATTGCAGAAATCGTTGTGATATCTTCACTATCATCAGCGCCTTCACCACCAAACTCTTCACCTACATTAAGATTAAGTTTTGCTTTGGTTGGGCACATAAACAATGTGTTTCGTCCTACTTTAGATTTATCTTCTGTACTTTCTGGATATACTCCAAAATAAAATCGGATACCATCAACACTAATTCTTTGTTTTAATGCTTCTTGCTTTACATAATTGATGTATCCTTCTAAATCTTCTAGCGAATACCAGCTAGAACAACAAAAACTACTAGCGTCTTCAACGCCAAAGCCTTCTTTTTGCTTGTCTTTATAACTAAGATTTAGGGCACGCGCTTGTTCGTTACTAATAAGCTTGTCATTAGGGGTTTTGTAGTCACTCATACTATAATATTATTGATTATTATGTCACCAAGTTATTTATAAAGAACCACAATTCAAAGGTTACTTTCAGACAATTGTTTGCGAAATAAACTTAAAAAACTGATAATTAGTTTTTTAACGCACATCACTTGAATAAAACTCAGGTTTTTTCCTTTTACAAAGGGGAAAAATCCCCTTTTTTTAAGGTACTTTCCTCTTGCAAGCTATTTTGTAACACTGTATTTTCGCTTTTAAATAACCTCCGTAATGACCTCAATAGATAAAAATAGAAGTGCTTCTCGCGCAATTATTCAGTCACATATTGACAAAGCTTTCTCTGAAAAGTTTATTCAGTGGAACGACGGATTGAACTACACAGAATTTATCCGTGCATTATGGCGTTTGTTTTTAAATCATGAGAGTTTTAAAGAAGGAACGCAAGATATTTTAGGTAAATTAACCGAAGAAGATGCCATGCAATTACTTTCTGATGAGATTGATATTACAAAATTGAAAGCTTCTTAAAATATACCCAATCTCTTGTATATTTCTGCGCAAGTTTTATCATACTTTTTTCTTCTAATTGTAGAATTCTTGGGTAACCGCCAGTAGTTTGGCAATCTTTCATTAATACAATTAATTTTCCTGAAGGTGTTAATTGAATCGTTCCTGGTAATACAGCAGAAGTGATGATTGATGGAAAGTTATTTTCAATGATTTCATTGAGTTGGTACGCCATTCTATTGTTTAATCCAATTGAAAAATTTGTAGAAAACAATCGATTTTTCTGTTCTTTTGACAAGAAATTAAATTCTGGACCTTCATAGACTTTGATTTCATTACTAGCAAAGATTTCTTTGTGTACAGCAATGTTCGCTTTGGATTCTATATTATTAGAAAATACTTCGTATGGAATAAAATCACCTGTTGACACTCTTGATTGTGTTGTAATTCCATCATAAGAACTTCTACTTTTTAATCTTTTTTCTGTTTGAAAACCATTTTTTACTGCCAAATACGTTCTAACACCATACATTGGCTTACCAAAACTCAATACATCGCCTTTAGAAACGTTTACAGGAATATTTAACCGTACTGATTGATTGTTTATCATTGGCGACAAATCTGCACCGCAAATCACTATTTGTGTTGTTTTATGAAACTTTAGCTTCGCTCCTTGCAAAGTCATTTCCAATACCGCAGCATTTTCATCATTTCCTAATAATTGATTTGCTAAAGCTGCATGATATTCATCCATCACTCCAGAAACTGGTACGCCATAATTTCGATATTGAAATCTTCCTAAATCTTGAATAGAAGTATACAAACCGTTATGTAAAATCTCTAACATTCCACGGATGATTTTAGTTCATAATTTCCGTTAGAAACAGCGATTAAAATCTCATGATATTCTTCTAATGAAACTGGAACAAATTTTATGAAATCACCTGCTTTTGCGAAACATGGTTTTTCTTTGAAAACATCAAAAAAATTGATTGGAGAGTTTCCCAAAATTTGCCATCCGCCAGGGCTTGATTTTGGATAGATTCCTGTCTGAATTCCACCAATACCAACAGCACCTTTTTTGACTTCTAATCGCGGTGTAGATTTTCGGTCAATATGCAATCGTTTATCCAATCCGCCTAAGTATAAAAAACCAGGTAAAAAACCTATAGAAAAAACTTGATATTTTGGAGCTGTATGAAGCTTGATAATTTCAGGAATTGACAAGCTGTTTTTTTGTGCAATTTCTTCCAAATCAATTCCAAATTCCAGATCATAGCACACAGGAACTTCCCAACAATATTGTGTTGCGGCCTCTTTTTTGTCAGAAATAGAAGAAAATAGCCATTCCAACAAATGTTGGAGAGCTTTAATATTTATTTTTTCATTATCATAAATAATTAATAATGAATTGTTTGATTGAATTACATCAAGTATAACTTTAATATTAAAATTTATGGTTTTCTGATAGTATTCCAACACTAAATTTAGTACTTCAGGAGTCATTTTTGCTTGCCAAGTAAGCAATATTCCATTATTTCCATATGATGTATAGGTAGGAAATTTTGGTTTTGATACTTCAATTCCTGAATTGAAATGTGTGTGTAATTGCTGTATAATTTCAATGGCATTTAAGGTATCAGAATGCACACAAAATGTATCAGCTTTCAAGATACATTTTTTATCTGAAATCGTTTGTACTTTTTGTTCATTTTTGAGGAGAGAAACATGCTGAATAATCTCCCCTATTTTGGTTAAAATGGCATTGCTTTTTTTTCGTAAAACGAGTGTCAAATCATTATTATAATTTCTATCTGCAAACGCTTCATAAATGACTTGAAAATTTTGTTGCAAAGCTTCTTTTTCAATTACAGAATTGTATGGAATATAGAGTTTATATTTGTCCTTATATTTTGAAATTGCTGTTAAAAAAAGTTGTGCCTTTTCTGCGCTTTTTGCAACATCATTATACAATGCTCCATGTGGTTTTATATGTGTGATTTTTGCATCATGTAAAGCGGCAATTTCTTCTAGATTTGAGATTTGATTTTGAATCGTTTTGATAAATTCGGCGGAAGCCATATCGACAGAAACACGTCCAAAATTTTCTCGATCAGGATACGAAGGATGTGCGCCAATTTCTACTTCGTACTTTTTTGCCAAAAGTACAACTTCACGCATTGTTTCCATATCGCCTGCATGTCCTCCACACGCAATATTGCATGCGCTAATGTACGGCATGAGTATTTCCTCATTGTCTACGCCTTCTCCAACATCGCAATTGATATGTATCATTTTAGGTTTTGAGTATTTATTTTTAGATATCATCTAACTTAATAGGAACCAACTCCATAGGTTTTTCTAATATTTCTGAGAGTTTAGGTAAATTTTGCTTCATTCCGTATGCATAAGCACCATCAAAAAGGTAATTTCTACGAATAAATCCATAACTATTGAAGAGTAGTTTTAAGTAATCTGTAAAAACCAAAGGTTTACAGTTTTCAAAAACGACACCATGATTTTCTCCCATATATACTAATGGATTTTCTGTATTTGTTGCAAAAGCTGCCATATTTTCATCAGAAAAGTAATCGAATATTTTGATTTTTTCACCTGATTTTAAGTGTATTGCATGTTCTAATTTTGTCCAATCTTCCCTGAAAACTCGCTTTAAGTCTAGTATTTGTATGGAACCATACATTTCTCCAGATCCAGAAGCTATGATGTTATAGCTGTCTTTTTCATCGTAAAAACTTCGTTGAATGTTGATGCTCGCATAACTCCAAATTAGTTTTAACTTTCCAAAGATTGCGTAAAATTCTTTGATAGCTTTTGGAATATGATGTTTTTTTTCAAGCCTTTTAAAGTCTTTACTAACATAAGGTTTACCTATATGATAGTAGCATATAAAAATGTCAGTATGCGAAAAAATAGTCCGTAATCGCTCTGTAACATTCTCAAAAAAAGTATCCAAATACTCAAATTCAGCATCAAATTCTAGTAATTCCTGTTCAAATACAATAGTTGCATTTGGATATAACTTTAAATGTACTTGTGGATTGTATCCAAAGTGTTTAAACTGACTTCCTATAAGTACATGATCAAATTCTTCTGGTTGATACGCGTCTTTTACTATAAATCCTCCTCTTTCTTCAATGTATGCGGTCACTTTCTTTTTGGTACCTAAATGGTATTTTTTAATATTAGAAGGCAGCAAAAATCGTTTCCCATGTATGATATCTTTTTTCATTTAAAATACACTGTAAATTCCTTTTATTCCTAAGATTAACGTAATCAGAATGATACAAATAGCTAATATGTTTTGAAACAGTGTATTCTTGTATTCACCTAAAACATTGGCTTTGTTGACTATCCACACTAAAAAGATTGCCACAATTGGTAATAGTAAACCGTTTGCAACCTGAGCAAACGTAATCACTTCTACAGGCTTAAATTTTAAGGATGAAAATACAACTCCTAAGACTAAAATAATTGCCCAAACGGCTCTGAAACGATTATCTTTCAACGATGCTTTCCAACCAAAACAACTTTTGGCAACATAGGCAGCTGCTAAAGGTGCTGTAATTGCAGATGTAATTCCTGCGGCAAATAAACCGATTCCAAGTAAGTATTTAGCATATTCTCCATATAGTGGTTCTAATCCTTTTGCTAAATCGAAGGCATTCGAAATGTCGCCACCAGTTGTCGCTGTTGCTGCAACGATGATTGACATAGAGACAAATCCTCCAAGAATGATCGATATAATTGTGTCTTTTCTAGCCGTTGATAAGTCTGTTTTGGTTTTCCATTTTTCTTTTACTAAAGACGCATGCAGAAATAAATTGTATGGCACTACAGTTGTTCCTATGAGTCCAATGATGATGAGAATACTATTTTCTGGAATGGTTGGTACAAATGTCCCTTTAAGAATTGCTAATAAGTCTGGTTTTGTTAAAATTGCCGTGATTAAAAACGAAATACTCATTAGCAATACTAAGCTCACTAAACTTCGCTCTAATATTTTGTAATTCCCTATAAATAGTACGATAAACGTTATAATTCCTATGAGTATTGGGTAGAATACTGTAGCTGCTTCTCCGAATACTTGCATCCCTAATGCAGCACCGCTGATGTTTCCTGCTTCATACGCTGCATTTCCTATGACTATAGCACCTAAGATTAAGAAAAGTGCTAAATTTCGTAATAATGGACTCGTTATTTGCTCTTTGATGACAGCTGCTAAGCCTTTTTGTGTTATGATTCCTGTGCGAGCTGCCATTTCTTGTAATACAATGGTTGCAATGATAGATAGTAACATTGCCCAGAGTAAGCCATATCCAAATTGCACACCTGCTTTTGTACAAAGTGTTACCGTTCCTGGTCCTATGAATGCTGCCGCAACCAGTGTTCCTGGTCCAATATTTTTAATCCATTTGAACATTGGCAGCTGTGTTTAAGGCATATATTGCAAATGAACCTAACCAATGTGTTCCTTCGTAATTATCGTCTACAATACTTGGCAATGAATAGTTTATGTGTTCGTTTGCGACATTTTTTAAGTGTGCATATTCTGGGAATTCATTCGCAATTCCATATAAACACCAAGCTCTACTAAAGTTTACGCCGTCTAAATGCACAAGTTTCCCATCGGTTCTGTCTGATACTTTTCCTTGTGCCAATTCAAAGTTTTTGTCGCCTAATTGTGGTAAAAATGTATTCAACCAAGTTTTGAATTCCTTTTTGCCTAACACTCTACGCATGATATCTGCTTCTTCTAAACATGGCGATAAGAAGTCAAATCCACTTGGTTCCCATGAGATTGGACAGTTTTCATCTGTCATATAAAAGTCTTTTGCGCGTTGTTCTATTAAGCTTTTTAAGGTTGTATTTTTGACTGTTTTCGCATAATCATACGCAAATGTAAGTCCAAATGCAGTGTTTGTGTGCTCTCCTACTCTAATTGGATAATTTAGTTTTGGTAAAAAGTCTAGATATCCTTGTACAATAATATCTGTCATTGGTTGTAAATTCGTTTCTAATTCGCGTGCTAACGGATCGTTCCATGTATGTAATTCTTCTGCTAATTTTAGCAACCATGCCCAACCATACGTACGTTCAAACGACTTGTTGTATTTTCCTTTGAAGTATAAGATTTCGGTTTCTATGTTTTCTTTGGAGATGTTTTGTGCTAATTTTTCTCTGATTTCTGCACTATTTTCCAAATTCGGAAATTGCTTAAGTAATGTAATTAACGACCAATGTCCGTGAACTGATGAATGCCAATCAAAGCAACCGTAAAATGCTGGATGCAATGCTTTTGGCGATTGTAAATCTGCTGCACTTCCGATGGTTTGATTTAGTTTGTTAGGATATTCTTCCTGCATACAGTGCAACGGCAAAGCTGCTAAACGATTGGCTTCTGCTAAGGATAATGTGGCAATTTTAGTAGAAACCTTCACTGTTTTATTGGTATTTGATGTTTGAGAAGTTGGTTTTGCTGATTCTTTGGGTTGACATTGTATGAAGATACAAAGCATTAAAAAGTAGCTGATTTTTTTCAATTTTTGATGGTGTTTTGGTTGAAGGTATCAAGATAGGAATTTCTGTGTAGACTTTGTAAACATGCTAAAACTTCTTATACTTTGTTCTTTGTTTGAACTAATCATTTTGTTCTTGCATACGTAACAAGATTCTTTTTTTATAGACTTATAGTGCATGAAATATCTTTCCTCAAATAATATCCAATTACGAATTATTCCAATAGTATTGGTTGCGCTAATGCTACTTTTTGTTTTGACTTTAGTTTTGAAGAATAGTCTTTTATTTTTACTGATAAGTTATTTTATAATTACAAGTATATCTACATGGTATATATTGAAAACATATCATAAGATTTTCAATGTTTTTTATGATACGGAATTTTTACATCTTAAAAATTCAAAACTACATAGAAAGATTAAGCTTGAAAATGTTCGATATATTGAACGTAAAAAGTCTAATATGAGAATTTTAGGAACACAATATTATGAATATCATATTGCATTTTCTTCAGCATTTGGTATGATTGAATATATACATATTTGGATCCACTCTGTAAATAATAATATTTCTGATTTTCAGAAATGCTTACATGCTGATAATTTTAGGCATTAAAAAAAGCGAGCCAAAGCTCGCTTTTCATTATTGATTTGGAAAAAGTTAGCATATCCAACAAGTTAGGATACGTTCGGTGGCACATTTACATTTTGTAGCGCAATAGGTTCCGTTTACAGAAACACAAGCTGGCAATGTAATCATTGTAGGTGCTGGGTTTCCTCCATTAATTTTGTCCAATTGTGATATGGAGCCTTTGTTTAAACTAAGTTTTTTGATGTTCTTTTTTTTCATACTACTGAAATTTTGATGGTTATTGATTGGTTTTTCGCGATTTCAAAACTGATTTTTGCAGTATTATTTTTTGAAACCACCTATCAATATTAACCTGTTTTTCAGATGTTTAAAAAGATTTGTGACGAATGAATGTGTTTTGTGACGAATGTATATTTCTTATTTTTCGACTTGTTTTAGGTAAGAAAGCACTTCTTTAGTATGTCGTTTGCTGACAGGAATTTGCTCTTTGGTCGTTTCAAATGATAGTAAGATACGTTGTGAATTTCCTTTGTGAGATTTTATTTTTTGAACATTTACAAAGTACTGTCTATGGCATTTTATGATGAAATGATACGGTTGTATTCTTTCAGAAATGTATCGTAAAGATGCACGTAACAATTGTGGTTTTTTATCTCCTGTAGCAAAGATTTCCACATAATTCCCTGAAGCTTTTATGTATTCAATAGCAGCTGGAGTTACTTCTATGCATTGATTGACTACTGGTGATTTTAGTATGATTTTGTTATTTAAGGAAGTTGTTTTTAATGGATTCGCTGTCAAATTGAGCGATGTTTCTATTGTTTTTGGAGTCGCTTTGTTTGTATAGATTTGATCTAATAGAATCGTAATGATAAACAACGGAATAGCAATGATAATAGATCTTGGAATAGTGACAAATACATAATAGTTTGGATCTACTTCGCCAACATCCATCATGAATCGATGATAGATTGTTCCTAAAAAACCTGCAATACTTAAGATTGCTACTAAAAACAACCAATGCTGATAGGTTTTCCATGGACGATTTTCGTTAGCAAATCCTAATTTTTGAAAGAGTATCCAATATAGCGTGTAAATTACGAATGCTGTGTTGA
Source organism: Kordia sp. (assembly GCF_965224175.1). Lineage (GTDB taxonomy): Bacteria > Bacteroidota > Bacteroidia > Flavobacteriales > Flavobacteriaceae > Kordia. Next base: position 1,023,891 of record NZ_OZ245041.1, read on the forward strand.
TTCCGTAGCCAAGTTGAATGATTTGTATTGGAATTTCAAATTTTGGAATTGCCAAATAGTTATCATACGGATCAAATATGAATACAAAAATAGTTAGGACAATACCTATTATCATAGATAATTTTAAATAATACGTTTGATTGTCAACAAGTTGATGTTTTCGCAAAAAATAGTTCGTAATTTTGGTCATGGTCAGACTCTTTGTGTAAAAAGCGACTATAATTTACAAAATTATTTTCTGAATGAGTCGTATTTATCATACGCTTTGTGATGGATTTTATGTTTTTGTGATGAGTGGAATAAGGAATTGATTCCTTTAAACTAAAAAAGCATCCAACATCAATTGTAAGTTGATATTGGATACGTTTAACATAAGGCGAATATAATTTATTCTTCTACTTCTTCCATTAACTTTTTTAATTCTTCATCACTTAACTCGCTTAATTCAAACAAACTATTTATATCAAAACCGACAGCTTCACTGGTCATTTCCATGACCTTTTCTTCAGTATTATTAGTTTTAACTGTTAATTGATCTTCTTTTAAACATTTTGTTCTAATCTCTGAATATCGTTTTAAGAAGTCTTCTACATTTAATAATTTATTATAAGCTGTAGTATGTTGATAAGAAGCTTGCACAAAAAATCTAGTCAAACTTTCTAAACCTTTCAGGTTTTCGTGAAGTGGCTTTGGAATCCAAGATTCTGTAAGAGGTGGGTTTTTTCTAAGAAAATTAAATAATTCTTTAGCTTTGTTATCCATAGCCACATCAAACGTACCTTCCAATGAATTTAAAGGTTGAATTTGCTTATATATAACTTGTGGAGGAAATCTGTCTTTATTAATTGTATTTAATATAGCTACAAGTGCTAATGTTTTAAAGCTTTTATTTGTGATACCATGCTTTTTGTAAAGATCTGGGATTTTGACTAGGTCACTTTTGTCCCAAGCCATTGGCACTATATCTAAATTATTTTTTACGGCATGATAGTCAATTTTACCTTCACTAATTTGTTTTTCGTAATAATGAATGAAGCTTGTTTTTGATCGATAAAAGGTAGTTTCTACTCCTATAGTTGGCCCAGCAGTAGGATATGTTGATATCTTTATCGTTGCTTTAGAACCAAATTCAGCTTTTTTATCGGAAATAAACAAAGCTAATGCTGGAGAAAGCGCTCCTCCTAAACTATGACCAGTTACTGCAATTTCAGTTTTTTCTATTTCTTTGTCATTCATAAAACTTTTGATTGCTGTAAAAAAATCAGCGCCTTCAAATTGCATTTCCTTTGTTAAAATATGTAATCCTGTAGCAGTTCCTTGCGAAATTGAACCATATCCATGACCTGTAATGCTTCTCCATCTTTTAGTGCTCTTTACATCAAAATCTTCTTTCATCCAGCCAAAGCTCGAAATAGAATTCGTTCCAGCAATTGCAATTACAAATAAGTTTTCACTTTTTGAATAGTAAACTCCCATTGTATTATCTGCTCTAGCAAATGATGAGTTTTTATCGTTTGAATATACAACTGGTCCCCAAACTGTTTCCCAATCTTCTCCAATATATTTCTTCGTTTTTTCATCTGATATTACTTTTTCAGATACCTTAGTTACAAATTTTTGTAATTTTTTATACGATTGTTGACAAGTTGTTTCTTCTTTAAAAATAACTCCAAAAGCTGAATTGCTAGCTAATGAAAAACTGTGTATAATTTGTGCTCTTTTGTCTTTATTTGATTTTGTCATAATTTTTGTTTTTTGTTACGTATTGTATTTCTGGTTTTTATCTTTTTCTATAAAATTTGACATAACTATTAATTTTAGTTGATTCCCCTACTCTATTTAGGCTTTTCAGATTCCGCCATGTAATGCTTTAAAAGTGGTTTCTTGTTGCTGCTTTACATGGTAAAAGTAGTTGTGAACTCAACATAGATTATCAATAATTCATGAATGAAGAAATTTGTGCTGTGAGCGATGAAAATTTGTGAGTGAACAGATTTTAGAAAATTCCATAGTTATATAGAAAATACTTCTAGAAGTTTGATGTTGCGTAAGGGATCGAACGGTTTGTTTGAGCTCTTTTGAAAAATAGTTCTTGCAAGCACAAGAAACTATTTTTTGAAAAGCGAGTAGTGAGTGCCCGACCTCCATTTTTAGGAGGTTACGCCATTATGGTTAAAATTGATAAATGTTTTTTATGTATGTGTATTATTAGTAGGTTTGTACTTATTATTAATTATTCAATTTTACATAGGGCATACCGATTTGCGCCTTTGTAATGTTACCAACATTTATTTTTGATGAAAAAATTTACCTTTTTTACATTTTTACTTTTTTATCTGTGCTTTTTGAATGCACAACAAATTACTAAAATTTTACCGCCTGACGGTTATGGCTTGGACGATCAAGAAATGATTTCTCATTATTTTTTAAGTGAGAATGATATCATGCTTTGTAGTACTAAACTTTATAACGATACAAATAATAATTATGAGAATTATTTGGTGTTGTACGATACCGTGAATGAGTCTACTCAACTGATCACTAGCTTTTTTGGCACTTCTAATGTAGATTGGACTAGCTTTAATAGTTTTACGAGGTATAATGATCTTATTTATTTTAGATTTGGTAGAAAGGTCTGGAAATATAATATTACTACTGAAACAGTTACTCAAGTGTTAAATGTTACCAATTTAGACGGTTTTGATATAGTTGGAGATTTTTTAATTTATTATACGCCTGGAGTTGCTCATTTTAGAGATTTGAATACAGACCAAGTCGTAACCACTTTTGGTGCGGCTTATCTTGATGCTTTTCATTTAGAAAATAATAGTATTTATTTTTATGAAGCTGATTTTGTCTCTTCATCAAATAAAACTTACAGTCTAGTCAAATACAATATTTCTAGTAATAGTTTTCAAACGTTGTTTTCTAATTCTTTTAGTACTTCATTTTCTATTAATCGTACTAGTAGTAGTTTTAGACTTGGCAATAATCTTATTTACACGATACATACGGCAAATGGTGTGGGAAGTTATGTTTCTTTAAATATTACTACCGATACGATGAATTCAGATTTTACTTTTAACATTAATACTCAGTTTAAAATACCTGAGCCGTTTGTTATTGGTAATCAAGTTTATATTACAACCGAAGATGACACTTATGTTTCTGATGGCGTTAGTCAGCCTACTTTAACTACGCTTGGTGAGTTTTTGGGAAGAGATTTAGTTGATGGCGGTTTGGTGTATAATGATGAAATTTACAGAGTTGTTGATAGAGATGATTTAGGTCCTGAATTATGGAAAACTGACGGACAAACGATGAGTTTGGTGAAAGATATTTATCCTGGCACTGGTGGCGGAATGTCTATCTCTACTTCTACAGGAATTGTAAATAATAATAGAATTTACACAATTGGAATATTTAGTGTTATTCATGAATCAGACGGAACCGACGCAGGAACAGTACCAGTATATGATAACGATTTGTTTACTTTTGCTGGCGGATTGAAGCGCGATAATAATAGTAGACTTTATTTTTCTGGAACATCTCCAACACTCGGTAGCGGATTGTTTAGATTAGTTCCTGAAACTCTTTCCATAACTGAGTTTGACTCAAATTCAGCTTTGGTGAATTTGTATTTGAATCCGCTTACAAATACACTTACTTTTGATAAACTTGTAGACGATGTACATATTTACGATATGCAAGGAAAGTTGATTGTAACTGCTAGTGATACAGAAATGATGAATGTTGCACAGTTAACTTCAAATACAGTATACATTGTTAAGTACACATATAACGAAAAGATCTACACTAAAAAGTTAATCCTTACGAGTAAATAATTTAGTATATAAACAAATGCTCATAAATATCTTTTGATAGTGTTTTTATGAGCATTTATTTTATAGAATTACTTACATCTTTACATGTACAAAGAAGATCTCTCCTAGTTGCGATTAGCTTCTTCTAACTATGTTAAGTTTGTGTTTATTACTGATTGTTACAGGCAAAAAAGCTACCTATTATTGAAGTGATTCCTCCAATGGTTGGTATGCTATTGTTGGTGTTTGATTTGTCATCTGTCATGTGCGTATCATTTGTGGTACATTCTCCACAAGAAGCTTCTGGATCGTGAATATCTGTTTCTATTGGATCTGTACCTCCATATAAACTAGACATTGTAGAAAGATTGACAATTTTGGTTTTCTTTAGCGAAAGCACTAATGATTTTTTTTTCATGATTAATGATTTTAAAAATTATGGATGTAAACTAAAGAAAATAGACTTTTTAGGTCTTCTTTTTTTTGATGATAAAGTATATATTCATGAATGTATAGCATTTTTGGTATTTTTTTACTTGTTATGCACCTTTTTGAATTCTCTGATAAAATATGATGGTTTGATTCCTTTTGCATTGTAAAATGCTTTTGAGAACGATTGCACATTGTTAAAACCAACTTCTGCAGCAATGCCCTTTACTGTATATTTTAGAAAGGTTGGATTTGTTTTTAGTTGCTGAATGGCATATTCAATTCTTAGGTTGTTAATGTAATTTGAGAAGGAACATTTTTTGTAATGATTTACAACTTTCGACAGGTAGTTTGGATTGGTTTGAAGCTGTTTTGCAAGAGAGTTTAGCGTGATTTCATTAGAAATGAATTCGGCTTCGTTTTCAAATGTTTCTAGTTGTTGCAGAATGTTGTCAATAATTTCATCAGGAACTGCTATTTTTTGTGTTGTTGCAGTTCGTTTTTGAACAGTTGTCTCGGTTTTTGATGCATGAATGGCTTCTTGAAATCTGTGTTTGTATGTTTTTCGTTTGCGATATTGTATACCAAAACCAATGAGCAATAAGAGAATTAGAATGAATAGTATGATGATTGCACTTTTATATGTCTTTTTTTGTTCATGTTTCTGATTTTGTAAGTTTTCATTTTCTGCTCTTAATTTTGGAATGTCGTAATCTTTGAAAATAGCTTTGTTTAGGTATAATTCTTCTGTTGTACGAATGCTATCAACTTTGATGAGTTGATTTTTGTAGAAGATCTGTTTTTTTAAGTCTTTTTTCTTTTCATAGTAATTGTCTAACCGCAAATATGCCTTTCGTATGGTAGGAAATATCGATTGCGTTTTTTGAAAAATAGAATCTACTTTTTTATAAAATTGAATTGCCTTTTCTTCCTGATTAGTTTCTCTGTATATTTCTCCTGTGTAGTAGTAAGCAAATACAAGTTTATCATCATCATTGATACTTTCAAAGTATGATAGATGCTTTGCAATGCTATCAATAGCTACAGTGTAATTTTTATCGTGATAATTCGTTACACCTTGGTTAAACGCAAAATGCTTTACATATGATTCTTTTTGCAAACGAATAGCTTCTTTGTACCCTATTTTATTGTAATACCTTGCAGAATCCACATTTTTAATATCGTTGAAAATATTTGCCAATGCAGAAATTGAATTTAAATACTCAATGGCTAGAATTTCATCTTGATTCTTTTGGCTATACGCATAGTTTTCTCGATACAATTGCAAAGCTTCTTCTATATTTCCTGTACGTCTTTTTACAATACCTACATTGTATTTAGCACGAGAAATCATATCTTTTTGATTGAACTTTTCTGCATATTCATAAAATTGCAAATAGTTATCTAAAGCTCTTTGATAGGCTCGTTTTTGATAGTAGAAATCGCCTTTTTTCTCGTATGCAATTGCTGGATAATGTATTGTAGCTTCTTTTGTTGTTAGCGCAATAATACTATCACTGTATGCCAATACTCGTTCATCTGTATAGGTTACTGACAAAATGCGATATCCAGTTATTTTTTTGCTCTTTTGATCTTTGAGATCTTTTTCTTTTTTAGCTTTTTCAAGGAAACGTTTTCCATAGAAAATTTTTTGTTCTAATGTTTCAGCCTCATTGTATAAACTATAAATCTCCTGATAATCCTTATTTTCAATTCGTTTGATGGTTTTATACTCTTCATCACTGGAGCAAAAACACATAAGAAGCAACAGTATTTGATATGGGAATTTATTTTTTAAAAACGTACGTTGTTTTTTAAATATGCAAAATGATTTCAAGGTGGTAGTTTTTTGTATTATTTAAAAATACTCTTTTTTACAGAAAAAGTACAGATTCATGAATGTATAGTATGAATTTATGAATGTAACTTTCTTCAATTTGCTTTCCTTTTTTTTGAATTGTTGCTTTGTAAAGCAAAGGCATAAAGATCATTTTTGTTTTTGCTGACATATACAGTGCGTGTCATAAAATGAAATCTGTTTTTATTAATTCAAAAAATTCAATTTATGAAAAAAAACATTTCAAATCTCGGAACCGTTTTAAGTAAAGAGCAACAACGTGAAATTAACGGAGGAACAGAAGCTAGCTTAACGAATCGACAAGCATATTGTGCTTCACTTTCAATTGTATATTATTCATTGACGAATGATCCAGAAGGAGACGGAATTAGCGCAGAGAACGACCGATTAGCTCAGGAAACTTTACAGCAATGGTACAAAGAATGCGAAGGCGTCAACTAAAAACACTTCACATTATTGTTTGGTAAAACATGAATCGTGATTGAATTCTAATACAAAAATGAATATGATTATTGCGAATTCGTTGAGTAACACCAATTTAATAAAGGGAAATGAAAAGGCTTTGAAAATTATTTTTGAAGCCTTTATTTGATGATTGTAAAAATATCTAATAGTTGTTTTCGATGACGTTGGCTTACTGGTAAACTTATGTTATTTCTGAGTGTTAACGTATAATCTGTTGGATATACTGATAAGATTTTATCTGTATTCACTACGTATTTTCGATGAAGTGACACAAAATTGTCAGGTAAGGTTTCGGCAAAGCTCTTGAGTGATTTTTGAACTAAGAAACGTGCATCTTCCGTATAAATGTAACAGTATTTATCGTCTGATTCTACATAATAGATATCATTAATTGCAACCTTTATTAAGACATTTCCTTTTTTGATAAGAAGTTTGTTGTCTACTTGTAAGGCATTTTCGATTTTTGTTGATAGTTGCCCTATTTGGTCTGCATATTTTTCAATAGCTAGTTCTATTGAAAACCTTATTCCATAAGGATTAACTGGTTTTAATAAGTAACTATATGGCTGTTGCTTTTTTGCTGCTGTGAATGATAACTTATCTTTTGAGTTGGTTAAAAATAGAATTGGAATTGGTCTACTTTTGTTGATATAATCTGCGAATTGAATTCCTTCTCGTTCACCATCTATGAAAATATCTAAAATTGCAATGTCAGGGCTGCTTGTGTTAAACAAATCTATCGCTTTTTCTAAATTTGTCGCAACTCCACAAATAGTATAGTGTTCTGAGAGTATTTCTGTAAGTATCGAAGCTTCTTCTACGCTGTCTTCAAGAATCAAAATATTTATTTTTTCCATAGTGGTTTATGCTACATTTTTGTAAGGTAATGAGATATTTACTATCGTTCCTCCTTTTGGGTTTTGCATTATTTTTATAGTTCCGCCATTAAGCTGAATCATAGACTTTGTTAGCATTAAACCTAAACCAGAACTTTTTCTACCTGTGGTATCCTTTTGTGATTTATTTGATTTTATTTCGAAAATACTTTTCAATACTTTCTCAGGAATTCCAATGCCTGAATCAGTAATAAAAACTGTAAATGATTCAGTATCTATTTTGCCTGAAATCATAATTTTACCGTCTTTTGGCGTAAATTTTATAGCGTTATCTAAACAGTTTCGAATAACAATTTTAAAAATTTCCATATCGCCATATACTAAAACTGATTTCTCAATGTTCGTGCTAAATTGAATGTTCTTTTCTTCGATTAATGATTGGTATTGCAGTTCTATTTGATATACAATTTGCCACAATGGGAACCATTCCTTTTGAACTGAAAGCAAGTCTGACTGGCTCAATGACCAATTCAATAAATTATCTAATAGTAGACTGAGTGAATCAATAATTTGAGTTACATTTTTATCTGTAGGAGTAGTTTCTTCCTTTTTAATTGCTTTCAGTTGAAATAATTGCTTTAAACGCGCTACAGGACTTCGTAAATCGTGTGCTATAATGGTAAATAATTGGTTTTTAACTGTGTTTGTTTCGTTGAGTTCTTTATTTAACTTTTGGATTTGTTTATGCTGTTGCTTTAATTTTCTGTAGAATACAAAACCTATTAGCAATACAAGAAGAATTCCAATAGAAATTGCTATGAATGTATTTCGTTGTGCTGTTTTTAGGTCTAATTCCGTTTGTTTTTGAGCAATATTGAACGCTTCTTTTTCTTGTGCAACCTGCCATATCGCATTTTGTTTTTGTAGTGAATCGTTGAGTATAGTATACTCTTTAAAGTATTTGATAGCAGCTTCATGTTCTTTTGAAACTTCAGCTATTAGATGTAAGTTAAAAGCAATGGTGCTTTTTAGCGCTAAGTCTTTGAGAGGTTTGGAAAATATATATGCAGAATCAAAGTATTTCTTGGCGGTATTATCTTCATATTGCTCAAAATATAAATTACCCAAGTTGGAGTAGTTTCTAGCAATTTGAATTGAATCTTGACTTAATTTGTATAGTCTTAACACTTTTTTATATAAAGAATCTGATACTTTATAATTCTCTTTCGATAGATATATAAAAGCCTTACTTTCATCTATTTCTATGGTAAAAAAATGTGTTTTAGGCACTTCTATTTTAATCGCTTTATTATAATAAATGAAAGCTGAATCGTATTGCTTGTTATCAAAATATAGTTTTCCTAAACTTTTATATACAAATTGTTTTATTTTTTTATTATTTGTATTACTAATACTGAGGAAGTATTTTTTGGCTTCGTTTTCTACTTCTAGTTGTACAAAAATGTGCTTCTCTAATAATTGTATTAGTGTATCGTTTGTTTTAGCATCATTTAGAATATATCGTTTTGCTTCTTTAAACTTATTATTAGCAAAACTTACATGTGCATTATGCCATGCACTTGCTGTTTCAACTATTTTTTGCTGTCTTTCTGTGTTAATATTACAATAATCGCAATGGTTTTTAAACCAATCATCGGTATATGAACCTTGTCCAAATATACTATTGGATAAGAATATACATATTAGATACATGAAACGCTTGGTAGTTTTCATCGTTAAAAAATAGGTTGATTGTTTTAAAATTTCCCTATTATTTATTTAGGTGGAATTACTCTAGTGCCTCTTTTGGGTTCTCCAATGTTTTCATTGAAATCAATATTGACAGCTACTTCTTTTAAACTTAATACATCTTCTTGGTTATTTGGTTCTAAAACTAATTCCCAGTGAGATCGTTTTAGTAAACCATCTATTTCTTTATTTTTATTTTCAATATTAATGTCAATATTTATAATGTTTTCATCGATTTCTACATTTTTTGGAATAAAAATATTGTCCTCAATAATATCTTTTACAAAATGAGCTGTGATGTGAATGACACCATTTTTATCTATCTGTACTAGTGGTCCAATAGAGTTTGTTTTTGTATTTATATCAATAATTCTTGGGGCACTTTCTGTTACTTTGTACTTCGTAATAGTATTAAATTGGATTTCTTCCATGGTAGAATTATTAGGGTTAGTATTTTACTAATATATATTTTATTCACAAATAAAGAAAGAATACTCGCTCCTATTTTTTAATCGTTCACAGCATATTTTTCTACGTTTATTGAATAATTTAATCGATGCACCATTTCCATAATTACATTTATCATAAACAAAGCAATTAAAAGGCGTCATTTTAAAAGCTTAGTAATGGTGAAATCCGAAAAACCTAATGTTAAACAGAGTAGGAAAAACTTTATAATATCAAACTATGGCTAATTATGCGAATAATGATTATTTAACTCAATTGCCAGGCGGCGCTATTATTATGTGGTCTGGCACATTGGCTGATCTTAACAAATTAAAAAACTGGGTAATATGCGACGGTACAAATAAGACTCCTGATTTAAGAAATCAATTTGTAGTAGGCGCTGGTAAAAAATATATGGTAGGTGATCATGGAGGTCACAACGATATAAAACTAACTGTGAATAATTTACCCGCTCACAGGCATGATATAAAAACTAATAGTACACGATTAATGTCTCCGAAAACATTTGTAGCTCAAAAAAGCAGTGGTATTGGAACGGCGGAAAGTATGTATTTTAATAAAGGTGATGATACGACATATAAATTAGAAAACTGTATCAGTATTAAGTCTGTCGGAAACAACGCGCCATTTGATAATAGACCTCCATATTTTGCGCTTTACTACATTATGAAAATTAAATCGAACGATAATGAGTAATGATATAGATATACGTAGAGTAAATCTCGGAACATGTTTTAACGCACGTACACGAGAGATTAAGTTTAACTCACAAGGGTTTGACATAGAAAAATTGGCAGGCAATAAACTTATTAGAACGAATCGAGGAGATTTAGAATTTCATTTAACAGCTTCTTCAGATAATGATTCTAAATATCAAAATGATTTTTTTGGAACACATGCCAAGGCAGAGTTTGGTTTATTAAAATCTAAAGTAGGAGTCGGTTTCAGTATGCAAAAAAGCAGTAGCAAACTAACAGAAGTATCAACTATAAACTGTAAATTAAGTAATAAAATTGTAGGTCAGAATATAGAGCTTTTGAATTTAGATCCACATTCTTTAAAAGATTACTACAACTGTCTTATGCCTGGTGTAAAGAGAGCTTATGAAGCATTAATGAATGAAACCGACTTATTGGAAAAATTAAAACTACATAATGAATTCATAGAAGCTTATGGTACAGGTTTCATTTCTCGATTATTTCTTGAGTCCGGAGCAATTGCTAATATAATCATCAAACGTAATAGTGAAAGTACTTCTAGTAGTAAAAAATATGGTATCACAGCTGCTGCTTCCTTTAAAGGAGCTGGAGTTTCTAATGCTAACGAATTTGGTAAAACAATACAGAAAGGAGGTATTGAAGGCTCATTAGAAATCCATCAAAAAGTAGTACCACATGATTCTCCAGCACAAGAATGGATTACAGAAGTTGTCAAAACATTTACTGGAGAAGGCGTTAAAATTCTAACTGAATCTACTACATTTTCTAAATTACCAAAAGTAACTTATCCTAAGTTAGAACCTTTTCCTAAAAAAGACGCTAAAAAAGAAGAACCTCCAAAGAATAAAGGTGGAGAATTAGATGATAAGCTTAAGCAAAAGATTATGAAAACGGAAGATCCTGATTTTACGGGAAACTGGGATGAATGGATCAAGAAAAGGAAAGAAGAACAAAAAAAAGAAACTGATTTAAAAAATGTTATTAGTGAAACTGAAGAAATAGAAGAACAACGTATTTTTAGTAAAACTTCAGATTCAAATTTCATAGATTTTTTTAAACCAAATACAGAGCATTATAGCATTACTGATTTAAGCACAGATCATATAAAAGGATATGCGCCTACTGATTTTGTATACACACCATGGAGCACAATTTTTCCTGACATCAATAGTATCAGTGCTATTCTTGGTAAAGACATGAATATTTCAAAAGTTCTGATGTTTCACATGTCTAGAATTCAATTTTCTCAGTTTTTACAATTTGCAGATATCGCATTAAGAGATATAGGAAATCATCCAGAAAAAACGACAAAAGAAGATTTAAACAGATATAATAAATGCTTAGATACGTATACAAGAAGTTTACGTAATAAAGTTCATATAAAAGATTGGTTTAATAAACAAAACTATAGTACAGCTATTAAAGCTTTTAAGTTCAGTTTAGTAGAATCTAAATTAAAAATAGTCAATTACGAACTTTTTTATCAATATTATAACTACATAGCTCAATGTCCATTTGGTATGATTTTACATCATTACAAAACAAGAAGAGATGCTCGTGGCAATATTAGGTATTTTGCTGATAAAGACATGGTTCTTACTAAGATAGAATTAGATGAACATACAGGGAAGCAAATACCATATTTTGAAAAAATTATTGATAAACACAAACAAATAGAAAAGGCGCTAAGAATATATTTACTGCCGAGTTATAATAAATATAAAAGTGTTGTGTTTGATTTATGTTTCTACTATGACTCTAAAAATGTTTGTGAAAAGAGTAGATTTATAAAATTAGACGAACTCAAAATTAATTCTAGTGTGTATTATAAATCTAGAATTACCGAAATAGATCTTCTAAAAACGAAGAAAAGGTTTCCTAATAAATTTATTTTTGATAATAAACTATCTCTCGAACCAACACATATTGGTTTTAAAAATGTTGATTTTCCTAATTTGAAAATTCCAGGGCCATATCCTATGTTTGAAAATTTCCCCTTCGACTTAGCAGGCGATTACAGTAAGTTAGACGAACGATTGTTATAGATTATATAGTATCGTAGAGAAATTTAAAGTATCTACGGTACTTTTATTTATATTACCCTAACCAACCTTCTCTATCAAGACTTCTGTATTGAATAGCTTCTGCTATATGATCCGGTAAGATATTTTTTTGTTGTTCTAAATCGGCAATGGTTCTTGCTACTTTTAAAATTCGATCATATGCTCTAGCAGACAAATTTAAGCGTTCCATAGCAGTTTTGAGCAAGTTGAGCGCTTCTGCATTTAATTTACAGTACTTTCGAATTTGTTTTGTGTTCATTTGTGCATTGTAATGTAATATTTCAGATTCCTTGAAACGTTCAGTTTGCACTTCTCTTGCTTTGATGACGCGTTTACGAATAATTGCACTTGTTTCTCCTTTTCGTTCTTCGGAAAGCTTCTCAAAAGGAACTGGCGTAACTTCTATGTGAATGTCTATTCTATCTAGTAAAGGCCCTGAAATTTTCCCCATGTATCGCTGCATTTCTAAAGGTGATGAAGCCATCGGTGAATTTGGATCATTGAAAAATCCGCTTGGACTTGGATTCATACTTGCTACCAACATGAAACTACTTGGATACGTAATGGTAAAACGCGCTCTAGAAATGGTGACTTCTCTGTCTTCTAAAGGTTGTCGCATGACTTCTAGTACACTTCGTTTAAATTCTGGTAATTCGTCCAAAAATAAAACTCCATTATGCGCCAACGAGATTTCCCCGGGTTGCGGATAACTTCCACCGCCGACCAGAGCGACGTCACTTATGGTATGATGCGGATTTCGAAACGGTCGTTCGGCAATTAAACCTGACTTGTCTTTTACATTTCCGACAACTGAATGAATTTTGGTTGTCTCTAAAGCTTCATATAAGGTTAATGGCGGTAAAATAGAAGGCAATCGTTTGGCAAGCATTGTTTTTCCTGAGCCTGGTGGGCCAATCAGGATAATATTATGTCCGCCAGCTGCTGCGATTTCCATACAACGTTTTATACTTTCTTGTCCTTTTACATCAGAGAAATCAAATTCAGGAAATGCTAGATTCTTTAAAAATTCGGCGCGTGTATCAATAATAGTTTGCGTTAGTGGTTCACCATGATCAAAGAAATTAATGACTTGTTTGATACTTTCTACTCCATATACTTCTAAATTGTTTACTACTGCTGCTTCTTTAGCGTTTTGCGATGGTAAGATGAATCCTTTAAAACCTTCTTCGCGTGCTTTGATTGCTATTGGTAATACTCCATTGATCGGTTGCAAACTTCCATCCAAAGACAATTCGCCCATAATCAGATATTTTTCAAGATTTTCTGATTGTATTTGATTCGACGCAGCAAGAATACCAATCGCTAAAGTTAAATCGTAGGCACTTCCTTCTTTCCGTAAATCGGCAGGCGCCATATTGATTGTAATTTTCTTTCCAGGAATTTTATAACCGTTGTTTTGTAATGCTGAAGCAATACGGTAATTACTTTCTCTAATAGCGTTATCGGGCAAACCAACCAAGTGATAACCTATTCCTTTAGCAATATTTACTTCTACAGTAATGGTAGTAGCTTCAATACCAAAAACGGCACTTCCGTAGACTTTTTTGAGCATTTTATTGATGTGTTTTTAATAAAACTATCATATTACAAGCAAGAATCCTAGAATGATTTCGTAAGCGTTATATATTTTGTATAAGCGTATTGTTTTAAAAAGAAAAATCCTTGTTTTTTAAGTAAAACAAGGATTTTTGATGTGTTTATATTTGTGTATTTACTTTTTGATGACTTTTATATTATCTAAATAAGTACCATCTTCAAAGTTTAATTTCATGATATATACGGCTTCTCTATAATTTTGAAAATCTATAGTTCCTGATAAGTTATTTACTTTTTGAGTCACTACTAATCTTCCTAAGAAATCGTATACTTGAACATTTTTGATCATTTTTCTAGCAGATACATATAATTCTGATGCTACAGGATTAGGATAGTATACTACATTTTCTCTTAAAGTTTCTTCTTCTATTCCTAAAGTAACACACATAATTTCTGCGTCCCATCCACTACCTGTAACACTAGAGTCTGATGTAAAGACAAATGTTAAAGCTCCAGATGGATCTGTTGATTCTACTGTTCCTGGCGAATTGGATCCGTTACCAGTAAATAATAATGGGTATGTAGCATCTGGACCATTATAAATTGATAAGTAATCACAGCAGTTTTCTAATTGGAAACTATGGAATGTTGCTCTTATTATGTCTCCATCATTTTCAGGGAAAATTGTTTCTGTCCAGTTTTCACCATTTTGATAATTACCAGTAGCTCCTCCAGAATCATAGAAACGATCTCCTGAACAATAATTAAATGGCGTTTCAAAAGTTCCTGCTGTAGCACTTGAGTTACCATCAGTACAAATTGCTTTTATGTATACATCATATGCTGTCCCAGAATCTAAACCTGTAAAGGTATAAGGATTATCTACGGTAATTGTTCCCATTCCTGTTGGTGAAGTTCCTGTTGGTACAATTTCTACTTCCCAACTTGTCGATGTTCCTGTTTCTGTCCAACCAATTGTAAGTGATGATGCTGTTACAGCTTGTAATTGTAAGTTACTAGGTGAATTTGAACAAGCTGGCAATTCATCAATAGAAATATCATCTATTAAAATATCATTATTGTAAGGTTGTGATGAACTATTTTCTGTAATGGTATAACGAACTTGTATTTCATTAGGTAAATTATATGTGCTTAAATCATATATAAATGTTTCCCATCCATTGTTTGCAGTAGCTCCTTGTAAATTTAGAAGCTCAATCCATTGTGTTCCGTCATTTACTTCTACAGAAAGTGTGTTGTAGAAGTTACCAGACGAATTGTAACTAAACACAGAGAATTCTAATGCAGGCGTCGTTAAATTTGTAATATCTATTGTATTTGTTGTTAACGTACTTATTTGATTTAGTCCATTTGGAGATGAACCATCAATCCAAGCATAGTTTGTTCCTCCACTAGGCGTATGATCGCCAGCATTACTAGCTGCGTATGCCGCATTTGTATTAAAATTCCAGCCTTCACTTCCAGACTCAATCCAGCAATTTGGCGTTGTGTTACTAGGGAAAGTTTCCAAGAATGGTGCTATTATAGCTGTACAAGTTGTTGAAAATCCGCTTGCATTGATCCAGTCAGAAGTACCATCAGTACAAATTCCTCGTAGATATACATCATACGCTGTGATTGGGTCTAATCCTGTAAACGTATATGGATTATCAGTGGTTACAGTTCCTGTTCCAGTTGGAGCAGTTCCAGTTGGTACAATTTCTAATTCCCAGCTTGTTGCTGAACCAGTTTCTGTCCAGCCAACAGTAAGTGTTGATGATGTTGCTGATAATAATTGTAAATCTAGCTGTGTATTTGGACATGCCGGTAATTCATCAATAGAAATATCGTCTATCAAAATATCATTATCATAAGGATTTGAAGGACTATTTTCTGTGATTGTGTAACGAACTTGTATTTCGTTAGGTAAACTATATGTACTTAAATCATATGTAAATGTTTGCCATCCATTATTCGCAGTAGCTCCTTGTAGGTTTAATAATTCTACCCATTGTGCACCATCATTGATTTCTACAGAAAGTGTGTTGTAAAAATTACCCGATGAGTTATAGCTAAATACTGAAAATTCTAATGCAGGATTAGTTAAACTTGAAATATCAATTAAACTAGTGGTCAATGTACTGATTTGATTTGGTCCATTTGGAGATGAACCATCAATCCAAGCATAGTTTGTTCCTCCGCCGGGCGTATGATCTCCAGCATTAGCAGCAGCATATGCAGCGTTTGTATTAAACAACCAACTCTCGCTTCCAGATTCTACCCAACAATTTGGTGTTGTATTGCTAGAGAATGTTTCTAAGAATGGAGCTGCTATTGCTGCACATGTTGTAGATAATGAATTTACATTTATCCAATCTGAAGAACCTCCTGTACAAAGAGATCTTAGATATACATCATATAAAGTATTGGACGTTAACCCTGTAAAAGTGTAAGGATTATTTGTAGTTACAATTCCTGTTCCTGTTGGAGCTGTTCCAGTTGGCACAATTTCTAATTCCCAACTTGTTGATGTTCCAGTTTCTGTCCAGCCTACTGTTAGTGTTGTTTCTGCTGCAGATAGTAACTGTAAGTCTGTTGGTATATTTGAACAAGCAGGTTGTGTTTCACAAATAATCGATGCATTCCAACCAGAACCCGTAACACTGCTATCTGATGTAAACACAAAAGTTAAAGCTCCACTAATATCTGTAGATACTACGGTTCCTGGTGAATTACCACCATTTCCATTAAACAATAAAGGATACGTTGCATCTGGACCATTGTAAATTGATAAGAAATCACAGCAATTTTCTAACTGAAAACTATTAAACACTGCTCTTATTCGATCTCCTGTATTTTCAGGGTAAATAGTTTCTGTCCAGTTTTCACCATTTTGGTAGTTTCCAGAAACTCCTCCTGAATCATAAAAATGATCTCCTGAACAATAATCAGGTGATGTACAGAATTCGTATGGTCCTCTCCAGTTACTTAAACCAACATCGCATTGACTTCTTACATAGAAATCATAACAAGTATCAGAACTTAAGCCTGTAAAACTAGGGTTCATTGTATTCACTATAGTTCCTGTTCCCGTTGGCGTGTCACCTTGTGGAACATATTCTATTTCCCATCCGCTTGCATTTGAATTTATAATTTCTAGAGTTATAGAAGATGAAGCTGCAGACTGAATTATTAAATCTGTGTTACTAGCACAAGCCGTAGAAAAACTATATACTGTTGAAAAGTTACCATCTCCACATGAGTTTATTGGTTTTACTCTCCAGAAATACTGACTACCTTCAGCTAAGTTTTGAGCTTCATATTCGCTTGTTGCTACTGTAGTGTCTTCTATTATGTTTGTAAAAGCTGCTTCTGTCGCTATCTGAATTTGATACGAACTAGCATTTGTGATCGCTTGCCAAGTAAATACAAGTGGAATTTCTAAGGAATCTTGTGTATCTGTAGGTGACGTCAATGTAACATTTTCTGTTAATCCATCATAGATGTTTAGCGTAACAGGATAGTCATAAGTAGCTTCTGTAGATACTCCTCTTACAGTAAGATCATATGAGCCAGTAGCAACTGTTGAGATTCCAGATAACTGAAGACTAAATGTATTTTCACTTGTAACTGTTACTGGAGAAAACGTAGCATTTAATCCTGCTGGAGCTCCTAAAAGTGAAAGTTGTACATCATCATTTGCCGTGATTGATCTGAAAAAGTCAAAGTCAGCTGTTAATGTATCATCTGTATTACATACTTCTAAATTATCTGAGTTTTGAGATTCAAACCAAAAATCATTTTTAGAAACACCTGTTATGATCAAAGAATACGCTTGTTGATTGTTTACTAGGTTTCCTTTGTGAGTCACTACAAATTCATAACTTCCTGTTGGATTGTCAATTTGTATTTTTTCTACATTATCAACAATATTATCTCCTGTTGTTGCCGCAGCAGTAGGATTATTAATATCTAGTTTCCAAGGGAAAATTTCCGTACCGTTTTTAAAAACTCTAACATCTAAATCATTTACTAATACTGGTGTAGCATCGTCAATAGTACTTGAAGGCAATGTACCTACAGGATCTGTCCAACAGATGGTTACTTTTATAGGTTCTGTACCTAATGCTGTATAGTTGATTGAATATGTTTCATTTTGTTGCAGCGTATTTTCATCCATAATGGCGAAAAAATCTTTATCTCTAATTATTACCGCTGAAGCTTCTGCGTTAATTAATCCCCAACCAAATCTATAATCTGGTCCTGGATCAGTTCCAGCTTCATCAGCAGTATGAATCATCAGTGCTCTTAAAGTAGCCGCTCTCATGTATTCATTATATAATTCGTTGTGGTATTGCTGTAAAAGTAATAGTGTCCCATTTACAGAAGGTGAAGCCATAGAAGTTCCAGAAATTGTATCGTAACTTGTATTACTGTTATCAAAAGCTGAAAATGTATTTACTCCTTTAGCTGAGATATCTGGTTTTATTCTTCCATCATCTGTTGATCCCCAACTACTAAATGAAGACATGAGTACACTTCCTGGTCCTGTATAATTTATTACTTCTGAAACGGCAGCAACAGTGATTCCGTTTTTAGCCATCGCATGTCCAAGTAGCAAGTCATAGCCATTTTTGGAAGTATTATAACCTCTACCACGTGAGTTTCCTGCTGCACATACAAATTGAAAGTAAGGTGCATTGAACATGATATCATCAAATGCTTGTGCATCATCTTCGTATTTCCCCCACTGATTGATTGATACAAAAGCAGGATTTGGTCCGTAAGAATGATTTGATAATAATAAACCATTACTTGCAGCAGTTGATACTTCTGATACATCATTATTCCAATCGTATGAATGTCCACTAGCCATAAATGCCATACCGCGCGCAAGTCCGTTTTGAACTTGATCAGTTCCTATTACAGTTCCGGCAACGTGCGTAGCGTGATAATGTGAAGAAGTAGCACCATCCATAACTGTCATTCTTCCAGAGAAAAGTTCGTGAGTTGGCAATGCTTGTCCAGCATCCCAAATTCCTGAAATCATGTTTTCTCCATGAACATCAAGTCCTAAACTTCCTCCTGTGTAGAGTGTATTTGCTCTCGACGTGATTCCTGCGCCTTCATTATATGTTTGATGATAAATTGGTCTGTTGTCTCTAGATACTCCTACTAATTCAGAATACGTTCCGTCTCTGTCAATACGGTATTCCCAATTATTTTTTGTAGCAATAGCTAAAAGATCACTCTTAGTGTACTTACTTTTATATTTTTCCGCAATTTTTAATAATTCACTACTATTGTTTTGTTTTTTTAACTTCTGTCTTTCTTGCTCTGTCTGACTAAACAGTTGAAGTGTGAATATCAATAGTAGAATTGATAGTAATTTTTTTTTCATAGTTTTTAATCGGTTTTAATAATTACATGCTTTTTTTGTAAGTATCGATTGCAAAATTCTTGGGTATGAATTGATTTTTTTGAATAAATTTATTTTCAAAAATACAATGCGAGATTTACGTTTTGGTAACTCCTTTTGTGGCTTTTAGCAATTGTAATATGGGGAAATAGTATTTATAAATATAGATAACTATATACTACAAATAATATAAAACGTTTATGTTTTATACATTCAGGACTTAAAAGTATGTTTTTTTTTACAAGTTTCCTAAAATGATTCCATTAGGATTTAAAATTTTGTAGGAGCGTTTATTGTTTTTTATTAAAATCTCCACAAAACCGTGTTTTTCAACAGAATTGACCTGTTTTGAAATTAAGGAATGCTAAGTTTATTACTAGATTTTTATTTAGAAACAAACTTTCCAGAATCAATATCATAACTAACTGAAATTTCATGCATGTTATCCGTAAATCTCAGAGCCGTTTTTGGAGATGTAATTGTTGTCACAACAGTATTACTTCTTATTTGAGATTGTAACCAAATATACACCGTTGAATATGGTGTCATAGTCGCTGTACTTCCTAATAATACTGGTGCTGCTGAAACAGCATTTCCTTTTATATTCATTCCATTGATGTTAGCATCTTGAAAAAGTCCAAGTGTCATAATTCGTTTTTTTGAGTTCTCAGTTTCAGGAATGGTTCCTTCAGAGTAATTATTTGTAAGCGTATAAAAACCTTTAGTTCCTCCACTCAAAGGTCCATCAATGGTAGCGTTGCTTTCCAACTTATAAAGTTTACCCATTGATGCACCAATCGGTATAAATGCTAGTTGATTCAATTCTGCTCCACTTTTCAATTCGCTCGTAGAGGCATAAATTCCATAGTTTTCTTCCCAAGTTATCGTATTTGCATTAAAAGGTTTAAACACTTGCCAAGCTACATTTGGATCATTTCCATTAATAGATGGTTTTGAAATGATTACATTGGCTCCTGTTTCATAAATAGCGCGCAATTCATTATCGGAAAAGAAAATTTGTAATTTATATGTTGACATAGATATTCTTTATTTAATTTAACTCTTATTATTTTGAAGATTTTTCAAACATACCTAATTATTAATTCTTACATAAGTTACAATTATTTTTCTTTTAAAAAAAGCCTCAATCTGGTATCAGATTGAAGCTTTACCTATTACTAGTTATTGTAGTTTAGAAAGTAAACGAATTATATCTTCCGTCACCTTCTCAAGTAACACCGAGGCTAATAGTTTTGTTGTAGATAATTCCTCTAACATTTCTATTAGATAAATATTGTGAATTTACTAAGTATAGATCGGTGTAATTTTTATTATTTATAAGAGAGTCTCTATTGGAAGGATTTGTTACCCTATTTTTTCTAGACTTTTTATATTTTTTATTATTTTTAGATTACTTGTTTTTATAAACCATCAACACAATTTATTTGTAATCCGCTTTGTTTTAAATAGTTTTGAACAAATAATCAATTGAAATTAGGTAAATACATTTATTATGATTAAAAAATATGTTTTCACTTTTTTTACTATATTTTTTTTACAGTTTTTCTTATTTGGACAAAATATTACAGAAGGACTTCAAGCACATTATGAGTTTGATCAAACTTTATTAGATGGTACTGAAAATGATAATGATTTAAATACTTCAGACGGGACTATTTCTTATGAGTTAACAACTGTTAATGATTATGCTATTTCTTTTGATGGTAATTCTCAAACATCTACTATTTCTAGTTTTGACAATTCATCATTCACTGAAATAGCGGTTTCTCTCTGGGTAAAATCAAATACTACAACTTCCAATTTACAAATTTGTTTACAAGGTGCTTACATGGGCTTTGGCGCATATATACAGGCGAACTCTGGTAAGTTTATTGGCTTCTTTGATAGTAGCTCTTCAGGATCTTATGAAAGTACTAATGCTATTACTGATGGTTTATGGCATCATATTGTGATACAGAATAATGGAACCACAACTTATATGTATGTTGATGGTGTGTTAGATGGAAGTATTAGTGAAAATCTAGTAGTTGGAAATGGCACAAGTACCAATAAATTGTATCTCGGAAAAAGTAACTTAGGAGTTCAAAATTTCACAGGTTCTTTAAATGATGTTCGAATTTATAATAGAATGCTAACACAATGTGATATTGATGCTTTATATGGAATTAAAAAGTTACCTGTAGCTTCTTTTCTATTTGAGAACAACCTTATTGATTCTGTTAATGACAATGATTTAAGTTCAGGTTCATCAATTAGTTATGAAACATTTTCTACAGGTGATACTGCCATTGTTTTTGATGGTAATTCGCAAGTTTCTTCAATTGCAAGTTTTGATAATACATCTTTTACTAAAGCTGCAATTTCATTATGGATAAAGTCTAGTACAGTTACTTCTGATTTACAAATTTGCTTACAAGGTGCTTATATGGGATTTGGAGCGTATATTCAGGCTAACTCTGGTAAATTTATTGGTTTTTTTGATAGTAGTTCTAGCGGCTCTTATGAAAGTACTAATGCCATTACAGACGGAATATGGCATCATGTTGTAATTCAAAATGATGGAACGACAACATATATGTACATTGATGGTGTTTTAGACGGTAGTATTAATGAAAATTTTGTAGTTGGAAATGGAACAAGTACCAATAAACTGTATCTTGGAAAAAGTAATCAAGGAGTTCAAAACTTTACAGGTTCTTTAAATAATATTCATATTTATGATAGAATCTTGAGTATTTGTGAAATTGAGGAAATGTCACAGGTTTTGAGTGTTGTCGAACATACAGATAGTAAACAAATTAATTTTTCTATATATCCAAACCCTACAAATGGTGTATTTTTGATCGATTTGAAAGATCGTTATGCTAAGGTAAATTTACAAATCTTTGATATTACAGGTAAACTTATTAAAGAAGAACATTACTCTCAAACACAATTAGTAACATCAAAACTAGAAGTTGCAAAAGGTATCTATATTGTAAAAGTTTTCATAGGAAACAATAATCCTTTTGTATCTAAACTCATTAAAAAGTAATCGTAAGAATAAGGTCTATTTTTTTAAACCATTCTACCTTCTTTGATGAATTCTCTTTGAATAGCTGTTGTTAAGATTTCATTGGTAAGCTGCGTTCCGCCATTAGCTAAGACTTGCAAACATGCATATTGCACAATGTTTACAATATTAGCTCCCGTAACTTCATAATCTTCTGAAACTGTTTGTAAATTGAGTTCATCACTCATAAAAGCTTCTGGAATGTATTTTTGCCATAACCTTAGGCGTTCAGGTATTCCTGGACTTTCAAAGTCAATGATGGATTGAAATCTTCGTGTAAATGCTTTGTCAATATTACTTCTGTAATTGGAAGCTAATATGACTAAACCTGAATGTGATTCTATGCGTTGTAGTAGGAATGATACTTCTTGGTTTGCGTATTTGTCATGTGCATCACGTACGCCAGTTCGTTTTCCAAAGATTGCATCAGCTTCGTCAAAGAAGAGAATCCAATCTTTGTTTTTGGCTTTATTGAAGAGATTTGACAGGTTTTTTTCTGTTTCTCCAATGTATTTGGAAATCACTAATGATAAATCGATTCGATATACATCTTTTCCTGTGTGCTTTCCCATCAAACTTGCAGTAAGCGTCTTCCCTACTCCTGGCGCACCGAAAAACATGACTTTGTATCCTGGCTTGATTTTATCTTTCATGTTAAAATCGTTGAGCAAGGTTTCATTGTGTTCCATCCAAACAAGAACATTATTGACTTCATTGAGTGTTTTGTCACTCAATACCAAATCGTCCCATTCCATTTGTGTTTCTAACAGTTCAGCAGGAAAATCTTGACTCAATTTTGGCTTTGAAACCGATCCGTAAACAAATAGTTCTATATACTCAATATCCAATAATAGTGTTCCGCTAATTTTTGGTTCACTCGCAGGAACATTTCCTAGACTTAGTATTGATTTTTGGTAAAAAGCATGTTCTTCATTAAAGATAGAAATGATAAAGTTTCGCGCTCGGTAATTGTCTCCAACAACAATGTATATGGCAGTTTCTCCTGTGGGAATGATTCCGCGATACTGTGTTCCTTTGACTCCGCCGAATTCTGGAAAATCGCTTCCATCTGGAAAGTATTCTGAGAGAATATCGGTTAAAAATCCTGGTGCAATGTATGGTAACATCGATAGCAATAGGATAAGAATTTCATGTATTTGGAAATTGTTTTCGGTGACAAATTTTGAGAATTCAGAATCGTCATTAGCAAAATCAAATGTAGGAAAGTTTATGACTTCTTCGCTTCCTGAAGCTTCTGCAAGTCTATATCGTACCGCTTGTTTTATGTAATCTATAAGTTCTGTAGTCATGGCTTCTTCAATGGATTTATTTGCTTGTAAAAGCAGCACTTTTATGTGCTAAAATCGAACATATAAATAAAAGAAGATTGCTAGTTTTATGAAACCGTTGAAACACTTTTTCTGAGGGTGTTTTTCCCCTTTTTACAGATTAATCATTACATTTTATTTTCAATTCTTCTTTGAGTTTACAGATATCTTTTTTGATATATTCGCTGTTTTTTAGGATGCTGTCATAGTATTTTAAGGTACTTTCGCTTAAGTGTCTCGCCAAAGTAGGTTCGTATGTATCCCATGTTTTTCTATTCGTGATATCTTCAGTAATTGCGTAGATTTCTTCGTTTTTTGCTTGTAAGAAGTTGATAAGCCTATCTCTAATTTGTATTGTTTCGTTCTTTGCATTTTTGATTGTTCCTTCTATTTCTCCTCCAACAAAACCTTCTACAGCATCAATTGTTATGACTCTCGGCAAGTAGATTGGCATGTGTCTTACACGATATTTTTTATCGTTTTCAATTGTGTCATTTAAGCTAGTTAATTCTTGAACTTCTTTTTTTCCTCTTTTTTCTAAACGTTTAATTAAGTCACTGAAATAATCTGGATTTTTATCTAAATTGGCTCCAGCACTGATGACAGCTGATAGATTTCCTTGTTCTTTTTCATTAAATTGAATGAAATCAATTCCTGTCGAATCTTTAAATTCTTCTAACAGGTATTTTACGTAATTCGTTTGTCCATTGATGATTTCTACAAATATGACATTGGTTTCAGATTTTATGATCGGTTTTTTTCCGTTTTTGAGTCGATCGTACCAATCTAAACTTGTCAATAAACCACTGTTATCAATAGCACCAGCATCAATATAATGTCCGTAGCCAGATATTTTTGCAGCAGGACTAAATCCAGGAAAACGATTGGTACAAGAAACAGCTTGATAAAAAGATATGACTGGTCGTTTACCATCTATGATTGGCTCAAGTTGTGCTAAATTGTCTGCATTTAAGAATAAGTCTCTTTCATTTTGATCAAATCGGACAGAACTAAAAACACCTCTTCTTCCATTGGTTTTTGCTGTGTTTACTAATATTGCTGGAAAGTATTTATTTTTATCATAAATACTGTCTTTCCAGTATCCTTGAAAAGATAGTGTGTCTAATTTTCTACCTTCTCTGTCTTCTAATAAGTTTCTGTACGCTACCATAGAATAATACGCTCTGTCTCTGTGTTGACTAAGTTGTCTGATTAAGACAGCTTTTCGAATAAAATCCCAACCTAAGGTATAGGAAATGTCCATAGAAGCATAATTTTTTCGTGCTACAGTGTTTATTCGTTTGGTAATTTTTTCAAAGCGATTTACAGTATCTTTAGGATATTGTCCTGCCAAAACTGCATACATAGAAAGTCCCATCATTCCGCCTGAAGCGCCTGAAAAGGATGCCGTTTGATCTAAAAACTCACCTTTTGTTTCTTGTTGAATGTGATTGAGCAATTTCATTGTCCAGATATTCGCTTTGAGTGCGCCTCCATGAGAAGCAACAAATATGAGTGGCTTGTCGTTTTGTACTTTACGGTTCAATACGCTCATGTAATCGTTCATTTTTAAGACTTCATTGTCTGTACGAACTACGCAAGTATCGAGTTCGTGTACAGGACTTTCTCGCCAAACCATAGACAAGCCTATGATCAGCGCTATGGCAACTAAATAGTAAGTCGTTTTCTTTCGTCCGTGTTCCACAAATTTCCCTTGTTGTTGTAGTGGAATAATTCGTGATATTTTACTTTCTTCTAAACCTGAATATCGTAAGTATTCGTCTTCATCAATTTCATTACATTGGTAAGCAATACTTTGCCTTTTGATTGCTTGGATGACGAATAGGTATTTTAAAATACACGCCAATCCGTAATAGATAATGTATAAATAACCTAGTAATATCACCATTGCGCTGACCAATGGTAAATCGTATGCTACTGCAATATTACTGTAGACGATCAAACCAAAAATCAGTAATGCTATGACAAAGAAAAATACGACATAGTTGAAATTTACTTCTATATTTCTGATGAAACGTATTGACATGTAGTCGTAGAGTTTTGATCGAAATAAGCGGAAATAAATATAGTTTACAGCTAATGATAACGTTAGGAATTGTAATAAGAAATATGAAGTTGTGTTAAATACTGTCCCAAATGCTGTGATGAGTAGTAATATGATTGAAATTGTACTGATAGCATAGAACGTTATAACGCCGTAATTGTAGAATTTTTTGTAGAATTTCGCATCGCCAGTGTTCGTTTTTTTATGTTCTTTATTCTTTTTTTCTACTTGTTGCTTTTTTGGCAACATGATAAGCATTATGATAAATGGGCAACTGTAAAAGAATAGATTCCACCACCAAATTCCGTCTAAATTATTGTACGCATATTGTAATTTTGGCTCATAGGTTTTGAAGATGTAGTACGTCCATATTGAGAAAATCATCAATCCTAAACTGTAGCGAAAGAATTTTGCTAAATAATCTTGCTTGTACTCTTCTTTTGGATTTTCACAATCCGTTTGCACTTGCACTTTTGGCTTTTTGTTGAAGGTAAATATTTTATAAAATCCCAACCAAACATGTGCATACCAATAGTTTTCATCTTTGCTGTCATTAATGTCTTTTGCGTAATATATGTAGATTGGATAGTGTGAAATGACCAAAGCAAATACTGAAATGATGATGTAGCATAAGATGAGTGATAGTGGCGCATCTTCAATCATATCTACTAAAAGTGTATACGCTTGATCGAGTGCTTTTACTAATAAAAATATGATTAATAGAATGATTATACTCAGAAATGAAGATCTTCGAAATTTGTTGAGCGAAGCAAAAAAATGATATAAACCATTTCCAAATTTCGTCAGTATTGATTCACTTTTTTTTTCCTCAGCTTCCATAATAGTACGATTTTACTTTCTTAAATATACAAAAATAGATTTGCGGGGATTTTTACTTATATAAGATATTTATGCTAGGCTTATAAAAAATCTACTTCAGGAAATAATTCTACTATAAATTTATCAATAGCGGGGAAATGTTCTTCTACTTGCAGATGTTTATATTCAGGTAATAAAATATACCAAAAATCAATTCCACACAATCTTATAATTAGTTTAATAAAGTTTTCAAAACTTATGTTCAATCGAGTGTATTCTCCTTTTATGATTCCATATAGCTCTATTTCACCAAAATCTGGAATTTTCATGACAACATCTATAAACTCAGAAAATAGTATTGGATAGCATTCTCTAGCAATAGCTAAAGTTTCATTATCCATAATTTCAGACATTACCACAGATCCTTCATATTTATTTGGTCCCCAATGCCTATTATTCTCAGAGTTTCTCCCTCCAAATACTTCTTGAAAAGGTACTATTTCAAAATTACTTTTTGGTGAATAACCATCGATCTTAATACTGTCATCTTTCCATTCTAGGGTGAAACCATTATATTGAAGATAAAAATTTAATAATTCATTGGGTAATTTTCTTTTAAGTATATGTTCTACTTTATTTATACTATATATATCTAATGGCTTTGGACATTCTAGTAATGCTGTTTCTAAGTTATAATGTCCTTTTTTCTCTACTTTATTTTTTAATCTTTCGAAGCTATCAGTGATGAGTAAAAAGTAATTTTCGGAATAACATACTTCTATATCGTTAGCATTTGAAAATTCTATATCACTTAGTTCTGATACATCTGCTTCTGAACGAAATGTTTGAACTATTTTATCTCTGACATTTTCTGTTCGTATTTTTGAAAGATAATCAAGCTCCTTTTCATTTAATCTTGATACATCAATAAAGTGAAAATGCCAACCGTAACTTCCTCTAAATTCATCGCACATTTTTACATATTCAATAATATCTATTTTTAGAGGTAATACATAATTAGGATATAAGCATAGGTATAATTTTAACTCTCCTTTTTCCATTTTACCAATAGTAAATGTATTCGAGTTTTGATTAATGTAATCTATAATTATAGCATTCTTAATTTTTTCTGTGTAATCGACTTCATCAATATTATCCCAGAGAAAATCTCTCAAATGTTCATCTCTTTTTATTTTGGTAGAGAAAGGACTTCCATTTATAATATCTTGTATTGACGGAATTAAACAGTTTCCGTAAAAGTACTTATTAGATTTTTCGTCAAAGTAAATATACTCTATACTTAGATATTCTAAATTTTTATAGAGTTCTATTTGAGGTTTAGACAGTTTAGTTACATTTAAATACTTTGCTAACTGTTGCTGTTTTCTTTCGTTCGCTTCATAATTTATACTTATATAAAAAAATAAGAATGAAAGGTCATTGTAAAAAGTATTTTCATACTCAATAATGTTAAAAATTTTTAATTCCATTTTATTAATTTATTACTTTCCAGCTTTCTAAGATCAGAAATAAAAAGTGCTAATCTTGAAGCTCTTACTTTATTATCTTTTTTGCTTTTATATGTCATACTATATCCAGCACTTATCATTTTCGCTCTAAAGTCAGCTGTATTTGAGTAGTTTTTATGCTGTAAAAACTTATCATAACTTGCATCTAATGCTTTCTTGAAGTTAGCTCGAGATAGAAGAACTTTTCCAAAGTTAAGTTCTAGCATTTCTGCTCTAGTAGCTGTATTCATGTTCAATGAATCTTTTGATACTACACTTGGTTTTGGTAAGCTGAAATTTTTATTAAATGTAGGTTTTTTATTTTTAACCCATTTAGCTTTATTGAAGTCCATAAAATGGAAACCTCCTTTAACTATTATCGAATTTGCCCAACGATATTTAACTCCATTATATTCTGTTGTATCTGGATAATAACTAACGGAAGTTTCTACCCATAATACATTTTTGAATTTTAATTTGGTATCTCTTTTTGATGTTTTGTTTAATGCTGATTTTAATGGATTTTCTGAATATTTTTCCATCGCAGCATTTACAGTTTTTGGTCCAGGCACTAAATTCTGAGCGTTTCCTTTACCTCCTAGTTTTTCACTTACTAAATGTAAACGTACCCAATATTCGGATAATTTTGCTCCTTTTTTACCTTTTTCATCTAACTGATAATTATTTTTAATATACGGCCATGCCGCATTATCTCCACTTGGTTTTGATCCGCCTTTTGCTGATTTGTTTGATAATAATAACACAGAAACCTTTTTAGGATAACCTTTGTATGCTTTTGTGAACTCCCATTTTGCAGTTTCTGGATAGTCAGCATCAGTTAATCCCATCAAATCTGCCATAGCAGCACTCAACTTATCTATAGTACGCGTCATTTCTTTATTTATCCTTTTAAGCTTTTTCTTATCAGCTTTAGATTCTGTATTTGGAACAGCTTCAGCGCGTTTTATTAAATCAGCAATTTTTTTAGTGTGAGAAACTGCATTATCATATCTTGGTTTTGTCTTTTTGTCCGCTGTTAATAGCGCTTTATTATTTTTTAGGTATGCTGCTACACGCATTGGTTTACTGGCAACTGTTAATTCTCCAGCCTTTGCATTCTTTTTGAAATATAAAGTATGTGTTTTTCCATCTTTTCCTTTGAATTTCTTTTTAATTCTTAACCATTCAAATATTTTACTCAATGCTCCTTTTACTTTCGCTTTCCCTTTTTTCACCATTCCCTTAAAAGCCTTTCGAGCTTTCTTAATCACCTTGTTAATGGCTTTGTCAATACGCTTGCGAACACGTTTGATGATTTTCTGTACTTTTCCTGTTAAGCCAGTGATTCCTACTAATGCCGCTAAGAAACCTATGAGTATTGGTAAGGTTTTTGCTAAGGCTTTTTCAATAGATTTTGCCAAGGTTTCTATTCCGCCAGAAGCCAATGCCTGAATTCCGTTTATGAATGCCGTAACGAGTTCAAATATTTGTGCTGCGCGTTCTACGAAGAATCGTATGACATCTATGATCAACATAGCCGCTTTTACAAAGGCACCAGCAGGACTCAGTAATCCCATAATCCATTTGATTCCTGCTTCTACTACTTTGGTAATGATCATATCCCGAATGGCATCCATCACCACTTGCTTTAAGTCGCTAAATTGTTCTTTGATATATTCCCAAAGTCCATCAACTCCTTTTTCCTTAATAATAGTGAAGACCTCAACCGCTTTTTCCATTCCTGCGACAACAGGTTCTCCTAAGAGTCTTACTGCCTTGCTTCTAAAGTAATCCCAAGTAAGTCCAAGTATTTGCATGACTAGATTGAAGATACCTTTGAGACTGAATAGATTGTCTGGAATTGTAATTCCTACGCCACCTAATGAACCTGTTAGCCATTCTATTAATCCTGTGATTAAGTGTGTTTTTATGTTTGAGAAGAAGTATTCAAACCCAAGCTTGATTCCCAAGAAAAGATTTTTTAAGAAACCAATCGGATCTGTAATGATTGCTGTAATGGCATCTACCAACGCTGCTATGAGCGTAAAGAGCATGTCTTTTATTTTGAGAATGGTTTCTACAATTCCCTTTAAGAAGTTAAATGCCGCTTCTAACCATGATGAACTTACACGTTCTTTGATCTCGTCGAAAGTAGCACGCAAACTGTCTACATTTTCTTTGTATTTTTTAGCTAAGTCTTGCGCTAGTTCTTGTTCTTTGGAAGCTACTGTGTCTTCTAAATCTGTGTATTTGTCATTGAAAGTGTCTAAGGAATCTTTTGCCAGTTCTTTTTGTTTTTTGCTCAGTCCTTCATAGAAGGTATTCATTTCCTTTCTACCTTTTTCAATTAAGGTCATAGATTCATTTAAACCTTTGGCAATCACGCCCGAAATTCTATCAAATATTTTATCGAGTTTGTTGATGAATACTTTTTTCTCCGTTTGAAATACACCTTCTACAGCGCCTGCATTTACATCTCTTCCTGCAAAGAAACTAGCAATACTATCATCTATGGTTGTCCATCCATAAATATCACCTAGTTTTTTCTCTACGCGTTTTTCGAAGGATTTTTTTGCACTTTCTACCGCGCCACCTTCTTCAAAATAAGCATCAACATCCGTCGATATTTTGTCTAAACGTTTTCCAACAGCATCTTTTGTTTTGTCATAGATACGTGTAAATTCTTTGTTGATACGCTTTTGCTCTAGCTTGTCATCAGTTTCGTTCTTACCTTGTGCGCCTGCTACATCTTTAAAACTGTTGGAACGCGTAGTGAACATTGCTCCTAGTTTTTCTTGCCCAGCTTTTCCAGCTTCAGCTTTAGCATTACCTAAGACAACATTTTCTTTTTTACGATATGTTTTCGGTGCTTTTTTGGCTTCTTCTTGTGCTTTGTTTTTGGAAGCGAGTCCTTCTTGGAATTTGGGTTCGTTTGAATTGGCTAGCTGCGAATCGGTAATTTTGTTGTCTTCCATGTAATTATCAAGAGAATCGCTCTCTTTTTCCATGGAAATTTCTGTTTTGTGTTTTGGTTTTACCGTAGCCGATTTTTTGTTGATTGGTTTTGGGGATTTTCCAACAGTATCTACAGGCAACGCTTTTGCTTCTATGGTTTTGGCTGTACTTTTTGGCGGATTCGGATCTTTTGCACTGGTTGCCAACGGACCAGCCAATTTGTCTTTTTCTGAAGTAACATTACTGTTTACGTTTCCTTTTACCTTGTCTAACGGTTTGTCTTTTTTGAATTTTTCTGCGCTTGCTTCGTCCGTTGGTAAGTTTTCTTCTAGAGTTTTTAGTTCTTTTTCTAGTGATGCTTTGAATGTTTCTTTGGTAAATTTCTTTTTTGCAGCAGCTTTGGATGTAGCTTCCATGCTACTGTAATGTGCAGAACGATCGTTTACTTTTTGTTGATCTGTTGCTGGTAATACTGCAGCGGCTTTTACTTCTGCTGCTTTTGTTTCAGATTTTGGATGTACTTCTTGTTCTTCTTTAACACCTTTTACATGTTTTAGAGTGTCTTGAAACGCTTTGTCATTCTCTGGTTTTGAAGGCGTTTTTATGACTTTGTATTCCTTCTTTGCTGCTTCTTTCCCTTTTGGTTTTGTACCTTCTTTTCCTGTTGTCTTTTCTTTTCCTTTTTTCTTTCCGGCAACAGCATCAGTTTTTCCCTGTTTGGCAACAGTTAATGTAGCTTTTGGCGTATTTTCTTTGATATTTACTCCCGAAGATTTTTTCCCTGTACCTTTTGTGTTCTTTGTTTCGTTTATTTTACTTGGTGTAGTGGTATTTTCTGTTTTTGCTACTATGAATAATTCTGCTTGCTTATCTTCTGTTGCCTTTTTTTGTTGTTTTTTGTTTTTTTTAGGCGCAATGAACATGTTCGATTGAGAAGAATTTCCCTTCGATTTATCCGTTGTTTTTTTTTGAGCACGCGCTGTATTCATAATCATTTACACCTAATTCTAAATTGATTTTACCATTCTATATGCATCATTTTTTCCATCCATCGTAAACGAACCAAACTGATTGTCCAAGGAATTTTTTCAAGTAGTATGTCTTGTGCTGCACGTTCAACAGTGAGTTTGCTATTCTCTTCTGTAATTATCATTCGTCCATCACGTTTTAAAAACATATCACGTAAAGTATTCACCGTACTTTTTTTGAGCACAACCCAATGTTCTAAAACTGCTTTTAGCAATTCGTCACAGAGGTTTTTGTCATTGTCAGACAAAGGTTTATCATAATCTACAATCGTTTCTAATGGAATTCCTAAAAGTATTTTTTCTAGCGTAAGCTCTACATCTGTAACTTCTTCGTTTTCAGTTGCCAAATAGTGTAACAACATACATGCTCTTTCGATGTCACTAATTGTATTTTCTTCCGTAACTAAATCAACACCTTTGAAAAAAGTCATTAAAAAAGGATGTAATATGATGAGTCCTGCTTTTTCTGTTGTGATTCCTATTTCGCCAGTAATTTTCTTTTTGATATTTGTATTCGCTTTCGCGAGATTTGACCTTGCTTCTTTTGACGTGTTCGTTGTTATTTTAGCAATTTGATTATTTGTAGTTTCTACCGTTTTTGCGTCTGTAAGTATTGATTTTTGTGTGTTTTCACCAGAAACATTTTCAATTGATTGATGCTTCTCTGCAACAGTTTTATCTTTTGTTTGATTTTTTGTTGTTTGTTGTTCTTTTGCTTGATTTTGTATGATTTCTTGCGTTGTACTGCCCTTTTCGGTTACATCGTTTACTTCTTTATTAAGTGTTTCAGAAGTTATAGCATCTTTTGTCTTTTTGTGTTCCTTATCTACAGTTTCGTTTGCTGTTCTTGACTTTTCGTTGACTTTTTGTTCATTTTTATCTACTGAAATATCTTTTACAATGGCTCCTATTTTAGCAGTTTCTATAGTTATAGAATTTGTAGTTCTATATTGTATAATTGCTTGTAATAATGCTATAGACAGTTGTTTTTCGTTCTTCTTTATTAGACGTTTTCCTTCCGATTGTAACTTAGGAGTTAGTAATTGTAGTAAGGTTTTCGAGAATTGTTGCAACGAACTACTAAATCCTAAGGTTTTATGCCAAATTTTAGCTTGATCGCCATCATAATTGAGTTTAAAACCTTTACATATTGCTTGTAGAAATTGTGTAAAGAACGTTTCTTCTAATTTGATGTATTGCGTTGTAATTTGCTGTTCAGCATTCACAATTATTACAAACTTCTTGTAATCATTCCGCAACAGCGACAACATACGCTGTATAGCTTCAGATGATGTCTCAAATATATTTACCAACCTATTTTTTTCTACCGCAGTAAACTCATTTATAGAACTTAGCCATTCTTTAAATACGCTAATGGGTATGAATGCTGGAAGAATTCCTTCAGATAAATACTTTAGTAGAGCATCAAAAGGAGAAGCTTCTCGTGTTATTTTGGCGGTAATTGTTCCGTCGTAAGAACTTCCGTCAGATTGAATTGACATGAGTTGCTTACTTATTTGCTGAATGATTTCTTTTTGTAAGCTTTCTAAGTTGATATCATCAACCTCAACATGTATGTCTATGGAATCAATAACACATTTTGTATTCGGGAATTTTTTATCCCAATCATCACATATACGTTCTACTCGCGGCAATAGTTTATCTTGAAAAAAATCAACATAATATTGTTCCCAAGACACTAATTGATGATCATTTTGAATATCTACTTCAAACGCTATGTCATGAATTGTATGCATGATGATTTAGCGTTGAATTGTAAAACTACTTGATACTTGTGATGTTATTCCTGACGAACTAGACACAAAATTAGTAATGTATGAATCTTTAATATTTATACGAGTTCTAACATCATTATAGATATCGTTTCTTGAACGCGAAGCTTCAAAGAAAGTATTTATAGTAGTATTATTTTCAGTACCATTATCGTCTGCACAACGTAATAATTCTAGTCCTAATATTTCTAACATTTCGTCTAATCTTAGTAGTAAATCTAGCAATCCTTGATCACTAACATTTGCTATAAAATCTGTATCTATAATTCCTCTAAGTCGATTAATTGTTTGCATTTCAGTTGCTACAATAGCATTCAGGTTTCTAGCCGCTGCTATTCGACCTTCAAGTTCACTAAAATCAATTAATACTTCTCTCTGTAAATCATCTCTAAAACCTCCAGGCGTGTTCTGAAAATCTCTTGTAAAATCATTACGCATTGTTCCGTAACCAAGCGCAGATAGCCTTTCGCCAAATGTCATACTACAATCCAATACTGTTACTTGATCTCCTTCTCTAGTGTCTCTTACTTGTACTGTTTTTATAGAAGTACAACTTACTCCATTTACAGATATTGTTACTTTGTAGGCTTCATCAATAGAACTTCCTGCTTCTACTTTAAATACGCCAGGTCTTACCTCTTCAACTGTTTCACCTGTATTTTCGTTTACTACCTCATAATTAAAATAGTCTTTATCATCAAAATTGTGACTAAATACGATTTCATATCCTCCTGATACCCATTGAGAATTTGCTCTATCATGTCCTATACTGTTTATTTCAGGTAATTTGTATACTGTAGTAGTATCAATTACATCTAATCCTATTCTAAATTGAATCAAGTTTCCTAGTGCTGCATCTGGTACTTCCGATACTCTAAACTCGTGATTAGCTCCATTAGGGCGAACAAAATCATCTGTGGCTGTCTCCTGCGGTGATACTAGTGTAAAATCGTTTGGATTTACGGGCAAAGGAACTGTAAATATTGGGTCATCTTCTCCCCAGCAATATCTATCTTCTAAACCTAAATCTGGCGGTATTACCGGATCTGGCTCAGGTTGCGGTATGTTTATTGGAACTGGCACTGGTACCGTGTCACACGGATCGGTATCCATCAATGATGGATCTACAGAGATTGATACTGTGTATGTTTTATTAACTTCTCCATTTTCAGCCGTAATTACTTCATTTGAAGGAGTAGGTACATCTACATTATTATCATCTTGCCATGTAATTTTTAAATAATTATCAGGATTTAAAACACCAGGCAGTGTATATGATGATGTTAAATTTACGGTTAATTGATCGTCGTTCCAACTTGAATTTTCAACAGTTCCGTTCAAATCAGTTGGTACTTTGTATACTGTGGTATGTGCCACTTCAACGCCGCCAATTTCAAAACCAATACGTTGTCCTATTAAACCTAGAGCAAATAATGCAGAAGGTCTGAATGTATATTCGCTACCATTTTCAATGATAAAGCCGCTACCTTGTGGTGATGTAAGTGTAACATCTGTTGAAACTGGTATATTAATTTCATTTAATTCTACTTCTCCAAAGCAATATCCACGTTCTAATTCAAACGTTGGGCGTGTATAGTCTATTGGAACAATGAATTCAGATTCACAAGGATTTAAAAGTCCAATTTCTGATTTCACACAAACTTTAACAGATAAATTAGTTAACACGACTCCTCCATCTGTAGCAACGAAATACCTTGAAAGTGCTTCTGTTGGAATAGGATTTTCTGCATCGTCAAACCATTTTACTTCTAAATAGTCTTGTGGGTTTGTTACTCCTGGTACTCTTGGACTTGTAGTGAGTCTTACAATTACATTTTCGCCATCCCATTCAACAAATTCTTGTCTAGCCCTAATATTTGCTGAACTAGGTACTTTATATATGGTCGTTGTTGCTGCTAGTGTTCCATTTAGAAAAATATCTATTGGCTGTCCAACTTCTCCATTGGCTAATAATCCTGTTTCAAGCGTTACAGTATCTGATATATTTTGAATTAAATTATTAGATGCCGATGTAGTTACTACGTCATCTGGATTGACCGTTAATTCTATAGATTCACCAGAACAAAGTCCTGCTGGTATGTCTAACGTTGGCCTTGTTACAGATACATCAATATCAAAAAATGTTGTGCATGATTCTACTAAACCTATGA
This sequence comes from Kordia sp., assembly GCF_965224175.1. Classification (GTDB taxonomy): domain Bacteria; phylum Bacteroidota; class Bacteroidia; order Flavobacteriales; family Flavobacteriaceae; genus Kordia. Next base: position 1,060,018 of record NZ_OZ245041.1, read on the forward strand.
CACGCATTTCTACTCTGTATCGTGCAGTAAGTGTATCTTCTTCTCCTCTTACTTGAATATTATCTAAAAGTCTAGATGTTCCTAATACAATGTCGGTATCATCTCGATCTATCCATCTATATTCTATGTATGTTTCTGATTGAAATTGATGTGATGCTCTAAGATTGATTAAAACTCCTTCAGCATTCCATTCTACAACTGAATATGGCTGCAATGCATTACCTTCTTCATCTCTGTTGATGAATGATGGTAACATGGCTACACGAGTTGTTTTTCCTTCTACAAGTGTTCCGTTTACAAAAAATGTAATTTCTTCTCCTGCTAATTCAACAGGAACTTTTATTGGGTCTATAAAATAGTTTCCTTCATCATTTTGTTCTATGAATCTTGGTGCGTCTAGTGGTTCTTGTGGTGATGTTAATACAGCTCCAAATGGCGTTACCGTTACAGGAACCCACATTGGAGATGTTTCTATTAAGTTATAACAAATGATTTCTTGTACATCTACATCTTCTGGAATAGGTCTTGTTTCTGATATTGGAAGTTCTGCTTCTACAGTACAAGCCGTTGGAGTTCCTTCTATACCAATGATTACAGTAATTGTTTCTGCAAATGTCGGATCGTCAAGAGTTTCAGGATGTTCAAATGTACCATTTACATCATTTCCTGTTCCGATTTCTGCTTCATTGGCACGTTGCCATGTATATGTAAATGTATACGGATATGTTGTTACATCTTCATGATTTACTGATAAATATAGTGTTACACCAGCAGCATCCCAAGAAGGATTTGTTGCCGTTGGTGTAATATCTGTTGGGAATCTGTACACACATATTTCTACAGGTGTTGTTGGTGTTTTTCCATCTACTAAGAAAGTTAATGTTTCTCCTAGTAGGTCATCTGGGACTTCACTAGGATCAAAAGCATATCCATTGTCTATAGCTACAATAAATGCGTCACCTTGCGGTGATGTTACCACACCATCTCCCGAAGATTGTGTAATGAAATCAACTTGTCCTTCGTCTTCTGGTAAACAGTATTTTGTTTTGGCAATGGTTAAGGTTGTTTCTGGCTCTAGATTGTATACTACTGTTTCTGGCGGACAATCTGAACAACACATGTACGGTAATGCAAAATCAAATTGTACTAATCCATTGAATTTACGCAGTACACTGTCATCTTCTAGTAACTCTTCTGTTCCTCCAAGATATACCATTAAGAATGTTCCTCCTTTTGGTACACCTGCCATGTGTTCTGCGCCTGGATGTTTTTCTATAAGTCTAGAGAAAACAAGTTCTCTGTATATATCATAACGAATGTCGTCAATTTGTTCTTTTAGCCAAGAAAATCGTTCTTTATAGCAGCATAATTTAGACAAATCATAAATAAAATATTCATACATTTTATCATGCGTTCTTGTTCCAAAAGTAGCATCGTCTCCTGCTTCAGAAATTTTAAATAATACTTGGTCTACATCCGAACATAGTAAATCGATTGCATTGTTTAATGCTGTCCATTTTTCGGTGTTGTATATTTCATCTAATGATTTTAAAAAGAGTCGTTTTATTTCTGATAAACCTGCCACAATTTTCACCGCAGATTCTGTGTAAAAGAAATAATCATCATCACGATCATTGGTTCCTAATATCTGATCTATGATTCCTAAAGCTACATTTGATACGTATCCTGCTGGTACTTCTTGATTACCTACAAACGTATATGCCTGATCCATTGCATATCTTATAGACGTTTGATATCTATCTTGTACTGTGTCTGAATTTGCATTCGTAATGATTGCTTTTTCCGCTGTTTCTTCTGAATTTGAGCTTTTTGCTTGCGCATCACCTAGTAGTTGTAATACTTGTTGTTGTTGCGTTGCAAATGTGTATACTTGTGTACTTGTGTCGTTGTCTCCTAAATTGTTATATTGATATTTTTCAAAGAAATCCATGGCGCTTTCTGCTGTGCAACAATATTCTTGTTCCCAAGTTTTTAGTAGGATTGAATAATCTTTGGTATCACATTTGTCATCATCGAGTGTTACTTTGTTTACCGGGAAACCTATGCTGACTGCTTTTACATCAAAAGCAAGGTTATATTTTGCTTTTAAACTATTTATTTTTCGCAATGCTAATCGAAAATCTTTTCCTAAGTGTCCTTCTATTCTATAAAAATCTTTGTCTAAGTGACTATATTTTAAAGGTTCTTGGATACATGGAATGTTTTTTAATTTTAAAACATGATATCCTAATTGATTTTGTGGTTTTCGTTGTTGAATTGAAATTGGATTCCAATTTGTTATGAGCGAGTTTTTTGTTTGATAGTAATACGGTATTGAACGTTCACTTAACTTAAATTCATAACTTTTTGATGGTGTTACCTTGATCGTTGCTGTGCTTACATTTGGTATTTTGTATTCTTTTAATTGATTGAAGAATTTAATACATAATGCTCGTATGGACATTAGGTTTTCATCGTTTTCTGAAACTGTTGGTGATGGATAAAAACTGTGGCGTCTTTCAAAACGTAAGTTTTCATCTAAAGCTCCTAAAAGTAAGTGTTTTGGAAATGCATTTACATTGGCAACACATTCAAATTTTGTGTGTAATATGAGTTCTCGAATTTCCCTATATGTATCAATTAAATCTTTTAGTAAGTCGTATTTGTATTGAATAAATTGTTCTTCCGTTACTGTAAAAATTTCATTTAAGGAAGTAGTGATTTGTTGAATGGTTATTCCGAATTTTGCAAAGTTAATACGATGTTTGAATCGATCAATAATCGTTGTAATTCCAGTAGTTAATTCATTCTTTAAGAAAAAAGCATTTTTAAATTGATCATGAATAGAGATTCCAGAAATTGTATTTGTTTTTGTTAGTAATAAACGAGGCATGCACAATTCAGGAAGTGTATCATAGTACGATAGCACATCATGACTTTTATAAATGGTATCATTGGAAATTAGTGTTGTATAATTGTCTTTGTGTGTCAGTAAAAATTTAAGATTACTGTATACTTTATTTCCTGTTTCATCACAACCTGATCCACCACACAAACCTTCGTCTTCCGTGTAGTTTTCAATGTAAGCAATGAGCATATAATCTTTGAGAGTTCCGCGTACATTACTGTTAAAAGAGGTGAGCGGAAGCTCGTCAGTTAGACGCCCCGCTCCCTCTTGTTCGTAAATCTCATATACCTCCATCCCCTCAAATAAATCGTAATCCGCTCTATCCGTCAGCTCTAAATAATATTGAAATCTACGTGTTTCTGTTTTTATGATGTCACCATCGGTTGTAATTCCTACACCTTGGCCTATTATAATTTCTTCGTCAGAATATGAAACAATATTCATCCCGCATCCAACACCTACACCAATTAAGTAAATACGACTCAATCGATCTTGATCTTCGAAGTAATTTACAACTTTATTTAGGTTTTTATGCGTTAATACCTGATCTGGCAAAAATTCCTCATAGACATTGCCTTGTGTGTTTAAGATATGTAAATACGGGTCTTTTTTTTCTATTGTTTTCATCTGTATTGTATTTTTTGAATGATGTAGATAGATCGCTTTGCTTTTAGATTTTTAGACTGCTGCGCTTTTAGATCGCTTTGCTCCTAGATTTTATGCTAGTTTCGCTTGCATTATTTACTCTCTATTTACTTTTCTAACTCATCATTTTTTTTCCGTTTTTTAACTCATAACTTTTTAGGTATCACTAATTAGAGTGAGCCAAGCGCACTTCTATTTAGTATGATTCTGTTCTTATTTTCGCCATCATCATCATTACAGTCGTGTAATGTTCCTGTTGCGTAAATTGTGTTCATTTGGTTCATAGCACAGAGTAATTGCTTGGTTTCTTTGTGCTTTGCCATATAATCGTTTGATTTTCTTTTTTTCGATTCTAAAAATGTACGCCATGCTTTTTGAATACGTTTCATATCATAGGCATCATCTTCATCAATGATTATATATTCTTCTCCATCATCTTTACTACTCGCATCAGAAATTGTTTTTTTAGTGTCTGCTTCTGATAACATGTCTGACGAAACATCTGATACGCTCACTTCTGAAACTTCTATCTCAGAAACTTCTATTGCTGGATTTTCTTCTTCTTCCTTTTTTTCTATTCTTGATAAAGCACCGTCAATGTGACCAACCCAACAGATTCTTGGTTGAATATGCGCTGGTAGTTCTCTACGAATTAAGTCTTCCATGAACACTCGAAAATCAATATTTGAGAATCTCGAAGTGTATCCTGGAAATATAATTGTTACTTGATATGAGAACGGATCCATTTTTATACAGGTATTGCATCCATCGTCAATGCATAGCGGTAAACAGTCGTTTAATTCTCCCATGTCTTTGGTGTGATATGGTAAGGTGAGAATGTTTTCTATCATGTAGAAACCTTCATCGAATAGTAATTCATCTATAAATCCGATGGTTTCTATACGCTTTAATTCTGCTTTTTCTTTACTTGCGTAGTAATGATTGTATTGTCTTCCTATGAGCGTTCCTTCTTCGTTTACTAAAGCTATGTAGTAACGTTGTGATTTTGTTTCTGTTTGGCGTAATACAAAATTTTTATCGTCAGTTGCCAGCTTTAGTACTTCCAACAATTCATTAATGGCTTGTTGTTTTGATGCAAAATCTTTTTGTGATGATAAGTGTACTTTGGAATCACTTTTTATGATCCAACGATATTCAAAATGTACACCATCGGCTACAGTTTCGCGTTTTAATGTTTCAATGCTTATAGCATCGTTAAACAAGTCGCGACGTGCATAATCATCTAAACCTGATAGTAATGCTATTCGTTTTTGAAAACCTGAAACATTATTGGTATCCCATTGTGTTGATTTTCTGTAATTGAATGCTAGTCCACGTTCTGAGCTTATTTTATCGTATTCTTTGATGAATTTATTTTTTGTTGTGATGATGTTTTTTTCGACACTGTTTCTGGCCGTTCCAAAGAGTTTATACATTGTATTGGTATAATCTTCAAAAACTTCTGCAAAACGCGCTATTAAGTGATCTAGAAGTTCATTTCTACGTACGTTGAAATCTTCTAGTTGATCTATGATGTTTTCAACATTGTTTTTATAGTTTGGAAAACCTGAGAGTAAGGTTTCTATTCCGTTGATTCCTTCTACTGCCTTGAAAAAATAGGTTTGTTGTAAGTTTTCATCAGCAGATAACAATGTTTTTATATGTTCTAAGTGTGAAAAGTAGGTGCTTAGTATTTGATCAAAGAATAGTAAGTATCCTTGTAATTGCTTTGCTTTTACTTTTCGTTCGTTTGATACTGTACTGGAAAGTCCGTATTTAGAGATTCCGTAATTTTCTGGTAGGTGATGTTGTACGGTATCGTATTTTATTTTACTGTATACTCCTGTAGGCATTGGTAAATCGTCAAAAGATTTTTCTTGACTTGCTTTGTCTGCAGCTTCTAATTCTTCTGTATACTCAGCTACCTTTTCTTTATTTAAACCAACTGGCAAGAAGCCTTTTTTGTATTTGAATGTACTTTGATCGCAGAGTACAGGCAAGTGATTTTCTTCTACACAGATTAACCAAGGATCACTTTTTGCATTGATGTTTTGATTGCAATCGCTTTCACCATCATTTTTTGGCGGACAGTTGTCAATGCTGATGTCTTCAATGAGTTTGACACCTTCAATTTTCATGATGATATTCATGATATCTGATAAACGTACTTCTTTGCGAAGCTCCGATTTTTCTAGCGCTTCTGGCGTTAAGAATCCGTTTTCTAAGATTGGCCCTTGAAATATTTCATCTGACGTAAGTCCCATATCCAACATTTCAGTCAGCGAATTGGCACGTACGCTTGGTGATAAGTATTGTGCAATTTTCCACTCAATGGTAGCATGAACTTTTTCTTCGTTTGCGCCATTTTCAAGCTGTACTTGCGCACAAACACGAATACATTGTTTCTTTATTTTTTGTACCTCAACTAAATCTTCACACAGATTTCTGTTTTCGTGATATTTGGTAAATATGGCTGCAATGATATCTTCTTCTATATATTCCTCATCATCGTCAAAGTCAACTAATATTGTGTATAATCCTTTAATGTGGAACGTTTCTGTTTTGTATGGTGAACCCACGAATGGTTCAAAACTTACTTTTGGATGTTCTATATTACACTCAGCATGTAGTGGTAGTTTGTGAATGGATAACCAACAGTTTTTTACTCCTTTTATATCGATGAATAGTTTTCTGTAATCTAAAGCAGTAACTGGTCGGCACGTGAGTATGTTTTTTGCAGATTTGAATTGCTCGTGCATTTTTTCAAAGTTACTTTCTGCGGAAGCGACTAAGTTTTCAATAGGCTGATCGATACGCAATCCTAAATCAGTAATGGCATAGCATAACAACTCCATAATCGTAATTCCTGGATCACTGATGTTGTAATCTGTCCAAATTTTTCGACTGAGTTCTTCAATATATTGCTGTCCGGTGTCTCTTAGATGTTGAAAATCAAGATCGTCCTTATAGCTTACATTGCTCGGTATGGTGATATGTTCATCTACGTTTAACATTCGGCTGTAGTTATGGCGTTTACAGTGTGCGAGTCTGGCTCTACTGAGGTTAAAATACTTTTTTGATCTGTTGGTATGATTTCATCTTTTTCATCTCCATCATGCAACATTTTGAAATCTTTTATATAATCTACATAGTCTAAATTTTCAATGTAGAAGATAACTTCACTTGCGTATAATGCATTTCCAAATGAAATGGGTTGATTTTTATCAAATGCCCAAGGCGATAGGTATTGTGCAAGATCGGTTCGTAATTCTTTTGTGTAAAAGTTTGCGTCCAATCCTTCATAGAATCGTGCACTTAGTGTAATGGTTACTGGCTCATATACTGGTGAAACTACATTGGCTTTTACATGCATTGTATTGAGTTTGTTTACATAGTTTTGAATAGCATTGAGTTTTGCTTGACTTAGTTTTGGTTTGTATATGTCGTATACATTTTGATCGATAATGTTTGGAATAGCAACCAATAATACTTCTCCTGGCGCTTTAAAGCTTGTGCTTGTACTGTGATTTAAACATTTTATTTTGTGCAAATAATTAAATTCTTGCAGTACGAGATGTTCATAGTCCCATAGGGTAATGGCTCTGTTTTTATGACGTAATCGTTCGCTAACTCTTCTGTAAAAATCCAAGTCACTTTCTTTAGGTAAGCCGTCAAAAGAAGCATATGGTTGCGTTACTTTTTTTACAGTTGCCAAGCGTTCTTCTAGTTTGGAAATTGTTTCTGCAGGCATTCCTTTGTCTAAATGTTCCAAAGTATTTTCGTTATTCAAGAATTTGACTTCTACAGCTTGCGTGTGAATGTTGCTAAACTTTGAAACGGTATTGTATGCATTCGAGATTGTTGCTCGAATCCATAAATGATCTTCTGCAAAAAGTGTGGTATCTCCAAATTGTTTTGGCACTGTAAAGGCTACCAATCCTGCTTTTAGGAAATTGTCGGTTTGGTCTTTGAGTAAGTATTTTGATTTTAAATTATGCCATGTGTTTTTGTGCAAATATTGCCAAGTCACTTTTGCTTCTCCATACGCTTCAATAGCATCTGGATTTTCTGAACCTTCTTCTATTTGACATAAGAATTGAATGTTTTGATCAGCAATAGCATTTTCAATTCCAATGTATAGTTGTCCGCCATCTTCTGGAGCTGGCATTAAGGTTAATTCAGATTGTGCTACTTCCTGTATTCCAAAAGGCAATTCGTGATATAGACCAATGTGCTTGGTGTTTTTTCTGATTGTTTCAATTGTGGTAACTTTTACTTTTAGGTTTTCTGCAAGTGGCGCATATGCATTGTTTGGCAATGCGAATTTGTTAAGCGCGTGATATGTGTATATTCTCGCGAAAGCGTCATGTAAAAAGTTATTTTGTAAAGACAGTTGAATAAAATAATCGTCTGTCTTTTTAGGTATGTAATTTGTTTGTGGCGGCAAGAAATTCTTGAATTTGGCACCAGCAACTCCAAAAAACATTTGTTGATTTCGAGAAGCTTGTATTTCGTCTTGACTTATACTCGGCGTTTCTTCCGTTGCTTCCGTTTCAGAATGATCGTAGTTTAACGCATCAGATTCATCTTCCGAGTGTGCATAGCTTTGATCCGTGGCCGTTTTAGCTCTACTCTTGGAATCTCCAATATAACTTGCCATGACACGAAAACGTGAAGAACCGTAAGCATCTGTGACTAATTGTGTTTTGTTTGTGCCATTATAAAGTTGTAAAAATGTAGTTGGTGGCGTTATGTTTAAGTATTGACTTAAATAGTGTTGATAGTGTGCTTGAAAGTTATCTGGATAGTCTTTCCAATCTAATGAGACTTCAATATCACTGATATTTTTTCCAATCCATTCTTCGGCAGAAATTTTCAGTTTTGCTCGTTTTTTGGCTAATGGACCAAAAGGATAGAAAGGATTGTCTGTTTTTATCTTTCCAAGATCATTTTTTACTGTTAAACCAGCTGTGTATTCGCCTTCTGTGGATATATTTATATGATCTAATTCCGCTTTAGCGATTTTTAAATAGCGATTGTATGTTGTTGTTGTTTTGTCTTCAGGAGCGAATAATACACGAATTATTGGATGCGTTGTAGCATATTTACCTTCGTGAGTTTCTACATCGTAATTGACAATTTTTTCATCTTCTTCACTAAGTTGAATTTCAATGGTCAATATTTTACTTTTTGTGCTTGCATTTTTAATTACAGTTGCAGGAAGTGTTACCCAACCTTTTTCTCCTGTGTGCTCAATAGATAAAATAGATTGTAAGTCAAATTCACTTGTTAGTGTCTTGAATGCAGCAGTGATCGTGATATTTCGTTTTCCTTCTGTAAGTAGTAATGATGGTGCAGTTAGAGAGAATCCTTTTTTGGCAAGATTACGATTCATATCTCCAAAAGGCAACCAAGAAACTACGCCATTTTCATCTTCTCCTCCTTCTCCATCTGCAGAGTTTGCAATACTAGATGCATGCCAGTTAGATACATTTGGATACGCATATGTATTTCGTATGGCAGCAATTTTTGCTTTGTTGAGTACAATTTCGTCTTCAAGTTTGTAATGAATTGTGTTGCCTTCACTATCTTTTCCTGCTTTTACAAGTGTTTCTTCACTTAAAAATTGTTCGCTTGCTGTTTTTGCTAATTCAAAAATTACGTACGCATGATCTGCTTTTTCATCTTTTTTTGCAAGTTGTAATACTTCTTTGTAATAAAAATCGAGATGACGTTTTGTGATTTTATTGAATCGTTCTTTACTTTTATTTAGCAGTTTTAAGAACGCTATGAATAGTGCCAATTGTGGCGTAATGTCTCCTTCTGTGTAGGTTTCAATAACTTCTTTTATTTCCTTAGAAGCATTGTGAAATGGTTCCCAAGTTCCGTTTGGTGTATTGAAATCTTTATTTGTGAATAATTGTACATGCTTCGAAAACTCTTCTGCAAAGTTCATCCAATCTTTTACTCCAAACCCCATGAGTTCTACATTCTCAGGATCGAGCAAAGCATGGTAACGCTCTTGCTGTGTAGTGCCTTCGCGTAACTTGATTAGTGTATTTTCGGTACAATCGTTTTGCATGATTATATGTCTGTTGCTTCAGTTATGTAATAAGGGAATACAATGTTTCTTCTTGTATTTGTTGCCCTGATTAGGTATTCTACTTTGATTAAAAATTTTCCTTCTAAGAAGTTTTGCGTGTCTAAAACTATTTTGATGACATCAATTCGTGGTTCATAGATCACAATTGCCTCTTTGATTCTATTTTTCATGATCGTCGTTTGCGTAGCGCTCAAGTTTTCAAATATTTGATCTGTGAGATCGCAGCCAAATTTTGGACGCATGACACGTTCTCCTTGTCGTGTTGTCACAATGGTTTGCAAACTTTTTTCAATATCTTCTATGTCTGATATTAGTTTTACTTTGCCTTGCTTTTCTAAGAATGTAGGTGGAAAATCCCAACCTTTTCCTAAGTATGTTGCTGTTTTAAAATCCATTGTATTATCCTCCTATCATTACGGTTAGCTCTCCTAATACGATGCTTCCTCCATGCGCTGTAGAATCTCCCATACGCGCCGCTGGCATTCCTTCTATCATCACCGTTCCTGAACCTGCTACAATGCTATCTGGCGGACCTGTACAGACACACATGTCGCCTACTTTTGCCGCTGGCAATCCGCCAATGAGCACCGTTGATGCTCCTGGTGGCAATATTGGTCCTCCAACATGTGGTACTGGACCTGTTGACATTGGACACGTGTGCATATCTGTAATTCTTGCTGCTGCTGGCATTGTATTGTTATCTTTTTTGTTAATTGATTTGAACGATTCCGCCTTTTATGGTGGTCGTTGCCGAACCTTCTACCGTTGCTGATGCGCCTTCTGCTGTAAATTCTGCGGAAGCGACCGCTTCAATATTGATTCCTTCCATTTTTATATCTCCGGTAGCTTTCATTATGATATCTTTTCCAGATTCTATAGTAATGCCATCCGTATTCATGGTTATTATGTTGCTATTTTCATCTTGTAAAGTGATGACACCTTCATCATCATCGATGGTAATTATTTTTTCCGCCGGTGTTTCTAGAGTGATACTTTTTAATTCGTCATTCATTGTGATTTTTATTTCACTTTTTGTCATGATGACTTTTTCGAAATTATCATCTGAATATTCTATTGGAGAAACATTGGTATTACTAAATAATGAACCTAAGACTATTGCTTGATTTGGATCATCATTTAAAAATCCTACTAAAACTTCATTCCCTATTTCTGGTAAAAAGTGTACTCCATATTCTTCTCCTGCATGCATGCTTAGTACACGCGCCCAAACACCTTCTTCGTCTGCGCTGATGATTGGTAATTTTACTTGTATTCTGTGTTCTTCTTTTGGATCGCCTTCCAAGGCAGAAACAACTCCTATTTGTAAACCGTTGATTGCTGGCAACATTCCTGAAGCTGGCAATTGGCTAACTTCGTAGGTTTCTGCAAACCATTCAGGGTTTAACCCAAATTGGATTGTTGTGACCCAGTTTCCATTGGTAATGGTATGATGCACACCACTTACAAAGACATCTCCGTTAAAACGATCGCTCATTCCTGCAAGCGTGATCATTGTGCCTGGTAATACCACTTCGCTTCCTTGTATTTTTACCGTTCCGCATATTTTAGCGAGTTGTTGGTATAGACTTTTTGATTCTGCCCAAGTGGTTAGTATTTCATCGGGAATATCTCCAGTATGCGACAGCGTAATACTATTTCCTCCAGCAGCTCCTGCCAATGTAGCTTCGTCCAAGTTTCCTGCAGTGTTTATATTTTTGTTCGCAGCAGTTTTGGTAATAAGTTCTTGATTGGAATAGTTCCAAGCAGAAGCTTCAAATGCTTCATATTGATTGCGCGTATCTATTTCTGCATCAAAGGAGAATATGTTATTCCCAAATTCTGCTGTGAGAACGCTTGGTGCAAAATCTGGAGCTTTGATGCTGATTTCTCCATCTTCCACAAAACACATCATATTGTTGATTTGAGCTCTACATTGAATGAAATCCCAATCTGTTGCTTGGTATTGTACGATTTCATGATGTGCATGTGTTGTTGCAGTCATAGAACCCGACAAACCATTTTCACTTATGATATCTCCGACAACATCACTTTCTGTTGCTTCATAGAAGATTTTATTTTTTCGTGCTTGTGTCATTTTGAACGCTTCATCTTTGCATTCAATAATGAGATAGTTGCTATTGTTGTTTGCTTTGATACCATGTTTTGTAATGATTCCTTTGAAAAGTGTTTTTTCTTCAAAATCATAACCTCCTTTTACATGAATTTTTTCTCCTGGCGCAAATGATGGTGCATTACTTGCTTCAAATTCTTGTGTAACACTGTCACCATCTATTATAACTATGGTGGCAGTTGGAATTCGATTGCATGTACGTTCTACCGTGATGGTTTTTACTCCATACGTAGCACTTACTTCTTGTTCTGCATCACCAACGAGTACTGTTAGGGTTACTAAACTTTGTTGTTCTGTCGATATGTCTCCGACTAAACTCATGCGCTTTGCGTTTTATTTAATGGTGGAAAAATTAATTCGGTTCCTGGTTCTAAGTTTCTAAAGTTGAGTAAATTATTTGCTCTAGCAACTTCTAGATAGTATTTTGAATCGCCATAAATTCTGTATGTCATTAGTGGCAATGTATCACCTTCTTTTACTTGTCTAATATGTGTTAAATCGGGTGATGATAGTTTTAATTCTGCTGCGCGTAACTTATCTGCTTTACTGTCTTTACAAGTAAGCGTTGCTACTGCACGAATTGGAAATCCTTTAGGATTGAACAGCTTGTAATCGATGTCTAGTTTTATTAAAAAACATTTAAAACTCAACGATCCCCATGTGATTTCTAACTCAAATGGCATGTGCATATCTCCATCTACTTCCACCAATTTTTTGAGAGCATCAATTTCTTTGACAATGTTTTTTTCATCCGCTTGATCATCTTTAAATGGATTGAATCCTGCAATGTCTGCTTCTATACTAGCAAGAGTTGAATCTAAATCTAATCCTACAATATCGAAGATTCCGGTGGAATCAAATAAGAGTTTGAATGTAACATCTCCTGGTTTTACTTTCGCAAATTTTGGTTTTTTTCCAGGCGAGTTTGTCTCTTGATCGAGATTATAATCAACCGTAAATGTTTCTTTATAATTCTCAGGATTGATGGCTACTTTTATGGCTTTTCCAGATTTGTTTCCTTTTCTGTCAAACTTTTGGATAGTCATCTTCTCTAATTCTCCTAGTACAGACATGGTTAGCGTTCTTTTTTGTTAGTGATCACCTTTGAAATAGTTGTTAATATTTCATGAGAAGTCCAATTGCTACGTGATTCTCTCACTAAGGACATTTCTTCTTCCTTTTGAGCATTTACATTGACTTTGATACGTAAGTTTTTGATTTCTATTCCCATTATGTTGGAATTATATCTCCTATTGATAAAAGTTTAAAATAATCATACTTGAGTTCCAATGTCTCTATGAGTATACTTTGCGTTTCTGCATTGAATTCTCCTAGTTCGTACTTGATAGGATATGCGCCCACTACATTCCATGTTTTAATAGGAATATGATTTTCACTGAGCAAGACTATGATGAGATTGAGTCGTTTGAATTCGAATTTTTCATAGGCATCTTCACACCATTTTGCTACAGATGAAGGTACACTTTTGAGTCCTCTTTTCAGCGTAAGTGTACTGAATTTTAATCCTTTGGGTATTTCATGAACAAATCTATTTTCTCCACCTTCCGCGTAACTTTCTGTTTCTACAGTAACGCTTAGTCCTGATACAGATTGAAAACTGAGATCCACAGGATTTGGCAGTAGCCCGTTAAAGTAGACTACAAAGTGAAAGCCCGAAACTGGATATTTAAAATTGTCAAAAAGCGCCATGTGGATTATCCTTCATTTAAGATTTGTAAACCTTCATGTACAACTGTAATTGATTCTACAGCAACTTCACTAGCTTCTCCTTTTAAATCTGTTGATTGAATTTTCATTGGCCAAGCGTTTAGGAGTTTCCAAACTACTACTGGTGCATGTTCTTCATCTAATAAACTGATTGTAATATCACGACGTTCAGCTTTGTTTAGTTTGTTGGCTTTCATCCAATCATAGAATTCGTTATCGCCTTTAAACACACCTCTTTTGAGGACAACATCTGTATATTTTACCATTCCTGGCATGTTGATTTTGCTATATTCTGGACTTGATCCTTCTCGGTATTCTAGTTTTTCGAATTCAACATCTAGTCCTGTAACTTCTTGAAAACCGATTTTAGTTCCTCCCCATTCTACTTGAAAGTGAAACTTTGGTAATGGATATGCTGACATAATTTTATGTTTTTAAATGATTTGTTTTATGCTTTATTTTTGGTGTAAATCGTTTATGATTCTTGCATTTTATGAGAGAACTTCAATACGATGAATTCTGCTGGTCGCACTACTGCCATTCCAATTTCTACATTCATGATTCCGTTAAGAATATCATCTGCAGTCATCGTTTGGTTTAATCCTACTTTTACGTAGTATGCTTCGTCTGTTGTTGCTCCTGCTAAAGCTCCTGCTTTCCATTGATTGGTAAGGAAGTTTTCTATCATAGATCGGATACGAACCCATGTATTGGCATCATTTGCTTCAAATACAAATTGATCACTTGCCTTTTTCACAGATTCTTCAACCATATTAAAGAAGCGTCTTACCGAAACATAACGCCATTCGTTGTCGTTACCAGCTAGTGTTCTTGCTCCCCAAACCATCACACCTTTTCCTGTGAAAGAACGAATTGCGTTGATAGATTTTCCTGCAGTTGTGTCTACATTTAATCCATCTTGAATATCATTAGTAACTCTTACTGTAGGTTTTATTACGTAGTTTAGTGATACATTTGCTGGTGCTTTCCAAACTCCTCTTGTACTGTCAATACGTGCATAAACTCCTGCTATGGCACTACTTGGAGGCAATTCCATCGGCAAACTGTTGATGGCAGTTTTGATTTCATTATAAGTTGCATTGTCATCAGTTTCTAGAGTTGTGAGCGTTCTTCCATGCATGGAACCATTGTTGGTGTCTAATGCTATTTTCCCATCTAATTCTAGTTTTAAAGCATCCCAATTGGTAACGATGTCATCAAAGTCTGTAGTAGTTCCATCCGCTAATGCTAAAGGATCAAAAGCTCCTGCAAGGAAACTTGCAACTACATCGGCGATATTTGATGTTCCTGTTTCTATAACTGATTCTATTTCAGCAGTATCTTTTTTGACGATATGCTTTTTGAGTGCGTTATGCAGTTGCGTTAGCTCATCATATTTATCTTCAATTGTATTTTCAAATAGATTCACAAGAGCGTCTGCAGCTGTTTGAATATCATCGATATCACCAGATGATAGCTCGTCTGTTAAGGCTGATTTAGAAGCAATAACTTCTACTTTAGCTTTGTTTTTAAGTGTGATGAGTTCTCCAAGATTTGTTAATAAATCTCCAAGTTTGTCTGATAAATTTGAAGGTCTATCTCCTGAAAAATCTTTAGGATCTCCATCTACTTCACCAAGGTTGAATCCTTCATTAGCTGGATCAGACACTACGTCATTATCGTTGTATAGATATTTTATTACTTCTGCCAAAGTTCCAGAAAATCCTGTAGTACTAAAGCTTCCTAGTGTAGCAATTATTTCGTCAACTTTATTGCTTAGATCGTTGTCTATAAGCGTAAGATTGGCTTGTACTTTATCTATAACTCCTGCAGCTTTGTGATTGTCGATGTGTGTTATTAAGATTCTGTCTGAATCAACTGCATAGTTTAAAATGGTTTCTAAATGTGGATAATATGCTGCTCCATATTTTGCATAATCTTTTTCTGAGCTAATTTTATTACGTAAATCTATTACGTTTTGATCGCCTCCTGGCGTTCCATCAGAACTCATTGTGTCAATAATTGTAAAACGATCTTGCAGTTTGTTACATTGATTTAATGCGTCATTGTATAAGCCGTAAAAATCATCTTCTTTTGTTCCACCTGTTAATCTTGTAGCATCTGGAAAAAGAATTAATGTTGGCTCATCTACTTTAGCTAATTCTGGCAAACCTTTGTCTAAACCACCTTTTGTTGGAGCTGCTTCCGTAGTGTCATCTGCAGAGATCTCAGTTCCATAACGACCTACAGAGACAATGTAGCACGGTCCGCCTCCATTTGCAAAGTATAGTTGTAATGAATAGTACATTAAAAATGGCTCTTTGCTTGTTGGTTGTGTTACTACAATTGATCTGTTGTCATCTGCATCATCAGTTACTGTAACTTCGATGGTTGTTTCTGCTTTTGGTCCTCCAAAAAATCGCTCATATTCTAGTAATGAGGTAATTCTTGTCGGAACTTCATTAAGATCTCCTGTGATTTTTTTTGTAGCTTTTTCTGTATATCCAATAAATGCAGGTATAGCCGTTTCAACTTGCGCTACGGAAGGTGGAAATTTTACAATTTCCTCTACGTAAACTCCTGGTGTTTTTAATGTACTAGGCATAATATTTATGATTTAAAGTGTTTTGTTAGTATTTGTTTTATGTATTGATTTCATATTCACTTTTTAAATGAGTTTTCTATTTAGAACTGTTATTCATCTAGATTGACTTCAAATGTTAAAGTGATTGGCGTGCTTATATTTGTTTCTTGTATGTTGAGTTGAAAAACAGCATCTGGCTGTATTCGTTCTTTTATGTTGGCGTTTGTTGTAATTGTTCCTGTTAAGTCTGTAGCACTGTATACCACAAAATCATTAAGTTTTAAATCGTTCCAATCTGTTTTGTCTCTGTATTTTTGATCAGCAATTGCATAGAATTCTAAATCGATATCTATAACTTCTGGCAGCCAATTGGCATATGTTGACTCTGGTATTGTAGAAGCATAACCAACTATTCGCTTGTCTATGACTTCTTCTCCATCAATGATTAATACTTCATCGACCGTTTGTGCTACAAATTCTTCTCGCTTTTTATAGAGAATTACAAATCCTTCTGGCGTCATTCTGACAATGAGTTTGTATGTATCCATCAACGTTGCTGTTGTTTTGTTCGGATATATTTTTACATATCTATTTGTTGCAAATTCGCTTTCATGCTGCAACTTTACCGTTATTAATGGCGCATATATGTAATTGAATTTACTCATTGTGCATTGTTTCTGCTCCTATGGTTGTTATTATTGGTTTTGGTTGTGCAATGTCTCTTTCTAATGCAGAAACTCTAGCTTTGTATAGTACACTTGGAATTTGTTTTCCTCCTAACATTCCCCAGATATTGTTGAGTTGCTCGAAACTTGGTGAACAGAGTTCCATATTGAGTTCGATATCATCTTCATCTGCGGTAAATGCAAATTTTCTTTGATGTTGAAAGAACTTGATTGTTTTATATATGACTGCCACAGCTTTGTCATATTGCAACGTACAAGAGAATAGTAAATAATAGTTGAGATGAATTTTCGGGAAGCGTTTATCCATTTTGAATGTTCCTCCGTCTTCTATTAAACGTTTGTTTGGAAAATTTTTTAAAGTGCTTTCCTCTTCTATTCTAACAATAGTTACTAGTAAGTTGTCACTGTCAATGTTGTTTTCGTCTGATTGAATTTCCGCAACGTTCTGCGCACCTAATTTTACAGTTATTCCCTGTAAAGTGTTAATGTAGGTAGCGAGTCCATCTGCATTCAACTTATCTACGAATTTATTGATCATGTGTTGTTACTTTATTTCTCTATTTGTATTGGAAACAAAGCTATCAATAGAAAAGTCGTCTTGTTAGAGTCTATTCGCTAATTTGATACAGGAAAAACACTCTTTTTATGTAGGGAGAAAAAACTTTTGTTTTCAGGGGAAACACGGTTGTTGATTTGTTTGTGTATTCTAGATTTTGTTTTAATCAATAAAAAGTAAAAGTTTTCGACTTTGTTTTTTGTGGATTGTTATAAAACAACAAAATCCCTTCAAGTGAAGAGATTTTGTTGTTTTAACTATATTTCTATTTGAAATTATTGCATTTCTTTTTGTACAACCTTCCATAATGCTTCTGTCACATTTTCGGGAGTTTCATCTCCGTTTACAGAAACTATATGCTCACTGTCTTTTAGTTTTTCAAAAGCACGATGATATTGTGATTGTACCGCTTTTAGATTGTCTAACGTTTCGTAGATTTCAATAGTTTCACGATTAGTATTGATACGCTTCATGGCAACTTCTGGAGAAACATCTACAAATATATTTACATCTGGTTTTAAAGCCTCAGCAGCCATTTTGTTAGATTCGATCACCCAATCCATGTCCATGTGCGCACCGTGATATGCATATGAAGAAAAGTAGTATCTATCCGTTATAACCGTATATCCTTCTTCTAATTTTTTAAGAATTCCTTGTGTTTCATGAAGAATATGATCTAGTCTGTCTGCAGCAAATAAAGCAGCAATTACTTTTTCATCTGCTTTTTCTTTTCCTCCAAGAATGGTACGAATCATTTTTCCAATACGCATATCTGTTGGTTCAAAGGTAAGATATACTTTGTGTCCTTCTGCTTCTAAACGTTTTGCAATGTTTTTTGCTTGTGTACTTTTTCCACTTCCATCAATTCCTTCTATGGCGATGAATATATTTTTCTTCATGTATACTGGCTTATTCTGCGTCAAAAGTAAAATAATATTTGGATTATTTAAAAAACCCAGAACTTAGATTCTGGGGTTTGTTTTTTAATTTCCTAGTCGACAGTCATTATTTACGGTTAATTTTATAGGATCTTGCGGAGTACAATCAATATCTTTATATGAAAGCATACACATTCTTATAGGTCTAGTGAATTCATTTGCTCCACCTTTTAATGCTTGTTTTTCATTCAAGTTTGCTAATTCTACTTTGTTTAGGTTTAATTTTTTGTTTCGTTTCATCATGTATAATTTTTATGATTATTAATAGAGCAAAAGTATATTTAGATAAAACTGAAGCACAGAGTTATTTAACTGATTACACTGAGGAAAAACACTTATTTTTTAATGTAATAAATACAGTGATTTACCTTTATGAAAGTTTATATTTTAAGGTTTTAATATAGTTCAAAACATCTCTTTTAAGATTAGAGACTAAAAAAAGTAAACTTATCAAAACTATCTGCTAACACGATAAGTTTAACACAAAATTGTCACTAAATAAGAATTTAAAAATCTGGAGACAGTTCTATTAATTTTTTTTGAATTCCGTAAATCACCAAACCTGCTACATTTTTAGATTCTGTTTTTAATAAAAGATTGTTTCTGTGTCCTTCTACTGTACGCGGACTGATGAATAGTTTATCTGCAATTTCGTTTGTAGTATACTGATTGCAAATCAATTCTAATATTTCTTTTTCACGTTTGGTAAGTAGGTTATTGTCTAAGTCACTTTTGATACGTTTACTTTTGGCGGACAATAAGTTTTCATGAATAATTTTTAAAACACGTTCATCATAATAAAAGCCTTTTGCATATACTTCATTGATGGTATGTACTACAACTTTTGGAGATGTGTTTTTGAGTAAATACGAAGAAGCTCCAACATCAATCATATTGGTAATGAATGATTTTCCGTCGTAACTTGTTACAGCTATTACTTTGATTTCTGGATATTCTTTTTGTAAAATTTTGGTACTTTCTACACCATTGAGTAGTGGCATTTTTAAGTCCATAAGTACGACATCTGGTTTAACCGTTGCTACTTTTAGTTTATCGATTAAATCTGAGCCATTTTCTGCTTCAAAGACAATTTCAAAGTTTTTGATCCGTGTGAGTATGAATGATATTCCTGCTCTGAATAAGGCTTCATCATCTGCGATGGCTATTTTTATGATAGGTGTATCCATGGTATGTTAGTTTATATGGTAATTTGTACTTCTACTCCTTTTAATTCTTCACTTTTATAGGTGATTTCGCCTTTTAGTAAAGATACTCTACTTTCTATATTTCGCAACCCAAGTCCTTTTTGAACTCCAATTTTTTTAGTGTTAAATCCTAATCCGTCGTCTTTGTAATATAAAAATAAATTTTCTTTTTTCGGATTGAAGTTTAATTCTATTTCTTTAGCTTTTCCATGACGCATGGAGTTATTCATTAATTCCTGTACGATTCTAAATACGTGTAGTTCGTCATCTTTAGGCAATCTTCCTGCTGTATAATCTATGCTAGACGACACATCTACTTTTTTACTATTACTAAATTCATCGCATAATTCCTCCAAAGCGGCTCCTAAACCAAATTTTTCAAGTATTGGAGGTAATAAATTGTGTGCTATTTTCCGTGAACTTTCAATGGTTTTATTTGTTACACGAAGCATATGATTGATGATTTCATCTGTTTCTTGCTCAGATACATTTTCTTCTTCTAGTAAAAAGTTAGCACTTAGCGAAACTACATTTAATTTTGCACTAATAGCGTCATGTAAGTCTTGTGCTATACGATTTCGTTCTGCTTCTTGTGCAACAATGGTAGCTTTCAACATTTCTTTTTGGTGATTGAGCTCTAATGTCTTTTTTTCTAGTTCTTTTTGAATTATTTTTTTTCGTGATAAATAGAAGAATAATATTAATGTTAACGCCATAATCAACATTAATACTGCACCTAAAATAACAAGTGTTATGATTTTATTATCTCCTGAAAAAAGTTCGTTCATGTATTATTTTAATTAATTGACATTAATCCGTCATTACTATAAAAACCTAATATATCACTTTTAAAGTTAAACTAAGAATCTGTTTTCTTTCTAAAATTTTTAAACCATTCTACTGAAGTTAGAATTTGATATACTAAATACAGTAAAACATTCATAAACCATACTAAATGATTAATAGATGGATCTAATTCTGTCATAATATTACCGGAACAAAAAATTAGAGTACTACTTAAGATATAAATAAATATCCCTGAATTAACATAGGTGAATTTTTTTGTTTCGCTCAGTGAATTATAAAATTGAATAATACTGTAAAACACCAACGGTAATGATGTTAACAATATTTCTAATAGATTGAATCTGTACAATAACTCAGGATATAAATACGATTGTATTATCAGTATACACAATACAAAAACCATTATTATAATTACGGACCATTGTTGAGTTTTATTTTTAAAGAGGGCATGATAAAATAAACTTAATAAGATGAACTGTATGATCAAGTAGTAATGAGCTAGATGTAAGTTATACAGACTTTCTGTCCATAAATAATAAGTAAAAATTTGAATTATAGATATTGAGAATAAGTATACTGTAAAAAACTTATAGGCTTTTTCATTTCTAAAAAAGCCTATAAGAAATAAAACTGTATTCATGCATAATACAATTTTTCCTGTATTTGAAACTATAATTTGATAGTCTGCAATGCCCATAATTTTAAGGACTAAATAATAAAGAGATTATTTTTGTGGTCCGTATAATGGGCTTGTAATGTCACAAGTGGTTGGGCATGGATCTGAAAAGTCATATAATCCAGTATTTACGCTACCATCACCATCAACACAACCTTTTTTTGCAGCTGCATAAATCATGTCTTTCCCTTCAGCATCCACACCAACAATGATTAAATGTGGTTCATTGTCATTACTGGTATCAATACCTATGTAAGCTCTAACATTCGCTACACCTGATTCTTTTGTTACTTCTTTAAGGTCTTCTAATGGAATTAAAAATGCTTTTAAATCTTTGTGATCTGTGAACGTTCCGTCTTGACCTCTCCAAGCTTTTGTCCAAGCTTCTGCTTTTTCTAAACAAATAGTGTTTACTGCCATAATAATTTAAATTTTGTAGTTAGTATGGCTTAAAAATAGTAAAATATATGGTTCTATTTTCTACAATTCTTACTTAAAAAATATATATATATCTAGAATTACGTACTTCTACCTGTTTTTTATTTTGAGTGATTTGACCATTAAATATGTTAGATATAGCCTATATTTTTGATTGTTAGTATTTCATAATAAAAATACTATCTTTAATCTTTTAACCTTATAAACTATATTATTATGGATCCATTTATCGGAGAAATTGTTATGTTCGGAGGAAATTTTGCACCAAGAGGTTGGGCATTATGTAACGGACAATTATTAGCTATCTCGCAAAACTCGGCGTTATTTTCTATTTTAGGAACTACGTATGGAGGAGATGGTAGAACTACGTTTGCTTTACCTGATTTACGTGGTAGAAGTGCTATTCATCCAGGAACAGGACCAGGCCTTTCAACAATTAAGTTAGGACAAAGAGGTGGTGCAGAATACCACACGTTAAATGTTTTAGAAATGCCTAATCACTCACATAGTGGAGCTACATTAAAAGGTACTATTGGTTGTAATGAAGAAGATGCTGATTCTGAAGATCCTACAGGACATACATTGGGTCCAATACAAGTAAGTGCATCTAGTGCTGTTACTGTGAATGCATACAATTCTCAACCTGTTGATAGTACAATGGCTCCTAACTCTGTTTCTATTTCAGGAAATACATTGGCTACAGGAGGAAACCAATCTTTTTATATCAGAAATCCTTTCGAAGGAGTAAACTTTATCATTGCAATGCTTGGAGTGTATCCATCAAGAAGCTAAAAATTAGGCTTTATAAAATCGAATTAATTAACATTAAAAAAATATATTATGAATCCATTTTTAGCGCAAATTGTAATGTTTGCCGGAAATTTTGCTCCAAGAGGTTGGGCATTATGCAACGGACAATTATTACCAATAGCATCTAACCAAGCGCTTTTTTCACTGTTAGGTACTACCTATGGAGGTGACGGAAGAACTACGTTTGCTTTACCTGATTTAAGAAGCAGAAGTCCAATTCATGCAGGACGTGGACCAGGACTTTCTGATATTAAATTAGGACAAAGAGGCGGTATAGAAACGAAAACATTGACATTACTTGAATTACCTAATCACTTTCACAATGCTGGTACTATGAAAGGTAGTATTGGAACTAATGAAGAAGATGCTGATTCTGAAGAACCAACAGGAAGAGTATTTGCACCAATACAGGTAAGCGCTTCTAGTGCTGTTACGGTAAATGCATACAATTCTTCACCTGTTGACAATGTAATGGCACTTAACTCTATTTCAATTTCAGGAAATACAGGAGCAACGGGTAACAATCAATCATTTAATATTAGAAACCCTTTCTTAGGTATTAACTATATTATAGCATTACAAGGAACGTTCCCTTCTAGAAGCTAAATAAACTTTATATACTAATTTGCTTCCTTTCTTATTTTAACCTAAGAAAGGAAGTTTAACTAAATATTAATAATTCCCTAGCGGCTTGTAAGTATCTTTTTAAATTTAGTATCTTTACAACAACATAAATCCTAAACAATATGAAAATAAAATTACTTTATATATTGGTTGTAATACCAATGTTTTTATTTACTAATGCTTCTTTTAGTCAGGCAACAACCTTGGCCATAGGAGACATAGTTATAATACAAAATCAAGCAGATACGCCAGATGATTTTGCTTTTGTCGTTCTTGCAGATATTAATGAAGGAACAGGAATCTTTTTTACAGATTGTGGAGCAGATGCCAGTGGTTTTGCTTCTCCATGTAATGAAGGAGCTGTAAAATATACAGTCCCTACTGGTGGATTAAGTGCTGGAGATATTGTAAGATTTTCCGTAAATGGTGCAGACTTTGCTAATTATAGCGATAGTAGAATTGCAGGTAGCAGTGGTATGGCACTAGCTGCATCTGGAGATCAAATTATTGCTTTTCAAGATAGTTCAAATGCTGCTGGAGGAACGAATGCTGGTAACACACCAACGTTTTTATTCATTAACCATATTGCTTCTACAGCTTTTACTGGGAATCCAGCTGATTCTAATCAAAGTGCTTTGCCACTTGGATTAAATGCTACAACTCCGCCTAGATCAGCTTTAGGACTTGGTTCTGGTACTGGTACACAGGATGAATGGGATAATTCTATATACACAGGAACTTATGACTTTTCTGGTTTTTCAACTATTACAGAAGCTCTGAATGCAGCTAGATTATCATTGACTGATCCAGCAAATTATGTAGGTGTAAATTCTATTTTTGATATGGCGTATTCTGATGCTGAAGTGGCTATGCCAACAGAGTTAAACTTAACTACTTTATCTAACGACGAGTTTTTAAGTAATTCATTTGCAGTATATCCAAATCCGTCTAACGGAAATATTACAGTTCGTAACTCAGGTGTAGCATTACAAAATATTACGATTACTGACCTTAGTGGACGTACAATTTCTTCTAAAGAAATGAGTGGAGTTACTAGTAATGTTGATTTAAGTTTAAAATTAACAACAGGAATCTATTTAATGAAGTTATCTACTAACGATGCTTCTACAACTAAGAAATTAATTATCAAGTAATTCTTGATTTTTTACATAAATTTTAAAAAGTGGATACATTTGTATCCGCTTTTTTTATGTCTTTATTTTTCTACTTATAGAGTCACTACTAATTAGCAAACAGCTATAATTTATAATAATTTTCGATATTAAATGCTTCTAAAATTTGAATAGAAGCGACATTTATAATTTGTCAAAAAAACTATTATTTGTATTGAAGTTTTATTACTGAGTTGCTTCAAACCTTACTAAAACAAAGAGAATGACTTTTATTCTAGCTACTTTTTATCTTTGATTACTGACTTTTATTTGAAACATGTACAATCTCACGAAAGTGTATTCCACAAAAAAACGAGCACCATTACAGTACTCGTTTTAGATATATTTTTTAAGATTTACTTAGTTTTTACTAGCAATCCATTCGTCTACTAAATCGCTTAATACGTTTAATGGAACGGCTCCGTTGCTAAGTACAACTTCGTGGAATTCGCGAATGTCAAACTTCTCTCCTAGCTTTTCTATAGCATTTTCTCTTAATTCTATAATTTTGTTCATTCCTACTTTGTAGGCTGTTGCCTGACTTGGCATTACAATATGACGTTCTACCATTTTTACAGCATCAGATGCTGCATTTGGTGTATTGCTTGTGTAGTAATAGATTCCTTCTTCGCGTGTCCATTTGCGAGCGTGAATTCCAGTATCAACTACCAATCGACAAGCACGCCATAATTCCATGGCTAAGCGTCCGAAATCTGAATATGGATCTCTGTAGAAGCCCATTTCTTTTGGAATGAATTCTGAGTATAATCCCCAACCTTCAACATAGGCTGTATAGCGTCCAAATTTTCTAAACATTGGCACTTCTTGTAATTCTTGTGCTATTGCAATTTGCATATGATGCCCTGGAATACCTTCATGATACGCCAATGCTTCCATTTGATAACTCGGCATTGCTTCCATTGCATACATGTTTGCATAGTATGTTCCTGGTCGTGAACCATCTAATGCTGGTTGTTGATAGAATGCTTTTCCTGCTGATTTTTCACGGAAACCTTCTACTGCTTTTACGATAAGATCTGCTTTTGGTTTTGTAATGAATAGTTCGTCTAAGCGTGATTTCATCGTGTTGATCATTTCTGTAGCTTTGTCCATGTATTCTTTACGACCTTCTTTTGTTGCAGGATAGTAAAACTGTTCGTCATTTTTCATGTACACAAAAAACTCTTGTAATGAACCTTTGAAACCTACTCGAGTTTTAATCTTTTTCATTTCATTATGAATACGATCTACTTCACGCAATCCTAAATCGTGAATTTCATCAGCAGTCATGTTGGTTGTTGTCGTTCTTTGTAAAGCTGTATTGTAGAATTCTTCGCCATTAGGAAATTTCCAAACACCATCTTGATTCGTTGCGCGTTTCTTTTGTTCTTCTAGTAATAAGACTAACGAACCATATGCCGGACGCACCGATTTTTGCAATGCTTCTTTGGCTAGTTGTTCTAATTTCTGACGATCTTTATCTTCTAATTCTAATTCTGCAATTTTTGACGTAAAATCTTCCCACAGCGTGCTGTTTTGCTTGCTATTATCGAAAGGAGCTCCTTTGATGATATTTTTAGAATCATTGATGATGTGATCAAAAACAAATTTAGGCGGCATAATACCCGCTTTTTCACGTTCTTTTAAGTTTGCTTCTAGTTGCGTGAATAAATTGTTTAATCCGTTTAAACGCTTTATATATGCTTTTGCATCACTTATATCTTTAATGCTGTGCATGTTGATTAAAAACGCAGGAATTTCTGCTTGCATACCATGCATTTGGTTTAACGGATAGTTATACAATCTATATTTATGATCTTTTATATCATTGTCTAAGCTTTGCTTGTATAATTTATAACTTAATGCTGAAGAAGCGTCTAATGCAGCTTCGTCTACGTTTTCATTCAACCATTTTAGACGATCTTTAGCAACTTGAAGTCTTTTCTCATCTGCCGCAGGCGATATATCATCCCATTTGTCATAATCAGTTTTATTCCCAATACGTGTTTGCATTTGAGGAGAATCTTTTAAGTCTTGCTTAAATTGTGCTTGAAACCAATTATTTAGACGTTTAGAATGTTCTGCAACTTCTGTTTCTGTATAGTTTTTGGCAGCTTCTTTTTTGTCACCTTCACAAGCTATAAAACCAGTAAACGCAAGAAGCACTATGAAACATTTTGTGATCTTTCTCATTATAGTTCAGTTGATTATTTTTGTTTGTTGAATGTATCAATACCATCTTTTAACCACTTTTCGTATGTTACAGGATCTGGTGTATATGCAACTGCTTCTGTAAGATCATTTCCGTTTACATCTTGAATTACATATAGCGGTTGTGCGTTGGTATTGTAACGTGTTTGTTGAAATTCTTTCCACTTGTCTCCTATCGTACGAATGTTATTTCCTGTAGCTTTAGATTCGTATTGTTCTTCTTTTGGAAGTTTTTTTCTGTTATCTGCATATAAAGAAATTAGTACTACATCATTTTTTATCATGCTGAGTATATTTCCTTCTGTCCAAACTTGTTCTTCCATTTTACGACAGTTTACACAGGTTTTTCCTGTAAAGTCGATCATTACAGGTTTGTTTACTTTTTTAGCGTATTCTAAACCTTTTTCATAGTCTAAGAATGCTATGATTCCGTGTGGTCCTTCATGTGATACTTCTTCTTCTAGTTTTGGTGCATCTTTTTGTTTTACATCAGCATAGTTTACGCTTGCTTGTGCTTTCTTTTTATACCCAACACCGTATGGCGATTCACTATTTCCATTCATTGGCGGTGGAAAACCACTAATTAATTTTAATGGCGCTCCCCATAATCCAGGAATCATATATATTGTAAAAGCTAATACGAAGATTCCAAAGACTGCTCTTCCCACTGATATTTTCTGTAATGGACTGTCATGCGGCAATTGAATTTTCCCGAAAAGGTACATCGCTAAAGTTCCAAAAATAGCTACCCAAATTGCCAAGAATACTTCTCTGTCTAAAATATGTAAGTCTAATACAATGTCTACCATTGATAAAAACTTGAATGCGAAAGCTAGTTCTAAAAATCCTAAGACAACTTTTACTGTGTTTAGCCAACCTCCAGATTTTGGTAATGAGTTCATCCAACCTGGGAAAATAGCAAAGATGGCAAACGGAATTGCAATGGCAAACGAGAAACCTAACATACTTACTATTGGTGTTATTCCTCCTACTGTTGCTGCTTCAAGTAAAGCTGTTCCTGCGATTGGGAATGTACATGAAAAGGAAACAACAGCCAACGCCAATGCCATGAAAAAGATTCCTATAATTCCTCCTCTATTTGATTGTTGATCTACTTTATTCATCCAAGAATTTGGTAGCATGATTTCAAACGCTCCCATAAACGAGAACGCAAAAACCATTAAGACAACAAACATGATGAGATTGAACGTAACTCCTGTAGAGATGTCATACATGACATTGGAACCAAATAGTGCAGAAATAGCAGTTCCTAATCCTGTGTAGATAACAATGATGAATAATCCGTAAAGTAATGCATTTCTAATTCCTGAAGCTCTGTTTTTACTTTGCTTGGTAAAGAAACTTACTGTCATCGGAATCATTGGAAATACACATGGTGTTAGTAATACACCAAATCCTAATCCGAATGCTATAAAAAATGTTGCCCATAAACTTCTTTTAGGCTTGTTTTTATTGCTTCCGCTTGTTACTGTGGCATTATCTAAATTGAAATTGATTTCTTTTACCGTTGGAGGCAAACATTTTTCATCATCACAAACCATGAATAATACTTCTGCCATGATTTTTTTGATAGCAGCATCTTTTGATTTTATTCTTTGTTTGAATATCGCTTCTCCTTCGTAGAAAGAGATCTTTTTTTGGAATACTTTATCAAATACTTCTTTGGTTTCTGACTCTCCTACTTTTCCTATAGTATCATATCCTTTGCCTACTTCTAAAAATGTAAATTCTGTTGGAAAAGGTCCGTCATCTCCATAACTACGTTGCGAATATAAATGCCATTTATCTTCAACACTCGCTTTCATGACCAATTCGTATTCGTCATCAGATATTTTGTTTACAGATCCTGACCATTGCACAGGATCAAATACTTTTGGTTGTTCGTTTTGAAATGTATGTTCAGTTTTTGATTCACGTCCAGGAATTTGGAATGTAAACTCTTCATCACCTAATATACATTTTTCATCGTCACAACTTTGATAAATTACTTCAGAAGTAATGGAAATTAAATCGGGGTTTTTAACTTCAACTTTCTGTGTAAACGTAGCTGTTCCTTTAAAATATGTGAGTTCTGCTTGAAATACTTTGTCAAATTTTGTAATTCCTTTGCCTTCTTTGTTTTTTCCAATAAGCTTGAAATCGTTGATTTGCTGAATAGAGTCGTACATAAACTCTGTTGGAAATCCACTGTTTTCGGCCAAGTATTGAGAATATAAACGCCATTTATTGGCGATTTCCGCTTTGTAGATAAGATTAAATTCAGTGTCTGAAACTTTCTCAATTTCTGTAGTCCATTTTACTGGATCCTCAACTTGTGCTTGTACAGCAAAACTGGACAAACATAAAAGTAAGAGCGTAATTAGTTTTTTCATTGCAATGTTAGCTTAATAATTGTGTTAGTTGGTTTGGTTAATTTATATCGATTATCGGAGCGTTTTCCAATAATCCATACAATGTTTTCTTCGCTGCATAGTAACCATTGATTTTCTTTGTCAATTAAAGAATACTTTTCATCCTTGAAATATTTGCTCAATTTCTTTTTGCCTTGCATTCCAAACGGATAAAAATAGTCTCCATTTTTCCATTTTCTTACTTTTAATGGAAACTTTAACATCTCTTTATTAACATATAAGACGTTTTTTCCAGTATTGGTAATGTTGGTTACTTCCTCAATATGCAATCGAATAGGTGTGTTTATAGTCGATTCTGAGTTGGTTATGGTAATCTCAGAAGTTTCTTTTGTTGTGATTCGTTTTTGTATGAATAGATGTGTTCTATCTTTTATCAATCGATATTTATGTGAAAATAATTGTTTTCCACTTTGCCCGTCAAGTAAATTCATGATATCATCCCAAGTAGAAAAGCCAAAATCACGCAGTAATTCGTATGCATATGCTTTTGGATGTGTTAACTTTTGTAAGGCTTCAATTTCTATTTGGTAATTTCCTTCAGAAACTTCTTGTAAAAACTCCGACTTAATATTTTTTACTGCATCTTTAATGATAATTTTACTTTCTTGTAAATGCTGTTGCGTTGTTTGAAAGTTATCCATAAACGTTGGATGCAATTCTTTTAATAACGGAACAATGTCATGACGTATTTTATTTCGAACGTACTTTGTAGATGCATTACTACTATCTTCACGCCATTGTAGTTTATTGGCTTCTGCATAAGCTTTTATATCACTTCGCGTGAATGGCAATAGTGGACGAACAATGTTTTTGTTTCGCTCAGGAATTCCGGTTAAACCATCAATTCCTGTTCCTCGTGATAGGTTGATTAAGAACGTTTCCAACGCATCGTCTTTATGATGTGCTGTTAAGATATAATCGTATTGGTGTGTATCTGCAATGCTTTGAAACCATTGGTAGCGCAAATTTCTCGCTGCCATTTGAATCGATATTTTTTCTTCGCTTGCATAGGTTTCTGTTTCAAATTTTTCTACAAAAATTTCAATTCCAAGTTGTTTAGCCCATGCTTTTACAAAGGTTTCATCTTCTTCACTTTCTGCTCCTCGTAATTGAAAATTACAATGTGCGAACCCGATTGTGTAACCAAGATCATAAAATAGTTTTGCCAATACTACACTGTCCAATCCACCGCTAATGGCGATTAGCATTTTCTTTTGCTTTAAAAATGGTAAATGAGAAGCAATATGTCTTTCTATATTTCCTAGCAAACGAATAGATTAAACAGAGTAAAACCCTTATTATACTTACTATTTCCAAAGATAATTAAATAGACGAATTAACAATAAAAACGACCTAGAAATGTTACTTTTCCAACACTTCACGCATTGCTTTTGCCTTTATTAAACACTCTTCATATTCTTTTTCAGGAATTGATTTGGCAGTAATAGCACCACCAACTGAATAAGAAACATATTTTTTTCGACTGTTGTAGAGAATTGAGCGAATAACCACATTGAAATCAAAGTCGTTGTTTGGAGTAAAATACCCGATGGCTCCAGAGTAAATTCCGCGTTTGGTTTCTTCTAAATCTTCTATAATTTGCATGGCTGAAATTTTTGGAGCTCCTGTCATGCTTCCCATTGGAAAAGTAGTTTGTATAATTTCCACAGGATTCTGTGTGTCTGAAACTTCGGAAGTTACTGTAGAAATCATTTGATGGACTTGATCAAATGTATAGATTTTGCAAAGTTCTTCCACTTTTACACTTCCTTTGATTGCGGTTTTTGACAAATCGTTTCGTACTAAATCGACAATCATCACATTTTCTGCACGTTCTTTTTGGTCGGTTTGTAAGTTTTCCGCCATTTGTTTGTCTTCTTCAGGATCTTCTGAGCGTTTTGCAGTTCCTTTGATAGGTTGCGAAATGATTTTTGTGCCTTTCTTTTTTATATATCGTTCTGGTGAAGCCGAAAGTATGTATTTATCACTCAATCGCATGTATGTTGCAAAAGGCGGCTTTGAAATAGAATTCAGGTGTGTATAGGTTGAAAGCGGATCTATTTCAGCATTTTCAGCATAGAATTCTTGACAAAAGTTAGCTTCATAAATATCTCCTCGATGAATATGATCTAACATTTTAGTCACTTTTTCATGATATTCGTCTTTATGAATTCTGAGTTTAATTTTTGGACGATGTTCTTTGTTTGATTCTTCGTATGTAAAGACTTCAAGATCAATTTCAGTATTTAATATTGCTTGAATATCATCTTGCAATTCATCATCAACCATAGATAAATATTGAATTTCTAACTCGTCACCTTTTAACAGAAATATTTTTTTAGGTTGAAAGAAATATAATTCTGGAAAATCTAATCCGTCATGATTTTGTGAAATTAAATCTTCAACATCATTTTTTAAATCGTATGATAAATACCCAAAAATCCAATCTTTGGTCGTTTGTTGATACTCATTTAATTTTTGAAAACCATGTACAACATCTGTTTGTAATAGTGTAAAAGCTTCTACGGCTAAAATTGCATCAAAATCGCTTGTGTGTGCGTGGTAATCATTAGAATCTAACCAAACTACTTCGTGGTATTGTTGACTCCATAGCAACAATTGTTGCTTTATTATTGAAGGATTTTCTAGGGAAATTTTTAACGTGACTCTCAAGAATTCAAGTTTAGGTTGTAAATTTCTTAATTAATGTTCGTATTGCCAAATGTTTGAACAGATGACTTGTAATTTCAATCTAGTATCGGTTATTTTTTATCTGCAATATAAAGCATTTCAAGTTCCTTAAAGATATCTTCTAACTTATAGGTAACTCGTTTTTGTTCTACAGTTACAGTAATTGAATTGTTTTGAATAAGATGAATATTTCCATCATATTGCCTGTCTATAAGATCAAATTTTAACCTACCCAAAATGCCTGTTTCAATATTAATTACGTATAAATTATACCTAAGCATTGGTGACAAGTTTTGCTGTACAAACAGATAGTTCCCAAAAAGCTTTACATCTTGTATAGATTCCCATCTTAGTTTTTCAGGAGCATCAGTTATAGAAACATCACTGATAAATACCCATTTGTGTAGCTTTCCTTTTTTGACAAGCACACCATGAGATGTGTTGTATACTTTGTAAAGTTTATTCTGATTGTTATTAGAAAATTGCAGCGTGTCGTTATTTCTACTTCTGTAGTGATTATGCGCATAATAGACTAAAAAACCTTTTGTCTCTTTTTTATGCAACCATTCTGGGGCTTCATAAGGTGTCGTATATAATCTAGTTAAGGTATCACCTTGTGTTTCTATATAATAATTCTTTGGATATTCAATTTTGTGGTCTTGCCATTTGTTTTTAGGGTCTATGACTAAATCAAAAAATTTATGATCATCTAATTTCCTATTGGAATAAGAGCTTTTGATAATCCAATCTAATGAAGCATCTGGAACATTTCTTTTTTCAGGAAGCAATTTTGCTTTCATTATCTCAAGAAAAGGTTTGTTTTCAGCTTTATTGAGAGTCGGAGAAACAAGTACCGTATTTTTAATTTCACAGAAACAGCCGTCATTCGTCAACTCGTATGTTTCATTCGTTTTACCGTTTATCATTTGAACATACATTCCGCCAAAGCCACTTCCTCCAACATAGAAAGTTTTTAGTGTATCTACCACTTTGTCGTTGTTGTAATCATTTACACTAATTTCCATGTTACGCTGTCCAAGAACCTGAAACGAGCTTATAAAAAATAGTAGAAATATTATTCTTTGCATCATATGAAGTATGTTGATTAGATATTTAAATAAAACAAATTAAAGCTATCATAATGATATGTAAGATCAAAATGAATAGAGTGATTTTATATAACTATTTATTTTAGGACGAGACAACAGTATAAAAAAAGCCTGAATGTAAAACATTCAGGCTTTTATATCGAGTAAACAATTACTAATTAAGCATTGTTTTCTTTTTTAATTAAGTTTAAAGCAGAACCTTCATTGTACCAGTCAATCTGACTTTGGTTGTATGTATGATTAGCTATAATTATGTCTTTGCTTCCATCAGCATGAACTGCTTCAATCGTTAATGGTTTTCCTGGAGCAAATTCATTTAAGTCTAAGAAGTTGAATGTATCATCTTCTTGGATTAAATCGTAATCATTTTCATTGGCAAATGTTAATCCTAACATTCCTTGTTTTTTCAAGTTTGTTTCATGAATACGTGCAAATGATTTTACGATTACAGCAGCAACACCTAAGTGTCTTGGTTGCATTGCTGCATGTTCACGTGAAGAACCTTCTCCGTAGTTATGATCTCCAACTACAATTGTGTTGATTCCTGCAGCTTTGTAAGCTCTTTGCGTTTTTGGAACAGCGTCATATTCGCCATCTAACTGACTTTTAACAAAGTTAGTTTTCATATTGAATGCATTCACAGCACCAATTAGTGTATTGTTAGCTATATTATCTAAGTGTCCGCGGAAGCGTAACCAAGGTCCAGCCATAGAAATATGGTCTGTTGTACATTTTCCGTGCGCTTTTATTAATAGTTTTGCTCCTGTGATATTATCTCCTAGTGGTACAAATGGTGTTAGTAATTGTAAACGTTCAGAATCATCTGCTACAGTGACTACGACTCCGCTTCCGTCTTCTTCAGGTGCTAAATATCCATTATCTTTTACATCAAAACCTTTTGGAGGTAATTCCCATCCAGTTGGTTCATCTAGCATTACTTCTTCTCCATTTTCGTTGATCAATGTGTCTGTCATTGGATTGAAGTCTAAACGTCCCGCAATTGCGATCGCTGCTGTAATTTCCGGAGAAGCTACAAATGCATGTGTATTTGGGTTTCCGTCAGCACGTTTTGCGAAGTTCCTGTTGAAAGAATGTACAATGCTATTTTTTGGTGCATTTTTAGGATCGTTGTAACGCGCCCATTGTCCAATACATGGTCCACAAGCGTTTGTAAATATTTTAGCGTCTAGTTTTTCGAATATATCTAAGATTCCGTCACGTTCTGCCGTGTAACGTACTTGTTCTGATCCTGGATTGATTCCTAATTCAGATTTCATCTTTAGTCCTTTGTCCAATGCTTGTTGCGCTACAGAAGATGCTCTTGATAAATCTTCATAAGAAGAGTTTGTACAAGAACCTATTAATCCCCATTCTACTTGAAGTGGCCAATCATTTTCTTGAGCTCTTCCTGTCATTTCTGTACCAACTCTCGTAGATAAGTCTGGCGTAAATGGTCCGTTTAATAATGGACCAAGTTCTGATAAGTTAATTTCAATAACTTGATCAAAGTATTGTTCTGGATTTGCATATACTTCAGCATCTCCTGTTAAGTAATCTTTTACTTCATTTGCTGCATCCGCTACATCTGCTCTTTCGGTTGCACGTAAATAACGTTCCATAGATTCATCGTATCCAAAAGTTGAAGTTGTTGCTCCAATTTCTGCTCCCATGTTACAGATGGTTCCTTTACCTGTACAAGACATTGATACAGCTCCAGGTCCAAAATATTCTACGATAGCGCCAGTTCCTCCTTTTGCAGAAACAATTCCAGCTACTTTTAAGATAACATCTTTTGGTGCTGCCCAACCAGAGATTTTTCCAGTTAGTTTGACACCGATTAATTTAGGAAATTTTAATTCCCAAGGCATTCCAGCCATTACGTCAACGGCATCAGCACCACCAACTCCAATAGCAACCATTCCTAATCCACCAGCATTTACTGTATGTGAATCTGTTCCAATCATCATTCCGCCTGGAAAAGCATAGTTTTCTAATACTACTTGGTGAATAATTCCTGCGCCTGGTTTCCAGAAACCAATTCCATATTTGTTTGATACTGATTCTAAGAAATTGAATACTTCACTACTATTGTTCATTGCTGATTGTAAATCTGCACTTGCGCCAACTTTAGCTTGAATTAAGTGATCACAGTGAACAGTTGTAGGAACTGCTACTTTACTTTTTCCAGCTTGCATAAATTGCAATAATGCCATTTGCGCAGTTGCATCTTGACAAGCAATACGGTCTGGAGCAAAGTCTACATAATCTTTTCCTCTTACAAACGCTTTGTTTGGTGTTCCATCCCACAAGTGAGCATATAGTATTTTTTCTGAGAGTGTTAATGGTTTACCAGTAATTTCACGTGCTTTGTCTACACGTTCCACTATTGTTTCGTAAACCTTTTTTATCATATCAATATCAAAGGCCATATTTTTTCTTATTTAATTTCACTTTCTGCAATTTAACAAAAAATAAAAGTGGAAATCATGACATATCTTTATATATAATCATCCTAAATAACAATTTAACTAACTGACAATAAGAAATATAAAAAACAAAAAAGCTCAAGTGAAATTACTTGAGCTTTTTTTATGAGTATTCTAATAGCAAACTACATTACTAATTGTTTTTGAGACGGTTTAAATTTAGTCAATACAATTCCTTCTACAGCTGCTTGATATTCTTCTAATGTTGGCGTTCTACCTAAAATTGTAGATAAGACTACAACTGGAGTTGATGATAATAGAGATTCTCCTTTTTTACCTTCTGCATCTCTTACTACACGACCTTGAAATAAACGTGTTGAAGTAGCCATTACAGTATCTCCTGGTGCTGCTTTTTCTTGGTTACCCATACATAGATTACAACCTGGACGTTCTAGATATAATACATTTTCATATTTGGTTCTAGCAACTCCTTTTGGCGCATTATCATCAAACACAAATCCAGAGTACTTCGCTAAAACATCCCAGTCTCCTTCAGCTTTTAACTCATCTACAATATTATATGTAGGTGGCGCTACTACTAAAGGTGCATTAAATTTAACCTCACCTTGTTGTGCTTCTATATTCTTTAGCATTTGTGCTAATATCTTCATGTCTCCTTTGTGAATCATACAAGATCCGACAAATCCTAAATCTACTTTTTTAGTACCTCCGTAGAATGATAATGGTTGAATGTTATCATGTGTATAACGCTTAGAAACATCTTCATTATTTACATCAGGATCAGCAATCATTGGCTCTACAATCTTATCTAAGTCAATTACTACTTCTGCATAGTATTTTGCATCTGCATCTGGCTTTAAAGCTGGTCTTGAACCTGATTGAAGCTCAGCAATACGATTATTAGCTTTGTCAACTAAACCTTGTAATACTTGCTTCTCATTATCCATTCCTTTGTCGATCATAATTTGGATACGATCTCTTGAAATTTCTAACGATTCAATTAATGTTTCATCTTCTGATATACAGATAGAAGCTTTCGCTTTCATTTCTGCTGTCCAATCTGTAAATGTAAATGCCTGATCTGAAGTTAATGTTCCTATGTGTACTTCAATAATTTTCCCTTGAAAAACATTTTCCCCTTCAAACTGATCTAACATTTGCTGTTGCGTAGCATGTACTACATCACGGAAATCCATATAAGGAACCATATCTCCTTTGAATGTTACTTTTACTGACTGAGGAATTGGCATAGTAGCTTCTCCTGTTGCTAATGCTAATGCAACTGTACCTGAATCTGCTCCAAATGCTACACCTTTTGCCATACGTGTATGTGAATCTCCTCCAATAATAACATCCCAATCGTCAACTGCAATATCATTCAATACTTTGTGAATTACATCCGTCATTGCATGGTATTTCCCTTTAGGATCACGACCAGTAATTAATCCGAAGTCATTCATAAACTTCATTAATCTTGGAATGTTAGCTTGAGATTTATCATCCCAAACAGAAGCAGTATGACATCCTGATTGATATCCAGCATCTACAATTGGTGAGATTACTGTAGCAGCCATCATTTCTAATTCTTGAGAAGTCATTAAACCTGTAGTATCCTGAGATCCTACAATATTAACTTCTACACGAGTGTTTGATCCTGCATGCAGTGTAACTCCTGGTGTAGTTCCTACAGCATTTTTATTGAAAATCTTTTCTACAGCTGTTAATCCTTGACCTTCTATAGAGATTTCTTTAGACGGTGCATATACTTGAGGAATATCAATTCCTAAAGTTTTACAAGCAAATGTTTGTAGTTTTTTACCAAAAACAACTGCATAAGAACCTCCGGCTTTGATAAATTCTTTCTTTTGTGGTGTCAATGCTGTTGAGATGTCTTTTAACTCTTGATCACCATTGTATAATTTTTTCTCTTTTGTATTGATGGTAAGAACAGTTCCTGTTTCAACAGAATACTCTTGTTTTAAAATTGGTTCTCCATCTTCATCAACAATAGTTTTTCCATTCTCATCTTTTTGCTTTACCCAGTTTTTAAGGTCAATTCCAATTCCTCCAGTCACACCAACTGTTGTTAGGAAAATTGGAGCAATTCCATTAGTACCTGCAATCACGGGCGCAATATTGATAAATGGAACATAAGGACTTGAGGAAATACCTGTCCATAATGCTACATTGTTAACTCCTGACATTCTTGAAGAACCAACTCCCATAGTACCTTTTTCTGCAATTAACATTACACGCTTATTTGGGTGTTGTTTTTGTAATGCTAATAATTCATTTTGCATGTCTTTGTTATGCTCAAACATAGATTGACCATGTAGTTCACGATCCGATCTTGAGTGTGCATCAGCTCCTGGAGATAATAAATCTGTTGAGATATCTCCAATTCCAGCGATATAAGTTACTACTTGAATTTCTTCTTCAATTTCTGGTAATTTTGTAAAGAATTCTGCCTGCGCATAGCTTTCAATGATCTCTTTAGCAATGGCATTTCCTGCCTTCATGGCATCTTCTAATCGTTCTGTATCAGCCTCATAAAGAAAAACTTGTGTTTTCAATACTTTACAAGCTTCCTCTGATATCGTTGCATCATTCCCTAAAGCTAAATCTAGTAATACTTCAATAGAAGGACCACCTTTCATGTGTGATAATTGTTCAAATGCATAAGCAGCTGTAATTTCTTCTACTATTGCTTCTCCAAGAATTATTTCTTTTAAAAATTTAGCTTTTACAACAGCCGCACTTGTAGTACCTGGCAACACATTGTATATGAAGAAATCTAATGATTCTTTTCTGTGTGGATTGCTTACATCTTTAATTTGAGTAATGATTTCGCTTAGTAATTCTGCTCCATCAATAGGTTTTGGATGTAGTCCTTGTGTTTTTCGTTCTTCGATTTCTTTGAGGTAACCTTGATAAGTATTCATATAAGATTTCTTTTTCAATAAATATTAAATAGATACTTTCTAAAACAATCGATTTGTTGGTTTTCTTCTTTTTTGATCTTGCTCTATGAGGAATCTTCTTTGTAGACTCGTTTTTAACAATACTTTTAAGCTAATTATCATTAGCTTTTCAAATTATTGAACATAAAACTATATTACATTAATATTCAGATCGTTGCGTTTTTTAGTGTTTTGAAAGTTCTGCAAAATTACGAAATTATCTTGATTTTTAAAAAATTCACAGCATCTCTTTGTTTTTAGCTAATTATTTTTATCAGATATTCGATTTCACTAAATAAAATTCAAAATAATACATTTTTAACCCTTCAAATTATGAAATTCATAATTTGAAGGGTTATTTTTTTAGATACTTATAAAATTGTAAAAATTTACTTTCGGTAAGTTTTTATAAAAAGACTTCTAGAAAAGACTCTCAATAATTTTTTCAATCGTAATTCCTTCTGCCTCTGCTTTGTAATTTCGAATGACTCTATGCGATAAGATTCCAATAGCAACAGCTTGCACATCTTCAATGTCTGGAGAGAATTTTCCATTGATTGCAGCATGTGCTTTTGCAGCTAAGATTAGGTTTTGCGAAGCTCTTGGTCCTGCTCCCCAATCTACATACTGTTTTACGATATCGATAGCACTGGCTTCTTTTGGACGTGTTTTTGACACTAAACGTACTGCATATTCTATGACATTGTCTGCCACAGGAATTTTACGAATCAGTTTTTGAATAGCAATGATTTCTTGTGCACTGAATAATGCTTTTACAGAAGCTTCAACATCTGTAGTGGTTGCTTTTACAACCTGCACTTCTTCATCAAACGTTGGATATGTTAAATGAATAGCAAACATAAAACGGTCTAATTGCGCTTCTGGTAACGGATATGTTCCTTCTTGCTCAATTGGGTTTTGCGTTGCTAACACAAAGTATGGTAAATCTAATTTGTAATGATGCCCAGCAACAGTTACGGCACGTTCTTGCATAGCTTCTAGTAATGCTGCCTGCGTTTTTGGTGGCGTACGGTTGATTTCATCAGCCAAAATAATGTTTGCGAAGATTGGACCTTTGATGAATTTGAAATTTCTAGATTCATCTAAGATTTCACTTCCCAAGATATCACTTGGCATTAAATCTGGTGTAAACTGAATACGTTTAAAGTCTAGCCCTAATGTCGTTGCTATGGTATTGACCATTAAAGTTTTTGCCAGTCCGGGAACACCTATTAATAAGGCATGTCCTCCAGAGAATATAGAAAGTAATATTTGATCGATTACTTTTTCTTGACCAACAATTATTTTAGAGATTTCTTCTTTGAGTCCCTTGTGTTTTTTTACAAGGTTTTCAATAGCAGCAACATCTGACATAGAATTTTATTTTTTTAACCAGTTATTTTGAAACTCACAATCACGATTCCCTTTATTAACATTGATATAGGTATCTTTTATTTTTTGTGTGATCCACTTTTCTACTTCTTTTAGCTGCTTCTCTTTGAGTGCTAAACTTTTGATTTTTATGTAATCTTTAGAATAGTCTGCAACATGTTCGTCATAACGGTTTGTTACTTTTAGTAGCTTGAATCGTTTTTGTCCCGTTCTTGTTTCATCAATTAAAGGAATAGATATTTCATCTCCTTTTAATGGTTCTATTTGTGAATATTGTTCAGGATCCATTTTTGTCAATTCGAAATGTGTATCGAATGTCGCTGGATTGATCAATTTTCCACCATTGTTTCGAGTTTCTTTATCATCTGAGAATGAGCGCGCTGCTTCTTCAAAAGTAAGTTCTTTGCTCACAATTCTTTGACGTAATGTATCTATTTCTTTGCGCGCTTCTTCCAATCTATCAGCAGTTACTTCAGGAATTAGTAGAATGTGACGAACATCTCTTTCTTGTCCACGTACTTTGTCTACCATTACAATGTGCCATCCAAATTCAGTTTTAAAAGGATCAGAGATTTCTCCTTGTTGTAGTGAAAAGGCAACGTCTTTAAATTCTTTTGCTAAAGACATTCTTTTGTTGATTGGCATTAATCCACCTTGACGTCCTGAAGCTCTATCTTTAGAATATAAAATAGCTTTTGTACCAAAACTTGATCCGCCTTCAACTTCTGCTTTGATATCTTTCAGTTTTTGAATCACTTTATCAACAGCTTCCTTAGATGGTTCTGGTTCAATGATAATTTGAGATACTTCAAGTTCTACTCCAATTACAGGACGTTGATCTACAGGAATTTTTTCAAAAAATTGGCGTACTTCTTCTGGCGTAATTTCTACATCACGTACCACTTTAGATTGCATACGTTGTGTTAGAATGTTTATTTTAGTAATTTCTGTTAAACGCTTACGTAAAGCAGCTTCATCTTCCATTGCATAGAATTTCAATAATTCTGCCATTCCTCCTGTTTGCTGACTAAAGTACTCGATAGATTGATTTACACGATCTCTGATTTCTCCTGGAGATACTTCAATACTATCTTGAATTGCTTGATGTGCATATAGCTTATCTTCCATTAATTTTCCAAGCAATTTACATCTTGTAAAACCTTCAAGAGAAGCTCCTTGTTGTTGTAAGTCTAAGAATGTTTTATCAACATCAGATTCTAATATGACAAAATCTCCAACGACAGCTGCAACACCGTCTATTTTTACACGTTTTGTGCTTGATTTGGTAGAATCATTCACTTGTGTTTTCGCTTCCTTCATTACTTCTGCAACCATTGTTGCATCTTCCTTTTCTTGTGCTTGCATTCCAAATGCTACAAACAGCATAAGCACGAGTATACTTTGCTTCATCTTGTTAATTGTAAGTTTCAAACTGTTTTTGCTTAATTGCATCTTTTGTGATGTCTTTTTCTAATTTCCTGATAAATTCTAGCTTTCGCTTATTGAGAATAATTTGTCTTACTGTAGGGCGAACATACGCGAGTGGCGCAACATCATTTCTACCTATTTTATCCTCAATCCGCACCAAATATACTTCTAATGAATCTTCTATTTGAGAAAATTGTGATTTTTTTAAGTATTTCGCTTTGTTTTCAGTAGTTATGAGCGGAATTTTTTTGAAAACTTGTGTTTTTTTTACCCAAATTGAATCATTTAATGAGTAATTATTGAATTGAATTGCCAGTGAATCTAATATGATTTTATCTTCTTCTTCAAAACGTTCAAAACGCTCCGTAATTTCGTCTATATTAGAATTATCTTTTGCAATATTAATGTATCGTAATTTTAGTAATTCTTCATTGAGTTTGAAGTTTTCTTTGTTTTTATCATAATACGCAGCTTCATCAAATGCAGTAACCATCGTATCAATGGTTTGTTTTACAATGGCTTCTTTGTAAGCTTCAATGTATAAATCGTTTCGATATTCTTCAATCAACTCTTCAAAGGCATCTTGCTTTTCTTGTGGTAAGTTGATTTTTGCTCGCTGAATGAATAACTCTTGCGTTGCCCATCGATTGATGTAATTATTGACAATGACAGCACTATCTTCCGCAGATATATTGTCTGAAAGAAAAGGCGCTAAATCACTTTTGTATAAATAACTTTCCCCTACTCTTGCAACTGGTTCACCTTCATTTGATTGCTGAAAGTATTCGCACGAGAAACATAAAGAGAGACTAATTATGGCTATTAATTTTCTCAATTTATTTTACTAGTTTTTTTAATTTACGATATACGCGTTTGTTGATTTTTATCTTGTAGTTTTCTTTTAAGCTTTTAATCCATTCTTTTTCTAGATACACTTGATAATCACTTATTACTTTTCCTTTGATTTCAGAAAGTTTTTTGTGACTCGATGGAATAATTTCATTTACTTTCACAATGGTAAAATCTGTTTTTCCATCGTTGAAGATGTTAGAAACTCCTTTTTCAAGTTTGAAACCTTTTGGAAGATTTCTATGTCCTTCTTCATAAACACCTGGTGAAAATATTACATTGACTTTTTTGTCTTTGTTTACTGCTTGTTTGATTTCGTCTAATGCTTTTCCTGCTTTTAGTAATTCTTGTACTTTTTTAGCTGCATCTTCTTGAGAACATGAAGCAATTATAGCCTCCACACGTTTTTTCCACTTGTACTCTTTTTTATTCTGATTGAAGAATTTTTCTAAACCGATAGTGTCTGTTTTTGCTTTTTCCCAGATTTCAGTCTCCATCAAGTCAAACAAAAGCAGTCCATCGCGGTATTCTCCATAAATCGCTGCAAAATCATCATTCACATTTTCTAAATCACCTTCATAGAAAGCCAATAATTTGGCATCTTTAAATTGATTGTAATTGCGATTGATAAATTCTTTTGCATCTGTATTCTTTGCTGTAGCACGCGAACGATTTTTAAGTAAATGTGTTGCGAACTCATCATAGGTTACTTTAGTATCTTTTATTTGAAATAATGTTTTTTGCAAGAATGCAGCATCTGTAGGTTTCTTCCAGTTTCTACTAAAGAAAGTTACATCTGCAATTTTATAAAAATCTTCTCTTAGGTTTTCGCTTTCAGTAATAGTGTACAGTCTATTAATCTTTTTTAAGATAGATGTATTGATAGCAGTTGCTCTCTTATCATTCTTTATTTTGCGCTCTAACATTGACTTTTCTTCTTCATAACTTTTCATTGGATGCTTAGAAACCAATTGAACGATGTGCCAACCAAATTCTGATTTGAAAGGTTTTGAAATTTCTTTTGGAGTATTTAGCGAAAAAGCTACTTTCTCAAATGCCTTAGAACGTAAACGTCCACGACCAAATTTAGGTAAAACTCCATTGTTAACTCCAGAACTTCTGTCTTCTGAAAAACGCTTTGCCAATGCTCCAAAATCGCCACCAGCTTGTACTTGAGTATAAATATCTTTTATTTTTTGCTCAGGATCTTCTTTCGTTTCACCTTCTTTTTTATCCATCAATAAAATGTGTGCTACTGTAATTTCTCCAGCATTGTCACGCACATCTTCTATTTTTAAAATGTGATAACCAAATTGTGTACGAACTGGCATCGAAACTTCACCAACTTTCGTGCTAAAAGCGGCAGATTCGAAAGGATAAACCATTCTAAAAGCAGAGAAATAACCAAGGTTTCCTTTGTTACCAGGAATGTTTTTATTTCCTTTTGCCGAAGGATCATTTGAGTGTGACATCGCCATTTCACCAAAATCCGCACCTTCAAGAATTGATTTTCGTATGCCCATTATTTTGTTGTACGCCACTAAAGTATCTTTTGGCGCAGCATCTTGAGATACATTGATTAAGATATGGCTTGCTTTTACTTCTTTCTGTAAGCGATCATAAGCCTCTTTTACTAATTGCTCGGTAGCATTATTATCTGTTAAGTAATTTTTTGCTAATTGTTTACGATAACCTCCTAACTCTTTTTTGTACGATTCTTTTTCGTCAAGATTTAAGTTTTGTGCTTCTTTTAGTTTTAGTTTGTATTCTACAAATAAATCAAAGTATTCTTCAATTTCCTTTTGATCCTTCTTATCTATGATGTCTAGATTTTTTTTATAAACTCTTGAAAATTCAGAAACATACGTCGGCTCACCTTCAATAGTAAATAATACTTTGTCTTTTTTGGACTGTCCGAAACTTGTGAATGTCACAAAAAGAATAAGGAATAATTGAACACTTTTTTTCATCTATTTTTATTTTTATTTCTGTCTTGTCTAATTTTCCAATAATCAATTAATTCTTGACAGTAAATTGTATTTCGTTTTTTTGGGAAAGACAAAAATAACAATTCATCAATATTTCACAACTAATTAGAAAGTCTATTTATTATATCATTTTGGAGTTTTTGGCTTAATTATTGGAGTTTTAATAAAAAAATAAGAATTTTCAACTTTGTTACTTTCTTTATTTGAGTTATTTTTGGTTAAAATTGAGTTTATGAAAAAAAGTTACTTTACTATTATATGTATGTTTTTTGCAGTTGTAATGTCTGGTCAAGAAGTTATCTCTTTTACCGGATATGATGGCGCGGGAAGTACAGAAACAGCTACCACTGCTACAATTAATGATGAAATTACGATTCGATTTGAAGATTCTGATATTATCAATAATTTCTATACAGAAAATCAAACTTTTATACATATGTATTTAGGTTTAACAACTAATAATGGAAGTTTTCAAGCTATTCCAGGTGTTTTTAGCGATTTGTCATGGCAGCCTGTATTGAATTTGACTGCAGGAGATGGAGATGCTTCTTCTCCAACTAATACATATGAAATTACTTTTACACCAGGAACTTTGTTTCCTTCTTTAGAAGATGAAACTATTTTAGGAATCAATTTTCTATTCCAAAATCAGTTTGGTGGTGGCGGTAATAATCAAACAGTAGATTTATATATTGATTTGGTTGATGCAACACTAAATGCTAGTACATTAAGCACATACGATCATAATAAATCAAAGGTTAGAGCAAATTATAATGGAGGAAGATTACAAATTTCTGGAATCAATACAATATCAAATATTGAGATATATAATTTATTAGGAAAAAGAGTAATTGATTTGAAGAATATTTCCATTAATGGAACTTTTAGTAAATATTTAAATTTACCAAAGAACAATATTTATATTGTGAGA
Organism: Kordia sp.; assembly: GCF_965224175.1. GTDB lineage: Bacteria > Bacteroidota > Bacteroidia > Flavobacteriales > Flavobacteriaceae > Kordia. Next base: position 1,104,467 of record NZ_OZ245041.1, read on the forward strand.
ATCTCTTCTCCTGTATTTTCAAAAACATTTAAAATTATATCAAAATAAACCTTGTCCTATATATCTATAGATAAAAGCAGATGATTATCATCTGCTTTTTTTATGTTTTTGCGTGTCAATTTTCTATAAGATAGCTACTTTTGCAAAAAATATTTATTATGGCTCAAGTAAAACTGATTTGGGATTTTAGAGGTCCAAACGGAAAACGTACTGCCGAACATCATTGTATTCATTTGAAAGATTTTATTAAAATGGAAAATATGCATGGAGAAGCTATTAAAGTGGTGGAATTTTCAGAAATGCACACCGCAGCAACCATGATTATCAATGAAGAAGATGTTCCTTTTATGCGTGAAAAATTAAAGCCACATAGAGGACAAAGAGTAAAATAAGACGTTAAAAACGTTAATTTTATGTAATATCATTTTTTTGGTATGATGTTTTCATTACATTAGCCAACTTTGAAAAATAAAAAATTTAATTCGATGAAAATTAAACATTTACTTTACACATTAGCTATCGTATTTTGTTCGTTTGCAGCTTCTGCTCAAACTAAAGTAGGAACTGTGAATATTAACATTCTTGTTTCTAAGTTACCTGAAATTGCACAAGTAAAACAAGGAATGGAAGCGTATGAAAAAGAACTACAAAGCGATTTAAAATTAAAATTAGACGCGTACGGAAAAGAAGTTGAAGAGGCTAATAAAGCTTTTGCAACCATGAATGAGGAAAACAAAAAGAAGAAACAACAGGAAATTTTTGATCTTGAAGCAGATATTCAAAAGTTTAGACAAAATGCTGTACAATTGGTTCAGTTACGTCAAGATGAATTGATGCGTCCTTTATATAAGAAAGTAAGTGATGCTGTAGCAGTAATTTCTAAAGAGGAAAAGTATACGCAAGTTTTTACTCTTGATGGAAATGAGTTAGCATTTGTAGATCCACAATATGACTTAACGATAAAAGTTGCTCAAAAACTTGGATTGAAAGTTGAAGAGAAAAAGTAAGCAATTTTAAAAATATTGAAAAGCCTTGTATTCAAATAGATGCAAGGCTTTTTTTATGATTATACGCGATCTCAAATTTATAAATTTGCGCTACAAACTACTGTTTATCAACCTATTTTCCTTCTTTAGACATTGATGATTTAATATCTTGGCATCAAATCAAAACTAAATAATTATGAAAAAAAGAACTTTAAAAGAAGGACTTAGCTTAAAGAAAACAACAATTTCTGCGCTTTCAGAAAAAGCCATTAAAGGAGGAATTACGACATCTGACATTTATACAAGTCGTTTTGCCGATTTATGCTTTGGAGCAAATACAAGTTATGTTCTTGTTTGTGCGATTCAATGCGCTCCAGAAGATTATTAGGAATAATTTAAGTAAAAAAAGGCAGTTATATGATATAACTGCCTTCTATATATTGTGTATTTTTAAAACTATCGTCTTGAGTAGTTTGGTGCTTCTTTGGTAATAGCAACGTCATGTGGATGACTTTCATTAATTCCACTTGCAGTAATTCTTACAAAGCGTCCATTTTCCTTTAGCGTTTCTACATCTTTTGCTCCACAATATCCCATTCCTGCACGCAATCCACCAATAAACTGGTGAATGCTTTCGTCTAAGTTTCCTTTGTATGGTACACGACCTACAATTCCTTCAGGAACTAATTTTTTGATATCGGCTTCTACATCTTGGAAATAACGATCTTTTGAACCTTGTTTCATAGCTTCTACAGATCCCATTCCACGATATGATTTGAATTTTCTTCCTTCATAAATAATCGTTTCTCCAGGTGATTCTTTGGTTCCTGCTAATAATGAACCTAACATTACAGAATCTGCTCCAGCAGCAATAGCTTTTGGAATGTCTCCTGTGTAACGAATTCCTCCATCTGCAATAACAGGAACTCCACTACCTTTTATTGCCGCAGAAACTTCTAATACTGCAGAAAACTGAGGAAACCCTACTCCTGCCACAACTCTTGTTGTACAAATTGATCCTGGACCAATTCCTACTTTTACAGCATCTGCTCCAGCTTCTACTAAATAACGAGCTGCATCACCAGTAGCAATGTTTCCTACAATAACATCTAAGTTTGGAAATTTTGCTTTTACTTCTTTTAAAACACCAACAACACCTTTTGTATGTCCGTGTGCTGTATCGATAACTACAGCATCAACTCCTGCATTTACTAGTGCTTCTGCTCTATCAACAGCATCAGCCGTAACTCCTAAAGCCGCAGCAACACGCAAACGTCCGTATGAGTCTTTATTAGCGATTGGTTTTTGAGTAACTTTAGTGATATCTCTAAAAGTAATTAATCCTTTTAGTTTGTATTGATCATCAACGATTAAAAGTTTTTCAATTTTATTTTTTTGAAGAATCGCTTCTGCATCTTTTAATGAGGTTCCTTCTGAAGCAGTGACTAAATTTTCGCTTGTCATTACCTCAACAATTGGACGTTGATTGTTGTGCTCAAAGCGTAGATCTCTGTTGGTTACTATTCCTTTTAGGATTCCTTCTTTATCAACGATAGGAATTCCTCCAATACTGTGTTCGCGCATGCTTGCTTTTGCATCAGATACAATTGCAGTAAGTGGTAATGTTACCGGATCGATAATCATTCCACTTTCCGCACGCTTTACCTTTCTTACTTTTTGCGCTTGTCTCTCAATCGTCATGTTTTTGTGTAAAACACCGATTCCACCTTCACGAGCCATTGCAATTGCCATTGCAGACTCCGTAACCGTGTCCATCGCTGCCGATATGATAGGAACATTGATTGTTATATTTCTTGTAAATTTTGTTTGAATGTTGACTTCTCTTGGAAGAACTTCGGAGAAGGCAGGAACTAATAATACATCGTCGTATGTAAGTCCTTCACCTAGAATTTTGTTGTTGTGTGCTGTCATGGTGCAATTAAAATATAATTGCATGCGAATATACTACTTTTTGCGTAATTACCACTAATGACAATCGTACATAACAATTTATTAATGCTAGAAGGTGGTTTTTTGGGTTTTGGGTTTTGGGTTTTGGGTTTTGGGTTTTGGTAAATTTGTCTGTTCTATTTTTAAAATCAAAATATTCTTAACTAGGTTTTAATTAATATTTGAAATTTCTTTAAACCTAATCTCTAGAAATTCTAATGATAATAATTAAAAATCTTTGAAGCTTCGTTGTAAGAAGATTCGAAACTCATTGCTTGAACACCTGTGTTTGCTTTGGCAGCTGTAAAGTAAGACACCATTTTTTCCGTTGGCATATTTCCTGTTAGTTCGTCTTTTGCCATCGGGCAACCTCCAAATCCTTGAATAGCGCCATCAAAACGTCTGCAACCTGCTTTGTAAGCTGCATCTACTTTTTCGTGCCATGAACTTGGTGTTGTGTGTAAATGAGCTCCAAATTCAATTTCAGGATATTTTGGAATTAGGTTTGCGTATAAGTAATCGATCACTTCTGGCGTCGAAGAACCTATGGTATCTGATAGAGACAAGATTTTAACGCCCATTTTAGAGAGTTTTTCTGTCCACTCTCCTACGATTTCTACATTCCAAGGATCTCCATACGGATTCCCAAATCCCATAGATAAATACGCAACTACTTCTTTGTTTGTTTTTGCTGCAATGTTTAAAATTTCCTGTAATGTTTGTATGGATTGCGCAATAGTTTTGTGCGTGTTACGCATTTGAAAGTTTTCTGATATAGAAAACGGATATCCTAGGTATTGAATTTCTGGATGCGTACTAGCATCATTTGCGCCACGAACATTCGCAACAATAGCTAATAACTTGCTTTTTGTAGTTGATAAATCTAATTTAGATAAAACCTCAGCCGTATCAACCATTTGAGGAATGGCTTTTGGCGATACAAAACTTCCAAAGTCAATCGTGTCAAAACCTACACGAAGTAATGACTGAATGTATTGTGCTTTTTTTTCTGTTGGAATAAACATCTTGATACCTTGCATGGCATCTCGTGGGCATTCTATTATTTTAATGTTTTCCATAGAATGTCAAAGATACATAACGAAAACGTTTTAGGAAATATTTTTTAGCACAGTTTTTAGTATCGAAATAACCAAGGTCCTAAATAATTGAACCATAGTACAAAACCTGAGATTCCTCCTAAAAATCCCGCAAGGATACATGTGAATCGATATTTTTTGGGTAAAATCATAAAGATTACAAAACTAGCAATGACAGCACCTAACATCGCTGTCATGATTGGAACTGTCCATTGATTGAAACCTAAGTAGCTAGATATATGAAATTCATCTCCACTGAAACTTTTTTTTCCTTTGATTATGTAACTGACACCTGCCATAACTGTATTAAACACTTCTCTTAACACAAAAAGCGATAGAAATAGAGCTAACCAATCTATCCATTTGAATTCTTCTGCCGTTCTTCTACTTCTGTATGCTAAAATGAATAAACCTATAAAACAAGTTAGTATTGTTTGTGCTGGTCCGCCAAGAGTGATGTAAAAGTTATGTTCAGGATTGGTTGGGAATTTGAATTTGATCTTATCATAAAGCTCGTTTGCTTGCTTTTTTTCTTCTTCTGAGAATTTATCATAGGCACCTATTTCCTTGAACATTTTTCGCCAAGCGAGCACATCTTTGTCTTTAGAGAATCCTTGGTGATTGTGAGACATACTTCCATAACTCAACGTTGTTTCGTAACCTAAACTTTCCGCCACAGCGATATGACCTAATTCATGAGTTTGTGTACCAATGATCGTAAATAGTACAAATCCGAGCGTTAAACTCAAGAATAACTTTCTATTTATTTTTAGAAAAATCATATGAAATAGTTATAAAAACTAAGCTTCTTTTTGTATTCATCTAAATAATGAACAATCTGTTTTTACTCTGTAATCATGATGTAGATTGCGATTCCAACAAAAACAATAATTTGCAACCATTTCATGTATACACCAATGTTTTTATTTTTTTTGATTGTTTCTGAAATGGTTCCCGCTAAAATAGCAATCGCTCCAAAAACGACAAAAGACACTAAAATAAATAGCAGTCCTAATATATAGAATTGAAGGACTTTATTCATGGTATCACTGAATAAGAATCCTGGAAATAACGCCAAAAAGAACAGTGTTACTTTCGGATTCAATACATTCATAATGAAACCTTGTTTGAACAATTCGAACATGCTTTTTTGCGGTACTGCATCACTTCCTAGTTCAATGTCGCCCGAACTTCTAAATACTTTGTAGGCAAGATATAGTAAGTATAACGCTCCAAAAAGCTTGATGATAAAGAATAAAGTAGGATTTTGTTTTAGAATCGTTGATGCTCCAAAAGCAACTATTGATGTATGAATGATACATCCTGTCATTAAACCTAACACGGTTGCTATTCCGTATTTACGACCATTTACAATGCTTTGCATCATGACGTAAATATTATCAGGTCCCGGCGTGATTGCGAGTAACGATGTTGCCGCTATAAATCCTAAGAGTATTTCTATATTCAAAAGTGTTATTTTTAAGCTTATAAAAGTATGTTTTTTTAATTTAACACATCGTATTTTGTAATGAACTTAGCTTTCTAAACGACATAATTATAAGATATATCTAAACTCATGAAAGCAATTAATACATTTTTATATACTTGCGTTTTTATTCTTTTATCCGTTTCTGCTTCTGTAGCGCAAACAGAAACTGCAAATTATACTGTTACTTTTCAAGGAACTTGGAGTGATATGACGCATCCTATTGCTAATTTCCCTTCGAATGCACATTGGTCTGATTTGGTTGGCGTTACACATAATAGCAATGTTGTTTTTGTTGGCGCAGGATTGTTTGCCACTTTAGGAATTGAAAATGTAGCAGAAGGTGGAATTGATGACGATTTTAATGAAGAAATTCAGAATGCAATTACGGCTGGTAATGCACATATTTCTATTGATCAACCTTTTGATGTTTTTTCTCCAACAAGTAGTGCATCAGTTAGTATTACAGCCGATAAAGATTTTCCTTTACTTTCGTTAGCTTCTATGATTGCACCTAGTCCAGATTGGATGATTCAAGTAAATAGTTTATCATTACTAGACAATAATGGAAATTGGATTCCTTCTATTACGATGGATTTATTTCCGTATGATGCAGGTACAGAAGAAGGCGATACATATTCTTTTAATAATCCTGAGACCATTCCGCAAGAACCTATTAGTAGTTTGCAAAATATTGCTCCTTTTTCAAATGAAAAGGTAGGAACACTTACTGTTTCATTGGTTTCTTTAGGAGTTGATGATATTGCAGAGAAAACACCTATTTACATTAGTACTGACGTAGCCACAAAGTCAATTCAGATTTATAATACTAGCAATACAAGAATTCAACAGATTGAAATTTATGACGCATTTGGCAATCGTATCAAACAGTCTCGTTCATCAACTAATGAAACACGTGAAGTTATTAGTCTTCCAAGTGTTAAAAGTGGTTTGTATTTTATTAAATTACGATCAGAGAATGGCACAATTACCAAAAAAGTAGTATTCTAAATGTTTATTGATTTTTTAGAATCTGCTTGTTGATGTCTTTAATTAGTTTTGGTCCTTGATAGATAAATCCTGTGTATAATTGCACTAAATCTGCTCCAGCTTCAATTTTTTCTAAAGCATCTTTTGCGGAATGAATTCCTCCTACTCCAATAATTGGAAAGGCTTTGTTACTTTTTTCTGCTAAGAAACGAATGACTTCTGTAGAGCGATTTGTTAATGGTTTTCCACTCAATCCGCCCATTTCTTCTTTTTCTGCTGATTGCAAACCTTCACGCGATATTGTTGTATTGGTTGCTATGACTCCTGCAATTTTTGTATCCGCCACAATTTCAATGATATCTTCTAATTGTTCGTTTGTTAAATCTGGTGCAATTTTGAGTAAGATTGGTTTTGGTGCTTCTTTCTTTTTGTTCATTGTTTGAAGCGTTGTCAAAAGTTTTGTCAACGGTTCTTTGTCTTGCAATGCGCGTAAGTTTGGTGTGTTTGGCGAACTTACATTGACAACAAAATAATCAACATGAGGAAATAAAGCTTCAAAACATATTTTATAATCTTCTACCGCATCTTCATTTGGCGTGACTTTATTTTTCCCGATGTTTCCACCAATTAATACACCTTTGTTTTTCTTTAAACGTGTTACCGCTTCATGAACGCCTCCATTGTTGAATCCCATACGATTGATGATGGCTTCATCTTGTTTCAAACGGAACAGTCGTTTTTTAGGGTTTCCTGCTTGTGGTTTTGGTGTTAATGTTCCTATTTCTATAAAACCAAATCCAAAGTTTGATAATTCATTATAAAGTTTGGCATCTTTGTCAAATCCAGCAGCTAAACCTACAGGATTTTTAAATTTTAAACCAAAAACAGTACGTTCTAAGCGTTTGTCATTTACTGTATAGATTCCTCTGAAAATACTTGAAACTAAAGGAATCTTACATAGTGTGCGAATTAAAGAAAAGGTAAAATGATGTACTTTTTCTGGGTCAAATAGAAAAAGGATGGGTTTTACAAAAAATTGGTACATGTTGTATTGTTTGTGCAAAAATAGTCTAATTTTCAGAAGTCAAAATATATTTAATCACTATTTTTCATGACAGAAACATTTATATATTTTGCAACCACAACTGAAGTGATAATAATCACATAAAATTGTCCTACTAAGCCAATTAAAACTACAGCTTTTTGTGCAATTGGCGTTACAGGAATAATATCTCCGTAGCCAATAGTTAGCAAAGTGATGTACGCATAATACATTAGACTATCAAAGCGAACATCTAAGCTTTGTCCATCTAACAATACTCCTGTAAAGGAATCGGGTTCTATTAATTCTATAGATAAGAGCATAAAAAATGCTAGAAAACCTAATGAAATATAACCGCTCATTAAACCGATGATTACTGTTTTATCTACCTTTTTTTCATGCCATACTTGTTCTATGGTATGTAATGTTACTATAATATAGAAGATGAAATATACAGACAATCGCATCAATGTAAATTCACTTTTTTCAACTTCTATGAAGAGACTGCTTCCAAAAGCAATGATAGCAACAACAATTAAAATGATTAAAAACCACATTGTTTTTTTCTTCTTGGACACTAATAGTATACCACTAGCAATATTGAGTATAAAAAGTGCTGGTAATAAGAGCAACTGAAAGAAGTCGTAAGGAAAAAACAACGATCCGAACAGAATAAAAAACTGTGTCGCTATAAACAATTCGAATCGATGTTTGTATAAGTATGTTTTTATGGAATCCATTAGTCTTCTAATAGGTTTTCATTGAATTCATAGTTCTTGTAATTCACTCTAAATAGAGCACTGTACAAGGCAGGAATGAATAGTAGTGTAATTACAGTTCCAAATAATAAACCTACCATAATGCTTACAGCCATTCCTTCCCACATTTCTCCTCCACTCAGGTATAAAGGAATTAATCCTAATACAGTAGTAAATGTAGCTAATAATATAGGTCTGAAACGTTGTAAACAGGCAGCAATGACAGCATCTTGCTCAGTACGTTTTAATTCGTTTTGTTCTATTTCCATACGATCTATCAATACAATAGCATTGTTTATGACAATTCCCGCCAAGGAAATTACACCTAAGAAAGGCATAAAACCAAATGGTTCTTGAAAAATTAGTAAACCAATCACAACACCAATGACACCAAGTGGAATTGTTAAAACCACCATTGTCATTTTTCTGAAGGAATTGAACTGAATGATCAGTAACATTATTATAATAAATCCTGATAAAGGTAAATATGAGATTACAGAACCCATACTTTCCGCAGAACTTTTTGCATCTCCTCCAAATTCATAGGTATAGCCTTGTGGCCAAGTTTTCATTTGTTCTTCCAACCATGGCGTAATTTCTGCGGTTATAGCAGAAGCATTTCCTCCTTCTCGTAATTCACTTGTGATATTGATGGTTCTTCGTAAGTCTAATCGTTTTATTTTTGAGTATTGCCATTGCGGAATAATCGTTGCAACTTGTAATAATGGCACACTTTTTCCTGAGTTTTGTGCATAGATATTTAAAGTTTCTAAAGACGCTAAAGATTGTTGCTGACTTGCATTGCTACGCATTAAAATAGGAATAGACTTGTCTTCTTCTCGGTATTCTCCTGTTTGGAATCCATCTAACACTGTTTGTAATGAAGTTGCAATATCTTGACTAGAAACTCCAGCGGTTTGCGCTCTGTTTTGATCTATTTGAATGAGAAACTTTTTACTTTTTGGTCCCCAATCATCTTTAATGTTTTTTGTACCGAAAATATGAAACAACTCTGTTTTTACACTTTCAGAGATATCTGCTAATTTATCAGGATTGTCTCCAGATACTTTGATTTCTATTGGTGTTCCGCCGCCGCCAGCTGCTAATGATCCTACTTTAATATCTGCATTTGGAAAGTTTTCAAAACCAAATTTATCTAGTTTTGCTATCATTGCGTTGTTGTCATTAAAAGACGATGTATTGACTAAGATATGCGCGTAACTTGAATTAGCTTCATCTTGTGAATATCCTAAATCATATGATTCTGGTCCTTGACCAATGTATGACGACCAATCTACAATTCCAGTAATTCTTGAATCGTTTATTTGTAAAGAATCTGTCATGTATTGTTCTAGTTTCTTTACCAAATCGGTAGTGACTTCTATTTTTGTTCCTGCAGGCAAGTTTATGTCTACTGTAATCATATTTCGATCACTGTCTGGAAAGAAAAGAAATTCAATTTTTGTAAATCCATATAATGAAACAAAGAATGCAAGGAAAATTCCAATAATTACTTTGTATTTGTTTGTCAGTGCTGATAGAATTAAATTTTTATAGTATCCTTTTAATTTGTTTATGATTTTATCTATAAAACTAGGTTTCTTTTCCCCTTTTGGCGCTACTTTTAGGAATAAGTAACAAAACATTGTAATTACTGTTAGAGCAATAATCCAAGAAGATAGTAATGCTATGGTAATTACCACAAAAATTGGTCCTACAATGTCTCCCATAGATGTTGGTGACATATAGAAAGCTAGAAACGCTGCGGAAGTCGTCAATGTTGAAATAAGCAATGGCATCCAAAGTTCTGAGAATGCTTGTACAGCAGCTTTTTTTTTCTGAATTCCTTGTTCCAACTTTACCATAATAGTTTCCGCGACGACAATGGCATTATCAACCAACATTCCTAACGCCATGATTAATGCAGCTAATGTCACCTGATTTAATCCCATATTGATTACTCCCATAATCATTAGCGTCATGATGGTAACTATAGGTATTAAACTCGCAATGATGAATCCTGTGCGTAATCCTAAGAAAACTAACATAACTACAAGTACAATTCCTATGGATTGCATTAGGTTTGTAATGAAGTTCTGAACTTTATTGTCTATGTAAGTATCTAATGAAGATACACGTGTAAGCTCTAGTCCAACTGGTAATTTTGATTTCCAAAGATTGACAACTTTATCAACTTCTTCTCCAAGTTTTATTACGTTTGAATTTTCTTTTAGATTTACATGAATAGAAACCGCATCTTTACCATTTAATCGCACTTTTTGTGTTGGCGGATCTATATATCCTTTACGAATAGTTGTAATATCTCCAAGTTTTACCAATTGCGAACCATTGGCTCCTACTGGAATAAGCATTTCTCGAATTTCTGCAACGGAGTTGAAGTTTCCTGTCGGTTCTAAAATGACACGTTCTTCACCTGTATTTATTTGTCCTCCAGAACTCAATATGTTGGTAGTTGCAATAATTTGCTGAAGTTTAGATGCAGATAAACCATATTCTTTGAGTCGTGTATTATCAAATTCAACAAATACACGTTCTTCTTGTGTTCCTCCTAGTACTACTTTGGCAGCATCTGGAAGTTTTATCAAATCATCTTTTATATCGTCTGCATATTCTTTCATTTCTGCATACGAATATCCATCAGAAGTAATTCCAACAACAATTCCATATACGTCACCAATTCCATCATCTTGTAAATTAGGACGCACACCATCTGGCAATCCTTCTAAGTCATTTATTTTTCTGCGTAAACGATCCCAAACTGCTTGAAGTTTTTCTTCTGCTACTTCATCTTTTAAAGTTACCGCTACTACCGATAATCCAGTTCTGGAAGTACTTGTCACTTCTTTTAACTCAGGAAGTTCTTGTGCTAATTTTTCAATTTTATCAGATACCAATTGTTCTACACGTTCAGGACTTGCACCAGGAAAAACAGATACTACTGAAGCAACACGTATGGTAAATGGCGGCATACTATCTCTTGATAAACCTGAATACATTACAACTCCCATGAGGATAATTGTAAGCAACACCATGATCGTGATTCTATTCTTTTCTATGGAAAATTTTGCTAAATTCATATGATTATAGTGTTGATCGGTTATTGTAATTTAACTTCTTGACCATTTAATAAAGTTTGCAAACCAGCTGTTGCAATTTTTTGCCCTACTTGTAATCCTGATGTTACTTCAAACCCTTCTGGAGTTAAGGTTCCAATACTTATTTTTTGCTTTTTAACTTTTGCATTATCGTCTGTTCCTTCTATCAAAAACACAAAACGTCCGTTGCTATCTTCTCCAACAGCATTTGCAGGAACCACTAAGGTTTTATTGTTTACTTTACGATCTCCAAAATCGAATGTAACATTTGCCGTCATTCCGCTTTTTATTTTATCTGAAGGATTGTTTAGTTTTACGCGCACTGGATATGTTGCTGTGTTTGGATCTACAGCAGGAGAAATTTCAGTTACTTTCGCTTGAAATTTTTCATCTGTTAATGACGAGAAATTTACAGATACATTCATTCCATTTGTGACACCATTAATGACGCTTTCTGGAATTCCGATTGTGATTTCCATATCACTTCCAGAGTTTAGTGTAGCAATTAATTGTCCCGTAGATACATTTTCATCTATTTCCGCATCAACTGTTGCAATAGTACCATTTTCAGGAGCATATAAATACCCATATCGTATTTGTTCTTTTTGTATTGCCAAACCTCTTTTTGAAGATTTATAGCTTTCAGATGCAGTTTTGTATGAATTTTTAGCTGCTTCAAAATCGCTCAAAGAAGTACTTCCTTTTTCATATAAAGTACGTACTCTGTCCAAACTTAATTTTGCGGTGTTTAATTGTGATTCAGCGCTATTTACTTGTGTTAAAGACTGTTCATAAGACAATCGCGCAGCCACGTTATCTAGCTTACCTAGCAATTGCCCTTTCTTAACTTTTTGCCCAAGTTTTGCATTAAGTTCAGTAATGATTCCTGAGTTTCTAAAGCTCATTTTTATAATTTTATCTGTTTGAGCAGTTCCACTGAACGATCTTATTTTTTCACCTCCTAAATAACCAACTTCTTGATATTTTACAGGACGTTTTAGTTGTTCTTGCTTCTTCTCTTCTTCTCCACAAGAAGTGAACGTTACTACTAATACTATTAATAATATGTTATATAAATATTTCATCGGTACGGGATTTTGCGGTAGATTGTTAGTTTTTATTGTTTAAAAATTCTAAAAAGCGTTGTCTGAATTTTGTATTTTCAACTTCAGAGTTTAGCAAGAAATAATATCCTAGATAGCGCTCTAGTTGCAATGCATTGATTAAGTAATTATAGACAGCATTGGTTCTTGATAATTGTGCGTTTAGGTAATTGTTTTGCGCATCTAAGAGTTGTACAACATTTACAGCTCCATTGGAATATGAAGTTTGTGTGAGTTCTAGAGATTCTTTTGCTGTAGCTTCTGAAACTTTAGATAATTCAATGTTTGATATTTGATTGACAAGGTTTAATACACTGTTTCTAATATTAGCAGAAATAGATAGTTCTGTATTATCACGATTTATTTCTAGTTGGTCTTTTTGAATAATTGCAATTTGCTTGTTAATATTCGTTTTATTCTGATTGAATATAGGAATAGATATGTTTACACCTACATTATAGTTTCCGTCAGGTACAGCAGGAAAACCTGTTGGGAATGTACTTCCAACTCCAGAACGGCTAAATGTTCTATTATACTGACCTTGCAAAGCAACTGTTGGTAAAAAACGTCCGCTTCCATTCAGTTGAATATTTCGTTCTGTAGCTTCTAAGTTATATCCTAAGACTTTTAATTCTGGCGCATTTTTCTTTGCTTCTTCTATTAAAAATTCAATAAAAGGTTCTCTTAGTTTTGGATCATCTAACAGTTCAGTAATTTGATCGTAATTATAATTTTCAAAGATGCCTTTATCTAATTCTACATCTTCAATTTCTATTTCGGTTTCAATCGGATTGTTTAATAGTTGGTTTAATGCTATAAATGCTTGTTCTAATTGATTTACGGCTTCTACCATTGATTGCGTGTTTTGTGCCATTTCACTTCGAAAACGCAACATATCTGATTTTCCAGATTGTCCAGCATCAAAATTTTGTTCTGCCAACTGTAAATTTCGTTTAGTTAACCCTAAGTTACGAAGTTGTATTTGTGCATTAGCCTTTAAAATCAATGCATTAAAGTATGCGTTTGAAGCATTAAAAATGGTCGTTAGCTCTTCTGCATTGTAATTTTCTTGTTGTGCTTTTTGTAAATTCTTTTGAATGTCAATGTTTGCATTAGCCGATTCAGAAAAAATCGTTTGCTGTAATGTGAGGTTTCCAGCTGTTGAAAATTCAGGGCTTTGTCCGTTACTTACTTCTGCTAAGTTTGGATCTACATAAGTTCCTGTGGCTGCTGCGGTAAGACTCGGCAAATAATTACTTTTTGCTGTTTTTATATCTTGACTCGTAAGATCAATATCTTTTTGTAAAGACTGTAGTGATAAATTTTTATCCAATACACCTTCTATTACAGTAAGCAAATTGTATTGTTTTTGAGAGATTGCATTTTTAAAATCTCCCACAAAATCTGTATCATTTATTAAACTATATTTTATAGGAACATTTACCAATTCACTAGTATTATAATTGATGGTTAGCCTAGAGTTATACTCTATGAAAACTGATTGTTCCGAAAGTAGTGTACCATTTATATACGCTTCTACAATCAAAGAAATTCTACGCATAAATTGATCAAAATTATCTTCAGCCTGATTGGTTGCCATCAATCCTGCTTTCACCTGATCGATTCCATTAATGGTAAACGACGGAATTTTTTTAGTAATAAAAGTTTGCGCTAAGGCTTTTACTTCATCTTCTTTTAGAAAAAATCCTCCCGCAATATATGCCGCATCTACATCTGATAAATTATTGGTAATATCTGATACTGACGAAAATGGAATAATTTTATATTCAGCTTCCAAGCTTTTTGCAATAGGATCAAACGTTTGTTGTAATTGCAAAACCTCAACGAGTTGTTGTTCTATGATAATTCCAACTTTTTTGAAATTTGTCAATTCTTTCAGTTTCTTTAAATCTTCTTTGAAGGAATCAGAATTAATCAAGTATGTAAAATTATCAACTCCGGAAGTTTTTTTAGACAGATCAACACTTGCAATATCCTGATTTACAGCTCCAAATAAGATCGTAGGTTTTGGATATGTTTGCTGCTGATTTATAATTACACTATTCATTACACCAAACGCCAAAATAATATCTGTTTCATTCTGTAAAAGTGTTGTGTAGTTTTGCTGTGCTTTTTGTAAATCATAATTATTAACCAGAATATGCTGTTCTGAAAAATTAATAATTGCATCTTCTCCTACAACTGCTTTAATCTGTGTTTTTAGTTGTTCTAATAAAGGATTGACTTCCTTGGTTCTGTTATCTAACAGAATTCCAATATCATACGTTTTTTTGACTTGAGCAAAAGTCAAAGTTGCACATAAAAAAAGTGCGAGTGAAAAAAAGTTTTTCATAATATGCTTAGTTCTCTTTTAAAATATTTTTAAAATGAAGTGCTAGTTTTTGCTGTACAAAACCTAAAACATCTTCACTAAATAGAATGCTTTTCTCTAAATAATTATTAACTATTGAATCGTTATCTTCTCTTAACTCCAATACTTGTTCAAATAATTTAGATTGATGTTTATATGCTTCCAACACCAAACTAATTCGTTCTATCAATCCTTCTACATTCAAATAAAATAAACGAAGCCGCTTATTATTCTTATCATATACATAACTTACTTCTCCTATATTATCTAGAAAAGAAAGTCCCTTACTCGTGGCACTTTTGCTGATATTTAACTCTGTTTTTATTTCCTCAAAGGTGAAATACTTCTGATCGGACGTATAAAAAAGTCCTAACATTCTACCTGCAATTGGAGGATAATTGTCATTCACTAACAATTCTCCAAAACTATTTATGATATCTTTTTTTAACTTTTCTTTGGTTTCCATGACGCGAAACTATAACAAAGTTTCCATATTTGGAAACAAAAATTTAATTATTTTTAATATTAATAATCAATAAGTTACAAAATTCAACTCATAATACTAGATATGACTTTCAAAATATCTTATTTTTGAAAAAAAGATTACACATGCAACATATCATAGATAGATTCATAAGTTATGTAACTATTGACACAGAATCTGATGCAACTTCAGAAACAACTCCAAGCACAGAAAAACAATGGGATTTAGCCAACTTATTAGTTGACGAACTAAAACGAATTGGCTTATCTGATGTTACTATTGACGAAAACGCCTATATCATGGCAACTTTACCTAGTAATGTAGATCATGAAGTACCTACAATTGGCTTTGTTTCACATTTTGATACTTCACCAGATTTCACTGGAGCTAATGTGAATCCGCAAATTGTCCCAAATTATGATGGAAAAGACATTGTGTTAAACGCTGCACAAAATATTGTACTTTCTCCAGATTATTTTGAAGATTTATTACTCTATAAAGGACAAACATTAATTACTACTGACGGTACTACTCTACTCGGTGCTGATGATAAAGCTGGTATTTGTGAAATTGTTTCTGCCATGGAATACTTAATAAATCATCCAGAAATAAAACACGGTACAATTCGTATTGGCTTTACTCCAGATGAAGAAATTGGTCGTGGAGCACATAAATTTGATGTTGAAAAATTTGGTGCTGAATGGGCGTATACTATGGATGGAAGTCAAATTGGCGAGTTAGAATATGAAAATTTCAATGCTGCTGGGGCAACCATCGATATTAAGGGTAAAATTGTACATCCTGGTTATGCAAAAGGAAAGATGATCAATTCTATTTTAATTGCTAACGAAATCATTAATTCATTACCAGCCAACGAAATTCCGCAAGAAACAACTGGTCGTGAAGGTTTTTATCATTTACAGACAAGTACTGGAAGCGTAGAAGAATCTTCATTAGCGTACATTATTCGTGATCATGACAAAGCAAAGTTTGAAGCACGAAAAGAATTGCTAGAAAAAATCGTTGCAGATATCAATAGCCGTTATACGTACGACCCTATAACACTTGTTATAAAAGATCAATATTATAACATGAAAGAAAAGGTAGAACCTGTATTTCATATTGTAGAAATTGCAGAAGAAGCAATGAAATCACTAGGCATTAAACCGCTTATCAAACCTATTCGCGGAGGAACAGATGGCTCACAATTATCATTTATGGGCTTACCATGTCCAAATATCTTTGCTGGCGGACATAATTTTCACGGACGTTACGAATATGTTCCAGTAGAAAGTATCTTAAGTGCTATCGATGTTATTGTGAAAATTACAGAGCTTACAGCTGAAAAGTATAAAAAATAGTACGTTTTACGACGTTAATCGATTTTTTTCCTTGCTACATCGATCCTTATTATTTTATGTGTTTGTAAGAATTTAACTAACTGAGTCTTTGCTATTTTTGAGTAAATAACCTTAAAAACAAAGACATTATGGGAAATACGATTACAGATTCATTAAGCAAATTCTATGACGCAATTGCTGTTGGAATTGGCGATTGGGGATTGAAACTTGTTGGTGCTTTAGCTGCTTTAATTATTGGTTTCTGGATTATTAGAATGATTATGAAAGCGGTTTCAAAAGCATTTGAAACACGTCATGTAGACGAAACGTTACGACCATTTTTATTAACCTTAATTGGTTTTATACTTAAAATCGTTTTATTAATTTCTATAGCAGGAATTGTTGGAATTCCTACAGCTTCTTTTGCGGCATTAATTGCAGGTATTGGAATTGCTATTGGAGCAGCATTTAACGGTTCACTAGGACATTTAGCTTCTGGTGTAATGTTACTTATATTTAGACCTTTTAAAGTTGGTGATCTAATTAAAACGAATGATGCTTTCGGATTTGTAAAAGAAATTTCTGTGTTTGTAACTGTGATAGAAACATTCCAAAACGAAACCGTAATTGTACCAAACGGAGCAATTACAGCCAATAAGATTACAAATCTTACCAAAATAGGAAACTTACGTATTGATATGCCTTTTGGAATTCAGTACGGAACAGATATAAAAAAAGCGAAAGAAATTGTTGCAGACGTTCTTAAAAACGATAAAAACGTATTAGAAACACCAGCAGCAAGAGTTGCTGTAAACAATTTAGGAGCAAATGGTATTGAGCTATTAGCAATGCCATACGTTGATTGTGAAAACTACTGGGATGTGTATTGGGATACGCGTCAAAAAATTGTAGAAGCTTTAGGAGAAGCCAATTATGAAGCTCCTTTTGCACAACGTATTGTAACTATGAAACAATAACAAATATCCATACTAAATACAAAAAAGCTACTTTTTAAGTAGCTTTTTTTATTTTAGTACAAACTTTCATGAGATGAAAAAATTCAAATCTGTTTCAGCATATTTGCAAAGCTTTCCTGAATGGGAAGATATATTACAATTATTACAAAGTATTATTCTTGAAAATCCAGATGTAACAGAAACTTTGAAATGGAGCATTCCCGTGTATACAGTCAATGGAAAAAATGTATTAGGATTAGGAGCTTTTAAAACGCATACGGCTATATGGTTTTTTCAAGGTGCTTTATTAAAAGATAAAGACAATGTATTAGTCAATGCGCAAGAAGGTAAAACGCAAGCCATGAGACATTGGAAGTTTTTTAAAGACGATACTGTTCCTATAGATTTAGTAAAAAAGTATATTGAAGAAGCCGTTCAAAATCAGAAAGACGGAAAAACTGTTGTGATAAAAAAAAGCAAGACTGTAACACTTCCTGAAGAATTGCTAACTGCTTTTAAGGCTAACAATGATTTACATGAAGCTTTTGAAAAACTATCCAATTACAAGCAAAAAGAATACATAGAATATATTTCAACAGCAAAAAGAAGTGCTACAAAAGAAAGTCGCTTACAAAAGATAATTCCCATGATTATAGCTGGTAAAGGTTTGAATGATAAATACAGGTAACATCGTTCTAAAAATCAATTCATGAAAAAAAAGTTGCCATTCATGAAATAGATACGGCAGTACATTTTCGGAATAATATGTTTGTGCTCAAATTCACAAACATTATGAAAAAAACTATACTATCTTTTATTCTTTTAGGCTGTATTGCAACAAGTCTAAATGCACAACAATTCACAGAATACTTAGTTCCTGCACAAAATATTTTTAGCCCAAGAGAATTTACTACAGGAGATATTGACGGTGATGGTAATATTGACATCATTGTTCCGGAAAATACAAACAGTAGTATTAGTGTGCTTTATGGTACTGGCGATTTAGCTGTTTACACTCCCATAAGACATACTCTAATCGATCCAACGGTAAGTGGCAACATGAAACCATGGGCAGTAATTTTAATGGATGTCGATGAAGATAATTTAGACGATATTGTATTTTCAAACTATGCAAATACAACAAACGCTACAGATGGCGTGTATTGGATGCGCAACACAGGAAATAGAACTTTTGGTAATGTACAATTAATTCGTTTTCACGATCGTTGTCGCGGAATTTACAAAGCAAATTTTGATACCGATGCACGTGACGAATTAGCCATTGCAGGAGATAATAATTCCAACGGAAATCTGAAAATATTAAATGTAACTACTTCTGGTGGCGCTACAGATTTATTAAGTTTTCAAGCAAACCGCAGACCGTTACATGTAACTTCTACAGATATTAACAATAATGGTATTCAAGATTTAATTTACTCATCTTTCGGAACTGGTTCGGAATCCGACAATAGTACAAGTTCTACAAATGGTGTCAAAACATTACAAAGTCCATCTTTTAACTTTGGAATTAGCTTAATTACCAATGCAACTCATACGGTTGCTGGAACACGAAAAACTGTAATTGAAGATTTTAATGAAAACGGCACCAAAGATTTTATTGCTGTAAGCGCAGCAGGAAGCACAACAAGTATAAAGTCATACAATCCTTCTCAAGGACAAAACTCACACTTTTTATCAACTGACGGCAGTAATAACTTAATTTCGATTGCCAGCGGTGATTTTGATGATGATAATGTTTCCGATATCGCTGCAATAGACAATGTGACTAATGAAGTTATATTGTTCCCAAATAATGCTACTAGCGGTGTTGCTACAACAAATATTACTTTCGGGACGACTTCTGTGCTAAGTTCTAATGTAGATTCCCCAACTTGGATTGATGCTGTAGATTTAGATGGTGATGGCGACTTAGATATTATTGTAGGAAACAATGGCAGCGGCACAAGTCCGAGTGGTTTCATGACTATTTTACGAAACGACGCTATTGTATTAAGCACGCCAGAATTTGCAAATGAAAGCATAAAAATTATTACTTCGGACACTAAAATTACGATCCTCAACTTACCATCAACAGTAGAAAGTGGGGATTTATATGATATAAGTGGAAGACGTATTCGAACGCAAGAATTAAATGCACAACAAAATCATTTTTCCTTAGATGGTTTACAATCTGGAATCTATATTTTGAAATTATCATCCCCAAACGCAAGCTTCAATATTGTGAAACAATAAGTTTTTAGAGGCCATTTTTAAACAAGGCAGCAAGATACATTTGTTGTCTTGTTTTCTATCTGTTACATTTGATGTACTTTTTAGCAGTTGTTTATAACTATTTACATGTATGAATACACTTTTTGTGAAATCATTTTTTTGGATTTTTCTTTTCGTGATGAATGTCAGCATTGCACAAGAGATCATTACAAAAAATGTAGCAGAACTTGCAAGTTTGCCAGACGATGAATTTTATGATGTATTGCAAGATTCTAAAGGAAATTATTGGTTTTGTGCCGATTCTGGCTTGTATCGTTTTGACGGAATCCACTTTACACACTACACCAACGCTAAACAACGTAGTCAGTCGCTATTTAATTTAAAAGAAGATGATTATGGGCGAATTTGGTGTAATAGCTTAAACGGTCAGTTTTTTATGATTGATCCCGAAAAAGACAAGCTAGAGTTTTTTATTGATGTATCAGATGAATTAATTGGTCGTTTACCAACCTATGAACTTTATAAAAAAAACCTCTTTATAAAAATAGATAACAACAAGCTTTTTCAGTATCATTTTGACACCAAAGAAAGAACAATATTTACCGATTCAATAGGAGAACAAACAAATATTGTAAGGATACATGATGATTTATTTTATCAAAATTTGATTTATCTCAATAGGAAAAATTTAAAGACAAAAACAGTAGAAGTTTTTCCTTTATCTTTTAAAGGAAGTATCCCTAAAATATATAAGCATGGTGACGATTTGTATATACTCATTTGTGATGAACATTTTAAACTAACTAGTTTGCGTGTCTTAAAAAATGGTAAACTTATTCGCCTTTCTATCCCTAAAAATCTTAGGCTGGAAGCGTATGACTTATACAAAGATTCACAAGGATTATTATACTTGGGAACAGAAAAAGGAGGTTTTGTTATGGAAGAAACGGATACTGCTTTGGTACCAAAATATACATTTTTGCAAAACTCAAAAGTATCAAAAATCTTAGAAGATGATTTTGGTAATTATATCTTCACTACGTTAAATAATGGTATTCATTATTGGGACGGACAAGAGAATTTCAAATATCAGGCAGACATATCTGATTTGAAATCTAACAAGCTAAATCATATTGTACAAACGGACACTCAAAAATATATAATTACAGATTTCACTAATACTGTGTATGAATACAAACTAAATGGGCAATTGCAATTAAAAAACAAATGGCAAAGTTCTAAGGAATTAAAAAGACTTTTCGCATTTAACAAAAAAGCCTATGTTATAGCAAATGAAAATAACATTATCCAAGTTGATAACGATTTGCAATTCATAGACGGTTTCAGTTTTTCTTCCATAAAAGATATTTTGTACCATAAGAACAAGTTTTATATTGGACATTCATATGGTTTGGATCAGGTTGAAAGTTTTTATGGCACCACTAAAAAAAAGCATCTAAGAGAAAAAAGATGTTTGTCTGTAACATCTTTTGACGGTAAACTCTATGGTGCTTTTGCAGATGGTACCTTTACCATACAAAACAACAACTATATACCTATCACCTATCAAGGCGAAGTTTTATATACAGATCGTTTGATTGCAGGAACTGAGTATTTGTGGGCTTTTAAGAAAAATCAAGGACTTTTTTATGTAAAAAATAATACGTTTCAACTGCTTGCTACATTACAAGGAAAAAATGCAATCATAAAAAAATCAAATCATGCAATTTATGTTTTAGAAGCTGGGAAATTATTTCAAATTAATGAAAAAACACGCTCTTTAGATTTGATAAAAAATATTTCATCTCAAATAAAAAATATTAAAGTAATGGACTTTGAGGTGGCGAATATGACATGCTTGCTAACAACTAACAAAGGATTATTTCAAATTTCACTTTATAAAGATGGACTGAAGAACACAACAGCAACAACTTTTATAGATCAAATTTTAATTAACGAAATACCTAAAACTACAAATGCATTACATAGCCTTTCTTACGATGAAAACTCTGTAAAGATTTTTCTAAAAAACACAGATTTTGCAGGAAGAAATACTCATACTTTTCGTTATAGAATAAACGATAATAATTCAAGTTGGCAATATATTACAGATATTAAAAACCCAATTTATCTAAGTTATTTATCACCTGCTAATTATAAACTAACCTATCAAACTTTAAAAAACACGAAGGTTATTCATGAAGATAGTATTCATTTTACTATACACAATCCATTTTGGAAAACATGGTGGTTTTTAACATGTATTTTTATGACTGTTTTAGGTATTCTTTTTGTCATAATGCGCTTGTATATAGGCAAAATTAAAACCAAACAACGCTTTGAATTGGAGCAATTAGACCTAGAGAAGAATCTGGCGGAAGCCAAATTACAAAACCTAACCAGTCAAATGAATCCGCATTTTACTTTTAATGCATTAAATACTGTACAAGGCTTAATTTTGGATGATAAAAAAGAAGATGCCTATACATATTTGGCTCATTTTTCAAATCTATTCCGCAAAAGCATTGACTTCTCTTCTAAAACTTTTAATACGTTTGAAGAAGAAATTACGTTTTTAGAAACCTATTTAAAAATTGAATCGAAACGTTTTAATAATCAACTAGATTACAAAATTGACACTACAACGCTAGAAGATCATTTTTTTAAAATTCCTGCCATGATTTTACAACCATTTGTTGAAAATGCTATCAAACACGGTTTATTACATAAAAAAGGACACAAACAATTGCGTATAGATTTTATAACATATAACGAGCGTATTGAATGCATAATTGCAGATAATGGAATTGGTAGAGAAGCTTCTAAATTACTTTCACAAAACCGTAAAAATACACATTTAAATATGGCGACATCTTCTGTACAAAAACGCTTCGATTTATATAAAAAACATCACAATATGGACATGAGCTACCAGTATGATGATTTGATAGATGCGGAAGGAGAATCTTTGGGAACGAAAGTGATTATCACCATTCCTTTAATGAAATAAATGATATATAATGTATACAGTTGGAATTATTGAAGATGAATATTTTGCACAACGCGTGTTGATTAATTTGCTAGAAAAACATAAGCAAATATTGACTATTGCTCATATTTCTAGCTCTGTTGATGAAGCAAAAAAAGACATTGCTCTACATAAACCTGATTTTGTATTTTTAGACATCGAATTACCTGGCGGAAACGGTTTTGATGTGATTGATTGCCTAAAAGCAAACGCAGCTAAAATCATTTTTACAACTGCGTATGAAAAATTTGCCATCAAAGCGTTTGAAGCTTCTGCCGTAGATTATTTACTGAAACCAATTCTTCCAGAACGTTTGCAAATTGCTATTGAACGTATTGTTCATCAAATAAAAACAGAAAAAGAAGCTTTAAATTACGAAGGCTTAAAATCTAACCTAACCACAAATACTGTACAAACAATTACCGTAAAATATAAAGATGCTTATAAAATTGTTGACATTTCGGAGATTCTATATTTCAAAGCGGAAGGTGCATATACACATATTCAAACACTAGATGCTTCTTATCTGCAATCGCACAAACTCAATTTTTACGAAGGCATACTTCAAGAACACTCAGAGTTTATGCGCGTACATAGAAGTTGGATGATTCATACAAAACATATTGATACATTTTCAAAGTCAAAACGTTCCGTCACTATTAAAGATCAAGAAATTCCTATTAGCAAAACTAATTTTAAGGCAGTTTCTAATCTTTTAGCATAAAAAAAAGCATCGTATTCACGATGCTTTTTTTATTATAGTTTACGTGGTGTAAACGATTATTTTTTTTCAGAAGACTTGTTAAGACGTAATGTTGCATCTGCTGAAAGTGCTGCGCGTTCAAATTTAATTTTCCCGGCACCAGTTTCAATTACACAGGTGTGATCTTTGTCATTTAGCTCAACAACTTTTCCATGAATTCCACTTTTAGTAATCACGCGATCACCTTTTTTAATGGAAGCCATAAAATTCTTCTCCTTTTTTTGACGTTTTATGCTAGGTGCAAGTATAAAAAAGTATACTACAGCTATCATAAGTATTAGTGGTAAAAACTGTTCCAATCTCTTAAGATAATTGATTAATGATTGTGTCCTGCTTCAGTTTTAGCAGATGCCGCTTTTTGAGCTTCTTGTTGAGCTTTCATTCTAGCTTCTCTATCTGCTTTTGCTTTTGCTCTTTTAGCTTCCAACTCTGGGTTTGGTGTAGCAAATGCTTTGATACGAACAATTTCTCTACCTTTTTCAGTATTAGCAGTAACCGTTACTGTGTTTGTTTTAAGGTTTGGCTTGTTTGTAGAGTTATACTTTACAGTAAACTTACCAGAATCTCCTGGTGCAATTGGTGTTGTTGGATAATCTTTTGGCACTGTACATCCACAACTTCCTTTAATATTTGAAATTAATAAAGGTGTATTTCCTGTGTTTGTAAACTTAAAAGTCGTTTCTACTTGATCTCCTTCATTAATTGTTCCGAAATCATGCTCTGTTTTGTCAAAAGTAATAGCTGCAAAGTTTTTTGCTACTGCATCTCTTTCTGCTGCTTGTGCAACATTTTCACTTTTAATTTTTTTTGAGGCATCGTCTTTACAAGATGTAAATAAGACAAGCGACATAGCTCCTAATAGTATAAATCCTTTTCTGATCATTTTGTTTAAATTTTTGAGTGGTAAATTTAATAATTGTTTTCGTTACATCAAACCGCGACCGATTTTATTTAACTTATTCTCTTTTTTATATTCTTTAATTAACTTATCTAGAATACCGTTTACAAACATACTACTTTTTGATGTAGAATATTCTTTAGCAAGCTCAATATATTCATTTATAGTCACTTTAGCAGGAATTGACGGGAATTTTAACAACTCACAAATCGCCATTTTTAAGAGTATCAAATCTAAATTTGCAATTCGATCTTTATCCCAATTTGGTGTTTTTCCTTGAATCTCAGCCGTCAACATTTCATCATTTAAGACTGTTTTTGTAAATAAATCCTTTACAAATGCCTTATCTTCATCATCTTTGTATAGTTCTGATAGAAAAATACGTTCTCTTCCTTTTTTAGCTTGTTTGATAGATTTTAGAATCAATGTATTTACTACAGGCAAATCATCAAGCCAAGTTAATTTTTGATCTTCAAAATACTCATACAACTTCTCATTTGGCGCAATTACATTAGAAAACAATTTTGCCGCAAATGCACGATCTACATCGTAATTTGTTTCTGGAGAATTCATATAATCTTTGTAGACATCACTTTCAATCATTGCATCAAAGATGACGCGGATGTATTCATCATTCAATTCCCAATCGTTTATATTACGATCATGCAAAGCCTCTTTTAATTCTTCATTTTCTACTAAATGACGAATAATGGCATTTTGAATAAATCTTCTATTTGGGTTTTTATCCTCAGACGTAGCCAAATACTTTTTTTGAGAGAGCTCAATTTGTTTTTGTGCGTATTCACTAAGCTTTATAAACAAATCTAAAGTCAAAATATGAAGGTCATGCATGTTTGCAATACTCATATTGATAAACTTTAATTCTTTGTTTACTTGATCACTTTGTGATTGTGACAATGCATATATGGATTGCATTACTTTAACTCGAATATGTCTTCTTGTTAGCATCTGAGTAAGAACTTTAATTTTAAAAATGAAAGGCGAAAGAATTAAATCCTTTCGCCCCGCAAAAATATAATTATTTTAAAAGAATGCTACTATTTGTTCGCTTCTTTTTTTCTAGTTTCAATTCTGTCTAATGCAATGTTTAGAGCAGCCTCATGTGTTGTAGAATTATTATCCTCAGAATGCTTGAAAATTTCTAGTGTTGTATTGTAGATATTTTCAGTTTTACGCATAATTTCTGTCTTTCCATATCCTTCTAACTCAGCGTATACATTGATAATTCCACCTGCATTAATTAAGAAGTCTGGCGCATAAGCAATACCTTTTTCTCTTAACATTGCTCCATGCTTTACTTCGTCTTTCAACTGATTGTTAGCAGCTCCAGCAATTACGTGTGCTTTTAATTTATCTATACTTTCATCATTTATTGTAGCTCCTAATGCACATGGCGCATAAATATCCATTGTTTCTGAATAAATATCTTCTCCTCTGTAAATTTCTGCTCCGTAGGCTTTACTAACTGCTTGCAAACGTTCCTCATTGATATCTGCAATAACAACTTTTGCACCTTCATTAGATAAATGCTCTACTAAAGCTTCTCCAACATGTCCAATTCCTTGTACATATACAGTTCTGTCTTCTAATACATCTGAACCAAATTTATATTTAGCAGCAGCTTTCATTCCCATAAAAACTCCATATGCTGTAATTGGCGAAGGATTTCCTGCTCCACCTCTAGATTCTGAAATTCCAGTTACGTAAGGTGTTACATCGCGTACAAGATCCATATCACTAGTTTCCATGCCTACATCTTCAGCAGTAATATAGCGTCCGCTCAATGAATGTACAAATTCACCAAACTTTCGCATTAATTCAGGAGTTTTTTGTGTTTTTGCATCTCCAATAATTACCGCTTTTCCTCCTCCAAGGTTCAATCCAGTAATAGCTGATTTAAACGTCATTCCACGAGATAATCGAAGTACATCATTTAAAGCTTCCCATTCATTCTTATACTGCCACATTCGAGTTCCTCCAAGTGCAGGTCCTAAAACTGTGTTATGGATTCCAATTATTGCTTTTAAACCTGTATCTTTGTCGTTGCAAAAAACAACTTGCTCGTGATTATCAAAAGACAGTTGTCCAAAAACAGGATCTACCTTGTGTAATTCTTTTGTGTTTATGACGTCTGAGACCATATATGTTGTAAATTAGTTTTATATAATATATAAAAAATTGAGTGCAAAAATAGTGATAATTAAATTTAATGCAATAAAGTTGTTGTTAAAATGAATATTTTTCAAAAATAAAACGATATTTAAGCCTTCGATTTTTAGCTAATGAAAGAATTACAACATTTAAATAAATACTTCCTAAAGTATAAAGGAGGAATGCTTTTAGGAATACTTATTACCATTGTCGCACAGATTTTTGCGCTTTTTACTCCAAAACTCATCGGAAATTCACTTACTGCTGTTGAAAAATATATCAACAAAGAAATTACTGATATCGAAATTGTTCAAAATGAACTTTTAATCAATATTTTAATTATAATAGGTGCT
Source organism: Kordia sp. (assembly GCF_965224175.1). Lineage (GTDB taxonomy): Bacteria > Bacteroidota > Bacteroidia > Flavobacteriales > Flavobacteriaceae > Kordia. Next base: position 1,131,592 of record NZ_OZ245041.1, read on the forward strand.
GCTGCATTGACAAGTTTTTTCACGTTTTTAATGCGTCAAACGATTATTAATATTTCTCGATATGTTGAATATGATTTAAAAAATGAAGTATATCAGCAATATCAAAGTCTGTCTACAAATTTTTATAAAAAAAATCGAACAGGAGATTTGATGAATCGTATCAGTGAAGATGTTGGAAAAGTAAGAATGTATGCAGGACCTGCAATTATGTATAGTATTCGTACCATTACTTTATTTGCTTGTTTGGTTCCATTGATGTTTATTACTGCTCCCAAAGTTGCTGTATATACTTTACTTCCACTTCCGGTTTTATCGTTTTTAATTTACAAACTAAGTCGCGCCATACAAAAACGTAGTACTATCGTACAACAGTTTTTATCTAAATTATCAACATTCACACAGGAATCATTTTCTGGAGTTTCAGTCATTAAAGCTTATGGAATAGAACCACAAACAAAAGCTACTTTTGACGCCATGGTTGTAGAAGGAAAAAAGAAAAATATGGACTTAGTTAAAGTAAATGCCTGGTTTTTTCCTTTGATGATATTGTTAATTGGAGCTAGTAATATATTAGTTCTTTATATTGGCGGAAAACAATTCATTAATGGTGATATTGAATTTGGAGTCTTAGCAGAATTTATCATGTATGTTAATATGCTTACGTGGCCCGTTACTTCTATTGGTTGGGTTACTTCTATTGTACAACAAGCAGAAGTTTCTCAAGAACGTATTAATGAATTTTTGAAAGTTGTCCCAGAAATTCAAAATCAAGTAGAAGAAGCTTCCTCCGTTACAGGAGATATAGAATTTAAAAATGTAACATTTACCTATGATGACACAAATATTACTGCATTAAAAAATATATCATTCTTGTTAAAAACTGGTGAAACACTTGCCATTGTTGGTAAAACTGGTTCTGGAAAAACGACTATTTTAGATTTGATTAGCAGAATGTATGATACAACTGAAGGCGTTGTGGAAATTGATAAAACGCCAATAAGAAACCTCAACTTGCATAGTCTACGAGATGCTATTAGTATTGTTCCTCAAGATGCATTCTTATTCTCTGAAACCATAAAAGAAAACATCAAATTTGGTAAAGAAGAAGCTTCTGATGAAGAAGTTATCGCAGCTGCTAAATTTGCTTCTGTTCACAAAAACATCATAGGATTCAAAAAAGGATACGACACTATTTTAGGAGAACGTGGAATTACATTAAGTGGTGGACAAAAACAACGTGTTTCCATTGCTCGTGCTATCATTAAAGATCCAAACATCTTATTATTAGATGATTGTTTATCAGCTGTTGATACAGAAACTGAAGAAGAAATTTTATCTAATATTGAGCGAATTACCAAAAATAAAACTACAATCATTGTAAGTCATCGTATTTCATCTGCAAAAAATGCAGATAAGATTATTGTCTTAGATGACGGAAAAATTATTCAAAACGGTAGTTATGACGATCTTATAGCACAAGATGGTTACTTTAAGGAGCTTTATTTAAAACAACTTTCCGAAAAAGATTTGTAAGATTTTGTTGTTCAGTTAATTTTTTTTTTACATTTTTGAGGGAGATTAACAAACAACTAAATTTTAGAAAAAAGGGATTATGAGTGAAAAAGAATTGTTAGAGAAAGAAGAAATTTTCTCTAAAGTGCTGAGGGCAGGAAGGAGAACTTATTTCTTTGATGTCAGAGCAACCAAAGCTGGTGACTACTACCTAACCATTACTGAAAGTAAAAAGTTTACCAACGACGATGGATCTTTCCATTACAAAAAACACAAAATTTACCTGTACAAAGAAGATTTCTCTGCATTTACAGAAATTTTAGGCGAAATGACTCAGTACATCGTAGATGAAAAAGGAGAAGAAGTAATTTCTGAACGTCATCAAAAAGATTTCAAAAGAGAGTACAGTACTGAAGAAATCGCAGCTGCTCCAAAAACAGATGTTGAAAGTTTTACAGATGTAAACTTCGAAGATATATAAGAAGCAATAACCAACCCAAAACCAAAAAAAGCCACTCAATCGTTATGATAAGTGGCTTTTTGCTTTGTATGAAATTTGTAATGATTTTAAAGAGTAAATGATTATAGATTTACTCTTTATCATTCAAGGTTTTTAACCTTCAGGATGCATAAATGATTGCTTTCCTAGTAGTTCTTCTTCTGTTTCTACAATGTCTTCATCTGGCACACAGCAATCTACAGGACAAACCGCTGCACATTGTGGCTCTTCATGGAATCCTTTACATTCAGTACATTTATCAGGAACTATATAGTAAATTTCGTCTGAAATTGGGTCTTGTGCATCATCTGCGTTTGCCTCTTTTCCACTAGGAAGCACAACATTTCCCGTTAAGGAAGTTCCATCAGCATAACGCCAATCATCAGCTCCTTCATAAATTGCTGTATTTGGACATTCTGGCTCGCAAGCACCACAGTTGATACATTCGTCAGTAATAATTATAGCCATTATTTTTTTGTATTCGTTTACAATCTTTTCATGTTCTACCACATATGCGGTAAAAGTTTTATAAATTCGCCAAAAATTAACTCTTGGCTTCATTATTTGGAATTACAAAAATAACGCCAAAACTATTCATAAACAAATTCAAATGGCTTTAGCAGAAAGAATTAACGCTTTTGTAAAATTAGGTGATTTTTTATCACAATTTTCAACAAAAAATCCAGTACAAAATACAGCAGTTGTTCTTAATGATCTTTTCTTCGATGGAATGAAGCATCAGCTGAAACTAACACAAGAAAATAATGGTTGGTTTACGCAAGAAAATTTATGTTTTGCTATTGAAAATTGGGCAAAAGCTTTACAAAGAGATTCATTAGAAAATTGGACAAAAAATTATGAGTTAGATAACGTTTCTCCCAAAAAAGTAGCCATCATCATGGCAGGAAACATTCCACTGGTTGGATTTCACGACTTTTTATCTGTCGTTCTTGCCGGGCATGAAGTATTAGTAAAGCTATCTTCAAACGATAAGCACCTTCTACCCTATTTAGCAAAATACTTAGAATATGTAGCACCAACGCTGAAAGGAAAAATTTCTTTTACAGACGAAAAACTTACCAATTTTGATGCTGTAATTGCTACCGGAAGCAACAACACTGCGCGTTATTTTGAATACTATTTCAAAGACAAACCTAATATTATTCGTAAAAACAGAAATTCTGTTGCCATCTTAACAGGAAATGAAACTGAAGAACAACTCGTACGTTTGAGCAATGATATTTTCACCTATTTCGGATTAGGTTGTAGAAGTGTTTCTAAACTTTTTGTACCAAAAGATTATAATTTTGACGCCTTTTTTAAAGCGATGTACAATAAAAGTGATGTGATGCAAAGTGCAAAATATGCCAATAACTACGATTATAACAAAGCTGTGTACTTAATGAGTTTGTTTGATATTTTAGAAAATGGTTTTGTGATGATTAAAGAAGATGCACAATACGCTTCTCCCATTGCCACTGTTTTTTATGAATATTATGATGATATCAATGCTCTAAAAGAAAAATTAAGTATTGATGCTGAACATATTCAATGTATTGTCGCCGATATTTCTCTAGAAAATCAAATAGCTTTTGGACAAACACAACATCCTGAATTACACGATTATGCTGACGGCGTTGACACCTTGCAATTTTTAAGTAATTTATCAGAAAATATTTAGCATTATCATAACAACAATTCGTTCATAATTTAGCAACTTTGCAGTCAAATTAACAACACACGACAAATACAGACAGATGAAAAAACACAACTTTAGCGCAGGACCTTGTATTTTACCACAAGAAGTATTACAAAAAGCTTCGGAAGCAGTGATTAATTTTAACAATGATAATTTATCATTAATTGAAATCTCACACAGAAGTAAACCTTTTGTAAATGTTATGGAAAATGCACGCAGTTTGGCGTTAGAATTATTAGGTTTAGAAGGAAAAGGATACAAAGCACTCTTTTTACAAGGTGGCGCAAGTACTCAATTTTTAACAGCTGCTTATAACTTATTAGATACCAAAGCTGCATATCTTAATACAGGTACTTGGAGTAACAAAGCCATAAAAGAAGCCAAATTATTTGGCGAGATTGTAGAAGTTGCTTCTTCCAAAGACAAAGGATTTACATACATTCCTAAAGAATATACAATTCCTTCTGATGCCGATTATTTCCACTGTACGAGTAACAATACAATTTCAGGTACACAAATGAAAAGCTTTCCTGAAACAAATGTTCCTATCGTTTGTGACATGAGTTCAGATATATTTTCTCGTCAATTAGATTTTTCAAAATTTGACTTGATTTATGCTGGAGCACAAAAAAACATGGGACCAGCAGGAACGACTTTAGTTATAATTAAAGAAGATATTTTAGGAAAAGTAAACAGAACAATTCCTTCAATGTTAGACTACAAAACACACATCGGAAAAGATAGTATGTTTAATACACCAGCTGTTTTCCCTGTATATGTTTCTATGCTTACGTTAGAATGGTTAAAAAATCTTGGTGGAATTGCTGCTATTGAAACAATCAATGAGCAAAAATCAGCATTACTTTATGGCGAAATTGACAGAAACCCATTGTTTAATGGTGTCGTTGCCCCAGAAGATAGAAGTCATATGAATGCAACGTTTACTTTATCAAATGAAGCTTTAAAAGATACTTTTGACACGATGTGGAACGAAGCTGGTATCAACGGACTTAACGGGCACAGAAGTGTTGGTGGTTATAGAGCTTCTATGTACAATGCGTTACCTCTAGAAAGCGTACAAGTATTAGTAAATGTGATGCAAGAACTAGAAAAGAAAGCATAACGATACAATCATTCAATTTTAAAATCATTACAATCTTTCAATTACAAAGAAAATATGAAAATATTAGCAAACGACGGAATCTCACAAAGCGGAATTGATGCTTTAACCAACGAAGGATTCGAAGTAATCACTACAAAAGTTGCGCAAGAACAATTAATCAATTACATCAACAAACACAGTGTTGGTGCTTTATTGGTAAGAAGTGCAACTAAAGTTCGTAAAGATATTATTGATGCTTGTGAAAGTTTAAAAATTATCGGTCGCGGTGGTGTTGGAATGGATAATATTGATGTAGAATATGCACGTTCCAAAGGAATTCATGTAATCAACACACCTGCTGCATCTTCTAGCTCAGTAGCAGAATTGGTCTTTGCACACTTATTCAACGGAGTTCGTTTTTTACACGATGCAAACAGAAATATGCCGCTTGATGGTGATTCTCGCTTTAAAGATTTAAAAAAATCATATGCTAAAGGAACTGAATTACGAGGGAAAACCTTAGGAATTATAGGTTTTGGCCGTATTGGACGTGAAGTTGCCAAAATTGCGCTTGGTTTAGGAATGAAAGTTATTGCTTCTGATAAATTTATTGGGAAAGCTACCGTAAAAGTAGACTTTTATAATGGACAATTTATCAATGTAGAAATTGAAACAGAACCGATGGAAGATGTATTAAAACATGCTGATTTCATTACATTACATGTTCCTGCGCAAAAAGAATACATCATCGGAAAGAAAGAATTTGGATTCATGAAAGATGGTGCAGGAATTGTAAATGCTGCACGTGGTGGCGTTATTGATGAAGTTGCTTTAATTGATGCTCTAGATAGTAAGAAACTAAGTTTTGCTGGTTTAGATGTATTTGAAAATGAACCAACGCCAGCCATTAAAGTATTAATGAATCCGTATATATCCTTAACACCACATATTGGAGCTGCAACCAACGAAGCACAAGACAGAATTGGACTAGAATTGGCATCTCAAATCAGTTCTATTATGAAGACTGAACAGTAGTCAAATTATAACATACAATAATAAAAAAGCACTCATTTTGAGTGCTTTTTGTGTTTTTAAACGCAAAAAAATACCGTTCACCTGATATTTATGCATTTCATGCGGTTCATCTAAAAAACAAGTTTACATACTACGAGTCTTGTAGAATATTACTATCTTGTTTACATATTAACAATAAATATCATTTTTAAATGTCTGGAATTTTAGATTTATTAAATAGTGATTTGGGTAAGCAAATCATTGGAGGAGTGAGTAATGAAGTTGGAGAAGATCAAAACAAAACTGCTTCTGTATTAAGTATGGCACTGCCAGTTCTTATGGGAGCAATGAAGAGAAATGCTAGTTCACCTGAAGGAGCTGAAGGATTAAACAGAGCATTAGAAAGCAAACATGACGGAAGTATTTTAGATAATTTAGGAAGCCTTTTTGGTGGTGGAGTTGATCAAACAGTAAAAGATGATGGAGACGGAATCTTAGGTCACGTTTTAGGAGATCGTAGACAAAATGTTGAAAATGCGATCAGTAAGCAATCTGGAGTAGATTCTTCTTCTATCGGAAACATCCTAAAAGTTGCTGCACCAATCCTAATGGGAATGTTAGGTAAACAAAAGCAGCAACAAAATGTTCAAAGTTCTAACGGAATTGGAGACTTACTAGGCGGATTGCTTGGTGGCGGACAAAACCAACAGCAACAACAAGGTCAACAAGGATTTATTGAAGCTATCTTAGATGCAGATAATGACGGAAGCGTTATTGATGACATTGCAGGTATGTTCTTTAAAGGAGATGACAAAGGAAATGGAAACAGTGGTGGCGGACTTGGCGGATTGCTAGGCGGACTTTTCGGAGGAAAATAGTACTACCAACAAAACATATATAATTTTAAAAGCATCAACAAACGTTGATGCTTTTTTTAATCATAAAAACAAAAAAATCTTAATCACTCAAAAGCATCATTTACGAACTCACAATAGCAGTTCACTCCTTTGTATGTGGCAACTTGCTAAAAATCCGTATCTTTATATCAAATGATTTTTTTATGAAAAAAGTACTCTTATTAATTGCTTGTGCAGGAATGATCGTCTGTTCATGTGCTGGGCAAGAGAAAACAATCACCAAAAAAGCAGACGATACAACACAAGTTTCCGATACCATTCGTATAGCTAGTGACGATGTAGAACATGAAATTGTAATCTTTGAACCTGGTTTTAGCGCTTGGATGCAAAGTTATGCACGACCAAGAGATTACTATTCTCAATCCTTCCTAGAAGCTAGAAATCAAGTGTATGTTACAGAGTGGAATCAGCGTGTATTACAGCCTGCTCGCTACAATACACAGTGGTATGAGCAAGAAATTAATTACCGCCAAAATGTAGATTATGGATACGAAGTAAATTACCAACTATACTATTACTTCGTGTATTTTCAACAAAAGTACAATCAACAACTGGCAGCATTTCCTGTTCGGATATAATGTAGAAGTTGTGTATCTTTGCTAGCGCAAAATTGTACACATGAACGCATTCAAAGAACGTTGGGAAATAAAAAACAACTGGCAACTAATCTTTCCTTTTTTAGGAATCCTTGCTTTACTTTACACAGCGTACCTATTTTCAAAAAAAATCATTCGTTCGTTTATTGATCGACAAGAATATAAAGTTCTATACTATGTGCTTATAGCGATATCAGTTATATTATTCTTTTATATCATGTTGCGCTTCTTTTTGTGGTGTTTCAAGAAACTTGAAGGAAAATGGGTGACCAATTATCGTTGGGAAATCATTGCTATATTTCTTGTATTTGCCTTAACAGGAACAAGTTCTGTTCGTATTGCCAAGCCTTTATTAGAATGGGTTGGCTTTACAAGAACAGTATTTCCAGAAGGTTTCTTTGGTAGCTTCCTCTATTGGATTATCAGAATCGTTATCATTCTACCTCTATATCAAATATTATTAATCATTTTTGGAACGCTTCTAGGTCAATTTAAATTCTTTTGGGAATTTGAAAAGAAAATGCTCAGACGCATGCGTATCATTAAATAAGTTCATACCAACTTTTTTTGACAAATCGCTATTCCTTTGTTACAATTTACCTATTCTGTAAAAGTTAATTTTTTTTACAATCAAGCTTTTAGTACATTTGCTATACTTGTAAGTAGCATTTGCTACTTAATGAAGGACAAAACCATGAAAATTGTAATCAACATAAAAGAAGTGATTATAGCTTCGGTGCTACTCATAGCATTGATGATTCCTTCCTATATACAATTTTCACATCAATTAACAGAAGAGCATGAACACATAGCATGTAATGAGCAAGAAGATCATTTTCACGAAGGTTCTGTTCATTGTGATCTGTGTGAATTTCAATACTCCAATTTCTATTTCGAATTTGAGAGTTATCCTGAATTGCAAGTATCTCCAATTATTTTAAAAACTACTTTAGGCAGTGTAGTAGCTTCATGTTACCAATCGCCATTCACCAATAGACAATTACGCGCGCCACCAGTACATTCTTAAATAAAAAACACACTTTATATTTTTAATTAAGAACTTATATATGCGTACATATATATTTATGTTACTGCTGTGTAGTGTTGTAGCTGTGCAAAGTCAAAATTGCAACTATACATTATCTGGCAAAGTAATAGATTTACATGATAATTCTGTCCTTCCTGGTGCAACATTAATTATTGCTGGATTAGAGAAACTTTCTCAGTCAGATCTTGACGGAAACTACTCTTTTTCAAACCTTTGCGAAGGAATATACACAATACAAGTATCACATCCAAACTGCGACACACAAGCATTTAAGGTAAGTGTTTCTAGTAATGTTAAAAGAAATTTTAAGCTAGAGCATCACTTAGAAGAACTAAATGCTATTACGCTTAGTGCTTCTATTTTTGGAAGTAAGACTAAAACAAATTTTGAGCAGAAAGTAACGGAAAGGCAATTAGATCGTTACACAAATGGCTCTTTAGGAGATGTCTTAAACACGTTAAGTGGTGTTTCATCACTAAATACAGGGAATGCTATTGTAAAACCTGTTATAAATGGTGTACACAGTAGTCGTGTTGTCGTAATGAATAACGGTGTTCGTATGGAAGATCAAGAATGGGGAGCAGAACACGCTCCAAGTATTGACATAAACACGATTGGTAACATTACTGTTGTAAAAGGCGCTGGAGCGCTTAAATACAGTGGTGATGCCGTTGGTGGACTTATCATTACAGAAGCTTCTAAAATTCCTGTGAAAGACACTATATACGGAAAAACAATGGTTACTGCTGCTAGTAATGGACGTGGTGGTTCTATCACTTCTACCCTTACCAAAAGTTATCGTAATGGTTGGTATGGTTCTATACAAGGATCTATGAAACGGTTTGGTGATTATGAAGCACCTGATTATGTATTGAGTAACACAGGTATATATGAACGAAATATAGCTGCCAGGATTGGAATTAATCGTTTCGATTATGGCATTGAAGCATATTATTCTTTCTTTAAGAATGAAATCGGCATTTTGCGTGCATCACATATTGGTGGTGCAAGCGATCAAGTGCGTGCCATCAATAGTGGTGTTCCAATAATTATTAGAGATTTTACGTATGACATCAACGCTCCAAAACAGGATGTCACACACCACTTATTTAAAATACGTGGATTTAAGAACTTTAAGAATTTAGGGAAAGTAACACTCCAATATGATTTTCAACAAAATGAAAGATTGGAATTTGATATACGACGAGGCGATGATGCAGACAAAGCATCTTTAGATTTAGCATTAAACTCACAGACAATACGTCTTGATTTAGATACAGACAATACTGATCTTTTTAATTTACAAACAGGTATTATGGCGCAATATCAAAAAAATGTTGCAGATCCAAGTACTGGCGTTAGAAGATTGATTCCTGATTATGAGCGATTTAATTTTGGAATTTATGGTGTTGCTGATTTTTCAATAACGGACAACTTTTTGGTCGAAGTTGGTGGAAGATTTGATTATTTTAATATTGATGCCCAAAAGTTTTATAAAAGTTCTTTCTGGGAAGATAGAAACTACGATGAATTATTTCCTGAAATAGTAGTAGGTGAATTTGGTAATCAAATATTGACAAACCCGAAATTGAACTATTCAAACGTATCTGCAACGTTAGGTACACGCTATACATTTAATGATCAATATAAATTATTCGCAAATTATTCGTTGGCTTCTCGCGCTCCGAATCCATCAGAATTATTTAGCGAAGGTTTACATCATTCTGCTTCTCGTATAGAGTTAGGGGATTTAAGCTTTAACTCAGAGATTGCACACAAAGTGTCGATTACATTACAAAAGCAAGGAACTACCTTTGGTTTTTCAGTGAATCCTTATATCAATTTTATCAATGACTTTATGATCATTGAACCTACAGAAATTCAACAAACCATACGCGGAAACTTCCAAGTATGGGAATATCGACAAACCAATGCTACTTTATTGGGACTCGATATTGATGCTTCTCTTACGTTTAATGAACACTTGAGTTTTTCTCATCAATTTTCATTGGTAAAAGGATATGATGAAACACGAGATTTACCATTAATCGATATGCCACCCGTGAATACAACAAACGGATTGGTATATCAAAACAAGGAATTAAAAAACTTACGAATTGAACTTCAAAGTGAATATACATTTAGACAAAATGAATTCCCTGATAACAATTTTGAGGCTTTTATTCCTGAAACAAGTACGTTAGAGTTAGTAGATGTTAGTACGCCACCAGACGCGTATCATTTGCTACACTTGCACACTAACGCAGATTTCAAACTTAGCAAAAGCTCCATGCTAAATGTTGGTTTCTCCGTTACAAACTTATTCGATACTAACTATCGAAACTATTTGAATCGTTTGCGCTATTATGCAGATGATTTGGGTAGAAACTTTTCAATTAATTTAAAAATTACCTATTAAAAATTCGAAGATGAAAAAATTTAAAATTTCAATTTTAACAGCAATTGCTATTACAGGAACACTTTTTACAGGATGTTCAAGCGATGATGACGCTCCTGCACCTGTTAATGAAGAAGAAGTAATTACAACATTAGCTGTAACATTAACGCCTGCTGCTGGTGGAGCAACTGTTACTTTACGATCTCGTGATTTAGATGGCGACGGACCAGATGCACCTGTTATTACAGTAACTGGAAATTTAGTAGCTTCTACTACATACAATGGATCAGTTATTTTATTAAATGAAACTGAAACTCCTGCTGAAAATATTACTACAGAAGTTGAGGAAGAAGATGATGAACACCAATTTTTCTTCACTACTGGAGGAAATTTAAATGTTACAACAGCAAACTTTAACTTAGATGGTAACGGAAATATTTTAGGAACTACATTTGATGTAACTACTGGTGCTGCTAGCGCAGGATCATATACAATTACATTACGTCATGAGCCAACTAAACCAAATACAGGATTGGCAGATGCTGGTGGAGAAACTGATATTTCTGCAACTTTCCAAGTGACTGTTCAATAATTTATAGCTTATAAACTACAAAACATAAAAAATCCCTTAACATTAACTTGTCTAAGGGATTTTTTAATTATTGCATATCTGTAATATCAATAATATTGTCGTCTTCATCGTTTTTCTTCGGATTGATGACATACGTATACAACCACATTAATGTAAATGTTGGAATGATGTCAGTAAATGGTAATGCTTCTTCAATGAAGGAGATAACAGCTCCTACTTTTCCAGAAGTTCCTTTGTACATTCTAGTCATTATCCAGGCAGAAAGTGGCGCCCAAATGATATCTGAAAATTCTGCAAGTCCAGGTATCATATAGGACACGTAACCGACCATATCAAATATAATTCCTAGAATTAATTTTAAAATTTTATTGTCTTTTTTGTGTTTTGTCATGTAGTATTTTAATTATTCTATAAGATACTAAGCAATAAAAATGCCAAGAATTTTACTAGTAAACACTTCGAAATTCCCCTTATTCAGCATTTAAAATTCCAAGAACTTCTTTTCCAGCCAATAAAATTGCGCCACTTGTCCAATTATCTAAAGAAGATATTACATCTTTTTCAAGTAACTTTAACTGTAAATCTTTCCAAGCAATGATAATGGCTTTCTCGTATTTTTCATCAAATAAACCTAGCTGAATTCCCTTTGTAACACTATAAATTACAAGTGCTTTTGATAGTAAAACCTCATGATAATCATCTTCCTTAGATTGTAAATTTTTAATAAAGAAATCAGTATTCTCTCTTATTTTTGCTTTTATCTCATTTATTGAAACAATCGTTTGGTCAAATTTTTCAATAGCTCTCATCATTGAGGCAAATGCTAAACCTATTTCATGATTCATAAAGTCATCCATTTTCACTTCTTCAAGTTCTTGAAGATATTCTCGATTATTTTCAACTGAATAATACCAAATCAAATTAGGCACTTTTTTTTCGCCACCAAACTCATCTTCTTCACGCTCATACTGCTTTATATTTAACAATTCATTCTTGTAACGCGCTTCTTTAGTAATATCAAAGAAAGCTTCAGTACCAGCAAATCCTAGTCCGTAACGCCAATACGTATAAGTTAATTTTCTATTAGGATTTTCTAATTGATGCTCTGCAACTTGTCGTAAAAAGTTAATCAGGTTTTCTTTTGTTAATTCTGCTTCTAATTTAGGTTTTCGTAAGTTCATCTTCACAGCGGTACGATAGCGATCTCTAAAATTTAGTGCTTCTGTTTTTCCGCGTGTATCATGCGCATAATAAATATACTTTGTATTCTGCAACCACAATACTTGCAGCGGATTTCCTTCTTTTGCTCCACGCACTGCAAATGGTCGCACATTATTTTTAGTAGAATTTTCTGTAATCTTCTTAGCTTTCCAAAACTTTCCGTTATTATTGGTTGTCCACTGCTCTATCTCAAAAATACCATTGCGTTTTACAGACATATATACTGTATTTGGTGTTTCATGATCAATGATAATTCCACCAGCATAATGAGGTTCAGGTTCTTCCATACCTTTACGTGTTTCAGGAAACCAACCAATATTTTCTATTACATCATAACTTTTCCATTTTTTTCCAGTAAATGTTGCATATGTATAGATATGCTTATTTTTTTCAGGAAACCTCACATACGTTACAATTGGATTTCCTTTTGCATCTTGCGCAATGTCCCAATTCCAAGATTTAATATCATCAGCTTCATAAATAACGTCCATTTCTGAGTGAAAAACTGGCGATTCAGATATATCTTTTATCTTTTTTCCGTTGGCTTTATAGAAAGCTCCATTTTCATAATACATATAGTACAATCCATTCTTCTTCTCCTTTGTAGGATGTCCGTCTGTAAACGTAAAATGTATTTTAGAAATTCCATCAGAATATACCTTTGTGTATGGTGTTTTTAGTTCTTCTTCTTCAGTTGGACTAAATAAAATTTCACCTTTTGACCATGTTTCTCCATTGTCATTAGAAACTGAAAAAGAAGGTTTTAAATCAATTCCACGCCAAAAAATATAAAGTTTTCCATCTTCCTTAGATAAACGTACAGGATTTGTATAGGTATTTCGATTTATTTTGAAATCGCTATATTTTTCTGTGTCATTCAAATACAATTCTTTCAAAGGTGACCAATTGCTAATATCTTCCGGATTTGTAGATCTTCGCATCAATAATGGACGTTCATCTTGTAAATGTGTATTGAAAAAAACTAGCAGTTTTCCTTCTTCGTCAAAAAGAATACTTGGATTGTCGTGATCATCTATCTCAAGGTTATCATAAATAACTTTAGAAGCAATCTGTTGCGTATCATGATCATAATATCCAATATGTACATCTCCATAATTATCAATCCAACCAGCATAAGTTCGTTTATATTTCCCTTCATAATACACAGCTCTTGGGTCTGAAAACCAACTCCAAACTCCATTAAAAGTCATAGATTGATACTTTTCAGAAGAAACTGCCTCCGAAGTGACAAATGTATGTTCCGCTTTCTGTTGAGCAAAACTATTTGTACCAAGCAGACACAGGAAAAATAGTAAATAACTGAAATGCTTCATATACACAAACCTAATGAATATTTATGAATGACTCTAATCGTAAAATATTCATTCTTCTAGGTTTTCTATATTGATTCTTGTAGTTTTAATATTACTAAACATAGTATTCAATATGTCGATGCAAAATTTACTTCAAGAAATAAGCAAACATTGCTTTATAAATCCAAGTCTATTAAAACGACTTCAAACAGATTTTGAACGTAAAGAAATTACTCAAAATACTACTATACTAACCCAAGGAAGCAAAGCAAATTATCTATATTTTATAGAAAATGGCACGTTACACAATTATTATTATCATGATGGAAAACAAATTTCTTCTTGGTTTTATAAAGAGCAACAATTCATAACGTCTTGGCACAGTTTTTACGGTCAAAAACCTAGTTTTGAGGAAATTGAATGTTTAGAAGATTGTATTCTGTATCAAATTAGTTATGACAACTATCAAAAGTTGATTGCCGATTTTCCAGCCTTTGGAAACTTCGCTCGGTTAATTACTGAAGAAATACTTATTTTTTTGGATGAATTCAATAAAGGATGGTCTTTTTTGTCTGCAAAAGAGAAATACCAAACCTTACTTTCTTTTTTTCCAGATATTGAATTACGTGTAAAACTAGGATATATTGCGTCTTTTTTAGGAATTTCTCAAGAAACATTAAGCAGACTGCGTACACAGAAATAATTTTTTGATCTAGATCAAAAAAAGAATTTTAAGATGGACAAATCTTTGTAATAAATAAAGAAACTTATGAAAAATTCAACATTATTATTTAGAAGTTTGCTCATCATTATTCTATTAGCTGGTGGCGCACATTTGTTTACTTATGCTGCTCAAAACAATAATTCAATTAAAGTAAACGAAACAAATTCTTCTACAGAAAACACGCTTCCAAATAACGAAACTGATTATATTATTGGTAAATGGAGCGTTCAGTATAAAGAGAAAGAATTTAATGGCGCTATTATATACGATATAAAGAAAGAAGGCAACAAATTCAATGCTTATACTCATGCCTATCAAGATGCGCAAGGAAATAGTGAAAAAGCTAAAAAGTCTAAAATTCTCATTATAAAATCATTTGATGGGTATAAAGGAAAAGGTATTTATAAAATTGAATATCAAGAAGAAATTTATGACGTAGCATGCCAAATTGATATGCTTGATGAGAATACTTTTAAGCTCAGCTATGAAGCTTACGGATATAGTGATGTAGAAACATGGAAAAGAGTGCAATAATGGTAGAGTTTTTATCAAAAAAAATAGATTGGATAGACATTGAATATTGGTTCTATATTTTTAATGATCTTAGTTTAATATACATTATTGTTCCTTTTTTTATATTGGAATTGATTCGATATGCATACCTAAAACGCTTAAATAAAAACTTACTTTTAGACAGTGTTGCAAATGTTGTCACTTTTGGTGCTTTCTTAGCGATTGAAATTGCCTTAGGAATTTTAGCCATTACCAAAGTCTATTTTTGGGTATATCAAAATATAAGTTTGCCACATTTAGAACTGAATTGGGTAACCATTTTATCGTGCATTATTTTGGCAGATTTTGCTTACTACTGGGAACATCGTATGATGCATCGTATTGGAATTGGTTGGGCAACACATACTGTACACCATAGTTCTCCGCATTTTAATATGTCTGTTGCATATCGCTTTGGACCATTTGATGCCATCATGCCAATTATATTTTCATTGCCATTAGTTATGCTAGGTTTCAATCCTATCTTAGTATTACTATCAGAAGTATTTGTGCAAGTCTTTCAAACCTTATTACACACAGAAATCATAGGAAAGTTAGTAAAACCTGTAGAATATATATTTAATACACCATCGCATCATAGAGTACATCATGGATCTAATAGACAATATTGGGACAAAAACTATGCAGGAATTTTTATTATTTGGGATCGATTGTTAGGTACTTTTGAACCTGAAGTAGAAAAAGTAATATATGGTATCTCAGAACCGTTAAAAAGCACCAATCCGATGAAAGTCTTTTTTCATGGAATTACACGTTTCTATAGAAAATTGAACCAAATTGAAGGTGTAAAAAACAAACTATTGGTATTTGTAAAACCACCAGATTGGATGCCAAAAAAACAAGAAACATATGAAGTTGAATAATTTTATATATGCAGATATTTCTACGTATACACCTATAAAAACAGTTTCGTTTTATGAAACTGTTTTTAACTGGAAATATTATAATTATGACAATTATTATACTGCTTACAGCGAAAATACTGAAGTTGCAGGTTTGTATGAAACACCTTTAAAATTTAAACAAATGCGAATGCCACATTTTTGGATGTCATACATCGCAGTAAATAATGTGGAAGAAACGGTTCAAAAAGCGAGAGAATTAGGTGGAATTATAGAATTACAATCTAACATAAATGTAAATGATAAAATTGCTTTGATTCGCGATCCTTCTGGCGCAGGATTTACGGTATATGAAGGCGATACACTACAAAATATTCGATCAACAAAAACAGTCAATACACTTATTTGGAATGAGCTTCATGTTTCAGAAGCTTCAAAAGTAATTCCGTTTTATCAAGGGATTTTTAATTGGAATATCAACCAAATTACAGATACATTATATCAAGTATTTAATGCTAAAAAAGAACATATTTCAGATATTGTAGAAATTCCAAATCAATACAAAGGTTCGTATGAATATTGGATTTGTACGTTTGGTGTAAAAAATATAGAAACTACAAAACAATTAATCTTAGAAAATGGCGGAACGCAAGTTGCTATTGACGCAGACCGCATTCTATTTACAGATCATTCAAACGAAGCTTTTTTTTATCTCAAAGAAATATCTTAACAGCTATTAATTAATACTTTACAATTAAAACAGGAAAATCATTGTAACAAAATCGTCTACGTTTCGTCTTGAAGAAAACGAACGTACCAATGAAAAATTTCTTTCTTCCCATTATTTTCACATGTATAACAATTCATAGTTTTAGTCAATCTAAAACACAGTTTTCTAAACAACAAGTTATAGATGACTTACAATATTTATCAACATCTATACAAGAGTCTCATTACAATCTTTATCTATATACTAGCGAAGAAAAGTTTGCAAAAAATTACAATACTGTAAAAAATTCCATTCAAAAAGATTCTCTCAATTTATTAGAAACTACCAATACTTTGCAACGTGTAATTTCTGCCGTAAATAATGGACATACAGAAATTGAGTTTCCTGTGCAATCATACAGAGAATATGCCATGAATGGCGGAACTCTATTTCCGTTGGAAATTGCATTTGAAGACAATCACTATTTAATTCGAAAAAATTGGTCAAAAAATGGTCAAATACGCGTTGGTTCAAAGATTTTGAGCATCAATGGACGTTCAATGAATGAAATACTTGAAAAAATATATACACAAATATCCGCAGAACGTTTGTATTTTAAACATGCAAAAATTGAATTGTATTCCTTTCCAAGATGTTACTGGCGAGTATTTGGACAACAAGATGAGTTTGAAGTTGAAATTGCAATGAACCATCATACTCAAAAATATACACTAAAAGCGATAGATTTAATCAATGATTTTGAAACTAAGCGTTATGAAATATTAAACGCAAAAATGAAGCTTGATTTTTATAGAAATACAGCGTATTTAAATCCTGGCAACTTTGCTGGTGACGAATCTAAATTTCAACAGTTTATTGATGCTTCTTTTCAAAAAATAAAAGAAGTGAAAGCTAAAAATCTAATTATTGATTTACGAAATAATGGTGGCGGAAATGATTCATTTAGCGATTATTTGGTTTCTTACATTGCCAACAAACCTTTTAAATGGAATGCTAAATTTGAAGTAAAATCTAGTCAATTATTAAAAGATCACATCCGAAAAAATGGTAATACAAAAAGTGATTTTTCAAAAGCAATCTTATCACATGAAAACGGTGAAGTGTTTGCATATTCTTTCAAAGAACACCAACCGCAAAATGAACAAAAACGATTTACAGGAGCCGTTTTTGTATTAGTCAATCGACAATCACATTCGCAGGCAACTGTAACTGCTGCACAAATACAAGATTATAACTTCGGAATCATCATCGGTGAAGAAACTGCTGAATATAGCTCTTTGTGCGCATCGCAGTTTAAATACACATTACCAAATACAGGAATTGAGGTAAAAGTTTCCAAAGGATTCATGACACGCATCAATGGTACTATCAAACTCAAAGGTGTTCAACCAGAAGTCGTTATCAAAGATCATTTACTAGATGAAAATGACGAAATACTTACGGAAACACTTGCTATTATTAGGCAACTGAATTAAAGAAGTTTTATTCTTTTACAGTAATGTGTTTACATGCTTCTACTGTTATTTTGAGTCTATGAATTAACTCGTTCATCTCAGTTTCATTATAGGAAGCAAAACCAATTCGTATACAATTGTGTTGACTATTTGCTAAATCATATCGTTCCCATGCGCCTATTTCTAATTTATATTTCCTTGCAATTTCAGCAATTACAGACCAAGAATATTTTGATGATAACTTTAGCCAAACTGCCATGCCGCCTTTCGGAATTTTAAATTCAAAAACATCGCCCAATTCATCTTTTAAAAGCTTACAAAACAAGTCGCGACGCTGTTTGTAAATCTTCATTACTTTGCGAATATGCCTGTCTAAATCGCCTGATTTTATAAAACTGGCAAAAGTCATTTCTAATAATGCATCTCCTTGCCTATCTATAAACCCTCGCAATTTAGAAGTTTCATCCACAAATTCTTTAGACGCGATTAAATATCCTATTCTAAAAACTGGCGCAACGGTTTTACAAACCGAACCAATATAAATTACATTTCCGTTGGTATCGTGACTTGCTAGTGGCAAAATTGGCGCATGATTGTAATTGAAATCATAATCGTAATCATCTTCAATAATCGCAAAATTATACTGTCGCGCTAAATTCAATAGATGAATTCTTCTCTTCGCAGAAAGCGTTACAGTTGTCGGATGATGATGATGTGATGTTACGTATACTGCTTTTATTTGTTGTTGTTTGCATAATTTCTCTATTTCATCTGTTACAATTCCATCTTTATCAACAGAAACACGTTGTAAACTAGCTTGTCGGTGTAAAAAAGTAGTATCGGCAGATCCATAATTTGTTGCGCCTACCACAATAACGTCTTCTTTTTGAAGCAATAATTGCGATGACAACCAAATTCCCATTTGACTACCACGTGTAATCAATACATTCTCTTTAGTGATGTGTAAACCTCTTGTTGAGTTTAAATACGTTGCTAAAACTTCTCGCAAAGTAGTATTTCCATACGTAGAGCCGTAAGACAAATGTTTTAAAGTATTCCTTTTAGCTGAAATTCTTCTGTAAGTTCGCGCAATATCGTCTATTGGCGTTAATCGTCCATCGGAAATTCCATCATTTAAATACATAAAATCTTCCTGTTTATCTCCTGGTTTTTCAGGTAAAATAGCATTCTTATAAAAAGGAAAACCTGTCGTTTTTTTTACATCATATGCAGTAATTTCATCAAGTTTTTGTTGTGCTAACGCTGGAAGATTATGATGTACAAAAGTTCCTTTCTTCGGAATACTTTCTACCCAACCTTGCAGCAATAATTCTTCGTAGCAAGCAACAATAGTTTTTCTATGTACTTGTAATTGTTCCGCAAGTGTTCTGCTACCGGGAAGTTTTGTGCTTGGCGGTAGCTGTTGGTTTTTGATAAATTGTATAATTTGATTTGACAATTGCAAATACAATGGTTGATTGCACTTTCTATCAAACTCAATGCTGGTTTTATATGGAAACATCTGGACTACTAATTATATATATTCTGGACGACTAAAACAGTCCATAAATATAGTATTTTTGAAATATAAAAGATGAAAAAATGATAAAGTCAGAGTTAAATTCTTCAGAATTCGATCCTTATTACGCAAGATATATCAACAAATTAACCAACGAAACAACACTTATAGAAGGTTTTGAAACAGGAAAAAAAAACGTGATTGATTTCTTCAAAACTATTTCTAAAGAAAAATTAGCACACCGTTATTTACCTGAAAAATGGAGTGTCAAAGAAGTATTTCAACATTTAATAGATACGGAACGAATCTTCATGTACCGTTGTTTTCGAATTGCTAGAAGAGATACTGCTCCTTTAACTGGTTATGACCAAAACATATACGTTGAACCATCGAGGGCAGATGAAAAATCCATTGAAGATTTATTGAATGAATTTATCATAAATCGAAACAATTCTATTTCGTTGTTAAATAGTTTAACTGATGAAGATTTATCATTTATAGGAAATTCCAATGGAGGCGTTTTATCTGCAAGAGCTGCTGCTTTTACCATTATAGGTCACGATATTTGGCACATGGAAGTAATTAAGGACAAATATTTATAAGTATGTTAGAC
The DNA here is from genome assembly GCF_965224175.1 of Kordia sp. Lineage (GTDB taxonomy): Bacteria > Bacteroidota > Bacteroidia > Flavobacteriales > Flavobacteriaceae > Kordia. Next base: position 1,151,958 of record NZ_OZ245041.1, read on the forward strand.
ATAAGACCTAATTGTGAACATTGTAATAAAGCGTTGCCTAATACTTCAACAGAAGCAATGATTTGTTCTTTTGAATGTACATATTGCAAACATTGTGCGCTTGTAGTCTTTGAAAACGTATGTCCAAGTTGCTCAGGAAACTTTGTTCAACGTCCAATTAGACCAAGCAAAATGATTGAAAAATATCCAGCTTCTTCCAAACAAGTTTTTAAACCGAAAGATTTAGAAAAGACGAAGCTAAATTCAAATGCATTTAAAAATATTCTACCAGAAAAAAGATAGAAAATGATTAAAATAAGAATTGTAACAGAAGTAGATACAGCAGTTTTAGCACTTTTAGCACGACTAACATGGGCTGAATCTCATGGTCAATATATAGATGATAAAAACGATTTATTAAAATACCTAGACAAGAACTTTTCAATCTCTAAAACAAAACAAGACATAAATAATCCTAAGCAACTCTTCTATATTATTTATGTAGACGATTTTCCTGCTGGTTATGCAAAATTAATCCTAAATGCTACAACTGAAAGTGTCACCTCAGAAAACAATTGTCGATTAGAACGAATTTTCATTCTAAATGATTTTATACCCTTAAAAATTGGGCAACAACTTTTGACTTTTGTTGAAACGAAAGCGAGAGAATTACAACTAGACACAATGTGGCTGACTGTTTATATCAAAAATAACAGAGCAATTAGATTCTATGAAAAAAATGAATTTAAAAATGTTGGTGAACTAAATTTTATAGTCAGCGGAACTTCTTATGAAAACATAGTGTTCTCAAAAAAATTATAAGTATGCAAGAATATTCAAAATCAAAATTAAACAGAGTCAAGCGTGGACATATTAGAGCTACGTACGATGTTTCAGCCATCAATACCGTTTTAGATGCAGGTTTTATTGGCTATGTGAGTTATATATATGAAGATAATGCCATTACATTACCTATGGCATATGGAAGAAAAGATAATAAGATTTATTTACACGGTTCGCAAGCCAACAGAATGTTACTCGCGTTGCTAGAAGCTAAAAAAATGAGCATGACTGTCATGCATTTAGATGCATTGGTTATGGCGCGTTCTGGTTTGCATCATTCTGTGAATTATCGTTCTGCTACCTTGTTTGGTTCTGTAAAAAAAATAGAAGATCCAAAAGAAAAAGAAATTGCATTGTTTGATTTTATGGAACACATGATGAAAGGTCGTTGGGACGGAATTCGAGAAATGACAAAAGAAGAATTAGAGCGAACATTGGTTGTAGAAATGACGATTGAAACGGCTTCTGCTAAAATTAGAGATGTTGGTGTAAATGACGAACCTGAAGACTATGATTTAGATGTTTGGGCAGGTTTAGTGCCAATAAAACAAGTTGCAGAATTTCCGATTGCTGATAAAGGTTTACCACAACAAATGGAGATTCCGAAGCATATTTTAGATTATTATGAAGCGAATAAATATCACTGAGTTCGAAGTAAAGTGATCTTAGTTCTAACAGCGAAAACAGTCTAAAAATCTAAAAGCAAAGCGAGTCTAATATTCTAAAAACAAGATATATTTAACAATCTAAACTTCAGAGAACTTCTCGATACAATTTTTCTTCATTACATTCTGAAAAATCACTCGAACTGACAGTATGTAAAGTCAAAGATCTAGTATATATAAAAAACAGATTGCCACGTCATACTTCCTCGCAAAGACGTATCAAACATTTCTAAAAAATAGTAGTATTTACACTGAGTTTATCGAAGTAAAGTGATCTTAGTTCTAACAGCGAAAACCATCTAACAATCTAAAAGCAAAGCGAATCTAATGTTCTAAAAACAAGATATATTTAACAATCTAAACTTCAGAGAACTTCTCGATATAATTTTTCTTCATTACATTCTGAAAAATCACTCGAACTGACGGTAAGTAAAGTCAAAGGTATAGTATATATCAGAAACAGATTACCACGTCATACTTCCTCGCAAAGACGTATCAAACATTTCTAAATCATAGTAGTATTTATAACGAGTTTACAGAAGTAAAGTGATCTTAGTTCTAACAGCGAAAGCCGTCTAACAATCTAAAAGCAAAGCAAATCTAATGTTCTAAAAGCAAAGCGAGTCTAATATTCTAAAATCTAACAAAAATCAATTTCCAAAAATCTCTTTATCCATCACAGAAAACGGCAAAGCGCCATTCATTAATACTTTTGTATGAAAAGCTAACCAAGGAAACGGTTTTTCTTGTGATAAAATAGCATCTATATTAGCTTTCCATTGTAAAATTTTATGCGCACCATATTTATAGGTAATTACTTGTGCTGGCCAACGTGTCATACGCGCAATTTCTCGTCTTGCAATAGCATCTTGTCCTTGAATGTGTTTTTGCCAGAATTCTAATGCTTTTTCATCGCTCCAATCGTAATAATTTAAACCAACATCCATAGCAACACGAACAGAACGAATAATATCCCATTCCCACTTTCCTAGCTCATCATATTTGGTTTTATAAGCATTAAAATCGTTTCCTAATTCTTCTACATACGCTGCCCAACCTTCTCTGTAGCCATTGTATGAAAATAGATTTCGAATTGCAGATTTTTCTAGAGTCTCCTCGTATTTTATTTGATAATGATGTCCTGGAATGGCTTCATGTAGATAAATCCAAGCAATTTGACGCTTGTTAAACGGTTTGTCAAAATAATTGTAATAAAATGTACTTCTTATCTCCGCATAATACGCTGGGACTTGCGCATATGTTTTGTTTTTTCCTTGTTCAATATATACGTCGGGTAATTCACTTACCTTGGGAAATGCACCAATTAACTTAGGAAGAAGCTCTTTTTTATAATTTTCAAAACTTTGCTGAATGGTTTCAACATCTGTATAAAAGAAATCTTCACTTTTTATATATGTTTGATATTCCAAACTGTCCAAACCTGAAGCTTTTTCTATAGCCTGCATCGCTTTTTTAGCACGATCGATTTCTTTCAAACCAAATTGAAATATTTCATCTGGAGTTACAGAAGCATCAACCCACTTTTTTAAGAAATATGCATACCATTCTTTTCCCATAGGAACTTGCTGTAAACCTTCTGTGGAAATTCTTTTAGGTTTTATAGCAAGCCACTTTTTTTCAAGTTGAATTCTTTCGAGATGTAAATTAATTTCATACGAAACCAATGCATAATCAAGTTGTTGCGCTTTTGTTAATTTCGCACGATCAAACGATTGCAATGCTTGTTGATAAGCTAAAAACATTTTCTCTTGCTTTGCAACATTTCGTTTGCTTTGAATCAACTCTAAATTATCTACATAATAAATTTGTAAATCAGCAATATGCAAACGCTTAAAGTCCTTTACAAAAGCAGTTTCAAAAGTATTCCAATCAGAAAACGTCTTTTGTGCAAACACAGATGTATTCCAAAGAAAAAGGATCAGAAATATGTAACAGCGAACTTTCAAAAAAAATAATTTAAGACAAGCTAGAACTAATAAGTTTCAGAAATTCAGTTCGTGTTTCTATATTTTCAAAAGCACCTCTAAATCCTGAAGTTGTGGTCACAGAGTTTTGTTTTTGTACACCGCGCATCATCATACACATATGAGACGCTTCAATCACTACGGCAACACCTTTTGGTTTTAATGTATTGTTTATACATTCTAAAATGTCATGCGTTAAACGTTCTTGTACTTGCAATCTTCTGGCAAAAACATCCACAATACGTGGCAATTTACTCAATCCAACAATATGTCCGTTAGGAATGTATGCAATATGAGCTTTTCCAAAAAATGGTAGAATATGGTGTTCGCACAACGAATACAATTCTATATCCTTTACAATAACCATATCGTCATAATCTTCTGCAAACATGGCTCCTTTTAAAATTTCAGCAGCATCCATGTCATATCCTTGTGTCAAAAATTGCATCGCTTTTGCAGCACGTTCTGGTGTTTTTAATAATCCTTCACGTGTAGTATCTTCACCAAGTTCCTCTATAATAGTTTTATATCTATTCTTTACTTCTGTAGTTACTTCTATATTATATTCTTCTAACTTTTTATAAGGCATAATTCTCTTATTTCATTTTCAAAGTTGTTAAAGATACTCAAAAAAAGTTCATGTAAACCCTGTTAAAATACCGTATTTGTTAAAAATTTTAAGTAAGATTTAACTTTTTTTTAGGATAAAAAAGTACCGTGTCAGAGTAGTTTTGCGACTGTCTTACTGTAACAATCATAGATTTCCAAGCTCTTTAAGACGTCAATCAATCAAAAAAATTAAATAATAATGAGCCGTTTTTTAGTATTCGTACTACTTCTTTCTTTTACAGTAAGCAGTTTTGCTCAAGATAGCATCTCCAAAAAAACATATAATATAAAGCGTACCACTACTCCACCAAAGATTGATGGAGTTTTAGATGACGAAGTATGGAAAAATGCAGACATTGCAACAGATTTTATACAGTTTCGTCCTGCAATCGGGAATACATTACCTGAGGACCAAAAAACAACTGTAAAAATGACATATGATGACGATGCAATTTATGTGTCTGCTTATTTACGTGATAAGCCCGAAAATATTATGCGTCAATTTACGAGTCGTGATAATTTTGGAATTAATGATTTCTTTATCATTGCAATCAATCCAAATAATGACGGACAAAACGATACATATTTTGTTGTATTTCCTAATGGAAACCAAGCAGATGCTATTGCAAATCCATCTGTTGGAGAAGATTACAGTTGGAATGCCGTTTGGGAAAATGCTGTAACTATGGTAGATGATGGATGGATTGCTGAAGTCAAAATTCCGTATCGCGCACTTCGTTTTACCAATCAAAAAGAACCAACTTGGGGAATTCAGTTTCACAGACAATTTAGAAAAACAAGAAAACAATATACTTGGAATGCATTTGATCCTACAAAAGGATATATTGGATTGTATGCTGGTGAGTTAAAAGGTTTACGAGACATTCAACCACCAACACGTTTAATTTTTTACCCATTTACTTCTGCTGTTGTTAGAACTCGCGACGGAGAAACCACAGACGAATATAATTTTGGAATGGACGTAAAGTATGGTATTACTGAGAACTTTACGCTAGATGCTACGTTGGTTCCTGATTTCAGTCAAGCTGGATTTGACAATCTACAGCTTAATCTAGGACCTTTTGAACAAACGTTCTCTGAACAACGACAATTTTTTACCGAAGGTGTTGACTTGTTTAATAAAGGAGATTTATTCTTTTCACGACGTATAGGAAATTCGCCATCTGGAAGTGTTGATACGGCTTCCAATGAAGAAGTTGTAGATTTTCCTGATGAAGTAAAACTGATCAATGCTGTAAAAGTTTCTGGAAGAACCAAAAACGGACTTGGAATTGGTTTCTTTAATGCAATTACTGAAAAAACCAAAGCAACAATTCGAAATAATGATACTGGTGAATTCCGTGAAGAAGTTGTAGAACCATTGACGAATTATAATATCATGGTGGTAGATCAGCAGTTTAATAAAAACTCATCGATCAGTCTTATCAATACCAATGTGACAAGAAATGGAAGCGGTTTTAGAGATGCTAACGTTACCGCGCTTGTAGCAAATTTGGTTAATAAGAAAAATACGGTAAGTATTGATACTCAATTAAAAACGAGCAATAGAAACTTAACAACAGGAACCGAAACAGGTTTGAGTTCTTTCTTTGCAATTCGTAAGATCAGCGGAAAATTTCGATATAGTTTTGATCACAGTTTCGCAAATACTAAATACGATATTAACGATTTAGGACTCAACTTCCGTAACAATTTCAATAACTTCGGAATTGATGCTTCATATCAAATTTTTGAACCTACAGAAAAGTTAAACAACTTTAGAGTGAATGGTTGGGTAAATTACCGCCGTTTGTATGATCCTAATGTGTATACAGGTGCTAATTTTGGTATTAATGTTTTTGGAGTCCTTAAAAAGAGTTTAATGGCTTTTGGTGGTAATGTAAATTTTGCGCCAGGAAAACAATTTGATTATTTTGAACCACGTGATTTTGATAATAGACGTTTCTTTATCAATGAAAATAGGTTGAATTTAAATAGTTTCATCTCTTCAGATTATAATAAAACCTTTGCGGTTGATGCTAATATCAACTTTTCTACTTTCTTGGAAAAAGATCAAGGATATACGCGATATAGATTTCGTTTTTCACCAAGAGTTCGCATCAATGATAAATTTATTGTGAGTTATGATTCTTCTTTAAATGTTGAAAATAATCGTAGAGGTTATGCCAATAATTCAAATGATCTTGATGGTGAAATTATATTTGGACAGCGCGATCAAATTATACTTGTAAATAGTATTTCTGCGAATTATAATTTCAATTCTTTGAACTCTTTAAACTTAACGTTTAGAAACTATTGGACAACTGTAGATTATGATGACACACCATATTTCTTAAGAGAAAATGGACGTTTAACACAGTCGCAAAGTACGTTTGAAGATTTAGGTTTGGGAAATTCTAATGTAAACTTTAGCACTTGGAATTTAGACTTGAATTATACATGGCAATTTGCGCCAGGTAGTTTTTTAACAGCTTTGTATAGAAATCAAATTTTCAATCAAACAGAAGCTTCTACAGACACTTATTTTGATAGTTTAAACAGATTATTTGACGAGCCAATTGATCATACAGTTTCACTTCGTTTGGTATACTTTATCGATTACAATAATGTGAAAAATATTTTCAAAAGAAAAAAAAGAGCTGCTAATATCAGTTCATAATTGTTCATCACAGCTTTATGTAGTAACTTGGTGCTTTTATATTGATATTTTGCATGATTACAGCTAAGAATATATACAAACATTACGGAGAGTTAGACGTTTTAAAAGGTATCGATTTAGATATCAAAAAAGGAGAGATTGTTTCTATTATTGGTGCTTCTGGAGCTGGAAAGACAACTTTGCTTCAAATATTAGGCACTTTAGATAAAATGACGCCAAATAGTAGTAGCTCGCTTATTATCAATAATGTACATATTGAACGCCTTCAACACAAAGAACTCGCAAAGTTTCGAAACAATCACATCGGATTCATCTTTCAGTTTCATCAATTACTTCCTGAGTTTACAGCAGTTGAAAATGTTTGTATTCCTGCGTTTATTGACAATGTTCCTAAAGAGGAAGCAGAAAAAAGAGCAAAGGAATTACTTGATTTCTTAGGTTTATCACATCGTTACGATCACAAACCTGATGAACTTTCTGGTGGAGAACAACAACGTATTGCTGTTGCAAGAGCATTGATGAACAAACCTGCAATTATTTTTGCCGACGAACCTAGCGGAAACTTAGATTCTGAATCAGCTGAAAACCTACACAATCTATTCTTCAAACTTCGCGATGAATTTGGACAAACATTTGTTATCGTTACACACAACAAAGAACTTGCAGATATGGCAGATCGTAAAATTGAAATGCGCGATGGCTATATTGTTTCTTAGCATTTAGCATTTAGCATTTAGCATTTAGCATTTAGCATTTAGCATTTAGCATTTAGCATTTAGCATTTAGCATTTAGCATTTAGCATTTAGCATTTAGCATTTAGCATTTAGCATTTAGCATTTAGCATTTAGCATTTAGCATTTAGCATTTAGCATTTAGCATTTAGCAAAAAAAAAACTTAAAATAACTTTTCGAAACAAAATCAATTAAAATAGTATCGAAAAGTACACTAATTATTGAAAACTAAAAATATTAAGAATAATTCTAAATAACACGCAACCTTTTGTAAGTTTCTGTATCTATTGAAAAAAATCAATACATGAAAAACAAAACTTTCAAAATTTATGCGCTTATCTTAGTTGCTCAAATTTTCTTATATGCTTGTTGTGGTAATAATTTCAATATTTTTGTAAGATCATTTGAATTTTCTGCGCAAGACGAAGCTGATGAAGATGCTACCATTGTATCCAATTCCAATTTCTTTTTACAATTCACACCAACCTATCAAATAGATACGGCTTCACTCCTATCTAAAAATTCTGGTTTATTAAACACAGCTTACGCAGCAATTGATTGTTTTGATGAATATACTGTTATCAAACGCATCGAAAATATAGACATAACTTCCAATGTTCCACTTTTCGATATTCCTGCTGGTGACCTTCTCAACAATCATATTGTGGTAACATACAGATTCAATACTGAAGATCTATTTACTACCAATGATATGATATTAAGATTAAATGGCGGACCTGCTGATTCTGAATATTCATTAAAATTCGACACCGAAATTCCTGCAGAAACTGCCGCAACGTTTACCTTAACAATTACGTTTGAAAATGAAGAACAACTTGTCATGACAACCGACACAATAACTTTTGAATAGTATAAGCATGAAAAATAAGATCTTTAAAATTTTTGGAATCATATTATTTGCTCAAGTATTTTTATATGCATGCTGCGGCGGCAAGGAAGAGTATAATATATTTATCTCTTCTATAACACTTTCTACTTTAGATGCCACTGGTAGTAATCCAAGCACAGTAACCAACGAAGATTTCAGATTATTTATCGATACCAACTTTGATAGCGAACTCGTCACATCACTTGTTCAAAAATCTGGGTTCATAAATACCGCCAATGCAGTTACTTGTTTGGATTATTATAATGTGATCAATCCTGTTACAAATATCAATGTAGAAGCCAATGTACCTTTGTTTGATGTTCCTGCTGGAGAATCACTAAACAATTATATTTTCGTAGCTTATATGTTTGACACCAATAGTTTTGGTCTTATGAGTGATTTGATATCTGAACTTAACGATGAAAGAAATGATACAACAAGCGCATTTCTAAAATTTAATACTGTAATTCCTATAGATACAAGTGTAATTTTCAAAATAACACTTACCCTAGAAAATGGAGAGCAGTTTGAAAGTTCAGCAACGGAAGTAACTTTTGAATAATCCTATTTTTAATTACTATAAAATATACAATTCTATCTTACATTGTCTATCATTATTTTCGATTTCACAGAAATTTAAACTCGAAACATTAACTTAATATATTCGTAAACGTAAAAAAATATTCAGCTAAATATTCACTAACACTACATCGATAGTTTTGGGCAACTAAAAATTCGCAAACTAATAAATCGATGAAAACTATTTCTAAAATTTTAGCACTAACAGGATTAATTTCTTTTATGTCGTGCGACAGTGATGACAACAATACAGTTAGTATTCCTGGGGAAAACAACAGTGTTATTGAATTAAAAAATCACTCCATAACTCCAGCTTTTGTTACCAAACAATCTGAGTTCAACAATATTGAAGTGTATAGCCTCTTAAGTTCTGAAGATGCATTACCAGAGTCTCCAAACTTTGTTTACGGAAGTATGGCAGATGGTTGCGGATTGTTGAGAAACGACGATGGTACTTTTACATTAATCAACAATATTGAAGCTGATTATTCAATTGCACGTATCACACTTGATGCTACTTTTAAACCTATTAAAGGAGAATATATCGTTAACTCAGAAGCGACAGGAAATACAGCACAATGTTCTGGAAGTTTAGCTACGCCAGAAGAACACGGTTTTGGACCTGTATACCTAAGTGGTGGAGAATGGGGCGCAATGCCAACAAACAATGTTTTTATGGTCGATCCTTATAAATCTGCTGATGATGCTGGTGTTGGAGAAGTATTACCTGCAATGGGACAATGGACTATTGAAAACGCAGTACCACTACACAAAGACGCTTTTACTGGAAAAACAATCGTAATGATTGGTGATGATAGTCGTGGAGATGCTGGCGGACAGTTAGCTATGTACGTTTCCAATACTGTTGGTGACTTACACGGTGGTAACTTATACGGAATGAAAGTTGGTGATGGAACAATTACCGATAATGAATTAATTACCGGAAACGAATATGATGTTGAGTTCGTTCAACTGGAACAAACAACGTATAACGAATTAAATAACGAAAGTATCGCAAAAGGTGTTATGGCATTTAATCGTGTAGAAGATATCGATTACAGAAAAGGTTCTGCCGAAGCAAACAGAGAAATCTATTTTAACGCTACAGGACATAGCTCTAACTCAGATACTCGTACAAAGTACGGACGTGTATACAAACTCGTTTTAGACGAAAACAATCCATTAATCGGAAAATTAACATTGGAATTAAACGGAGATGATTTAGCTGGAAAAGCAAAAACATTCCACAGTCCAGATAATATCTTAGTGACTGAAAACTACGCATACATTCAAGAAGATCCAAACGGATATGTAGACGATATGGTAAAACAACACGATGCATATTTATACCAGTATGACTTAAACACAGGAGCTTTAAAAGTGGTATTAGAATCTGCACACAGAACTGTTGAAGCAGTAGATAACGGATATGCAAGTTTTGACGATCGTTGGGGAAAATGGGAACTTACTGGAATGATTGATATTTCTGATATTATTGGTGAGCCAGATACTTTCTTATTAATTCAACAAGCGCATTCTTGGAAAAGCGACGCCTTCTTAAATCCTGATGGTGCAGGAACTGACGCTAATAGTAGAGATGAAGGAAGTATTCTATTAGTAGTAAAAGGATTAGCTCGATAAACCATGCAAAGAAAAATTAATCTACCCAAAGAGGCTTCTATTGTAAGCCTCTTTGTCATATGCATAAGTTTGCTGTTTTCATGTAAAAATACAGTAGAGACAACAGCTATACCAACAAATGAAAATGACGCAATTAGTGTCGCTATTAAAGCGCAATTTGCAAAAGATCTAAACAATTGTATTAGTCATGTGAACGCTTTGCGCGAAGCAACAACGAAAGATAGTATTTTGTATTATTTTAAAGCTTCCCGTATTGATTTTAAACGCATGGAACCAATTTTATCCTTCTATAATAGTGCGAATTACTACGGATTAAACAAAGCTAATTTGCCCAAAGTAGACGAAGGTGATAATGCTGAAAAAGTAATTGAAGCTTCTGGTTTTCAAGCACTGGAAGAAGCAATTGCTGAAACAAATATTGATATTGCTGCCGTACACGGTTATGCAAATGATATTTACAGTAAATTAAAATTAGAACAAAAACACAATTCGATTTTAAAACATACCAATTATAAATTTTTATGGCTAACACGTCAAGCTTTGGTTAGAGTGATGTCGTTAGGAATTTCTGGATTTGATTCGCCAGTACTCTTACAGTCCATTCCTGAAAATAAAGAAGTATTTACAAGTTTAGAGACTTACTTTACATTGCATGAAACTGTATTTAAAGACCAACAACTTTACAAAAATTGGATCACTGCATTGCAAGAAGCACAGCAAGCCTTTGATCATGCAGAAAGTTTTGATTCGTTTGATCGTTACGGATTCATCAAAAATCAGTTGCAACCTATGCTTTCTTTGTGGAATCAAACCATAACTGACTGGCAAGTGGAATTTCCTTTGCAGCAAAAGCTAAATTATGGTGTAGATTCGTTCTATGATGCGGCAACATTCAATCCAAATGCATTTAAACCAAGTTACAGTCCAAAAGTATCTCCAGAAATTGCACAATTGGGAAAAGATTTATTTTTTGATGCGTCACTTTCAGATTCTGAAACGATGAACTGTGCGAGTTGTCATCAGCCTGAAAAAGCATTTACAGATGGTTTACGTTTCTCTAAAGATATTAATGGAAATTTTGTACAACGCAACTCTCCTACACTATTATATGCGAGTTTACAACAATCACAATTTTACGATGCACGCGTAGAAAATTTAGAGAATCAAATTTTAGATGTGATTAATAATGAAAAGGAGTTTCATGCCAATACCGATATGATCATTGCCAAATTAGAAAAATCTTCTACGTACAAAAAACGTTTTGAAAGTCTATATAAACAAGGAATTAATCATAAATCTGTTCGGAATGCCATTGCTACTTACCTACGAACTTTAACACCATTTAATTCAAAATTTGATCGAAATATTTCTGGAAAAGAAAACACTTTTACTGCAGAAGAAACCTTAGGTTTTAATCTTTTTATGGGAAAAGGAAAATGTGCTACGTGTCATTTTGCGCCAATTTTCAACGGAACTGTTCCTCCATATTTTGTAGAAAGTGAACTAGAAGTTTTAGGTGTTCCAAAGACAAAAACGTGGAAAAACGCTACTGTTGATGATGATTTAGGTCGTTATTATGTCGCGAAAGCTGAACTAAAAAAATATGCTTTTAAAACGCCAACAGTACGAAATGCTTCTAAAACTGCTCCATACATGCACAATGGCGTCTATGATACTTTAGAAGAAGTGATGCAATTTTATAATGTTGGCGGCGGCGTTGGAATTGGAATTGAATTGGAAAATCAAACACTTCCACCAGATCCTTTAAACCTTACAGATAATGAAATTAAAGCCATTATAGCGTTTATTCATTCCTTAGAAGATGATAAGACAGAAAGTCTATAAATCATAATCTAATGGCAAAGTATTCGCAATGCGCTTGTCTCCCAAAACACCTCCGAAGGAAACTTTTCTCGGAGGTGAATAGTTTCCGTATTTATTGATAACAAACTCTTTGTTTTTATCTAAAATAGTCATGAATGATTTGTGAATACGATCGTATACAACCACCAAACGGTCTGCTGTCAACTTTACTTTAGTGTCCTCGCCTATTTTTGTAATTTGAAAATATTTATATGGCGGAACTATAAATCCTTTGTGAAAAATTTGAAACCCATTTTCTCGCAATTGTTTTTTAGACAATGAACGCATGAAATATAATACTGACTGACCATATTCACGTTCTCTAGCTTTTCTATGTTTTCTGCGAACACGCTTATTCCGTTCTGTATAAAAACTTGAACCTTCTACATATACACTTCGCGTGAGTACAATTCCTGTCGTTGTTAAGCGTAAATCGGCTTCAAATTCTTCCATAGTATATGTAATGGTATAGCCTAAATATTTATTTTTAATAATGATTGGCTTCTCAGCATATGCATTCAGTTTTTGTGTGATAGGATTATAAGTAACTGTAATATCTTTTTGGTTCATAATTCTACATTCTGAAAAATCAACTGACTTTCCTATGAATTCTCGCTTAAAAATATCCATCTTCTTTTTTCGCGACCACGGATCATTCTCTAAATATACTGTTTCTAAAGATTGTGGTTTTTCTTTTAAATAAATAGACATGCCATTAGTAAGCTTTCTCACATCAAATAATTGTGTTTCATAACCTAAATAACTTACAACTAAAGCTGATTTTGTAGAAGCTTTATAACGAATACTGAACTTTCCTTCTCCATTCGTAGAAGTACCATTCGTAGTTCCATCAAAATAAACAGAAACACCAAATAATGGCTCTTTTGTCTTTTCGTCGAGAATAAATCCTTCAAGTTCTTGTGCAGAAGTAATCGTTGTAAAAAGAAGTAATATCCAAATAAAGTGGTTTGCGTAATTTGTAAACATAGTTTTTGATTGATGGTTACTAAAAATAATAATTATTTTTGCCAAAGACGATAACATCTTATGAATTTAACCGAATTAAAATCTTTTCTCGACGAAAAAGTTATTGAGTACAATCAACCGAAATTCGTAGAAAGCGATCCAATTCAAATTCCACATCAATTTCGCCAAAAAGAAGACATCGAAATCGCAGCATTCTTAACGGCAACCATTGCGTGGGGAAATCGAAAAATGATCAACAATAATGCCAAAAAAATGATGAATTTATTAGGTAATTCACCTTATGATTTTGTCATGAATCATTCCGAAGAAGACCTAGAAACACTTGAATCATTTGTACACAGAACCTTTAATGGAACTGATTTTACCTTCTTTATAAAGTCTTTACGAAACATATATCAGCATCACAACGGATTGGAAGCTGTTTTTGCAAACACTAAGGAAAAATGTATGCAAGATGCTATTTCAAAATTTAAGGAAGTATTTTTTAGCATTCCGCATCCTGAAAGAACCAAAAAACATGTATCTGATCCAAATAAAGGAAGTGCTGCCAAACGAATCAATATGTTTCTACGCTGGATGGTTCGTAACGATAATACTGGTGTCGATTTTGGAATTTGGAAAACACTTTCACCTTCACAATTATCTTGTCCATTAGATGTACATTCTGGAAATGTTGCTCGTAAACTTGGATTACTCAAACGAAAACAAAACGATGCAAAAGCGTTGCTTGAATTAGATACTGCATTGCGAAAGCTAGATCCAAATGATCCTGTGAAGTATGACTTTGCGTTGTTTGGTTTAGGTGTTTTTGAGAAGTTTTAATCGTAATTTGAGATCATAAAGAATCGAAGTCAACTACTTCGGAGCAAGCCCATGAAATATTGAACGGAAACAATTAAAAATATTTCGACGCACAAGTGTCGGAGCATTTAAATCTCGATGATCGAGTAAAGAACTTTGCATGTTTTCTATGTCATATTAAATTGACTTAGTTTTCCTTTTATTTAATTTTTCCTTAGTTCTATTAAATTTTTCCTGTATTCATCAAAAACTGCTTTTCTGAGCAATAGGCGTCATATAGTTTTGTGTCATAATTATAAATCATTAAAACTATAAATCATGAAAAATACAAAAAGAGAACTTGTTTTTTTAAGAACATTTGCTGTTGCAACAGTTATAGGAATACTAACATTTGCTTCTTTAGCTTTTAAACAATCTAATACTCAAAAATTTGGAACTATCGATGTAGAACGTATCAATATTGTAGAAAATGATGGAACTGTTAAAATGGTGATCACTAATGCAAATCATTTCCCTAGTGCTGGAGATAGTATTAATAATAGAGCGTATCATGAACGAAAGAAACGTGCTGGAATGTTATTCTTTACAGAAGATGGAAAAGAATGTGGTGGTTTTATTTATGATGGTACCAAAACAGAAAACGGTCATAGCGCAGGACTTTCTTTAACTTATGATCAATATGATGGAGATCAAGTCATGCAATTAATGACTACTGACAATAGAGTTGGTGATAAACGCTTCAAGTCTGGGACACTGGTTTTTAACGATCGTGGAGATTATGAAACTCATGAAAGTATTGCTGAAGCAGTAAAGGAACTTAAAGCGATAAAAGATCCAAAAGAACGCAGAAAAAAATATAAAGAATACAAAGAAAAAGGAGAATACAGTTCAGTAAGAAGAGTAGCTTTGGGACAAACCCCAGGAAAACAAAATGGATTATTTTTATATGATGATGAAGGAAGACCTAGAGCTAGATTTGTTGTAGATGAAAATAATGAAGTGAAACTTGAAGCCTATGATGAAAAAGGAAAAGTAATCAGTTCATGGCCTAAATAAATCATTTTAACACACAATGTATTTGCAATTAAGGAACAATTTCCTTAATTGCAGATCTCTATATGTATCATACATGAAAATATTAAAATTTTATAACGAGCATAAAAAGTTTCTACTTTTTCTGTTTATTTTTAGTTGGCTATTCACAATACATCATAATATATCGACGGCTAACTCTTGGGAAGATTTTGTGTTTCATATGGATGCTCCTTTTTGGACGTTCATACACGCTTTCCTTCTTTTTATACTTATAGATTTTATTCAAAAAAGAGCTTCTAAAAAATATGAAAACACGACTTCTTCTGCATGGAAATATTTGAAGTTTTTTGGAATCAGTTTTATCTTTTACATGCTTGCTAAAAATATCTTTGGAATTCTTATTTCTGTTGCTTTTGATACCTTAGCAAGAAACTATAATTCTTCTTTTCAAATAACCTATAAACTCTTCTATCAAACTATTGATTTCATAATTTTTGGAGGTATTTCTTTAGCCTATTTATATTCAAAAGAAAATAGAAATTATAGGAAACGATTAAGCGAATATGTAATCAGCAATTCTAAAAGTAAAATACAACAGCTTAAAGCACAATTAAATCCACACTTTCTTTTTAATAATTTAAACATATTAGATCAACTCATAGATGAAGATACAGACAAAGCTTCCGATTTTTTAAGTCACTTTTCAGAACTATATCGCTACGCTTTGAAAACCGCTGAAAAAGAACTCATTTCTTTACGAGAAGAACTCACATTTACGCAGAACTATTTTGAATTAATGGAGACAAAATATCAAGGATATTATAAATTAATTGTAGCTGATAACATAAATGCTTCTAGTATAATTGTACCTCCATTTTGTCTTCAAGTATTGGTAGAAAATGCTATTGTACATAATTTAGGTACAGTTCAAAATCCCGTAATGATTCATATTTCACTCGAGAATGGTATTAAAGTAAGTAACAATAAAGTAAAACAAAGTAGAAAGAAAAAAAGCAATGGTGTTGCTTTAAAAAACCTAAATAAGCAATTTCAATTATTAACAAACAATAGTATTATTATTCAGGAATCTGAGTATGATTTTACGATTACCTTGCCACTTATTAAAACAAACAACAATGATTAAAGTTGTCATTATAGAAGATGAAGCTCCGGCTCGAAAGAAACTTAAAAATTATCTAGAAAGAATTGCTGAGCCTATTGAAATTATAAAAGAAATTGAAACCGTAGACGAGACGCAATCATTTTTTGAAACTTCTCCCAATGTGGATTTAATTTTCTCAGATATTGAATTAAGGGATGGTAATGTTTTTGATGTATATCGTCAGATTAACATTGAGTTCCCTATTATTTTTGCTACCGCTTATGATCAGTTTTGGATGAATGCTTTTGAAACTAGTGGCATTGAATATTTGTTGAAACCTTATTCCTATAGTCGTTTTGAAAAAGCTTGGAATAAATATATTTCGTTAAAGACTAAAATGGAAGTGAATCATAACGATATCTTTAAAAAACTAGATGTTTATTATCAAAACAAATTAGAGATAAAACCTGAATATAAAGAGTATATTCCTATAAAATCCAATAGTGATATTTACTTTTTAAAAGTGGAAGATATTACGTTTATACAATCGGATTATGGAGTTGTTTTTGCGTATGATTCAGCCAATAAAAAACATTTGTTAAACCAAACCACACTCAAAGAAATAGAAGAAATACTCAATCCTACAAAGTTCTTCAAAATTAACAGAAGTGAGTTAGTCAACAGAGATTATATTGAAAAGATAAATCGTTACACTAAAAATAGTGTCGCCATTTTTATAAAGTCACACATTTTGAAAACAAGTCAAAATAATACCGCTTCATTTAACGCGTGGATGGGATTATAACAACAATCTATTTCGCTAAAGATAAAGTTCTTACATAATCAACATTATTTAAAAACAAAAAACCTCATCAATTGATGAGGCTTCTGTTATATTATTGAGAGTTTCTATCTATTTCACACGATCAAAAACAATCGCATCTTTTGTAAAATCTTTTGGTCTTCCTGTACCGCCGCCAAAAGTCATTGCCATTTGCATTTCGTTTCTTGAATTCATTTTTATAATTCCTTTTAAACGACCTAATTCTTTCTTGGACTTACTTTCAACGATAATGAAATCAATACTTGTTGGAGTTGTTCCAGTATTTACAGTATACTTCATCGCAGCTTTCCTTCCTTGGTGATCGTATGATTTTCCACCTAATGTCTGACCATTAAATTCAAAAGTAGCATAACCATCGCTAGATAAGGTTAAAAAACCAATATCACCTTTGTCTTGCCCTTTCCATTTTCCAATATGATCACCTTCTGGAGCAGTAAAAGAAAATAAAAGCATTAAAGTTACAAGAGCAAAAGACAGTTTTTTCAAAATTTTCATAATCGGGATATTTATTGTTTTTAGTATCAGCAAGATAA
This sequence comes from Kordia sp., assembly GCF_965224175.1. Classification (GTDB taxonomy): domain Bacteria; phylum Bacteroidota; class Bacteroidia; order Flavobacteriales; family Flavobacteriaceae; genus Kordia. The sequence goes on from NZ_OZ245041.1 coordinate 1,169,726, forward strand.
ATCAATATTTTTGATTTGACTAATTATTTTTCAGCCTTGCATTTTTTATCAATTTCAAATATGAACAAATTACAATCCAATAATTGCAGCTTCTGCACAACGTTCGCCATCCATAGCAGCAGAGACAATTCCTCCAGCATAACCGCCGCCTTCTCCACAAGGAAATAAGCCAGCTACTTCTGGATGTTCTAAATTTTCTTTTCTCGGAATGTTTACTGGCGAAGAAGTTCGTGATTCCACACCAACAATATTGGCTTGTGCTGTATAGTAACCATTCATTTTTTGCCCAAAAGCAGCAAATCCTTTTCGCAAACGACCACCAATGCTTTTTGGCAAGAGCGAATGTAACGGTGACGATTTTAAACCAGGTTGATATGAAGTAGCATTCAAATCAGTTGAAAGTTTTCCTTCTACAAAGTCTGTTAAACGCTGCGCTGGTGCTACCTGACTTCTTCCGCCTGCCGTGAATGCCAAACGTTCTAAATCTTTTTGAAACTCTAAACCTTTAAGAACACCATGTTTTTCATATTTGTATAAATCTTTCTCTGCATTGATTTCCACCACAATTCCAGAATTGGCAAATTTATTATTACGTCGTGAAGGCGACATTCCGTTTACGACAACTTCTCCATTGGCGGTTGCCGCTGGAACGATAAATCCGCCTGGACACATACAAAACGAATATACTCCTCGATCTTTCACCTGATGAACCAAACTATACGCTGCAGCTGGTAAAAGCTCGTTTCGTTCGCCTGTACAATGGTATTGAATATTATCAATTATTTGTTGTGGATGTTCTACACGGACGCCCATTGCAAATGATTTTGCTTTTAAAGCGATTTCTTTTTTATGAAGTAATTCATAAATATCTCTTGCAGAATGTCCTGTTGCCAAAATCACACGATTTGCAATCATTTCACGTCCATCTTGCAATTGAATGGCTTGTATTTTGTTTTGTTTGATGACAAAATCGGTAACACGTGTATCAAAATGTACTTCTCCTCCGTATTTTAAGATGGTTTCGCGTATATTTTTAACAACGTTCGGAAGCTTATTTGTTCCAATGTGTGGATGCGCATCTACCAAAATTTGATCGGTTGCTCCGTGATACACTAAGTTTTCGAAAATTCTACGTACATCGCCACGTTTCAAGCTTCGTGTGTAGAGTTTTCCATCAGAATAGGTTCCTGCGCCACCTTCTCCAAAGCAATAATTTGAATCCTCATTTACAAAATGTTCTTGATTGATTGCGCGTAAATCACGACGTCGTTCTTTCACATTTTTTCCACGTTCTAATACTATTGGTTTAAAACCTAATTCAATACAACGCAATGCCGCATACATTCCTGCTGGACCAAAACCAACGATGTGAATTTCTTTGGCATTAGAAACATCTTTATAATCAAATTCATATGCGCTTGTCTCTGGAAGTGCTTCATTGATATATACAGCAACTTTATAGTTAAAAATGATCAACGATTTACGAGCATCGATTGATTTTCGTAATATTTTGATTCCGTTTACCTCATCTTTACTTACACGTAACTTTTTGATTGCTTTTTGCAATACAATATCGCCTTGCATTTCTTCTTCAATGGTAACTCGCAGTTGAATTTCTTTGATCATGCTGCGAAGGTATTATTTTTTTCGAGAATGGTGATGTTTTGTTTTTTAGTTAAATAACTCAAGTTTCGCTATTGATTACGGGAAACCACATTGTGTATTTGTGGTATTTGTTTTACTTTTATAAAAAATAAGAGGAAGTTTATATAAAATGAGTTCCTGTTATTTACCAAATTTAGTATAAGAATAGGAATTCTGTATATACGTACGTTGGCAGTAATACGAAAAACAAACCCTGAATTGAATAACTACGACTTTTCTACTTTAAATGATAAAGAATTTGAAGAAATTTCTAAAGACTTATTGAACGCAAAATTCAATTTAAAATTACAAAGTTTTAGAATTGGAAAAGATAAAGGGGTTGATTTAAGATTTTCTACAGAAAAAAATAACAATTCACTTGTTGTTCAAGCCAAACATTATTCAAAATCAACTTATTCTAACTTAAAATCCGTAATAAAAAACAAAGAGTTAGAAAAAGTAGAAAATCTAAAACCCGACAGGTACATTTTAGTTACTTCAATAGATTTATCTGCGATTCAAAAAGACGAACTAAAATCATTATTAAATCCATACGTCAAAACATCAAATGATATAATTGGACAGCAAGACCTAAACGACTATTTATTTGAATTTCCTTTAATTGAAAAGAAATATTACAAACTTTGGCTTTCTAGTACTACGATAATAACTGAAATTTTAAATAATGCTATTGAATCAAGAACTAGATACTTCTTGAAAAGATTAAAAGACAAGGTAAAATATTATGTCGTTACAAATAAATTAGATTTAGCCTACAAAATTCTTAAAAAGGAAAAAATTCTTCTTATAACAGGACAACCAGGAATTGGAAAAACTTCCTTGGCAGAAATGATATTATTTGATAGAGCAAAAAATAATTTTAAAATACACAAAGTCGAAAATATTTCGGAAGCTGAAGATGTGATTTCAGACGATGATAACCTTAAACAGATTTTTTATTTTGATGATTTTTTAGGAGCGAATTACGCTGAGATTATTAATTCTCATAAAACAGAAACTCAACTAACCAGCTTTGTAGATAGAATAAGAAATTCACCAAATAAATATCTTATCCTTACCACTCGCACTGTAGTTTTGAGCTTAGCAAGTGATAGATATGAAAAAATTAATCATTCTAGCTTAAATGAAAGACAGTTTGAGTTAAAGTTATCAGATTATAATAAGTATGAGAAGGCATTAATTCTTTACAATCATTTTTTTCATAAACAAGTAGACGAGAAGTTTTATAATGTCATTTTAGAGGAAAAATTTTATTGGGATATAATTAAACACCATAATTATACACCTCGAATAATTGAGTTTATAACAGATGAATATAAAATTCAAGACTTTACTATATCAGAATACAAACAATTTATAGTAAATAATTTATCTAATCCAAAAGAGATTTGGCGATTTTCATACAATAACCAAATCAGTTACTTGGAAAGATGTTTATTAATGACTTTATTTTCTTTTGGGAATTATGTTACTGAAAGGAGACTTACCAAAGCATTTGAACAAAGACTTAAATACGAGATAGCAGAACACAATCAAATTATTGACGGGAATCAATTTAATAAATCTGTAAGGCTATTATTAAATGGTTTTATTTCATCTACTCTTTATACTTCCACTGATAGAAATAGACGTTCATATAATTTCATAAATCCATCTCTAGCAGACTTCTTAATTGGTCAAATATCGGAATCCTTTTCAGATAGAAAAGCGATTATTAAAAACGTTATATACTTAGACCAACTAAATAGATTTAATCCGAAAAAATCTATTATTCCTCTCGACAAAGAACTTCAAGGTGTTATTAGAGACTTAATAAACAATGACCATTTTATTATCGAAAAACAAGAAGCAATTGCAAATAAAAAGAAGAACAACTTCAACTCAAAAATATTATCAATTCTTTCAACCTATTGTACCTCAGTTAATATTGACAGTGTATTTTTAAAACATTTTAAACTTTTAGATTATTTGGGGAACTGGGATTATTTAGTCTTTTCGGAAGTTTTAGATTCGTTACAAAAAATAAAAGATTGTCCACAATCAGAAACTTATATCAAAGAGAATTTTAATAAAATTATAGATAAACTAATGCTAAGGGCTGATTCAGATTTCGAATCCGAACAAATCATTGACTTATTTGACAAGTACGAGAAAGATTATGCTGAATTTTCAAAATCTGAAGATGGTCAAGACACAATTGTACAAATGATTGAAAATATTGTAGAAACAATGAGAGATGAACTTTCAGACCAAATAAAAGATGAAGTTACTGATTTGAATAAAGTGGAAGAAATTTATGAAGAAATATTTGGAACTAGAGAACAATTAATTGATGAATTATTACCTGATTCAAAAAAACCATTGGTTCTAGAAGTTGAATTAGATAAGCAGTATTGGGAAGATATAATTGAGGAAAATCAAATAAAAGAAAGTATGAGAGATTTTGAAGCTTGGGAAGAAAGTGAATATCGTAAGGAAAACCCTGTTGAACCAAATTCTAATGAAAATGAACGAATTGAAAAACTATTTGAATAAAAGTACTACTGCCAACAATGTGTATAAGTAATAGCGGTTTAAGTGATAAAACGAAAGGATAAACATCAAACAAAGGTCAGTACAAAACCGAAATGTTCGTGAGTAGAAATCCACTACTACTCATACACTAGACCGTCATTCTTCTAATTCACAAATAATAAAAAATTTTATAAAAACAGTCTAGTAGATTTTTCTAATCGAATTAATATTAATTCTCATAAAAATTAAATTTAGAAGATAAGTTTCAAGACAGAGAATATATCAAAATAAGATTGACAAATTTGTGTAAGGCAATTTGATATTTCAAAATCTTTTAAAATAACTGAAGTCAAAGGAGTAATTTTTACTCAAAAAACCGTTTCCAGAAATCGGAATCTTTCCAGCGAGTTTCTTGTCGATACAAATTGTTTTTAGATTGCAAATACTGCTGAAAGATGGTTTTCATGGTTTCGTTATATTCTATAAACACATCAGGATCAGCTTCCGTTAATTTCTTATCAATCGCTTCTAAAGCTTTGGCTGCAGTGTAAATGGCATTTGTAATTCCATGTGATGACAATGGATCAAAAGACATTGCGGCATCTCCAAGTGCCAACCAATTGTTTCCAGCCACTTGTGGTGCTATAGAGGAATTTGCATTCCCACCTTTAAACTTTATGTTATCATCTTCAACCAAGAAATCTTTTAAATAGACGGTTTCCGATAATACAGATTTCCAGTTGGATACATCTTTAAGCTTAGACAAAATTTCATGTCCTTTATGCGTATAAATAGTGCAGATATTTTCCGTTTCATTCAACGCAGAAACAATTCCCCAACCTTCTTTAAAACTTTCTACATATACTTCATGCGTCAATTTGGGATGTTCTATTTTTGGTAAATGACAACTTAACGCAACCAATTCGTCATAAACAGTGCTTTCAATGTTCAATTTTTGCAAAACTGCACGATTTCGTCCTGTTGCATCTACTAAAATTTGTCCTTGCACCATTTTGACACCATCGTTTTTAGCTAAAACTACAGTGTTTCCATGCGATTCGTGAATCAATTCAAAACCTTTGCTATACGAAATCATGTTATCGCGTATCATGTCTCGCATTTTTTCTAAGGTTTGATGCTTGTTTATTTTCAAACCATTTTTATATGGATTTTGATGATAAAAATTAATATCCGTTACGCGTGAATTTCCCCACATAGAATGATAACCGTAGGTTTTACGATACGCATTTTCTTCAAAAACAGTTAATAATTTTAATTGCTCCAATAATGGCATTGCCGACGGCGGCAAGGTTTCTCCCAAGGCAAATGCTTGTTTTTCTTCTTTTCGATGCAGAAGCGCAAACGAAATCCCTTTACGAAGCAAAAGCACTGCAAGCGTGATGCCTGCAATGCCATTACCTATAATAATTACTTCTTTTTTCAAAAGTTTTAATTTGTATTGATCTTTAGTTTCAAAGCACTTCTCAGTACGATTTTCTATTGAAAATCACTCCTGAAGACTTTTTAAATAAAATAACGAGTCGATTTGAAAATGTATCAATAGAAACGTCTTTGCGAGAATTTTGAAAAATTCTCGTGATGACGTTTCAAAGCGATTCTAATAAGTCTAAAAGCGAAGCGATCTAAAATCTAACAGCAACGCGGTCTAATAGCTAGTTATCTTTAGAATCATACGCAACATACACAATCTCTGGAATTCCATCAATATCCAAGTCGAGTCTTCTTCCTGTGACAACTCCAATATCTTTCCACTGATATACCATATTGATCAAACCGTTCATATAACCACCTTCTGCGTGATAACCAATAAATCCGGTACTAGCTGTATGCAACCATTCCAAACGATTGGCATAAATATTACGTTTTGTATCCTCAGTAATCGTTGGATCTAAAAGTTTGTCATAACTATCTTTTGGCAATACATGCACAGGTAAATTTGCTGCCCACCAAGAAGGAACTGGATATTGTTTTTCTACGTATACTGCCTGACAACTTCCTGCATCAGATTGCCAAGGAATTCCCATCCACTTTGTTAAATCACCAGGTGTAACTTTCCAGAACCAGCTATCTTTACTTCCAGGTTCCATTGATCTTTGAATATCTTCTGAGTTCATTGAGAAACCAAAATCATTATAGAAAATTTCTTCTTGTTCTTCTCTAGAAGCTAAGTTTAATCGTACTTCACGCAAACCATATGCTCCAATTTGATATTCTGGATTATCAACGATGAGTCGATACGTTTCTTTATTTTCTGCATAAATATTATTGTGACGCATTGGCCAAGTCAATTCAACGCCAGGATGAAATCCTCCACCATATAATGTTTCAAGAACAGCTCTTGTCATTAGTAATGGCTTGCGTGCTTCATCTCTAGCAGATTCTAGGAATTGATCGCGATAAAAAGCGCCCATTTCGTCCATATTTTTAAAATCGAAACTTTCTGGTGTATAAAAATGTCCATCGCGCCATTGTCTAAGTTGTTCATAAATTATTGGTGGAATGGCAAACCATTGTGCAGGACTTCCAGGGTAATCAATGGCATCACCAGGATAATATGGTAATTTTAGTTCTTCTGTTCCGCTTCCGCGATTTACCAAATCTGTAGCATTTTTACTTGGAATAATTGGTTCATTAGACATCGTATATGCAGGATTACGGAACATATTGAATATTTTTTCACGTACTGCATCTGCTTCCGCTTTTGGTTCTTTTTGGTAGATATATTTGAATTGATCGTTTGCAATTAATTCATCAATGGTTTCTTTGAATGATGGCGCTAAGAAATCACCTAAGTTTACCCATTGCATTCTGTACAAACGATACATCATTGGAAAAACAGTTGCTAATTCTGGCGCATGATATTCGTTTGAAGCTCCCGTAATTAAATCATACATTGTTGATAATGGCTGAATTTGTGGTGCATAATCTGGCGGAGCTGAAGCTACCCAAGCAGCTGAATTTGCATCATCTAAATTGTATTCTTCTCCAGTATCTTTTCTACGAATTTTTGCTGTAATACGTCCATCACAAATATCATCATACCAATTAGAGTTATCTGCAAAATCTGTATTTAAATCGGAAGGATTTAATGCAGCAGAAATTCCGTCAGCTCCATAAAAAATAAGTGTTCCATCATCATCGTATTCTGCAGTTCCTAGATTTACATTTTTCGCTTCTACATTCATACGTTTGGCAAGCATGCTTACGCCATCTTTAGAAAATCTAGAAGAAGGAAACTGTCCTCTTAATTCTTTACGCTTTGCATTTTCATCAACACTTACTGATCCTGGATGATTTACCAAATCCTTACGAAAGTCATAACCGTCTTCTACGCGCAATCCTTGGTTTAATACATTTGGATTTCTATACGCAGCATTAATTCCTGGCGCCAGTTTATCTTTCACAAAATTTGGAGATAAGTTTTGGTTATCAGCAACTACGGATAAATCTAAACTGTTGTTAAAATCGTACCAAAATGGTTTCTTATTTGCCACTTCTACGGACCATTCAATTTCGAAATCGTCTGTATGAATTTGTCGTGTTGGATTTCCGTGATCGTCGCATTCGTAAATGTAAAAACGTTGTGCTTGTTTCTTTAAGCGACCATCTTTCGTCAAATAATTTTGATCTGTTTCATACAAATTTGCCCAAGGAATTTCTGGGCTAAATATTACTTCTTCTTTGGTTGCTGGACCATTTCCGAGTCGTGCAATTCCTATGGAAGGATAAATTCTAAATTTTGGATTTGAGTTTGCCATAATATGGTTGATTTTTTAAGTTGCATAAAGATATATGGCGTTACAATTTTTTACTAGCGTATTTTTACGTGGTTTTGCAAGAGTGTTGATTTTATGGGTTTGATTTTAGTGTTTGGAATATTATAGTTTTGTTCTTTGTTGATTTGTTGATTTGACTTAGATGTTTAATGATTGTGGAAAACCGTAATTCCAGATGTAATGTTTATTTTATTTTTAATAAAATAAAGCATGACAGCATAAATTAACACTAATCATTTATAAATGGAGAATTTAATTACTGTAATTGGATCTATAGCTTCTATAGGAGGATTACCTCTTGCTATTTATCTTTTCATTAAATCAAAAGAGCAAAAATTTGATAAAATTAAAAGAGGAATTATTCAAACCTTATCCTTCCAAATAGGGGAAGAAAGAGACATTTCAAGATTCGAAATTCAGACTGTGATAAATTCTAAGCTAAAAGAAAACAGGATTAATACAAATAAAATTAGTGTTAAAGAATTAATTGAAGATTTAGTAGTAACAGTAATGTCAAGTCCATTACTAGATAAAGAGAGAAAAACAACAGTTATTAACAGTTTAAAATACCTATATTTTAATAATACGTTTCATCAAAGCTTACTTGATTTAATTACACTTAATCTTCCTGATGATAAATTAAAAGAAAAAATCGATTTATTAATCAATGAAAGTAAAAAGAAGAGCTCAAAAGAAAATTATTTACAACAAGAATCAAAAGGTAAAAAATCGATATCATCATTATTTGGCCTTATTACTATCATATCAATTCTAATAACTTTAATCACCTACATAGTAGGTGCAGAGAAATATAATGAATTATTTAGTCCTAATGATCCAGAAAACATATTGTTTGGATATAAAGCTAATCTAATAATAGGCATTGTAATCTCTGTTGTGTCTGTTTCATTTACTATTTTCATAAACAAGATTAAACAAAAATAAATGTTCCTAACAAACCTTTAACACATCTTTATAAACACCAATATATGGTAAAATAGAATTAAACGTTTATATTTGAACAAATGTTTATTTAGGAATGCAATTCAAACACCCAGAAGTACTTTACGCCTTATTTTTACTACTCATTCCTATTCTGGTTCACTTATTTCAACTTCGCCGATTTGAGAAAACCGCGTTTACGAATGTAAAGTTTTTACAAAATGTTATTTTACAAACTCGAAAGAGTTCACAATTAAAGAAATGGCTGATTCTTTGTACGCGATTGTTAGCTATGGCTGGATTGGTTTTTGCGTTTGCACAACCGTATTTTGCCAATCGAGACATTGTAAAAACTGAGAAAGAAACTGTTATTTATCTTGATAATTCGTTTAGCATGCAAAGTAAAGGTGAAAAAGGCGCTTTGCTAAAACGTGCAGTTCAAGAGTTGTTGAATACCGTTCCTGAAGATGAAGAAGTTTCTATTTTCACAAACACAGAAACGTATAAAAATACAACTATCAAAAGTATTCGAAATGAATTGTTGCAATTGGAGTATTCACATCAACAAGAAGCAATTCCATCTGTGATTTTGAAAGGTCGTAAGTTATTTTCTAAGCAAAATAATTCTGTAAAAAACCTGATTTTAATCTCAGATTTTCAACAAAACGAACAACTTTCTGTTCGAAACGATAGTACGTTCACGACAAGTTATGTACAATTAAAACCTGCAAACGCTAATAATATCGCGCTTGACAGCTTGTATATTTCAGCACAAGACGCAAGTGCTGTAACTATTTCGGTTGTTTTGAAAAATTCAGGCGTTCCTGTGCAAGATGTTCCTGTTTCATTGTATGATGGCGGAAGTTTGATTGCAAAATCATCAGTAAATTTAGACACACAAAATAGTTCGGAAGTTAGCTTTTCGATTCCTTCTAATAAAGTGATTCAAGGAGAAATTCGTATCGATGACAATTCACTGCAATTTGACAATACGTTGTTTTTTAACATCAATTCTCCACAAAAAATTAATGTATTAGCGGTGAATGAAACTGATGATGATTTTTTGAAAAAATTATATACTAATGACGAATTCAACCTGACTTCTACTCCATTGAATCAGTTGAATTACAACGCAATTGCTACACAACAATTAATTATTCTGAATGAACTTAAAAGCATTCCTAATCCGTTGTTGACAGCATTGAGAAGTTTCAAACAAAATGGAGGTTCACTTGTTATCATTCCTGCCAAAGAAAGCGATTTGACAAGTTATAATACATTGTTGCAAGCTAATAATTTTGGGCGTTTTCAAGAAGTAGCAAACGTAACCGAAAAGAAGATTACTAAAATTAATTTTTCGCATCCGCTTTTTACAAATGTATTCGAAAAGAAAGTAACCAATTTCCAATATCCGAAGGTAAATCACTACTTTTCTATCAATGGAAATGCTGCTGTGTTAGCACTTGAAAACAATCTACCGTTTTTACTTTCAACAAACGAAACTTACCTTTTTACGGCTGCCATCAATAACGAGAATTCGAACTTCAAAAATTCGCCACTTATCGTTCCTATTCTTTATAATATTGGAAAAAATAGTTTACGATTAACGAATTTGTATTACACTTTAGGCAAAGAAAATACCTTTGATGTACAGACATCACTTGGGCAAGACGCTGTGTTGACTATCGCGAAAGCTGAAGAAGAATTTATTCCGTTACAACAAACAGCAAATAATAAAGTTCGATTGACGACAGATGAATTTCCATCGAAAGCTGGAATTTACAGTATTAAAAATCAAAATACTGAATTACAAAAGATTAGCTATAACTTCAATCGAAAAGAAAGCACGTTACAATACCATAATTTAGCCAACATATATCCAAATCAAACACATACTACGGTGTCGCAATTCTTTGAAGATTTAAAAAATGAACAGTCTGTTGCTTCGCTTTGGAAATGGTTTATTATTTTTGCGCTACTATTTTTAGGTATTGAAATTTTGATTTTAAAATTCGTCAAATGAACCTCATCATAAAATCCGCTACTATTCTTGATGCGTCGAGTAAACATCATCGCACTACAAAAGATATTTTGATAGAAAACGGAATTATTACACAGATTGCCACTTCCATAGAAAATTCAAACAATTACGAGACTATTTCGCTTGAAAACCTTCATGTTTCACAAGGTTGGTTTGATAGCAGTATAAGTTTGGGAGAACCAGGATTTGAAGAACGCGAAACGATTGAAAATGGGTTAAAAACTGCTGCCAAAAGTGGTTTTACAGCCGTTGCCGTAAATCCGAATGCAAATCCTATCGCAGACACAAAAGCTGATATTGCTTTCTTAAAAAGTAATGCTTTTGGAAATGCTGTTGACCTCTACCCTATTGGCGCACTTACAACTAAAAGTAAAAGTGTAGACTTGGCAGAATTATTTGATATGAAAAATGCAGGCGCTGTTGCGTTTGGCGATTATCAAAAAGCCATTGAAAACCCGAATTTACTGAAGATTGCTTTGTTGTATGCTGATAATTTTGACGGTTTAGTGTTATCATTTCCACAAGAAAATAAAGTTGTTGGTAAAGGAATTGTAAATGAAGGTCCAAATAGTACGCGATTAGGTTTAAAAGGAATTCCTTCTTTGGCAGAAGAATTGCATATTGCCCGTGATTTGTTTTTGTTGGAATATACAAAGGGAAAATTACACATTCCGACAATTTCTACAGCAAAATCAGTACAACTTATCCGTGAAGCGAAAGCAAAAGGATTGAATGTAAGTTGTTCGGTAGCTATTCATAATTTGATGATGACAGACGACGAATTGGAAACGTTTGATACCAACTATAAAGTATTACCTCCATTACGCACTGAAAAAGATCGCAAAGCTTTGATTGAGGCTTTATTTGATGGTACAATCGATATGGTAACTTCTGATCATAACCCAATTGATGTAGAACATAAAAAAGTAGAGTTTGACAACGCTATGTTTGGTACAATTGGCTTAGAAAGTGCTTTTGGTGCTTTGCAAACCATTTGTAATACTGATAAAACAATTGAACTCTTAACTGCAGGAAAAGAACGTTTTGGCATTGCAATTTCGAACATTACAGAAGGACAAAAAGCGAATTTAACACTTTTTAATCCTGAAGGAACTTATACATTTACTAAAAAGCACATTCACAGTACTTCTCAAAATTCTGCTTTCTACGGAAAAGAATTAAAAGGAACTGTGTATGGAATTATTCACAATCATCAAAAAATAGATTCATTATGAATCAGCAAACCATAGAAGAAGGAAGACAAGCTGCAATTATTAGTTACATCACAATTATTGGATTGGTCATTGCAATTTCTATGAATATAGAAACTAAGAATGAATTTGCGCGTATGCATATTCGTCAATCGCTCGGATTGAATATTTTATTTTATGTGATCTCATTTTTTATCGGCTATTTTAATAGTTGGATGATTTCTGGATCATTTTATGTATTCTTTATTGTATTGTGGGTTTTCGGACTTACAAACGCTATTCAACGTGAATACAAACCAATTCCGTTGTTGGGCGATTATTTTCAAGATTGGTTTAAATCTGTTTAAAACACAATTACCATGGATACTAAAAAGTTATCACTTCACCATATTATCAAAGCACCAAAAGTAGCTACGGAGAAAGCTCCTGTTATCATTTTATTTCACGGATACGGAAGTAATGAGGAAGATTTGTTTTCGTTTGCAGCAGAATTGCCTGAAAACTTATTTGTAGTTTCTGCGCGTGCGCCAAGAGATTTGCAACCATATGGATATTCATGGTATGACATTCACTATACAGCTACTGAAAAAATAAGTAATGATGAACAAGCATTAGAATCGCGAGATTTAGTCGCTACTTTTATTGATGAAGTTGTTACAAATTATCCTGTAGATGCTTCTAATGTTACGCTATTAGGTTTCAGTCAAGGAACAATTTTGAGTTATGCTGTAGCATTTACCTATCCTGAAAAAGTAAAAAATGTTGTGGCACTGAGTGGTTATTTGAATCATAAACTCTTTGAAGTGAGCAATGATAAAGATTACAGTCATATGAATTTTTACTGTTCTCATGGAAGCGTAGATCAAGTAATTCCTGTTGATGCAGCACGTTTAATTACGCCATTTATGGAAGCTAATAGTTTGAATCATGTCTATGAAGAATATCCTGTAGGACATGGAGTTGCTCCACAAAACTTCTACTCTTTCAAAGCTTGGTTGGAGAAGTTGATGTAAGATGCATTATAAAAAGAATATTGACATTGATATTGAAGCTTCCAAAAAAGCAGAAGTACTTATTTTTATTAGGGATTATGCTTCTCCAATGCTCTTGTTAGATATTTTTTTTGATGTCATATACTATATTATATTAATAGCTGCATTTCCTGTAATGTCAATTTTTATTCTGATAGATAGTCTTAATCATACGTTTTATCTGTTGTTTTCAATTCTCTACTTTATAATTACTGTAACTATTGCTTCTTTAATAACATACGTTCTATGTTCTCCTAGAAAACTTATGAGAATCTCCGGAATTTCTCCACAAAAAAATTATGCTATTTTAGAAAAGATCAGCAAACAAGCTGATTGGGATTTACGTCTCAATTCTGGTAAATTTTCTGTATACAAAGCAGGTTATTCACTTATTAGTTATGGAAAAGAACTCGTAGTCATTTATGATCATCAAGACATTCTTATCAATTGTATAAACTTATCAAGAATGGGAAGTAGATCTCCTTTTCACTGGTCTGGTAGTCGAAAAATGGAAAAGCAAATTCGAAAAAAATTCAAGCAACATTTAGCTCAAATACAATCATGAAACAATTTACATTATTACTTTTACTAGGACTTCTATTCACTTCGTGTAATAACGAAAAAGTTTCTAACATGGAACATACAATTGACGCTTTACAAAAAGAAGTGACTGAACTAAAAGCACAAAATAAACTCTTGAAAGATTCTTTACTTACTACTAATGTAGAATCGAGATTGTTGAATTCACAATTAATTGGAAGTCCAACAGAAGGAAAGATCCTTGTGAACAAAGAAAATAAAATCAATCTACGATTTCAGGAAGATTGGCGTTTACCTCCATATGATGTGTATCAAATCATAGAGAATGGTGAAAAGATCACCAAAAAACTCTTATTAAAACAGCAAACAAAACCGTTTTTTGAAATTACAGTTTTTCCAAAAAACAAAAAAGATAATGAAACAAAGTTGGAAGCTGTATTTGACTTCGATGGAAATGCTTTAACGATCCCTGCGCATATGAATTATCACTTGGAGTAATTTTTATTTACTCCTTTAAAAACTACTGCAAATGCTGTCTATTGCTACTTTTATAAAATAAATCTGTGAAGTATGGAAAGTTGTCAGAAACGAAAAGTTTGATACGCTTACTTTCTTTGCATTCGTCTAGTGTTCCGCAAGGCAAACTGTCTTTATGCAAAATTGTTTCTACTTTATAACGTTCGCCTTTGAATGTATATGCTGCATTGATGCGTATATAACCAGGATATGTAGGATTAATACTTTCAATTTCTCCATACATTTTGGTATAACTTTTAAAAGCTACATTTCGTGTGATTGGACGACTTGTGATTAAAATTTTAGATGAAGACAAATTACTTGGATCATATTTTACAGCGTAGTATGCGTCTATAATTGGAGCTCCATTTCGAACTTCACCAAGTTCTTTTTCCAAAGGTCCATGATCACTAATCCATTTTCCTTTGTAGTAATATTTATATTCTATGATTCTCGAAATACTAGTAGTGCGATGACCACCACGTTTAGTTATTTTACTAACTTTACCAATGGTATATTCAGCATTTGCAGCAAAATGTTCATCTTCCTTTCTATTAGAATATTCTATATAAAAAATGATCAAAACTACGCCACATACAATAATGAAACTCCTTGTTTTAGCCTTGATATTGAGCATATAAAACTTCTCTTAATAATTCAAACTTCAAATTTTTATCCTTATCAATTTCATAAGCAAGTAACATTTCTCCCCAATAACTTCCATCAGAGAAACTGCATAAAACCCACTTGTGGTTAATTACTTTTACTTTATCAACGGTCATAAATTTTCCATCAGTACCATCAAAAGGAACTAAAGGATTGTTGGCAGAAGCTGAATTTTGGTCATATATAGCATCAATAATCTCTTGTGAAAGGTTTTCTGTATCAAAATTATATTCATCAAAGTATGCTAAAGCTTCTCCATTGTTTTTTAATGAAAAATAGCTTAAATCTAAGTTTTGATCAATTAATATTTCCATAGAATCTTTATAAGCAACTACATCGTTTTTTAAGCCTTCTGTTTTCTCACGGAGTTTTTCAATCTTTGTATTTTGTTGTTCGTACATCTTATTCATACTCACATATTGGTAAATTGCTAATAAAACCAAGAATATAACTGTGTACAATAAAACTCTTTTTTTCATTTTGTATGCTATTTTAAATCGTAATCGTTAATGTATCGTATGCCAAAAATACGTTTTCTGGCAATTGTTTGGAAACTTCTGCATGAAAACCTAACAAGTGACTTATATGTGTTAAATATGCTTTTTCTGGTTGAAGTTCCGCAATAAATTCCAGTGCTTCTTCTAATGAAAAGTGTGATATATGTTCTTCAATTCGCAATGCATTGATTACAAGCACTTTTAAACCTTTTAATTTTTCTTTTTCGGCGGTTTCAATCGTTTTTACATCGGTGAGATATGCAAAATCGTCAAATCGATATCCAAAAACTTGTAATTTATAATGCCAAGCATTAATTGGAGTTACTGCAACACCTTTTAAAGTAAACACTTCATTATTCTTTACATCATGTTGTATAACGCTTGGAGCGCCAGGATATTTGTTTTCATCTACAAAAATATAGGCAAATCGCTTTTGTAATTCTCCAAATACGCGTTGATGTGCATACATAGGAATATCGCCCTGACGAAAGTAAAAAGGTCGTATATCATCTAAACCTGCAGTATGATCTGCGTGTTCATGTGTAAAAAGAATACCATCAATATGACTACAATTGGTACGCAGCATTTGCTGTCTAAAATCTGGTCCGCAATCAATCACGTATGTTGCGTTTTCCCAAGAAATCATAATAGAAACACGCAATCGTTTATCACGCGAATCATTACTCAAACAAACAGGATGTTCACTTCCTATAATTGGAATTCCTTGCGAAGTGCCTGTTCCAAGAAAAGTAACTGTCATCATAAACTATAGTAGTTTGTTAAAAATTGGGTGCTTTTTTAGATAGATCTGTTCCATTTGTCGATCATTATTCAAATTTAACTTATTATTTAACAAAAAACCCGAAATAATGCATTCAAAAAAATAAGGATTGTTTATTTTTGTACCAAACAAATTCAAACTACTCATGGCTATTGTCTATAAAGGTGATTCAAACTTAGAAAACGTTCCTTCCTTAAAAGCGAAAGCATTACGAATTAACTTAAACAGTCAAATCTACGGTACATTTGCTGAGATTGGAGCTGGACAAGAAACAGTTCGTCATTTTTTCAGATCTGGAGGAGCATCCGGAACTATCGCAAAAGCGATGAGTGCATATGACAAAGATTTTAGTGATGCCATTTATGGTGTGGAAAATGACAGACGTTATGTTACTGAAGCACGACTTAAGAAAATGTTATCGCATGAAATGTCTTTGTTAGAAGATCGTATTACACGTGACAAGCATCCTGATAAGATGTTTTTCTGTTTTGCAAATACGGTAGCGACTATTGACTTCGCTAAAAAATATAAAGGTCACGGTTGGATGGGAATCAAGTACCAAATTGATCCTTCTCAAGAATACAACGAAATTATATTGCATGTTCGTTTCCATGAAAACGATGCAAAGCTACAACAGGAAACATTGGGAATTATGGGTGTAAACCTTATTCACGGTGCTTTCTATAAGTATAATAATCCAAAGAATTTATTACGTTATTTATACGATCATATAGATAAGGATAAGATTGAGATAGATACCATAAATTTCTCTGGACCACAATTTGAAGAAGTTGACAACCGATTGATGAGTTTACAACTTCTTAAAAATGGAATGACTGAAGCCGTTATTTTTGGACCTGACGGAAATAATATACTTCCTGCACGATTGCTTTACAAAAAGAATGTATTGGCACTACGTGGAAGTTTCCGTCCTGTAACCAAGGTAAATATGGACATGTTCCAAAAATCGTACGATATTTTTATTCGTGAAAATAAAGTAGAAGAAGAAAAAACAGTGGTTCTGTTTGAAATTACTTTGTCAAATCTTCGTGCAGAAGGAGAAATTGACGAACAAGATTTCATGGATAGAGCTCAGTTACTCGGTTCGCTTGGACAAACAGTAATGATTTCTAACTTTAAAGAATATTATCGTTTGGTTGATTACTTCTCCAACTATACAAAAGAGCGTATGGCATTGACTATGGGCGTAAATAACTTAGTTGATATTTTTGATGAAAAGTACTATCGTCATGTCAGCGGTGGAATATTAGAAGCCTTTGGAAAATTATTCTACAAAGACTTGAAAGTTTATTTATATCCTATGAGACGTAAGGAAACTGGTGAATTAGTGAATAGTAATAACTTAAAAGTACATCCACGTATGAAAGAATTGTATAAGTTCTTTAAATACAACGGAAAAGTGGTTGATATTTTTGATTTTGATAATAACATTCTTGATATTTTTTCTAGAAAAGTATTAAAAATGATTGCCGATAATGAAGAAGGTTGGGAAAAGATGTTACCTGATGGCGTTGCTGAAATTATCAAAGAGAAAAAGTTATTTGGCTATTTACAGCAAAATGAAAACGAATTGATCGAAAATAAATAATATATAGAAGCTCCTTTTTTTAGGAGCTTTTTTTTTTGACCTATTAGCTTAATTCTAAAATAAAATACATTAGTTAAAATGAAATTAGAACAACTGTTACATGAGTTTTATCTTAAAAATGGAATTCCCAAAGATGGCGGAGCTAGCAAAGATACTTTTGAATTTAAAGTTTTTGGATTAAAATTTAATTTACCTAATCCAAAATTTAGAAAAGAAGCCATGCATATTCACGATATACAACATATTTATAATGATTGCGACATTTCTTGGAAAGGCGAAGGATTTATTGCTGGATGGGAAATCTCAACTGGAATGTGGAAATATTTTCGATTAGGACTTTTAAGTTTATGGGCAATGGGTTACAGTATATGGATATATCCTAAAGCTGTTTTTAAAGGTTTTAAAAAAGGATTGAATGATATTGGAGTCATTGATCTAAAAATGAGTAAATCTGAACTTATGGAAATGGAATATGATGAACTCTTAAATATTATGAAAAAAGATACCACAACTACAATGAACTCAGTACAATGGATTAAATTTATATTTTGGGTATTTGCGAGTCAATTAGTTTTTCTTTTTCCTATCGTACTGATTGGAATAATTTACTTTTTAAGCTAGTTATCGTCTGTTTCAAGCTTTAAGATTATTCGTCACCACGAGGAGTTTGCGACTTAGTAGTCTGTTCCTAAAAGAAATTTGTATATCTTTTGAAACAGATTGCTTCACTTCGATCACAATGACACATCAAAAAAAACAGACTCCACAAAATTGTAAAGTCTGTTATATATTTAAAATGTAAATTATAGATAATAAACGGTTACTTAGAACTACATTATCGAATCAACACATTTTCAAATCTTCAAATTAATCCAAAAGCGCCAAAATCTGTGCTGCATGATCTTTTGTTTTCACTTTATCAATCACATGATCTACTACTCCATTTTCGTTGACTAGAAACGTTTTACGGTGAATTCCATCATAAATTTTTCCCATGAATTTCTTTTCGCCCCAAACACCAAAAGCTTCAATTACTTCTTTGTTTTCATCGGCTAACAACGGAAAAGGGAATTCATATTTATTTTTAAAATTGGTTTGTCTTTTCTCTGAATCGGCACTTACACCTAACAATTCAAAACCTTTACTTTGTAATTCGGCATAATTGTCTCTCAAATTACAAGCTTCTGCCGTACAACCTGGTGTACTTGCTTTTGGATAAAAGAAAACAACAAGCTTTTTTCCTTGATAATCTGACAAAGAGACTGCGTTTCCATCTTGGTCATTTACTGTAAAATCGGGTACTTTATCTCCTGTTTTTAGCGTATTCATAGCGTTCAATATTTTTATTGTCTATTTTTGTGTAAAAATACTGAAAAATGACTAAACAAGAAAAAGTTCAATTTGTAATTGATACTCTTGAAAACATATATCCTGAAATTCCTATTCCACTCGATCACAAAGATCCATATACCTTATTAATCGCTGTATTAATGTCTGCGCAAAGTACAGATGTTCGCGTCAATCAAATCACACCTTTATTATTTGAAAAGGCAGATAATCCATACGACATGGTAAAATTGACAGTGGAAGAAATTAGAGATATCATTAGACCTGTTGGTTTATCTCCAATGAAATCGAAAGGAATTCATGGCTTATCACAAATACTTATTGACAAACATAATGGCAAAGTTCCTCAAAACTTAGAAGACTTAGAAGAATTGCCTGCTGTTGGACATAAAACAGCAAGTGTTGTTATTAGTCAAGCCTTTGGAATTCCTGCATTTCCTGTAGATACACATATTCACAGATTGATGTATAGATGGAATTTATCGAATGGAAAAAATGTAGTGCAAACCGAGAGAGATGCCAAACGCCTGTTTCCAAAAGAAAAATGGAACGACTTGCATTTACAAATCATTTGGTATGGAAGAGAATATTGTCCTGCGCGTGGTTGGGACTTAGAAAAAGATATAATTACCAAGACTATTGGTAGAAAAACGGTCATTAATGAATATCTAAAAGCGAAAAAGACTCGCAGCTAACGAGTCTTTTTTCCAAAGTTTAGTTGAGAAGCGTTTCAAACTTCATCCTTTTGTAATTAATAACACTTAAAGCTTTCGAATAGTTCAGTAAAAAGCTTATTGTTTCCTTTTTTGGTAACATATTTTTCTTTTCAAATGAACTTTTAGTGTAATTTTTTGGCATATATTGTCTTTTATATTTAAAACAACAACGCACATATTTACACTTTATTGTATTAGTTTGTCAAAACTATATTATGCTTATCGATTACCTTTCTCAAATTAATTAATGCATATCGCATTCTTCCTAGAGCAGTATTAATGCTAACGCCTGTTTTCTCTGAGATTTCTTTAAA
This sequence comes from Kordia sp., assembly GCF_965224175.1. Lineage (GTDB taxonomy): Bacteria > Bacteroidota > Bacteroidia > Flavobacteriales > Flavobacteriaceae > Kordia. The sequence continues at coordinate 1,189,913 of NZ_OZ245041.1, forward strand.
ACTCAAATCTTGATACATACGCATTAATAGTACTTCTTTTTGATCTTCAGGTAATTCATCGACCAAACGACGTACATCGTTTTCTACTTGATTTTTAATAATTCTATTTTCAGCATTCAAATTGGTATCACTCAATACAGAAAAAATATTAAAGTCACCATTGTTATCATACTTTGGCATCCTATTATTCTTTCTAAAATGATCGATCACGAGATTGTGAGAAATACGCATTACCCAAGGTAAAAACTTACCTTCTTCATTATAATTTCCCTTTTTTAAAGTTCTGATAACTTTAATGAAAGTATCTTGAAAAATATCTTCTGTGATATCTCTATCTAAAACTTTTGAATATATAAAACTATATATACGTTGTTTATGACGTTCTATTAATACGCCCAAAGCGCACTCGTCGCCTTTGATGTAATTAGATACCAATACTGAATCTTGCAGAATCTGTTTCATAGCATTACTTTTTTACATGATTATTATCGAGGCTGATAATATTTCCGAATTTTTTAAAAAAGTATTTTTATGCTATACGCAGATGTTTTGTAGTTTTTGTTATGAATCAAATATAGTAACATTCGTTAAAAAAATGCAAATAAAATTCAATATTTTAACATTTTCACCGCATTTACTAGGCTCAAAAAGTATTTTCTCAACTATTATATTTAATAAATTTTACATTTAAAAACATATTTTTCAAAATTTACACTGAGTAAAGCGTATAAAAAAATGAACCTAAATTCACTTTTCTATATATTCTCTAAGGTATGTATGCTTGTCTTTTTCTGAGGCTCTTATATGTGAATGATCAAATTTAGAATCAAATACCATTTAAAAATTAAGAAAATGAGCCCATTTATAACAATTAAACTTTCATTATAAAATTCTAATGTATTTTTCGTCTTAAAAGCAGTATCTTTGCAATTATTTTTTTTCCAATGACACAAGATCTCGCAACTGTAAATCCTAAAGAAAATATAATTATAAAAGGCGCCAAACTGCACAACCTTAAAAATATTGACGTGGTCATTCCGCGCAATAAATTGGTAGTGATTACAGGTCTTTCTGGTTCTGGAAAATCCAGTTTAGCTTTTGATACTCTATATGCCGAAGGACAGCGTAGATATGTAGAAAGTTTGTCTTCGTATGCACGTCAGTTCTTAGGACGTTTGCATAAGCCAAAAGTAGATTATATTAAAGGAATTGCACCTGCGATTGCCATTGAACAAAAAGTAAACTCTACCAATCCGCGTTCTTCCGTAGGAACCACCACAGAAATTTATGACTATTTAAAACTGTTGTATGCGCGCATTGGAAAAACCATCTCTCCTATTTCGGGTAAAGAAGTTAAAAAACATACAGTTACAGATGTAATCAATTATGTAAAGACTTTTGAAGAACGTAGCAAACTTTTATTATTGGCTCCGGTAACAGTTCCTGAAGAACGCAGCGCATTTCATACCATAAAAGTATTAGCCCAACAAGGATACGCACGAATCAAGAAAAATGATGAGATTCTTCGTATTGATGAAATTAATGAAGATTTTGAAGAAGACTTTTCTTTGGTGATTGATCGTATTGTGGTTTCACATGATGAAGATTTTTACAATCGATTGGCAGATGCAGTACAAACCGCTTTCTTTGAAGGAAAAGGCGAATGTTATATTGAAACTGTCAGCGATAAAAAAATTGCTCATTTTAGTAATAAATTTGAGCTTGATGGCATGAAATTTCTGGAACCTAATATTCACTTATTTAGTTTTAACAATCCATACGGAGCGTGTCCTAAATGTGAAGGTTATGGTGATGTTATTGGTATTGATGAAGACTTAGTAATTCCAAACACAGGACTTTCTGTATATGAAAATGCGATTTTCCCTTGGCGTGGAGAAAGCATGAGTTGGTATAGAGATCAATTGGTAAATAATGCGTATCAATTTGACTTTCCTATTCACAAACCTTGGTTTGAGCTCACAGATGCACAAAAGAAACTTGTTTGGGACGGAAACGACTATTTTGAAGGGTTGCATCAATTCTTTTCGTTCTTAGAAGAGAAAAGTTATAAAATTCAAAATCGTGTGATGCTTTCACGTTATCGTGGAAAAACAAAATGTTCGGTCTGTGATGGCAAACGCTTGCGTACAGAAGCTAATTATGTAAAAATTGGAGGAAAAACAATTACAGACTTAGTTGTATTACCATTAAATGAATTGATTGTATTTTTTGAAGAATTACAATTGAGTGAACACGACGAGCAAATAGCGACACGTTTATTAAAAGAAATTAAAAATCGTTTGGCATTTTTAACAAATGTCGGATTAGACTATTTAACACTAAATCGTAAATCGAATTCACTTTCTGGTGGAGAATCACAACGTATCAATCTAGCAACTTCTTTAGGTAGTAGTTTAGTTGGTTCTATGTACATCTTAGATGAACCAAGTATTGGATTGCATCCTAAAGACAGCGAACGTTTGATTCAAGTTTTAATTTCACTACGCGATTTAGGAAATACAGTAATTGTTGTAGAACATGACGAAGATATCATGCATGCAGCAGACGAAATTATTGACATTGGTCCTGAAGCAGGAACACATGGAGGTCATGTGGTAGCGTATGGTGATTATAAAACTATCTTAAAAGCTGATTCACTTACGGCAAAATACCTCAACAAATCTATACAAATTGAAGTTCCACAAAAGCGTAGAACTTCCAATCAGTATATAAAAGTTGTTGGCGCACGCGAAAACAATCTTAAAAATATAGACGTTACGTTTCCACTAAACATGCTTACAGTAGTAACTGGAGTTTCTGGAAGTGGAAAAAGTTCGTTAGTAAAAAAGATATTATATCCTTCTATGTTGAAGGAAACTGGCGGTTATGGAGAAAAACCTGGTCAGTTTACCAAATTAGACGGAAAATACAGTACTGTAAAGCATATTGAATTTGTAGATCAGAATCCTATTGGACGTTCTTCACGTTCCAATCCTGTAACCTATATCAAAGCTTATGATGATATTAGAGCCTTATATGCAAGTCAAAAGCTAGCAAATATTAGAGGTTACAAAACCAAACATTTCTCTTTTAATGTTGATGGCGGACGCTGTGAAACTTGTAAAGGAGAAGGACAAGTTACGATTGAAATGCAGTTCATGGCAGATGTACATTTAGAATGCGAAACTTGTGGAGGAAAGCGTTTTAAGAAAGAGGTCTTAGAAGTAAATTACGAAGGAAAAAATATTGACGATATTTTAACCATGACGATTGATGATGCAATGGATTTCTTTACAAAGCATGAGCAGAAAAAAATCTATCGTAAGTTAAAACCATTACAAGATGTTGGTTTAGGATATGTAACTTTAGGACAAAGTTCTTCTACCCTTTCTGGTGGAGAAGCACAACGTATTAAATTAGCTTCTTTCTTGGTAAAAGGAAATACGAAAGATAAAGCCTTGTTTATTTTTGATGAACCAACCACAGGCTTGCATTTTCATGATATCAAAAAATTATTAGCTTCTTTTGATGCTTTGATTGACAAAGGACATTCTATCATTGTCGTAGAACATAATATTGAATTGATTAAATGTGCCGATCATATTATTGATTTAGGTCCTGAAGGCGGAAAAAACGGAGGAACACTTGTTGCTTATGGAACTCCTGAAGAAGTTGTGAAAAACAAAAAATCATTTACGGGACATTATCTAAAAGAAAAAATATAAGAGTTACTTTTCCACTAAAAAAATGAGTCTACTAGTCTGCGCATATGTCTTTGTTCCTGAAACTAATACGACTGTAGCTATAAATGAACAACCAAAAGCGCCTTTTAATAACTTGTTTGGATTTGAAAGTTGGAGACAAACCGTATGGGACTCTCCTATTTTAAGAAAGCACAACTGTACATTATTAAATTCATTATCAAGTCAGGATATTTATGCTGGTGATGCTGTACTTTTACAGCTTCAAAACGAACTAGAAGTAATCAAAGAACATATTGACCAAATTACAGACGAATTAAACCTACACAAAGAATCATTTGCATTTAGAATAGATAATGCATTTGAAGCCATTAGAATTGCTCAAAAAGTCACCAATGGAATTGTGTATATTGGTTAAAAGTTACTCAAAAATATCTTTATGGATCCAGAAAAAGAACTACAACGAATTTGTGATAAAAATAATGGCGAACTTATTGTAGAAGATTTTCGTGTTGATGGTGATTATGGTTCAAAAATCCATATTGTAAAATATCGTTTATACATAATTCATAATGAAGCTACAATAGCGATTGTATACGATTTTGGCAATTCAGATACTGCTGATTTTAAATTACAGATTCCTACCAATACTACAGTACCAGATTTCCACATTTCTAGCATAGATCATTTGACAAAACTAGTATTATTTAAAAGTCAAAATTGGAAAATTCACTGTAAAGAGCCACATTTAAAAGAAAAAATCGAGCAATTATTCAAAAAATACAAGCTTGATCAATTGATGCAAGACACCGCTTTTGAACCTACTATAAAAAGTACAACTTCAAAAGAAACTTATACTATTCACAGTATTTTTTCATTGAACTTTGAACAAAATACTAAAAGCATAACTTCTATTATTGAATTTCACAAAGGATTGATTGACATGATCAAAGAGAAATATCATGTACACTGAAAATTCTTCCTCAAAGAATCAGCATCAATTTGTTCTGTTAAAATTAACATATATCATAATTTATTAAGTAGGGAAATAATACGTTCAGTTGTTTAACAAATAGCTAAGCTGATTTTTTATTAGTTAGTTGAATATCAAAAAAAGCCGTTTCTAGTATTTTAGAAACGGCTTGTTAGTTTTAATATATTCGGTATAAAAATATCTTTAAGACAAATTAATACAAGAAAAATGACACAACCCACAACATTACAAATGTAACAGGAATTACAAATATCAAATAGATAAACGATAGGATAAATGTTTTAAAGAATGTTTTTATATATCCTTGCTCATAGAATCGTTTCAAACTAAGAATTAAATAAAAGAAGGTCGAAACTATCAAGAAGAAGTCGATTGAGTCTGGAATGTCTACAATATAGTTAGTAACAATGATAATGCTTGAAGCTAAAAACATAAACGCAAAATAGTAAAAACTAAATACCATATGATGCGCAAATCGTCCACGTTTTCTGTAAAGTATTTTTAATAACAACGCAAAAATAGGAATCAAGAAAAACATAGAAATCGGAATGGTATCCAAAAAAGCTTTAAAAATTCCTACACCTTTATTTTCTCTGAGTTTTATGATTTGCTTGCCTACAAATTTCGAAAACCAACTATCGGATTCTTTATATCCTATTGCTTTTAATTTTTCATCGGTACTTGCGCCAGCATCTTGTAATGAATCTAGTAAATCTGTATCAAAATTATAGCCGATAACTGATCCACGTATGTTTTGTTTCTTTTTGGTAGAATCGAGTTGAATACTATCTATTGGTGTTTTATTTTTCCCTTTAATACCATCTGCCAATTGTTGAATAACGAGACTATCTTTTCCTTCCATTGTTGCAGCTTGCGCTTTTAAAGCTAACTGAACAGAATCACGAAGTCTTTCAGTTTCTTTTATGATGGCTTTTTCTTTTCCAAACGAATCACGTAAACCATCTTCAAATCCTTGTTGTGTAGCACGTGTTGCTATCGAAAAAATAAAAAAGAATACAATAGAAGCAAATAAGTAAAACTGTGCGGGATGCAAATACATCAAGCGTTTTCCTGTCACATATTGCTTTGCTAAATACCCAGGTTTTATTAATAAAGGAATAAAACTTCTAAAAAATCGAGCATCTACTGAAAAGTAGTTCATAATGGTATTATGAAATAGTACACGCATGCTCAGCTTATCATCAACTTTTTGTCCGCAGTTTGGGCAAAAGTTATGATATTCTGTCAATTGATAATCACAGTTTTGGCAATGTTTAGTTTCGGTAGACATAGTTATTGGTTGGCTTAGTCGTTAGACAAAGATGCTAAATTCTATTTACAATTTGTTAAAACCTGATCTAGAAATACTTAATATTTTTTTGTTTTGATGCTCAGATTCTGTTTAAAAAGTATGTACCTGCATTGGTGTTTAAAAACTTCAATTTGTTACACTATGTATACCTCTTTTTGTGATTTCAACTAAAAACAAAGCATCATCTAAACACCTTAAAAAACTAACTATCAATTCATTACATTTTTGGCACGCAAATTGGTTTTAACTATAGCAAATAGCGCACGCCGAAAAGCTCAAGAGTAGGCATAACCCTAAAAGTACAGAATATGAAAAACTTTTATCTTTTATTCGTAGGATTGTTACTTAGTGTAACTTCTACACAGGCAAATGTAATTAGCGACCAAACAAACGGAAGCAAAAATGGGTTAACCAATCGCTATCGTTATGCACAACCAATTCAGTTTGTAGAACGAGGTGTTGAATTTTTTGTTTTCTTAAATGGAGAATTTGATTTTAACACACATCCAGTAAGCTACAGACGAACGCGAAGAAGCTCCGTAAATGCGACATATGGCGCACCAAGAGTTCGAACGAGAGGAAATCGTTACAACACCAGAAATATTGGAGTTCGTGTAGAACACGATTTCAACGGAAGAGTTCGAAGAATTGGCAATCTATTCATTAATTATGATAGACATGGCAGAGTAAAAAGAATTGGATCAATTTACATGCGTTACCACAACAGACATGGAAAAGTGAAGCAAATTGGAGGTTTACGTCTAAAGTACAACCGTTGGGGAAGATTAGTAAGACAGTTTGGAAGCGTAAAACCAATTGCTACTTGTGGCAACGGAAACTATAATGGAGATGTAGTCATTGACGATGATTTCCAAGATGGACATGATATTCCTAGAGATGATGATGATTTATATTATTACAGAAGAAAAGGAAATCAAAAGAAAATAAAAAAAACGAACTAATTTATTAGTATAATTTATCATATCACATAAAACCTCGTGAATCTTAAAAAAGGATTTCACGAGGTTATTTTTTTTATAGTATAAAGAAAACGCTCCAATTATTTCTTCGCTATTTCACAATATGTAAGCACTAGCAAGGAGCCAACTAAACTACAAAATTTAATATGACATCAAACGATTATAACTAAACTTCCTTGTGTGATTATTTTATGTTATACAGCACTACTATATTCGGCGTCTAAAATAATTATTTACAACTACTTTACAGTATGGCAAAACCTTACTTCCAATCCGTTATTTTACTCATTTCTAAAATTTATTTATTTTCTTAAAACACTTATTTCATGTTTTTGGCACGCTGTTTGGTTAGTATTAAATGAACATTAAAACCATACGTTATGAAAAAAGTATTAATCGCACTTACAGGATTGTTTTTCTTGGTAGCTTATTCTGCCGAAGCAAAACGGATTGACACATCGTCAACAACTTCATTAAGATTAAACGAATCTATTTCATTTGTGGAAGATGGTATTACATTTTCTGTTTATGACGATGGAGAATTTGATTTTTTTATCAATCGTCTACACTCAGGTGTAAGCGCCAACATAAACGCTGGAGGATTAAATATCAGTTTTAATTCTGGATATGACTACAATCCATATGTTCAATATGATGATTATGGAGCGATTATTCAAATTGAAAATACACCTATATTTTATGATTACTATGGACGTGTTTTTAGAATTGGACAAGTAAACTTAAACTATGACGGATTTGGAAACTTAGTACAAGTTGGAGGATTATTTGTGTATTATGATTCATTATTACGATTCTCACACACAAGAGGTTATATCAACTCATTTAATAGATTTCACAGACGCACCGCTTTTTACAACGATGTATTCTTTCGTCCAAATATTAGTTTTTGTCTCGTAAGTGTACGTCCTTACAGAAGATTTTACACACCAGTTCGTTATACATTTTGTAGTCCGTATAGAGACAATTTCAGATATACTTATGCAAGAGCTAGAGTTGGACATGTATATCACAGCGCTGCAAGAGTTAATAGAAGTAGAAGAAATGTATATAGAAACAATCGTCGTGTAACGCGTAGAAATGATGCTGCTATTTACAATACAAGAAGAACAGTAACTCGTACAAATACTAGAAATACACGTACAGCAACTACAACACGTAATACAACTAGAAATCAAAATACGCGTAGTACTCGTAACAATATTAGAAATACGACAAGAGATAATTCTAGAGTAAATACGGTTCGTAACAGCAGTCGTAACAATACGAGAATTGAAAGAGGAAACACAAATACTCCTCGTAACAATAACAGCGTTCGTTCTAGCAATTCAAGAACAAACTCAAGAGCAACTCGTAATTCTTCAAGAAGTACAAGAGATGCAAGAGCAACACGATCTACTCGAAACAATAACTCAGTACGATCTAACAGAAATTCAAGCAGACGAACTGTGGCAAAACCACAAAGAAATACGTCTCCAAGAGCAACAAGATCAAATCGTTCTACAAAACGTAAACCAGCTGCACAACGTTCAAGTCGTTCTTCTCAAAGAAAGGCAACGAACAGCAGACAAAGAAGTTCTAGAAAAAGAAATTAAAATTTAGTTGTTTAGTTATAAAAATGAACCTTGCTTGATATAAAAATCAAGTGAGGTTTTTTAATTGAATCGATGTAATACTTCAGCTAATTTTTGAGTTAACGCTTTGCGCGAATACTTCTGCAATCCAATTGGAGACACTTGCAATTGTTGTTGTTTAAATGCTTCATAATACGCTACAATTTGTGTTTTGAGTTTCTCTTTATCAGTATACAAAAAGTAAGTTCCAGTATTCGTCTCCTGAATGATCTTTGCAATATCTGCATCTTTTGGCCCAAGTCCAATAATTGGTCGTTCGGCTGCCATGTACTCAAACAACTTTCCTGCAATAATTCCTTTGGTTTTTTCTGCATCTATCTCAATCACTAATAAAATTTGAGAAGCGCGTTGAAGTTGCAATGCTTTTTGATGCGAAACATAACCAAAGTAAGTCGTATGCTCTTTTAAACCAACTTCTTCTATTTTTTGTTGAATTTGTTCGCTTACGACACCTGCAAATTGCAATTGAAAATCATTGGCGAAATCAGGGTTTGTTTGAACCAACTCTGCTAAAACTTCCCACAAAACAATAGGATTACGCTCAGAAAGTAACGAACCAATATGTGATAACGTAAACTTTTTATCCATAGAAATTGGCGAATACTTTTCTACGTCATATCCATTGGTAATTACTTCTATAGGTTGCTTGGTGATTTCTAAAAATTCTTCTTTAGTAGTAAAACTTGTGACTACAATCTGATCTGCGGTTTGCAACACTTCGGCTTCCAACGCACGATGTTTTCGCTGTGATTTTTTAGTTAGCTTCAATTGATCATGATAGCCAATTGTTGTCCAAGGATCTCTAAAATCTGCCAGCCATTTAATAGCTAACTTTCTTCGTAATTTAAGTCCAATCAAATGTAAACTATGTGGCGGACCGGTTGTAATGATCGTTTCAATATTGTTTTCTTCAAGATACTTTTCAAGAAACTTTACAGAAGGACGTATCCAATACTTTCTTGCATCAGGAATAAAAAAGTTTCCACGAATGTACAGCAATACTTTTTCAATAAACGACTGCTTATCTTTTGTTATAATTCCTTTGCTTATTTTCTTTGTCTTTTTACTTGAAAATATAGTTGCAATCGAATACGGTTCAAAAATTGATTGTTTTAGAATGGTAATATCATTCGGAATTTCCTCAGAGAATGTTTCGTCTATAATTGGGTAACTCGGATTTTTAGGCACATACAACACAGGTTCTATATCAAAATTGCGCAAATATTTTACGAATTTCAACCAACGTTGTACGCCTGGTCCACCAGCTGGCGGCCAGTAATACGATATGATTACCACTTTCTTAGCCATAATTTGAGGGAATTATGCTTCTTCTTCTCTTCTTTGCTTGAATGTATAATACGAACCGCCTATAATCAATAAACCTAATATAATAGTACTTATCAAAGAAATTGTAATTCCTGTACTTACTGTTTTAGGCTCAAACTTAAAATCAATTGTATGTTTTCCTGCTGGAACTTCCAAACCACGTAACACATAGTTTATTCTATAATGTGGCGTTAATTTTCCATCAATATAAGCATTCCAACCATGTGGATAATGTATTTCAGAGAATACTGCGAATCCTTTTTCTGTATTGGTTGCTTCATACTTTAAAGCATCAGGCTTGTATGACAGTAATTTGATAGAAGCTAATGAATCTTTTCCATACGTCTCTTTCAAACGTTCTGCTGCTTCTTGTCCTTTTCGTAAAACAGCATTATTCTTTGTGTCCAAATTAAAAATCGACAACATTTCTTCATCTGCTGTTTCTGCAGAAATTAGCTTCTTTACAAACCAAGCACTTCCATTAGCATATGGATTTCGCATTGCAATCGCTCCTGCACCATCTTGATCTTGTTCGCCTTTTAAGTCTCTAATGATATACTTAACATTCAACATATTAATTACGTTGACGTTTCGTTCGTTTACTTCAAACTCTTCATTTCCTTGATCTAAATAAAAATCATAAAGTTCTTGAAACTGTCTTGGTTTCGCCGCATGATAACCTCCTAAAGTATTATGGAAATATGCTGTACGTCCATTTGCCAATCGCAATCTAGGCTCAAACACACGGTAATGTCCAGTATCTTTTAAAATCTGTTTATCAACTTCGAGCGTTCTATATGGATTCTCAAACCTAGCTTTTGACACAAAGCCTTCTGTAGCCACATATTTTCTTGCTACACTTACTAAATCAAACAATAATAATCCAGCAATAAGAACAATTACAACATTTTCCTTGAGTTTCCCTTTTAAATATACTAGTAAAAGACCAGCCGTGAGAAGTATAAATATTAAAGAACGAATTCCATCTTGAGTGATAATATCAGATCGATCTTCACGTATAATTTCCATGAATTCTGGACCAAACACAGCTTGCTCATAATACGCATCATTTACTCCAGTAAAATCAAATAATGTCGATTTAAAAAGCATAAAGAACAGAATCGTTCCGCAGATAATAGCAGCAGTAATAAATATTGATTTTTCTATATTTTTTTTAGCTTCTTCTTCTAAACTTTCTTTCTTGAATAATTGTGCTAATGCTAAGATTCCTAAGATTGGGATACACAATTCTAGAATTACTTGTATGGATGAAACTGCTCTAAACTTGCTGTACAACGGGAAATAATCAATCATAAAGTCTGTCAGGAAATTTAAATTTTTTCCCCAAGACAAGAGTAAAGACATTACAATTCCACCAACAAGCCACCATTTTGCTTTATTTCGAACTAAAAACAATCCTAAAAATGCTAGAAAGATAATGACTGCTCCTACATATGCTGGTGCGGCAACAATAGGTTGTTGTCCCCAATAACTCGGTATATTTCTTACGATTTCACGTGCTTGACCAGCTGGAATGTTTCGTTGTAGTAAAAATTTATATGATTTAGAATCGGTGCCGAAATCTTCAGAATTTCCTCCACCCATAAATCTAGGCATCAGTAAATTGAAAGTTTCCATTTTACCATAACTATACTCCGTAATATACACTTTAGAAAGTCCTTGACGATCTTTTTTAGAGCCATCAGGATTGATGGTAAGTTCACTCTTTCCACGAATACTCCAATCTGCATACTCTTTTGTAGTTAACAAATTGGTTCCATTAACACCAACACCTAACAATACAGCTGCTACGAGTAATCCTACTGTTTTGAAGAAATGTGGCAATTCTTTGTCTTGAATTGCTTTTATTAAATACACTAAACCTAAAACACCTACCAACAACATTAAGTAATATGTCATCTGCGGATGCGATGTCATGATTTCCAAAGACATAGCGACGGCTGTGAGCAAAAATCCCCAAATATATTTCCGCTGAAACGTCAGTAATATTCCGGCTAATATTAATGGAAAATAAGCAATTGCATGTGCTTTGGCGTTGTGACCAACGCCGAGAATAATTATAAAGTATGTGGAAAATCCAAAGGCGATTGCACCTAGAATGGAGAGTTTCCAATTGACTTTCATTACGAGTAGCAAGACATAAATCCCTAGAAAATAAAGAAACAAATAATCTGCTGGACGTGGTAAAAATCGTAAAGTTCGGTCAAGTGTTTTTATATAAGAATGTGGATAGCGTGCTCCTAAGAGATATGTAGGCATTCCTCCATAAGCACTATCTGTCCAGTACAATTCTTCGCCAGTAGTTTCTCGATAATCATTTTGTTTTTTTGCCATTCCAGCATATTGAACAATATCTGTTTGTTGAATTTTTTTCCCTTGTAATACTGGATAAAAATAAGCTAATGACATTCCAACAAATAACACTAATGCTATTGCGTGAGGAATTATTTTTTTGAAATCTATATTCACTTGATGTTTTTTTAGCGTGTAAAGAATGAAAGCAATATACTAAACCTTTAGAAAAAGGCGCTGTAAAATAGATAAATCGTTAGTCAACTTCTTCAAAATCGATATATTCTCCGACATTTTTAGAAGATCTTGTATTTGGCATTTTATCAATTGTTGTTTCTCCTTCTCGAGTTTGTTGTTGACTTTCTGCATGTTGCTTGAACTGCGCTGAGAACTGCTTTTCAGCTTTTTTTGCTACATATCGCAACATGAATGGTGCGAATAATCTAGATAAAATACGTATTCCGTACACTACTAGAATTATTATGAATATTGTTCTTAGTACTCCCATATTATAATGTAACCTATATTTTTTCAAAAATACAATTTATGGACATTTAATATCGTTTTTACTAGATAAAAAACTATAATTTTATGTAGTTTTGAATTTAACCCAAAAAAAAATGATAAAACATCTGTCTTTCAGTTTATAATACTTGATGACGTAACTTTTACAGATGTTTTCTTAGCATATTGAAAAACAACACCTAAAAACATATGAAAACATATTCTTTCTTAGCAGTTATTGGTTTTTTATTAATCTCCTCTTCTGCTTTTGCTCAGTATACTGAAGTAATTAATTCTAACCGTCCAGGCGCTTCTATTAGTGCATATTCTGTTGGAAAAAATGTAATTCAGTTTGAAGGCGGAATGTTTGTTGACAAACAAGAACATAAAAAATTAAATACAGAAGTAAGTGCATTTGGACTAGATTTTGCCTTGCGTTACGGATTGTTTAAAGAGCAACTAGAAATCAGTTGGGAAGGCGCATATCAATTTGATACTTTTACGAATAATGCTACAAATCCTGCATTAGAATTTAACAGAAATGGCTTTTTAACACATACTATTGGAGCTAAATACATGATTTATGATCCGTATTTAAAATCCGAATTAGAAAAACCAAATTTATATAGCTGGAAAGCTAACAACTCATTTCGTTGGAAAGATTTAATTCCTGCAATTGGTGTATATGCCGGAGCAAACTTTGTGTTTTCAGACAATCCATATTTTCCTAGAACAGAACCTTCAATAAGTCCAAAAGTAACTGTGGCTACACAAAGTCACTTTGCTGGTCGTTGGGTTTTTGTTTCTAATATTACCTATGATAGAATTACTTCTGATTCAAAAGAATTAAGTTACATAGTTACCTTAACGCATGCGTTTGACAATCCAAAATGGTCTGCTTTTGTAGAGCATCAGGGAATTGATAGTGATCGCTATGCAGATGCTTTATTTAGAGCTGGTGGCGCTTATTTATTAGGTGATGATCTTCAGTTAGATGCCTATGTTGGTGCTGGTGTAAAAAACACACCGACACGTATATTTGCAGGTTTCGGACTTTCATACAGATTTGATGATATGCACGAGGACGAATTGATTCCTATTGAGGAGCAAGATCCGAAAGGAGAAGATCAAAAAAAGAAGAAAAAGAAAGACGAAAAAGAGTTGGAGAAGTTTGAAGACGACGGAAACGACAACTAATTCCTTTTTTACCAACCAAATTGATAGTCAATGATTGAAGTAAGAGAAGTTGCCAATAAAAAGGAATTAAAAAAGTTTGTAAAGTTTCCTTTTAGTCTTTACAAAGGTTCTAAATATTGGGTTCCGCCAATTATTAAAGATGAATTAGAAACATTTGATAAAGAAAAAAATCCTGCGTTTTTAGATGCTGATGCCACTTTTTTCTTAGCGTATAAAGATGGAAAAATAGTAGGTCGTGTTGCTGCAATTGTTAATTGGATTGAAGTAAAAGAACAAAAACTTTCTAAAATGCGTTTTGGATGGTTTGATATGATTGACGATTTGGAAGTTTCTAAAGCGTTGCTTGACAAAGTTGCGGAAATTGGACGCTCACACAATTTAGAATACATGGAAGGTCCTGTCGGCTTTTCAAATCTAGACAAAGTTGGTGTTCTTACAGAAGGTTTTGATCATATTGGTACGATGATTACTTGGTACAATCATCCGTATTATGAAAAGCATTTAATTCATCATGGTTTAATCAAAGAAAAAGAATACTTAGAGAATAAATTTCCTTTTGAAAATGTAAAGCCAAAATTCTTTGAGCGCGTCCAAAATTTAATCAAAAAAAGATATCAACTTCGCGAACTTAATTTTACCAAGACAAAAGATATTATGCCTTATGTAGATCAAATGTTTGATTTATTTAATGCTTCCTATGCTTCTTTAGCATCTTTTGTTCCTATTAATGACATTCAAAAAGCTTATTTTAAAGATCGCTATTTGAATTTTATCAATCCAGAATTTATCAAATTTGTAGTTGATAAAGATGATAATCTAGTAGCTTTTGCTATTGTCATGCCTTCATTTGCCAGAGCTCTACAAAAAATGAATGGTAAATTGTTTCCTTTTGGAATTTTTCATTTACTAAAGGCTCGTAAAAAGCCAAAAAATATCACTTTCTATCTAATTGGAGTACATCCAGAATATCAAAATAAAGGATTGACTGCAATTTTGTTTATGGAGTATTATTTGACATTTACAGAGAAGAATATTGAAACTTGCATAAGAACTCCTGAATTGATTGAAAACACAGCCATTCATCAACTCTGGAAGCATTTTAAACCTGTTACCCATAAGCGTAGAAAGACATATAAGAAACAATTATAATGCTCTATTCTTCCTTTTTATTACCCAACTTAACCCACCAAAAAAATTGTCTACCATGAAAAAAACTATCATGCTATTCCTACTAGCAGGATTTTTTGCGTGCTCTTTATATGCGCAAAACAGAGACCGTTCAAAAGCAGATCAATATTTAACCCAAAAAGGAGAAGTCTGCTTCCAATTTACAGCACAAAACGAAACACAATTAAGAGAAATAGCTTCATTTCTTTCTTTTGGACACAAACCAATCGACAGAGAAACATTAAGAGTAAAAGCATATGCAAATGCTGCTACATTCAATCAATTTTTAACTTACAATTTAGATTATGAAATCCTAACCGAAGACAATGAATTCAATCCACATGCAAACATTTCTGATGCCGCACAAGCACAATGGGATACGCAATGGAATTTATATCCTACGTATTCACAATATGTTGCAAAAATGCAGTCTTTTGTAACCGATTATCCAAATTTATGTTCATTGCAAAGCATTGGAACTACTCCAAACGGAAGAGAACTGTATGTTTTAAAAATTTCTGATAATGTTGCCATTAAAGAAGCTGAACCAGAGTTTTTCTATTCTTCTTCTATGCATGGAGATGAATTAGCAGGATATCCTTTAATGATTCGTTTTATTGATCATTTACTTTCCAACTACGCTACAGATAGTGAAATAGCAGACATCGTAAATTCTACAGAAATTTACATCAATCCATTAGCAAATCCTGATGGAAGCTATGGCGCGCCTGGAAGTGACATTATCAGTAATCCTACGAGAACTAATTCTTCTGGACAAGACTTGAACCGTAATTATCCAGATAATATCGGTGGAATTCACAATAACGCTATAAATGGTGATTATGAAGCAGAAACTGAGTTTTTCATGAATTTTCAAGCTTCTAGAAATTTTGTCCTTGTTGCAAATCTTCATGGCGGAACAGAATTGGTAAATTATCCTTACGATAATACAACAACACAACATGCAGACCATGATTATTACGAACGTATTTCTGTAATATATGCTACCAATGCACAAAATGCTAGTGATGCTTTAGGAGATACTACGTATATGACCGTTGATGAAGATGCTCATATATATCCAAGTCCTGGTGTAACCAATGGCGTACAATGGTTTTTAGTATATGGAGGAAGACAAGATTATACCAACTTTTATCTTCACAGTAAAGAAGTAACACTAGAGTTATCTGATATAAAATTTCTACCAGCATCAGAATTACCAAATCACTGGGAATATAACAGACAAGCTTTTTTAGATTATATAAAACAGGCAAATTATGGTTTTCAAGGAAAGATCACAGATGCATCTGGAAATCCTATTGTCGCTCAAATTTCCATTGCTGGACATGATAAGTTAAACTCGTATGTTTTTTCCTTTGAAGAACACGGTGATTATTATAGATTGATCGATGGTGGAACTTACAACGTTACGTATGAAGCGCCAGGATATGAAACACAAACAATATCTGTAACCGTAACTGATAATGCTAAAACTGTGCAAGACGTCACTATGATCGCTACTACATCACTACCCGTAGCTAATGGAACAGAACTTTGCGATTCAGGATCTGCAATGTTATCTGCTTCAGGAAATGGTGTTTTGAATTGGTATACTTCTATCGACGGAGACACTCCAGTAGCAACAGGAACATCATACAACACACCTACGCTAACCTCAACAACTACGTATTATGTAGAAGACGTAATTAGTAAAGCAGATGTAGGTATTACAGACAGCGCTTCTAATGGATCGCAATTTACAAATGTAGCGCAATACTTAATATTTGATTGTACAGAGTCTGTGATGTTAGATGAAGTCACTATAAACTCTAACCAAGCTGGAGAACTTGAAATACAATTACAAGATAGTTCTGGTAATATGCTTGATTCAAGGATTATAATTCTTCCAACTGCTGGCATACAATCCGTAGATTTAGATTTTATCTTACCTGTGGCTAATAATTTACGTTTAGCGATCAAAGAATTATCGTCCGGATTAACTGTTTACAGAACTAATTCTGGAGTAAATTATCCATACAGCAACGGAAGTGTATCTATTAAAAATAGTAGCGCTGGTTTAGATTTTTACTATTTCTTCTACAACTGGAAGATGAATTCAATAAGAAGTGCTCGAAAAGAAGTTACTGTAACCGTAAACCCATCTCCTACTCCTGACTATACATTTCAGGTCAACTCATCAGATAATGGAGAAGTAACTTTTACAAATACTTCTACTAATGCTACTTCATATTCTTGGGATTTTGGCGATGGAAATATGTCTACAGACGAAAATCCAACGCATACATACGTAGTTTCTGGAAATTATACCGTTACCTTAACAGCTACAAATGCAGCATGTGGAGATAATATCACTAGCGAAATGGTGAATGTTACCGTAATTCCTTTGTCTGTTACGGATGAACTTTTAACAAACGTGAATATATATCCAAATCCTGTAGAAGATAAACTCTATATTGATACTGATCATCATTCATTACAAAACATTGTCATCTATAACTTATTAGGAGAACAAATATTACAACGCAGTATTTCTGAAAACAACTCACAAATTGCTTTAGATTTACAACAAGTAAAACAAGGAGTTTATATGATAAAATTAGATTTTACAGAAGGAAATTTAATTAAGAAAATTATCATTAAATAATAAAATACTGACACATACAATTCAATTGATTTCATAAAAAAACCGCAGCGATTGCTGCGGTTTTTATTTTATATTCTTCCTTGCTATTAAAAAGCTGTCAGTATCTCATCAAAAGGAACTTCTAATTGTGTTCCTGATTTCATATTTTTCACAACGCACGTATTATTTTCAAGTTCATTTCCTCCAATAATTACTACGTATGGAATTTCGCGTTTGTTAGCGTAATTCATTTGTTTTTTCATTTTTGTACTATCTGGATATAATTCTGCGCTTTTTCCTGCTTCTCTCAGAACTTTAATCAAACGCATAGAAGCTAGTGCTTCCTTTTCACCAAAATTAATACACAATACATCTACTTTATCTGAAACCGTTTTTGGAAACAAATCAAGTTGTTCTAACACTAAGTAAATTCTATCCAAACCAAACGAAATACCAACACCACTCACATCTTTTAATCCAAAAATGCCTGTTAAATCATCATAACGTCCGCCGCCGCCAATAGAGCCCATTTTTACACCTTCTGGCGCAGCAACTTCAAAGATGGCACCTGTATAATAATTTAATCCTCTGGCAAGCGTAATGTCTAAATCGAGTTTTGCAGTCTGTAATCCTAAAACATTAATGGCTTCAAAGACAAATTCTAACTCACTAATTCCTTTCATTCCTTCTTCAGAACTTAAAAGTAATTCTTTTAATTGCGTTAGTTTTTCATCTAAATTCCCAGAAAATCCAAACAATGGCTGTACTTTTTCTATCGCTTCCGCAGAAATGCCTTTGTTCAACATTTCGTTTTTCACACCATCTTCGCCAATCTTATCTAATTTGTCTAAAGCAACCGTAAAGTCAATCAATTTGTCCTTTGCTCCTATTACCTCAGCAATTCCAGAAAGAATTTTACGATTATTAATCTTAATTGTAACTCCTTCTAATCCTAAATCAGAGAATACTTTGTCATACAATTGAACAAATTCTACTTCTTGCCACAAAGATTTCGATCCAACAACATCTGCATCACATTGAAAAAACTCTCTAAAACGTCCATTTGCAGGTCTATCTGCACGCCAAACTGGTTGAATTTGGTAACGTTTAAATGGAAATGTGATCTCGTTTTGATGTTGTACTACGTAGCGAGCAAAAGGAACGGTTAAGTCATAACGCAAAGCTTTTTCTGATAATGAATTAGAAAAACGCGTTAAGTTTCCTTCTTCCAAAGCTTTTACATCCGCTTTTTTTACTTTATCTCCTGAATTCAGGATTTTAAAGATAAGCTTGTCTCCTTCTTCTCCATACTTACCTGTCAGCGTTTGTAAATTTTCAAATGAAGGTGTTTCAATTGGTTGAAATCCAAAGTTTTGAAAAGCTGACTTTATGGTATTAAAAATATAATTACGTTTTGTTACTTCTAAAGGAGAAAAATCTCTTGTTCCTCTTGGTATGCTTGGTTTTTGTGCCATGATTCTGTATTGTGGCGCAAATATAAGTCTATTTTTTAGGGATTGAAAAATTGAATGATTAAAAGATTGAAGGTCGTTTGCATTAGAGAAATTGTTACCTTTAAGTTTAGATAAAGGCCTTTTACTTTTTTATGTATCTTGTAGTATCTATTTTCAAAAAATTATGCCATTAAACTTTAAAGTCATTCACTGTCCAAAATGTAACGAAGAACAACCTCGTGTTCGAAAACCAAAAGGTTGGTATGAGATTTTATGGGGCGGAAATACTTGTAAAAACTGTGGTTGCAAAATGGATCGTTTCGGAAAAGAACGAAGCTAATTAGTCATTACTTAGCATAAAAGATGAATACACTTCGTCTATCGAATTCAACAATTCAGATCATAAAAATTTACATTCTTGATATATATATTCAATTTTGAATGTGTCATACAAAAACGGAAAAGCAACTAACATTATGAGCAAGAAAGGAATTTTTAGAATCGTATTACTAGTCGGAACCATAACTTCTTTATTTTTTGTTCCATGGTTATTAGTGAAAGCTTGGATACTTCCACTACCTGATAGCGTTCAAGAGCAAGCAAATGAAGCCATTGGACATGGTTTTGATGGAATGATTATCTATGTAGATCAAGCAAACAAATCACCTCAGTATTTTGCTTCTGGTTGGCATAATAGAGATTCTAAAATAGCCGCAAAACCTTCCGCGTTGTTTAAGATTGCTAGCATTAGCAAATTGTATGATGCTGTAGCAGTTACTAAATTGGTACATAGTGACAAACTTTCTTTAGATAAAACAATTGCAGATTATTTGCCAGAACTTGTGGGAAGAATTGAAAATGCTGAAAAAATCACTCTAAGACTTATGATACAGCATAAAAGCGGAATTCCAAATTTTACGGACGCTCCAGGCTTTTGGGGAGAACCGACAAAAACATACGAAGAAAGTCTTGCTTTAATTTTAAATCAACCAGCAAATTTTGAACCTGGCGAAGAGTACGAATATTGCAATACTAATTATCTTTTACTTAATAAAATCATGGATAATGTACTTGGTTATGACAACTTTCAATTCATTCAAGAAGAAATATTAAATCCACTAAACCTCAACAATACATTTGCTTCAATAAATGATGTAAATATAGACGATGTAATGAGTGGTTATCATGTAGGTTATTCTTTAGATTTGAAAGAAAATGATCACGGAATGCTCGCTACTGCAGAAGATGTTGGTCATTTTATAAGAGCTTTAAATGACGGAACTGTATTTACACCAGAAGAACGAGAAACTTATGCTTCTGTTTATAAATACGAACATGCTGGTTGGGTTCCTGGATATCAGAGTTTTGCAAAATATCATAAAGATATTGATACTGTTGTAATTGAGTTTTACAGCACAACTGATCCTAAATTATACAATTGGAACTTATCTGAAATCATAAATAATAGAATTGTAAAAATAATTAGAGAGCAAGAATAATTCAATGAATAAAAAGCTAATTCTTATGATGACTTTGGGATCTATTCTAAGTTTTTTGGGATATAAAAAACAAATCGAAAAACCAAAAAAACATACCGAAATGGAAACTATTCTAGATGAATGGAATAATAGAAAGATATACAAAGTCCTTACTTCTAAAGATATTGATATAATAACCGATGAAAACCTTGAACAAGCTATTTTTGACAATATATACGAGAATATTAAAGAAAACTTAAGCAATGAACTTCAAAACATTAGAAAACTCACCAAAGGGCAGCAAGGTTTTTGGGCGACTTGGATTTTAGAAGGAGAAGTTAATAATGGTGGTTTCAATCAGTTCTACTTTAATTCAAGTGGTCAATTTGCAGAAATGGCAGAGAAAGGTTTTATGATGATGGGAGCAAAAAAACATGCTGAATTGACTTCAAAAGCCAACAAAATTTATCTAGAAAATAAAGACAAATTGACAAAATTTGACGACGGAACTGTTGAAAACTTCAGTAAATCATACGAAAATAATCCACTGAATGCGCTTGATACTGAATTTTACGAATTAGGCAATGAAGAAAATTTTAGTGAATTGCGAATTAAATACATTCGTACGCATAAAAACGAATTCATCAATAAATAAAATTACTTCACCACAGGAACTTTACGCCAACCATTTTTAGATTCTGAAAAATCTCTTGCAGCAAAACACCAAATAATTACTTTCTTTTTACCAAGCCAATCTTTATTTTTTGCTTTTCTGTATAAATCAATTCGAACCGAAGATGTTCCTGAACCTTTTACGCCAATTAGATCTACATTTAATCCTAGTTGCGCTGCCAAATTATCTGAGAATCCAGCATTTTTAGCCAACATATCGCCGCCAGCATGAAAAATTAAGGTATGACTATCACCAATAATCAATACTGGAGAATTTGTATCAATTTTTGAAGATTTTTGAAATGAATTGATAACTATTTTTTCTTTTCCTAAACTTGCATTTGCTGCGCCAGCTTTTAAATCACCATCTATTTGAATCGTCTTTTTTGTTGCTTTTTCTTGTTGTTTAGTTCCTGAATACTTTGTGTACCAATCCTGATTCTTTATTTTTCCAGCAACTGCTTTGCTAGCAACTTCAATTCCTTTTGGATTCCAATGCGAATCTTGCTTACAGTACGTAGGATTTCCTTTTTCGGTTTCTTTGACAAATGCAGGAAATAGATTGATCACTTCCACACCTTGTTTTGACAGTTCTTTGTATAGATTTTTATAATGAATAGATACATTTTGATTTTTCGTTACAGAAGCATCAATTTTGTTAGCATTCACTATTGCTTTTGGCGGAACTGGCACAAGATATAATTGAATTCCTTGCGCTTTCAGTTGATTGTTAAAATCAACGATAGCTGGAATTGGATCTTGTCGCGATGGATTCGTACTAACAGCTGTTTTTGCGGCTTCTTTCCCATAAAATTTTCCTTTTGATATATGAGATAGTTCAGAAGCTAAAAACAACCAACCATCTTCTCCTACAATAGTAGTTGCTAACGTATTTGCTACTTTTTCTTTGCAAATTTTCTCAAAAGCAGTTTGTGCAGTACTATGTACAGAAAAAAGAAATATGGAAATAATTCCAAGGAGTTTGTAGTTATTTTTCATTCTTTGTGATTATTTATTTTCAAAATTCCCCAACATGGATCAGCAAAGGACAATTCATCATCCTGTAATTCAGAACGGTTCATTGCGCCATATCTATCAGAAAATGTATTCCAGTCGTGTAATGTTATGGTAACTTTTTGCCCGTTTCGCAATCGTGCAGCAGCTGTCCAAACATTATCTTTCATACTCGATAAATATACAACAGATTCGCCTAATTCTTTTCCTGTTCCAATATCTTTCATCGCTGTAAGATGTACAGAAACTACATGATCTTTATATGGAACTGTATTTGGAATTGGCACATTGCTCGTTTCGCTCACAATTCCAGTTACAGTAACCGAAGTTTTTTCTTCTGGTACAAAAAATTCAGAAACATAATCTTCATTTAATTGCATAGGTACTATTTTCCAATCTCCAAAACACAATTCTCGTGCCGCAAATTCCCAAACGACTACTTTTTTTCCTTCCAATCGATCTTTTCCTCGCTTGAGTTCGTTAGAAAGCGATAAACGCGTTACGTACGCACCTGCATCGTTCATTTGAATACGATCTACAGGTTTTTGCATATACATACTGATATGTTCAGAAAGTCCCGCAGAAGTCCCCCAATTCATTGCTTCCAAAGAGTATATATTTGCGTAACTATCTCCTAAAAACAAAATATCAGATTGTCTAGAAGGTTTGAAAAGGAAATTATCTTCCAGAATTTGCTCAATTTCTACAGTTTGCGTTTCAAAATAATTGTCTTTTCCTTCCATCGTAAGCATATCGACAATATCTCCATAGTTTGATACAGTTAGCTTATTCTTTGTATAGATTGTATTTCCTTTCGGAATGTTTAAACTGTCTAATAACTTCCCTATTTCCTTTGAAACGGCATTCATAACAGTTGGCGACCAATGCGTATCATATCTTAAATAACTGTCAGCTTCAAGTTTTTCTCGTTCTACTAATGAAAACACATCACAAATAGCAATATCATTCTGCATTAAAAACTTCAAAAAGTCATTATAGGAAGCATTATTGAGTAATTTTTGATCGTTTTTTAACGTAACGGCAGCTTTTGGTGGCGCAGGAACTATGACCAATTGGATGTTTCTTTTGGCTAATTTTTCTTTGAAATCAAGAATTGCTTTGAGTGGATTGGGTTGTATGCTTTCTTCTTTCGCCCTTTTGTTTAATTGCTGAGTTTCTAAAAAACCTGCTTGTGTTAAATATTGATTGGAATATTTATAGTAGAAATTATCTTTACTCACCCAAGCATTTTCATTTCCTGTTCGAAAAACATTCAGCAAACCAGCCTGCATGAAAGGAATTAGTGTTTTACGATAGATGGAACTTTCTTCAATTCCTGTTTCAAATCCCTTGATATTGGTTAATAGTTTGTCATTTTTATTTGAAATTGATGTAAAAAATGATGTCGCTTCCGCTGATACTGTTTCTGAGTGGAAATTAGTGTTTGTGATATGTTCATTATCTTCTTTCCATATGATTTGAATGATCATCGCAGAAACCATCAACAGTAAAAAGAAGACTAACAATAACTTCTGATTGCTTTTGGAAATATCTGTACTTCCAATGTCAATCATGGCAATTTCTTCTCGAGTCATTTTTTTGTTTTTCATCGCCATCTTTTAAAATATAAAATAAATAAATGGGTTGAAATCTTGCGTCATCAACGCCATGACAGAAACGATCATGAGTAGCATGATCCAAATTGTTTTTGCGAATGTGATTTTTTTGGTAAAATCCCACGTCTGTGGAAATTTCCAAACCACAATTCCCGCAAGGATAAAGCTAAAAATGTAATACGGATTCCGTATTAAAACATTATTTACGACATCTATTTGTGTTGCTGAAGTACCACCAAACATTGCTTGTAAATAGTGCATGGCGCTTGGCAAATCGGTTGCTCTAAAGAATACCCATGCAAATACTACGATGATAAATGTAATGATGATTCCTGCTATTTTAGGAAGCTTTTGATAAAATGCTTTTTTGTTGGCAAGCCTTTCCAATGCTAGAAATGTTCCGTGTATTGCGCCCCAAATGACGAAATTCCAAGAAGAACCATGCCATAATCCGCCAAGCAACATCACAATCATTAAGTTGATATACGTTCTCGTATTTCCGTTTCTGTTTCCACCTAATGGAATGTATAGATAATCGCGTAACCATGTTGATAATGAAATATGCCAACGACGCCAAAATTCAGTGATACTTCTGGAAGAATATGGCGCATCGAAGTTTTTAGGAAATACAAAACCTAACATGAGTCCTAATCCAATTGCCATATCTGAATAACCACTAAAATCAAAGTAAATCTGAAATGCATACGATATAGCGCCATACCAAGAATTGAGCAATCCAACATCAACAGAATCAAAGCAAACATCTGCAATTTTACCACACGGATTTGCCAACAATACTTTTTTTGCCATTCCTAAGCAAAAGAAAGCAATTCCACGAGAGAATTTTTCAAGAGTATGTGTTCTGTGCTTTAGCTGATTGGAAACATCTTGAAATCTAATGATTGGTCCTGCAACCAATTGTGGAAACATAGACACATAACACGCAAAGTCTATGAAGTTTCGAATTGGTTTTGCGTCTCCACGATAAATATCGATGGAATAACTCATACTTTGAAATGTATAAAAGCTAATTCCTAGCGGTAATATTACATTAATAATACTATCAGACGCTATCGTTTCTACACCTATAAACTCTAGCAGTGAATTATAGTTTTCTACAGCAAAATTGAAGTATTTAAAAAATGCTAGTAGCGATAAGTTAGAGATTACAGAAATGGTAACTGCTAATTTTTGTCGTCTGGTGCGTTCTCCGCCTTTTACTAGGTTTTCTATAGGTTTCGACCAATTCTTTCCCCAACGTTCTGCAATAAAAAGTCCACAAATATAATCAATGATTGTGCTTCCTATCATCAATACTACAAACGCAGGATTTGCCCATCCATAAAAGATATAACTTATGACTGTTAATGTAAAATGTCTCCATTTTTTAGGAGATATATAATACAATAACAGTACTATTGGTAGAAAGTAAAAGATAAAAAAGTAGGAACTAAATACCATTTATAAATTCTATTTGGAACTGAGTAAACTTACATTTATTTCTTTGATGACTTGTTTTCGTTTGATACCACGAAATGATATTTTGAATTCTCTATTGTTCGTTTGTTTGTTTATTTTAAAGTATACGGTTTCAAAATAATCATCATTTGAATCATTTGATCGTAAAAAGCTTTTTTCTTCTCCGTTGTAATTGACGACTACAGTTCCAAATCCGACAGATCGAAATTCAAATCCTATTTTTAAAATATCATTTTTGTCAAACGTAGGAGTTTTTGGTAATGTTACAATAATATCGCCACCATCACTTTTACCAACTTCTTTTCCTATTGCTCTTAAGTAGCCGTTTTGTTGAATGAGTAATATGTTTTTCTCTGATTCTTCTGGAATAAATGCAGTATGTTTAGCCCATGTATTCTTATCTAATTTAATAATTGATTTTTCACCATACTTTTCTTCATTGATACTTGCACTTAATGGAATTACAGGAACTGTTCCTTGAAAAGATTGTGGCAATGCAATGTATACTAAAGCGCGTCTTTTTTCGATAAATGAAAGTCCTTTTTGGTAAATTAGGCGTCCAAGTCCAATGCCACCACTTCTATAATATACATCTGGAGAAAAACCTGTTTCATATGCAAAATAATGTGGAATACTTCCGCCTCGTTTTATAGATGGAAATGCCAAGAAAGAGTTCCCGATGAATAAAAAAGGTGAGTAATTTTCATCATAATTTATATCCAACACTTTTCCTAAGGTATCAGTTACAGACTTGAACGTAATCATTTTGTTGGCTTTAAACGCTTTGTTTCCTGTTGGCCAACGATAAGATTTTCCATTACGAATACCAACCGTATCTTTTATGAGTGTCTCGATTCTAGGAATGTTTTCATATTCAGGATATCTGGATAATAGTTCTTTGAGTTCTCTGGCAACAATCCACGATATCGCTTCCGCTGGATGTGTTTCTTCAAAGTCATTGTACCAAAATAGTAGCGGATGTTTTTCTCGTTCTTCGAGTAGTTTTGGAAGAATATCGTGAACTTCAACATCATTTTTTAGTAATTCTTGTGTGACTTTCATCGCATATGGATTCACGACATAGTCAGAAAGTTTATCACTAAACAAGTTCCCCGAAACTTCTCCTTTAAAAGGAATTCTAATCACAATTAAATCAATATTGTATTGTTTTAAATACGTATTGAAACTTGTCATTGCTTCTACAAAATTACCTTCGTTTTGTTCCGCATAAGCGTTTCCCGCAGAAAAGAAAGCATTTCCAACCCATTTTGACGCTTGTGCTTCTGTGGCTTTCGCATATTCCGTTTTAAACTCTTGAATGTCGTCTTCCCATTGCGTCCAAGTACCGCCGTGAGATTTTAAGAGCTTGTCAATTCTTTTTATTTCAGATTTTATCTTTTTCTTCCGAATTCGAGCAGATTTTCGATCTTTAGCAACAATTTCTATCGAGGTAACTTTTGTCGTTTTTGCTTCTAGAGTCCTTTTTGCACCTTTTGAATATCGTTTTATTTTTTTGGATTCAACCGCGTAGTAGACTTTCATTTCAAAATCATCTACTCCATCTGCCAGTTGTGTTTGACGAATTTCTGCGTCTGCTTTTTCAAAAGGAATCATCGTGACTCTTACTTTGTCTCCTGCTCTATAATTAGCAGTTGCAAGTTTTTTTCTGTTTTCAATGCCTTTAAAAACAATACTTATGCTAACATCAGACGAATTTGATTTGAGATTTAAGACCGCAGTATAGTTACAATCTGGATAATCCATTGTAGCAGGATCTGGAAGTTTTGAAATAAATTCAATTTCTCCTTCTACAATTTGTTTTGCAACAGTTGATTGTTGCCCAAAAGCAGTAATTATATAGAAAAGAAATAAAGGTAGAAAGTATTTTTTCCTCATTATGTATATTCAAATTTATTGCAGAAGAAGCAAAAAATAGTTTTATAATTGTTTAAAGCTGTTCGAATATACAATAAAAAAAATATGTTGAATCTTTGAAATTGTATTAGATTCAAAAAGTAATATAATTTCGATAAACTACGCCATCATCGTTTCAAACCATTGATATAGTTGTCCTTTGGTAATGTTTGAACCTTGTTGAAGCAATGCAAATTTGTCTGCATTTCTATCATCAGAATATGCTTTATTTGCTGTTAAAATTTCTACTTCTTCAGTAGCATAGTTATCGCGTAGCCAAGCAAAACCATCTTTCGTGGTGATATCGATATTTTCTTTTAGAATTTTCACTGCAATTAACTTCATTTCATCTTCACGCAAGTGAAATAAATACATGTGTTGCGGAGAAATATTTTCTAAGTAATTTGCTTGTTTCAATACACCTTCCCAAACCAAGTCACTAAAAACATCTATTTCTTCTTCAGCCACTTGTGGTTTTTCTTCTTTTAGCTTTGCCCATTCGTCAGCTGTAATAGATTGTGTTGCTAAAAAGTTGATAAACTCTTGATGTAGTTCTTCTAATTGTTCTTTTGTAAGTCTAGTGTATTTCATGCTTTAAAATAAAGAGTGCAAATTTACAATTATTCAAAATTTAAACCATAAAAAAAGCCACTCAAATTGAGTGGCTTCTTGTATAAAAACGCTTAGCGTTGTAATATTATGCTTCTGCAATAACTTCGAAAGGTAAATCAACGATTACATTTCTGTGAAGTCTAACTTTTGCTTCGTACTTTCCAGTTCTTTTTACACTTCCTCCGATTACTTTGATAAATTTCTTCTCAATTGAGTGACCAGCTTTTTCAAGTGCTTCTGCTAAGTTAATGTTGTTTACTGATCCGAATAATTTCGTTCCGGCTCCAGTTTTTGCAGTAATTTTAATCTCTAAGTCTAACAATGCTTTCGCAGTTGCATTAGCCTCATCAACTAATTTTTGCTCTTTATATGCTTTTTGTTTCAAGTTTTCTGCTAAAACTTTTTTAGCTGAACTTGTTGCTAATGTTGCAAATCCTTGTGGGATTAAGAAGTTTCTTCCGTATCCGTTTTTTACAGTTACGATATCATCTTTAAATCCTAAATTTTCAACGTCTTGTCTTAAAATAAGTTCCATAATCTGTCTCTATTTTATTTTAACATGTCGCCAACATATGGCATTAATGCTAAGTGACGTGCTCTTTTTACAGCTACAGACACTTTTCGTTGATACTTTAATGAAGTTCCTGTTAAACGACGTGGTAACAATTTACCTTGTTCGTTTACAAACTTTAATAAGAAGTCTGGATCTTTATAATCGATATATTTGATACCAGATTTCTTAAAACGGCAATATTTCTTTGCCTTCGTAGTCTCTATGTTCAAAGGAGTTAAATATCTAATTTCTCCTTCTTTCTTTCCTTTTGCTTGTTGTTCTATTGAAGACATATTTCTTAAGATTTAGCGGTTTTTCTATTTCTTCTTTTCTCTGCCCAAGCGATTGCATGTTTATCTAATCTTACAGTTAAATAACGCATGATACGCTCGTCACGTCTAAATTCTAGCTCGTAAGGAGTAATTACTTCTCCTGGTGCTTGGAATTCGAATAAGTGATAGAAACCACTTTTTTTGTGCTGAATTGGATATGCTAACTTTTTTAGCCCCCAATTTTCTTTTGAAATCATTTTGCCACCTCTAGAAACAATGAAATCTTCAAATTTCGCTACTGTTTCCTTTATCTGAGTTTCAGATAAAACGGGATTTAAAATGAAAACAGTTTCATAATGATTCATAAATACTATTTTTTAATTAAAATTGGGCGCAAATGTACTGTTTATTTGTTATAAACCAAACAAAAATAGTTCTTTTTTTTCGCTTAAATCTATAATAAATGTACGAATTTGTTGTGGTTTTGATTTATTTTTTATAACATTGCATGTACCCAAATTTGATAAAATCGCTTTTAACATATGAAGCTTAACTGTATTATTGTAGATGATTCTTCTATACAACGCATGGCAGTCGCCAAGTTAACGTTAAATCATCCTTCTTTAAATTTAATTGCAGAATATAGCAACGCTATAGAGGCTAAAAATGGATTGAAAACAAATAATGTCGATTTAATCTTTTTGGATATTGAAATGCCTGTGTTGAATGGATTTGATTTATTAGAATCATTGAAGAATCCTCCACAAGTTATTATGGTTACTGGAAAAACCGAGTATGCTTTTAAAGCTTTTAACTATGATGTAACCGATTTTCTACACAAACCTTTAACAAAAGATCGTTTTGATAAAGCCATTGCGCGTGCGTTAGATAAATCTAATTATGGTGCGAAAAGCAATGAAGATGACGATCACATTTTTGTAAAGAGCAACTTAAAGAAACGTAAGGTAATTTTAAATAGCATCAAGTGGATTGAAGCACTTGGTGATTATGTAAAGTTAGTTACTGATGAAAGTAATATTGTCGTTTTATCTACCATGAAAGCTTTCGAGAAACAATTGCCTGAGAATAAGTTTTTAAGAATTCACAAATCTTACATTGTGAATTTAGATAAAGTAGATCGTTTTAATAGTAAGAATGTTGAAATTTCAGGTCAATTAATTCCGCTTAGTAGAAATAAGAAAGTAGAATTATCAGAAGCTCTTTCTAATATTTAGTCTTCTACCTCAGCTAGACACTATTATTTTTCTTAGTACTTTTCGATATAATTTTTCTTCATTTTATTACGAAAAAACATCCGAAGTGACGTTTTTTTTAATGTATCGATTTGAAAATATACCAATGTTTTAATTTTGATTCGTCATTACGAAGAGTAAAGCCTCTCAATACTCAATACTAACATCTCATTATTAACATCTAACACCAAAAGCCTAATACCCAACTAAATCGTATCTACATCAATTATAATTCGGACACTTCTGTATTCTGAAATAGACAAGAAGCTTGTTTTTATGCGCGTAATTACTTCTTTGGTTTTTCCTAATGATTGTTGTTTCGGTATTTTTAATAGGATGTTTTTCAAATATAAGTTACGAATGCGCGCTATTGGCGGAAATTCTGGACCTAAAACATTGTCTCCAAAACTATTGCGCAATGATTTTGCAAACCAAGCCGAACTTTCATTTACTCGATTATACTCTTTGTGTTTGAGTGTAATTTTAATCAATCTGTAGAATGGTGGATAATGAAATTGTCTGCGATCATTTAATTGATCTTTAAACATATTCTCATAATCTCCTACCGAGACTTGTTGCAATATTTGATGATACGGATTGTAGGTTTGTACAATCACTTTTCCTCGTTTTTTAGTTCTTCCGGCGCGACCGGCAACTTGTTGAATGAGTTGAAAGCTACGTTCATGCGCTCTAAAATCAGGAAAATTAAGCATACTATCTGCATTCATAATTCCAACCAAATTTACATTTCTAAAATCCAAACCTTTCGTCAGCATTTGCGTACCTACTAAAATCTGAATTTCTTGTTGCTCAAAGGCCGAAATTATCTTCTGATAACCGTATTTTCCTCGTGTTGTATCTAAATCCATACGCCCAACTTTTACATCAGGCATTAATTCTTTGAGTTCTTCTTCTATTTGCTGTGTTCCAAAACCTTTGGTATCTAGCTCATGACTTCCGCACGCCAAACATTGCTGTTGCATCGCTATATGATGACTACAATAATGACAGCGTAATTGATTTTTATATTGATGATAGGTTAAACTCACATCACAGTTTGGACATTGTGGCGAATGTCCGCACGTATTGCATTCAATGATTGGCGCATAACCACGACGATTTTGAAATAAGATGACTTGTTCGCCATTTTCAATCGTTTCTTCAATTTCTTCCAACAAACGATCGGAAAAATGACCTTTCATGCGTTTTTTACGATGCTTCTCTTTGATATCGACTAATTCCATGTCTGGCAGCAAAACGTCTCCGTAACGCCTCATAATTGTCGCCAATGCATATTTGTTGACCTTTGTATTGTAATAACTTTCTACACTTGGTGTTGCAGAACCTAATACTATTTTCCCTTGATGCATTTTTGCTAAAACAATAGCTGCATCGCGCGCATGGTATCTTGGCGCAGGATCAAATTGCTTAAAAGATGTTTCATGTTCTTCATCTACAATGATAAGTCCCAAGTTAGAAAATGGTAAGAATAGCGAAGAACGTGCGCCCAAAACAATCTGAGCCTTCGGTTTGCTGTTTAATACATTGTTCCAGGCTTCAACGCGTTCATGGACTGAATATTTGGAATGATAAATTGCTACTTTTTCACCAAAATATTGCCGTAAACGTGTGATTAATTGTGTTGTAAGCGCAATTTCTGGTAAGAGATATAAAACTTGTTTTCCTGTCGCTATAATTTCTTCAATGAGCTTTACATATACTTCTGTTTTTCCTGAAGATGTAATTCCATACAGCAAACAAACATCTTGCGTTTGAAATGCCGTTTGTATGGTTTCATAAGCTTCTTGCTGATATTGGTTGAGTTGTTTAGAATCTTCTGTTTCGTCTCCGCTATACTCTACTCTATCTCTTTGGATGTAATATTCTTCTAGAATTTCTTTGTCAATTAACGCTTTAATAACTGCCGAACTCGCGTTACTTTGTTTCGTTAACTCTTTGACTGTTATTGGTTTTTTCGCTGTGGCGGAAAGAGAAAACAGTGAAAGAATGACTTCGCGTTGCTTCTTGGCTCTACTGAGTGTTTCAAGCAATTCCTGCAAACTTTCTTCGCTTGTATAATTCGCGTGAAGCTTTACGTAACGAACCAATTTAGGCTTGTATTGTTCGTAGATTTCTTCGTAAACCTGAATAACTTTTTTATCAATCAAACGTTTTAAAACGGGCAATACGTTTTTCTTCCCAAGAATGTTGCTAATTTCTTGAATCTTTAACATTGACTGATGCTGCAAGGCTTCAAAAATTAAAAATTCATCATCTTTCAATTTACTTTCGTCAACTTCACTTGTAGCATGTTTAGTGATAATAGTTTCACTTTCCAACAAAAATGCACTTGGTACTGCCGAGCGAAATACTTCGCCCAAACTCGACATGTAGTAACTCGCAATCCATTCCCAATGTTTTAATTGTTGTGGAGTAACAATTGGTTGTTCATCTAGAATCTGCTGAATTTCTTTAGCTTCATAAACTTCTGGAGCTGTTTGATGCACTTTATAAACCAAGGCGCTGTATACCTTACTTTTTCCAAATGGAACTGCTACACGCATTCCTTGTTGCAGAAATTGTGCTTCTGCTTCTGTGATACTATAAGTAAACAGTCGCTGCAGCGGAATTGGTAATATAACATCAATGAAGTAAGCCATTATTCAAAGGTAAATACTTTATATAAAAACAAGCGCTATTCTTTGACCATTTTCAGAAGCGTACGGTGATTTACTTTACTCACGGTTCCAGACTCGTCTTTTATAAAAGCCTGTTTGTCCTTAATAAAGATTTGATAGTCTTTTGTTGGGAAAATTTTTAAATACTTTTTCACTCTCGTATTCTTAGCAGTGAATTTATGTATTCCCCAGAATCCTTTTTTCTTATATTCTGCTATTAAAAATCCAAACTCACCATCTTTTTGCAATGTGTATATATCAAGTGATTTATTTACTTCTATATGATCATATTCAGGTGCTAATTCTTTTTCTCCGTTTGCATTGTATAAGCCATATTTACCTTTTTTCTTAACAATTATTTTATGATTATGATATAAGCCATCCGTAAACAATCCTGGCGGAGACAAATTAGCCCAAGTTCCTTTCTCTTCTTTGCTGTTTCTTCCAGAAGAATTTATCGCAACATCTGTTTCTAATGGCAAAATAATTTCGCTATACTCCATAGGAAGTAAAAAACTACCATCTGATTTTACAATTCCCCATTTGTATTTTCCTCGTTTTTTCTTTGCCACTAATATCATTGGATCTTCTCCTCTTATCAAATACGGTTTTCCTATGATATCAAACTTTGCAGAGATCACAGTATTCGTTAAAACTAAACCATATTTCTTTTTATTCCTATAAACAATATAATTTTCATAGTAATGACGCTCTATATCGTTTCTGTGCGATACAGCTTTGTGATATTCAAAACCAAAGTTGTAAGGAATAATATCTAAATCTTCAACATCATCTACAGGAATTATTTCGATGGTTTCATCAGGCTCTGTAGCTTTGTTTTTTACAGTAACATATTGAACCTCGTTTCCATTCGCTTTAAATTCATACCGAAATGCCTTGAATGAACGTGGAAGTCTTTTAGGTTTCTTTTTGCCATCAACTTTAGGATCTTCTCTGTAATCCTCATCTATCGCTTCTTGTTCTATTATAGTGATTACTTCTTCTTGCCCAAAAGAAAGGCTAACAAAAGTGATAAAAAGCAATAATAAACTTATTTTTTTAGTAAATATCATAGTTCAAAGATACTTAGTTTGTATAAAAAAACCACTCATTTTTTTTGAGTGGTTTTCTTTGTTTTCTGTAGTTGACTAATTAATTTACACGATACCAATTTTGAGTTCGGTATAGAAAAGCAATATAGCCACGTACATATAATTTATTTTTATCATCGGAGTCGAGCCAAATTTTACATTTGTATTCTTTTCCTTTTTCAGGATCTAGAATTTTACCGCCTTTGTATTCATCATCATCCTTTTTTAATCCGTTGATGATTTGCATACCTAATACAGGTTTGTTTTTTCGATCTCCTTTACATTTTTCACATAATCCATCACGTTTTGCTGGATTCAGAATATCCACAACCTTCCCGTAGATTTTACCATTCTCTTCATAGATTTCTACAATCGATTTAGCTTCTCCGGTTTCATCGTCAATGGTTTTCCATTTCCCAACAACACTTTGTGCAAAGCTAAATTGAACAGCAATACATACTAAAACGAGATAAATGAATGTTCTTTTTTTCATGTGATTCATGGTATTAGTTTCCTAACATTCCTTTTTTCAGACGCTTATCTGCTGGCTTGTCAGATAACCAAATTCCGAAAAGTGCTTTTTTGAATCCTAAACCTGCAATCGTTCCTTTCTTTGTTCCATTTTTGTATACTGAAACTCCATCACCTTTAACGTACACAATATCGAAAATATCTCCATCGTTTATTTCATCACTAAAGAATCCTTTAAATTTCTCAATTTCAGAAGAAATAGGCGCTGTATTTCCTTTTGTAGAGTTCTCAAAACCATCATCTACCGCATTGATCATTTTCTTACTTGAAATTAATCGTGAAGTAATGTGTAATTTGATTGCCATTGTTTCATCTGCCTCCATGATATCTTTAGCATCACTTGACTTTTGCACTAAATACAATCCGCCTGAATATAATTTAAACCATGCTTTTTTACGCACACCTGCTCCATTGTATACTAATTTTTGACTGTCAAAAGTAACTGTTTCTGGAAGTGTCGCTGATCCTACTTCAATTTGTGCATTTACAGCACTCATACCTACGATTAAAAAAGCGATTAACGCATAAATTGTCTTTTTCATTTCTTATTGGGTTTATTTATAATTTTCGTTCGTAATATACTACTTTTTATTATGCAAACATAATAAATTAACCTGTCTGCCTTCTGAGTTTTAGCATATCTATAGAAGCATTTAATTCAAATCCTAAGAGTAATATGTTCGCATTCAACCATATATACATCATCAAGATTAATAACGCTCCAATAGAACCGTATAACTCGTTGTATTGAGAGAAGTTTGCAATATATATTCCAAACAGATATGACGTAAGTATAATTAACACTGTAGTCAATAACGCTCCAGGAGAAAAGAATTTTGCTCTTCTACCTTGGTACGTTCCAAAGTGATACAAGATTGCTGTTCCAACGTATACCATGATAATCAAGAATGCAAATTTAGCAATAGTGATTCCTGTTTCGTCTGTTTGTGCTACATTCAAGCCAGTTGTTTTCCCAGCTAAGTCACTCAAATATGGTATGTATATTTCTACATATCCCAATACGACTATGGTTAAAATCAACAACAATGCCAAAATTAAACCAACACTTAATGCGTATAAGTATTGCTGAAAGAATCTTCGCTTTTTTTGAATGTAATATGAGTTCTCAAATCCAGCAAAAATAGCACTTACACCATTCGCCATTAAAAAAATAGAGAGTAAAAATGTAGACGATAATAATCCTCCACGTTTGTTTTTCACAATATCTACAATGATTTCATTGAGAAAATTCCCTGATTCGTCTGGTAAGAAAGAAGTTATTGTGTTGATAAAGCTTGCTTGAAAACCTTCAATTGGAACGAATGGAAGTAAATTTAGCAAGAATAGTAATGACGGGAATATAGCCATAAAGAAACTAAATGCTACTGCGCCAGCGCGAGAAGTCACAGCTCCATTAATGATTCCTACAATATACATTTCTAAAAGATCATAGATTGATAAACCTTCAAGTCCAGGAAGTTTTACCTTCTTGAGTAATCGCACCAATACATTTAGTATGGGGATTTTTGCGAGTTTATCTTCGATGTCTTTAGACATTAGTCAACGGCTTTTAGGCTTAAATCTAAATTGTATACTGAATGCGTTAATGCTCCAGAAGAAATGTAATCGACACCACAAAGTGCGTATTCGCGAATGGTTTTTTCATTAATTCCTCCAGAAGATTCTGTCAAACATTGATCTCCAATCATTTCTACTGCTTTTCGTGTATCTTCATAGTTGAAGTTATCAATTAAGATTCTGTAGACTCCTTCAGTTTGTAAAATTTCTGCAATTTCACCTAAATCACGCGCTTCCACAATGATTTTTAAATCACGATTGGTTTCTTTTAAATATGCTTTCGTTTTTGTAATTGCTTGCGTAATTCCTCCACAAAAATCAATATGATTGTCTTTTAACATGAT
The DNA here is from genome assembly GCF_965224175.1 of Kordia sp. GTDB lineage: Bacteria > Bacteroidota > Bacteroidia > Flavobacteriales > Flavobacteriaceae > Kordia. The sequence goes on from NZ_OZ245041.1 coordinate 1,226,242, forward strand.
CATATCATACAATGCAAAACGGTGATTGACTCCACCACCAATTTTTACAGCCCATTTTTCAAGTGCTCTAATTCCAGGTGTTGTTTTACGTGTATCTAAAATTTTAGTTCCAGTTCCTTCCAGCAACTTTACAAACATGTTTGTTTTTGTAGCAATGGCACTCATACGTTGCATTGCGTTTAGTACCAAACGTTCTGCTTTTAAGATAGATTGTGACTTTCCTGTTACATAGAAGGCAATATCTCCGTACTTTACACTACTTCCATCTTCAATAAGTGTTTCAACTTTCATGTCTGGATCAACATAAGCAAAAACCATTTTCGCAAATTCAATTCCTGCAATAATTCCCTCATCTTTTACGAGTAATTTAGCTTTTCCTTCTGCTGTTGCAGGAATACATGCTAATGAACTGTGATCGCCATCTCCAACATCTTCACGGATGGCATTTGAAATTATTAACTCTAATTCTTTTTGAAATTGCGTTTCTGAAATCATATGCTTTTTAAAATAGTATTTACTTCAAAATTGCAAAGTTTAAATCGCATATCCAAAATTGACATGTCATTATTTTCATGATTCTGTCCAAGAACACTTAAAAACCGTTCATTTGATGATATTTTTATATGATTTCTATTATTTTTACCGAATGAATATTAAGTTACTCGCTATTGGAAGGACAGATGACAAGCAATTGCAACAGCTGATAGATTTGTATGTAAAACGCTTGTCACATTATGTAAAGTTTACTTTGGAGATTATTCCTGATTTAAAAAACACTAAAAACCTTAGCGAGTCACAACAAAAAGAGAAAGAAGGCGAATTGATTCTTAAAAAACTAGCGCCTACAGACGTTTTGGTTTTGTTAGATGAAAACGGAAAACAGTTTTCTTCCGTAGATTTTTCAAACTATTTACAAAAGCGCATGAATGCTGGTATTAAAACTTTGGTTTTTGTGATTGGCGGACCTTATGGTTTTTCTGAGAACGTTTATGCGAAAGCACAAGGAAAGGTATCTTTATCCAAAATGACCTTTTCACACCAAATGGTGCGTTTGTTTGTAGTAGAACAGATTTATAGAGCCTTTACTATTTTACGAAATGAACCGTATCATCATAGATGATTAATTCGTTGGAATTTCTATATAGCTATCCGTAAACCACTTTACCAACAAAGGTTCTCCTGCATCTTTTATTGTTTCACGACTTACTTCTTTGCCTGTTCCATAATTAATTTCCCATTCTGGATTTTTATTAATATTTACAATTAGGATTAGCTTACTTCCTTTTACCAGTTTTTTACTTGTGAAATATGTGTCTTTAAAATTTAACTTTGTTTTCGTATTTGGTTTTAACAACTTTCTTTCTTCTTTATTATCTGAATAACTAGCTCTTTGAATGTAATTACTTAAATAAAAATAAGTTCCATCTTCTTTTAACTCAAACAACAATAAGGTATAATCTATATCCTTTTTATTGATCATAACAGAAAGTTCTCCTGAAAAAGAACCGTTTATTTCCATGTCTTTTTCTATTGGATCTGATATAAAAACTAGTCCATTATTAGTATTTAGTGTCGAATCAATAATAGATAACTTCTCAAAATCTATATGATTATGAATTTTGGTTCTGTCTGAAAAATCGATTTTCTGCGAAACATAATTGTTATTTTTTTCTATTGCTGTTTGAAGTTTGTAATAGTTTCCTACTTTCGTATCTGATAAATAGAATGTTTTTTTGTTAGCTTGAAGTTCTTCTAATGTCGAAGCATGCTCCCATGTGTTCGCTTCCATCACTTGATAATTGATTTTATCTTTTAATAAGATAGGTTTTTTATCTTCTTTTAGAATATAGTTAAACCAACTAAAAACCAAAGAATTTACACTAATTCTCGCAACAGAATCTATTGTATATTTTTTTAATTCTGTATTAGGGTTTCCTTGTGCTCCACCATGATCGTAAGGTCCAATCACTAAATAATGATTGGGATTTTTATGATATTTGTGATGTTCTTTAAAATAATACAAAGCGCCTGATTGATCATCGTCAAAATATCCTGTTATTGTCAATATTGGAATGTTTATTTTAGAGAAGTCATTTTTATCGGCGACCATATTTTTCCAATAGTCATCACGATCGGGATGATTTAGCCAACGCTGAAACGTTTTGTTTGGTCTTCCTTCAATGCTGTCTAAAGTTCTAAATGATTTTCCACTTTTGAACCAATCGCCGTATACTTTTTCCCATTTCTCTGCATTAGAAAAGTCTTCATAGTCTGTAAATTTATTGTTCTCTACATAATGAATCCAACGTAACATGTAAGACATAAATACATTATTCTGCATTGGATAATCAACACCTACTCCAACTGCTACTTGCGGTACTATTGTTTTTAATGCTGGATGTATCCTTTTTGCAGTTGCCCACTGAGAAAACCCTAAATAACTTCCCCCAAACATACCAACTTTACCATTACTCCACGATTGTTTTGAAATCCAATCAATAACACTGTAAGCGTCTTCTCCATCATTTTCAAAAGGATGTAACTCATTATCACTTAACCACTTTCCTCTTGTATTTGCAATAACAGCAACATAATCTTTATCTGCGATTGACTTTGCTAGCTCTAGATCAACATCATCAGCATAAATTGAAAATTTTAAAATAGTAGGTTGTTTCCCTTTTAATTTTCTATTTCTAACAACTCTTACTGGTATTTTTACATCTCCTTTTGCGACTATAATACTATCATTAATAATATAATTCTCTTCATCAAACTCTTTTATAACTTTAGAAATTAGTCTATTAGTTTCTTCATAAAGTTTCGCATTCATAAATGTTTGAAAAAGTATATAAGTTTCAGCAACATTAGAAGAATCTTTCTGACTTTTTAATAGATTTTTTAAATTTTCAGGTTCATCTTTTATAGAAGAACTAAAGAAATAATCTAAAAATTGTGATAACCTATCTTGAATATTCCCCATGAACGCTTTCAGTTCCTTTGAATAACTTTCTTCAAAAGAAATATTTTCTTTTTTAGCTCTCAATTTAGCTTTAGAATATATTAACAATCGTTTGCCTATATATTTTTCATAGTATGGATATTTTTCTTTGTAATAATTGTCTAATTTACTAATATTAGAAATTGCTTCTTCATAATTCTCTTCAATGATGTAAAAACGAGTTATCTTAAGAATACTATCCGTATCATTTTTCCAATGATAATTCTTCAAAAGTTCGCTTGCTATTATTTTCATCTCTTTAACAAGTCCAACTTCTGTTGTATCTGCTATCTTGGAGAATTTCTTTTTTTGCCCGTAACTAACTGTTAAAAAGCAAATAAAAAAAGTAAGCACTATATATTTGAAATTCATGAACAATTATTTTCTGATATCTTTACAAATAAAAGAAAAAGATTGTTTTATTCAATTAACGTTAGACTCGAATTTTCGCACTATTTCTTTATTTTTGGGAAATTGAAATAATTTCTACATCATGAAAATCGTATTTGCTACCAACAACCAAAATAAAGTTAAAGAAGTACAATCATTATTACCTGATCATATTACCATTTTAAGCTTAGCAGCAATTGGTTGTGAAGAAGACATTCCTGAAACACAACCAACTATTGAAGGAAATGCCATTCAAAAAGCACAGTATGTAAAAGAACACTATGGTTACGATTGTTTCGCTGACGATACAGGCTTAGAAGTACATGCGTTAAATGGCGAACCAGGAGTTTTTTCTGCACGTTATGCAGGTTCACAACGAAATGCGGATGATAATATGAATAAGTTATTGAGCAATCTTCAAAACAAAGACAATCGTTCTGCACATTTTAAAACCGTTGTAGCTCTAATCTTAAATGGCGAACAACATACATTTACTGGAATTTGTGAAGGAACTATTATCGAAGAAAAACGAGGTAAAAAAGGTTTTGGTTACGATCCTATTTTTATGGCAGATGGTTTTACGGAAACATTCGCACAAATATCACTCGAAGAAAAAAATCGTGTAGGACATCGTGGAAAAGCGGTACAAAAATTGATTGACTTTTTGAGTACCAAAAAATGATCAATCTTGAAAATACAGAAACTCTTACTTGTTTTACTTCCATTCTTTATTTCTTCTTGCACCAAAACTATTGTTGAAAAGGAAATTGTTTATTTACAGAAGATTAATGATACCATACTAAAATTTAATTCTGCTCAAAAAGATGGTGAGTTGTACAAATTTAACATTTTAAGATATGATACCATTCTAACTCACAATAAAAATTTTGGCGTAAGAAAGTCTTCTTTTGATCGTTTTGACAGCATTTATAACATACAAGCAACTTTTGAAGAAAAGCATATCAAAATTGATAGATATGATGAATATATCCAAAAAACTGTCGTTAAAGATGTTACGCAAACAGATTCTGTAGGACTTACAACAAATTATATTGTAACAGGACTTACACAACGATATCAAGATTTAGAACTATCAGGACTCAAAGGAACGAAACATACTGTACAGTTTTTTCATCCAGAAAGTATCTGCAATTCAGCATATGAACTAAATTTTTACAGTGACGATTTACAAATTTACGATCATGCAGGATATTTTCTAACAACAATATTTGGTTGTTGCACTAGCACATGTGAATTTAAACTATTCGATCTAAATGGAAATTATATTTTTCATTCTAATGATTTCATTAGCTTAGTGAGAACTGAATATAACTATTATTTGATCAGTGCCTTGAAAACCGAAGTGTATGATTTGCCAATAATTGTCATTCAAGATAAATACAAAAAGAGGCAATATGTGAACATTGCAAATATTCCAAACAAGATGAATTATGTTGAAAATTTTCATCTAAAATTCAAAAACAGCAAGACCACACAAATTGGATCTTTCGAAACATCATTAAAAGAATATAATATCAAACACCTAGACGATCTTGAAATTTTAGTCCCTTTTGGTAAAATTGATACACTTCGAATTCCATTCAAAAACGAAAAAGCCTTCGGAATCGATTATCCACACATAGAAATATCTTTAGAAAATTAGCAATAAACAACTGATAATTAAATTATTAAACTGAAATTAGTCATTTAAAAATAAAACACTACCTTTGCGCCTTGAAATCTCAGAGCGAGATGAAGTTATGCAGCGTCAGGGTATTTTATTAGGTCGTAACGCTCAATGTAACTTCTCAATACAGCAAAAAGCTGTACGAACCTTATAAAATTACATTATGACAAAATTTGAAGAATTAGGTCTTCAAGACACGCTTTTGCGTGCCATTCAGGACATGGGCTTTGAAACGCCTAGTGAAGTTCAAGAAAAAGCAATTCCATTATTACTTAACGAAGACACAGATGTTGTTGCCTTAGCGCAAACAGGAACTGGTAAAACAGCCGCTTTTGGTTTTCCGTTAATTCAAAAAATAAACGCAGACAGTCGTACCACACAAGGATTAATTTTATCGCCAACGCGAGAATTATGCTTGCAGATTACCAATGAATTAAAAAACTACTCTAAATACGAAAACATTAATGTAGTCGCTATTTATGGAGGAGCAAGTATCACAGATCAAGCAAGACAAGTAAAGAAAGGCGCACAAATCGTAGTAGCAACTCCGGGTCGTATGCAAGATATGATCAATCGCCGTATGGTTGATATTACAAAAATTGAATACTGTGTATTAGATGAAGCTGATGAAATGTTAAACATGGGATTCTATGAAGATATTACTTCTATCCTATCGCACACACCAGATGATAAAAGTACGTGGTTATTCTCTGCAACAATGCCAAGAGAAGTTTCTACAATTGCTAAAAAGTTTATGTATGATCCAAAAGAAATTACGGTTGGATCACGTAACTCTGGTTCAGATAAAGTACGTCACGAATTCTACGCAGTAAGCGGTCGTGATCGTTATTTAGCCTTAAAACGTTTGGCAGATGCCAATCCAGATATATTTTCAGTAGTTTTCTGTAGAACAAAGCGTGATACACAAAGTGTTGCTGAAAAATTAATTGAAGACGGATATAATGCAGCAGCAATTCATGGAGATTTAAGCCAGAATCAACGTGATTTAGTGATGAAATCATTCCGTACACGTCAAATTCAAATGTTAGTAGCTACTGATGTAGCAGCACGTGGAATTGATGTAGACGATATTACACACGTTATCAACTACCAATTACCAGACGAAATAGAAACCTATACTCACCGAAGCGGTCGTACTGGTAGAGCTGGAAAGAATGGAGTTTCTATGGTAATTGTGACAAAAAGTGAAATGCGCAAAATCAAATCGATTGAGCGTAAAATTCAAAAGAAATTTGAACAAAAAACCATTCCAACTGGAATTGAAATCTGTCAAGTACAATTATTTCACTTAGCCAATAAAATTCACAATACAGAAGTAAATGAACAAGTAGATGAATATTTACCTGCAATTTTAGAAATCTTTGAAGATACTTCTAAAGAAGATTTAATAAAACGTATGGTTTCTGTTGAATTTAACCGTTTCTATAACTACTACAAGAATAAACGTGATTTAAATCAACCAAAAGGAAACAATGAAGATCGTGGTTCTCGTGGAAAAAGTAACGACCATAGTACGCGTTACTTTATCAATGTTGGAGAAAAAGACGGATACGATTGGATGCGTTTAAAAGATTTCTTAAAAGAAACACTTAGCTTAGGTCGTGATGATGTATACAAAGTGGACGTAAAAGAAAGTTTCTCTTTCTTTAATACAGATAATGACAAAAAAGAACAAGTATTAGCACACTTTACTGACTTTAAAGTAGACGGACGTTTTGTGAATGTTGAAGAATCAACTAACACTGGCGGTGGCGGTGGAAGACGACGCAGAGATGGCGGCGGAAGACGTCGTAGAGATGGCGGAAATGGAGGTGATCGTAGAAGAAGTCGAAGAAGTGAAAACTCATCAGATGGCGGAAGACGTCGCAGAAATGATAGCGGTGGCGGAGATCGTTTTAGAGGAAGATCGAGAAGAAAATAACAAAAATATTGTTAATATTAAGTAAAAAGTGTGCTTCGGCGCACTTTTTATTGTTTTGTTTAGTATTTTTATACGACTATTAGTCAAGAAGACTATTCATTCAAAAATTGCATACATGAAAAAAGTATATACTTTTCTACTTTTATTTTTAACTATAACCACCACTCTTTCTGCACAAGAAATGAAAAAGTTGTATGCAAAAGTTGTGAACGATGCTGACGATAAACCGATGAAAGCGGTACATGTTGTTAACTTAACAACAATAAAAGGTGTAATCACCAATGAAAAAGGAGAATTTCAAATTGATGCCAAAGCTGAAGACATCTTATTCTTTTCATTCCTAGGTTTTAAATCTATCAAAGTACGTGTAACTAATGACATGTTGAAATACAAAAATTCGTCTACAATTCGAATCACAGAGTTAGCATATGCCCTAGAAAAAGTAGTTTTAACGCCGTATCAACTTACGGGATATTTAGATATTGATGCTAAAAATGTTCCTATACGTCCAAATTATCGCTATCGTATTGCTGGACTTTCTACAGGTTATGAAGCTGGAGAAAAAGCACCTGGAGCAATCTCTACCGTTTTAGGAGCTATTTTTAATCCTGCGGACTTTTTACAAAATTTATTTGGCAAAAAACCGCAGCAGATGCGTAAACTGCGTCAAATGAAAGAAGATGATCGTATTCGTGAATTACTTGCTTCTAAGTTTGATCGACAAATGCTGCGTGAATTACTCCAAGTAGAACGTGTAGATATTGATGAAATTCTTTCGTTATGTAACTACTCTAAAACGTTTATTACGAACGCTAATGATCTACAAATTCTTGATGCAATTAATGATTGTTATGAAGAATACAAAGTCTTAAGTAGACAAAAGAAATAATCTAGTTTATAAAAATAATATATTAAATAAAGGTTCAAGTTTACACTTGAACCTTTATTTCTTTTAAATCTTTCTGTATTCTGTTTGTCTTTTTTTTAGTTTGGAGAATTTAGACCTAACTTATTCCCTTCGGTATCTAAAAACAGAGCGAAAAAACCGCTATTATCTGCATGTGCAGTTTTTGGAACTATAATTTTCCCGCCATTTACTTCAATCTTATCAAGTATCGTTTGAAGATTATCTCCTCCATTCAGATAAATAGTTACACCATCAGCCGACGGTTTAAAATCTTCTCCTTTCATTATAACTCCTGTTACCATTTGGTTTTCATATGGAAATATTCCCATTTCCATTCCAGGCATTTCCATTTTTTCAATATTTACATCTAAAATCGCTTGATAAAAATTGATTGCTCTTGAGATATCGGTTGCAGGAATTTCAAAAAGGGAAATAAAACTATTATTCATAGTGCTCATTTTTTTGTTAGTTAATAAATCTTGATTTTTTGCTGCTGTGTCCAGTTTGTTCTGATTATTACAAGCGATAAAGCAAAAAGCAATCAGAATCGCGACACTTAGTAGTATTCTTTTCATCTATTTAAATAAGTTTGACGAAGCAAAACTACTTTCAACAAATAAATTGAAATTGTAAAAATGCGACACCTAAAGATTATTTATAGAAAAGTGTTGATAGCGCCATGTGTTCGTTTCCTAAAAAATCTTTTGGAGTAGTTCCTATAAATTCTTTAAAATCCTTGATAAAATGAGCTTGGTCAAAATATTCACTTTCATAAGCAATATTTGTTAGGTTTTTCTCTTCATTGAGTAACATCTTTAAAGCTGTTTGCAAGCGCAACACTTTACCTAACTGTTTAGGACTAATTCCTATTTGTTTCCTGAAGTTTCTTTCTAGCTGTCTTCTTTTCGACAAATCATCTTTTAAAATTTGATGTATGGAAGTACTTCCATTGGTAGCGAGAAGAGTGTCAACTGTTGTTTTTACTAAGTTTTCGATGGTTGTACTCTGATGAAGCCTGTCTAAAAGAAATGTTTCAATAATTTCAATACGTTTTAAGGTACTTGATGCTTCAAAAATTTTTTGTTTTAAACTTTTAGCAGTTTCATCTCCAAATAAACGTTCAATCGGAACTTCAATATCTACCAGACTTTCGAGAGAAACACAGACAAAATTTGCAAATCCGTATGGGTAAAAACAAATAGCGAAAGAATCAACATCGCCTGTAGGTTCTATAAAATAAGACTTTGTTCTTTGCCCCATTATCATAGAATTAGGATGTATTATAAAATCTTTTTCAGATACATATCGCTTAATATCGTCTTTAAAATTAAAAGTCATTTCTATACAACCATCAGGAATAATTTTCTGTTTTTGATTATTTGGATCATAAGGTACTTCCAAAGTCCAATAAAACTTGACCAATGCACTTAAGTCTGCGTGAGGTTGATATGTTTGATAATTCATTTATATCTATTTTTTCTATACGTCATACAATACTAGAATACTCGAATTGTAATTGCATTTGATTTTAATTATAAAAGCTCGATACATATTACATTAAGCAAATTATAATGATTTCAATGTACAAAAATTAAGGTGTCTTTTAAATTTTCCTTTTCAAAAAGCAAAGAAGTTATTAAGAAAATTAGTAACTCAATCGTTGTAGTAACACTTTTTTTATGAGATCACTATTTTACAATATGAAAAAAGCATTGTAACCTTTATATTGCAATAGATAACCACAAAATCCATCTACAGCATGAAGCATTTATTCTTCTCATTATTGATCTCTTTTTGTTTTTTCTCATGTAAATCAAAACCAAAAGAAATTGCTGAAAAAGCTACAGAAGCGCAGCCTTTTGTTTGGGAAGCTGCTAATGTATATTTTATGTTGACAGATCGTTTTCGTGATGGAAATGAAGCTAATAACCTCAATTATAATCGTACAAAAAAACCAGCTACTCTTCGTGGTTTTATGGGCGGAGATATGGCTGGAATTACACAATCAATAAAAGAAGGTTATTTTGATAAACTTGGCGTGAATGCTATTTGGTTTTCACCAGTATTAGAGCAAATACACGACAGCACAGACGAAGGAACAGGAAATACCTATGCTTTTCATGGTTATTGGACTAAAGATTGGACATCATTTGATGCTAATTTTGGTACCGAAGCCGACTTTAAAGAATTGGTAGAAACAGCGCACCAACACGGAATTCGAATTTTAATGGACGTTGTGATGAATCACACAGGTCCAGTTACCGAAAAAGATCTTGTTTGGGACGATACTTGGGTTCGTACTGAGCCTGGTTGTAGCTACCAAAATTATGATACTGCCGTGAGTTGTACACTTGTAAAAAACCTTCCAGATATATTGACAAATAGTAATGAAAATGTTGACTTACCTACTCCATTAGTCGAAAAATGGAAAGCTGAAGGTCGTTATGAAACAGAAATGAAAGAATTGGATGAATTCTTTAAAAAAACTGGTCTTAAAAGAAGTCCGAAAAATTACATCATCAAATGGCTCACAGATTATGTACGTGAATATGGTGTAGATGGTTACAGAGTTGATACCGTAAAACATGTAGAAGAAAGTGCTTGGAATACTTTAAATGAACAAGCACAAATTGCTTTTACAGAATGGAAAAAAGCAAATCCTACAGCTGTATTAGATGATAATGCCTTTTATATGTTAGGAGAACTGTACGGCTATTCCATTGATCACAAGCGTTTCTACGACTTTGGTGATAAGAAAGTAGATTATTACGCCAACGGTTTTGATAATTTGATCAACTTTCAATTCAAATATGATGCAAGGCAAGATTATGAAACTATTTTTTCTAAATACGACAGTATTCTTCATCACGATTTAAAAGGAAAAAGTGTCATGAATTATATCAGTTCACATGATGATGGCGATCCTTTTGATAAAACTAGAACTAAACCATATGAATCTGCAACAAAACTATTATTAACACCTGGAATTTCTCAAATTTACTACGGAGACGAAACCAAACGTCCGTTAATTATTGAAGATACAGAAGGTGATGCAACATTACGTTCATACATGAATTGGGAATATCTTGCCCATGGCGATGTTATAAGCGTATTAACGCATTGGCAAAAACTAGGACAATTTCGCAAAGCACATCCTGCAATTGGAGCTGGAAGACATCATATGATTTCACAAAGTCCATATGTATTTTCGAGAACATTCAATAGTGATAAAGTAGTTGTTGGATTGGATTTAGCAAAAGGAAACAAAGAAATTTCAGTTGCAGATATTTTTAAAAATGATACAACAGTAACCGATCATTATTCTGGAAAGACTGCGACTGTTATCAATGGAAAAGTTACGGTTGATTCTGAATTTTCTATTGTATTATTGCATGAATAATTCTTTTTTCAGTGAACATAATTATAGAAACTAAACGCACTTATTTACGTCAGCTAACTATTGCTGATGCGGAATATTTCTATAATTTAAATCTCGATAAAGAAGTTATAAAATATACTGGTGATGTTGCTTTTGAAAATATCCGTCAAGCGGAAAAGTTTCTAAAAAACTACGATCAGTACGAAAAATACGGCGTTGGAAGATGGGCAGTGATTCACAAAGAAACCAATGATTTTTTAGGTTGGTGCGGAATCAAATTTACGCCAGAAAATAACGAATATGATATTGGTTTCCGTTTCTTCAGAAAGTATTGGAATCAAGGTTTTGCCACCGAAACTGCCAAAGCTTGTATAGATTATGGTTTTAAAACCTTAGAATTAGCTGAAATTGTTGGTAGAGCTATGAAAACAAACAAAGCTTCCATCAACGTATTGGAAAAAATTGGATTCGTATATAGACAAGATTTTGATTTTGAAGGAAATCTTGGAGTGATTTATTCCTCAAAAACATATCAAACATAATTCACATAAAGAGCTGTTATGGCCTAGAAAATAACGCGATTCTGTTTCCTTCCGTATCAATAAATATTGCCATATAACCTGTATCTGGAGAAATTTGTGTTTTTCCTTGTACAATAGTTCCACCGGCTTCTTCAATAATTGCTAGTTCGTTCGCAACATCTCCAGAGGCAAAATAAACCAATACGCCATCCGTTGTACTCGGTATATACGATTCTTGCTTTACCAAAGCACCTGTAGCACTTTCGGAAGCAGGTTTTGGCGGAAACCAACCGTATAATAATCCTCCAAAATCTTGTACTTTCATAGAAACTTTAAAAACCGTTTCATAAAATTTTTGCGCACGATCCATATCTGCCACAGGAATTTCAAACCAAGAAATCATAGTATGTTATTTTAAAAAGTTTTTTAAAGATACTTTTTATTTTGATTGTAAAATGATAATTATTTTAAAAAATTAGTACATTTAGGTACTTAAAAAACCAAACACCATGACATACGATGCAGATTCAATTGATGACTATATTTCACAACTTCCCGAAGAAAGAAAAGAAGTAATATTGAAGATGAGAAACATTCTTCAAGAGAATTTACCTGAAGGATTTACAGAAGCAATTAATTATAAAATGCCCGCATTTGTTGTTGCTCACGACACATATCCAGGCGGTTATCATTGCGACCCGAAATTACCATTACCGTTTATTAGTTATGCTTCGCAAAAGAATTTTGTAGCATTATATCATATGGGAATTTACGCAAATAAAGAATTGATGGATTGGTTTGTTGCGGAATACCCAAAACATTGCAAACGTAAATTAGACATGGGGAAAAGTTGTATTCGCTTTAAAAAAATGGACGACATTCCATTTGATTTAATCAAAGAACTAGTAACAAAAATGGCTCCACAAGATTGGATTGATTTGTATGAAGCAAATGTGATGAAGAAATAATCTTATTAATGTGTTTCTTGATAACGTTTTAAAATATCATCAATACTTTTTATAGATTTTTTACACCAATCGTATCGCTTTTCTAAGATTTCTTCTTCGGTAAACTTCCACGGAATGTCTGAATTTCGAAGCTTTGTCGTTGCATCCTGAATCGTAATTGCTGCAGAAACTGAAATATTCAAACTTTCAGTAAAGCCTACCATTGGAATTTTTAAAAACTCATCTGCTTGCGATAGTACTTCATCACTCAAACCTTCTTGTTCTTTACCAAAGAAAAAAGCTGCTTTTTGCGTGATGTCAAAATCGTGTAAATATTGAGAATCTTCGTGTGGCGTAGTTGCAATAATACGATATCCTTGTTTTTTAAGAATATCTATACAGTTTTGTGTATTAGAATAGCGATGAATATCTACCCATTTTTGCGCGCCCATGGCAATCTCTCTATCCATCTTTTTACCCAAAGTTGCTTCAATTACATGAACATCTTGTATTCCGAAAACATCGCAACTCCTCAATACTGCGCTGGTATTGTGCATTTGATATACATCTTCTACAGCTACTGTAAAATGACGCGTACGCTGTGCTAATACTTTCGCAAACAGTCCTTTTCGTCGTTCTGTAAGATATCCTTCTAAATGTTCTAGCAAATCCTTGTCTATCATCCTACAAAACTATTATAAAAACCTAAGGAAGCAAAATGATAAAATGTTTGATAATTTACTTATTTTAGTGTACTCTAAAATGTATAGAATGAAATATATATTCTCTTTGCTTCTCTCCTTTTGTTTTTGCTTCACTTTTGCTCAAGAAACTTCAGAAGTATATGCAAAAAACAATGATGAAAACGATCAAAAGGTAATTGAGTTTGGCACAGCGTTAATGAACTCGTTTTACGATAACGATTCAACGTTTTTTTTGGATAATTTTCATACCGAAAGCTTTGTTGCAAAAGTAATGCAGAAAGACGACGAAACTATGAAAGAAGATACACTTTCCGCATTTGATAAATCGTTTATGAAAGGTTTTCTATCAAAATTTAAAATATTTCCAGAGAATATCAATAAAAGTATTCAAAATGGTACGATGTATAATATTGTCAATTACTATTATCACTTAGACGAAAAAAAATATCATTTACTTTTTAGAATGTATTCTGATGAAGAAGGTCTTAATTATCACGATTACCAACTAAACTACATTGATGGAGATTTTAAACTTCAAGACATGTATGTATACACAACAGGCGAATATTTTAGTGATACGCTAGGAAATATATACCGATTGAGTATTCCGCCTGAAGATAGCACAGACACAGAAGCAAACAGAGCTCAATTGAAGAGTTTGTTTTTTATGACACGTTATCAATCATTAATCAATAATGAGCAATTTGAAAAAGCATTCAAATTGATTAATAATCTTGAAGGATCTTTTAGAGAGAAAAAAATATATTACATCATGAAAATTCAGGTAGCTTCTCAAATTAATGAAGTATATCATATGGAAGCCATTGATGAATTATTGAAAAAATTTCCCGATGATCCGACGACAAAACTTATGGGAATCGATTATTTTGTTATGCTTAAAGATTATAATGCTACCATGCAAATACTTGACGATTTGCGCGCGGCGACAGAAGATGATTTTGTAGAATACATTCGCGGAAATACAGCTTGGGAATTTAAAGATTATGAAGGTGCTGAAAAAGCGTATTCGTACATTGCTAAAGAATATCCAGAGTTTGAAGGTGCAAAACTTAACTTATTGTATTTATATGACACTTTAGAAAGACATGAAGATAATATTGTATTGTTAAATATGATGATTGATAGTGAAATGTATGCCAAGAAAGATTTAATCGATTTTATTGATAATAAAGAAAACGAATTTATACATCTACCAAACGCTGAAATTTACAACAGATGGAAAGAAAAAAAATAGTCGTACTTACAGGTGCAGGAATCAGCGCTGAAAGCGGAATTAAAACATTTCGAGACGCTGATGGATTATGGGAAGGTCATGATATCATGGAAGTAGCTTCTCCAACTGGTTTTGAAAGAAATCCGGCATTGGTTTTAGACTTTTACAATCAGCGCAGGCGTCAATTAAAGGAAGTAGATCCAAATGCAGGTCACAAAGCGTTGGTCGATTTAGAAAAACAACATGATGTTACCATTATTACACAGAATGTAGACAACCTGCATGAACGCGCAGGAAGTTCAAAAATCATTCATTTACACGGAGAATTATCAAAAGTACGAAGTACCAAAACTCCTTATAAAGTCTATGATTGTGAAGATGATATTATTTTGGGAGATTTGTGTAAAAATGGTGCGCAATTACGTCCGCATATTGTTTGGTTTGGAGAAGATGTTCCTATGATTGAAACGGCTGTTGCCGAATGCACACAAGCTGATATTTTACTTATAATAGGAACTTCCATGCAAGTATATCCAGCAGCAAGTTTGATTGATTTTGTACCACAAAACACTGCAATTTATTTTATTGATCCAAAACCAGCAGTTCCACAAAAATCATATAAGAACCTAACCGTTATCGCTGAAAATGGTTCTATTGGAGTACCAAAAGTTGTAACACAGTTGTTAGCCTAAAATTTATGGAACAAAAAACGCACAAAAAAGTTGCTACATATAGTTTAAGTCTTTTCTTCTTATTTGTGTTTGTTGGTCTTTTTCTTCTATACAAAGGCGCATTTTCTACAGTAAAACTTAAAAAAATTGATGGAATTGTTTTAAGTTCTTCACACATGCAAACTTTTGGAAAATATACTGATGACAAGCGTTCGCACAATATATTGCTTATTGAAGTTCAAGGAATCAATAAAATATTGGGAATTTATGCTGGTACTGTTGAACAAGCAGAAAAATTATCAAAAGAATTGAGTTTAGTTGCTGGAACAGAATATTCGTTTTTAGTTGACACAACACTAGTGAGCCCTATAGACGTATATCCTGGAGTTCGAACCATAAAACTTGGTAATGAAACTGTGTATCAAGATACAAATATAAACAGCCAAACTTTCTTTGGTTGGTTGACATTAAGCATAGCTATTGTCATTGGATTATATTATTATTCGTTTCGAAAAAAGAAATTCGAATCATAAAATAATCACACCATTAAATTTATGTGTAAATAAAAATCTATTGAGGTTTTTCCTGGCCTACAGCTAACATAGCTCTTGCATCCTTTACCCAATCAGCAATCTCTTTTATTTGCGTTTCGGTTAGTTTAGCATCACCATGTGTCCAAGTATAGGATGAAATTGGCATATGACCTTCTTCAATCTCTTCAATAACTTCTTCTAGCTTATGATCTTTTCGTTTTACAGAATATGTACTCCACTCTGAAAAGTTTAATTCTTCTTTTCCGTGTTTTACATGTCCTGCCATCCAATAAGAAATAGGTTCAATATTGCTATACCAAGGATAACGAGTATTACTTGAATGACAGTCATAACAAGCCGCTTTTAAAGAAGCTTGTACTGAAGCTGGCGGATTTGTTTCTGTTAAAAAAGCTTGTAAATCAGCTACATCACCTTCATTCTTTTCAGGTCCAAAAAATTGTAAAATTATCAATACAATTAATGCTAAAACTGCTATTTTTTTAAGTATCTTCATGTCGTTTTCTTAAGTAGCCTAAATTATAAAAACAATGACGTTTGACCAACTTTATTCGGAATTAAATTATGTAAATCATTCTCGAGAGAAGCGAAATTACTATGCCAATATTGTTTTAAACAATCCAAAACTATTACCAACTTTATTAGACGTAGTATTTACGGTTGATGATAAAATTTCAGCAAGAGCCGCTTGGTTGTTTGAGTTTGTTGCCAGAGAAAATTTAGATGCAATTCTACCACATTTAGACACCTACACAGAAAAAATGCAAACCGTACATTTAGATCCCGCTGTACGTCCTATGGCAAAAGTAGCTGAATATTTAATTGAAGCATACTACCATAAAAATCCAAATCAGACAAAAGAGAAGCTTACTGCAAAACATCGTGAGAAAATCACAGAAGTTTGTTTTGACTGGATGATCAGTGATCAAAAAGTTGCTGTTAAAGCATATTCCATGCGTTCATTATTTCTTTTAGGAAAAGAATTTGATTGGATTCATGAAGAATTAATTAGTATTCTTGAACGTGATTACGCATCTCAAAGTGCCGCTTTTAAAGCAAGAGCAAGAGAACTCATAAAACGTATTAAAAAAATGAAGTCTTAGGTAACTAAAATGTAACACAATAAATTTTAATTCATACCACGGAAAAAGTATATTTGTCAGCTTAAAACAACAACACAACTACAATGACGCTTACAACACTTAACGCCATTTCTCCTATTGACGGAAGATACCGTAATAAAACAATCGCTTTAGCCAATTATTTTAGCGAAGAATCTCTGATAAAATATCGTGTTTTAGTCGAAATCGAATATTTTATTGCTTTGTGCAACATCCCATTACCACAATTAGCTGATTTTGATGCTTCTCTGTATGACGATTTACGCAGTATTTACGAAGAGTTTTCTGCTGAAGATGCACAAGCAATTAAGGAGATTGAAAAAGTAACTAACCATGATGTGAAAGCCGTTGAATATTTCATCAAAGAAAAGTTTGACCAACTTAATATTTCACAATATAAAGAGTTTATTCACTTCGGATTGACTTCACAAGATATTAACAATACAGCTATTCCGCTTTCTATTAAAGAAGCAATTCAACATGTGTATTTACCTGAATTGGTACGTGTTTTAGAAAAATTAAAAGAATTAGCAACTGAATGGGCTGATATTTCCATGTTGGCAAGAACACACGGACAGCCAGCTTCTCCAACACGTTTAGGAAAAGAAATTGAAGTATTCATTACTCGTATTGAAGCACAAGTAGCTTCTATTTCTGGAATTCCGCACGCAGCCAAGTTTGGTGGTGCTACCGGAAACTTCAATGCGCACAAAGTAGCATATCCTGCAATTGACTGGAAAGCGTTTGGAAATGATTTTGTTGAGCGAATTTTAGGTTTACATCACTCCTTCCCTACGACACAAATTGAACATTATGATCATGTAGCTGGAATTTTTGATGGATTGAAACGTATCAATACCATTTTAATTGATTTAGATAGAGATTTTTGGACGTATATTTCCATGGATTATTTTAAGCAAAAAATTAAAGCTGGTGAAGTAGGATCATCTGCTATGCCGCATAAAGTAAATCCTATCGATTTTGAAAACAGTGAAGGAAATTTAGGTATTGCAAATGCTATTTTTACACACTTAGCAGCAAAACTTCCAATTTCAAGATTACAACGTGATTTGACTGATTCAACAGTATTGAGAAATGTAGGAGTTCCTTTTGGACATACAGTGATAGGATTTCAATCAACTTTAAAAGGTTTAAACAAACTATTATTGAACAAAGAGAAGTTTGAGGAAGACTTAGAAAATAATTGGGCAGTAGTAGCAGAAGCTATTCAAACAATTTTAAGAAGAGAAAACTATCCAAATCCGTATGAAGCTTTAAAAGGACTTACGAGAACTAATGAAAAGATCACTGAAGCGTCAATCGCCGATTTTATTGACACTTTGGCGGTTTCAGAAGCTATAAAATCTGAATTAAAAACAATAAATCCTAATAATTATACAGGAATCTAGCAATTCATAGTCATTAACATTTTTTTTTTGCTAATTTTGCAAAGCCAAGAATTAACAAAAATAAATCCTGTGAATATTAAACTCACAAAATCCAAAACAGATAAGAGTTTGGATGCTTTAAATAAATCTGGAAGATTACAAATAAAAAAGGTGATCTATAACAAAGCATTCAAATCTTATATTAAAGATAATTATGGTTCTGGAATTCATTTCGGTAGCATGAATAATAACCTAAAAGAAATCCTTACCAAATTATCCTTAAACGAAATCATAGAAGGTACTGTAAAATTACCCATGATAGATGTGAATACACTATCAATTGTAAATGAACAGATCAACGAATTTTCTGATTTTGATTTATACGATAGTTTTACCTGTACTTTTTTCGCAAAAGGAAACATAAGCTCCGAAGAGTTTATGGAAGGTATTGCTAAACTAAAAGCTGAGTTTTTAGATACGTATAATAAAAAAGTTCATGAAGAAATTCTAGAGAAAGAATATCAAGATAGAGTTTCAACAAAGAAAAGAGAAATTAAAGAAATAGCTTTCTTTATTGTAATAGCTATTGTTGCTTTATTACTGATTTACTTTTTTATAAAATAAGTAATCTTCAAAGCTGAAGAAAAAAATAAAAAAAGGATAGATGCGCTTTTACATCTATCCTTTTTTTTATTTAGTTGATATAGGCGCTACTAAATCTGTAAGTCCGCCGAGATTTAGTTTTACACCTGAAAAATTATCTTGTGAAGCCATTTGGTATAATTCCATGAACTTGTTCATTGTCATATCGTCTCCAACAATTCTTGTGACTGCAAATCCCATCTCTTTGTTTGCTACAAAGATGACAATTTCATCGATAGCTTCTTCTTCTCCTACAAACTTGATAAGACCTTTGCTTCCCAAATTTACAAGTTCTTCATATTTTGATTGCTTTAAAATACTTTTGATTTTAGCTTTTTCCGCAGTGAATTCTTCTTTCTTTTCCTGATTTACTTGATATACAAGTACATTTACACGCTCAATAGCATTGAATGCTTCTTCTTGCTTCTCTGTAAGTTCAAGTCCTTGTCCTTTTATAGAACTAATAGGAATTGTACTTGAAGAAAAACCTATTTTCTCCGCATTATCTAAAATGTAATTGTGTAAGCTATTTTTATCAGAACAACTACTAATGCCAATTATGACTAGCATTAATACTAAAATTGATGGTACAGTTTTCATATTTTTTGATTGTTTTTTGATGTGATGAATATAAATAATAACGCGTCAATAGACAAAAGTATCCATTGACGCGTGTAAAAATTGTACTACAAATTAGTTCTTTTTCTTCTTGTCAACATTCTTTAAGTGTTCTCCACCAGGAATGTCCATTTTGCTAGTAAGCTTTGAAACTTGTGTTAAATCGATATCTCCAGTTAAGGAAACTACTACTGTATTGATGCTTCTGTCTTTCATTTTCACTTTATCTTCAATACCAGTAATATACATTAACAACTCCTTTACATGTGTATCGTCTTTTCCTTCTTTTACATAGAATTTCATACGTGTATCTCCATCTTTCACTTCCATTAACTCTTCTAATTCAGAAGAACGTCCGCTTACCCATCTTTTTAAATCTGATGAGATTCTTGCATCGCTTGTCGCTAAAGTTTTTAAGCTTTTCATGCTATTTACCATTTCTAAAAACTCTTTAGCATCAGCATCATCTGCATCGATGCCCATAGAAGCGATCATCTTAAACATTTTAGGTTTAATAGATACATATGTTACTTCGTCGTTATCTGCATATTTTTCAAAAATATTTTGTCCAAATGTAAGTACTGGCAAAGCCATTAACATTACTAATAATACTATCTTCTTCATGTTTTAATTGTTTTTCGTTATAAAAATTTTGTTAGTTGTTTCTTCAAATTGTGCTAAATGATTGATGTGACTTGCTCCTGAATTGAAATTTTGTGATACAAGAGACATGGTCGTTTTAAATTCTGCGAAAGCTTTTTCGGCTTCATGCTGATTTCTCCATTCATTAAAGAATAGACTGGTCGTGAGAACAAATACGGCAGCAACAGAAATCCATTTTAAATAGTTTTTTCTTCTAGGTTCTAATGGAACGTTGCGAGTAAACTGCTCACCTTTTAAATTAGTGAAATGCTGAAACATTGGTTGGTATTCTTCTAAATGCGGCGCCACATTTGTTTGTGAAAAATACGCTTGTAACTCTTGTTCTTCTTGAACCGTTGTTGTTGCTTCAAAATACTTCTCTAATAAATTTTCTATGTTAGCTAACTCCATAGTTGTGTTTTTTTATAAGTTCTTGTCTTATGTATTTTCTTGCTCTTGATAGTGCTACTCTTATTGCCGTTGGATTCATGTTAACCACTTTAGCTATCTCTTCAAAATCATACTGTTCTACATCTCTCAATTGTATGATAATTTTTTGTTGCTCTGGTAGTTCTTCCATAATCTCATGTACAAAACTGACACTATCCTTTAATTCTACTTCTTTCTGTAATGATGTTTTTTCGTCTTTGTAATTGCTATGTACTAATTTTAAATTGCTGGCTTGTTTTGATTTCAGTTTATCCAAGCAATAATTTTTAGTCATCGTCATCGCAAAAGCTTCCACATTATTATAGGCTTCAATTTTCGATTTCTTAGACCATAGTTTCAATAATACTTCTTGGGTTGCGTCTTCAGCTTCTTCATTAGATACTAGCAAACGCTTTGCCATTCTGTACAACTTGTCTTTAAAAGGCATTATCATATGTAAAAAATCTGCCTGTTTCATTTTTTAGGTCTATTAATTTCGGTTAGTTATAAGGAAGACGAACGAGTTACGAATTTGTTACAAATAATTTTTATTTTACAATATTGTCGCTATTTTTAGTGTTTATAAAAGTAAACACAAACTATGACAAAGAAAATTATGAATATAAAAAAATTGTTCTTCCTATTTGTTGTTATTTCTGTAGTAACGGTAAGCTGTACAGATCAAGATGACAATCAGTTTAGCGTATCTTCAAGTTTAGAAGTTCAGGACTTTGTATGGAAAGGACTAAACCTATGGTATTTTTGGCAGGGAGAAGTTCCAGATTTAGCTGATAGCAAGCTTGATGATAGTGAGGGTTATGTTTCATTTTTGAGTAGTTATCCTAATCCTGCTGATTTATTTGAACATTTACGTCATCCTGACGATCGTTTTAGTGTAATTGTTGATGATTACGATAATTTACAAGCTTCACAACAAGGAAACTCTGATTCTAATGGAGCAGACGTTCGTTATATTTTCCTTAATAGCGGAAGTCCAGAAGTAATTGGATATGTACGTTATATTGTACCTGGTTCTGATGCTGATGGAAAAGATATTCGTCGTGGAGACATTATTTATGCCGTTGATGGACAAAGTTTATTCTTTAATTCTTCAACCGATAATAATTTAAACTTACTTGATGCGACATCATACACGTTTAATTTAGCTGATCTGACAGTTACTGGCGATGTACGTTCTATTACTCCAAATGGTAGAGATATTGCTTTGACAAGAACAAATCTTACTGAAAATCCGATTCTATTGAGTTCAACTATTGATGTTGGAGCTAAAAAAGTTGGATACATCATGTACAACCAATTTATCTCTAATTTTGATACACAATTAAATGGTGTCTTTGCAGATTTTCAAGCGCAAGGTGTTACAGACTTGGTGTTAGATTTTCGTTACAATCCAGGAGGTTTTGTAAGTAGCGCTATTAATATTGGAAGTATGGTTACTGGACAGTTTGAAGGACAACTATTTACAAAATTCAGATACAACGATAAAATTCAACCAATTCTTACGGATGCTCAAGAAAACCGTTATTTTAGAAATACGTTAAGTTCTGGGGCAGCTATTAGTAGTTTAGGTTTATCTAAAGTATATGTAATAACTACAGGAAGTACAGCTTCTGCAAGCGAATTGGTAATTAATTCTTTAGAACCTTATATTGATGTTGTACAGGTAGGAACGACAACAACTGGAAAAAATGAAGCATCTGTTTCTTTATATGATTCTCCATCTTGGACATTTGGTGACGAACAATTAAACCCTAACCATAAATGGGCAATGCAACCTTTAATTTCTCGCTTAGAGAATAGCGCTGGTTTCTCAAATTATACAGACGGATTGAATCCTGATATTGTTCTTGCTGAAGATTTAACAAATTTGGGCGTTTTAGGTGATGAAACTGAACCTTTACTAGCTGCTGCTTTAATGGATATTGCTGCTGCAGGAAGACCTTCAGGTATTAATGAATCTAGAAATTCAGTTATTCCAATTGAAGGTATTACAGATACTAAATTACGTAGAATCACAGGAAATCGTATGTATATCGATTTAAATGTTGGCGATAGTGATGATGCACTACAAAATCATAAGTTGATTCTTCCTCAGGAATAATTTAAATAAAAATATATTTTAAAAACGCTTCTAAAAAGTTAGAAGCGTTTTTTTTGTCAAATAGATTTGCAGAGAAGTTTTTATAATATCCATAAAACTACAATTAGACAATATGCTAAATCTCAAAATACAAAAGCTACTCTTTAAGTACTTTTATACATTGTTTTGTCTCTCCAATTTGTATCATAACAAAATACAAACCACTGGAAAGATGTTGAAAATCTATCTGTTCCGCATGTTGCTTTTGCAATTTTTTAAAAGTTATAGATTGCTCAATCTTACGACCAAATACTGAATATATATGCATAGTAACATCTCCTGTAAATTGATTGTCAATATTTAAAAAACCTGTTTCTGTAATAGGATTAGGATAAATCTGTATACTCAAATCAGATGCGTTTACATTAGGCACACTCAAGTTTGTAGCATCTGATTCAAATGCACCTATATCAATATGCGTATTACTTAAGATTCTATCATTTTCATAATAATCTAGCTCGTTTACAGCATAAAATCCGGCTAAATATGCAGGTGTTAATACTGTTGTGCTTGGCTTTCCTGCATTCACTGCCATAGACGTATTGGAGATCCTAAAATTGTCATTACTAACATCTATAAAATCAGGAGTACCAAAAGACGAATTTGTACTATTATATAGCATGCTTCCTTCTGAGATGACAAGATTATTCTGATTTCCATCATCTGCAAAAAATAAATTATGGCTCATCTCAAAATTTTCAACCATTACTGTTTCCAAAGGATCACCCGCAAAAGGAACAGCACTTACAATTCCTCCTAAAGATTGTTCTTCTATATATACAATATTATTAAAAAATGCATTGTTTTGAGATCTACTCACTGTGACTTGATATCCTAAAATAAAGTCAGATCCTAGCATTTTTCCTTCTCCATTTTTGTAAATTGTATTGTTTCTTATTTCACAATCTTTTACTGTACTCAGCGCATTTCCTTGTGATACATTAGGTTCATTTAATTTTGAACCAATAGTGATTCCGTTTAAAAGGTTTTCAGTTGTGATATTATTAATTACTTTAACGTTTGAAGCACTAAATTCATTCATAAAACTTCCTCCATTTTCACAGCCAACAGAAATACCAACATCACTGCCTTTTACAAAATTTCTTTCAATAACCACATCACGGCAGCCATCACAATAAATGCCAGCAGCAGCAAAATCTGGTTGGTTGGAATTAATCACTCTGTTGAATCTTACAATTCCGTTTCTCGCTTGATTTTTACCAGGATCCATTGGATCACATATTACAGGATTTACACTAAAATCACAATCTTGAACTTCTGGATAATATCCAGCAATTGCAATTCCAATATTGCCATTATCCGATAATACATTATTTTCAATTCTAAAACCATCTATATATCCTGTGACCGTAATGTTTTCAGCAAATCCGTTTATCATATCGTTTATAGTGTTATTTTCAATCACTAAGTTTGTTATAGGTCCATCATTTTCGTTCCCTTCAACGATTATTCCTGCAGAAATTGCTGATCCAGAAGGTATTGTATCTTCATTTAAAGTCCATCCCATATTTTTTAAGGCGCAGTTTTTCACTGTAATCGAATCTCCCATTCCAAATATTTTCATTCCAACGCCATTAATTCCCCAATTTTGCTCAAGTAATACATTATCAACTTCTAATTGGTTATTGTTCTTAAAATTTAGGAGAAATAATGCAGGAGTATTTACATCTAAACTCCCTTGAAAAGTTATATTTTTTACGGTTATATCCGTAGATTCATTCAATGTGAAAAGTGTATTAAAACTACCTTGCCACGGATCTAAAGCTTTAATAACTGCATTATTATTTCCCCAAGAATCGAAAGTTAGATTGTATTTCTTATTTCCTTCTCCACCAATAAAAATACCTTCAGTTCTGGCAAAATCTCCTTTTAAAAATACTGTGGTCAATGAACCATTGGGATCATTTGCTATTCCGAATATAATATTGTTCAAGAAATAGTCTAAACTATATGGATTATTCATTGTACCCGCATCTGATTCTGTAGTAGCCGACCCATTTTCATCGATGTAGTAATTGACTTGCGCATGAAGAGATATACATAGAATTAAAAATGTAGTGAGGAATAAGTATTTTTTCTTCATGATTTCTGTTTTTGAATATGTTAGCAGTATCTATAAGATGAATCTATCTATCTATATATGCTATTACTAAATTTACAAAAACATACTATAATACAGAATCTTATTGTAAGATATTTCTTTTGAATTTTTCAAACCCAACACCGACAAACAAAAAAGCCATTGGTTTCCCAATGGCTTAAAACTTATGATATTTAAATAAACTCTACAGGTTCAAAGAAAATCCAATACGTACGTTAGTACCTCTGGTAGTGAATCCTGTAATTTCTGTATATTCTTCGTTGAATATATTTGATACTGTTAAAAATCCGCTGATGCGTTCATTAAATTTATGATTTACATTCGCTCCGATTAAGTTGAAAGACTCCAACGTTACATCTTGAAATGTTGAAAAATCTGTGTCTAAACGCTCAGATGTAAATTGGTATGATAAACCAGCGTTTGTTCTAGATGAAAATGCATATCCAACGTTTAAGTTTGCTTTGTGTTTTGGTATACGCAATACTTTTACATCTTTTTTCTCTGTAAATGTATAGTTTGCATCTACTGTTAAGTTTTCAATTGGAGTTGCTGCAACTTCAAATTCGAAACCATTTACTGTAAATTCATCTTGTACGTTTTGGTATTCACCTGCAAATGTTGTGAAATCAGTAACTACATAGTTGATAAAGTTTTCTTCTTTTCTGTTAAAGTAAACAGCGCTAGCACGTAACTTTTCAGATAATTTCACTTCTACTCCACCTTCTATCGTTGTATTTTCTTCTGGCTCTAAGTTTGGATTTGGTCCAAAGTTTCCAAATAATTGCGATAATGTTGGTGCAATAAATGATGTGCTATAAGAAGCAAATACTTTTGCATAACCTTTACCTAATGGCATACGGTACGATGGGTTTAAGTTGTATGTAAAGTGTGTTCCGTATTCACTGTGGTTGTTTAAACGTCCACCAGCATTTACATTCAATCCGAAATCAGAAACATATACTACATTTACATATGGATCTACAATTGAAGAAGACTGCTCTTCAGTAAAAACGGTTTGATTGTCAATATAATTTAAACCAACAACTGTGTAAAATTTGTTATTAAAGTTGTACTTATTAAAGATATCTAACGCGATTGTTTCACCTTCAAAAGTAGATGGGAAATTTGATTTAAATTCACGATCTATCTTTGTATAAGCAGCGTTCATTGTTACACTACCATTTTTGTACGTATACTTTGGCGCAACTCCAAAACGGTATTGCTCACTTTCTCCACTATAGTCAGCATCAACTCTTGGTGAAGAACTATCAAAATCATTTTTGAATTTGTCCATGTTTCCAAAAATGCTTGCTTCAAAAGCATCTGAAAATTTATAACCAACACGAACATTTGTATTGATACGTGAAAAACGATCACTTTCTTCTCCAATTACAGCAGATAAACCGTCTGTATTTTGGTGACCAAAACCAACTACATATGATATATCATCTACAGTTCCGTCAATACGAGCACTGTTTGAGAAATCATTAATGTTGTAATCAGAATCATCTTGTGATTGGTTTGTTCCGAAAGAGCTATTTACGCGTAACGCAATCGTATCTTCTGAAGCTTTTTTAGTAGTAATACTAATCACTGCAGTAGCTGCTCCACTTCCGTAAAGTGTACTAGAAGCTCCTTTAATAATTTCGATAGATTCAATTTGATCTAAAGCAACCAAACGTAAATCGAAGTCATTTGCGATAGATGAAGGGTCATTTACCTGAATTCCATCAATCATAATCAATACTTGGCGGTTGTTTCCTCCACGTACAAAATAACTTAGATTTTGTCCTGCATTACTTCTACTTCCCAAGATTTCAATTCCGCTTTTAGTATTGATTACTTCAGCAACGGTTTTACCTTGGTTTCTTTTAATTTCTTCACTAGAAATAGTGATTACTGTTTTTCCTGAATTCTCACGTTTCAATGCGTGACGTGAATCAGAGATGACAACTTCATCAAGTTTTTCAGTTTCATCTTGTTGTTGTGCAAATACAGCAGTACAAGCCAAAAACAAGGCACTAACAGATAGTACTGTTCTTTTCATTTAATTTTCGTTTTATGGGAATAAAGTATGGGTTTCCATACGCAAACTTTTATCCCGAAAGTTTGACATTAACTACGAAACTTGGCAGGTCTCCTGACTTACAATTTGCTATATACCTTCCCGAATATTCAGTGGTCATGTAGTTATAGCAACTCATTGTTGTAATGAGGTACTGAACAATGCTCAGTACATGCTTACAGTTGCGGGAACAGTTCAAGAATGAAGGTGCGTTACCTTTTCACTTG
The DNA here is from genome assembly GCF_965224175.1 of Kordia sp. Classification (GTDB taxonomy): domain Bacteria; phylum Bacteroidota; class Bacteroidia; order Flavobacteriales; family Flavobacteriaceae; genus Kordia. The sequence continues at coordinate 1,253,588 of NZ_OZ245041.1, forward strand.
ATTCCCTTTTAATTCGAGAACACTAATGTATGCTCGAAACCAAAATTCGGCGCAAAAATAAACATTCTTTAGAATCTATCTATATAAAAGATGAAATAATATTACTTTTGAAAAAATTAGCAAAACCATTTTATGCAACCTATCAAATCTATTTACTGTTTACTATTAGCACTTTGTATACTTTCTTTTTCGTGTAAAACAGACAAGAAAGAAGAAAAGCTTCCAATTTCTAACACTTCCGAAAAAAGTATAAGTACACTTCAACATGCCAAAGGATTTACTGTAGAGAAACAAGGTGATTTGACAGTTATAAAAGTATTATCGCCTTGGCCAGATGCTGATAAAGATTTTACGTATGCACTTATTCCAAAAGAAAAAGCAGCTACAATGACTTTAGATCGTAATGCATATGATGCCATTGTATTGACACCTATTGAACGTATTGTAGTTACCTCAACTACGCATATTCCAACCTTAGAAATGCTTGATGTAGAACATACTTTGATTGGTTTTCCTGATACAGATTATATTTCTTCTGAAAAAACACGTGCTCTAATAGATGCTGAAAAAGTAAAAGACATTGGACAAAATGATCAAATTAATATAGAGTTACTTATTGATTTACAACCTGAATTGGTAATTGGTTTTTCTATTAATAATGCAAATTCAACCTATAAAACCATTCAAAAAGCTAAAATTCCTGTTGTATATAATGGCGATTGGACAGAAGGAACTCCTTTAGGAAGAGCTGAATGGATTCACTTTTTTGCACCGTTTTTTCATAAAGAAGCAAAAGCCACTGAAGTATTCAATACCATCAAAGAAAATTATAATGAAGCTAAGAAACTAGCACTAAAAGCAACAAAAAAACCTACTATTCTAGCAGGCGCTATGTATAAAGATATTTGGTATTTACCAGCTGGCGAAAGTTTTCAAGCACAGTATTTGATTGATGCTAATGCAGATTATCTATGGAAAGATTCCGAAGGAACAGGAAGTTTGTCGTTAAGTATTGAAAGTGTATTGGATAAAGGTTCTGAAGCAGATATTTGGATAGGTCCAGCGCGTTTTAAGACGTATGCTGATATGGAAAAAGCAAGTAAACATTATACACAGTTTGCTCCTTTTAAAAATAAAAAAATATATTCAACTGCAAATACTATTGGAAAAACTGGCGGTACTATGTATTATGAATTAGCGCCAACACGACCAGATATTGTGTTAAAAGATATTATCAAAGCGATTCATCCTGAGATTTTACCAACATACGAACCTTACTTTTTTAAACCATTACTATAGTTGGCTGAACAAAAATCATATCGCTTCACGTTTATCGTACTTATTTTTATATTGATTGGTTGTTTTCTGATGAATATAAGTTTAGGTTCTGTGGGAATTCCGCTTGAAGGTATTTTTGCAGCATTTACGGGTGGAGAAATTGAAAAGGAAACTTGGCGTATTACTATTTTAACTATACGCTTACCTAAAGCAATTGCTGCAATTTTGGTTGGTTTCGGATTATCTTTAAGCGGTTTATTAATGCAAACATTGTTTCGAAATCCGCTTTCTGGTCCTTTTGTTTTAGGCTTGAGTTCTGGAGCCAGTTTGGGCGTTGCTTTACTCATTATGGGCGCTTCTATTTTTGGTGGTTTTTTAGGTACTTTTTTAATGTCAGGCTATAGTTTAGTGATTGCTGCAAGTTTGGGAAGTTTTTTAGTGTTGCTAACAGTTATGGCGGTTTCTTTTCGTGTAAAAGATACCATGTCTATCCTCATTATAGGTTTGATGTTTGGAAGTATTACAGGCGCTATTGTTAGCGTACTTACGTATTTTAGTGATGCTGAAGAATTAAAACAATTCTTAATGTGGACTTTAGGTTCATTAGGAAATTTAAGTTGGGAAGAGTTGAGTATTTTAAGTTTTTTAATTCTTACTGGAATTCTTCTAAGTATTGCTTCTGTAAAACCTTTGAATGCTTTCCTATTGGGTGAAAATTATGCTCGTAGTTTGGGAATCAACATCAAACAATCGCGTTATTTTATCATTATTGCTACAAGTTTGATGGCGGGAAGTTGTACTGCTTTTGTGGGACCTATTGCTTTTATAGGACTTGCGATTCCGCATATAACACGTTTGTTTTTTAACACTACAAATCATAAAATTTTAGTTCCGAGTGTCTGTTTGATTGGTGGTATTTTAATGCTGATTTGTGATAGTATTGCACAAGTTCCGTTTCATGAGCTTACACTTCCTATCAACGCAATTACTTCTATGATTGGTGCGCCTGTTGTTATTTGGTTGTTAGTTAGAAAACGAAAAATGATTTTTTGATCAGACACGCTTTACTTTTAGATTTTTAGAACGCTTTCGCTATTAGAATCAAGATCGCTTCGCTAGTAGATTTTAGACATATTGGATACGTTCATTACGAGAAGCATAGCGACGTGGTAATCTGTTTCTTTCTTAATAGTATTTTTTTGTTTTTAAAGCATTTCACTTTTAGACACGTTAAGTTTCATAACTTTTTCTTCAATCTTTGAAAGGTTTAAAATATCCATCTCTGAATATGAATCCTTTTTTGTTGTTTTAATATATTCGAATAAATATTTTATTTCTTCCAAAGACCAATCATATTTATCATTAATAATAAACTTGGTATCATTTATTGTTAATCTAAGTTCACAATCAAATCCAGAGCGAGAAGCTGTATTTTTAAGAATAGCATTTGTGTTTGTGAGTCTAGTTTCTTTTATGAGCTCCTTAGTTCCTTTATAATATCTTATCCTAACAATTTCAGAATCAGAGAAAAAATCAACCAGATATAATCTAGTTTTTCTAATTTCCAAAAAAAGTAAAGGTGTAGAACAAAGAAGAAATATTCCCATAAACATTAGAGTTTTTTCAAATTTCCCCTCTATAATGATGAATATAAAAAATACAAATAGAATAAAACAAAGAGTAAATATATAAGTTAATACTCTTTTCCTAAACGAAGTTGCTGTATGAGTAATATCTATTTTTTTCTTCATTTAATTTACCAAAATAAGTTGTATATAATCGATAAATACTTCATCGTGAATTGATGGAAAACCAAATATAAGGAGTTTGTTTGAGAGATGTTGAAATAAATTTAGCAGCGTGATCTCAATATCGAAAAGTAAATAATTTGTACTTTAGTCAACTAAAACATTCGCATATTTCTAAAACAACCACATATCCAGTTTTACAAGCATCTGCATTGCGTATTGGTTATCAAGAAAAAACGAATACGAAAGTGATTGCGGAAGCAATTGATTTTAAGATTTCTAAAGGAAAATTAGTAGCTTTAGTTGGTGCCAACGGAATTGGGAAATCTACTTTGTTGCGAACTTTAGCAAAAATTCAAGAACCTCTTTCTGGAGAAATTATTTTACAAAATAGACTACTTCACTCCTATTCGAATGCGCAATTGGCTAGAGAGATTAGTTTAGTTTTAACAGAACAAATCCCTTCAAAGAATTTAACCGTCATAGAATTGATCGCATTAGGTCGTCAACCGTATACGAATTGGATTGGAAATCTTTCTAAGAACGATCATGCAATTGTTGAAAATGCTTTACAAAAAACAAATTTGCTCGAATTGAAACATCGCAAGTGTTACACTTTGAGTGACGGACAACTTCAAAAAGTGATGATTGCTCGTGCATTAGCGCAAGATACTTCTATGATTATTTTAGATGAACCAACCACTCATTTAGATATGTATCACAAAGCTTATGTATTAAACCTTCTCAAAAAATTAGCGCACGATACACAAAAAACGATGTTGTTCTCTACACACGAAATTGATTTGGCAATTCAGTTGTGTGACGAAATGATTGTGATGAATGATGGTAAGGTATTTTCTGGAACACCATGCGAATTGATAGAGAAAGGAGTTTTTGAAGCTTTGTTTCCAAACGATTTAATTGCTTTCGATGCTACTTCTGGAAGTTTTAAAGTGAGAACCAAATAGTAGCTTATTTCATAAGAAAAGCGCCTTATCAAAAAGATAAAGCGCTTTATAAAAACTAACCAACCAAAATGTAATACGACTCTCTTTACGCAAGTAACCAGCTCTTTGTACTGTCATCATCGTAATACACATTATATAAGTCAACTTCCGTGCCAAAACGTTACATATTCTCTTAAAAAGATTTAATATTTGTTAATTAAACTCAGAGTTCTGTTAACAAAAAAACACCTCACAAGCGTGAAGTGTTTTTTTAACTAAACTAACCAACCAAAAATGTATTATGACTCTCTGTACGCAAGTAACCAGCTCTTTGTACCGTCATCATCATAATACATTTTATATAATTCAACTTCCATGCCAAGAATGTTATTGAACCTTTAAATTTTAGCCAATAGTTGTGAATTATTTTATAATTGGTAAGCCATTTTCCCTAAAATGATCAGACATTGTTATTTAGGGTAAAATGTATTGTTTGTGACTAACTATTCTGCACAATTAATAATTGAGTTTGTACAAGTTCTAAGATCAGAATATTGGCAGGTGTGTACAACTGATGCTTGTTGACATGCTTTTTTAGATCCGCAAGCATGCCCGCTAATTCCACCTTGAATCTCTTGTATACTAAAGTTTGAGATCATTCTTTTTTTAAGTGTCAATGATTTAAAGTTTTGTTTTTTCATGATTAAAAAGTTTTAAATTAATGCTTCAAATGTATGGCTAGCAAAACACAAAACAATTGTTATTCAAACCTTTGTGACGATGAAGTATGTAAATAGTGATCAGTAGAAATGCTGTGTGATCAAGTAGCTAATGCTAGGGATAAAATTATTTGAGTTTACTGATAATCTACTACGTTATAAAACAGTAGAACGAAAAAAACACCTCACAAGCGTGAAGTGTTTTTTTAACTAAACTAACCAACCAAAATGTATTATAACTCTCTTTACGCAAGTAACCAGCTCTTTGTACTGTCATCATCATAATACATTTTATATAATTCAACTTCCATGCCAAAACGTAATTTGTATGCTTAAAAAATGCTTAGCGTTTTGTTAAATATTTAAAATGCTTCGTGATTCAGCTAATGAAACGGTTATAGAACATAAAAAAAGCCAGAAGAGAAAATCTTCTGGCAGAAATCCACCCTTTTACAATTAGTATTTACTACGTATACTAAATACTGATTTTTAGGTAGTTTTTATTCGAATTTGATGTAAAGGCTTAATTAATTACAAGTTTTTACGAATCGTGATTGTGGACAATTATAAGGTGTTCTTGATTGTGGACATGCATAATTTTTATCTGTACATGCAATAGTTCTACATTCAGCATTGACCCAAGTTATATTTCCTCCTGAAATACTATCTGTATCAAAGTTAGAAATTGAAGCTTTGTTTAGCTTTAATGATTTTAAATTTTGTTTTTTCATCTTTAAAAAGTTTTAAGTTAATGCTTCAAATGTATTGTTAGCAAAATATAAAACAATTGTTATTCAAACCTTTGTGACGATGAAGTACGTAAATAGTGATCAGTAGAAATGTTGTGTGATCAAGTAGCTAATACTAGGGATAAAATTATTTAAATTTACTGATGATCTACTACGTTATAAAACAGTAGAACGAAAAAAACACCTCACAAAGCGTGAAGTGTTTTTTTAACTAAACTAACCAACCAAAAATGTACTATGACTCTCTTTACGCAAGTAACCAACTCTTTGTACTGTCATCATCATAATACTATACACTATTAACCAACTTATGTGATAAAAATTGTGTCGACTTTCATTTTCTAACAAAACTTTAGCATTTGGAAACTTTTTTTAGGAATAATTAAAAAGGCTTTACCCAAAACAGCAATATTATATTGTATTTTTTGGTAAAACGTTGACACGTTTTAAAAAGAAAAAACACTTTACAAGCGCAAAGTGTTTTTTTAAACTAACTAACCAACCAAAATGTAATGCGACTCTCTTTACATCGAGTAACCAGCTCTGTGTAATGTCCTCACCGCGTTACATTATAGTATAAAACAAGTACCGTGCCAAAAATATATTCTACTTGTTTTTTCTTTATGATTTTATTCGATACTTTTAGTGTTTTAATACGTTATCTTGAACATAATTTTAAAGATCAAGCGTATGCAATTACTGATAAGCAATGTCGTTTCTATCGAATTACGTAACATATGGATTGCGGTTTGAAAAAAGAATTACAACTTAAAAAAAACGATATCGTACTATTTTTTACTAATAACTTTCATACATGAAAAAAGAACTTTTATATCTTACAGCTATTATTCTTGGTAGTATTCTAATTATTGGTGCATTTTTTGGATTTGATAATTATACAGGTGACACCACTATCGACTTTAATGTGCGTGATACATATTATGTTTTCCCTACAATATATGGAGTTATTTTTGCTGTAATTCTTATGATTACAAGTGCTTCTTTTGTTCGTGTTGTATTTACACGATTCAAAATTAAATTTACCAATTATATTTTTTTATTTTTTAATGCTTTACTGATTTTGTGCATTGTTTTTGTTTGTAAATCATTAGGTGATTTTGAAGCCATACTGCGTGAAAATATTACAGATACAACTTCTCAACAAATGGCAAGTTCCATGCACAAAGGCATTGCTAATTTGATACATTCTGGTTATTTTATGCTTGTCTTAGCTATTTTTATTGAAATGTTGGTGCTTTTTAAGACGAAAAAACTACCTCAAGCTACATCTACAGACTAAGAGAGGAATTTGAATTGCTTTAATTTTTGATGTTTTGTCTTTTTGAGAATGATTTGTCTAGGGTGATTTTTACACATTCTTAATTCACAATTTTGAATTCAAAATTCACACAAAATAGTATCTTTACGCAAAATTCAATTCATGTCAGAAATCCTTATTTATATTATTCTTATTGTAGTGTTTTTAGCCGTTGGTATTTTTTTAGGAATGTACATCGGAAATTTAAAAACAAAAGCACAACAAGAAGGTTTACACGAACGCAATCGCCAATTGCAAACTCAGTTTGACGATTTGAAAACCTTGATGGATGCTGAGAATACCAAACAAAACGAGTCGTTTCAACAGCAATTGAATGGTATTAAGGAGAGTTTGGTTAAAACCGAACAAGAACGTGAAGAAATTAGACGTGAAAAAGATTTCCTGAATGTGGAATTGGCACGAAAGAATTCCGAATTTGAAAGTCTACAAAAACAAAACATTGAACGTGACGCATCTTTAAAAGAACAACAAGAACAGTTGCGTAAAGATTTTGAGTTACTCGCTAATAAAATTTTAGAAGAAAAATCATCTAAGTTTACCGAACAAAACAAAGAGAATATTAAAAATATTTTGACGCCACTTCAAGAGAAGATTCAACATTTTGAAAAGAAAGTGGAAGATAGTCAGAAGGAAAATATTAGTATTCATTCCGCCTTGCGCGAAAAGTTATCTGAGTTGAGTAAAGCCAATATTCAAATTAGTCAAGAAGCTGTGAATTTAACGAAAGCTTTGAAAGGTGATAGTAAAATGCAAGGAAATTGGGGCGAATTGGTACTTGAACGCGTGTTGGAAAAAAGTGGTTTGGAGAAAGATCGTGAGTATGTGGTACAGCAGAATTTTTCTCGTGAAGATGGTTCGAGAGTATTGCCTGATGTGATTATCAATTTACCAAATAACAAAAAAATGGTGATTGACTCTAAGGTTTCATTGACAGCATACGAACGTTATGTAAATACTGAAGACGAAGAAAGAACAATCAGTCTAAAAGAACATTTAACTTCTATAAAACGTCATATTGAACAGCTTTCTGCAAAGAAATACGAAGATTTGTACGAAATGGAAAGTCCAGATTTTGTCTTGATGTTTATTCCGATAGAACCTGCATTTGCAATTGCAGTGAATGAAGACACGACTTTGTATAGCAAAGCTTTTGAGAAAAATATTGTGATTGTAACACCAACTACTTTATTGGCGACTTTGCGTACTATTGATACTATGTGGAATAATGAAAAACAGCAACGTAACGCTATTGAAATTGCGCGACAAGCTGGTGCATTGTATGATAAGTTTGAAGGATTTATGAACGATCTTATCGGCATTGGAAAAAAGATTGATGCTACAAAATCTGATTATTCTGCTGCAATGAATAAATTGTTTGAAGGTCGTGGAAACATCATCAAAAGCATTGAAAAGATCAAGAAAATGGGCGCAAAAGCTAAGAAGTCGCTTCCTGAATCTATTTTGAAACGTGCAGAAAGTGATCCTGAAACAGCACATCTTCCTGAAAACGAAGAACCAAGACAGTTATTCTAGTTTAAATGTTGAATGATTAATTATGAATTGTTCATTATCTTCAATACTTAAACTTATACATTCTTAAATTTCTTGAAACATTGAAACAAAAGCAGATTAGTATTTTAGGTTGCGGTTGGCTAGGATTTCCCTTGGCCAAACATTTTGTTGCGCATAACTACATTGTAAAAGGTTCTACTACTTCTACCGAAAAAGTAACGACATTACAAGAAGCGAATATTCAGCCTTATGTTTTTTCTTTAGGTATGACGAATAATGATCAAGTATTCACTGATTTTTTAGCAGACAGTAATGTTTTGGTGATCAATTTTCCTCCAAAACGAATTCCGAATATTCTAGAAATCTATCAACAGCAAATAGAAGCTATTTTACCTTTTATCCACGAGAAACAACATGTTATTTTTGTAAGTTCAACTTCTGTGTATCAAAATACAAATGATTGGGTTACAGAAGATATAGAGAATGTACCCGAAAAAGTATCTGGAAAAGCAGTGTTAGCCGTTGAAAATATTCTTAAAAAGCATTTACAAGAACGTTTAACTATTCTTCGCTTTGCGGGACTTTTTGGATATGATAGAGTTCCTGGGCGATTTTTTGCGAATAAAACAGAAGTTGCCAACGGGAAAGCTCCAATTAACATGATTCATCAAGACGATTGTATAGGATTGATTGATGCAATTATTGATCAAAATGTTTGGGGAGAAATTATAAATGGTTGCTCGGACGAACATCCATTACGAGAAGTGTTTTATGTACTGGCAGCTAAGAAAGAAGGTTTAGTTCCTCCAACATTTAAAGATACAGATGAAGTTTCTTTTAAGAAGATATCTAATTTGAAGAGTAAAACTTTGCTAAATTACTCTTATAAACATCCTGATCCATTGGTTTTTGTGAAGTAGGTTTTTGTGAGTTCGTTTATTCGTTTATCTGTGAATTTGTTTATTTGACATTCCAAAAACCGTCAGTTCGAGTGCTAAATCTATGATTTGGTGTATAGAAAACAGTTTGGAAAATTAGAGTACTTCTCGACATAAAATTTCTATGAAATTCCACTCGAAGTGACGCTCTGTGTATACTTTGAAAAAAAATTATTCTTCATAACCAATTTAAAATTCAACATTTATCATTTAATAATATCAAAGTATTCTCGACTGCGTTCGAATTGACATTTAAAACTTCTCAGTACTTAATTCTCAACACTCAATACTAACTTTCGTTTCACCAACGTATATCATCTAATTTACGTTTCCTTTGTTTTTTATTCGATTAATTCTGCTATAGCTTGCATTAACAATCTGTACGAGAGATTGTGAAGGCGAAGTCGAAAACCTTTCATTATAGAGTAGACATTAACAGAATTTATGTACCATGAAAAAACAACAGTTAAAAAATTTACGCTTACAAAAAAGCATTATTTCTTCATTTAAAACAGGAACTTTAAAAGGTGGCGGCTGGACTTCTAGCCTATTTTATCCGCCTAATGCACAAGGTTGTCACTTTGCTTGCAAAACTCCTACAGGAGATTAATCTTAAACAAAATTTACTTTGTAGTTATTATAAAGTATATCCTAAAAAAACACCTTATCTGTAATGAGATAAGGTGTTTTTGTTACGTTGTCGTTCGTTTGGTAAGCGATACATACTAAGCGTTTTTTACCGTGATTGCAATTGCTTTTCCTGGTGCTAAACTTTTAGTTACTTCTACTTTTTCTAATTGCTTCATGAGTTTTTGATCTTTTTTCCACTCACCATTTACAAATAAAGCTACTTCGTAGATGTTTCCTTCTGTTGTTAATTTTACTTTCAATCCTTCATAGTTTGAATTGTATGCTTTTACAATACTTTCATAGTTTGCTTTGAACCATAATTCTGCTTCTTTTGCTCTTTTTGCTAAAGCTTCTGGTGTTGATTCTCTTTTTCTTTTTGCTTCTGCCGCTTTTGCCAATGCTTCTTTTAATTCTAGTTCGGCTTTTACAATGCTATCTTCTATTTTTTGTGCTTCTGCGATTTCCATCAATTTGATGTCATTTACTATTTTTGAATACGCGATACAATCTTCCATTGCTTTTTCTTCAAATTGGAGAGTTGTTTCTGTAGCAACTGTTTCTTTTACTTCTACTTCTTGTACTTCTGTAGTTTTGTTTTCTTTTGTTGCAGTGTTACATGCTATAAATGTCATTGCTGCTACTCCTAATGTTGTGAATGTTGTACGTTTCATAATTACTTGTTTTAATTGTTATACTTTATTTATAGTTCAAATATCAGACGAAACCGTCGAACAATTTGGGTAGCTTTAGTATTCGTTAGAAGTTATCTAGAATTCGTTTAAGATTGTATATAACATTCTAAAAATCATTTAAAAAAGTATACTAAGTAAAGTGTTATTTCGTTAGTATACATGATGAGAAAAATAATCTTTTTAGTATTTACTAGTCTACTTTGGTCTTCTTGTTCACAGAAAAACAATGCTACTTTTCAATTCAAAATTCCTCATTACGCAAGCGAAATACACATTGATAAACTCTCAGAATTTGATACACTGCTCAGTTGGCAATGGCTTTCCGATAATATTATAGATGATAGACAATGTTATAGAATACAAGATGCGACTTTAGATATTGTTCTCGAAAAAGGTATGTTACCTACTCTAGCCAAACAACGCAATCAGTTGACTATAAAAGTTCCTATGCATTCAAATAAGTTTGAAACATTTGAGGTAACGAAATGGATTCATGAGCAAAAAAATCTATACGAAAGTGAATCTATACATTATACATTCTGTGTGATCGATTCTGTTGTGATTGACACAAAGAAATTTGGTGTTTTATGCATTGAAAGAGAGTTTGATGACGAACATGTGACAAAAGTTCTATATGCGACTAATATTTTGGATGAGAAAATTGAATTCGAATTCTTATCAAATGTACTTACATCAGATCGTTTTTATGAACGTTCATTAGCTATGATGAAATCCTTAAAAATAAAATCAATTGAAGAAAATTAATTGTAATTCTTGATTGACTTTTTTTCTTTCCAATTATCATATTTTCCTGTAACTACTTCTGTTTATTACAATAAACAAATATTCACTTGATACTTCACATTTCATATTGGATTGCCAACACATAGAAACTTGTAAAAAAGGCAAAAAAATAAGGTTACGATTTTCTTTTTGAGACATAGTATAATACATCCTCACAAAAAGGATTTTTTAAACATCGTAAACAATTAAAATTAATTTAACTAGTATGAAAAAAAATACGTTTTTGGCTTTTATGTTATTTACTACATTCATCTTTGCTCAAGATGGTAATTTAGACACCAATTTCGGGACTAACGGATATGTGGAATTTAGTTCTACTAATATTGGAGTATATAACGATTGCCTGCAGCCTGATGGCAAAATTATTTACAGACACGACAATACTATTCAACGACTCAATCAAAATGGTAGCTCAGATACGTCATTTGGAAATTCAGGTACTATAAGTATGGTTGAACCTGGTAATTATAGATATGGCATCTTACACTCAAATACTGACAATAAAATAGTTACTTTATCTAAAAATTTATATACTACTTATTATATGTCTAAATACAATTTAGACGGTACACACGATGCTACTTTTGGCAACAGCGGACAAGGATATATAAACCTTGATGTTGATGATATTGAAAGTCCTTTAATCGTAAAATTGTCTCCTAATGGAACCATTTTTGTCGGTGGAAATGATGATCGATCTGGAACAGGAGTCGATGATTTATTTTTAAGAAAGTATGATTTTGATGGCGCAGCAGATGAATCTTTTCATTACACATCTAGTAATATTGGAATTAATTTAGGGAGTACTTCTGTTGGACATTCTTCTGATGATAGAGCTGTAGATGTTGACATCATGTCTGAAACTAAAATTGTACTCACTGGTAGAGGTACTTATTATAATGTAAACTCTGTATCTCATTACAGATCTTCAATAGTTATCATAGAAAATGGAGTTACTAATCCAGTTAAAAGAAGTGCTCCATATAGTAATCCTTCAAATGTTGTTAAAAGCAACACTACAATTGATAGCGCAAATAATATTTACATGCTAACGGGAATTAATAATACGTTTACTGTAAATCCTCAAAATGTAATTCATAAGTGGAATTCATCAGGATCGTTAATCGATTTTGGTACTGATGACAGACTTACTATTACTTTGGAAGTGAACCCAAATGAATTCGCTAACTTTCAACGTATTTTAGTACAACCAGATGGAAAAATGCTTTTAGCAGGTACAACTTTCAACGCAAGTTTATCAGGTTTCAAAAAGCCAAACCTTATTATTGCTAGATATTTAGCTGATGGAACTTTAGATACAACTTTTGGAACTAATGGATATGTATTACACGCCATTAGTTATTCTGGAGCTTCAACTGATAATACAAGTCATTCGCTGACACATTTATTTGCCTCTGATGATTTCAGTTCTATTTATATAAGTGGAAGAAACGCTGAGAATTATGTTATTCTTAAATATGGTGTTCCATCTTTATTGTCTGTAGATGATGTTCAAGTTGCTACTAACTCAGTTCAAATGTTTCCTAATCCTGCAAAAGATATGGTTACAATTAGAACTGCAGACGCTAGTCGTTTACACCAAAAACAATATGCCATAACTGATATTACAGGACAAGTTATCAAGCAAGGAACATTTTATAGTGATAACGAAGTTTCTAATATCAATATTTCTCAGTTACGTACTGGAATCTATTTTCTAAAAATTAAAGGCTTTACTGAAGTTTTAAAACTGATTAAAAAATAATCGTATCAATATTCTGTTTTCTATAAAAAATTGGAAGTCTGCGTAGTTAGACTTCCAATTTTTATATTATAAATCATCATCACACTTTCGTGTAACTATTTCCGTTTACCTCAACAGGTGAATATTCACTAGATACTTCCGATTTCATAATAGGTTGCATGACACATAAAACCGTCGTTTTTCCTTTGATAGTTAATGTGTTACCACGCACTTTTGTTAACCATCTAAATTTCTCTATCGGTATATTGAATGCTTTAATGGTGTTCAGCAAATTTTCATCTTCAGAAATCCAATCGATGATTTCTTCTTTGTTTTTAAAATCTGGAATGTCTTCTTTGGCTTCAAATTCAAATTCCCATTCTACAGGAATATTGAAACGATACGTATATAATTCACCTGGCAATTGTTCTGCGCGTGTTTTTAAAACCGTTTCCCAATCTGTCTTTACGTTTGGATAGTTCTTTTTAAATTCCATTGCCAACGCTCTCGGACCTGGCGAATGTGCCGTTGGATAATATCCGTAATAGGTTTTTGCTAAATAATGTCCTGCATATTTTCCGCCAAATACATTAAAATATTCAGAAGCAAAAACTGCAATATGCCGATCGGATGTGAAAGCGGTTTTTAAGCTTTTTAGAAGCTCTTTATTTGTGCCTAATCCGCAGGAATGAAAAATTATTTTTGTGTTTTTTCCCAAGAAATTGGTAGTTAATGGAGTTATTTCATTCGTTTTGATCGCTTCTTGCAAAGTTTCTGAAGTAATTCGTTCGCCATCAATAGAAGTTTTCATCGACAAACCGCGCCAAGGATTGCTGTGACTTATAATATGAATGTCTCCATATATATTTTCGTCATAATGCAAACGCAACCAATCTTGAATTGCTGTTAGACTCTGTGCTTCATCTATAAGTTGACAATATTGATTGCTAAAATAGTTTTTAGCATTTGTGTAATACGTATTATCACCTTCATCAAAACCTGCAATAAATACTAATGGTTTTACTGTGCTAGCTGCATTTTGTGCCGTTTCAGTTCCCGCGAAAGCGGAAACCGAACAACACCATAACAATATAAAACAGATCTTTTTCATAGTATTATTTTTTGATTGTTATGACTACTTTTTTATCTAAGTTAAATGCGTCTTGAACATCTATTAAATTGATTCTTTCAAGCAATACTTCATTGGTAATCCAGCTACCGTTGACTAAGATTTCTAATTTTAGAATTGTGCCATTTTTGGAAACTTCTACACGAATTCCGTCATACGTTTTTAGATATCTCTTTATGATTTTTGCATAGTTTTCACGGAACCAATTCGTCGCTTTTTCATTCAGTTTTGTATCATCTGCTTTTATTGTTTTGCTTCGTTTTTTTCTTTTGATAAACGTTTTTCCTTTTACAGACGCTTCAGCACCAACAGCGCTATTGTTTACATTTTTTGGCATTGGCAATGGTTGTTTTACTACTTTTCTGTTGCCATTTTTGTTTACAACTTCGTTATCTACTGCTACAAATGATGTGTATTGCGTTACTAGATTATATTTTAATCCAAGTTCTATAACTTGTTGTTTTGTATTGTCTCCAAAACGTCTTTTGTAATCGTCTAAGCGTTCTATTTTTTTACGTGCCCATAAGTAACGAAGTGCTTCATTGTCTTTGCTTAACATTCCGTCGGCAACGCGAAACTCTTTTTGAAAAACACCATTTCCTGTTTGTCCAGTAATCGTTAATATTCCTTTGGCGTCACCTCTGTATTTTCCGAATACTAATATAGGACGTGAAGCAAATACATCTGGAATGCTACTTGGTGTAACGTCATAGGCATCGAAACCTTCTGCTTTGATACGAATTTGTGTTAGTAACGGTGATTTTATATAGTTTCTAAATTTTTCTGCAACTGCATTTGCTTCGTTCATTTCTGTTGCGATAAACGATTCGCTACTGCTTATTTTTGCCATTCCTTCTAGTAAATATCTATTGACACTTGAACCAATTCCGAATGTAAATACATTAGCTTGTCCTAAGTTTTGCGCTATCATATCAAAGGCTTCACGTTCTACGCTTACATAACCATCGGTAATGACAACCATTGATCGCGCGCTAGTTTTGTCCATTCTTGGTAATGCGTATGCTGTTTTTAGTGCATTTAGTAGGAGTGTTCCGCCACCGCCACGCTCGTTTGTTAGGAAATTGATTCCTTTTTGTATGTTTTCTTTGCTACAGCTTAAAGGTTTTGGTGATAATACGCGCGATCCACCAGCGAATAACAGAATGTTGTAATGATCGGTTTCTGGTAAGTTTACTAATAGATTACGTAATAATTTTTTGGAAACTTCCATCGGATAACCATTCATAGAACCTGAAACATCTACTACGAATAGGTATTCTTTCGCGGCTGGTTTTACTGTTACAGAAGCTTTTGGCGGTTCCATCATGTACGCAAAGAATTTTTCTCCGTTTTCTTCGTATAGTAATAATCCTGATTGAATTTCATTACCACGCATACTGTATTTTAGAATGAAATCGCGATTCGATGGATTTTTGTTTTCGCTTGTTAATGCTATTTCTGCTTTTCGTGTGTTTGGATAGTTTACTTTGATTTTATGTGTGTTTGACGATACATCTGCAATTGGAATTCCTGCGTTAATTTGTACATCTAAGTCATATTGAAACGTGTCTCCTACTCCTTTTCTTGTGTATGGTTGATTGAATGCTTTTTCTCCTGAAGTACTTTTACCTACAAATCGTGGTCCAACAACACCTGGAAATACAAATTCGTAACTTCCTGCTAGTGGTACGAGCATTTCTGTATAATAAATATCAATCGTTACGATATCGTTTTTCATGATGTTTCCAACGTTCATTTGAAATACATTTGGACGATGTTGATCTAGTTTTGCAGCTCTTTTTCCTTGTTTTAGCGCTTTGTCATATACACGTTGTGCTTCTTGCTTTTCGAAGATTTTTGCATTGATGGTACGATCGCCGATGGTCATTTGCATTTTGTGTACAGCGGCTTGTGTAGATAGCGGAAATACGTATTTAGCTTCTATCGGAATGTTTCCTGTGTTTTGATAGGTTTGTGCAATGTGTACGTGTGCAATATTTCCTGAGATTTTCACATCAGCTTTTGTTGATTTTAATGGAATTACTGCATTTGGCGTCAATACTTCTAAGTATGGACTTTCCGTTTTTTGTGCAAATCCGAAACTGGATATGAGCGCGATGAAGATGACAAGGATATGTTTCATAGTATTAGATTTTTGATAGTTTTCGTTCTTGATGTTTCAAAGATCTTATGAAATTGCTGCAAAATTTGGTTCGTTTTAGAATTCGTTATGCATGATCTAGAATTCGTTTTAAAACGTGTTTTATCTTACGTAAGTGAAAAAAATAAGAAGTATCTTTAGGTTTTAATTCATCCTTTATGCCAATACGTTATAAATCTGCAGACGAGTCAAGAGTAGTTATTTCTGAATTGATGTTGCCATCACATTCAAATTTTAGTGGAAAAATTCATGGTGGTTATGTGCTTTCTTTGTTAGACCAGATTGCATTTGCTTGCGCTTCTAAACATTCTAGAGCGTATTGTGTTACTGCTTCTGTGGATACGGTCGATTTTTTGAATCCGATTGAAGTTGGTGAATTGGTTACGATGCGTGCTTCTATTAATTATGTTGGACGAACTTCGATGGTTGTTGGCATTCGTGTGGAAGCGGAAAATATTCAGACTGGAACAGTTAAGCATTGTAATTCTTCTTATTTTACAATGGTTGCGCGCGATGACGATGGAAAAGGCGTAGAAGTTGACGGATTGATTTTAGATGATATTACCGCCATAAAACGCTTTTTGAAAGCTTTGAAACGTATTGAAATGAAACGCAAACGACGTGAAGAGTTTGATCATGAAGATTTTGTTCCTAGTGATTATTTAGCTGATTTAGAAAAGTATAAAGTGAAAGTTACTTGTACAGATACACTTTAGTTGATTGGTAAACATGTCTCTTTTATAAGTTTTGAATGTGTCGAATTTTCTATTTATGTCAATTAATCATCTATTCGTATGAGTTTTCCGTTTAGTTTATAAAAGAAGGTAAATGTAGTTCCGCCGTTTTGAGGTTTTAACATGATTGTATATTGTGTTTTTGCGATGTCTCCATTTTTTGGAAATTTCACAAAAGCCATGTCTAAGCTTGGGTTTTTAATGTTTTTTTCTGTTTCTAGTTGTTTTATAGATTTTGTAACTAATGTCCCTAATTTTTTCAAGTTAATTTGATCATTTAATTGAAACATAAAATCTGCAGCTTTTGTTCCTTCAGGCACTTCTAAGGAAATATCTGAGTTTTGTGTCCATGTACTTTGCGTAAGATTCCATTGCCCCATTTTTAAAGATGCTGGAGCTTCTGTAACAGTAACACCGACAATGTTTCCAATTGACGGACTGAACGTTATCGTTAAATCTGTATAGTATGCATTGGCACCAAATTTATTTTTTATTTCGTTTTCAATTGCACCAAAACCTTCCGCATTTGCAGGTTGTTTACTGATTCCATCTTGACAAGAAACGAATGTAAAAAGCACTATAGAAATGACTAATACTACAAATTTTACAATTCGGATACGTATGTCTTCTTTTCTTTTATATAGCTTGTTTTTTTTCATAATCTATATGTTTTTTACTGATTAGTTTCATGTTAAATGTATGTACTAAGTAGGAATGAAAAATAGAGAATCAATTTATCTTTATTAAAATTGAATCATCTGTAATTGTTCCAAATACGTCTCTCCTACTGGGATTTTCTGTTCTTTGATAACAACCCATTTTTTTCCTTTGCTAGATATTTTGTCAATCCGAATGATGTAAGAGCGATGTACGCGTAAGTATTCGAGTTTATCAGGCGTTGTTGCTATAAATTCTCCTATTTTACAGCGAATTGTGTATGTCTTTTTTTCGGTGACAATGTCTATGTAATTTCCTTGCGATTTGATGTATAGAATTTCATAGGTAGGAACTTTGAAATCTTCTCCACTAGATCGCAATTGAAGAAATTTTTCTTTTCTTTTTAAGCGTTTGAGTGCTAGTCTAATGAGTTCTCGTATGATATCTTTATTGTAACTTAATACACGTATTTTGAAAAATAGATATATGATTCCTGTGCATAATAGCGCGCACAGGCTATAAAACCACCAAGTTCTCCAAAAAGGCGGTAAGATTTTAAATTCATAAGATATCATGCGATCGCTGTAATTTCCTTTAACACTTGCTTTCGCCTGAAATGTATATGTTCCAGATGCTAGTGATGGAAAACTAATTCTACGATTGTTTATTGTTGTCCAATTGGTGTCAATTTCTTTAAGTCTGTAATGGTATTTTATTTTATGTGTATGCTTGTGAGATATTGCTTGAAGTAGAAAAGTTATATTGTTTTGAGTATTTGCTAATCGGATGTGTTCGCCTTTTAATTCTTGATTGTTTGTGGAGACATTTTGTAAGCTTAACGAAATGATTTTTGAAGCTTTTTTTTCGTCTAAAATCGTTTTGTCAAAAAAGCATAAACCTTCTTTTGTTGCTACCCAAATTGTATCGTTGATAATTTCCACGTCATCAATATCATTACTGAGTAAACCATCTTCTTTTGTCAGTGTCGCTATTTTGAAATCTTTGTCGGAATTAAATGTAATTCTGTTTAATCCTGAGTTGGTACATGCCCAAACTGTAGTATCATTTTCAATATATACTTCATTTACTATATTATTCGTTAAACCATCTTTTTCGTTGATGGAATATGTTGTGTTTCCATATACTACTACACCAGCGCCATGCGTTGCCATATACACTGTGTTTCCAGTTGTATTTACATCAATATCATCAATGCGTAATTTTAGAAAATCTAAAGATTCATCTATGTTAACTATACTATCTCTATGTACAAATAATCCATTAGATGTACCAAGCAATACTTCATCTTTGTACATACATACATCTTGTACTTTATAATCTAAAGAATATCTTACAACTGTATCATTTTGCAACATCGTATATGAGTTGGTGGCCGTTTTTAGTAACGGACTTCCCATATTTTCAGGTATTTTACGCACATAGTTTGCTAACACCTTTTTGTTGGTTGTATAATTGACAAAATTACCTTCACTATAGCCGTAGAAATGATTTCGTATAGTATCAAACCCAACAACTGCTCTATTGGTATTTAATGCTTTGTAAATAATCTTAGAGGTATTATTATAAATACTTACAATATCTCCATTGTTGAAACCCGCATACAGTCGGTTTTCGTTGTCTTTTACTAAAGAGTGCACATATTCTTCAGTAAAAACTTGGACTTCAGGATTTTTTACATAAAAAACACCATGATCTAAAGTACTAAACCAATAGCTTCCTCTGGTATCGATTAGAAAGTTAGTTACAGATTGTTTCGGCAGAAACGTTTTAACTACTTTTCCTGATACATTTCTTATTTCTGCTCCATTGTTATAGTAACCCACAAAAAAGTGAGTATCACTTACACGTTTTACACCAATTACCGTATGTGCTATGTCTATATTTTTATAGCTATTGTCTTTGTTTAAAATCCTTAAACTATCATTTATGATGATGTACTGTTTTTCATTAAGTATATCAAATTGAAGACGCGGATTGATGGTGTTATTAAATTTAAATACTAAGGTATTTTCTGTTGATTGATAAGCATCAAATATTGAGAATAATATGTTTTTTTGAGTATCAACACCAATATATAAGTCCTCTTTCTCTTGTATATTCTCTGGATTAGCATCTCCGTCAAAACGTTTGATGACTTTTCCATCTTTCTTTATTTCTATAGATCCTAATATGGAATAACCGCCAATGTGTAACGATTCGTTTTCATCTAGTACAATACTTTTTACAACACTTCCATTATTGATATGTTTTTTAAAAGTTGCATTGTGTTTATAGGGCTTAAATCCGTTGAATTCTTCATCGAAATAGAATAAACTTTGACTTTGATATCCAAAACACCAAATTTGACCATTTTTTTGAGGGAAAAAATTTAAAATTACATTGTCTGGAAGTCCATCGTTTGTTGTAAAATTTTCAAATTCATAACCGTTGTATCTTGATAATCCTTTATCTGTAGCAAACCAAATATATCCTTGTTTATCTTGATATATATCATAGACTTGTGAACTAGGCAAACCTTCATCTACACCAAAATGTTTGTAAATGTACTCTTGACCATGAGCAATATGGACCACAAATAATAAAACGATTAGATACTTATACATTTCCAGTTAAATTGTTTTTCACAAAAGTAATGGTATTAAAAACATAACCGAATAATTGAAATTCTGTTCGTCACTATTATTTAGGCATTCGTCCCTAGAAGCTGTATTTTAAGGACTTTGTTGTGACGTTTTGTAAAACATCAGTTGAGAAGGTAATAAAAAAGTGTTTTTCTGATTTGAAAAAAATTAACAGTTAGGGATGAATTTTTTCATTACAAAGAAGCGTTTTAATGTTTCCGTTATCAATTATTTCATCCCAAAAAATATAAATTAAGGAATCCAAATAAAAAAACGCCATCTCCGAAGAAATGACGTTCCCTAAAAATCCCCTAGTATATTTATAACTACCAAATTTTAAATAGCCCTAGAAAATATATTTATTTTTTAGCCGATTATTATACTGTTTGATTTATATCTATTGTTAATCATTTTCTGGTAATTGTTCATTGATTTGATATGTACTAAAGTTTAAAAAGTTTCCTGGATGTGCTAAGACATTTTGCAGAATAACTGGTGTATCTGGAGTTGTTCCTGAGTATTGTGTATTTCCGTCCATGTTTAAATCGTCTGTTTTGTAGCCATTTACCGAATACGTTGGAAAATTGAGAAAGTTTCCAGCATCATTTAATACAGTTGAGAGAATTGCAGGCGTATCTGGATTGGTTCCTGAATATTGAACCATTTGATCTCCATTTACATTTCCTGCCCACATGGCTATTTTATTTGCTTGCATTCCAGAAGTTGTCTGCGCATTGCTTCCAAAAGTTATTTGATTGTTTGCATTTGTAAAATCGATGGTTGTTGCTCCTTGTTTTAATGCTATTCTACTTGCCGTCATTATTCCTAAGTGATTACGATGTTTGATAACTACATGGTATTTATCAGCAGGAATCGCATTAAACGTTACTGGTGTCATTAAATCATCACTTGTAGATACTATATCTCCATCTCGTTGTAAAATGGCTGATTGTGCCGCAACTATGTTTCTTGGGTTATTCGTATTTCGCAATTCTACCCACACCCAATCTACCATTGAATTTTCAAGATTATCAGTTGTTCTTACGAGTTCACTTATTGTTGCGCCGTCTGCATATGGTGAAGTTTCACTAATAAGTCCGCTTACGCGTAAATCGTCTCGCATCAAGGTTTCTTCTCCAGTATTCGGATTTAAACTAGCTCCTTGTAGGAACACTTTTGGACTTAATTCAATATAATCACAACTGGTTTCATTAAAATTTGTTTGTGCATCTTTGTTTGTCCAATTGGCAGTACTATACACAGCAGCATCTACCAAAACACAATACAGATTAGGATTTGAAGTTGTGTTAAAAGTTGTCACATTGCTATTGTTACCATTTTGTACGTTCAGTGATGTTAATTGATTATCGAATGCTTCTAATTCTGTTAAATTTACATTATTGCTGAGATCTAAGTGTTGAATTTGATTGGAATAGCTTGTCAATTCTTCTAAATTAATATTCGTTGTTACATCTAATTCCGTCAAAAAGTTATCATGTACATTTAAGTCATTCAACATTGTATTTGAACTTACGTCAATATTTGTCAGTTTATTTCCGCCGCAGGCTAAAAATTCTAAATTAGGATTGGCACTAAATTCTAATGAAGTGAAATAGTTACGTTGTCCTAGGAAAAATTCTAAATTGATATTGTTGCTGAGATCTATTGTTGTCAGCTTGTTATCACTGAAAGCAATGACCGTTAATATTGGAGAGTTGCTTATATTTAAGCTTGTTACTTGATTGTTTGTAAAACGAAGATCTTCCAAGAGTGTATTGGTTGACATGTCGATTGTTGTCAAATTATTACTAGATAGATTTACATCTCTTAACGCAGTATTCATAGTAAAATCTAGTGTTGTAAGCTCATTAAAATCACATTCTAAGATAAATAATGCTGGATTATTGCTTAAATCTAATGTTGTTAGTTTGTTTGATTTACATACCAAACGTTCTAAGGAAGGTGTTTTTACATTCAAAGACGTTAAGTCGTTAAATTCACATTCAAGTATCGCTAAAGCTGTGTTGTTACTTACATTTAAGTTCGTTAATGAATTATTAGCACAATATAAGTTTTGCAATGCCGCAAAATTTTCAATTCCTGTTAAATCAGTAATTCCTCTACTAGCAATATTTAAGGTAGTTATGGTATTTATATTTGCGGTTGGCACAAAATCATCTAACGCACCAGAGTCGTATCCTAAATCAATTAGTGCTTGTTCAAAAGCATCATCAGGAACATAAGTAGCATAATTACAATCTTGATTAAAACTCGTTTGTACATCAATGCCCGTCCAATTGGCTGTACTCCAAGTGGCATCATCTACTTGTATACACAGTAAACTTGAGTTTCCTATGGCTGAGAAACCTACAAAGTTCGTGTTATTTCCATTTTTGACATTTAGTATTTCTAATGCATTATTGTTAGCATACAACTCATTCAATGCGGTTTGAAAGTTTGCATTTAAAATCGCAATATTGTTGTTATTAATATTCAGTGACACTAACAATGAGTTGTTGTTAACATTTAACGTAGTAAGCATGTTTTCACTTACGTTGAGCTCGGTAAGACTTACATTAGTAAATATGTCAAGAGTAGTTAATACGTTTGAAGCACAGTTTAAGCTAGTTAAATTCAAATTAGAGCTTACATTTAGTGTTCCCAACATATTGGACGAGCAGTTTAATTCTTGCAAGGCGGTAAAATCTTCAATTCCTGTTAAATCTGAGATACTTTTATTGCTAATATCTAGTATTGTAACTGTTTCTATATTGGCAGTAAGAACTAAATCATCTAAAGGTCCAGAATCGTATCCTAGATCTATAAGCGCTTGTTCAAAGGCATCATCTGGCACATAAGTATTTCCAAAATTACAGCTTTCGCTAAACGAAGTTTGTGCGTCAATTCCGCTCCAATTCGCAGTACTGTAAGCTGCATCGTCTACTTGAATACAACTTAAGTTTGGATTTAGTGTCGCAGAAAACGAAGTAAAATTTAGATTGTTTCCGTTTTGAACATTTAATGTTTCCAAGTTATTACTTGAACAAAACAAACGGTTTAACGCAGGATTTTCATCTAATTTTAAAACCGTTAGATTGTTTTCATCTACATCTAAGTAGGTTAAGGATAAATTATTACTAACATCTATCGTTGTTATTTCGTTAGACCATACAGTTAGTGATTGTAATGCTGTATTGTTTGATACATCAATTGAAGGAATTAGATTGAAACCGCAATTAAGCAATAGTAAATTTGTATTGTTACTTACATCGATACTTGTCAAAATATTATACGAACAGTTTAATTGTTGTAGTGCTGTAAAATCTTTGATACCAGTTAAATCGGCAATTCCTTTATCACTTACGTCTAAATTTAATACTGTATTAATATTTGCCGTAAGCACATAATCATTTAAAGGTCCTGAATCATATCCTAAATCAATTAGTGCTTGTTCAAAAACATCGTCTGGTACATATGTAAAAAATTGTTGACAGTTTACATTGAAACTTGTTTGTCCATCTATAGAAGTCCAGTTTGTTGTACTGTATGCTGCATCATCTACTTCTATACATGTTAAGTTTGGATTGTTTAATGTTGAAAAATTTGTAATACTTGTATTGTTTCCATTCTTTACCGACAGTAATTCAAAATTATTATTAGCTCCATTAAATTCAGTTAGTTGCGTATGGTTTTCTAGGTTTAAAGACGTAATTCCGTTTGTACTTACATCCAAACTTATCAAAGCTAGATTAGTGCTTAATGCTAAGGCATTCATCACATTAGAACTAACATTTAAGCTTGTAAGTAGCGTGTTTGAAGATATATCTAAATTAGCAATTGAGTTAACAGAACAATCTAATGTTTCTAAGGCAACAAACTCTTCAATTCCAGTCATGTCTACAATTCCTTTGTTGCTAATATTTAAAGATGTTAGTGTATTTATATTCGCTTTAAGTACATAATCATCTAGTGAACCAGCATCGTAACCTAAGTCAATTAATGCTTGCTCAAAAGCATCGTCAGGTATGTATACAAGGTCATAATTACAATTTTCACTAAAACTTGTTTGTGCATCGATACTTGTCCAATTAGTTGTACTATATGCAGCATCATCTACTTCTATACATGTTAAATTTGGATTGCTTGTGGCTTGAAATCCAGTGAGGTTTGTATTGTTGCCATTCTTTATATTCAATTCTTCTAAGTTCATACAATTGTTTGTATAAAACTCAGTTAACTGTGTATTTAGACTTACATCTAGTGTTGTGTAATCATTTCCTCCGATGTCTAATACTTGTAAGTTAGTATTATTTGTAACATCAAGTACAGATAAATCATTATCAAAACACCACAATTTTTCTAATGCTGTATTTACATTGACATTTAATGTGCTTAATTGATTTGATTGTGTATATAATTCTTTCAAAACCAAATTATTGCTCACATCTACAGTTGTGATGTTGTTGAATCCTACAGACAATAAATCGAGTGCTGTGTTTGTGCTTACATCTACAGAAGATAGTTGATTTTCGTAAGCGACATAAGTTACTAAAGCATTTAATCCTGTTGTGTTTATACTTGTAATTTGATTCGTTCTACACCATAATATTTGCAACATCGGATTGGACGACACATCTATTGTGCTTATTTGATTTCCAAAACAGTATAATTCTATCAAATCTGGATTTCCAGAAGTATCAATCGTTGTTAATTGATTGTTTCCGCAAATAAATTGTAATAAAAACGGATTGTTTGCCGTATTTATAATACTAATATTGTTATTTGTGAGAGAAAAAGCAAGTAATGAATTATTCAGAGAAATGTCGATAGCTGATAGTTGATTGTTATTCATGCTTAATACTTCCAATCTGTCTAACAGAGATACATCAATCGTTGTAATATTGTTATCATTCGCTCTAAAATCTCTTAGTTGTACATTGGAAGTAATATTAATAGTAGCCAATTGATTGTCATTACAATAAAGAGTTTCAAGTGCTAAAAAATCTTCTATTCCTTCCAAACTTGCTATATTTTTTGAGCTTACATCTAAACTTGTTATGGAATTTATATTCGCTGTAGGAACATAATCATCTAAGGTTCCAGAATCATATCCTAAATCAATTAACACTTGTTCAAAATTATCATCTGGTACATAGGTCATTGAAGAATCACAATTCGTATTAAAAGTTACGCTTGTATCTACTGCTGTCCAGTTGGTAGTACTATAAGCTACGTCGTCTACTTGAATACAAGAAAGTGCTGGCGTATTTGTGACCACAAAAGTTGTAATTGCCGTATTGTTTCCATTTTGTACGTTTAAGCTTCTTAAGTTGATCATACTTTGAGCGCGAAGCAGTTTTAACGCAGGATTGTTACTCAAATCTAACTCTTCTAAAGCTGTTTGATTTGATGCAAAAAAATTCACATACAAATACTCCAATAATGTATTATTACTCAAATCTAATGTTTCTATTGGAGTTCCGTACAAGTTAAGCAGTGTAAGTTCTGAATTATGACTAAGGTCAATTGTTTGAAATTGATTTCCGGAAATTCGTAATATTTTTAATGCTGGTGTATTAGAGAGATCTAAGATTGTCATGCCATTTCCTGAACAATCTAACTCTGTTAAATTACTATTGTTTACATTTAAATCAGTAATATCATTTCCATTACAATGAAGTGTTTTCAGCGATGTATTTGTGCTTACATCTAAGCTAGATAAGTCAAGAAGTTGAAGATATACCGTTTCTAAATTTGTCAATCCTGTAATATTGATGCTCGTTAAATCGCCTGTATACGCAGAAATTAATGTTAGATTGCTATTATTTGTAAAATCGGCTGTTTGTATTTGATTTTGTGAAAAGTATATTTCTTCAAGCGCGGTAAAATCGGCAATTCCGGTAAGGTCAATTATATTTTTTTGATTGATATTTAAGCTAGTGACCACATTTATATTGGCAGTAGGCACATAATCGTCTAATGGTCCAGAATCATAACCTAAATCTATAAGTGCTTGTTCAAAATTATCGTCGGGAACAAAAGTTTGTGCAATCGTGAATATGGGTAATATCATGATTGCAATAGGTAGTAGTATTTTTTTCATTTGCTTATTCTATTGCTTTTAAGGAATGCAAACATATTTACACACGCTTAACAAACCCAATAAAATAAAGGTATTGTGACAAACACCATATAAAAAAGTGATGAATATATTTTATAAACTAACGAATAGCTATCTATTATTTTGCTTATTTCCTTTTAGAAAAGTAGTTTGTCATGTAGTAGATATTTTTTTATCGAAAGAAAAAAAATTAATCATAGAGAAAACATCGACAGTAGTCGATTTTAAAAAATAATTGTAAATAATAGGTGAATTTATTTTTTCACAAAACGCTTTGTGATCGATTTTTTATCTGTGATTACTTTTACTAAGTAAATTCCAGATTTCCACGAAGTAATATCGATCGCGTTGTGCATAGCGGTTAACTTTCCAGTATAAATTTTTCTCCCTAGTAGATTATAGACTTCAACGGCAGCATTTGTTTTTTGCGTTAATCGAATGTTCAATTCATTGATTCCAGGATTTGGAGAAATATTGAATACTGTTTCAGTAGTAGAAGCAAATTGAGTACTTGCGCTATTTTGTGCTATAGCGGCAGTACTAAAGGAAATTAATAAAATAAGTAAGAGTATTTTTTGCTTCACTCGTTCTCGATTTGGTGGATTTATCACAAATGTAATAATTATTTATAAATATGTGCTTTTTTTAACATTCTATATGCAATATTTTAATTTTTATCAGTATAAATACGTGGTTCTATTTTCGAGTAAAAGTATTCTATTATTGATTTTTTTTTAGCTGTTAATTTGTAAGTAACTAGTATTAACTATCATGAAAAAAAATTAGCATATGAATCCAACCAAACAACTACTACAGCAAATCTATAGCTTATCATTTTCTGTCAATTCTGCATCAGGACTTTCATGGAGTCAAACTGATTGTAAAAGCGGAATGATTGAAATGCAAGCTTATATTTCGCTAGTAGCCAATGATGTATTACAAAAAACAAAAGATATCATTGGAGATTGGTCTGCCATTTGGGGACCTATTGTATATGCAAACGATCCTACCTCAACGTCTGTACATGCAGACAATACTATGGGAATGTATTACAATGAAAGTGAAAATACCATCGTAATTGCAATTGCCGGAACAAATATAAACTCTCCTTACGGTTGGTTTGTAGAAGATTTCTCAGTGAATAAAACATATTCTTGGGAATTAGTAACTGGCGCACCAAATTCTGGAAATATTTCCAACGGAACGCATATTGGTCTTGAAATTTTGTTAGGAATGAAAGACAAAAATGGAAAGAATATAGTAACTGCTTTACAAAATTTTGTGGCTTCATCAAATACTTCCAACATTCAGTTAGCTGTTGCAGGACATAGTTTAGGAGGCGCATTATCACCAACACTAGCTTTGTATTTATCTGATACTAAAGACGAATGGGATCCAGAGAATAAGACTTCTATTGGCGCATTTCCAACGGCTGGCCCAACTCCTGGCGATGAAGGTTTTGCTTCGTACTACGAAAAACAAATTGCTGCCAATAAAATTTACTATTTGAGTCAACACAATGCTATTGATATTGTTCCACATGCTTGGCAAAAAGATGATTTGGCAAAAATTCCAACGATTTATGAAGATTATATCAAACCGCCAACTGGAGCCAATCCTTCAGAAACTTTAACTGGAACTTTAGCCAGTGTAGCTGCCTTAAATGCTTTAGCTACCAAGAATATTATTGGTGTTCCTGTGAATCGTTACCAACAAATATCACCTTCTACAACACTGAATGGAACATTTAATACTGAGATTGATGATAAAATTTCAAAGACTCTAAAATATATAAAATTTGTACTTCCATTAGCATTAGGGAAATATGCTGCTTACTTACGAAACTTGGTTCGTTTTGCTGCACAAGCAGGAACGCAGCACGTTACAGCGTATTATTCGCTTTTGGATATTGAACAGTTTATGGACGCATATAAAGAAATTTTGAGTCAACATAAACCTAAAGGTCAAGTAGTTTTAGAACCGTATGAAACTGCTGTAAAAGAAATTGCTAAAGTAGATTTACAGAAAATTGACGAAGCTGCTATGAAATTAGCAAAAGATAATCACTAGACTATTTAGGATAGTGGCTAACCAACCATTTATTTTATTGTTCAAAAAAAATGTTTCCTGAAAAATCGTAAGATTCCACGGAAACATTTTTTATTATCTATTTTGTTCGAAATTACACTTTGCGCGTATGTAAATTAATTACAGGAAATGCTTTCCAAATCCAATAGAATCGAAAGTAAAAGCAGTACTATTTTCAGATTTATCTAGTTTATTATTGATCGTTAATGCCCATAAAATTAATTCTTTACAGAAGGCTTGATCTTCTTTACTGTAATCAGTTGCATATTCTTTGATGACTTCTTCTAATGGTGTAACTAATTGTAAACTTTCGTAGAACTCATCGTCTGTAGCTGTGTAGTTGAGTTCTAAAAAGTTATCATCAAACCAGCTTACAACATCTGTATATGTCGTTTTTACGCCTTCTTTTTCTAGTTTAGGTACGCGTGGAAAGATATCTTCAAATTGTGTCATTACTGCATCATCAATGAGTATTTTTGCTACTTCATCTGCGCCTTCTTGTTCACCTTCATAGACCAATTCAATTTTTCCTGTGATGGATGGAATGATCGACATAAAATCTACCAAACGAACCGTGGTTTTTTCATCTCCTGTTTCAATCAAACGTAACTTTGCCGCTGCTATTAGGTTTTCCATCGCGCTAATCGTTAAACGTGCACTTACACCACTTTTAGCATCTACATATTCACTGTTTCGCGCCGAAAAAGCAACTTGTTCTAATAAGTCTTTTGCCAAACTAGGTATTTGTATTGCCGATTTGTCTTCTGTAGAAACTTTTGCTTCTTGCGCTGTAATTTCACGTGCCAGTTGAATTGATTTTGGATAATGCGTAAAAATTTGTGACCCGATTCTATCTTTTAACGGCGTTACAATGCTTCCTCTATTGGTATAATCTTCTGGGTTTGCCGTAAATACAAATTGAATATCCAACGGCATTCGCAACTGAAAACCGCGAATTTGCACG
Source organism: Kordia sp. (assembly GCF_965224175.1). Classification (GTDB taxonomy): domain Bacteria; phylum Bacteroidota; class Bacteroidia; order Flavobacteriales; family Flavobacteriaceae; genus Kordia. The sequence goes on from NZ_OZ245041.1 coordinate 1,283,184, forward strand.
TCACCTTCTTGTAAAATATTGAATAGAGATACTTGAATTCTTGCTTGTAAATCAGGAAGTTCGTTGATTACAAATATCGAGCGGTTTGCACGCGGAATCATTCCGTAGTGTAATACACGTTCATCAGAATATGGCAGTTTTAAAGTCGCAGCTTTTATCGGATCAATGTCACCAATCAAATCAGACACATTTACATCTGGTGTCGCTAATTTTTCAAAGAATCGTTCCGAACGATGTACCCAAACAATCGGTGTTTCGTCTCCGTGCTCAGCGAGTATATCTCTTGCATATTTTGAAATGGGTTCAAACGGACTATCGTTAATTTCAGAACCTTTTACAATGGGCATATATTCGTCTAATAAATCGACCATACTACGAGCAATTCGTGTCTTTGCCTGTCCGCGTAAACCTAATAAATTGATATGATGCCCAGCTAGAATTGCTTTTTTTAATTGTGGAATTACAGTGTCTTCATATCCCAATAAACCTTCAAAAATGGGTTCATTTGCTTTGATACGTTGTATTAGATTTGCTTGTAATTCTTCACTAATCGTTTTATGTGTATATCCAGCATCTTTTAATTCTTTGAATGTGATTTCTTTTTGCATGTTTTTTTCTTCTTTTTCATTAGTTGTCAGAAACTCTATAAAATTAATGCATACGGTTCTTTTTCCGAAATATAGTGCATGTTTTTCGCTAACAATTCTTGAAAAAATTTATTTAATAGTAATGTTAGTGTATAATCTATCTTTTAGATTCGACAGACCTTTATACAAATCGCAAGACAACTATTGGAGTCATAACCATCAATCATTGTTTTAATTTGTACTTTAGAAAAAATTATAAAATATAGTGAAGAGTATGAAAAACGTACTTTTTACTGACGAACCATTACATTAAATAATGAAAACGAATACTTCTAATTTTATTGACTATATAAAAAATTCCATTCCACTTTCTGATGAAGAAGAGTTGTTAGTATTATCTAAAATAAGCAGCAGAAAGTATTTAAAAGGCCAATATATATTACAGCAAGGAGATTTATGTAAAACATTAAACTTTGTTGTTTCTGGCGTTACAAAGACTTTTCATATTGATGATGAAGGTAACGAGCATATTTTTCGATTTGCAATTGAAAATTGGTGGGCAACTGATTTGCCTAGTTTTATTAATCAAGATATTGCAAATACAAATATTCAATGTTTGGAAAATACTGAAGTTATTCAAATTTCATTACAAAATTTTGAGCGTTTAAATGTTGAAATTCCACAATTTGAGCATTTTTTTCGCATTCTTTTTCAAAGAGTTTCTATAGCGCTTGAGAAACGCATCATTAACAATTTAAGTTTTCCTGCTAAAGAAAGATATTTATTATTCAGACAAGAATATAAAGCATTTGAACAGCGAATACCTCAATATATGATAGCATCTTATTTAGGCATTTCTAAACAGTACTTAAGTGAAATACGCAATCTATTAACTTCCAATTGAAAAATGTTCAACTACCTGAACAAAATTTCTTCAGATAGCTGAATTCACATCGTTTTTTGTATCTCCATCTTTGCACAATAAAATACAAAAAATGAAAACAAATTTAAAAATCAACTTCGAAGTTCCTAATAGGGAACAAATGTCTGTAGACAACTTACCAACGTATGATACCATCGTAAAATCGGTAGGTTTTATGCCCAACCTTTTTGCTACATTAGGATTGTCTGATAATGGATTGAAACGTTATATCTCTTTTCAAAATGAGAAATCTTCCTTGAGCAATAAAGAAAAAGAAGCCATCAACCTAGTGGTTAGTGAAGTAAATGAATGTGACTATTGTAGAGCTGCTCATACTGCAATTGGAAAAATGAATGGGTTTACTGATGAACAAGCTCTTGAGTTAAGAAGTGGTCAAGTTTCTTTTGATAGTAAGTTAAACGCGCTAGTAAAACTAAGCCAAAATATTGTACATACGCGCGGAAAAGTAACATCTCAATATTTAGAATTATTTTTCAATGAAGGCTATAACCAAGGTCATTTAGTAGATGTTATTTTACAGATTGGAGAAAAAACAATGACAAATTATCTTCATAATATTACTCAAATACCAATTGATTTTCCTGAAGTCGCAAATATTTAAAAAACATGGAACAACATAAAACCACTTCTTTTTTATCATTTGATTTTACGAGATCATCAAGTCCTACCAAAACGATTTTATGGTCTGGTTTAATTTCAGGTATTCTAGATTCAATTGCAGGAGTAATAGTTTATTATATTTATTTTAACTTAAATCCTTTACAAGTATTACAGTTTATAGCAGCAGGTGTTTACGGTCCAGAAGCCATAAACGGAGGAATAGGAATGATTTTAATGGGAACTTTTTTCCATTTCTTGATCGCTTATGTAGCTGCTATTATTTACTTTTTTGCTTATCCAAACATAAGTTTATTACGCAATAACAAAGTGTTAATGGGACTACTTTATGGTTTTGTCATTTGGTTATTTATGAATTTATTGGTTTTACCAAACTCAAATATTCCAAAAGCACCTTTTGATATGGGATTGGCGATTGTAGGGATTGTATGGCACATGGTATTGGTTGGATTACCAATTGCTTTGATTACCTCTAAATATTTAAAAAAAGAACACTAAGTCAACGACTTCGGTGCAGTTACATCTCGATGATCGAGTTAAAACATAAAGTAATATGTAAAAAAGGACATTTGATCGTAAATGTCCTTTTTTATGTTTTAAATTATAATGTATTGAATATGATATTTTATATTCTTCTTTTTCTATTTTTTTCGTAATCTTCAAAAATCATTTGTCCCAAGCCAGATAGACCTGTTAAGAAGGCTTTTCCCCTATTCTGTTCTGTAAATAGTTCTACAAATCGTCTTAGGTATGGATCTTGAGCAATCATGAAAGTTGTGATTGGAATTTTGAGTTTTCGTGCTTGCGCAGCTTTGTTTAAACATTGCGAAACGATACGTTCGTCCAAACCAAAACTATTTTTATAAAATTCGCCATTAGGCAAGGTTAAACAGCTTGGTTTTCCGTCTGTAATCATAAAAATTTGTTTGTTGGTATTTCGCTTTCGGCGGAGAATATCCATAGCTAATTCTAAGCCAGCCACCGTATTTGTATGATATGGACCTACTTTTAAATATGGTAAATCTTTAATTTTGATCGGCCATGCTTCATTTCCAAAAACAATGACATCAATAGAATCTTTTGGATATTTCCTATGAATCAACTCTACCAAAGCCATCGCTACTTTTTTTGCTGGTGTGATACGATCTTCTCCATACAGAATCATGGAATGACTGATATCAATCATTAAAACCGTGCTCATTTGCGCTTTGTGCTTAGTTTCTTCTACGATTAAATCATTTTCAGTAATTCGCAAATCACCAATTCCGTTATTGACTTGTGCATTTTTGATACTTTCCGTCATGTTTATCATTGCCAAATCGTCACCAAATTGGTACGCACGATGTTCTCCGTTATGCTCATCGCCCTTTCCTAATTTGGTTGTTGTATGATTTCCTAAACCGCTTTTTTTAAGTTTTCCGAATATTTGTTCTAAAGCATATGCACGCAGAGCAGATTCTAATTTTGCAGTCAATATGTTTTTACCTTTTCCGCTTCCTGTTCCTGTATTTCCTTTTTCAGGATCAATTTCTTCTTTGATGTAACCACGTTTCTTTAAATCGTCTTCAAAGTCTTGTAATGTATATTCATCAGTAAAGATATTGTATTCTTTATCGAGCGTATCAAGCCAATCAAAAGCTTCTTCAATATCGCCTGATGTATGTGTTAGAATGTCTTTAAAAATATCAAACACACGTTCAAAATGTGATACTTCTTTTGGAATATGCTTGCTAAATGTAAAGCCTTTTCCGTAGTTAAAATTCATTTCGCTCATGAATTGTTCCTTTCTTTTTTCAGTTTTGCTAGTAAAGATGTTTTTTTACTCGATCATCGAGATTTAAATACTCCGACACTTGCGTCAAAATATTTTTCATTATTTCTGTTCAATATTTCGTGGACTTGCCTCGAAGGAGTTGACTAGCTTTTCTTTTTATTGTAAAAATACGGAAAAGATTGGAGAATGAAGATTTGTTGTTTAGAATGAATGTGATAATATTCAGTTTCACCTCAGAGTATTTTATAACATGTGTTCCGTAGCTAAATACGAAAGTTAGTAAATAAAAACTGAATTGAAAGTTCATTAAAGTTTAACAAGCAAACTAAGACTAACTACATTTCATGTTTTCTATAAAGAGCTTGATTTCTTTTAAATTACTATTTTTAAGTTTATATGAATAAAACAACTTTTGTACTATTGTTTTAGTATACTTCATTGGTGTTTTTATCAAATTTTCGTTTAATTCATCTTCACATAGATATTTAGGAACTATACTTAATCCTTCATTATTTTTTAAAATTTCTATAATGTCTAAATAAGATGGCAAAATATATCTTGGAACTATTTTAGGGTTTGTATTAAATCTAGCATCCCAGAATTTTTTTATGTCATATTGATTATTGTCATAAACAAACCAAGATTGCTTCTGTAACCATTTGATCAGTTTTTCTTCATTTTTTTCTATCTCTATCGGAATAGAAACAGTATTTGAACTAATTAATTCTAACTCTTCATTTTTTATATGTATGAATTGATGATCATAAATATCATGCTTTTTTATTCCAACTAATAATTGAATTTTATCCATTTCAAGAGCTTCAATTAATTCTTTTTCATTTCCAAAATGAGTTACTATATACATATCAAAAGAATAAATTTGATGTATTAATTCTTTTTTAAAAAAATCTGTAGTACAACCAATCGTTATTGCATAGCGTTGTTTTTTTGCTCTTTGATTTGAATAATATTCTACTTTTTCTAATTCTTGTAATGGATTGTTAATTTGTGAATATAAAAATTTCCCATACTCGGTAGCTGTTAATTTTCGAGTTGTTCTTTCAAATAGTTTTTTTCCAATGTGACTTTCTAATGCAGCTAAATGTTTGCTAACTCCTGGTTGTGTCATATGTAACTTTTTTGAAGCTTCTGTGAGGCTATTACACTCATAAATTACACTAAAAGTTCTCAACCACTCTAAATTAATCATAACACTAGTTATTAATTACCAAACAAAAATAATTAAAATTATCAATGCATTGAATCTATATTTGTAAAAAATAGAAACAATGACAAAAACATTAGTAATAAATTATACACCTAGAAAAGGTTCTTACACAAAAATTTTATTTGATGAATTTGTAGAACTCGCAAAAGGGAAAACAGAAATGAAATATTTAAATTTAGCAGAAACTCCGCCTGAATTATTATTAAAGAAAAATTTGAATTTAGTCATGGAATGGAATGCAGGCAAGAGAAATTTTTCAGAAGAAGAACTCTTTGCTTTATCTAATCATCATAAACTGATAGAAGAAGTTATTGAGGTTGATAATATTGTATTGGCTTTTCCTATTTACAATTTTACAATGCCAGCAACAGTGAAGGCTTGGATAGATGCTATTGTAGTTAGTGATAAGACATTTTCTTTTAGTCCTGAAACTGGTTTTATTGGTCTTTGTAATGATAAAAAAGCGCTATCAATCATAGTTAGTGGATTCGATTATGATGACTCTAGCACTCTTAAAGAGTTTGCTTCTTCTACATTAAAACAAAATTTTGATTTTATGGGTATTTCTTCAGAACAAATTACAGCTTTTGGTGTAGATCAACATAGAGATCAATTGAATTCAATTCTTGAAAATGCTAAATTTCAAATAAAAAATTTGATTGATCGATGGTTTCCAAATTAATCCAAGATTTGTTGATTGTTACTTTATCCGCTGATACATTTGTATTTTATCAATATAAATTTCTTCTTGCTTGAAAAAGTCTTTAATAGTTCCACTAATTTGAAAGCCCATCTTTTGATATAAATTATATCCGATTGCGTTAGAAGCATATACATCTAACCAAATGAGTTCTAATTTAGATTGGTTTTTTGCCCATTCTAAAGCACACTTGATTAAAATTTTACCTAAACCTTGATTTCTACAGTTTTCATGAATTCCCATACCAAGCATTGCCGTATGACTTATTTTTGACCTTTTACTTCCTGTTAAGTCAATATTTCCGACAAGTTCGCCATTATATTCCGCAACTAAAAAGATACTGTTTTTACTTTCTGCATATTCCTTAATGAGATTTGTTTCTCTTTGTACATCATTTGGATATTCGTCCAAAGTTAGTGGAAGCGTGCTTGTGTTTCTGATGTATCCTCTTTTTAGGTCAAGAATGGCTTGTGCTTCTTTTTCTTCAGGCAATCTAATTGTAATTTGCTTACCTGATTTTAATACGTAATTTGTTTCTTGAAAGCTCAATTGATATTCTTTTAATAATTCATAAAGTACTAAATAAAAATCAAACAGAAAATTCCAGTCAAAAACATGCATATAGCCTTGTCTTTTAACTGGAATTTATTTTTAACTACTACTTGTAATTAAGAATCAATATACTAAGTTTAGTATTTCGTCCTTTTTTTGGTATACTTTATTTGTTTTACCATTTTGCCAAACTTTTTGTCTTTTTTTCTTTTTTCAGCAATTGACAATTCAAAGTGCATTTTTTCTTTCTCAATTTTCACATAGTTATCATAAACCGATTGCTCCAAAGTGTTGTTTTGAATCGCTTCTAAAATTGCGCAATCTACTTCACTCGTATGTGTACAATTTGAAAATTTACATTGTTTTGCTAGTGCTATGACTGTTTCAAATGTAGTATGTATTCCTTCTGAAGCATCAATCATTCCAACTTCTTTCATACCAGGCATATCAATCAAAATTCCATCATTTGAGACAATTAATTCTCTATGGGTTGTCGTATGTTTTCCTTTGTCTATATCTAATCTAATTTCTTTAGTGAGCATTATTTCTTTACCAAACAGATTATTCGTTAACGTAGATTTTCCAACTCCTGAAGAACCTAACAAACAATATGTTATGCCTTTTTTTAAGTACTTTTTTAAAGGTACAATTCCGTTACACATTTTATTGCTAATAGCAACAATAGGTACTTTTTTAATTCGTTCTTCAATTGAAACTATGTAGCTTTCAAGCTTTACAGTATCTATTAAATCTATTTTGTTCAGAACAATAATTGGTTTTACATTAGATGAATAACAAAGCGTTAAATAGCGTTCCATACGATTGATATTAAAATCATTATCTACAGCCTGAACAATTAGAGCGTAGTCAATATTTGTAGCTATGACTTGTTTTTTTCCTTGTTGTCCAACAGACTTTCTTGAAATAATAGATTGTCGTGGTATTATTTTGTGTATTAATGCTAAAGAAGCGTCATAAAGCATCACTAAAACCCAATCGCCAACAGCTGGATAGTCTTCACTATCCTGTGCAGCATAGCGTAAATTTCCTGTGATTTCAGCTTCTACATCTCCTTTCTCTGTTTTTACAATGTATTTGTTTTTATGCTGTGAACTGACTCTGCCAATATGAAAGTCTTCAAGATTCATGGCAGATCTTAGTTTTTGAATATTTTCGTTATATCCGAAATCTTCTAGTTTCATGTTTTTATGTCTTTATACAAATTGTGATCATCTGTATTGAATACTTATACAAATGCAAAGCAGTATTCTGTATCATAAAACTGTATACAGAAAAGCCGATCACAAAATGTGATGATATTAAAAATTTAAATAAAGTAGTAAAGCTCCAGATGCGTACTGGAGTTGATGTGATAGTCAATAAAAAGAAATTGACTATTTATTTAACAATATCCAAGAATGATATTATAGACATAAATTGTTTTTAGATAATAAAGCAAAATTAAAGAATACATTCTTTAATTCATAATTCTATATAGAAAAACGCTTCCAAAAACTGTGAAGCTTTATGGAAGCGTTTTTTATGATAATTATTTGATAAACTCCAAACTAATTAATAAATAATATGGAGCAGAGTTGAAAACTACTTACTCAAATACATTTTTCTTCTTGAATATAAATTATAGAATTCGTCATCCTTTAAGCTATCAATGAATAAGATGCTTTCTCCTGTACTTTTCATTTCTGGTCCTAAACGTTTGTTTACATTCGGGAACTTATTGAATGAGAATACTGGTTGTTTGATAGCATATCCTTCTAATTGCGGATTGAAATCAAAGTCCGTTACTTTCTTCTCACCTAACATTACTTTCGTAGCATAGTTTACATATGGTTCTTTGTATGCTTTTGCAATGAAAGGAACCGTACGAGAAGCTCTTGGATTGGCTTCTATGATGTATACCATATCATCTTTAATCGCAAACTGAATGTTGATTAAACCTACGGTATTTAAAGCTAAGGCGATCTTTTTGGTGTGATCTTTTATTTGCTGCATCACAAATTCACCTAAGTTAAATGGTGGTAAGGTTGCGTTTGAATCTCCAGAGTGAATACCGCAAGGTTCAATATGCTCCATGATTCCAATGATGTATACATTTTCTCCGTCACAGATAGCATCTGCTTCAGCTTCAATTGCTCCATCTAAGTAATGATCTAGTAAGAGTTTGTTGTTTGGAATTTTACGTAGTAAGTCTACAACTGTTTCTTCCAACTCTTGCTTGTTGATCACAATTTTCATTCCTTGTCCTCCAAGTACGTATGAAGGTCTTACCAAAATTGGAAAATCTAATTCATCAGCCAATGCCAACGCTTCATCTGCATTTTCAGCAACTCCAAATTCTGGATAAGGAATGTTATTTTCTTTTAACAAAGTAGAGAAACTTCCTCTGTCTTCTGCTAAATCTAATGATTGATACGTTGTTCCAATAATTTTGATTCCGTAACGGTCTAGCTTTTCTGCTAGTTTCAACGCTGTTTGTCCTCCAAGCTGTACAATGACACCTTCTGGCTTTTCATGTTGAATGATATCGTATATGTGTTCCCAGAAAACTGGTTCAAAATATAATTTATCAGCCGTATCAAAATCTGTTGAAACCGTTTCAGGATTACAGTTGATCATAATGGTTTCATAACCACATTCAGCCGCAGCTAAAACTCCGTGCACACAGCAATAATCAAACTCAATTCCTTGTCCAATTCTGTTTGGTCCAGAACCTAATACTACTATTTTTTTCTTATCAGATACGACACTTTCGTTGTGTACATAACGATTCCCGTCTGCTGTTTCAATTTCAGCTTCAAATGTAGAATAGTAATATGGAGTTTTTGCTGTAAATTCTGCTGCACACGTATCTACCAATTTATAAACACGTTTTATACCTAAGTCTTCACGTTTTTTATAAACTTCGCTTTCCCAACATCCTAACATATGTGCTATTTGTCGGTCTGCAAATCCTTTTTGTTTTGCTTCTAATAATAAATCTCTTGAAATACTATCAATTTTGTTGTGCGTAGTTATTTCTTTTTCAAGATTGTATAATTCTTCGTATTGCTTTAAGAACCACATATCAATCTTAGTGATTTCATAGATTCTACTTAATGGAATTCCCATCTGAATCGCATCGTAAATCACAAATACACGATCCCAAGAAGCATGACGTAACTTGCTTATGATTTGATCGTAGTTTTTATATCCTTTTCCGTCAGCACCAAGTCCATTACGTTTTATTTCTAGTGACTGTGTAGCTTTGTGTAAGGCTTCTTGGAACGAACGCCCAATTCCCATTACTTCTCCAACGGCTTTCATTTGAAGTCCTAATTCGCGATCTGAACCTTCAAATTTATCAAAATTCCAACGTGGTATTTTTACAATTACATAATCTAACGTTGGCTCAAATAATGCTGATGTTGATTTTGTAATTTGATTGTCTAATTCGTCTAATGAATATCCGATAGCTAATTTTGCAGCAATTTTTGCAATTGGATATCCTGTAGCTTTACTTGCCAATGCAGAAGAACGTGATACACGCGGATTGATTTCAATAGCGATAATTTCTTCTTGATCGTCTGGACTTACAGCAAATTGTACATTACATCCACCTTCAAAGTCACCAATACTACGCATCATTTTGATCGCCATATCACGCATTTTCTGATACGTACGGTCTGATAAAGTCATTGCTGGCGCCACTGTGATAGAGTCTCCTGTATGGATTCCCATAGGGTCCATATTTTCGATAGAACAGATAATAACTACGTTGTCGTTTTTGTCACGAAGTAATTCTAACTCGTATTCTTTCCAACCCATCATCGCTTTATCGATCATTACTTCATGGATTGGAGAAGCTTCTAATCCGCGACGTAATAATTCGTCAAAATCTTCTGGATCATATACAATAGAAGCTCCTGCGCCACCAAGTGTGTATGAAGCTCTAATTACTAATGGAAAACCAAATTCTTGTGCAATTTCTTTTCCCTTTAAGAAGGAAGTTGCAGTAGCTTGTGGTGCCATTCCAACACCAATTTCTCCCATTAATTCTCTAAACTTTTCACGATCTTCAGTAATATTGATCGCTTCAATATCTACACCGATTAGTTTTACATCAAAATCTTCCCAAATTCCTTTCTCATCAGCTTCAATACACAAATTCAATGCTGTTTGTCCTCCCATAGTTGGTAAAACGGCATCAATATTTGGATGATTCTTTAGAACTTCAATAATTGATTTAGTAGTTAATGGTTTTAGATACACATGATCCGCCATAGTTGGGTCGGTCATGATGGTTGCTGGATTTGAATTGATTAGAATCGTTTCGATTCCATCTTCTCTTAGTGAGCGTAATGCTTGTGATCCTGAGTAATCGAATTCACATGCTTGACCAATTACGATTGGTCCTGATCCGATAATTAAAATCGATTTTAAGTCTTCTCTTTTTGGCATTAGTTTGTTTGTGTGTTGTGTTGCGTAAAAATAAAAAAACGTTTGGGTACAAAAAAGGTGTTGCTTTAAAAAAACAACACCTTATTTAATATACTATATATATCATTACTTCTTATGTCTCAATTCAGATGACACAGAAATTTTCTTTCTTCCTTTTGCTCTTCTACGAGCTAGCACTTTTCTCCCGTTAACAGAAGCCATTCTTTCTCTGAAACCGTGCTTGTTTCTTCTTTTTCTTTTCGATGGTTGAAATGTTCTTTTCATTACTTTATATATCTTTAATTTCTCTTGAAAATAATTGTAAATGCACGCGAGATTCCTTTCTAAAAGTGCGGCGCAAATATACAAAGAGTTTTTACTTTTGCAAATACATTTTAAAAAATATTTTCGATTGTTTTTTATACATTTGCACCCTCGACAAATATATACCGTTTTATGTTCAATAAAAATATTAAATTAATTATAGCTGCAGCGATTTTTGCGTTTGCAATTTACCAAATTTATGAGACTAATATTGGTAATGGAATTTTCTTAATTCTTTTAGCTGCCATCTTTATCTTATTATACTTTAAAAACGAATTTATTTTACTTTCATTTTTGAAGTTACGAAAGCAAGATTTTGATGGAGCAAAGCGTTTGTTAGCAAAAATCAAGAATCCACAGACAGCCTTAACTACCAAACAGCAAGGTTATTACTATTATTTACATGGAATTATGGCTTCTCAGAGTAATTTGACACAAGCTGAGAAACATTTACGCAAAGCTGAAAAATTAGGCTTAAGCATGGATCATGATATGGCTATGGTAAAAATGACCTTAGCAGGTATCGCGGCACAGAAGAATAGAAAGAACGAAGCTAAGAACTTAATGAAAGAAGCTAAGACACTCGATAAGCGTGGAATGTTGACAGAACAAATCAAAATGATGGAACAGCAAATGAAACGTGCTGCAAGTGCTCCTAAGCAGCATTATGGAAACCGTCAGCAGATGCGCAGAAGATAATTATTATAAATTCTATATAAAATATGAAAAGTCGGAAGAAATATCTTTCGACTTTTTTGTGTTTATAAAGTATTAAACTCTTCAATTTCCTTTTCAGCCAAGTACTTTTTTAGTTTTAATTCTCGTAGCTTCTTTTCTAGCTTGCTTTTTGCCATTATATAACAGACCGCACAAACAATCGGAAAAATCACTACGCCGAATAGCACAGCATTTTGATATCCCCAGGTTTCTATCATTGGTTTTCTTCCGCGTCTACCTGGCAGATAAGGAAAAATAAAACAGAATCCGATGCAAGCTAAAATTCCAAGCGGAATCCTTTTTTTCATGCGAATAAGTGCATTTCGACATTCTAGCATTTCAGATTCTATATTTTTTATTTCATCGTTTAATTCTTTCACATTTGAATAGTTTTAACTGAAAAAACTTATAGAAAATAAAGATACTGTTATAATTTAAGTTACCTATCAAATAGGTATTTAATTCGATTTTAAACAAAAATAAAGCGAGCACAAGGCTCGCTTTATAATCTCCGTAAAGATTTGTTGAACATTAAAGCTCAAACCTTCACGCTCGGTTATTGATTATATCGGGCAAAGGTTAGAGTTGCCATTGTTACAATCTGCTGTGCAATCTGCTCCTTTTGTGCAATTCCATGCGGTTTGAAATGGTGTACATCCATCACTACAACCATCTGTAATTCCTCCTCCTTTTACATGTTGCTGATTGAGATTAGAGACTGATTTTTTGTTTAGAGATAATCCTTTAAGGTTTTGTTTTTTCATGCGTACAGCGTTTTAATCTTAATATTTACAGATTAAAAGTAGTTAGGTTTCAACAACTATTGAAGCATATATAGTCGCTATTTATAAATACAGACATGTCTGAAAAAGTCTTTTCCTGTTTTTGTAGCTAAAAAATTACGTATCCTTTTATTTTCGATGAATTCGATGACGAATGATATCTTTTGTGAGTTGAGAATCTCCTTTTACAAAATGGCTAAGCAATGATAAAACATCATCATTTTTATTGTTCCTAGAGATTAATTCGTATGCCATTTCTTCTATTTCTTGTTTTGGAGCAATATCGCGTTCGTATTCTAGTTTTAGTACTTTTAAAAAGTTATGTTCATTACTTGAACTAACCATTTTATTTCTAAAAGCTATGAGTACGTTTTTTAAGTTTTCTGTTTCTTTGAAATTAGCAAACATATTATTTGCGCAGTTTACAGCATCTTTATTATCTCTCCAACCTTTCACAAGTAACTCGTTAGCCGATTGTTTATTGTTCATCTTTTTACGATATATCAATGCTGCTTTTACATATTGATCGTTGTTTACATAATCGTCTGCAACTATTTGATAGTGTTTATGCGCTTTTTTAGAGTCTTTTAGTTTTGTGTATATGTCACCTACTTTTTCGTTCATTTCAAGCTCTTTGTATAGCTTAATTGATTTTGAATATGATCTAGCGAATTCATAACATTTTGCAGCTTCTAGTTTATCATCGCATCGCCTTAGGTATAAATTCGCTGCTTCATTATACAAATGCCCTTCTTTTAAGATACTTGCTGCCCTGTAAGGGTTTCTAAGTAGTTTTAGTTGAATATATGCTGCTTTTTTGAATTGTTTTTTTTCTATGAATTCATCACAAAGTTGTTCATAACGATCCATTAGAGTCTGAAACTGATTGTCGCCAACAGTAGAAGATCCACCACTAAAACCACTTCCACTACCCGATGCATTCTCAAAGAGAGAATTCACTAAAAATGATAAAATAATAAACAATAATAATAAGACAATCAATGCACCTAGAAAGCTGGCGAAACTTCCAAACATGATCGCATTTACGATGATGTATACTAATTTAAAAAATAATACGAAGATGATGAAATAAATCAGCTTCGCATGAAACTTACTTTCTTTCACTTTACTCATCGATGATTGTTTTATTTTTTCTTATTAATAAATATAAAAGACGTATCACAATTGCTCCTGTGAATACCGCAAATAGGATTCCTAATTCACTGGTTGTCAACATTGGGTAAAAGAGATAAATTAATAGACCAATAATGACTAGGAAAATGACCATTTTACTTTGAGTAGACAATTCATTTCCTCCAAAATAAAATCCACCATCATTTACTTTTTCTTCATCATCAAACGAAAACATTTCACTATCTTCTGGTAAGTCTAACCATGAAGGATTTTTACTTTTTACAGGTTTTGGTTTGTTACGGTTTATGTGTTGTATGTAATAAATTATAAGTAATGCAATGACAATCACTAGAAAAGTCCATAAGATTGTTTGAATGATATTGCCGCTAGATGTAGATCTGGCTGTATCAATAGCTTGTTTATTTGTATTATTTACATACGCATCATTGTTCGACTCGGTATCATCGGTTGCGATGACAAGATCTTCACTAAGTGGTTCTTTTTCGGTATCATCTTCACTTGCTATGATCAATTCGTCAGAAACAACTTCTATTTGATCTTTTTTTAGATGATCTATCACAAGATATCCAATCCAAAATACAGCAATAATTGCGATGACTCCAACAATGGTTTTCATGCTACTTTTTGCACTTTCTGATACATTTCCTAATCCGATAGATTCAAAGAAGTTACTTTTAAATTTAAATTCAGCATACGCTTTTCCACGTGAAGTTCCCATCATATCTAATGGAATTGCCATCTTTAAAGCTGCTTCAGGATTTTTTTCAAGGTATCTTAAGTATTTTTCAACTTCTCTGTTATTTCCTTGCAATACTTTTTTCATGTTGAAAGGTAAATCCTGTGGATCAATATCTGCATCTCCAAAAGGATTTGCAAGTCCTTCCGTTTCTTCTTTTTCTTCAATTTCTACACTAAATGCTGTGACTCTTGCTGGAATGTTTACTCCTTTTGCAGGTTCAGTAATTGCTGGAAAACGTTCTTGAGAAGCTTGCAATAAAGTTTCCCATTGCAATTCCTCTTCGAGTTCCATCAATCCAAATTCATGATGAAAAAAATGCGGAGTTCCGTTTAGTATTTTTTCGTATTCTTCCGCAGAAAGTGCCATATTTAGCATTGTGTTTTCTGGAAGATAGAAACCTTTATGTGCTTTTTGTATCGCAATATTTTTACCTATGTCTAGATTTTTATAGGCTTCGTTTAGAATGAGTACTATTCCCGAAATACTGTTAGCTTCTAATCCTGGACATACATATACAGTACAATCTGAAAGTTTTAGTTGCATACGCATAATTTCCGTCAACCATACTTTTGGAGAAGCATGTTTGATGAAAATTCCACATCTTGGATGCGGATTATGATCGGTATGTACTAAAGCTAACTTCATACGTTTAGTATCTTTTGCATAAATGGTTTTAGGTACTGTTCTTCAAAAGAAAGCACACTTATTTTTTTTGCTTCCGAGTCGTCTGGATAGAAATAATCTTCTCCTGCAAATTCGTTTTCTGTTGCCAATGCCAGGTCGATTCCTATGTATGACGATAGATAAAATTTTGGAATTGAATGATTTAAACTTTCAAATATAATCACGCCATTTTTATCAATAGTTATGCTGCTTCCGTTCATAAATTCTGCGCGTAAATTTCGCCTGTGAAAATATACTGTAAATTCTTCTTCCAATTGATCTCGATCTCTAGTGGTCATTTCAAGATAAATTGATTCACCATATAATTCGAGTTGATGCTTGAAATTGAATATCAGCTTTAAATCTTTTGTAATGGTCAACGAATTGATTTTTGTAAAAATAGAACCTTCAAAATAAAATCCATGGCTAGATAGATAACTCTTTAGCTGCATTTTGAGTCCTGTACTTGGCATTTCTACTTTTTCATACGTTTTTTCAAAAATGTCAAACTCTGTAAATACAGGATCTTCGCTGTAGTATTTTCGTGTTGCTAAATAAAGTCTGTCTTCATAAACGATTAAGTGTTTGAAGGAAACTTTACTGTAATGACTCAAATCTTCTGAAAATGTAAATGTAGAAGTAGCTGTTTTGAACATCATATGATTTTTAACTGTCCAAAATAGTACTAAGATTTCTCCGCCATAAATTACAGCTAATTTATGTTGCTTGATACCTGTTGTAAATTTGATATCTTTTTTGAACATTTCAAAGCCTTTACTTCTCGAATGCGTTCTAAATACATCTCCGTTTTTCTGTACGATGTATCTATAATTTTCATCTGCAAAGTTGATTACATTTCTAGCTGGAAAACCGTATAAAATTGGATAGTTAACAACATTTCCATTATCACTTTGCGTATTTAGTTTTTTATGTGTTCGTTTTCTAGTAGGCGGATTTCTCCAAAGCTCCTTTAATGGTAGCTGAATGTGTTTTACCAAGCGTTTGGAACCACTTTTCATTCTGTAGACATCTATATTTCCTTCTATATCTGCGGTAATGACACCTCCAAATTTATCATGATGTCTATTAAATATTTTTCGAATATTTGCGTGTTCCAAGGATTTTGGAGACGTAAATAGCGTGATTTCTATGTTTTCTTCTTCACACTCATCAATAAACTTTTGCATGGCTTCAGCAGCATCTAATAATGGAGATGTTAATTGTAAACCATCTATAATACTTTCTTTTGTTTCAAAGTCCAACGATTTATAATTTACACCTAAAGCATACGGCTGAAAGTTCATTTCATTTTTTGGATGATGTATTAACGAAAATGCTGTTGCATATAATAGTGTTTTGGGCGTTCCCCAACTTTTAATTGTGGTATCTATTAAAAATATTCTCGTACGTAAATCTTCTTCCGGAGTTGTTTCACGACGAATAAACAAGGCTTCTTTGTTGGCGATTCTGTGTAAAAAAATCAAATCATCATTGGCAAATTCCGAAATTAAAATATTATCAAACTTACCTTTGTTGGTAATGTCTGAAATTCCGCCAAGTGGCATTTCCCCTGGATGCGCATAATGCATCGGTAGCTGAATTCCTGACCAAATTCGTTTGATGAGACTTCCCATGAAAAATGTTTTTGGTTCTTCAATGAGTTGCTGAATTAAATCTGGATCTTCACTAACATATTCCGTTTCTTCAGGTTCAACAGGAATCTCATCAATGTTTAACCATGCTTTTAGTAAATCATTTACGCTTGGATAACGTTTGTGTAGCAACGCTAAAGCATTGATATCTTTACTTAATGCTGAAACTGTAATTTCAACTTTTCTACTGCATTCATTGAGTTGGAAATCTTGATTTTTGATACAGGTCAAGATATCATCTTTGTATTTTGCATGTAAACTATGATTGGCTGTTTGAAACAAAAACGTAAATAAATCGAGTCTGTTTGTACCTTTTTTATAGTGTATTGGAAGCGCAATTAGGCTCTTCAAAAAAGATTCTGCAGCCAAAAAATCAATATGATCCACTGATGGGAAATTAGTATGATTTTCTTGAATTTTTCTAAAAATTTCATCCACAGCAAAACTGACTTCTCCGGAGTTTGTTGCTAGAAACGTTAAAATTAACGCCCCAAATGGTGGAAATCCAAACGGAGCTATTGTTTGTAAAACCTCTTCTACTTGTTCTTTGTAAGCAATGGTCATTCCTTCAGGAATACAAATACAATTGAAACCACTGTAATTTTGAACACCTTCATTCATACTACGTGTAAACATATAGTCAACTTCCCATTGCCAGAAATAGTCTGTATAGGATTGAAAATAGTATATTCCTTTTGTATGTGTTTCGCTCATGAGTTATCGTGACAATCGGTATCCGCTAATGCTGAGTTTTTGTAATTTTTCTTTTGGTAGCTTGTAATACGTACTATCTGTATGTACAACTATATAATCGTTTAATGCATTGATGTTCTTGTTGAAATAACTGTTTAATTCTGGATATTCTAAATCGTATCCCGTTGGAATTAAAAAGTTGTTTGCTTGCCAAAATGTTTTTCCTGGAACAGAAAGTAAAGGTGTTCCAAATAACAATGCATGATCATTTATGATTGTCCATTGCAACTGTTGTAATCGCACGGCTGGCGTTTTAGGAATGATTATATCTAATACTTCCAAACTAACCAATTGTACATTTGCTGATCGTTCTACGGTTGATGGTATTATTTTGAATTCAATTTTTGAATCGATTCCAAAATAGTTAAAATTATAATCTGGCATTTCTACAGGTAATGCTCTGTCTATTGGCGACCAAAGCAGCGAAGTTTTTAGACGTTCTTCTGGCAAATTTCCTCCTAAGAGAAATAAAGCATTATCGCGTTGAAAATATATTTTTTTGAATGGAATACTTCGTATTTCAGGACTGTATAATTGATGTGGAGAAATTCCGCGTACCCAAATATCTTGCATATCTGTTGCCATTCGCAATGATTTCCATACACGAACTTGAGATAATTTGTCTTTATATTTTGATGGCAATCGTAACCAGTATTCTGTTACGCCTTGTGCAAGATCTCTTTCCACAATTGATCTATTTCAGTATTTATATATTGCTTTTTTTGTTGATCTTTCACCCAATCTGTACGATTTTGCAAATAGCGTAATTTGTCTTTAATTACGTTTAATTCTTGCAGTGATAATTCCGCATTAGCGAACTTTGTTTTTAAGTTCTCAACTTCATTCATCAATTCCTCAGGATTTGGTGCTTTGTTAAAAAATGCTTGCGGATGTGCTTTTTCACTTGTGTCTTCTTTTTCTATGAGCGCATTTACAGTTGCTTGTAACGTTTCTATTTGTTCTTCCGTACTCCAAATGTATTTTAAAACCCAAAGATCAGAAAGTATGGCTTCTTCTCTATCGCACAACATGGCGCTGGCAGCAACTAAGTTTTGCATTTTTACGGCACGTCTGTCAGATACTTCAATTCCTGTATTTCGTAAACTGTGAATTAATTCAATGTATGAACTACGAATTGGCGCTAGGTTTACTTGTTTTACTTTGCTTTGCAATCCTTTTATTTCTTCTGGGGAAATTAAAGTTTGTTCCGTTTTTTCGTTACGTTCTAACTTCCAACCTGCTTGCAGTACTTCTTCTAAACGATCTGGTTTTACGTTGTCTACTTTTAATCGAATCAAGAAACGATCTAACAAAGCAGCTAAGGCTTCATCTTCTGGTAATTGATTACTCGCACTAATAAACATTAACGCTGGTAATTTTTTTGTTTCTTTTCCTCTTCGGAATATTTTTTCGTTTAACGCCATTAGCAAACTATTCAGAATGGCTGAATTCGCATTGAATATTTCATCCAAAAATACCAAAGAAGCTTCTGGAAGCATCCCATCAGTATTGGTGACTAATTCTCCTTCTTTTAGCAATCGGATATCTAACGGACCAAAAATTTCATTTGGTTCTGTGAATCGCGTCAATAGATAATCGAAGTTAATTCCTCCTATTACATGACTCGATAATTGTTTTACAATTGCACTTTTTGCAGTTCCTGGAGGTCCTAATAAGAATACATTTTCTCTTGCCAAGAGACCAATTCCTAAGAGATCAATTACCTCATCTTTTCCAACAAAGATGTTTTTGATTTCATCGAGGATTGCTCGTAATTTTATAGTTTCGTTCATAATATATTATACTTCAGAAATGAATGCTCTCCATAAGTGACCTGTGTGTTCTCCTAGATGGATAGCGACGTTTTCTTGAATGATTTTGTGTGCCGTAAGGCTGAGATCTTTTTTTTCAATGACTCTGTCTGTAAATAGTGTTCGAAAACAATTATTTTGAAAGAGTGTTACACATATTTCTTCATTAAATTCTAATTCAAAATCGTGTCCGATTGCTGAATATTGAAAGTTTTGAAGGTATTTTTTGAGTATGATGACTAACCAATCATCAAAGTCGATACTTTCTAGTTCTTTGATAATGAAAGGTAAAAACCGTAATGACAAATCTGCAGAAAGTTGTGTTTCTGGTGATATTTCGCCTGTAAAAGCTTCAAAGAATTTCCCAAGATTTTTTGGTTCTTCCAATCGATGTGCTAAAAATTGCGCTGCATAATAGATTGTTTTGGCTCCCCAAATAGCTGCATTTCGATCAAATTTTGGTGCATCATACGGATAGTTAAGTGTTTCATTTTCATATTCTTGCTCTAAAAAATCAGCTACATCATTTAATTCATTAGTACTTACTTTTGGTTGATTCGTATATAAAACAAAATGTCCAGAAGTACGTAAATGATGAATGGTTTGTAGTATGTTATTTTGTATGCTCAAGAAAGTAAAAAAGTAATGACTTGTGTTTTAATCAGTTGGTAACACTCAAAAGAACGAAAATTTTATGGAAGAAACAATTTTGAACAAACAGGTTTTCAAAATAATTATTGAGCGTAAGAAAACGATACTACATAGTACAAAAAAAGCAGCTAAAAAGCTGCTTTTTGATATTTGTTATTTCGTATAATATCCGTTTTCAGGAATTGCAATTTTATACAACTTTCGTGATTTGTTATTTAATTTATTTTCACGCAACCAAGGATTGTGAATTTTTAAGATTTTATAGTTGATATTAAACTTCTTAGCAAAGCTTGCAAAGTTAGTTACTACAGTATCAACTTCAACTTTATAGGTTGGAATATGTGTGTATAAATCTTTTTCTGAAAAGTTAAACCCATATTTTTTAGCATTGGTAAAGATTTCTTTTAACGCAATAACTCTAAACATGTAACGCCCAGTTTCTTGTCCAAGTAATAAGTCGTAGTATGAATTTACTTGTTGTTTTTTCATACGCTTCCCTACTCCGCCATTTCCTGCATTATACGCTGCTGCTGCTGATGTCCAGTTTCCAAATTTCTTTTTAGAAGCCAATAAGTATTTACAAGCGGCGTGCGTTGCTTTTTCTAAATGGTAACGTTCATCAACATTGGAGTTGATTTCCAATCCATGTTCTCTTCCTGTTGTTTTCATGATTTGCCAAATACCTCTTGCACCTGCTGGAGATGTTACGTTTTGCAATCCGCTTTCAATAACTGCTAGGTATTTAAAATCATCTGGAACTCCATGTTCTTTTAAGATTGGTTCAATAATTGGAAAATATTTGTTGGCGCGTTTAAATAATAACAATCCATTAGACTGCCAATATGTGTTTACTAACAACTCACGATCCATGCGTTCTTTGATGTCTGGCATGTGCAATGGTACTTCTTCTCCTGCAAAATTGAGTGTTTCAGGAATTTCTAGTGCATATACGTTATAGTCATTTTCTTTCTCTGCTTCAACTTTTCCTATTTCGTTTGTTTCTGCTGGTTCAACTTCTGCCGTAATGGCTTTTTCTTGTTGAACAGCATTCATCAATAACATTCCGAGGAAAATTAATCCTAAAAAGGCTAATCCATTCTTGATTTTACGCATATTGTAATTTTTTAAATATTTTCTTAATCGACTTTAAGTTAGCTATTTTTTGGCGAATTGTAAAATGATTGGGTAGAGATTACAAAAATAGTAAACTGATTTAGAATCACGCTAGTATCTCGGTACTTTATTGTTAAAAATCAAGAAAACTTTCAAACTGGGCGTATTTTGATATTATTCTTTAATTAATCGTGGCAAATTTTCATTAAACCATTTGTATTTATTGATGATCATGATGTGTGTTCCGCCTTTGATAGAAATACAGTCTGAAATATGCTGTATTGGGAAAACACCATCTTTTTCTCCGTGAATATGAATTGTATTTGGTAATGGTTTTTCTTGTTTCCAGTTTACAATTTGTTCTATAGACCAATCTAAGTAGTATTTATCACGAACAGAAAGGTATTCTTCATACAACTCTAAACGTTTCGTAGCCAAGTCTCCAAAAGCAAATTTGCTCAGTGCTTCTATGTTACCAACCAAACTTGTAGGCAAAAGTTTGTATATTTTTGTGTTCTTTGCAAACTTCATACGACGCGGCAATTCGTGTTTCGTTTTTACGCTCGATACCACAAAAAGCTTTCTTACGTTGATATGTTTTGCCATTTCTTGCACTAAAATTCCACCAAAAGAAACACCTATTAAAACAATATTTTCATGTTTTATGTTTTGTACCATTCGAAATGCATAATCTGCTAGAGTTTCTCCTTTTTCAGGGACAAACCACTCTAAAAAATATATTTCAAATTCGTCTTCTGATAATTTTATATGCTTAAATATAGAAGGATTTGCAGCCATTCCTGGCATGAAATAGACAGGTATTTTATTTTGTTTCATACAGATAGTCGTACTAAAAAATCGGAAATCTACTCTAAATTTCTTATCTTTGCAAAAGTTAACCCAACATTTCTTCTAATCACACCATTTTGAGATTAATTTAAATTAAACTGCTATGGATAATGAAATAGTTATCAATGATAACGAATTTTTACGTCAATTTGAACACAAAACAGCTGATGGAATGGCTAAAATTGAATATTCCTTACAAGAACGTAAAATATTTTTGACAAAATTGATCGTTCCTGAAACACTCGAGGATGCTGGTTTTAAAGATGCATTTATCCGAACTGTATTAGACAGTATTCAAGAACGAAATTTACGCGTTGTGCCAACTAGTCCAAAGATTGCTAGTTTTTTAAGAAAACACAAAGAGTATAAAGATTTATTGCCTGTAGGCGTTAGAATCTAATTTCTGTTGAGAAATTAAAAAAAGGGAACTTTAACGAGTTCCCTTTTTTTGTATACTTATTTATTTTTCAATTTCTCCAACACTATTTTTCCTTGTTCTTCTACTTTCTCCAGTAAAGTTCTTAGTTTTTCAGGTGCCGTATCTCTACCACGTATTTTAATGGTTTTTCCTCTAAATGTCAACTTTGTATATTGTAAATCCATCAAGCGTTCATTGATATAATTATCTTCAAAACTATTAAAGTTTACCTGTTCAAATGCTGTATATAATGCCATTGCATCTTTTGCAGGAATTTCTACTCTATGTCTTCCTTTTATAGTCGCATTTGATTCTCCTGTATAATATATAAGTCCATCTTCAAGAATCTTTAATTGGTATTCTTCACAACTTCCCTTACATGGCGACTTGTATAGCATAATGAAGTTTTCCGAAGGAAGATATGCTACTTTTTCTTTACTCTCATTAGGCCTTTGAATCTTTCCATTACTAGAAATTTTCCCATTCTGTCTTGATCCTTCATCTTTTACGATGATCTTCTTGTCTTTTTGCATCATTTTTATTCTGTTAGATGCTTTTAATTCTTTTTTAAACTTAACAGTTACATTTTCGCCAGATAATGTCACACGATCTTTGTTTAGATTGATTTTTGAAACTTTACTCAAAGCATTTACAACAGCTAAAGAGAATTCTGAATCACAACATATTTTTGTACATCCCAAATCAAGCATTTTGATTCCGTCTTTTCCTGTAATTTCATAAGTTCCAAAACAGCTATTCCTATCGAGTTTCAATAAAAACTCTGTATCACTTTTAATAAAAAGAGTTACTTCATTGGCCACAGGAATAGATTTTCCTTCTTTTACTAAATCAGTAATGCGCCACGAACTACCAATAAATTCTTTGGTAGAAGCATCGCAGCTAACTAAGGTTAAAACTAAAACAGAAAGTACGAGTGTTTTCATATATTCTTTATTTTTGATAGTTAAATATAAGTATCTATTTACAATTACTTACAGATACACCATCATATTTACATGAACTATACCAAACAGTAGTAAAACTCGATAAAGTGTATGCTAGCGCTTTCTATTTTTCTTGATTTCTTTTTTTAGTGCACTTTTCTTTGCCCACTGATTTAACTCAGAATTTGGGTCTTGTGCTTGTTCATCAAGTTCTTCTTTATGTAAACCTTTGAAGTTTCTTTTCGTGATATGAATACTTTTTGACATGTACGTATGTGACGGGTTAGCTAGAAGCTACTGTTTCATTAATAAAATCAAAACGAACCATTCCATCATCGTCAATTTTAGTTAAGGTAACTTCATGAAGTGTGTTGACCAATTCAGGATTCCAAGGTGCTTTTACTTTTACATAGTTTTCTGTAAAACCATGGATGTAACCTTCTTTATTTTCTCCTTCAAAAAGTACAGTTTTCGCCTTCCCTATTTGACTTTCATAGAATGCTCTACGTTTTTTTACGGACAAACCACGCAACATCTTACTGCGCTTTTTTCTAACATTTAGTGGCACAACGCCTTCCATCTCTGCAGCAACTGTATTTTCACGTTCCGAATATGTAAACACATGTAGATATGAAATATTGAGCTCAGCTAAGAAGTTGTAGGTTTCTAAGAAAATTTCGTCGGTTTCACCAGGAAAACCAACAATAACATCTACTCCAATACAAGCATCAGGCATTACTTCTTTTATTTTTGTAACACGATCTACATACAATTCGCTCATGTAACGACGACGCATCAAACGTAATAAAGTATTACTTCCGCTTTGCAATGGAATATGAAAATGTGGTACAAATGTATTGCTCTTTGAAACAAAATCAATGGTTTCGTTTTTTAATAAATTTGGTTCTATCGAAGAGATTCGTAAACGTTCAATACCTTCAACAGTATCTAAAGCTTGTACCAACTCTAAAAACGTGTGTTCGTGTTTTTTGTTTCCGAATTCACCTTTTCCGTAATCACCTATATTTACACCAGTTAAAACAATTTCCTTGATGTTTTGTTCTGAAATTTCTTTCGCATTTTTCAATACATTTTCCAACGTATCACTTCTAGAAATTCCTCTTGCCAACGGAATTGTACAATACGTACATTTATAATCACAACCATCTTGAACCTTTAAAAAGGCACGTGTACGATCGCCAATAGAATAACTTCCTACGTAAAAATCAGCCTCTTCAATTTCGCAAGAATGCACTTCTCCAAAGTCATTTTTCGTAAGATCGTTGATATAATCTGTGATTTTAAATTTTTCAGTAGCACCAAGTACTAAATCTACACCATCGACTGCCGCCAATTCTTTAGGTTTCAATTGCGCATAACAACCAACTGCAGCAACAAAAGCATCAGGATTTACTTTTTGTGCTTGTTTTACAATAGTTTTAAAGCGTTTATCTGCATTTTCGGTAACACTACATGTATTAATTACATACATATCAGCGTGTTCTGAAAAATCTACCTTTTCAAATCCTTCTTCTTGAAAGTTTCTGGCAATTGTAGAAGTTTCTGAAAAATTCAGTTTACAACCTAGCGTATAAAAAGCAACTTTTTTTCTATCGTTCATTCCTGTACTTTTCTACCAAAACGGTAGCGATTTATATTTTTTATTGTGTACTTTTAAACCTTTAAATCAACATCTTATTGTTTGATTTTTATGGTCAAAAGCCTGCAAATTTACAATTAATTCAGCATATGATAAAATTAACAATACAAGATTTTAAATTGGTAATTACCTATATATCAATTCTTTGTTTGTTATTGATTTCTTTTTCGTGTCAAGAAAATAATTCTGAGAATCGAGATCATTTAGTTTTCCGCTACAATGAGCATGCAAATATTACATCATTAGATCCTGCTTTCGCAAAAGATCAACGTAATATTTGGGCAGTACATCAGCTTTTTAATGGTTTGGTTGAAATGGATACTGATTTAAACGTAATTCCTTCTATTGCAAAATCTTGGAAAGTTTCTGATAATGCTTTAAACTATGTATTCACTTTGCGTGATGATGTACAGTTTCACAAACACGATTTGTTTGGAGAAAAACGTACACGAACCGTAAATGCGTATGATTTTGAATATAGTTTTGGTCGAATTTTAGATGATAAGTTAGCGTCTAGCGGACGCTGGATTTTTAAAAGTGTTGCAAATTTTAAAGCAATTGATACTACAACGTTTCAAATTACACTAAAACAACCTTTCCCTGCGTTTTTAAGTTTACTAACAATGAAATACTGTTCCGTTGTCCCAAAAGAAATTGTGGAACATTATGGAAATGATTTTAGAGCAAATCCGATTGGCACAGGACCTTTTCAGTTTAAGATTTGGGAAGAAAACACAAAATTAGTCTTACGCAGAAACCCAATGTATTTTGAAAAAGATGCTTCTGGAGAAACTTTACCGTATTTGGAAGCTGTTGCCATTACTTTTTTACCTGACAAACAAAGTGAATTTTTACAATTTGCCCAAGGAAACATAGATTTTCTAAATTCTCTTGATCCGTCATACCAAGATGAAATTTTAGATGCTTCTGGACAATTACGTGATACTTATTCGAAAAACGTTCATATGATTTCTGGACCGTATTTAAATACTGAATATTTAGGAATTTATATTGGAGATAGCACTAATGTTTCCAGTCATCATTTGTTGCGAAAAGCCATGAATTATAGTTTTGATCGTCAGAAAATGATCACATATTTACGAAGCGGAATCGGATCGCCAGCCATTCACGGTTTTATTCCGAAAGGCCTACCTGGTTTTGCAAATATTAAAGGATTTGATTATCAACCAGAAAAGGCGAAGAATCTAGTGAAACAATATATATCCGAAACTGGAAATAAGTCACCTGAAGTTGCTATCACTACTAACGGACAGTATCTAAATTTCTGTGAGTACATTCAGCGAGAGCTAGAAAAAATAGGCGTTAAAGCTAGTGTAAATGTTATTCCCGCTTCTACATTACGTGAATTACGATCAAAAGGAGAATTGCCCATTTTTAGAGCCAGTTGGATTGCAGATTATCCTGACGCAGAGAATTATTTGTCCTTGTTTTACAGTAAAAACTTTACGCCAAACGGTCCAAATTATACACATTTTAAAAATGCTCAATTTGATGAATGGTACGAAACAGCTTTACGCGAAACAGATGCAGACAAACGTGCACATTTGTATACAAAAATGGATTCTCTATTAATTTCTGAAGCTCCATTAGTCCCTTTATACTACGATCAAGTTGTGCGATTTACACAAAAAAATGTACAAGGTTTAGGAATTAACGCTTTGAATCTGTTAGAGTTAAAACGCGTTAAAAAAAGTGAATAATATTCTTCAAAATTCACATTGTCAATCTTACATAAAACTTAATTACAGATATTTTTAAGCCTTAAACTGATTTTACTTATAAAAAATTATATATTTTATCTTATAATATATACAGAATATCAAACTTACAAACATACCTAAACATTAATTATTTATACTAATAAAATACACAGAAAGAAGGTTTTTACTTATATTTTTTTTATAAAAATTAATTCTTTAAATTATGATGTTAGAAAAAATTTCATCTTTGGGTAAGGTCCTAAGTAAAACTGAACAACTTGCTATTCTTGGTGGTTCTGTTGATGAATTCCAACAAGGAACTGGTACTTGTACCGCTTTTGCTCCTTGCAAAAAACCTGGTAAACATGACGATAGTTGTGGTGGCGGTGATTACATTAGAGATGTTAGTAAAGCAGAAGCACAAGCACATGTTGCAAATGGAGGCCATTGGTGTTGCGAAGGTTGTAGTACAGCTTCTTGGTACTATTAATTTTATCAAAAATCAATTTACCAATTTAACAGGAAACATACTGAGTATGTTTCCTTATTTTTGTTTTTATGAAACATATTCCCTTTCTAATTATTTTTATTCTTATCGTCAGTTGTTCAGAGAAATCTACTACTCCTACTACCACGAAGACCACATTATCAACACCGAAAAAAGAAAATATTGTACTCATTTTTGGGAAACGTTCATTCAAAAAAGATACCATATACTTTAACAATGGAAAATCGTATTCTTTAAAAAGAAATCCTATCCTTTCCTATATACATCTTTATCCGTATGAGCGAAAGCAACTTATATCTAATAATATTGCTAAAAATGATACTATCATTATTCCAACCAAAAATCAAATTTTATTGGAACACAACTATCATTATTTTTATAATTCTACTTATTTGTTAAAAGCTGGAGATACAATTCAATTTGAGTATAAAGATGATGCGCCATATGCTACTATTTTGAACAATAAAAAACTAAAAGATGAATTAAATTTTGAAGTTTCTTATAATATGGCGAATAAGATATATATGAATAACATTCAATTTCGCGAAAAAAATAAAAGGTCCAGAACAAAAGAAGAAAGCAGTGATTACTACAATACTCTACTCCCCAATAGAATCAAAGAGTTAGCTACACTAGATTCTATAAATAAAAAAGGGAACTTAGATCCTGACTATTATAATTTATTGAACACTAAGCTAAAGTATACAATCAATCTTTTAACAAATTTTTCAGAAATAAAAAAAGAAAAAATCGAATTACAAAATGATAGCTTGTTGTCCATTTCAATTTACAAACACTTTTTACCTAATTATATTTGGCAAAAACTTGAAATTCCTACTATCAAGAAACGAAATATTCCAATGTATGATTACTTAGTAGCTTTTGATTCGGTTCAAAAAAGTGATTTATTATCAAAAAAAATAAAAAATTATTTATTATTTCATTCTTTGACTGAAATTGCTACATATTATTCTTTAGATGACTTTAAATTGTATCATAAAAAATTTACTGCAACTGTCAAAGACACAACACTCCTCAACATCATCAACAACAAGTATTTAACTAACTTTATTTCTTTAAAAGAAAATACAGATAAAATATATTTGATTAATAGAAAGAAAGAGAAAACTACCTTACAAGAAGTCATTGATCAACACAAAGGAAAAGTCGTCTATGTTGATTTTTGGGCAAGTTGGTGTGCTCCATGTAGAGTTGCCATTAAACCTGCTAAGAAATTAATACAACAGTATAAGAATAAAGATTTTGTATATGTCTATATCTCTATAGATACAGATTTTTCGAAATGGCAAACTGCGGCTAAGGAAGAAAATTTAACCTATTTTAGAAATAGTTATCTAGGAGTAAATTACCCGTCTGCTGCCTTTTACAAACAAATGCAACTAAAAACAATTCCACGATATATTATGTATGATAAACAAGGTGACATGATTTCAAAAGATGCACCAAGTCCAAAAGATGAAGAGATTCATGAGTTGATAAATCAGTATATTGATAATTAGTTTTTCATAAATATCTATAGAATTTACTGGAGCTAAAACGCGTTAAAAAATTCAACAGGCAATCCTCAATTGTAACATTTTTCTTCTTTTCTGTACACATAAGTATACGTTTAACTTAAAAAGAAGAAGATTATGTTTATGGGATCAGGAGCTGCATTTTACGTACTAGAAGATTTAGAAAGAACTAGGAGAAGACGCAATAGGCGAAAACCTTTTAGCAAAAGTCTGCGTTATTTCAAAGATCAAGGAATTAAAAATAAATTTCCAAAAATTACACAGATACAAATAAACGCTATTCGAGAGAAGATTAAAAAGCAAGATCGAAAAGATCGTGATCGATTGATTTTAGCTTTTATAATTGCAATTCCAGTTTTTATTGGAATTACCACAGGAATTGCAAGGATTTGGTCATCTTTAAATATATAATTCACCTTAAATTAATTTATTATGTCTGGTTTTTTATCATTAGCAAATACTATTATGCGTAATAATAAACGTAAGCGAATTGACAAGCTTGGACGTGTAGAACGCTATATTGACACAAAATCAACAAAGGCTGAATATAAAGAAGCTTCGGAATATACTTTGAGTAAAGTGAGAGATCAAGTGCAAAAACAACAACGAGAATCTCGTCATAATACAATTCTAATATTTACAATTGTTGGTATTCTTTTAGTTATTGTTATGTGCTATTTTTTATTTTTCTATTAACTTCCTAGTGAATCAGGTTTGTTTAGTTTTGGGTGATTCAGTTCAATAATTATCGATATAAAAAAAGCCGTTACTACATTCGTAACGGCTTTTGTATGTTTAGAAACGAAATCCATCGTCTTTCTTTTTTCCTAAATCTCCTAGATCTCTGTTTCCAATTAAAAAGTCTTCTGTAGGTTTTGTATCTTCTTCTGACTTTCCTATATCTGAGATTTTTGGTTTTTTACGTTCTTCTTCCAAGAAATCTTTACGCCATTTTCTACTTAATAGTTGGTAAACTCCCCAACAAATTAAAGCTCCAAACGGAATAAAAATAAGTCCTAGTAATAATTCATTTACATCATCTAAAATGTAATGTCCTGTTAGCTCCATATAGATTCCTAAAAGCACTCCTGTTACAAAAGCACCTCCATAGTAAGATACAATACCAACTATAGCGTAAACCCAAGGGATTTTTTGATTATATTTTTTAGCTAATTGGTGAAATTGCTTCCCAACTAGGATCATTATTACTATTTCAATCATAATTTATTTTTTTAGTCTTTACGCCATTTTTTTGTTTCTTCAAAAACATGTGCTAAAATCGCTTCGTCTTGTGACGTGAATTCAACTTTACGTCTTGCCATCACCACTTTAGCTACTTCAAAGGCTTTTTTGGTCAAATACGTTGTAAATCCGCTTGCGCCTCCCCAACTGTAACTTGGCACAAAGTTTCTTGGAAAACCAGAACCAAATATGTTAGCATTTACACCAACAACAGTTCCTGTGTTAAACATGGTATTAATTCCACATTTACTATGATCTCCCATCATAAGTCCACAAAATTGTAGTCCAGTTTTTGCGAAGTTTTCAGTTTCATAACTCCACAAACGCACTGGCGCATAATTATTTTTTAGGTTTGAATTGTTGCTATCAGCACCAATATTACACCATTCTCCTAATACAGAGTTTCCTAAGAATCCGTCGTGTCCTTTGTTAGAACACCCCATTAATACTGAGTTATTCACTTCTCCTCCAACTTTACAATAGGGACCTAAAGTTGTAGCTCCATATATTTTTGCAGATAATTTTAATACAGAACTATCACACATTGCCAAAGCGCCACGCACTACACAACCTTCCATAATTTCCGCATTCTTTCCTATATAAATTGGCCCTGAACTCGCATTTAATGTACAAAAATTTAACGTTGCGCCTTCTTCTATAAAAATATTTTCTGGAGCAATTACATTTACTGTTGCTGGAATTGGCTGAGAAGTTCTGTCTTTGGTTATTAAATTAAAATCTGCTTGAATAGCTTCTGCATTCTTTGAAAAAATATCCCAAGTATTTTCTATTCGCAAACAATCGGCTTCATAACTAATAATGTCATACGTATCAAAATCAACTTCATCTTGCTCGTCTGTTGTATGAAATGCAATAATTTCATCACCTGAAAAAATAGCTTGATTTGCTGTTAATCCCTGTATCAACGCTACTAATTCAGCATTTGGTAAAAAAGAAGCATTGATCATTACATTTTCTTCCAACTCTACCATAGGGTATTTTTCAGACAAATATTCTTCCGTAATTGTAGTCGTTGTTCCACCAAGATGTGCTTCCCATTTTTCTCTAATCGTTAGTATTCCGACTCTGATATCGGCAACTGGTCGTGTATATGTAAATGGCAACAATGCATTTCGCACGGTTCCATCAAAGAGAATATAATTCATTTTTGCTGAGTTTTTGTAAATATAGTATTATCTATAGTTATTTTTCAAAAAAAAATGTCTCTCAGTTTCCTGAAAGACATTTTGTATAGTGTGCTTAAAATTCTTATTTCTTGAATTTTGCGTATTTGTTTTTGAACTTATCAATACGTCCTGCTGTATCTACTAACTTAGACTTACCAGTGTAGTATGGATGTGAAGTTCTTGAAATTTCTAATTTGTATAATGGATACTCAGTACCATCAACTTCGATAGTTTCTTTAGTATCTACAGTAGACTTCGTAAGAAATACATCATTGTTAGACATATCTTTAAAAGCTACTACTCTATAATTTTCTGGATGTATACCTTGTTTCATCTTGTGTAATCTTTATTATAACTTTCTCAATTTTCGAGGTGCAAATTTAATTATTATTTCTGAATGTGCAACATTTAAATAAAAATATTTTGACATTTTCTAAGCTTGAATTTCTATATTTGTGTCTTGCATAAAAAAACGCCTTTATGTTTTCAAAAACATCACACTACGGAATTGCCTTAGGAATTCTTAATATTTTATTTTTCTTAGTACAATATCAGAAAAATATTCATACGGATTCTAAAAATATCTTTGCAATTTTAATGTTGCCAATAACGGCAATTTTTATTGTTCTAGCAATTGTAAAAGCAAGTAAAGATTATAAAGAAGAGTTATTTAGCATTCGTAAAGGTTTGCAGACTGGAATTGGTGTTATTCTTATTGGAGGAATTTTATTTTGGTTGTATCAAATTATCCATGCCAACTTTATAGAACCTGATTACATCAACAAATTAGCAACTGTAGCGCAAGAAGATTTAAAACTTGACACACAATTTAAACCTGAAGAAGTTGCTGAAAAAGTTGCTTTCTTTAAAGCTAATTATAAGTTTAGTTTGTTTATTGATATTGTTTTAAAGAGTCTATTTACAGGATTTTTTGTTTCTTTGATTACTTCATTGGTCATTAATGCCTTTTATAAACAACGATAAGATCAATTTATGAATATATCTGTAGTTATACCACTACTCAACGAAGAAGAGTCTTTACAAGAATTGTATGATTGGATTGTACGCGTGATGCAAGCGCACAATTATACATATGAAGTTCTTTTTATTGATGATGGAAGTACGGATAGTTCTTGGAAGATTATTCATGAACTATCACAGAAACATTCTGAAGTAAAAGCGATTCGTTTTTTACAAAATTACGGAAAATCGCAAGCTTTGCACGCTGGTTTTAAAGAAGCTACAGGTGATGTTGTGATTACGATGGATGCTGATTTACAAGACAGTCCCGATGAAATTCCTGAATTGTATCAAATGATTACTGAGAAAAATTTTGATTTGGTTTCTGGTTGGAAAAAGAAACGTTACGATTCTGTCATCGCTAAAAATATTCCTTCAAAATTATTCAATTGGGCAGCAAGAAGAACTTCAGGCTTAAAATTAAACGATTTTAATTGCGGTTTAAAAGCATATAAGAACATCGTCATCAAGAATGTTGATGTATATGGAGAAATGCACAGATATATTCCTGTATTAGCTAAAAACGCTGGTTTTCAAAATATTGGTGAAAAAGTAGTAATCCATCAAGCCCGTAAGTATGGAAAAACAAAATTTGGTTACGATCGCTTTATCAATGGTTTTTTAGATTTGATTACGATTTGGTTTTTATCAAAATTTGGAAAACGTCCTATGCATTTATTTGGTGCTTTAGGTGTATTAATGTTTATGATTGGATTTGCTTCCGCTGGATATATAGGAATTACAAAACTTTATAAACTTGCATATCATCTGCCTGCAATTTTAGTCACGAATAATCCTTGGTTTTATATTTCACTAACAACTATGATTATTGGAACACAGTTTTTCTTAGCTGGTTTCTTAGGAGAAATTGTATTGCGAAGCAAACGCGATAAAGAACGCTATAAAATTAGCGAAACAGAAAATTTATAAACTCAGGTATGATCCTGATACATTTATTTCCATCACATAAAGTTCATTAAATATTCTGTCTATCAAAATAGAAACCAAATGAATTCATTATTTTTGTGACTTAAAATACCCATACATGACAAAGATTGATGCTCAAATTTTGGAAAAAGCTACAGCTTGGTTAACTCCAAATTTCGATTCAGCTACACAAGAAAAAGTTCAAGAACTTATACATAATAATCCCAAAGAATTAACTGAAAGCTTTTATAAAAATTTAGCTTTCGGAACAGGCGGAATGCGCGGTGTTATGGGACCTGGAACCAACAGAATCAATAAATATACTTTAGGTAAAAACACACAAGGACTTAGTAATTACCTAAAAAAAACATATCCGAATCAAGAATTAAAAGTTGCTATTGCTTATGATTGTAGACATAATAGTCAATCCTTAGCACAAGTAGTTGCGAATGTATTTTCTGCAAATGGCATTAAAGTATTCTTGTTTTCAGACTTACGTCCTACTCCAGAATTATCTTTTGCGGTAAAATATTTAGATTGTCATTGTGGAATTGTATTAACAGCTTCTCACAATCCGCCTGAATACAATGGTTATAAGGTGTATTGGACAGATGGAGGACAAATTGTTCCTCCACAAGATGGAGAAATCATCAATGAAATTAATCTACTAGATTTTGATCAAATTCAGTTTGAAGCTAATGCTGATTTAATTCAGATGGTAAGTACTGAAGTAGATGAAGCTTTTATTACAGCTAGTGTTGCAAATGCTGATTTTAAAGCGGCAAATAAAGAAGATGTAAGCATCGTTTTTACGTCATTACATGGAACTTCTATCACTATGATTCCAGAAGTTCTAAAACGTGCTGGTTATGCAAATGTCCATATTGTTGAAGAACAAGCTAAACCCGATGGAGATTTTCCAACGGTAGTTTCACCAAATCCAGAAGAGCCTGAAGCATTAGAAATGGCATTACAATTAGCCGAAAAAACAAATGCTGATATTGTGATTGGAACTGATCCTGACAGTGATCGTTTGGGAATTGCTGTTCGCGATTTAGATGGAAACATGATTTTATTGAACGGAAATCAAACCATGGTGGTCATGACAGATTTCTTGTTACAACAATGGAAAAACAATAATAAAATAAACGGAAAACAATTCATAGGTTCTACGATTGTATCTACACCTATGATGACTGATTTGGCAAAAGCATATGAAGTAGAATGTAAAATTGGTTTGACTGGTTTTAAATGGATTGCTAAAATGATCAAAGATTTTCCTAAACTAGAGTTTATTGGCGGCGGAGAAGAAAGTTTTGGATTCATGACAGGCGACTTTGTACGTGACAAAGATGCAGTAACGGCTGCATTATTGGCATGTGAGATTGCAACGCAAGCAAAAGCTAATGGAAGTTCATTTTACGCTTCATTGATTGACATGTATGTTGCCCACGGTTTTTATAAAGAAAAACTAGTTTCTTTAGTAAAAAAAGGAATGGATGGAGCCGCTGAAATCAAGCAAATCATGGTAGATTTGAGAGAAAATCCACTAACTACAATTGACGGTTCAAAAGTAGTACGAATTGAAGACTATCAAACCTCAGTTTCAACTGATACAGAAGCAGGTACAACAACCACAATTTCGGTTCCTAAATCAAATGTTTTAATTTATTACACCGCTGATGGCACTAAAATTGCAGCTCGTCCAAGCGGTACAGAACCGAAAATAAAATTCTACTTTAGTGTAAATCTGCCATTAGCAAACAAAGCCGATTTTGCAAAAGTAGAGCAACAACTCGATGCCAAAATAGATCGCATCGTACAAGAAATGAAACTCAACTAATGAATTATATTAAAAAAATATTGCGCTTTGCATTAGCTTATAAAAAATATGCTTATCTAAACATATTTTTCAATGTGCTTTATGCACTATTTAGTGCACTATCATTTGTGGCTCTTATTCCAATGTTGGACATATTATTTAAGCCAAAAACTGAAAAAGTAGTTTTAACAGAACCTGTTTACACTGGCATTGGTTCTCTAAAAGACTATTATCAAGACTTATTAGCTTTTAAAGTTCAAGGGTTTTCTGGTGGTGATGATTCAATGGCATTATTATTCGTTATCATCTTAGTAATCGTTTTATTCTTTCTAAAAAACATATTTGGATATCTAGGTATGTATTTTATCACCTTTATGAGAAATGGTGTTCTGAAAGACATTAGAAACGAAATGTACCACAAGATTACAGTTTTACCACTTTCTTATTTTTCTGAAAAGAGAAAAGGAGATGTAATTGCTAGAGTTTCCGCCGATGTAGGAGAAGTTCAAAATTCTTTTCTATCGATATTAGAAATGATGGTAAGAGAACCACTAACTATCTTGTTTACAATTATAATGATGTTATTGATAAGTACTAAACTGACCGTTTTTGTATTTATTTTCATTCCTATTTCTGGTTTTATCATTTCTGCCGTTGGAAAAAAACTAAAGAAACACTCTGAAAACACGCAAAAAGAACAAGGTATATTTTTATCTCAAATCGAAGAAACATTAGGAGGATTACGTGTTATTAAAGGATTTAACGCAGAACGTCATTTTAATAATAATTTTCAAGAATCTACATTTCGCTTTTTTAGTTTTTCAAATAAGTTGTTAAACCGACAAAATTTATCTTCTCCTACCAGTGAATTTTTAGGAATTGCAGTAATTGCTATTCTACTTTGGTATGGTGGTAGAATGGTTTTGGTTGACGGCACTTTAGACGGCTCATCTTTTATTGCTTATATGGGATTAGCTTACAATATTTTGACACCTGCAAAAGCAATTTCAAAAGCTTCGTATAGCGTAAAGAGAGGAAATGCAGCAGCTGAACGTATACTAGAAATTTTAGAAACAGAAAGTCCAATTGCCGATGCAAAAGATGCTAAAGTGAAAGGAGAATTTACTTCTAATGTGGAAATAAAGGATATTTCTTTCAAGTATGAAGACGAACTTGTTCTTAAAAACTTCTCTCTAAAAGTCCCAAAAGGAAAAACAGTAGCACTTGTTGGACAATCTGGAAGTGGAAAAAGTACTATCGCCAATCTTGTAACGCGTTTTTATGATGTAAATGAAGGAAGTATTGAAGTTGATGGAGAAAATATCAAAACATTGACAAAAGCTTCGCTACGTAACTTATTGGGACTCGTAACGCAAGATTCTATACTTTTTAATGACACGATTCGTAATAATGTGAAACTTGGGAAACAAGATGCCACTGACGAAGAAGTGATTGAAGCTTTAAAAATTGCCAATGCATGGGAGTTTGTAAAAGATTTACCGGAGCTACTCGATCACAATGTTGGTGATTCTGGAGGAAAACTTTCTGGTGGACAAAAACAACGTTTGAGTATTGCTAGAGCTGTTTTAAAGAATCCACCAATCATGATTTTGGATGAAGCTACTTCTGCCCTAGACACCGAAAGCGAACGCTTGGTTCAAGTTGCTCTGGAAAACATGATGAAAAATAGAACTTCTATTGTTATTGCACACAGATTGTCTACCATTCAAAATGCAGATGTTATAGTAGTTATGCAAAAAGGTGAAATTGTAGAGCAAGGAACACATGAAGAGTTGATTAGTAACGATAGCGTGTATTCTAAATTGGTTCAGATGCAATCAATTTAGAGTTTAAACTCGGAAGTTGTATTTGAGTTAGAAATAAGCCTCTTTTGCATATTATTTTTACATTTTTAAATCTAGTTTATTGGGAATACAAAAGGAATGGCATAACAAGCAACAAGCAGAAATCCATTTTTCACTGCTCAAAGATTCACTTTTTGAATCCCTAAAACCATATTTTGCTTTTTCTGGAAAACTAGATTTATCTGTGAATGATCCTTCGGCTGAAAATGCAGATACTCTTGCTAGAATTCTAAATGCCACGTGTAAACTAGCAAATGACAATAATTCTATGTTTGGTGCTGATGGTATTTTGGCACAACAAGTAATTGTAGAGGAAAATAAAATCCTTAAATATTGGGGAAAGATTTTCTGGTTGATTACTCCTTCCAATCACATTTCTTACAAACCATCACTTGACCCTTTTTACGGGGAGTTTCAATTGAAAGATAACGAAATTCAAATACTGAATTTAAAATTTGGAGATCATAATTGTACTAACTTGGATAAAGTTTGGTGGTTTGATGTAACGCTTGATTGGCTATATGAATTTGAAGAAATCAATTAAAAATCAAATCATTACAAAAATTATCTATATTTTTTTATCTTTAAATTAAACCTTTACCGCTTTACTAAGTCAAAGAAGCAAACAAAAAGCACTTGAACGTCGTAGAAACAAGCCTTATAGATGATTTAAAGAATCCAAGAACGCAGGAAAAAGCGTTTCGAGAATTGGTGTCTACTTACAAAGAACGTTTGTATTGGCATATTCGTAGAATGGTCACAAGTCATGATGATGCTGACGATGTACTACAAAATACCTTTATCAAAGTTTTTAGAAGCATTCATAATTTTAAAGGTGATAGCAAATTGTATTCTTGGATGTATCGTATTGCTACAAACGAATCAATTACGTTTATCAATCAACGCGCAAAAAAAGCAGGAATTTCTTCCGAAGAATTACAAGAACAATTAGTCAATAATTTAACTGCCGATGTTTATTTTGAAGGCGATCAAATTCAGTTGCAACTTCAAAAAGCAATTGCAACATTGCCACAAAAACAGCAGATTGTTTTTAACATGAAGTATTTTGATGATATTACATATAACGAAATGAGTGAAATTTTAGACACTTCGGTTGGCGCTTTGAAAGCTTCATATCATCACGCAGTAAAAAAAATAGAAAACTTTTTAACCGATTAAACCTTTTACTATATTTAGAGTCAAACAATTGTGAAAAAGAAAGAATTACATAACAATAAATCAACAGGATTTACAACACCTAAAGACTATTTCAATTCGTTTGAAGATAGACTTTTCGATGTATTAAAAACTGAAAATACGATTCCTAAACAGGAAGGTTTTAAGGTGCCTGATGCTTATTTTGACGGTTTAGAAGATTCTCTTTCTGCTCAATTATTTTCTAAAGAAGAAACCACTAAGGTCATTCCGCTACAGCGAAAGAAAAACTACTTAAAATACATTGGATATGCAGCTGCCGCTTGTGTATTATTTTTAGGTGCAATTAATTTCTTTTCAGATACTACCAAGTTAACCATTGATGAAGTTGTAAATAGTGAGATTAATAATTTTATAGAAGATGATTTAATTGCACTAAATAATTACGATTTAATTAATGTATACGAAGAGGAGAATATTGATATCACAACGATTTTTGAAGTAGATTTAAACGAAACAGATACCATTGATTATTTGGAAAACACAGCAGATCCTTATGATTTATTGGATGAATAAAATATTAAAGAAATGAAATTATATACCACAATTCTATTTGTATGCTTCGGAATCTTTCTGAGTTTTGGACAAAAAAGAGAAAGCAAAGAGAAAATTAAAAAACTAAAAATTGCTTATTTCACAGAACATTTAAATTTAACTGCGGAAGAAGCACAACAGTTTTGGCCTATTTACAATGCGTTTGATGACAAAAATCATGATTTACGTGTAAAAGGTTTTTCTAAAATTAAACGTGAAGTAAAAAACATGGATAGCATGTCGGAAGCAGAAGCTTCTGAAATTTTAGTACGATTAGAAGGACTAGAAAAAGAAATGTATGAGAACAAAAGAGAATTTATGCGAAAGCTTCGTAAAGTACTTTCGTCTAAAAAAATCATACGTTTGAAAAAAGCAGAACGTGATTTCAATAAAAAACTGATGAAACAGTTTAGAGATAGACGTGGAAGACGAAAATCAATGCCCTAAAAAACCTAGAATATTTTAATATTCTCAACCTGCATTGATTAGAAAAGAGCATTTCTTTATGAGAAATGCTCTTTTTGTGTTTTATAATAACTTCTCATTAAACCTTTTTCAATTTTGAAAGTCTAATAAATATATGTGCAATAAGCAGTAGTAATTAGCACGGTTTATAATTTTGGTGATTGGTTAAAAGGAGTGTTTTACAAAACACTCCTTTTATATTTTTGAGCAATATTAAAAATCCTTACAAATAAGTATTTTTATTCTCAAAATTGATTTGTAGCTTTAAGAAAAATAGCACAGATGAATTCTAAGTCACCAAACCAATTCAGTCCATTCAAGTATTTTGAACGAAATAATATTCACAAAAATTACATCATTTTATTTTTGATTCTTTCCGTTTTGATGAAATTTTTCGGAAGTTCTTTTACTATTTACGACTGGATTCAGCATGCGCAATTTACTGAAACAGCCGTGACGAGTCAGTGGTTTGAAGACAATGTAAGTAGCACAAAACTTTTCTATTTTTACAGCTTTTTTGTTGTAGACTTTGTGTGGGCAGCACTACTTTGGTTTATTCTTGCCAAATACGTTAAAACAAAACTTTTTAATGTAAACATGAAATGGATTTACAAGTTGTTTATCATTATAGTTTTCATTGCGCTTGGTTTAGACTATACGGAGAATTTCTATTATATAATTCATCATGAGTATCCTGAAACGCTAGTTAAACTTAAAAACGCTGCATACGCGCTAGGTTTTCTATTGGTAATACTTGTATGGTTGCGTTTCTCATTAAAAGATCGATTTGTAATTTTTAAAGAATTTATTTCTTCTTCATGGATTAGTTTGATTTTCTTAGTTATCACTGGACTTACCTTACCAAAAGCACCACAACTAAATTCTATTATCGTTGACTTATATTACCATCCTTGGTGGTTTGTAGTAGTATTATTGCTCATTTTTGCGCCTATGTATTGCATTGTACTTTCACATTATCCAAATTATTTTTTATTCTCAAAATCCAATAGAAAATTTAAAGATAAAGTCTGGAAAATCTCTAAAACATTCAGCATTTTCGGAATTATTTGGTATCGCAATGCAGATCATAAAGGGAATAATGATTATGAAAACTACATTAGCTTTTTACGCAGAACGCTTGGTGTCTTTTTCTACGGAGCTATTTTTTATATGTTGGCATACACAGCAGATTCTAATTTTACCGTAAATTCAAAACTTAGCGGACTTGCAAGTGTATTGGTTTTTGGTTTAATCTGGTGGTTATATGTATTGAAAAAACGAAAAGATAAATGGTATCACGATCATAAAATTGCTATTGATAATATTGGCGACGATGTTACTGAATTGATGGCTTCAAATATAAACTTAGAAAATTCGGCAGTTAAAACGAAAAAACTCACTTCGCCTAAAGGGAAAGAAACTTTAAAAAAACCAATCAACACTTATTTAGTATTTTTAGGATTGACAGTAGTTGCACACCTAGCATTGTTGATTTTATTGCTATACTTTGAACATCCTTACAGATATTCTACCGTAGTTTTGAGTTTGATATGTGTTACGCTTCAAGCAATTACTTATACATACTACCGAACTTACCGAACTCTTTTTAGATATGCCTTTTTTAATGAGCATATAAAAACGGTGATCAATTCATTCTCCGTCATGCATAACGAAAATGATCTTCGAAGTTATGAGGAAAAGAAACAGAATATTATCACCGCTTTTAAAAACTACAATTATTTTGGGCAAACTACATTTTTCAAGAAATTAGCTAAGCTGAAAATTGGCAATCTATCGCTAGGTGCTATGAGTAATAATATCATCTTTTTACAAGTAGTTTCTTATTTTGGATTTTTTAATGCATTGCTTTTATTCACTCTTAATATATTTCCGAATTGGGCAATGAAAGTGAATTCGATTATCATTATTATTTCCTATTTCTTTTTGCTATACGGAATGATTGTCATTATTCTAAAGCACTTTATTTATTACAATTTATCGAAAGAAAAGTTTGCCGACCGCAACAAAGCAACATATTTTTTTCTGATTGCCATGAGTGTTTTAATGCTTGTCATTGTGAATCGTCTCGCTAGTTCTAATAATTTATTTGAACTTGAACAGATTCCAGAAACAGTAAATAAAGAAAAGGTTAATTTGAATACTTATGTAAGTAATTTACCTAGCACACGTTATTATATTGGTTGTTATGGTGGCGGAATGAAAGCCAACGCATGGACAATGACCGTGTTGAATGCATTAGATAAAAATAATACATTGTATGACAAAACGGTATGTTTATCTGGTGCTTCTGGTGGAACTATTGGTTTGATTAATTATTCAGCTATCAAACACGTTACTAAAACACAGGAAAAGCGAGAAACAATTATTCGAAATATTGGTACTGAGAATATTTTATCCATGGACGTTACGCACGTACTTGGGAGAGATTGGATATTACATACACTTATACCCGGTGATTTAAAAGGATTGGATCGTTCTACAAACGCCATGCGTGCTTATGCCAAACATGCAGATTCCACAGGATTTTCTGAGGATGAATTTGAGAAAAAATCATATAGACAATATTGGGCAGAGATGTATAAACGAAGAGGACGTTTTCCAATTTTAATTAGTAACACTACC
The DNA here is from genome assembly GCF_965224175.1 of Kordia sp. Classification (GTDB taxonomy): domain Bacteria; phylum Bacteroidota; class Bacteroidia; order Flavobacteriales; family Flavobacteriaceae; genus Kordia. The sequence goes on from NZ_OZ245041.1 coordinate 1,324,938, forward strand.
AATATTCAAGGGCGACAAGGAATGGCAGTTTCTATTGCCACTAATGGCGATGCTGATAAAGTTTTATATTTTGGAGCTAATAATATTTTGGAACTTCCCAATAACAAAACATTGAGTTTTTACAATGCTGCTTCTACAACAAACCGCTTTCCACTAATTAGTCCTGCCGCAACTATTGAAGGATTCGGACAGTTTAATGATGGTGGATTATATGAAAATTCAGGATTGTTGTCTGCATTTAAATTGTATGAAGCAATTAATACGGTAGATACTGCTGCTAAGGAAACGAAGAATATTTTTATTAATATTATTAATGATAAATCAGCGTACATAAAATTTCGCATGAACGATATTATGAATCGCTGTAATGGTGGAGAGATTAATAAATCAAGTGAAATATCTGCCATTTTAAATTCGGTAGCAGCTACAGAGATGTTTCCAGGTTATATAAAAGATAAGTTGCACTACATGGATTCAAAAAGTCCTAATATTGAGTTTGAAAGTATTCATTTGCCGCATAAATTCAATTTAGAAGATGTCAGAGCCATATACGGACAAAAAATTAAAGACACAGTCTGCTTGCGAAAAATTACTCAAATCATCGATGAAAATAATACTGAAATAAAAAATTTAATGAAAGGTTGTTCTCAGGAAACCAATATGATTATTGAACCTGCAATGAGTCGTGTAATGGCAAAGCCTGCTTTTGATTTTATGCAATATATGCTAGATCATAGTAGTGTGAAACCTGTTATTGAGAAGTTTCAGTAAAACTACTTAAAAAACAACTTCGCAATACGATTTTTCCCTGCAGCATACGCCGTGGAATCATTGATAAATTTGATGGTATAAAATCCTTCATCAGATAAATGTGTCCATGTTTCACCTGCATCTTTAGAGTAATCGATTCCTTTGAAGCCAACAGCAATTAATTCTTTGGCATCACTATTTGGAATATATTGTACACAACTTCTATATCCAGGATTTGTGTTTTTAGCAACTAATTGCCAAGTTTTTCCACCATCTTTAGTTCTAATTTTATTGGCTTCATTGATATCTGCTTTGGAATAATCGCCGCCAATAGCAAAACCATTTTTTTCGTCATAAAAGTCAATAGAGTACATTCCCGTAGTTTCAATTCCTTGTACAATTGGTGTTTCATACACTTTCCAAGTATGACCTTTATCTGTTGAGTGTAAAATTCTACTTGCCTTTCCTCCTGTGGCAATCCAAGCTTCATCACCAATTATTTTAATATTTGTGTTACTAGCAGCAAATGCCGCTTCTCCTTCTTTTGCTTTCGGTAATTGATCGCAGGTAATTTTATTCCACGTATTTCCACCATCACGCGTAATAATAATACTGATACAATCATCTGTTGGATCTCCCATAGCAATTCCTTCGTTTGCATTCCAAAACGCAATAGCATCGTAAAATACTTTTTCGTGTGTTTCTTTGTATACAAGAGTTACAGAACCGTCAGGAGTAATTTTGTACAACAATGCAGGATTTACAATGCTGATTCCGAATGTTGTATTATTTATATGAGTTACAGCTCTAAAGCTCACATTCAACGAATCTGAGACTTTCCTTTTGAGCAGATTTGTATGTTTTTTTGTTTTTGAATTATACTGTGCAATCGTGGTTTTATTTCCGCCATATACCAAATCGTTATTTGGTGTAATAGCAATTGCCCTGATACTAATAGAATCATTGAAAATTGGCGTTATTTCGACACTTGTTATTGTTTTTTTAGGAGATGGTTTCTCTGCTTTTTTTTCTTCTGCACAAGAAAATAACAATCCAATAATAATGAAGGAAACTAAAATACGCATGTTAAGCTTTTTTTGATTTAAAAATAGATTGACCAATTCCTTTTATCGAGAGAACATTCAATGGAAACTCCATAAAAACGTGCAATAAACTCAAGAAAAGTAATAATGTTAAACCTATTCTATAATTGTAAAAATAAAGTGCTACTGAAGCTGCCCAAAGTAAAATGATGAATACAGATCGTTTTTGGGTGAGTTTTTTATGCCAACCTATAATTGTTGTTTTCGAGAACCAATTTAGGTAATGATATGTATAAGCAAACGCGATAAATATTTGTATTTTGACATCAATCAAACTGTAAAAAGAAAAGGAACTTCCATCAGTAATGCCAAGCAATTCTGAAATTTTAGCATTTAAAATGTAAAAGCTATTTTCTGCATAAATATTCTGTACATTCTTACCAACTTCACGTCCCAATTGCGGAAACGCCATATACATAATGACAAAAGGAACAAGCACTAATAATATAATATTAAAGTAACCGATTTTATTTTTAGACTTTAAATTGCCATACCACATAAACAATAAGGTAAATAAATACACGTGTATTACTGTTGGCAATAAAACACCTATAATCACATGATATAATGAATATCTATGAAGATAGACAGCCAATAGAATCCCTATTCCTATTGCAATGCCTTGAAATAATCGCTTTTTAATTACTACAAAAGTAAATGCACATATAATAGCTACAAAAAACAGTGAATTGAAATAAATTGGCAGTACATATATGAACTTTTCAACAATAAAATTATCCTGAATATCTTTAAAAATTGGCAACTGCAATAGCAAAGGTAAAGAGATTAACAATGCAAAAATTAATGTAATACCAATCCATACTTTATTGTTCGCTACAAAATAACTTTTATCACGTATCCAGTTAATCTCAGTAAAATAATGTAACGGACCTAATACGGCATACGCAAAAAGAAAAAGTTCAAAAGGTAACCAATAAGCTAACAGAAAAGAAAGGAAGATCAATCCTGTGTTTAAGAGATCAATATTTAGCGTTTTCATATTGTTTAAAAATAAAAAAAGCTTCGTAAACTACGAAGCTTTTTCCTCTTATTTTAAGAAATGAGTCTTATAATGATATTATTCGATGATCATTTTCTTAGTATCTACTTTTTTACCACCTACATAAAGTGTATAGTAATACATTCCTGAAGATAATGTTCTTGTATTAATGTCTAATTCTTGATCCCCTTTTTGTTGTAAATCTACAATTGAGATTACTTGTCCTGCAGTATTTACAAATACCATTTTAGCTTCTCCCGTCATATCTTGTGGAACAAAATAGCGAATAGAAGATGTACTGTTAAAAGGATTTGGAATATTTTGATATAAAATTGCTCCGTTGTTGCTTGATCCGCTTATATCATCAATAGATAAAGTACCACTACAAGCACATGCTTCAATAGCTTCTACTCTAGTAATTAAATCATCTATTTGAGCTTGTTGTGCTGTATTCTCAGCTTCTAAAGTCGATAAAATTGGAGATAAATCAACATTTACAGAAGTTCCACCTTCAATAGCAACAGTTAATGTATTTCCTGATAATGTAGCAGAAGTTAAGTTCTGATTATCTGTTCCTGTTCCATCTTGGATTACAGCTAAATCAACTCCTGTTCCTCCAGAAATGTTTAAAGTTGTTCCCATTAAAGATAAATCTTGACTATCTGTTCCTGTTCCATCTGCAAGAGATGATAAATCAACACCTGTTCCTCCAGAAATATTTAAAGTAGTTCCCATTAAAGATAAATTCTGACTATCTGTATTATCTAAATATGGAGATAAATCTACGGTAGAAGCATTTCCTGTAATGCTTAAAATATCCGATGCTACAGAAATTGCTTGTGCATCTGTTCCAGTTCCATCTTGTAAAGAAGCCAAATCAACACCAGTTCCTCCAGAAATATTTAAAGTAGTTCCCATTAAAGATAAATTCTGACTATCTGTATTATCTAAATATCCTGATAAATCTACCGTTCCTGCGCTTCCTGTGATACTTAAAATATCTGAAGCTACAGAAATTGCTTGCGCATCCGTATTATCTAAATATGGTGATAAATCTACTGTAGATGCATTTCCAGTAATACTTAAAATGTCTGAAGCTACAGAAATTGCTTGCGCATCTGTATTGTCTAAATATCCTGATAAATCTACTGTGGATGCATTTCCAGTAATACTTAAGATGTCTGAAGCTACAGAAATTGCTTGCTCATCTGTGTTATCCAAATATGGAGATAAATCTACTGATCCACCATCTGTTAGGCTCAATACATTACTTCCATCTAACGCTAAATCTTGTGTATCTGTATCGGTATCCATCATACCTTTCCATTGCGTTCCATCCCAATAAAATGAATTATCAGTTTCTGTATCATACACTACCATACCTTCATCTGTAGCTGCTAGAGAACTTCCAAATGCTGTACGTTCAGCAGTAGTCATACGGTTTAGGTGTAAACCTTTAGTTGCGCCAGTTAAATCTAAAGATGCATTAGCGTTTGGTGTATCTGTACCAATACCAACACTTAATGGATTTGTACTTCCACCAAGAACCATAGTATTGTCATTTACTGCCGTAGCTGCATTACCAATGGCAACAGCATTTGTACCTTGTACATTTGCAGCATTACCAATAGCAATATTATTTGTAGGATCTAAAGCACTTGGATCTGTTGAAGAAGCTTGGTATCCAAGAACAATCGCTCCATCATTTTGAGCTACTGTCGTAGAACCAATAGCTATTGCAAATTGATTGTCAATATCTACAGAACGTCCGATACCTACAACATCGTTTTCTTCAATATCTACTCTATCTCCAATACCTACAGAATAATCAGCTTGATTCGTCATGTTTCCTAAATATCCCATCATAATAGAGTAATCACCACGAATATCATGATCAATACCCATAGAGATTGAATATTGTCCATCTATGAAAGAATCATTACCAAATCCCATTACGTTGTTATTACTTGCAGTAATATTGTAACCGAAGAACATTGTATTTGAACGGTTTGTGTTGTCAAAATCTGCTAACGATCCCATACCTACATTGTACTGACCTTCACGGTTTGTAAAACCAGCAGAGAAACCTACATATGTATTGTGATTTGCATTTGCTGTATTATTTGTACGGTTGTTATCCCAACCTGCTTGTGCTCCAATGAATGTGTTATAATCTGCCCATTCTGTAGCTACACCGGCAGCGGCACCAACCATCGTATTGTAAATACCATCTCCGATATCAATACCTGCTGAATCTCCAAACGCAGAGTTGTGGTGACCATCATCTACATCACTTAAAGATTCACTACCAACACCTGTATTACGATATCCTACATCTGAGGAAATACCTACTTCATTTCCAACGAATGTTTGCTTATATCCAGTAGTGTTGCTAAAACCTGCATCTTCACCAATGAATGTGTTTTCATAACCAGTAGTGTTGTTTGCTCCAGATTCTTCACCGACGAATGTATTGTCATAACCAGTGGTGTTATTTTCTCCAGATTCAGCTCCAACGAATGTGTTATCACCTCCATTGATAGTCAAACGACCAGCCTCATACCCGATAAAGGTGTTATCGAAACCAGTGGTATTTGAATATCCTGCAAGGTATCCGATAGCAACAAGCTCACTTGTTGTAACGCTTCGTCCTGCGCTGTAACCAAATAATGTTACTCTAGATCCTGAGGTAATAAAACTACCTGTACTATCTCCATAAAATGTGTTGAAGTCTCCCGAAGAAATACTTACTCCGGAACCAGTACCCATAGTTTCGTTTAGCGTTTGTGCTTGCATTCCTGTAATACCGAGAAGACACAGAAAAAGCACAACTACGAGGGGTAATTGTTTTTTCATAATAGAATTGTTGTTAGTTTACTTATAAAATGGTTATGCCAAATATATGAATTTCTATTTTAACATATTATTCAAATATACTTAACAAGTCATTATGAAACATAAGGGAATATACCTGTTTTTACAAAATTTGTATAATTTGCAGCTTTTTATTTATAATTGGTAGTTTTCAGATTGAATAATTCTATTATATTGCAATGAAAAATTAACCTAACATTCCATGCCAAAAGCTGAAAAAATTAGTAGTTGGATACTGTTTACAGTCGTATTTTTAATCTACACAATTTCTGCTTCAAACACTATTACCTTCTGGGATAGTCCTGAATTTATCGCTAGTAATTATACGCTTCAAGCATCACATCCTCCAGGTGCGCCATTTTATACAATTTTGTGTAAAGTTGTGTTATCGTTTTTTCCTGCTACCAAAGCAGCATTGGTTAGTAATTTAATTTCTTCCTTTTTCGGAGCCTTGACAATTGCCTTATTATTTAGAATCACTACAAATATAGCAAAGCGTATACTTTCTGAATCAAAAAGTAATTATACACCTACAATTGTGCTTATTTCTGGAATTACTTCAGCTCTAACACTCGCATTTTCAGATAGTTTCTGGACAGCTGCAACCGAAGCAGAAGTATATACTTTATCATTTGCCTTGATGACTGGAATGATTCACATCATGTTGTTATGGGAAAGTACTTTAAACAAAAGAAAAGAGATTGTTTTATTACTTTTCTTCGCTTTTTTACTAGGAATCGCTACTGGCGTACATTTAATTTTAATTGCAATTGTAATTCCGTTGTCACTTTTAATTGCTCATAAAAAGTATGGACTTACTATAAAGACATTTATTATTGCTGGATTACTAGGTTGTATTGCTTTCTTTTTCATCTATGGATTTGTAGTACAAGGAACTATCAAACTTGCAAATTCTTTGGATATTTGGTTAGTAAATTCCTTTAAAATGTCTCTCAATACGGGAATTATTATACTATTATTATGCATTGCTATCGTATTTAGTGTACTGTTAGTATTCTCGCGAAAGCGTCAAAAAACAATACTTCACCATGTTACATTAGGAATGATTTTTTTCTTAATTGGAATGAGTTCTTTTTTGATGCCACTACAACGATCTGGATTAAATACACTCATTGCTGAAAGTACCAATAATAGTAATAAAATGCTTCAATATGTACGCGCAGAACAATTTGGTGTCACATCAATTCCATTGTTAAACGGACCTGTGTTTAATGCACCATTAGATAAAGATGTAGCATTTATTGACGGAAAACCAGTATTTACATACGATTTTGAAAAAGAAAGATATGTAGAAGTACATGATGGAAAGTTTAAGGAAGTAAACTATGCAAGTGAATTTAAGATGTTTTTTCCTAGAATATTTGACAAAGGTGACTCCGAAAAATACAAAGCATGGACTCCAATTCTTGGAGAACCTATAAAATATCCTGTACGCGGAGAAGTTGTTACTATTAACAAACCAACTTTTGGAGAAAATTTAAGCTTTTTTGTTAATTATCAAGTGATCTGGCTAAATACTCGTTATCTGTTTTGGAATTTTATTGGAAGACAGAACGATCATCAAGGCTTAGGCTACATAAAAGATGGAAATTGGAAGAGTGGCATTAATGCTTTCGATAAAGATAGAATTGGAGATACAGCCATGATCCCTGAATATTACAAGAACCATATGGGCAACGATTCTTATTACTTTTTGCCTTTTCTTTTGGGAATTTTAGGAATTATTGCACTACGAAAACACAAACAATATTTTTGGACTACTTTATTGCTTTTTTTAACTTTTGGAATCGGAATTACCATTTATGTAAATCCTGTGCCTTCTAGTATTTTGATTCGTGAACGCGATTATATTTTTATTGGTTCATTTGTAATTTTTGCCTTGTGGATTGGTCTTTCTGTAGTTTTTCTGGCGAAAGCCTTGTATAAAATTAAAAATCCAAAAACACGTATTGGACTTGTTACGATCATTGTACTTTTGGCAGCTCCAATACAATTGTTAGCAAAAGGTTGGGACAATCATCAACGCGGACATGATGACTTTGCCTACAACTTCGGAAAGGCGTATTTGGATGCTTGTCCAAAGCAAGCAGTACTTATTACTGATGGCGATAATATGACTTTTCCGGTTTGGTATTTGCAACAAGTAGAAGGTTATCGAACTGATGTACGTGTAATTAATTTTGATCAGTTGAATGTAGAAATGCATATTGATAATTTACGTAATACAATATATGATTCGAAACCTTTAAAAATAGATTTAGACAGAGCGTTTTATGTAAGTGGAATTGAAAAGTTATTGCCTTTACAGGAAGAAACTCAGGAAGCTGCAAAGTTGCCAGTAATGTTTGAATTTTTAAAGCAAGATAATACGCGTATTAACTGGAATGGACGTATGCGCCATTATATTCCTTCCACTTCATTTTCTATTCCAATTGATACTATAAAGTTCAAAAAAATACTAGATCCAACAAAGTTAAACGCTTCGTATACCTCATCCATAACATGGAAGCATCCCAAAAAGTTTTATGGCCTAAATGAACTTGTGTTGATGAATCTTTTAACAAATAATATTCATGAGCGACCAATTTGTTTTGCTATTAATAGTAAAAAACGTCACAATATTGGTTTGGAACCTTATTTGATTCAACATGGTATGGTGAATATTTTAGCACCTATTCAGCGTACAAATTCAAAATTAAACCCTAAGATTGTAGATACTAAAATGATGTATTCATATGTAATGAATCAGGTAAATTTTGAAGGCTTACAAGGTGAATCAGGATTTGTTCGTAATGAAAATGCTACGTATGCACGAGAAATTTTTCGTCAAAATTATTATTTCTTGGCACAAGCCTTACTCGAAGAAGGAAATACAGAAAAAGCAATTGCTGTGTTAGATAAATGTATTTCATTATTTCCTGATAAAACCATTCCATACAAGCAGTTTTCGTATGGTATTGGTAGGTTATATGTTCGTGCAGGTAAACATCAAAAAGGAATCGAAATTTGCAAGACTGCCATGCAAAATATTTGGGATGAACTACAATGGATGATTTCTTTTGATCCGCCATATCCAATTATAAATTTACGCCATGCATATCGATTAAAAGGCATGTATTTTCAGATGATGCAACAGTTTCCAAGTGGTATTGAAAATGCTCCTGTTAGTAGAGAGGTATTTAAACAATTTGAAGAAACTTTTGAAACTTGGCAAAAACGAAACTGGCCATATTAATTCCCCTAATTATGTTATTTTCAACTGAAGTTACTTCTTCTAAAATCATTTCTGATAATCCGTTATTTCAGCGGACACTAAAAGCGTATCATATAGTTGCGCCATATATTCATGGAAATGTACTCGAAATAGGTTGTGGTGAAGGTTACGGTGTAGAATTGCTATATAAAAATGCTGAAAAACTAACTTTGATTGACAAATCTCCGTATACAGCAGAATTAATCAATAATAGATTTCCGAATACTACAATTATTCAAGAGAAAATTCCTCCATTAACGCAATTAGAAGATAACAGTTTTGACGTTATCGTTTCGTTTCAAGTGATTGAGCACATTAAAGAAGCTGCTTTATACTTAGCAGAAATTCATCGTGTTTTAAAACCTAATGGAAAAGCATATATTTCTACACCAAACGCTTTAAAAACTATTGCGCGAAATCCTTGGCACTATAAAGAATATACCTTTGAAGATTTGTCTAGTTTGATTGAAAAAAGTTTTACCAAATATACGATTCAAGCTGTTCAAGGAAATGCTAAAACAGATGCGTATTATGAAAAAAATAAAAAATCTGTAGCTAAATTTTTGCGCTATGATATTTTTAAACTTGAACACAAAGTTCCTTCTTGGCTATTGCAAATTCCATATGAAATTGCCAATAGAATGAATCGCAAAAAGTTATTGAATAAGAATCCTGATTTAGTGAATAGTATTACGCTTGAAGATTATTCGCTAGCAGAACATTCAGATGCAACGCTCGATTTCTTTTGTACGTTAGAGAAATAGGTTTGCTCAATGATTTTATTTGAATATTGGAACTTATATTCTACATAATAACTTCTTAAAGAAGGTTTAATACAGAATTCAGGTTAAATTAACTAAAAAATCTAAACATAAAACAATACCTTTGCTGTTTAATTTTGAATTCACATGCGATTACACAGAAATTTAGTTTTTTCCGTTATTGATGGATTAAACCTAATATTTAATGAAGGAGCTTATGCCGATAAAGTAGTTGAAAAATTACTAAAAAGAGACGCCCGTTGGGGAAGTCGTGATCGTAAGTTTGTTGCTGAAACTACTTATGAAATTGTACGCTGGAAACGCTTATATGCTGAAATAGCAGATACTAAAGAAAATTATTCTCGTGAAAATTTATGGCGCATTTTTGCTGTTTGGGCAACATTACGCGGCATAGAATTACCTGATTGGAATCAACTTGCAGGAACACCAACTCGAAGAATAAAAGGACGTTTTGACGAAGTTTCTAAAACTCGAAAAATAAAAGAATCTATCCCAGACTGGCTAGATGAATTAGGTGTAGCCGAATTGGGTGAAGATGTTTGGACAAAAGAAATTAATGCGCTAAACAAGCAAGCAGATGTTATTCTTAGAGCCAATACATTGCGAACTACCAAAGAAAAACTAAAAGAATTATTAGCTTCTTTTGATCATGAAACCGAAGAAGTTAAAGGACATCCTGTAGCGTTACGTTTAAAAGAACGTGCGAATATTTTTAAAAATGAAGCTTTCAAAAATGGATTGTTTGAAGTACAAGATGCAAATTCACAATTAGTTTCGGAGTTTTTAGATGTAAAACCTGGAATGAGAGTTGTTGATACTTGTGCCGGTGCTGGAGGAAAATCATTGCATTTAGCCGCGTTGATGGAAAATAAAGGAAACTTAATTTCTTTAGATATTTATGAAGGTAAACTGCGCGAACTAAAACGCAGAGCACGACGAAATGGTGCACATAATATTGAAACGCGCGTGATCACATCTACCAAAGTGATCAAAAAATTATATGACAAAGCAGATCGTGTATTAATTGATGCTCCATGTTCTGGATTGGGCGTTTTACGAAGAAATCCTGACGCAAAGTGGAAAATTCAACCAGAGTTTTTAGCAAAAATTAAAGAAACACAACAAGATATTTTACAACGATATTCACGAATGGTAAAATCGGGCGGAAAGTTAGTATATGCTACTTGCTCTATATTACCATCGGAAAACCAAGAACAAGTAGAGAAGTTTTTAGCTTCCAATGAAGATTTTTCGCTTGTAGAAGACAAAAAGCTATTGGCATCTGAATCAGGTTTTGATGGTTTTTACATGGCTTTACTACAACGAAAATAGAACCCTAAATTATTTCAATATATTACAAAATGAAAAGAACATTACTTTTTTTAATCGGATTGATTTCATTTACAACTGTCGCACAACAGACATATTATAATGATGTTAATCTTACACTTACAGGAACACAATTGCGTGATGCATTAGCAACAAAAGTGATCAACACACATTCAAATTCACTATCGTACTCAGAAATATGGACTGCAACGAGAGTGACGGATTTAGATCCAAACAATTCAAATAACGTATTATTATTGTACGGATGGGAAAACGGAAGTGACTCAGATGTAACAAACGATTTATCAAGAGATAAGAATGATAATGGAGGAAATGTTGGTGATTGGAACAGAGAACACACATTTGCAAACTCATTGGCTAGTCCAGATTTAGATTCAAATACAACAAACGGACCTCCATACAGTGACGCTCACAATTTACGTTCTACAGATGTACAACGTAATGGTCAACGCGGAAGCCGTCTATTTTCAGCAGGTTCTGGAAATTCTGGACCTGTAGGTTCTTTTTGGTATCCTGGTGATGCTACTGCTGGTGGACCAGACTGGCGTGGTGATGTAGCTAGAATTGTAATGTACATGTACATCCGTTACGGAAATCAATGTGCTCCAAATTTAGTTGCTAACGGATCTACAAATAGTATTGATTCTAATATGATTGATTTATTATTAGAGTGGAATGCTGCCGATCCTGTTTCTGCCTATGAAGATGCACGTAATACATATCACGAAAATATATCAAACGCAACGGCACAAGGAAATCGTAATCCTTTTATTGACAATCCTCGTTTGGCTACTCAAATTTGGGGAGGAACGCCTGCAGAAGATCGCTGGGGAATTTTTGGTACAGATACTGAAAATCCAACAGTACCAACAAATCTTATGGTAAGCAACGAAACTTTAACGAGTATCGATCTTTCTTGGACAGCTTCTACAGATAATATTGGAGTTACAGCATATGAAGTATATGTTGATGGTATGCTAAACCAAACAGTTGCAACAACTTCTGCTACTGTTTCAGGACTTGCTTCTTCAACTACATACGCATTTACAGTATTAGCAAAAGATGCACAAGGAAATAGTTCTGCACAATCTGCTTCGGTAGATGGAACTACACTTACAAATACTGGCGGAGGAACTGGTTCTAATTTATATTTCTCAGAATATATTGAAGGAAGTTCTTTTAATAAAGCTCTTGAAATTGCCAATTATACAGGTGCAACAGTTGATTTAAATGATGTAGCAAACACATACACACTAAAAATAAGTACTAATGGAAGTGCTACATGGAATTCGACATATACTTTTCCAATGGGCGCAACTATTAATGATGGTGATGTGTATGTAATTGGAAACACTGGTTTAGCTGTTTGTACAAGTGTTGTAGATGATTCAAATGATATCATTACTGGATTCAATGGAAATGATGCTATTGGGTTGTTTAAAAACGATATTCTTATTGATATTTTAGGAACTTTAGGAGACGGAACTACTTATGCTAGTAATACAACTTTAGTAAGAAAGCCTAGTATCGATTCTCCTAACACAACGTTTACAGCTAGCGAATGGGATACATTTGCTTCTAATACATGTACAAACTTAGGAATGCATACACAGACTTTAAGTGTTGAAACGTTTGAAGCAGATTCTTTTCAAGTATATCCAAATCCTACAAATGGAAATGTTATATACATAAATACTAAAAATAATGTAGAAGTTTCTTCAATTCGTATCTATGATATTAGCGGAAAACAAGTTTTACAAACAGTAAATCCGTCAAACGAAATAAACATTCAAGGATTACAACAAGGAATGTATATTTTACAATTAGAAATTGAAAATCAAATGATTAACAAAAAATTAATCAAACAATAATACTAAACGTAATTCATAAAAAGCGATGTTATTTTAATAAATAGCATCGCTTTTTTTTATACATTTATATAAAAAATTACAACCAGCCATGAAAAAAATTACGTTAACAATTGTATTACTTTTTACCAGTTTTTTTTGCTTTGCAAATGATACTGAGGCGCCAACTACACCTACAGATTTAACTCCCATTTTTTTTAATAACAATACAGGTACTGCTGCTCTTTTATGGACACACTCTACAGATAATATTGGCGTTGTTGAATATGATGTATATGTTGATGATGTATATAATCAAACTGTTGCTTATAATGGTAATGCTTCTCATGGAGATGCTGTTTTCTCAGGAATTTTTGGAACAACTCACTGTTTCAAAGTATTAGCTAGAGATGCTGCAGGAAATACTTCACCATTAAGTAATAACAGCTGTTTTACACGCTATCTACAAATATTACCTAATGATTTATACATTTCTGTAATCATGAATGGTACAGGAGCAAATAACCTAATTGCAATTACAAATACTATTGGTCCAACAAACCTTGATGATTATTCTATCAAAATAAGCAGAGATGGTAACTCTACTTGGCAAGAAACATATACATTTCCTTCTGGTTTAGTTATTCCTGATATTAGCTCTCATATTATTGCTAACTCTCAAGCCAATGCTTGCGAATCTGGCAATTATGATGAAATCAATGATATGATTACTAATTTTGATGGAAATGACGCAATCGGATTATTTAAAAACGATGTCTTAATTGATATTGTGGGAACCTTAGGAATTAATAACACTAACTTTGAAAGTGACAAAATATATTACAGAAATTCTGGCTTTACAAGCACTACTTTTGATCCATTAAATTGGACTGGAACTGTCATTCCTAACACAATAGCTTGTGATGAAATTGAATTCATTGGAAGTTTTACATTATTAACTGTAGAAGAAATAGAAACGAATGCTTTTCAAATATATCCTAATCCTACTAATGGGAATAGCATTTATATAAATACCAAGAATAATGTAGAAGTGTCTTCTGTTCGCATCTATGACCTAAACGGGAAGCAAGTTTTACAAACGGTAAATCCATCAAACGAAATAAACATTCAAGGATTAAAACAAGGAATGTACATTTTACAATTAGAAATTGGAAATCAAACGATTAATAAAAAATTAATCAAGCAATAAAAGTATACGTGATTTATAAAAAGTGATGTTACTTACCAAAACAGCGTCACTTTTTTTATACATTTATATAAAATTACAACCAGCTATGAAAAAAATTACGTTAACAATTGTATTACTTTTTGCATGCTTATTTGGCTTTGCAAATGATACAGAAGCACCAACCACACCAACAAACCTTCGTTTTCCAGACAATCCTTTAGTTCAACCAGACTCTATTTCTGTACTTTGGGATCATTCAACAGATAATATTGGAGTTGCTACTTATGAAGTGTATATTAACGGAATCTTGGAAGAAATCGTTCCTTACGACGGAACAGATACTTTTCAATTTATTCCGCTTTTAAATTATTCTAATGGAACATATTGCATCAGAGTACTTGCTAGAGATGCTGCCGGGAATGCTTCGTCATTATCTAATGAAGTCTGTAAAACTGTTAGTGTTATTTATCAAAACGAACCCAATAAACTTTACATATCTGGTTTATTAAATTATTCTGGAGACAATAAGGCTATTGAATTATCCAATCTTACCTATCAACCTATTGATTTATCAGATTATTCTATAAAAGTAAGTTATGATGGTAGCGGAACTTGGGACACTGTATATACCTTTCCTGCAAATACAATTTTACCAGTATATGAAACGTATGTAATTGCACATCCTAATATTTCAATCTGTACAGAATTTGTAAATAACTATGATGCTAGTATTACAAACTTTGATGGAAATGATGTAATTGGATTATTTAAGTACGATGTTTTTTATGATGCCATTGGACAATTGGGAAATAACGCAACAATCATAAATGCTGATATGTATATGAAAAGAACATATATGACTACAATTCCTACAACAGCTTTTGATTTGAATACTTGGGATACATTTTCGAGCAATGGTAATTGTCCACCCGATTTTGGGTTTGCATCTATCGCAGTATTAACGGTTGAAGAGGAAGCAATAAATTCTTTTCAAATGTATCCAAACCCTGTCGCAACTAACACACTACAATTCAATACGACTAACAATCAAACGATTGATACTATTTCTATTTTAGATATCAACGGGCGAACCCTATTGAATTCATCAAACATAAACAACAATCAACTTGATATTCAAACACTTAAACAAGGCGTATATTTCGTAAAAGTTCAAGTTGGTAATGTCATTAGCACACATAAATTGATTCGACAATAAATCAACTACTTCGAGGTAAACATTAAAGCATTTAAATTTCGATTATCGAGTAAATATCACATAAAAATAAAAGCTCCAAATGTACATTTGGAGCTTTTTTGTATTACATAATTATGCCAGTTATCATGTAATTTTCTATAAAAATAACAACTATTTTTTAATTCTAAACAACGACATTAAAAATTGTCATAAAATTAACGTAAAGCCATATCCATCGCTTTTGTTGCATGAATGGTCGTCGTATCAAATACCGGAATAGAAACATCTTTTTGTTGTATCAATAAAGGTATTTCGGTGCACCCTAAAATAACGCCTTCTGCTCCTACTTGCTGTAAACGATTAATAATTTTCACATACGCTTCTCGCGAACTTTCTTTTAGTTCTCCTTTTGATAACTCTTCATAAATAACACGATTTACTTCTTTGCGTTCTTCTGCATTTGGAATCAAGGTTTTAATACCGAAAGAAGTTAATACATCTTTATAAAAATCTTTCTCCATCGTATATTTTGTCCCCAACAAAATAACTGTTTTCAACTCTTGAGCTACAATTTTCTCTGCTGTTGCTTCTGCAATATGCAACACAGGAATTTTCACACTTGCACGAACAGCATCTATCGTTAAATGCATAGTATTTGCACAAATTAAAATACATTCAGCTCCTGCTTTTTCAAGACCTATCGCGGCTTTTGCCATAATTTCATCCAATACATCCCAACGACCATCGTGCTGTAATTTCTGAATCTCTCCAAAATCAACCGAATTAATAATACACTTCGCTGCATGCGGTTCGCCTTTATGTTTTGCCGCTAAACTGTTTAAAATTTGATAATATAGAATAGTAGATTGACTCGTAATTCCACCTATAAGTCCAATAGTTTTCATGATTGAGAATTTATAAGTATAAAATTAGGGATTTATTCGCTTTGCATCTACATTTGTAAGTATAATTTTCATACATGACAACCTTACTCATCAACATCAAAGAATTAGTTCAAGTTAGAGAAACCAATATTTCCAAAGTTTCTGGTATCGACATGAAAGAACTTCCCATCTTAAAAAATGCATATGTATATATTGATGGTGATGTCATTGCTGATTTTGGCTCGATGGCTGATATAGAAATCGCTTCCGCAGATACCATCATTGATTGTACAAACAAAGTCGTTTTACCAACTTGGTGTGACAGTCATACACACTTGGTTTACGCGGGAAACAGAGCGCAAGAATTTGTAGATCGTATCAATGGTTTGAGTTATGAGGAAATTGCCAATCGCGGTGGTGGTATTTTAAATTCTGCTAAAAAACTTCAAGAAACTTCTGAAGATGAACTCTTTAAACAATCTTCCAAACGTTTGGAAGAAGTAATGCGCATGGGAACTGGCGCCATAGAAATAAAATCTGGTTATGGACTCACCGTTGAAGCAGAACTTAAAATGTTGCGTGTTGCCAAGCGATTAAAGGAAACCTACAATTTCCCTATCAAAACAACATTCTTGGGCGCACATGCTATTCCTGCAAATTACAAAGGAAACCAAGACGGCTATATGGATGTAGTAATAAATGAAATGCTACCAAAAGTTGCTGAACAAAACTTAGCTGAATACGTAGATATTTTCTGCGAAAAAGGCTATTTCACACTACAAGATACCGAACGTTTGCTCAAAGCAGCACAACAATATAATTTGATACCAAAAATTCACGTAAACCAATTCAATGCCTTTGGAGGCGTAGCTTTAGGCGTAAAATATAATGCACTTTCGGTAGATCATTTAGAAGAACTCAACGATGATGATATTGAAGCATTGCAAGGAAGTCATACCATGCCAGTTGCGTTGCCATCTTGCTCATATTTTCTTAGTATTCCATATACGCCAGCACGTAGGTTAATGGATGCAGGTTTGCCAGTTGCGTTAGCTACCGATTACAATCCAGGTTCAACACCTTCTGGAAATATGAATTTTGTAGTAAGTACGGCATGTATCAAAATGAAAATGACACCTGAAGAAGC
The DNA here is from genome assembly GCF_965224175.1 of Kordia sp. Classification (GTDB taxonomy): domain Bacteria; phylum Bacteroidota; class Bacteroidia; order Flavobacteriales; family Flavobacteriaceae; genus Kordia. The sequence continues at coordinate 1,342,333 of NZ_OZ245041.1, forward strand.
AATCAATGCGGCAACGATTAACGGAGCTTATGCAATGGGACTTTCGGAAACACACGGAAGTATTACCAAAGGAAAAGTTGCCAATTTGATGATTACTAAGGAAATTCCATCGTTTCATGTATTGCCATACGCATTTGGCGACAATAACATAGAACAGGTTTTGATTAATGGAAAGCTTGTTTAGACTTGCTATTGCTCTTAGATTGTTAGAGTTTTAGACATCACTTCGCTGTTAGACTTTCTTCGAAATGTCTTTGCGAAGAGTTAGCGTCGTGGCAGTCTGCTTCTAATTAAAGACTGATAACTAAATAAAAAAACATGCTAAACTTCTCGCTTCCGCAGAATGGTTCCTTGTCAAAGTTGGTGATTAAAAAGTAAATCTCATCAAAGCTTTCTCAAACAATGGATTGCAAACGAACAATTTCCCTACGCTTTCGAAGAAATTTGGAAGATTCGTGAGGAATGTATTGCTGCTCTCTCACAATAGTTCATCTAACTTAGGTTTTTAAAACTTTAGTACAAATCCAACTAAAAATTGATCTTGACCAGTTGCTAATGTGACTTTAAATTTGTCTTTATAAGGTGTTGTAAAAAGATAAGAACTTCCGACACCTGTAATGATTCCTCCCAAAACATCCCAACCATCATGTCTGTCATCTATTCCTTCTATTCTACTGTACGCAACAAAACCAGCCAATACATAGGCAGGAATTCCATATTTCCAACCATATCGTCGTTGTATAAAAGAAGCACTTTGAAAAGACACAGAAGTATGTCCAGAAGGAAAAGCAAGTCCGTCAGTTGCGCCATCAGGTCTCCGTTTGTTAATTGCGTATTTTAACGCATATGTGATTCCAAGGTTTAGTGTAAAAGATTTTGCAAACTGCCAAGTTCCTTGCCGGTCATCTTCCAAGAAAGTAGCAACTCCAGCAATAATAGGTAATCCAATTTGAATAATATCGCCTGTATCTTGAATTGTTTTTTCAGTTTTTATCTCTCTTGAACTTCCTTCTACTTGTGCAATTGAAGTTGACACACAAAAGAAAAGTCCAATAAGAATAGATATTCGCCTAGAAAATAATTTACTCATTATTTGTGATTTTTGTTCTCTCAAATAACGTGTGTATTATCTTTTAAAAGATATGCATGAGGGTCAGAATACGTATTCTGAACATCTTTTTAAGCAATATCCATGAGTGTTTTTTTAAATTCAGAAGGCGTTAAACCTTTGATTTTCTTGAACGTAGTATTAAACGAAGATTTTGAATTGAAACCAACCTCATTTGCGATTCCAAAAAGTGTATAATGCGCATACTGTTCTTTTTGCAAACAATTTATAAAAGCATCAACTCTATACTGATTGATAAAATCTTGAAAACTAATTCCCATATGTACATTTAAAACTTCTGAAATGTGTTGCCTTGGTACTTGAAGTTTTTGAGCAACATCATGAATCGAAAGTTTTGTTTTTGTATATAGTTTTTCTTTTTCCATGAGTCGTATAAGTTCCTTTTTATAATTTGAAAAATCATGAACAGCCAAACTAGAAGTTTTATATTTTGATGGTTTTACACTAGGTAAAACTTCCTTAGGAGAAATTACTAATTTAAAACTGAATGAATAAAATAAAAAAGCGACCAATACAATTAGAAAACTGTTAGAATATTGATCGTTAAATAACCAAAATTCTTCTAAACCTGACAATCCTAACACTTCATTACTGGTAGAAAAACTAATAACAATTATTAGTGGAATCATAAAATACAGCATCCATTTTTCAGATTGAGACTTATACAATCTTCCAATAATAAAAACTAAATAACTTAAAAAAGTTAGTTCTATAAACAATTCAAATAGCTCGATTACAATTCCATTTAATGATGGTTGCGCCTCCAATATTTCTATGGTTAAGTATATAATATTTGGAATAAAATACAGAAGATCTTTTTTCAAAAAACCTGTTTCAGGTTCTATTTTATACTTTATAAAGAGGAATAAAAAAGTAATGAACAACGTAATGTCAAAGAAGAATAAATCTGTGTTTTTAAATAATAAGTTATCATCATCATCTCCTAAAATATACAGCTGTACTGCAGTAATACTTCCTACAAATAACCAAAAAATAGTTTTTTTATACTGCTTTTTATTTTTAAATATTACGACCAGTAAAAAGAGCCCTTGAATTAATGTCAGTATTTGTATGCTTTGTAACATAAGGTTGTTTTTTACACACAACGCTTTTATTATAAATTTAGTCTTTAGTTGTAAAAATAATCCATAAAAGAAATGAATTTCATTCATATAAAAGTGTAAATTAGCATTACGCAATCGATACTAAACCATGCTACATTTGTATACTAGCGAAAGCCTTGGTGCTTTCATCTCTAAGCGAGAAGGCGAAACTAAATTTGGAGAACGAGTAGAAACACTTTCTTCAAAAGACAACTTAGTTACGCAACTTCAACAAAGCGAAGCAAAATATGTACTTTTAGGAATTCCTGAAGATATTGGCATACGCGCCAACCGAGGAAAAGCTGGCGCTACAACTGCGTGGAAAGCTGCATTGAGCGCTTTATTGAATACACAAGACAACGCCTATAATAAAGGAAAAAGATTGTTGGTTTTAGGACATTTAGATTTTTCCGATTTGTTAGATAGAGCTGCAAATTTCGATCAAAACTCTCCCGAATATTACATATTGCTTTCACAGTTAGTGAACAAGATTGACGAAGAAGTGAGTTATATCATGTTTCAAATTATCAGCGCAGGAAAAACGCCTATTATTGTTGGTGGTGGACATAACAATGCGTATGGAAACATTAAAGGAACAGCACTAGGAAAAAGTAAAGCGATCAATGTGATTAATTTTGATGCACATACTGACTTTAGAAACTTAGAAGGTAGACATAGCGGTAATGGATTTAGTTACGCTTTCAAACAAGGTTTTTTGGATAAATACTTTATGTTTGGTTTGTATGAAAACTACACGTCTAAAAAAGTTTTCAAAACTATTGACAGTTATCCAGAACGTTTGCAATACAATACTTTTGAAAGCATTGAAATTCGTCAAGAACAAGGATTTTCTTTTCAATTGAATCGCGCTTTAAATTTCATTGACAATCGTTCGTTTGGTGTTGAAATTGATTGTGATTCTATAGAAAATGTACCAAGTAGCGCCATGACACCAAGTGGTTTCTCTGCCAATCAAGCGCGTATGTTTGCTTCTTTCTTTGGGAAACAAAAAAATGCAGCATATTTACATTTATGCGAAGCGGCTCCAAACCCTAACGACGCACAAGAAATATATGTAGTTGGGAAATTATTAAGTTACCTCATCACTGATTTTATGCGAAAATAATCTAACTGTACTTGGAAAACATTCAAATTCGTTATATTTTTACATAAGCACTTATATAAATAATTATACAATGGATGCATTACGCGAATTTAAAGAAATTGGATTGGGTTCTAGATTGGCTCGTTTGAGTGAATTGATTATGAAAGAAATACAAAAAGTATATGATCATTACAATATAGATTTTGATCCTTACCTGTTTCCAGCGTTTAAAATTATTTCATTACAAAAACGTACTACAAACACAAAAATTAGAGAAGCATTACAAGTTTCACAACCTGCTATTACACAAACCATCAATAAGCTTAATAAGAAAGGATTAATTACTATTGAAAATGATGAAACTGATAAACGAAAAAAAGTGATCTGTCTTTCATATAAAGGAGAACAATTATTGATAAAAATGATTCCTATTTGGAATGTTATGTATGAAACAGTACAAGAATTAACAACTTTTCCCTCTGAGAATTTAATAAACCATATAAATCATTTGGAAGATCTTTTAGCAGACAAAAAAATGAGCACATTTATTATCCAAAATATAGAAACTTCTCAGCTTTCTGAGATTTGTATTGTTCCTTATAAAGAAGAATATGAAACCGCGTTTTACGATTTGAATGTAGAATGGCTAGAAACTTTTTTCTACGTAGAGCCACATGACGAAGAAGTACTGAGCAACGCTAAAAGTTATATTATTGATAAAGGCGGATATATCTTTTTTGCAAAAATCGAAGAAAACATTGTAGGAACTGTCGCTTTGATGAAAATGGATGATACGGTTTTTGAATTAGGAAAAATGGCAGTTTCTCCAGAATATAGAGGTAAAAAAATTGGTCAGAAGCTATTGCAACATTGTATTGATTTTGCTAAAAGTAACAATTTTGAAAAACTGATTTTATATTCCAATCGCAAATTAGAAAACGCCATTTATATTTATGAAAAATATGGTTTTAGAGAGATTCCTATGGAAACTAACAATCCATATGCGCGCGGTAATATTAAGATGGAATTGCTGATCAATGTTTAGTTTTTCACTTTTTTCCAAGTTTCAATAGCCCAATCTTTATCTTTCTTATCATCAAAATAAAAAGCCATTTGAAGAATTTCTTCGTCTATAAATGAAAAGGCATAGATTACATTATACGTTTTGTTTCCGTCTTGTTCTTCAATTTCATATCCAATTCTTTTGATCGTATCATCCGAAAAATCAAACGTATCCAATGTTTTAGTAACAGATTGGTCTCTATTCTTAATGTGTAGTTGATGTGCATCAAAAATCTGCTGACGGTTCTTTCCAGATTCATTCCAGATGCCTATTCTTAAAGATTTATCTCCAGTTGTGTAAAGTAAATCTCCACTTTCTTCCTTGCTTCTTTCAAACAAATTATTTATTTCTAACGTCCAATTTTCAGTCAATTTATGCTTAGTTACATAATCATCTTCCAATTCGTAATCATTTACTTCATACCAGTCCGATTTATGATTCTTTCTTTCAAAAACGGAACCTATTCCTTTTAATAATAAATCTTTTATGCTCGAATCTATTTTCAGAATAGTAGATGGATTATATATTCCTATATTATTAGGATCATTTGCATATTCTTGAGACTCATATCCTGAAAAAATTCTCCAACCACTATCTTCAGGTCTCGTTCTTTTCTCTCTAAACATGAATAATGGTTTCTTTTTACCTTCGGATACCATTTTAGAAACCATCAATCCTCCAATAAGGGGAAAGTTTTCAAAATTTTCTTCTTTTTTCTTTTTTCTACTAAATATTCCCATTGCTACGTATCGTTTTTATGCTTCATACAATGAATTAATAATTTCAAACATTTCTTGTCTCGAAGGATTTTCTGGCAATTCTTCCTCGACAACATTTTTGAAAAATATGCTGTAATCGGAAACTAAAATTTTAAATTTTTCATCAGACAAGTCATTAAAATCATCTACAGAATCTGGCAAAGCACGCGACAATATTTCATCATATAAGTCTTCTTCAGGAAAATTATTGTTTTGCCAATCATCTCCAGTATTTTCCCAAATTGATATGATTCCTAATAATCTTAATGGATCGCCTCCAATAAACTCTCTATCTCCTTTTATTGCCCAAAAATCGCCCAAATATTCTTCTCTATCATCTGGATAAAGAAATATTTTATATCCTTTAGACTTAATGATCTTCAAAGCGAGATTATACGTATTCATTGCATCAGCAATTCGACATGTTCCTTCCATTTTTCTTTTCTAATTGTTTACAAAAGCTATACAACAGAAATTCCTGTTATTTTTAAAACTACAATTTTCATACACTACCTCCAAAATCAACTAACGATTTTTTTAATTCTTCCACTGTTAAATGTTTTCATTTTTTAATTTTAAATAAATACAGTTTCAATCGTAACAAATGTGTAGCTTTATCGTCTAGTATTTCGTACCGAATATAAAAATTCATGAAAGAAAGTTATATCACATTTTTTAGACGTTTTTGGATTGTCCTTATTATTGGCTTTATTGTATATAATTTTATATATCCAGAAACCTTTTCAAGAGAAAATATTGCAGAGAATATTCAAGCATTTGGCAACTACGGTTTGGCTATTTTCTTTTTTTGTCACCTGATTCGAGGTTTTGTAATGCTTCCAAGTACAGCGCTTATTTTTGCAGGCGTTTTTCTGTTTCCAGATGATTTGTTTCTCGTGTTACTTCTTTCCGTTATCGGAATTGTGATTTCTTCTATGATTGTATACTATTTCTCAGATAAATTAGGCTTTGCTAAATTGTTTGATAAGAATACAAAAACAACCAATTTGGTGAAGGAAAAGCTTTCTGGAAAATACGGTCCGCTATTCATTATATTTTGGGCATTTTTCCCTTTTGTACCTACAGACTTAATTTGCTATACAGCTGGTGCAATGAAGATTAACCCAATTGTGTTTGCTATTAGCATCTTTATAGGTGAATTGATTTTGTGCAGCGTGTATGTATATGGAAGTGCCTACTTTATATAGTTTTTACATATAAATTTTTCAGTACTATTTGATGAAATTCAGCCATGTCGTAGGGTTTGATGATAAAATCGTTCATACCAGCTTCATGAATTTTATCTTTTACCTGACTTTCTTCTACAGCCGTTAACGCAATAATTGGTGTTGTTTTGTCTGTTTCTCGTATGCGTTTGGTTGTTTCTATTCCGTCAATTTTAGGCATATTGATATCCATCAAAACTAAGTCGTATGTTGTTCCTTTTAGCATATCAATCGCTTCTACTCCATCTTCTGCCACATCACATTGATATCCTTTTGACACTAAAATACGCTTGGTAACAACACGATTGATTTTATTATCATCCACCACCAATATATTTTTATCGGTACTATTGATTGTTTTTACAGGCGTTTCTGCATTTTTTAAAGATAACTCACAGCTTTCTTCAAAAGTGATGACAAACGTAAACTCTGTTCCTATGTTTTCCTCGCTTTTCAGCTTTATATCACTATCAAATAGCAATAATAAACGCTTTACAATAGAAAGTCCCAATCCTGTTCCTTGGTAGTTTTTTTCTATAGGACGTAATTGAATAAATTTATCAAAAACGGAAGCCTGTTTTTCTTTAGGAATTCCAATTCCGTCATCTTCAATAGTAAACTGTATGCTGTGTTTTTTGCCGTCTTGTCCTAGTGATTTCAGACGAATCCAAATGTTTCCAGATTCCGTAAATTTAATTGCATTTCCAATAAGATTCATCAATATTTGCGACAATCGTACAGAATCGCCTATTAAGACTTTAGGAATTTTAGGGTCAATTTCTTGATGTACAGTATTGTTATTTTGACTCAATGCAAACCCAAAAGAATTGGCTACTTCATTAATAAGATTCTTAACATTAAAAGGTGTTTCTTCTAGTTTTACACCTTGCGATTCAATCTTATTTATTTGTAAAACATTATTAATCAACGATAATAAATATTTACTAGAAAACTTAAGCGATTTGAAATTTTCATTCTTTCGTAAATTCGGAAAATCTTCAGACAATAAAGTTGTTAAACCAACAACTCCGTATAAAGGTGTTCGCAATTCATGACTTACTGTTGAGAAAAATTGCGACTTCAAATTTGCTTGTGCTTCTGCTTCATCTTTTGCTTCACGTAATTCTGCATTTTTCAAGCGAAGTTTTGACAATGCTCTATTTCTAAATTTAAAGTTCTTAAACATATTAATCAAAAGTAATATCAAAATAAAACCGGCAATCATTAATACATACGTAACCTGTTTAGATTTTTCGATAATAGTTTCTTGATCTCTTTTTTCTGCTTCAATCTGCTTCAAATCTTTCTTCATATCATCAACAGAAAACTTTACCAATGCCGCTTGATTTTCCTTGATTTTTATATCGTTATACACCGAATCTTTATACAGTATATGTTTTTGAAGTCGCGTGTAAGAAACTGCATGATTTCCTTGTTTTCGTGCTAGTATTGCGTAGTGTTCATAAATTTCAGACAATTCATCTAGGAATCCTTTGGATTTAGCATAATTGATTGACATTTTAAAATAATTATCTGCTAATGTCAATTTTTCTTTGTGCATATAGTAACGTGCAAATAAATAATTAATTTGCGCCTTTCCTATATCATCTCCATGTTCTGTAAAGATCATCTTTTCAGATTTCACTAAATACGGAAATGCTGTATCAAACTCATTTTCATCAATATACGTCCAACCTATATTTAGAACAGGTGTTAAAATCTCAAAAGTATCTTTGAGTTTTTCGGCAAACTGTAAAGACTTTTTATAATAGTAAATCGCAGAGTCTTTTTTCTTAAAACCGTCAGAATATATATTTCCCAAATTATTGTAAACCCAACCTTGTAATGTATCATTTTCTGTTTCTTTGGCTAGGTGTAACGATTTCAAATAATATTTTTTAGATTGAGTGAGTTCAGAAACTCCTTCATAGGAAAGTCCTAAATCATTATAAAGGCTAGATAAGTTTTCATTATCATTAATCTCTTGAGCGTATGCGATTGCTATGTTTAATGCTTCAATAGCTTCCTTATACTTATATTTTGCATGACTACTTTCGGATAAGATTGCATATTTATGAATACTATCTTTAATCCGTTGCTTGTCGATATCCTGACTCCATATCGAGAAACTTAAGAATAGACTAAGAATGGTAGTTAAAGTATTTTTCAAAAAATTCGGGATTTATGATTCTTCAAAATACGAAAAAATAAAATAGCACACTTATTTATTTGTTTTCTTAAAGTTTAGTTCATAAAGACATCATAAATTGTTCATTAAGAAATACAAATGATACTCTTTAAAGAGTGAAGCAAACAGTATTTATTTATGCTGTAAAATTGTATCTTTAAAACATATTAGAATACTATAAAAAAAGAACTTCATGAATGCTTTTCATTATGCTTTTAAAATAAAAGATATTGTTTCTACACGTCAATTTTATGTTGATATTTTAGGTTGTGATGAAGGTCGCTCTACCGAAAATTGGATAGATTTTGATTTCTTCGGACATCAGTTATCTGGACATGTAAGCAACGATTTTCCAGCGTTAGATTATTGTGGTAAAGTTGATGGCGTTAATGTTCCAATTCCCCATTTTGGGTGTTTACTTACGATGACTCAATTTGAAGATTTACAGCAAAAGTTTGAAACGCATCAAATAAAATTTATTGTAAAACCACAAACTCGATATGCTGGGCAAGCTGGAGAACAACGAACAATGTTTGTCTTTGATTTTAGCGGAAATCCATTAGAGTTCAAAGCATTTTCAGATGAAAGTCAGGTATTTGCTAAATAATTTATAATTTTAGAAATATGAATGCACTTAAACTACCTTTTGAATTTGATGCGGATGTCATCAAAAAAGAGCTTTCGCAATTTTCTAAAAAAGATTATGAAGATATTTACAATCCTTCTGTAACACTAGAAACTTTATGGTTAATCCATTTTATAGAACCAATTATTGGTGAAGACGGATTGCCTATTTTTTTACCAAACGAGGCACTTAAAAAATGTCCGTATTTGCTTTCTATTTTTGAAATGTTTCAGTGCCAAGTAGAAACTTTCCGTATTCATACCTTAGATCCTGGCGCAAGCATACAAAAACACCGAGATACAGGTTATAGCTTCGAACATGGACAAGTTCGTTTACACATTCCTGTACAAACAAATGATAAGGTTGAAATTTTGGTTGATGATGTTGCTATTCCTATGCAAGCTGGTGAATGCTGGTATTGTAATTTTCACATAGAACATGAAGTGAGAAACAACAGCGATCAACCGCGTATTCATATCATTTTAGATTGTATTGTAAATGACTGGTTAGCGCATGTTTTTGGGCAGGTATCTTCTAAAAACTAATCCTACTAATAATATTTATAAAAAAATACTTTTACTTTTTGTATCTATACAGAATACACAAACACACTTAAAAAATTAAATTAAAACTACTTAATTATTTTATACTATGATCACTTTTGACGATGATGATTTAGACGATTTTTTTAACGAAGATGAACAAGAAAGAGATGACGATGACAATCTTGTCACATACATACATGAAAGTATATTGCCAAACTTCGAAGAAGAATCAACTTCAGATGACACTATATTAGAGGTAATATTTGATGGAACAGATGATGAAGATAAACCATTTGATTTTCAAGAAAAAACACTTGAATATATCAGAGAAAACCTAGCATCTATTTTGAACACAATTTACGAGTTTGCTTATAAAGAAAGAGAGCCATTGGAAGAACTTTATGGTAGTTCAGACAATGATATGTATGGAGGTTTTCCTCTTTTAAGTTCACCTAAAGAAGTCCGTGAATATATTTCTTTTGATACTATCTTAATAGATGACGAAGATATAGACGGTTTTACTACATTTGGTTTTACTGGTTCTTGCGATTGGGATCATGAGCACGGATTAGGTATTAAAATGTATAAAAACAAGATCTTAAATTTTGGTGGTTGGGATGATGGAAGATATGCTTTTCATGGAGACATCGAAAACCCAAAACTTTCAATGATTGAAAAATATATGATTGGTACGCCAATTACACATATATTAGATACTTTATCCTATGAAAGCGTATCTAAAACTGAGGAAAAAGGCTTATTGGATTTGTTTGATTTTTTAGTAGGACATAGAGCAATTTATGGATTGCGATCTACTAATTTGAATCTTTCTGATACAGATAAAATAAAATTACTTCAAAACATAAAATCATTATCATTACGAAACAAAGGCATTAAAAAAATTCCAAAAAATTTCTCTTTGTTAAAAAATATAGAGCGTTTGGATTTTTCTTTCAATAAGATTTCAAAAATTCCAACTGCCATGAACAAACTAAAAAAGTTAGTTTCATTAGATATTTCTTTTAATAAGTTTAAAGAAATTCCAGAAGTCGTTTTTGAGCTAGACACTCTTGAATATTTAGATTTTTCAAAAAACAAGATCAAAAAGATTCCAAAAGGTATTGGCAATTTAAAAACATTAGTCTACCTAACAGTCGGAGATAACAAAATCAAAAAGTTTCCTAAAAGTTTATTTCAGATTAAAACACTAGAACAACTCTATGCAACTGATAATTCATTTTCAGAAACAGCCCAAAAAAGTATTGAAAAGAAGTTCGAGCATATTTCCGTTTGTTATCTGTAAAAATTAACTGAAAGAATTAAATAAACTTGTGTTATATAGTTTTATAAAAACATAAAAACCCTCGCAGTTTACGAGGGTTTCATTTTTTATATGTCATTTCGAGCGCAGTCGAGAAACTTTTGAAGTTTTAAAGGCATCTCGACTGCGCTCGATGTGACAATCAAGTTCAGCATGACGAAATTAATTATCTTATCAACTTCTTATATTTAATACGTTTTGGCATCAAGTCGCCACCTAAACGTTTCTTTTTGTTTTCTTCATAGTCTGAGAAGCTTCCTTCAAAGAAATATACTTGCGAATCTCCTTCAAAAGCTAAGATGTGCGTACAAATACGATCTAAAAACCATCTATCATGCGAAATGACTACCGCACAACCTGCAAAGTTTTCCAAACCTTCTTCCAACGCTCGCAATGTGTTTACATCCAAGTCGTTTGTTGGCTCATCTAGTAATAACACATTTCCTTCTTCTTTGAGTGTCATGGCTAAATGCAGACGATTTCGTTCTCCTCCAGAAAGTGTACTTACTTTTTTGTTTTGTTCACTTCCAGCAAAATTGAATCGGCTTAAATAAGCTCTAGAGTTTACTTGTTTTCCGCCCATCATAACCAATTCTTGCTCATCAGAGAAGTTTGCCCAAATTGATTTATTCGGATCAATGTTTGAGTGCGACTGATCTACATATGCAATCTTCGCCGTTTCTCCAACCGTAAATGTTCCTTTGTCTGCTGTTTCCTCTCCCATAATCATTTTGAAAATGGTTGTTTTTCCAGCTCCATTCGGACCAATAACTCCAACAATTCCAGCTTGTGGCAAATTAAAGTTTAAATCTTCATATAATAACTTATCACCAAAAGCCTTAGAAACTCCTGTAGCTTCGATTACATTCGTTCCTAAACGCGGACCATTTGGAATGTAGATTTCCAACTTCGCGTCCATTTGTTTTTGATCTTGGCTCATCAATTTGTCATAATTCTTCAAACGTGCTTTTTGCTTTGTTTGACGACCTTTCGCTCCTTGACGAACCCATTCTAATTCTCGTTCTAATGTTTTTTGACGTTTGGAAGCTGTTTTGCTTTCTTGCGCCATACGTTTTGATTTCTGATCTAACCAAGAAGAATAGTTTCCTTTCCAAGGAATTCCTTCTCCTCTATCTAATTCTAAAATCCAACCTGCAACATTATCTAAGAAATATCTATCGTGCGTTACGGCAATTACCGTTCCTTTGTATTGTGCTAAATGATGCTCTAACCAATGTACAGATTCTGCATCCAAGTGGTTGGTAGGCTCATCTAATAATAAGATTTCTGGTTCTTGTAATAACAAACGGCATAAAGCAACACGACGACGTTCTCCTCCCGAAAGCACACCAATTAACTTATCTGGCTCTGGCGTACGCAAAGCATCCATAGCAATTTCTAGTTTGGTGTCTAATTCCCAAGCATTAGAAGCGTCAATTTTATCTTGTAAATCGGCTTGTTGTGCCATCAATTTCTCCATTCTGTCTGCATCAGAATATACTTCTTCCAAACCAAACATGTCGTTAATCTTGTTGTATTCATCTAAGATGGCAACCGTTTCTGCAACACCTTCTTTTACAACTTCCATCACCGTTTTAGTTTCATCAAGTTGTGGTTCTTGTTCTAAATAACCTACTTTATACCCTGGCGAAAAGGTAACATCTCCTTGGTAGTTTTTCTCAACACCTGCAATAATTTTTAGCAAGGTAGATTTACCAGAACCGTTGAGACCGAGAATCCCAATTTTAGCTCCGTAGAAAAAACTTAGGTATATATCTTTTAAAACTTGTTTGTTAGTACTTTGATAGGTTTTAGAAACCCTATTCATGGAAAAGATAACTTTCTTATCGTCTGACATAATTACTCTTTAATTTAATTGCTTTGTCACAAATATACATAATTGTCTTAGCATTCACACATATAAATTATAGGATTGAAAAGATTAAAATATGGAACGATTCAACGATTGATTTTTGAATCAAAATGTATCTTATCAACTATCATTTACAAAGAACGAAACGTATAATCACAGAGAATCGATCATATTTCTCAAAATATAAGCATGGAATACAAGTATCTTCAAGAAGTTTTATTGTTTTTCTTTTGATTAATTGATGAAAACATCAAGAGCTTTTTACATTTTACTACCTAGTAAAACTGAATTTACTAACTAGTAAACTATTTTTTACTACGTAGTAAAAAAGATTTTCTTCTATAGAAGCACTTCAAACAGACTTGACATTTTGAATGTTTCTTCTTCTCAAAAAGAATAAGTAGACAAATACTTTCCTATACATTCTAAAATAGAAACTAAATGTTTTAAAAAAAATCAGGGCATTTCATATAAATAAAAATATTCTACAAACAACTATTAAGCAGAGACTTAAATATAGAAAACTCATTCATTTCGCTACTATTTTTAATTTTTTTCAAAAAAAATACACTTTTTAAAAACCGCTTCCCGATTCTTCTCGTATGTAAAACCGTAATACAATAAAAATCTAATTAAACTTAAAAATTATGAAACGAGTAACAACTATTTTAGGAATCAGTATTGTATTGATCGGTAGTTTCTTCTTGATAGCAGCAGATCATATTGAAGCACCTGCTATACAAGGAACGAGTGCTGATATTACAGATTTCTACGCTTTTCAAGGGGCAGATACAAATTCAATTGCATTTGTAGTCAATACACAAGGATTATTGAGTCCTGCCGCAACTGGTAATGCTTCTTTTGACGAAAACACTTTAATTGAAATTAATATTGATACTTCTGGTGATAGTGTTGAAGATTTAGTGATTCAGGCCATTCCTAGAGACGGAAAAATGTACTTCTTCGGACCTGTGTCACCAAGTTCTTCTGGATTGAACAGTGTTGTAGAAACTTCTGGAACAACTTCTTCAGTAGATATTACTTCTTATGGAAGTAATGCTATTACAGCCACTAACAACGGAATGAAATTTTTCGCAGGTCCTAGAGACGATCCTTTCTTCATGGATTTTGCACAATACGGTGAAATTATTGCAGGAAACGCTACTTCTTTCAATGATCCAGGAACAGATACGTTTGCAGGTTCAAATGTATTATCAATTGTAGTAGAAGTGCCAAAATCACAAATTGGAGGTTCAGGAACTATCAATGTTTGGGCAGAAGCAAAAACAAAACAATAATCAATCAACATTTACATAAAAAAGATATTAAAATGAAAACTATAAAATCAATTTTAGGAATAGCACTTATAAGTCTATTTACTCTAACTAGTTGTTCTTCTGACGATAATACAATTGTTATAGATAATACACCTGATTTTTCGGGAACATTCGCACAACAAGATCAAATGGGAAGACCAGCCATCAATACAGTTTTTGTGAGTTCGGCGAGCAAAGATAATTTTAACATCACAATTCCATCACAACAAAATGCAGCTTTTCAAAGTATGTTTCAAACAAACTTAACAGGCTTGAGTCCAGCATTTGCAAATCCGGGAGATCAAAATGCATTGGGACAAGATGCAGCCGCTTTTACAGGTTTATTGGCTACTGATGTTTTAAATGTTTCCTTAGATGGTACAACTACTTTTTTTGACGGAACCAATGTGTTAACAGGTCGTGCGTTGGCGGATGATGTTATCACTGTAGAACTTTTATTAATTTTTGGAGGCGAAGATTTTACAGAAAACCCAAATCTCTCTGATGATCATGTTGACGCCAATGACAAACCTTTTTTGTCCTCATTTCCATACTTAGCCACACCGTGGTAATTTGATAAATGCTAAAAGAGCTGAGATCCCGCTCTTCAGCGGGATTAGTTCTACTTACAACTTGAGTACGTCTTACAGACTTCTCAATATTGAGTCTCACTAATTATCTGATTTGCTAGAGAGCATTTAGTCCCAATAATTTAACGCGTTTTTTAGTTGAACGATCACACTAGATGCTCTCTTTTTAAAAGAATTAAATCTTAATCAACTACTTCAAGGGAATTCCATGAAGTATTTACATCTTGATTATCAAGTAAAAACCAATAGTTATGAATACCAAAATCGTTTATCAAATCCTTGGAGTTTGTGCACTTTTAGTAAGCTGTACTTCTACTCCATCACAAAAAATTACAACTTCTGAAACTTACAACACGTATTTAGAAGTTGCCGAAAATAAAACCATTCAAACTGCTACAGAAGTATATGATTTTTGGACAGAGAAATTGGTAAAAAGCCCTAATCAATATCCGTATCTTAGTAAAATAGCGAATGCGGAAACACAATTGTTCAGTTCTACAGGAAATATTACACATTTAACAAAAGCTGCAACACATTTAGAACTTTTAAATACACATACAAAATACCAGAATGCTGGTTACATAAGAAGTTTAGTCCGTAATTATATTTCACAACATCGTTTTCAAGAAGCATTGGTTTTATTGAAAAAAGCGGAAGTTTTAGGTGAGAATCTTCAAGCGACTCAAAAAATGCTATTTGATGTTCATTTAGAACTTGGTAATGTAAAAGCTGCTGAAAACTATTTGAATCTTTTCAAAAATGAGCAAAGTTTTGATGCGTTCATTAGATTGTCAAAATGGTACGATCACGAAGGAAAATTATTGGCTGCCATCAAAATTATGGAGAAGGCAAAAGAAAAAGCAGAAAATGCCAATAATTCTTCTTTACAACAATGGTCATACACAAATTTGGCTGATTTTTACGGTCATGCCGGAAGAATTAAAGATGCATACAATCATTATTTGAAAGCTTTAAAATTAGATCCGAATGATGCATATGCTAAAAAAGGAATTGCTTGGATTGTATTTTCTTATGAAAAGAATCCAACAGAAGCTTTACGAATTTTAAATACCATCATGACAGCACACAAAGCGCCTGATTATTATTTATTGAAAGCAGAAATTGCTGAATACATGGGAAATATTACAGAAAAAGACAAAAACATACAAACGTTTATGAATACGATTTCGACTAAAGATTATGGTGTTATGTATACGTCTTATGCGATTTCGGTATTATCGGAAGAACTACAAAATACGACAAAAGCATTGGAAATAGCGCAACAGGAAATCAAACTTCGTCCAACGCCACAAAGTTATGATTTGTTAGCATGGACTTATCATTTACAAGGAAATTCAGCGAAAGCCCTCGATATTATGAAAACACATGTAATTGATAAAACGTTTGAACCTGTTGCCATGTATCATGTAGCGGAAGTTTTAAAAGCAACTGGAAATACAGCACAAGTGGAAGCGTTAAAATCTGAATTACTAGAGAGCAGCTTTGAAGTTGGTCCAATTATGACTCAAAAAATAGAACGATTATAGTAGTTAATTATTGAAAATTAACATTTTGTTAAGCGATTGGTTTTTATTGAAGAAAGGTACTTTGTAATAAAGTGCCTTTTTTTGTTATTGTACATAGGTTTTAACTGGCAGTGGTGGCGTATCTATCACTAATTCTATAAATTCTAAACGTATTTCGATAGGTAACTCTTCTTTTAAGCGATTTATTTGAGTCGAATTTAAATCAGCTATTTTCTTAAAAAAAAGTTGTTGTGATAACTCTTCATGAACAAGCAAATAACCATCTAAGATTTTTGAAAATGCTTTTCTATACTGTCTTTTGGAGTTTCAGAAACCCATCGTATGGAAGTTTGTGTATACTTAAATTCCTTTTTTGAATAATTGTTCTGCATCCATTGCGGTATAGAATCTATGTCAACAAGTTCATGCGCCATCAACAGCATTCCTTTTTCATTTAATAAAACTTTTGCTTCTCTTGGTCTACGAAAACAACCTACCATTCTGTCAAAACATATTTTATGAATATATACATTTACAGGTTTTTCATTTTCTAATATCAATCCAAAATTGGTAGTGGCGCCACATACATTTTCTCCAATCTTTTTCTCTATAGAATGTAGCAATGCTTCTTCTTCCAATCGGTAGTCAATTGTTATTTTTTTGAGTGAATCTGGAATTGAGAGTAAACTGAGTTCATTTTCAAAACCTGTACTTGTAGCTTGATTTTGAGTACAAGCCATAAGAAATAATCCTAAAAATAGTATTACGAATAAAAGCTTGGTGTTTTTCATTGAATGAATGCGTTTAGATTTTACGGTGTTCACTTACTGATTTCACTTTCTGTTTTAGTAAATTATACGTATTGTTTTACCAAAAATTATACCATGAAAAAAAGAAATTTTAAATCACTCGCATTACACAAAGAAGCTATTTCTCATTTAGCAGAAAAAGAAACAATTATTGGAGGTCGTGGCGCCAGTGACAGACTTACGGAGTGTAGAAATGATTATTGTGTATCAGTATACAATAGTTGTCCTATGACTTGTCCGACAGAATGGTAAAAATCTGTCTAACAAAATACTAAAAGTGAATTTCCATGATGTTTATTCAAGTGAAATTCACTTTTTTTATTTAATCGTAAAAAATTAAGGGTTCGAAGCAACTACTCCAAGTGTATATAATTGTTCAAGTGTTGGCGATTCGCTTCCGCCGGCTGGCTCAAGTGTAATACCAAAAGCTTCAGATTCGTTTGTGTTTTCTAAATCAAATACTTTGTCGGCATCTGTTAAGAATTCGTCGATAGTACCTAAACTTGTTGGAGTTAATGGATTTAGCTTTAACGACCAAACTTGATAGACTTTTCCTGGTGGCGGCGCTGGTAAACCTTGTAAATCTAGATAGACATTATTTGCCTTTTTATCCCAATATACTTTTGCGTATGATCCTGGGGAAACTGCTTGTCCGCCAAGTGGAACAGAAATGATATCTTTTGTTCTTAATACAGCTAATAATTCTGTAGCTGCTGTTAAATCACTATTTGCTTGATAAATTTGTTCTTTTAAAGCTTCTCTTTCCGCACGTACTGTTTCTATTTCGGAAGCCAATTCATTTTTTTGAATCATTGTAAACAATAATCCTGTTGCAAATACTATGGCAGCTGCCCAACCTGCATAACGGAATATAGAACGTGGTTTTTCTATTGGAATAACTTTCGTTTCGTGTGTAGCGGTATCAGCAGAAAGATCTAACTGTTCTTTGATTGTTTCAAAAACTCCTGCATGATCTTTACTTGACGTTGCAGCTGTTAATTGCATAATTGCTGCTTCAATAGAAAGTACTTCTTGGGTAACTTCAGGATACTTTTGCATCATTGAATGCACTTCTTCGTTTTCTTTTTCAGAAAGCGTGCCTGCTACATACAGTTCTAAAATTCCAGATGCTATGTATTCTTTGCTATCCATTGTTATACTTCCAACATTTTTCTAAGTTCGCTAATACAATTTCTATTTCGAGTTTTTACGGTTCCTAGAGGAATTTCTAGTGTTTCGGCTGTTTCTTTTTGTGTGTAGCCTTTAAAGTAAATGAAATTGATGATTTGTTTACATTTTTCGGCAAGCTTCTCTACATATTTTTTCAAGCCAATTGTATCCGTTTGTTGTTCCAAACTATCGTTGGTTTCTATACTATGTACGAAAAAATCAACATCAAGGTTTTGCTGTGCTTTTTTGAAAGATTTGGAACGGACTTTGTCTATTGCTGTATTTCGAGCAATATTGAGCAACCATGTAAAAAAACGACCTTTTCCAGCGGCATAAGTATCAGATTTATTCCATGCTTTTATAAATACATCTTGCATAACTTCTGTAGCAATATCTTCATTCTTCACAATTGTATATATGACACCAAAAATGCTTTCATTGTACATTTCGTACAACGATTCGAAAGCTTTCGCGTCTTTATTTTGAAATTGTTCAATGAGTATTTCTAACTCCATGAAGAATATTTAAACTATCATTTTTGTACAAAAAGTACCTTTGTATTTATATGCCTAAAACTACAATTTTTCACGCACATTTTATAGTTTTTGTATATAAAAAAAGCTTCCGATTATCGAAAGCTTTATAGTTTTTAGTATGGAGCAAAAATATTGTTTTATACTCTACCTTTTAACGCGTTGAAAACCCACGCAATGGCAAAAAATCCTATTCCTACTGCAGAAAATCCTATTGCAGCAACTTCTTCATACTTAATAATTCCCAGTACAATTAAGCCAATACCTACAACAATCATAATTAATGTCGCCCAAGCTAGTACTGTATTTTTATTCATTCCCATAATCTATCTTTTTGGCGCATCCTTCAAATACTTGAAGGTCAAGCTTTCGACAGTCGCTCTCTACGAGGAGCTTCAACAATTGCCTCTATCCTTTGCGCTCTGGTGAATTACAAATATCGAATTTTTAATTCAAATAAGGAAAAAATTCATTCGTACAATTCTAAATGACTTCTTGTATTGAGTTAAATGCTACAGTACATTTTTTAGTATCTTTCAAAAAAATTAAACATACCACTTAAATTTAATTGCATGCACAAAAAACTTTCCCTAATCGCATATTGCTTCGTTATATTCTTTATTAGTTGTACAGGAACGAAATCAGTTTCCAATAGTACCAAAACTCCAAAGTTAGCCAACTCTTTACTCTGGAAAATTACAGGAAATGGTATTGAAAAACCTTCCTATTTATACGGAACTATTCATTTAACTTGTGATTATAAACTAACAGACAAGCTTCAAAAAGCTTTTGATGAAACTGATCAGTTAGCTTTGGAAATCGATATGTCTGATCCGAAATTGCAGGCAAACATGATGAAATATATTTTCCTAGAAGATGGTAAAACGATCAAAGGTTTGCTGAACGATGAAGATTATACAACGTTAGCGACATTTTTTAAAGAGCAAGTTGGATTCGATTTGAAAATGTTTGATAAAATGAAACCTATAGCGATTACCTCAGCCCTGACTTCTAAAATGGCCGTTTGTGAAAACGGAACTGCTTACGATACTGAGTTTATGAAAATTGCACAAGAGCAAAATGAAGAAGTGATTGGCTTGGAAACTATTGCTGATCAAATGAAAGTTTTTGATGATATTCCGTATGAAGAGCAACTGAAAACTTTAGTAGAAATGGCGCAAAAAGGAATGGAAGAGAGTAAAAAAGGTTTTGAAGATATGACGCGTTATTATAATGCGGAAGATTTAGAAGGTTTGTTGAAAGTTTCTGCTGAGCAAGGTTTGGAAGCTGATTTCCAAGAGAATTTAGTGGATCAACGCAATAGAAATTGGATTCCATTGATTGCAAAAATGACCAAAGAATCACCGACATTTATTGGTGTTGGCGCGTTACATTTACCTGGAGATCAAGGTGTGATTAATTTGTTACGTAAGGAAGGATTTACGGTTGAGCCTGTTTTTAATTAGGTGTTAGACCATTGCATTATTAGACATTAGATCGCTTTGCTGTTAGACTTTTTCTGCTGAAGTAAGAAGTTAACTTCGTTATTAGATGTTTTGTTTTCGGTTTAGTATTTATAGTTCCAAGCTGTTTTTTTTGAGTTACGAAATGCAGGAAATTCATATGTTAATCCTCTAATTTCGTTAATGGAATTGTCATATGAAAACATTTCAAGTAAAGTTGTTTTTTGCCAGTCAGAATTGTTGTGTGAAGTACGCTGGCAACTGAATGTCCACTGTCTGTTCTTTGAAACTGATACATTTAAAATGTCTTTCTTTTCCACCAAGATATGCCTGCAGGCTTTGGCTTTTTTATTTTCAGTAATATTAAATGCAAATCGTATAGGAACAGGAATTCCTTGTAATGACATTTGATATCGCTTTTCAATGTAATAGAATGTTTTTTCTAAATCTTGATCAGACAAGTTCGGAAAAGCGGTCATAGAAAAGTTATTTTTATTGTGTATTGCGACAGCGATGCTATCACCTTCCAAAATCATTTTTTTGGAATTTTGAACATATTTGTACAACCATTTCTTGTCTCTTCGTTGTGTAATTCCTCCTAATGCTGATCCTGTTGATTGGTTGATCATATTGTTATGATGACAAGCTGCACAGTTATATACAAATATATTTTCGCCATATGTGAAATCTTCATCTTGTTGTATTTCAGCATACTGTTTTTTTACCAATGTATTTGCATTGACTGAATATTGCTAGGCATATACAATGCTCGAAATAAGCATGATAACAATTATAACTGTTAAACTATTTTTCTTCATGAAGAAACTTTTTTGGAAACTAAGTATTTGTAAAATTACACCTAAAAAAAGAAAATCCGTACTATTTATGAAATCGTACGGATTTATGATGTTTTATAATTTTATCTTTTTACAACTTCGCTGCCAATCGGCTTCCTTGGTCAATGGCGCGTTTTGCATCTAGTTCTGCTGCGATATCAGCGCCTCCAATTACATGAACTGTCATTCCTTTAGCTTGTAAAGGATCTAACAATTCTTTTAATGGTGTTTGTCCTGCACAGATAACGATATTGTCAACGTCTAATACTTTGGTTTCGTTGTCTTGCGTATAGTGCAAACCTTCATCATTGATTTTGGTATACTGAACTTCGTTGATAAAGTTTACTTTCTTCTTTTTTAGGTTCGTTCTATGAATCCAACCAGTCGTTTTTCCTAGGTTTCCTCCAAATTTTCCTTTGCTACGTTTAAACATGAAAATTTCTCTTGGCGAACCGTGAAAATCAGGCTTCATATTTTCAATTCCACCACGTGCTTCTAAGGTTTTATCAATTCCCCATTCTGCTAACCAAGCATCAATATTTTGTGATGTTGATTCTCCTTCATGCGATAAATATTCAGAAACATCAAAACCAATTCCTCCTGCTCCAATGACAGCAACACGTTTTCCTACTGGTTTTTTGTGCTTTAGTACATCAATATAACTTAATACTTTTTCGTGTTCAATTCCGTCAATTCTTGGAATTCTCGGCTTGATTCCAGTTGCTAAAATTACTTCTTCAAAATCTTCTTGTAGTAATTCATCAGCATTTACGCGTTTACCAAGTTTTAGCGTCACCTTGTGTAATTCTATTTGTTTGTTGAAGTAGCGAATAGTTTCGTAGAATTCTTCTTTTCCAGGAATTTGTTTTGCAATATTAAACTGTCCACCAACTTCTTTATGATCGTCAAATAAGGTAACTTCATGCCCGCGTTGTGCTGCAATGGTTGCTGCTGCTAATCCTGCTGGTCCAGCTCCAATAACTGCTATTTTCTTTTTGATACTCGCTGGTTTGTAATCAAATTCTGTTTCGTGACAAGCTCTCGGATTTACGAGACAACTTGCTACTTTTTGCTTGAATATATGATCTAAACATGCTTGATTACAGGCGATACAAGTATTAATTTCATCGTCTTTTTCTTCTGCTGCTTTGTTTACCCATTCTGCATCTGCTAAAAATGGACGTGCCATTGAAATCATATCTGCTTGTCCATTGGAAAGAATTTTTTCAGCAACACTTGGCATATTAATTCTATTAGAAGTCACTAATGGAATACTCACCTCTTTTTTCATACGTTCTGTAATCCAAGCGAATGCTGCTCTTGGAACAGAAGTTGCTATTGTAGGAATTCTGGCTTCATGCCAACCAATTCCAGTATTTATGATGGTTGCTCCAGCTTTTTCTATCGCTTTACCAAGTTGTACAACTTCTTCCCAACTACTTCCTTTGTCTACCAAATCGAGCATTGATAAACGGTATATGATGATGAATTCATCACCAACAGCTTCTCGCACTGCTTTTACCGTTTGTACTGCAAATTTCATTCGATTTGCATAATTTCCTCCCCATTCGTCTGTACGTTGGTTGGTACGTTCCGCAATAAATTGATTGATTAAATATCCTTCAGAACCCATGATTTCCACTCCATCATATCCTGCAATTTGAGCTAACGAAGCTGATTTTGCAAAACTTTTGATGGTTCTTTCTACACCGTTTCCACTTAATTTTTTAGGTTTAAAAGGAGTAATTGGCGATTGAATTGCAGAAGGTGCCACATTTAATGGATGATGTCCGTAACGACCTGCATGCAAGATTTGCATACATATTTTTCCTCCGTTTTTATGAACGGCTTCCGTAATTACTTTATGTTTTCTGGCGTGCTTTTTTGTACTCATTCGAGATGAAAATGGCGTTAACCAACCGCGAATGCTTGGTGCCATTCCTCCAGTTACAATTAAACCAACACCACCTTTTGCTCGTTCTGCATAAAAAGCTGCTAATCGTTCAAATCCATTTTTCTCTTCTTCTAAACCTGTATGCATAGAACCCATTAACACTCTGTTTTTAAGTGTTGTGAATCCTAAATCTAATGGTTCAAAAATATGCTTGTACTTCATGTATTCCAATGGTTTTTCTGATTGTATTAAATATAGCACAATTCTCGTTAATAGAAGTGCTATTTTTATTATGCACGCATAATATATTGCAATATAGTTATTTTTCTGTGAAGTGTTCTAAATTATTCGATGTTTGCCTTGTAATTGCAGTTGTTTTGAAATAAAAAAAGGTTAGAATAAAAGTAAAGATAACATGAAATCTAGCTTCATTTGGTTGTTCAAAAATATTGAAAATCAATATGATGTGATTCTGAATTGGGCTAAACTTAGAGCTACTTTTTACTTTTATTTAACCTCTTTGTTTCGATTCACTTTCTGTTTAGTTCATAGGAACTTCTATGACTAAGATTTTTGAATCGTTTTTGATGTTGATGTCTACATTTTCGGTTTCCCAAACACCTAGTGCATCTCTGGTAGAAAGTGTTTGATCTCCAACTTCAATTTCTCCTTCCAATAAGAAGATATAGATTCCGTGTGAAGCATTATTGAGTTGAAAATCTACGGTTTGTGACGCCGTAAAGTTTCCTAATGAAATATAGGCTTGTTGATGAATCCACAAGGCATCATCAATTACATTGCTTTTTGGAGCAACGACTGTTTGGAAGTTGTTATGTCGTTTGCTTTGATCAAATTCTTTTTGTTCGTAACGTGGTTCAACACCTAATTCTTGTGGTTGAATCCATAGTTGTAAAAAATTCACCTCATCAGTACGACTGTCATTGAATTCTGAGTGTTGTAGACCAGTTCCTGCCGACATGACTTGTACTTCACCAACCGTAATTGCGCGTTTATTGTCCATACTATCTTTATGTGATAATGCACCACTTAACGGAATGGAAATGATTTCCATGTTTTGGTGTGGATGCGTTCCGAAGCCCATTTTTGGCTGTACTATGTCGTCATTTAAGACTCGGAGTTGTCCAAATCCCATTCGTTCAGGATTGTGAAAGCTTGCAAAGCTGAAACTATGATAACTTTTGAGCCATCCATGATCTGCTTTTCCTCTTGTGTTTGCTTTGTGATATATTGTTTTCATTGTGTTTTTCTTTGTTGTGTGTTGTGTGTTTATATTACTTTCTAAATCAAAACTTAAACTTATAAACTTTTCAACTCCTTTTCGTTTTTTGTTATTTCGTCGATTTGTTGATTTGTTTATGAGAAACGTCTCAATTCTAAATGCTAAAATCTCAATTCTAACTTCGCGTAAGCGATTGAGAGATTTGTTGAAGCTCCTCACTTCGACTCCGCTCAGTGAACTCGCTTATTTCTAAATTGTGAGAGCGACTCTCGAAAGCGCGACTCCCGATTTTCTCGGGAGTTACGCCCAATAACATTTTATTGATTAGATTTTAAAATACTTCTCAATACTCATTACTAAAACCTCATATTTAGTATAAGTGTCCCATTTTTCCTTGTTGATAGTCACGTAAAGCTTCCATGATTTCCGTTTGTGTGTTCATTACATATGGTCCCCATGAAGTAACTTTTTCCGCTATTGGCTCTCCAGAAAGTATTAAAAGTGTGCTGTTTTTGTTTGCTTGTAGCATGATTGTCTCACCATCTTTGTTGAACGTAAGCATTTGTAGTTTTCCTAGTTTTAGCGTGTGTTCGTCATTGATGCGAGTTTCACCTTCCAATAGATATACTAATAGCTGATGATGTGACGGAATTGGAATTGTGATTTGATCTTCAGCTTCTAAATTGGCAATGAACGCATTGATTTCTGTAAATGTACTTGCAGGTCCTTGTTGTCCGTTGAGTTCTCCAGTAACTACTTTGATGTTTCCGTTTCCTTTATCTACAGGAATTATAGGCATATTTTCTGCCCTTACATCTTGGTATTTTGGCGTTGTCATTTTGAACTTTTTGGGAAGATTTACCCAAAGTTGAATTCCTTCCATGGTTCCCACAAAGTCTTTGGTTGGACCTTCGTCATGAATGATTCCGCTTCCAGATGTCATCCATTGTACGTCACCAGCTTTTAAAACACCTTCATTGCCAAGTGAATCTCTGTGTAATTGTTCTCCTTTGAAAAGAAACGTTACTGGCTCAAATCCGCGATGTGGATGCGGTGATAGTGATAATCCTGGACTGTATGGCCCGACATCATATTTGTAATGATGTAATAGCAAGAATGGATCTACTTGATCGAGTTCTTGTGTTGGTAACGGTTGACGAATTAAGTTTCCGCCCATATTTACATAGTCACTTGTTCCTTTGTATGCTATGCTTCTTCGTGTTTTCATGTTTTCTATGCTTTCTTTTTTTAAGTGTATTTAATTTATTTTCCATGGAAAATAAAAGTGTTTAAAAATAGACTATTTAAAAAATTACATTGTGTCAAACTGAATTTGATTTGGTGTCTCATAAATAACTAAAAAATAGTATGATGAGATTCTGAATCAAGTTCAGAATGACGTTTCAAAACCTTGTAAATAGTCTTTATTTTATATCTAACGGACTTTATCTAAAAGATCACTTAATTGTTTGGCTTCTTCTTCCGTTAGTTTATCGAGAATGTTTCGTTTTTCTCCTATTTTGTCAATTTCTGTCAATAAGTTCAATCCACTATCGGTGATTGCAATATGAACAACTCTCCTATCTTCTGGACAACGAATACGTTCTATGAGATTTTTGCTGCATAGTTTGTCCATCAATCGTGTAGCATTTGGTGCTCTTTCAATCATTCTGTCTTTGATTTCTTGCACTTTGATTGCTTTTCCTGCTCCTCTCAATATTCTGAGAATATTGAATTGTTGTGGTGAGATTCCATAAGGTTTAAAAAATTCATTTTCTAAACTTACAATCCAATTTGCAGTATACTTTATGTTTATAAATGCTTTCACTCTTTCAGATGGAAATGTTGATTGTATGTCTTTTGCAATGTCTCCCATGCGTTATTTTGTTTTTAAATTATCTTCTGAAACCTACTTTATCTATGTTTGATTGTTCTGTGTAGTTCCATTAGATTTTACAGTATTGACTTTAAACTATGTATAAGATACAAAAGTTGTTATTCAAAAATTGCTTTTGATAGTACAAATGTAGCTTCTGCTAATTTTTCAGCTAATGCAGCATCTTTGATTCCGTTTTCAGAAAAATTATCTCCAAATGATGGTAATGAAAAGTCTGCGACAATATTTCCGCCCATGTATGGGAATCTTCCTTTGGCAATGTCTAAAACTGTTTGTCCACCGCGACCACCTGGTGATGTTGCCATCAATAACATTGGTTTGTCTGACCATAACTTTCCATCAATGCGAGACATCCAATCGAATATGTTTTTAAATACTGCTGCGTATGCTCCGTTATGTTCCGCTAATGATAATACAATTCCGTCTGAATTTTGAATTTCTTTTAAGAATTTGTGTGCGTTCTCTGGAATTCCGATTTCACTTTCTTTGTCAATTCCGTATAATGGTAGTTCGTAATCGTTTAAATCTAATACTTTTACTTCTGCATCTGCTACCAAACTTGCTGCGTATGCTGCTAATTTTTTATTGATAGATGTTTTACTGTCGCTTCCTGCAAAGGCTATTATTGTTTTCATGTGTATAATTTTTTATGTTTTTTATTAGTTGTTTGCTATTTTTTTACTGAAATAATATGATGCTATTAAGAATATCGTTCCTATAATAGAAGCTCCTTGTTCGCCATCGCTAATCATATAATGTGCAAAGAAAGCTAAGATTAAGTCAAAGAAAAAACCTGCATATGCCCATTCTTTTAATGCTTGCGATTTATTTTGCCAAATAGCAATAACTCCTAAAACTTTAGCGATTGCCAATGGATAAATAATATACGTAGGATATCCGAAGCTAGTAAATGCTTTTACAATTTCTGCATTGTTAAAAAAATACATTCCCGCAGAAAATAACATTAATAAAGATAGTAATCCTGTAGCGATGTAATAAATTATTTTTTGAGTTTTCATGTTTGTTAGTTTTTAAATTCTGTACAAAGCTACATAATTTATTTTTATTTTCCAAGGAAATTAATTCCATGTAATTTAATTTAAACCTTTTTAAGAAAACTTTCAAACTTTCATTCTTTTAATAGCGGTATTTGTTTCGTATTTTAGCGCAGGAAAATTTTACAACAATGGACATTAACTTCAATAAGAACGAAGATCACAATAAACTTTTAGTATCAGAATTACGTCATCGCTTAGCAAAAGTGAGTTTAGGCGGCGGACAAAAACGTATTGATAAACTTCATAGCAAAGGAAAAATGACTGCGCGTGAACGTATTGATTTTCTGTTAGATGACAATAAACCAGCTATAGAGATTGGAGCTTTTGTCGGTGATGAAATGTATTCAGAACATGGAGGTTGTCCTTCTGGCGGTGTTGTGGTAAAGATTGGATATGTACAAGGAAAACAGTGTATTGTTGTTGCCAATGATGCCACGGTAAAAGCTGGTGCTTGGTTTCCAATTACAGCAAAAAAGAATTTACGTGCTCAGGAGATTTCTATTGAAAATAGATTACCTATCATTTATCTAGTAGATAGCGCTGGTGTGTATTTACCAATGCAAGACGAAATTTTTCCTGATAAGGAACATTTTGGACGTATTTTTAGAAACAATGCCGTTATGAGCAGCATGGGAATTACCCAAATTGCTGCTGTGATGGGAAGTTGTGTTGCTGGTGGAGCGTATTTACCTATTATGAGTGATGAAGCCTTGATTGTAGATAAAACAGGAAGTATTTTCCTTGCGGGAAGTTATTTGGTAAAAGCGGCTATTGGTGAAAGTATTGATAATGAAACTTTAGGTGGAGCTACTACACATTGTGAAATTTCTGGTGTGACAGATTATAAGTCGAAAGACGATAAAGATGCTTTGACAACCATACAGAATATTGTAGGTAAGATTGGCGATTATACACCAACAGGTTACAACCGTGTGAAAGCTGAGAAACCTAAGGAAAATCCAGAGGATATTTTTGGAATTCTTCCAAAAGCACGTCATGAACAGTATGATATGAAAGAAATCATCAAACGAATTGTAGATAATTCGGAGTTTGATGAATATAAAGAAGGTTACGGACAAAGTATTATTACTGCTTACGCTAGAATTGACGGTTGGGCAGTAGGAATTGTTGCCAATCAGCGAAAGCTCGTAAAAACTAAGAAAGGTGAAATGCAGTTTGGTGGTGTGATTTATTCTGATTCTGCCGATAAGGCAACACGATTTATAGCAAATTGTAATCAGAAGAAGATTCCGTTAGTATTTTTACAAGATGTAACCGGATTTATGGTTGGAAGTAAATCTGAACATGGCGGTATTATTAAAGATGGTGCCAAAATGGTAAATGCTGTGAGTAATAGTGTGGTTCCTAAGTTTACGATTGTTGTTGGAAACTCTTATGGAGCAGGAAATTACGCTATGTGCGGAAAAGCCTATGATCCACGATTGATTGCTGCATGGCCAAGTGCTGAACTAGCCGTAATGAGTGGAAATTCTGCAGCAAAAGTATTGTTACAGATTGAAACTGCTTCGTTGAAGAAACAAGGAGAAGAAATTACAAAGGAAAAAGAAGAGGAATTATTCAACAAGATTAAATCTCGTTATGATAAACAAATTTCTCCATATTATGCTGCTGCTCGTTTGTGGACAGATGCCATCATTAATCCATTAGATACACGAACTTGGATTTCTATGGGAATTGAAGCAGCAAATCAAGCTCCAATTGAGAAACCTTTTAATTTAGGTGTGATTCAAGTGTAATTAGAAACAGCTTCGCTTTCAGATTGCTAGACGCGCTATCGCTGTTAGAACGTTTTACTTTTAGATTGCTAACGCTTTTAGATATAAAAAAACGGTTTAGATATGAATCTAAACCGTTTTTTTATGACTTGCTCTCTCCTATGCTACGTGTGTAAAGATCTTATTTACAATTTTCCATTCGTTATCAATTTCTGTCAACGATAGGTAATCGTAATAGTTATATCCCAACATCGGAACTTGCAACTTCACCATGGCTATTTTCCCCATAATATCTATTCCGATAGTTTTCATTGTAAAAGTTTCGTTGAGTTCCTTTGGACTCTTTCGATTCTTGACACCATCTATATATTCTTTGATACTTTTCAAATAATCTACGCCTTTTATATCTCCATAGATGTATGCGTTTTTATGGAAACACGCTTCTAGTTTGCCTGAATCTCCTTCAAAAATACCATCAAAGTAGTTCGTGATTAAGCGTTCTATTTTTTTATGATTTGTTGTATACATATCTGTCTTTTTTAAATAGCGTGTCCAACTGTATGTCCACCAGCTACATTTATGGTTTCTCCGGTAATAAAGTTTGAAGTAGCTAAATAATAAGCTGCTTCTGCAATTTCATTTGCTTCACCGATTCTATTTAGTAAATGTAATCCTGCTAAACTATCAGCATCTTCTACTCCAATTTTACTTTGCAACGGACTTCTTATGATTCCTGGCGCTATGGTATTTACTTTGATATTGTTTTTACCAAATTCTGCTGCCAACTGTCTCGTTAAGGAATGAATAGCACCTTTGCTGGTTAGTGGAGCTGTCGCAGGAAATCCATCAATGGCATGTTCTACCAAAACAGTCCCAATATTAATGATAGCACCATTTTCTTGTTGAATCATGTGTGGAATTACTGCTTGTGACATAAAATAGGTTCCTTTTAGGTTTACTTTCCAAAAACGATCTAATTCTTGCTCATTCACTTCCAAAAAAGGTTTCGGCGAAAATATTCCTGCATTGTTGATCAATACATCTATACTACCAAATGTATCTAAAGCCAATTGTACAAGTTTCTGACTTGTTTCTTGCTTACCGATGTCTCCAACTAAATATGTTGCGTTTTTAGGTCCGCCAAGTTCGTTATAAGCTTTTTCTAAATTTTCTCTGTTGGAAGAATTCATCACAACATTGCTTCCATGTTTAAGGAAATGGTTTGTTATTTCTTTTCCAATTCCTGTGGATGCTCCTGTGATAATTACTGTTTTACTGTTCATTTTTTGATTTTTTAGTTCCTAAATATTGTTTTCCATCGTGACCCCAATTTCCCATTGGAATTTCCTCTATGACAACATGTGTTGTATAGGGATCTTTGTTTAGAATGTCTACCATAAGTTGTGTTGCACCTTCTATTAATAGACGTTTTTCCTCTTTTGTTACGTTTTCGTCTGTAACTTTAATATTAATGTATGGCATAATTTTTTTGTTTAATTAATTGCCTTACAAAGGTGCGATTTGGAAGAAATGTTAGGAAGGAGGTTTGTCACTTCTTTAAAGTGATATAGATCACATTAAGAACTAAAAAAGAATTGAAAAGTTAAGAATCTAACCTACTAAGCGTTTCTCTTGAAACACCTAAGTATGCTGCGATCATTTTTTTAGGAACGCGTTGAAAAAGCTTTGGATATTGTTTTAGTAGTAATTCGTATCGTTCTTTGGAAGAATTTTGTAATAAGGATAGAATTCTGTTTTGAAGTGCAATTCGACCAAATTTACTTTTTTTTGCCCAAAAACGTTCCATTTTGTGCATTGCTACTGTCAATTTCTCTCTATTTTCATATGTTATATACAACAACTCACTATCTTCAATACAATCAATAGATGTTTTGGATTCAATTTGTTTTACAAACGATTCATAATCGGTAATCCACCAATTTTCCATTCCAAATTGAAGAATATGTTCTTTTCCGTTTAAATCGATGAAATAACTTTTCAAACATCCTTTTACAATCCAAAATTCTTTGTTTACAATTTCACCTTCTTGAACTATATATTGATGTTTTCTTTTTTTGACTGCGGTAAAGTGACTCAATACAAAATCAAATTCTTCATCTGTTAAGCTAATTATTTCTTCAATATGTTGTCTAAGTGGATGCGACATTTAAATAGAATTAATATGAAAAATAAACAATCATTTTGGTTGCATACTAAGATATGTATTTACCTGTATTTTTTCTAATAAATAATGTTTTTCCTGTTTAGATAAAGATGTATTTATTTAGTATTTAAAATCGTTTTAAAACTTAAAACTTTGTATTCCAGATCGTTTTTTAATGATGTAAGTATCTTAAAAAACCTCAAACTGAACTTTGAAAGCATTATATTTCAAAATTAAGCAACTTAAGCATGATAAAACTCTCATATATAAGAAAAGGCCTAGTAAACTAATTACCAGACCTTTTCTCCCTAAAAAACCTAAAATAACCTAATCTTTATTTCGTTTTGAAAGCAAAGATTTGCTTTTATAATTGTCACAAACTCTATGCCATTCTATATATTTTTTATGAATTTTTTAACAGAAAAAGAAAAACCTAATAAGTATGAATTTTACTAGGTTTTTCATAAACAACTAAACAACCAACCTTTCGTTTATTCTATATTAAAAGTACGTTCATAATTTAGATTCTGAAACCTATTTTGAGTAAACACTTCATATTGATGAGTGAAATGTCTTAATTACTTAGTAGCGGTAGCTTGTACCAGTCTGATAAATTCGGCTCTATAACCACTTTTATCTTCTCCTCTACCAGATTCTGCTAAGGCAATTATATCATTCAATCCTGCATTGTTTGCGAACTCTGAATCTCTTAATTCCATTCCAAATAATGCAACTGCTGCCGTAAAATTGAAATCGTTAGAAACATTTGCTACTACCTCATCTTTTACAACTGTTTTTAACTGAATACTTCTGCTTCTGTTAGGCTTCTTGTAACGTAATTTTACCGTAAGCAAGTCATCTGAACATGATTGTCTACTTACATTTAATGTGGTATACTTTAAATTATCAACGTCTTTTAAATATTTTGTATCTACTCCAACAGGAATGATTTCATATAAAGCAGTCACGGTATGTCCTGCACCTAATTCTCCAGCATCTTTTAAATCATCTTTGAAATCTTCATCATTTAACAATCTATTTTCATACCCAATTAAGCGATATCCTTTTACCGTATGCGGATTAAATTCTAATTGAAATTTTACATCTTTAGCAATTGTATATAAAGTTCCGCCAAATTCTTTTCCGAAAATCTTGTGTGCTTCTTGCATGGTATCAACGTATGCATGATTTCCATTTCCTTTATCAGCCAATAATTCTAAACGATCGTCCTGATAATTCCCCATTCCAAAACCTAATACAGATAAGTATACACCTGTTTCACGTTTTTGCTCAATAAGTGTTTCTATCGCAACTTCACTGGTAGCGCCTACATTAAAATCGCCATCTGTCGCCATAATTACACGATTGTTTCCGTTTTTGATAAAGTTTTCTGTAGCAATTTTATATGCCAACTCAATTCCTGCACCACCAGCCGTTGATCCACCAGCTTGTAAATTGTTTAAAGCATCTAATATTTTTTGCTTGCTATTTCCCGAAGTTGGTTCTAACACCATTCCTGCAGCTCCAGCGTATACTACAATAGCTACTTTATCTTCTGGACGCATTCTATTGACCATTAAAGTAAAAGCCGATTTTAATAGTGGTAATTTATTTTGAGCAAACATCGAACCTGAAACATCAATCAAAAAAGTGAAGTTCGATGGCGGAATTTCTTCTAGTGGAATTTCTTTCCCTTTCAAAGCAATTTTTAGCAATTTTGTATCTTCATTCCATGGTGTCACGCCTAATTCTGTATGAATTACCATAGGATGCTTGTCTTTTGGCTGTGCATAATCATATTCAAAATAATTGATCATTTCTTCAATTTTCACAGCATCTTCTGGAACTTCTTGTCCGTTGTTAATCATTCTACGAATGTTACTATACGCAGCTCTGTCTACATCAATTGAAAAAGTAGACAATGGTGCTAATGCAGTTCTTTTGAAACTATTTTCATTAATTCGTTTATAAGATTCACGATTCTCAACATGTGAACTATGTACAGTGCTTATAGCACAACTCATTTTAGAAGAATTTACGGTGCCTCCATAAGCAACAACTGTTACCGCTTCTAAAGCCTCTCCTACTTTCAGCTGAACATTGATGATTGATTTTGTGATTTTTACTTCTTCGGTTTTGCAACCTACATAAGAAACAACTAATACTTTTCCTTTCTCTGCTGAAATTTTATAGTTTCCATCAAAATCTGTCGTTGTTCCAATTGTAGTACCTTTTACCAATACACTTGCGCCTGGCAATGGCATTCCTGTTTCGTCAGTAATTGTTCCTGAAACTTCAATTTGCTTTGTCCATGCTTGGCTGCTTACCATAAGCATCAATAGTATGAGTAGTTTTTTCATCGTATTCTTTTTTAAAGTTCTTAACGAAACTACTACGGATTCTGTTGCTAAAAAATGAACATTGAGTAAAGTGATGTTTTGAATGAGGGAATGAAATTTTAAATGTAAAATGCTAAATTTTAAATTATAAAGGTACCAATGTTGAAAGTTAGTATCGAAATTGATACGCTAATATCTGATCGAGTGAATTTGTGAAACAAATTTGTATTTAGACTTACTGTAAGTTTCCCAGCCGTTCTCGATACAACAAATCATAGATTTGTCACTCGAACTGACGGCTTGGGCAACTTTAAAATATAAATATTTAATTATCAAACTCTTAGAAACTAAAAAACTCCAAATCAAAAACCGTCTCTTCGAGTGATTTTATGGAATAAAATGAGGAAAGAATATATTTCGACTGCGCTCAATAAAGCTATCGAGTGCTGTGCAACTCAAAATAGTAAATAAAAACATTCTAAACTTAGAAACTTTCAAACACCAAGCGAAACCAACGTCTGCAAACGTTGTACTTTTCCGGTATTGGTTTCTGTAAAATTCTTTACTGTGTAGATGGTTTTGGGGATTTCGAATTTGGTGAATTTTTCAGATTTTTTAATGGTTTCCATCATTTGAGAAACATCAATAGTTTCTTCGATGTCTTCAATGAGTAATACTAACTTTTTTCCTAATTGTTCGTCGTCTGTTGCAGCAATAAAATATCTTGAATTGATCAATGAACTCAACTTCTCCTCTATTTGTTCTGGATGAAGTTTGATACCACCACTATTAATTACATTGTCAAACCTTCCTAACCAATTGAACTCCGTTTTAGAAATCATTTCTACCACATCATTGGTGATAATTTTTTCATCAGTAATTCTTGGCGCATGAATCACTAAACAATTTCGACTGTCAGTATCAATTTGAATATTTGGTAAGGTCTGATAATAGGCTATTTTTTCTTTTGGCAAATGATTTAATGGTTTCGCAGCAATATGCGTGATGGTTTCCGTCATTCCATAGGTCGCAAATATCTTAGTTGAAATTGATTGTAAACTCGCTATTAGAGCTGAAGAAGCTGGTGCGCCGCCAACAATCAATGTTTTAATTTGAGATAATTGTTCAAGTGAATTTTCTACTTGCAAAGGTACCATCGCACAAAAATCATAGTGTTTATAGTGATTTTTCAAAGGATTTGAAGTTGGTGCTATCAAATCAAGTGATAAACCTAAAACCATAGCTCGTACTAACATCATTTTTCCTGCAATAAAATTTGAAGGCAAACATTGCAAAGCAGTATTCCCTGGTTCGATTCCGAAAAAATCACCTGTCGCTAATGCGGAATGTATCATGGCTTGTTTATCTAAACGAATTGACTTTGGTTTCCCCGTAGAACCTGAAGTATACACAATTACATAGGTTTTATCATCCAACCAATCCATCAGGAAATTTCCCAACGTTTGTTCATATGGTTTTCCTTCTTTCACAAAGCTGTAGGCAACTTCTTTTAGTGCTTCTCTATCAAAGTAAGTACCATTTAATTTGAACTTTGTATGTATATTTTTAAAAGTTGGAATCATTTTTGTAAATGTTGTTGTGTAAATTTAAAAATAAGCTTGGAAAAATCGCTGATTTCTTCCGTTGTTTTTAGTATTTTAGTGGTTCGTTCTTACATTTTCCACACAATATTTTTTGAGAAGTATTGTTTGTGTTTTTAGTAAGTTTCTCCACATTGATTTTAAATTGTAATTTATGACAACATCATATCTGAAATTCCCTGTATTGTTTCTCTTTTTTATGACTTCTATTTGCTTAGCGCAGAATGGTTCAAAAGAAGATTTCCATTTTTTAGAACGTACTGAAGATATTAAGATCAATCTAAAAAAAGGAGCTTTTAATATCGTAAAAAGCATTCACGAAAAAGCAGAATATTTGACTGCAAATAAATTGTATTTCGCAAATGAAACATTACGTTTTGATAGTTTTACACAACTTAAAGATATTGAAGCGACCACATATTTACCTGCTACAGGAAAAACATTGGAAGTTGATTATATAGAAACCAAACATGAATTTGATGATGGAATTTTTTATAGCGACCAACAAACAAAAAACTTTACGTTTCCAGCTGTAACAAAAGGTGCGATTACAGATTTGAAATATAAAGAAGTAATTTCTGAACCTCATTTTTTAGGATTATTCCGATTTGGAACATACGCACCAACTAAAAAAGCCGTGTTACGCATTGAGTTTCCAAAGAATGTAGAAATTGGATATAGAGAGTTTCACACTGAAAATATCACTGTAAACTTCAACAAAGAAGAAACAAAGAATAGTACTATTTACACATGGACTACAGAGAATGTTGCTAAATTTTCTGGTGAAGAAAATTCTGAAGCAGCATTGTACCATTTGCCACATATTATTTTACATATTAAAAATTATACAGAACGAGGAAAAACAATTCCTATATTAAATAATGTAGATGATTTGTATAGTTGGTATGCTTCTCTTGCTAAACAAGTAGATGAAAAAGATTTACAGAAAGTCTATAAAATTGCTGAAGATATTGCTAAAAAATATACCACAGATCGTGAAAAAGCTGAAGCAATCTACAATTGGGTTCAGGAGAATATTACCTATGTCGCATTTGAAGATGGTTTAGGTGGATTTATTCCTCGTGGCGCAGCAAGTGTTTGCAATAACCGCTATGGCGATTGTAAAGACATGGCAAATTTACTGTATGTCATGTTGAATCATGTGGGAATTCCTTCGTATAGAACTTGGATTGGAACGCGCGATCGTCCATATTTGTATGATGAAGTGCCAACTCCTATGGTTGACAATCATATGATTACTGCTACTGTAATTGATAAAGACACTATTTTTATTGATGGAACCGATAGCTATGTGAATTTTGGAATGCCAAGTTCATTTACACAAACGAAAGAAGCTTTGATTGGAATTTCTCCTGAAAAATTCATTTTAAAGAAAGTTCCTGAGCAAGCTTCAAATAAAAGTAAAGCTATAGTCAATACAAAAATTACATTTAATGACGGAAACATTAACGCTTCAGAAGAACGTGTATTAACAGGTTATGAAAAAGTAGATTTTGTCACAGACTATTTGTACAAGAAAAAAGACAACACAGAAGAAGAGTTTTTAAATACAACCTTAGCTTTAGGAAATAACAAATCGAAGTATCAAAATATTAAGGTTTCTCCATTAGAATCAAAATATAAAACATTGACACTTTCTTTCGATTTGTTGATTGAAAGCTACGCAAAAACCATTGGTTCAAAGACTATTTTAAACCTCAACATCGACCGTGCATTATCAAAGCAAAAGATAGATATTGTAAAGCGTAAATATGCTAAAAAAATCGATCATAAGTTTCAAAAAGAATATACTACTACGTTTGTCATTCCAGAAGGTTACAAAGTAACTTCGATTCCGAAACCGATCAAATATGACGGAAAAGCCTACGGTTTCAGTATTTCTTACGAAGAAAAAGAAGGTGAAATTATTCAGCATAAAACCATTTACATAAACACGCTTCGCATTGAAAAAGAAGATTTTGAAGCTTGGAATAGTTTTGTGAAAAAATTAATAAAAGCCTACAAAAAAAGTATTATCATTGAAAAGTAAACTAAATTATATGAGAGCATTTATTGTTATCCTTTTATGTTTGTGTTCTTCACAAGCATTTTCGCAATATTATAAAGAATATGATTGGGCAAAAAAGCCTGAATTGCACAAATTATCCGAGAAAGAAGCAAATGAATCTTCCGTAGGAATTCTTGAAAAATATATCTTAGAATATAAAATTCCTGTTTTTGGAAATAAAATCAAAAAGTTTGAAACAACACATACTATAGCGCGCGTGCACGATGAAAAAGGAATTAAAACACACAATACAGTGTATATTTCTATGTACGATGTTATTGAAATTGTAGATATTAAAGCACGTACCATTACTCCTGACGGAAAAGTAACACTACTGAATAAAGACAATATCAAAGAAGTAAAAAATGTAGAAGAATATGGTGATTTCAAGATTTTTGCTATCGAAGGTGCTGAAAAAGATTCAGAAATTGAAGTATTGTACACCTTAGAAAAAGAATACTCTGCTTTTGGAAGAGAAACGCTACAAAAAAGCTATCCGATCAAAAAGTTAGAATACGATTTTATTACTGGAGAATTACCTGGTCGTGCAAAAGTATACAACGCATTTACTGATTTTGATGATCATATGTACAACAAGACAGCTGGAAAACAACTCGTATTAGAAGACATTATTCCAATGATTGAGGAAGAATATGCTACACCAAAAGCCAATAAAATAGCTGTTGCCTTTCAATGTTTTGGTCCTGGAACAAACGTTACAGATGATATGTTGTGGAATAATGTAGTCTCTAATATTACAAACGGTTTGTTCCCTGAAACACCAAACGCCGAAATTGTAAAAATTATTGAAGATTTAATGAAAAATCAGAAAACAGACGATTATACAAAAGCGTATCTAATTGATAATTATGTAAAAACGAATTACACCATTGTAAAGAACAATAACGATCAACTTTCTGATATCGATTATATTATAAAAAACAAGTCAGCGAGTGATTTTGGAATCCTGAAAGTATATTCACACTTGCTAGAAGCAGCCAATGTAGAGTATTTGCCTGTAATTACTTCAGATGTGTACGAACATAAGTTTGATTCTGAGTTTTTTAATCCAACTGCTTTGCGCGAATTTTTAATTTACATTCCTAAAGCTTATAATTACATTACACCAAATCGTATGGATTATCGTTTAAGCGAAATCCCACCAAATATACTAGGAAATACAGGGATCTTTGTAAACAACAAAAAACAATTTAGTTTTTACAAAATTTTACAAAAAGATCCAGATTACAGTCGTGTTGTACGCAACATGAACATTTCATTTGAAGACGAAATGGAATATGTAAAAATCAACCAAAATCAGGAATACTACGGACATTGGGCAATGAACAATCGTGCATATTTAAATTTAGCCCCTGAACAAGCTATCAAAGAATTTGAAGACTATTTAACAGGTTCTGGAATTGAAGATAAAGTTGTAAAGCAATATGATGTTAAAAACAAAGCAATGTTGCAGTTTGAATACAACAAACCATTTTTGGTAAGTAGTACTATTACTTCAGAATCTTTATTGGAAGAAGCTGGCGATAGTTATATTTTTCAGGTTGGGAAAGTCATTGGAACGCAAAGCGAATTGTATCAAGAAACAAAACGTGTAAATCCAATTCAGATGCAATATCCAAATCGATACAATTATGAAATTGTTGTCAATATTCCTGCTGATTATGAAATAGAAGGTTTAGAATCTTTAATTATCAAAAAAGAATTACTAGACAAAGATGGAAATCAGAAATGCAAGTTTGAGTCTAATTATACACTGAAAGGAAACAAATTGACAATTACCATTGAAGAGTTCTACAAAGAATTTGAATATGACATTGCAGAATATGAAGGTTTCCGAAAAGTGATCAATGCTGCTTCTGATTTTAATAAAGCTGCTATTTTGATGAATCCTAAAGAATAAATCTATTTAGATATTTAAAAACTCACAAAACGTTCTAATTTATTTTAGGACGTTTTTGTTTTTAGGACATATTCATAATACTAAAAATCTTTATCTTTATGGAACCGATTATACCAAAAGTTACCATGAAAAAAAGAATTAGTATCACAAGTTTTTCGCTATTCTTCATACTCTTCTCGTATGCGCAAACTTTAGATAGCATTTCAAATGAACGTTTAGTAACACAATTTGAAAACTTAGCGACACAGCAACTCAAAGAAAACATTTACATTCATACTGACAAAGATATTTATGAACCTGGTGAAAACTTATGGTTTAAAGCATATTTATTGAATGGAAATGATTTAAAATTATCACGTAAAACGTCTATTATTTTTGTAGAATTATTAAAACTTGAAAAAGATCATACAGACATCATTCTTCAAGAAAAATACGAAGCTGACAATGGTTTTGCAAATGGACATTTGTTTTTGGCTGAAATTTTAGAAGATGGAACTTACGAATTGGTTATTCATACCAAAAATACACTTGAAAGCAATGCAAAAACCATTCGTGCTATTAAGCGAATTCAGCTTAAAACAAGTATTATTCCTAAGATTTTGATGGATACAGAATTCTCTCAAAAATCCTACAGTCGCAAACAACAAGTTTCTATGAATGTTGCTGTATTTTCTAGAAGTCGCTTGCCATTTGTAAATACTTCACTTATTGCAACTTTATATGCTGGTTCTAAAAAGTTAGATCGTGTTCGTCTGGAAACATACAATAACGGAGAAGCTACGGTTTCATTTCCTGTTTCCAAGAATAAAAATGCTACAACCATTAAACTTCGTGTGAAAGATGGTAAAAATAGTGCTGAACACAGCGTTGAAATTCCGTTTAAAAATGTTTCTGAAATCCAATTTGGCATGTATCCTGAAGGCGGCGATTTAGTTGCAAATCTACCAAACACAGTTGCATTTAAAGCTGTAGATCATCATGGAAAACCTTTAAACATTACAGGCGAATTGTATGAAAATGATAGAAAAATAACTTCGTTTGAATCAACACATTTTGGAATGGGAAAATTTTCATTCACGCCAAAAACAGATCGCTCATATACTGTAAAAATTATAAATCCAAAAATAGATATTCCTTTTACAGTGCCTTCTATCAAAGCAAAAGGTATTAAACTACAAGTAGATCGACAAAACAAAAAGCACGTACATTTTAGCATTACTAAAACTCCAGATGTTTCTACTCAAAAAGTATACATTCGTGCGCAAAGTCGCGGACTTGTCTATTGGATGGCAACTGCTTCACTTAGTAAAGAACGTGTTCGTTTTAAATTGCCTTTAGAAAAACTGCCACAAGGTATTGCAGAAGTCACAATATTTAACCAAAATATGGCACCAATTGCGGAACGACTTGTGTATGCAAATCTCGATCAAAAGTTGCATGTTTCTCTCAATGAAATCTCTAAAAGTTCATTTGGACAAAAAGATAAAGTCACACTAAAATTTAACGTTAAAGATCAATTTAAAAATCCAGCGATTGCTAATTTAAGTTTTAGTGTCTGTGATCATTTATATATAGATAAAGAAAATGATTATTCTATAATGCCGCACTATTACTTATTTTCTGAATTAAAAGGTCATGTGTATAATGCTGGTTATTACTTTGATCACAAAAATAAAAATCGTGAAAAACAGTTAGACTTATTATTGTTAACACAAGGCTGGAGAACGTATATTTGGAATGAAACAGTTTTTGAAAAACCAATGAAACCTGTGAAGTTTTCGCCAGACATTCGAGGGAAATTATATTTAAAAGCTGAAAATGGCACTTTGCAAAATGCGCCAAATGCTGAAATTCGTGTGGTATTGCCAAAATCGGTACGATCGTCAAGTGTAGATGCAAGCGGCATGTTTTCGTTTTCGCCTTCTATCTTAAAAGTTGCACAAGGACATCAATTGACTTTTTTCCCAATGGATACTGAAACAATGATCTTGACCTTAGAGAATCCATTTGAAGAAATTGTGAAACTCACAGATGATAAGATGTTTATTTTTCCTGAAACTGATTTCATTAAAGCTGCCAAAAAACAATCTTCGTACGACCTGAAGTTTAGTTTTTCTGAAACCAATTATTTGGAGGAAGTGAATTTAACAACTTATAAAAACAGAAATAAAAATCGAGGAAATAATTATAATTATATAGGAAGTTCTTCTGATTATGTTTGCTTTGAATATAAAATTTTGAATTGTGTAAACCATAAAGCTGGCCCAAAACCTGAAATTGGGGAAACCTATCGTTTAAATGATGGAAGTTATGTAACATATCAAGGTTCGGTAGATGATGAAAGTACTAAAAATCGTGGTTTTGTTTCTACTAAAGGATATTATCCTGAGAAAGAATTTTACAGTCCATTGTATGACAAAGCGGAAGAAAAAGCATTTCCTGACAATCGTAAAACCTTGTTTTGGGCACCAAATTTAGTTTCTGATGAAAACGGAGAAATCACCGTAAGTTTTTATACTTCTGATGTGCAAACTACCTTTTTAGGAAAGTTAGAAGGTACCAATGGAAATGGTTTGCTTGGCGGAACTCAATTTAAGTTTGATGTAGATTGATGTAATTGCTATTCTATTTTTAAAGGAACATCTCCTTGCGTGTTCGTATTAGTTTGAGAAGGAACTTCATTTCCCGCCATAAAATCGCGTGTAAAATAGTGATAACGCTTTCGCTGATAGGTTAAATAACCGATGTCTTCTTCTATAATTTGATTGAATTCAGGTTCGTCCATGGAAAATGTGTGGCGGTTTCCATTATGTAGATGTTCAAAGGTAATTTTATAGATATTGTAACTAGAATGTGTTGTATGGTTGTTTCTATTTGTTCTACTTGAAGTCTTTGTTTCAACCCGTTTTTCTACCACAATTACTGGAATATCAAGTATAGGAGCATCATCGTTTTTTTGTTTTTCTTGTATTTGTCTGGAAATTATTTTGATAAAATTGTACACGATAAATCCCGCAATCAAAAAGAAAAAAAGAAAAAAAATAGCGTCCATAATGTTAAAGATACGTTTTAGTTAGTGTTTTCAATTGGTAAGACATCAATTCTTACAAAATGTTACAGTATTTTTTAAAACTAATATTACTGAGTATCAAGCTCAACAATAGTTTCTTTATCTGGCACACGACCTGTTAGTTTTTCTTTCCAGTTAGTCCATTTGTATTTTTTAGCCAATACAACTAATACGATTGGATACATCACTAGAATAGGAATTAAGATGCTCCAAAATGAAGCTGTCGCGTCTGTTTCAGCGTATTTAAATAAAGAATCGGTTCGTAATGCAGAATATTCAGCCGTCACTAAAGTTGCTGCTAGAAAGTTATTGGCAAAGTGAAAACCAAGTGCCAATTCCAAACCATCATCCATCAAAGTCATTATTCCTAATAATAAACCTGTTCCAATGTAAAAAATCATAGTGATTCCGCCCATTTCTGCAACTTCTGGATTTGCAGAATGTAACAATCCAAACATTACTGACGTACTGATTAATGGAAACCACCTATTCTTTACTACAACACCTATTTGCTGCATTAAATATCCTCTAAATAGATATTCTTCCAAACCTATTTGAAAAGGAAATAGCAAGAGACTCAAAACGACTAAAATGATAAATTTCACAGGTTTAAAATCAAATACAACCGCTTCTGGATTCATGTAATATTCAACTCCAAAGCTTACAACTCCAATCAAAAAAACCAATCCGAAAGAAAAAGCAACACGTTTTAAATCAATTTTACTTCTGGCTGTTGTTAGTGAAACTAGACTTCGCCCATGCAAATAAATTACAAGTCCAAATAACATGAGTAGCAGAAATACAAACAATGCCAAGTTGGCTACAAACCAAAAGTTATTGCTAGGAATCATTTCATACATTTTGTCCATTTCTTCCATAGCATCAACATCACTGAATAAAACAAAAATGATATTTCCTATGAAGATGGAAAGCATCATAAATGACGTTAATAGTACTTTCCACGCTGTATTATCTCCTTTATAGGCTTGTTGTATAAACATATTCTTTTTACTTTTTTATTGTAAATATGGAACGTTCCATGCTTTTGATTGATCGTAATGTAAAGCGCCTTTTTGTATAACTAATGGCGCTTCAAAATTATTGGTATATAAACTTCCTGTACCTAAACCTTGTGGTAATTGACTCTGTAATGTATGTGTCCATTGTGCAATGGCGTTTAAACCAATATTACTTTCTAGCGCGCTCGTAATCCACCAATCGATATTTTGTTTGGCAGCTAATGAAATCCATTCGTCGCTTCCTGCGTATCCACCAACCAAACTTGGCTTCAAGATAATGAATTGTGGCTGAATGATTTCTAAAACTCTTTTCTTGTCGTTTGTATGAAAAACACCTATCAATTCTTCGTCTAGTGCAATGGGCAAAGGTGTAATTTCACAAAGTTTTGCCATTTCGTCCAATTGTCCTTGTTTTATAGGTTGTTCAATGGAATGCAAATCTAATTCAGACAATCGTTTTAGCTTTTCTAAAGCATTTTGTGGAGTAAACGCTCCATTGGCATCAACGCGTAATTCGATATCGTTTACAGTGTATTCTTTGCGAATGCTTTTTAATAGTTTGATTTCTGTATCAAAATCAATGGCGCCAATCTTCATTTTTATACAGGAAAAGCCAGCTTTGAGTTTGTCTTTGATTTGCGATTTCATAAAAGTTTCATCGCCCATCCAAATTAAACCGTTGATATTAATGGCTTCTTTACCTTCTGTAAATGTTGATGGATGTAATACATATGGAGATTCAGAAGCTAGTGATCGAAAAGCTTGTTCTACACCAAATTGAATGGATGGAAATTCGATTAACTCTTGTAATAACTGTTTTTCGCCTAACTGAATATTTTCACATGTCCACCGTAACTTTTCTTCATACTCAGGAACATCATCAATACTTAAACTGCGTAAAATTCCACATTCTCCAATTCCTTGTTTTCCTTCTGATGTAATATGAATAAACCAAGTTTCTTTTTGTTTTAAAATTCCACGTGATGTTCCACTAGGTCTTTTAAAGTTAAGAATATGTTTATGATACGTTGCTTTCATTTTTGGTATGCTTGTATGTTGGTATGTTAATTCGTTATCGTTTTAAAGCATTCTTTGTGACATCG
Organism: Kordia sp.; assembly: GCF_965224175.1. GTDB lineage: Bacteria > Bacteroidota > Bacteroidia > Flavobacteriales > Flavobacteriaceae > Kordia. The sequence goes on from NZ_OZ245041.1 coordinate 1,386,622, forward strand.
AGCGCAGTCGAGATGCTTTCTTATTAAATATTGCTTCACAACAGATCTCGATACTAGATTCTTTCAGAATTTCACTCGATCTGACGATTAGAAAACATCAAATTTAGACTTCCAAACTATCTCCTATCCCCAACAATACCAACTCTTTATGACGGTCTGCAAATTTTTGTTTTGCTTCCGATTGATCAATTTTTATTGGAGGAAATGAATCGTAATGGTATCCTAAAATAGTGTCGCATTCTACAAAATCGCTTGCTATAATGGCATCATCAATACCCATTGTAAATGTATCTCCAATTGGTAAAATAGCTAAATTGAGTTTTGTTTGTAATGGAATTAATTTCATGTCATAAGTTAAAGCGGTATCTCCAGCAATGTAGATTGATTTTCCATTTGCCGTAAATACAAAACCGCCTGGTTGTCCACCATACGAACCATCTGGAAACGAAGATGTATGAATTGCATTTACATATTTAGCGGCAAACATATCTGTAGTATACGTTCCGCCATGATTCATTGCAAAAACATTAAAATCTTTGGCTCCATAATGCATCGCTACTTCATAGTTTGCTACAATTGTTGCGCCTGTATTTTTTGCGATAGTTTCTACATCTAAAATATGATCTTGATGTGCATGTGTAACTAAAATATAATCTGCTTTTAATGTATTGATATCAATATGAGAAGCGAGTGGATTTCCTGTAATAAAAGGATCTACAATAATATGAGTTCCTTCAAATTCTATATGTAATGCTGCATGTCCTAAAAATGTAATTTTCATGATATGATAAGTTTTGATTTTATGATTTAACTAAAAATAGCAAATAAGATAGCATATAAGAATGTACTTAATGCTACTTTTTTTAATTCTGGATCAAGTTCTTTATGAATGATATTTTTTCCAACGACAACCATGTTCATCACCAAAGGAATAAAAGCTATTAAAAACAGAAATTGTGTTGGCGAATGGTAGTTTCTATTCACGTACCAAACAGAGCAGAACAAAGCTCCAATAATTAATGCATAATGATATAGTTTTGCATTCTGACTTCCTATTTTTACAACTAAGGTATTTTTTCCATGCGATTTGTCTTTGATACGATCGCGCATGTTGTTTAAATTTAATACGGCAGCACTTAATAATCCAACAGCAGTTGCAGGTAAGAAAATATCAAAATTCAAAGATTTAGTATACAAAAAGTAACTTCCCACAACACTTAACCATCCGAAGAAAAGAAATACAAATACATCTCCTAAACCTGAATATCCATAAGCACTTTTACCAACTGTATATTTTATTGCAGCAATAATTGAGGTAATTCCTAAAAAGAAAAATAATAGAGAATAACTGAAGTTTTCACTTCCAAAAGCTACATAAATAACACTTAAAGCCAATAGTAAGGTGATAATTGCTGTGAGAATCATAGCGTTTTTCATTTGCTTTGGCGAAATAATTCCTGAAGCTACCATACGTTGCTCTCCTTCTCTATCGTCATCAGTTCCTTTGATTCCGTCTCCATAATCATTGGCAAAATTTGACAATACTTGAAAACCAATTGTTGTTAAAACACACAACCAAAATAGCTGTGATCTCAAAACTGATGGGCATCCAAAACAACAATAAAAACCTGATTTTAAAAATAACCAATCGTAAGTATTCCCAAATGAGCAACCAACTATAATCCCAGAAATGGACAAGGGCAAGGTTCGTAATCGTGCGGCGGCAAGCCATGCTTTTATCATGTATGCTTAGTTTTTGTAAAGATACACTTTTCAAAAAATAATGAAACTGCCATTGGTATTGTTTTTGCGTGTGTTTTTATCATAATATTCTATTAATTTTTTGTGTGCAATTCTGAGTTTTACTTACATTGCGCTCAAGTTTTTATTTTACAAACATGAAAATAGCATTTCGCATCTTTTTGTTTCTCGCTCCATTAGCTTTCTTGCAAGCACAAGAAACGGCTGTATGGAATACGTATCAAGCCAAACAAGAGAAAGGCGTTAGTTCTACTAACTTACGTATGGATTTGATAGATCAAGCGCCAATTAATGGTTTTGATTTTCTGTTTTATGTTAAAATTAAATACAGAGTTACCAAAGAAAGTGACTTCCCGATAGGGAATAAATTAAAGAAATTATACCGAATTAAAGATGCTATTTATGATAAAATGCAATCGGTTTCCGAAAGTCAATATGTAGGTTCATTTATGTATGATGGTAGCCGATTTGAATATTATTACGTAAAAGATGCTTCCGATATTGAACGCCATATTGATAAATTATTCAGAAATAAATTTCGCGGAGAAAAATACGATGTTTTTGTAAAGTATGATGCTGCTTGGGATTTGTATGTGAATTTTTTATATCCGAATGATGAAATCAAAAACTTCATGTCGAATCGTGATACCGTGATTCAGCTTAAAAATGCTGGTGATGACGTTTCAACTGCAAGAAAAATAGAACATTACACGACATTTGCTTCTCAGAATGATATGAATTTATTTGCGGAAGCCATTGAAAAACTTTCATATACTGTTGATTATAAGAAAAAGATAAACAACGAAGAGTTTCCGTACGAAATCAAGTTTCATAGAAAAAATTCTACCAAATTAGAAACAGTTATGAAGTTTACCACCGAACTCATCAAATTGTCCAAAGACTTTAATGGAAGTTACGATGGATGGGAAACTTACGTGATTAAAAAGAAATAGTTTTCTAGATATATTTTATTGTTAGATATTTAGACCGCTTTCGCTGTTAGATGTTAGATCGCTTCGCTCTTAGATTTTATATTTGTATTTTGATACGTCTTTGCGAGGAAGTATGACGTGGCAATCTGTTTGTTGGGAGTTAGTGTAACGCATCTTGACTATAAAAGTACTGACTCTTTTTTGTCACGAATACACGAATAATTTTAGATCATTTTGGCTCTTAGTTTTGATACGTCTTTGACAAGCATAGCAACGATACAATTTCTTTTTTTGTAAACAAATTGATCTTTTTTCATATTCTAAATCCAAAAAACGACTTTAGAAGTACATTTTTATTTTGAAAGAAAGCTATTTAAAATTAAATACTCACATTTTTAAAATTTTAAAACCGGATACCAACACCCATATTTACCGTATGAATGTTTTCGTTGTATCGATTTCCAGAAGTATCTCCATCTAAATCTAACTTAGCAAAATCGGCAGAAACCTCAACAAAGAATTTTTTTGTCAAGTCGTATGCAGCACCAAATCCCCAATTGATTCCACTTTGCGAATCTTTGAAACGATCGCCATTTGGCTGAATCACTGGACTCGGATTGTTAAAGCTGAATTGTGGATTTGCAGCATTTAATGACGTAGAAAAGAAACTGTATCCTATAGAAACATAAGGTTTAAGTTTTGGTAGACTATTTAAGTTAAATTCTCCTATAATCTCTGGTTTTAAAACGAAAGCGCCACCATTGATATCATCGACAAAATTGTAATTAAAATAATCAACCGTAAAGGCAATTTTTGGAGAAATCAGTGTTGTTTCAGCGAATTGGTATTTAATGTCAATACCAACTAAAGCATCATAAGCAAAAACCATAAAATTATCACCTGTAGATAATGGATAATGCAATCCAACTTCAAATTTACGATCTGTATTTTGTCCAATTCCTACATAAAAACATAGTAAGAATAGACTCGCTAAGAGTTTTTTCATTTTTTATTTGATTAAATATGAATGAATTTATAACGAGATTTCACCGTTTTTATTAAAAAATAGCTTTTTTAACGAATTCCTACCTTACACAAGAATTACAACTCAATACTAAAATCTAATATCTAAATACTATAAAATCACGGAATCCACTTTTTCTCAAAGTTAGGCTTACGTTTTTCTAAGAAAGCATCGCGTCCTTCTTTGGCTTCATCTGTCATATATGCCAAACGCGTTGCTTCTCCTGCAAACACTTGTTGTCCCACCATTCCGTCATCGGTTAAATTCATGGCAAATTTCAACATTTTGATAGAAGTTGGTGATTTTGCTAAGATTTCTTGCGCCCATTCAAACGCTGTATCTTCTAGTTCATCATGCGGAATCACTGCATTTACCATACCCATTTCATACGCTTCTTGTGCAGAGTAGTTTCTTCCCAAGAAAAAGATTTCACGCGCTTTTTTCTGTCCAACCATTTTTGCTAAATATGCTGAACCATAACCAGCATCAAAACTTGTAACATCTGCATCTGTTTGTTTAAAGATTGCGTGTTCTTTACTAGCTAATGTTAGGTCACAAACTACATGCAAACTATGTCCGCCTCCAACTGCCCAACCTGGCACTACACAAATCACTGCTTTTGGCATAAAGCGAATTAAACGTTGTACTTCCAAAATATTCAATCTATGGTAACCATCTTGTCCTACGTATCCTTGATGTCCACGTGCTTTTTGATCGCCTCCGCTACAGAAAGAATACACACCATCTTTAGATGACGGACCTTCTGCTGAAAGTAAAACAACGCCAATAGTTACATCTTCATGTGCATCTTTGAAAGCGTCTAACAATTCACTTGTAGTATGTGGTCGAAATGCGTTTCGTACATCTGGTCTGTTAAAAGCAATTCTGGCAACGCCATCAGCTTTTTTATAAGTAATATCATCGTATTCTTTTACCTTTTTCCAGTCTGGTTTACTCATATTTTTTAGTATTTTGCGTAAAAATAATTCATTTTATAGAGTTAACAAGAATTTATTGATTCAAATTCTTATCATTTTATTGACATCAAAACCATCCTTTTCCAATGAAAAAAATATTTTTATCTGCTTTTATTGCTTGTTTTTCTGCAGTTACATTTGCGCAAGATTATCAATTTAAAACAACTATTGATTTAGAGGCAACTCCAGTAATCAGTCAAGGACGTACAGGAACTTGTTGGAGTTTTTCGACTTCATCTTTTATAGAATCCGAAATTATACGATTGACAGGAAAGCAGATTGATATTTCTGAGATGTATAATGTACGAAATACCTATTCAAAAAAAGCGTGGAATTATGTGATGCGACAAGGGAAAGCGCAATTTAGTGAAGGTGGATTGGCACACGATGTGATGAATGCTATAAAATCAAATGGTTTGATGCCTAATAGCACATATTCTGGTCTACAAACACTCCAAGAAACTCATAATCACGCAGAAATGGTAGCGGTTTTAAAAGCGATGTTGGATGCCTATATTAAGAATCCAGGGAAAAAATTATCACCCAATTGGAAACGCACTACTGAAAGTGTATTGGATATTTATTTAGGTGAACGACCAAAATCTTTTCTTTACGAGGGAAAATCCTATACTCCACAATCGTTTTTGGAAATGACAAAGATTAACCCAGATGATTATGTGACTATTACTTCGTTTACGCATCAACCATATTACAAATCATTTATTTTAAACATTCCTGATAACTTTTCTAACGGAAGTTTTTATAATGTTCCTTTGGACGAATTGGTAGAAATCACTGAAAATGCTTTAAAAACTGGGTTTACCGTTGAGTTAGATTGCGATGTATCGGAAGCTACATTTTCTGCAAAATATGCTGTTGCAATTATTCCAGAAACTCCTGTAAAAGATCGAAAAGACTTTTCTGGAAAAATCTTAAAAGAAAATGCTAGCAATGCAAGACAGCGTCAAAGAGATTTTGAGAATTATACAACAACCGACGATCATTTAATGCATATTACAGGAATGGCAACCGATCAAAATGGCGCTAAGTATTTCCGTGTAAAAAATTCGTGGGGAAGCAATACAGAACGCATTCCAAATGACGGACATGTACATATGAGCGAAATGTATTTTAGAATGAAAACTATTTCAGTAATGGTTCATAAAGATGCACTTCCAAAAGCATTGCGTCAGAAATTAGGTTTGTAACGTTTTTTATTAGTTTCATACCTATAATCACATGAAACTACAAAATAGAAATCAACTAAAACAACGGTTATCTGTTACTAAACTTGGGAAAACTCGATTTTGGCTTGGTATCGTTTTGGGTACTTTAAGTGCAATTCTTTTCTATGGTTTCATCTTTTTTATATTAGAAACTGTTGATCTGTTCAAGATTGTTTTAAACTTTGATTTTCTTATAAAAAATGTTGAACAACTTCGCTTTGAAAAATTATTTCTTTTAGCACTTTCCATAGCTTTTGGGAACAATACTATGCTACGTTTTTGGTTTTCTAAACCCTCAGAATATCTAAAAAAATCGTATAAATACACTACTACTCGTATTGTTAATTATTCGCTTTTTATAGAATATGTTGTATTGTTTGGAGCCTTAAGCTTTATTACACGTTTTTTAATGTATATGCCGTTTCTTGATCACAATCTTTTTAAAGAATATGGTTATATATTATATCTATTTCCTGTATACTTATTTTATATAGCATGGACAGAAATTTCACGATATGTAAAGTCACAACAATGGATGCTGAAAACATTTGCTTTTAGTATTGTTTTACTCGCTTTACTCAGTTTTATAGATATTTCAAAATATAAAATTGGAGAGACAGCATATAAAAAAATGCACAAAGAAGAGTTAATTTATATTGAAAATGAAACTGAAAAAGCCAAACGTGATTATAATATTGTTTTTTCAGAAGAAACCATTAACATCTTGAAAGAGTTACGTACTGAACGTGCCTTTGATTTACTAAAAAAATCAAGATTAGCTTTTAAAACAGATGGAAAGGTTTCATTAGATACCATCATACTTGAAAAAATATTAATTCATAACTTTAAAGGATATTACATCGATGAGCTACATTCGTACCTATATACTTTTCCATTCCAAGTGTATGAACAGTTACGAAAAGTTGATTCCAAATCTAATGAAGCTACAGAATTATTAAATATTATAGAAGAGTTCTACAAATTAAGTCTTATGATGGTTGAAGTCCCAGAAGACAGCAATAATAGTCAACTATATTACAACAAGTTACACATTCTAGAGTTTGATTTCCATTCTGAGAATATCAATTGGAACTATCAGAAAATGTATACGCAATCTTCTTTTTTAGTATATCATATGCAAAGATTAGGAATCTATAATCATCATCCGTTTTTTAATACTGACATTCCTTTTCCGCAACCATTACCAATACCTGATGGTTGGATAAAAGGTAATTTCCCTGAATTTAAAGACATCATTAACTAGATTTTACCATATACAAAAGAGTTTCTTAACTTTTTGAAGGTACGAAAAGGTGTAAATAAGGGTTTTAATAGATGAAATTTTCTATTTCACAGTTTATTAAGTTAATTTTTTGTTAGAAAATTAAGTGTTTGGTATCGTTTTTGATGCATTATTTTCATCAATCATCAGTCATCAAAAAACTAATTCAACATGAAAACCACGTATTTAATAAGCTGTCTAGCAATCATTTTTGTCTTTAGCAGTTGCAGCATAGAAGAAGATGAACCAATATTTGATGCTACCGAAAGTTTGGTAGCTCATTATAAGTTTGATGGAAATGTAAACGATACAAGTCCTTACGGCATTACCGCAGAAGCAAAGGGTGTAACTCCAACGTTTGATCGTTTTGGAAATGCAAATCTAGCGTATGCTTTTGATGGTCTTAGTGATCATATTCGTATTCCGGGAAGTGAACATTTAAATTTTACAGACGAATTTACAATCAATTTATGGTTAAAAACAGATGCTTCACATTTACAACAAGTTTTATACAAAAATGTTTCAGATGCCAATAAAGAGCAAGCAGCTTACGGAATTTCAATAGGATATTCACCATTTGAAGACGAAAAAGTAGTTACAAATGATATCATTTTCTCTATTGCTCCTTACGGAATCATGCACGAATTGAGAAAATTTGATTATAAAAAAGATACTTGGTATATGATTACATGTACGCTAAAAGGTGATACCATGTACTTATACATCAATGGAAAACCTGCTTTAATGAAGTATATTAAAGGAGAAATTTCTACAGATTCGCTACCACTATTCATTGGAAATGATGGTTCTGGAGAAAGTCCTTTTAGCGGAAGCATCGATGACCTAAGAATTTACAACAAAGCAAAATCTACAGAATTTGTTTCGTTTTTATACGAACAATAGTCTGACTATTATATATCCAAAAAATGCGCGTTTTTCAACGCGCATTTTTTTATTCTAAATATATTTGAGTAAGCATATTATTTCAACTCAATTCCATCAGATTTAATAACAATCTGTTTTTGTTTGTATAAGCTACCAATAGCTTTTTTAAAGCTCTTTTTACTCATATTTAAACGTTTTTTGATAGCTTCAGGATCACTTTTATCGTGTAATGGTAAACTTCCTCCATTTCGTTCCAAAGCATCTAATACAATTTGCGCAGAAGGCTCTATATTTTTATAACCAATATGTTGCAACGAAAGATCAATTTTATTGTCTTCCCTTACTTTCTTAACAACTCCTTTTAATTTTTCTCCAAGTTTTAATTCTTTAAAAATTTCATCTTGGTACACTAAACCTTTATGTTGTTGATTAATGATCATTTCTACACCTAAATCTGTAAAGCGAGACACCATTAAATCTACCTCATCAAAACGTTCAACCGTTAATTCTTCATTACTTAAAAACTTATTCGTTTTACTAGAACCTACCAAGCGGTTGGTTTCTTCATCCAAATAGCAATACACAACATACCATTTTCCTTCAATCATATCACGTGCTTGTTCTTTGAAAGGAACAAATAAGTCTTTTTCCAATCCCCAATCTAAAAAAGCACCAAAATCACTCAATGCAGTCACACGAAGCAATCCAAACTCATTGACTTTCATATAAGGTTTCAAAGTCGTGGTTACAGGTCGCTCATGACTATCTAAGTATGCAAAGACACTGAGTTTATCTCCTATTTCAAAAGAAGTTGGCACATATTTATTTGGCAACAAAATTTCATTTCCTTCGTCATCGCCCAAGAAAAGTCCTGGAGGCGTTTCTCGTAATATTTCTAATGTATTTAGTTGTCCTAAATGAATCATAACTATAAATTTCCGCCAAAGGTACGGTTTATCTCATGTTTTTCAACAAAAAAACACCATCCTGATAAGAGATGGCGTTTTTAAAGGGATTTAATAATAGTATTAAACAGTAATCTGATTAATTATAAACTGCTTCTTTCCCGAAATGTACTGTTAGTAAGTAATATACAACAGCTCTATATTTTGTTCTGTTTGAACGACCGTATTTTTCAATAACAGCATCGATTCCTTTGTCTAAATCAGCGCTATCAGCCAAACCTAATTTTTTAATTAAGAAATTGTTTTTTACGGTTGCTAATTCTTTTTCGTCAGATCCTGAAACAGTAGACGCATCTTTGTTATAAATTGCTGGACCACAACCTACCGTTACTTTTGTTAATAAATCCATATCTGGAGTTACACCACATTTGTCTTTTAAGTCTGCTGCATACTTTGCAATTAGCTCGTCTCTTTTACTCATAATTGTTGTTCTATTAAATTGTAAACTTTGATTAATAATATCTGTTATCAAAAGTAATTGACTAGAAGATATTCTTACTTTCTTGAGAAGGCTAGTTATTTTTTTTCGTTGAAAAACTTAAAATAATCGATCAACGTACCATCATTTTCAATTCTTGGCGTAAAAATCTCTAGTATTTTAGGTTGAGTGCTTTCATCATAAAACGTTTGCAATTCCTTTTGAAGCGACACTTCATCAGAAGCCGTGATATATTCAAAAGCATACATTTCTGCCAATTGCTTTGCTGTATGCGGATGAATCGTTTCAAAATACGTATCGAAGTTCTCCGTATTTTTATTTCCAGGTAAAATTCTAAAAATTCCGCCTCCATTATTATTCACCAAAATAATGCGGAAGTTTTTTGGAATGTAATTATTCCAAAGTGCATTACTATCATAAAAGAAACTCAAATCGCCTGTAATAAAGACAGTCTGTTTTTCTGCAACTACCGAAGTTCCTATTGCTGTTGATGTACTTCCGTCAATTCCACTTGTTCCTCGATTGCAAAACAATTCGATACTAGAATCAATCTCAAATAACTGTGCATAGCGTACTGTAGAACTGTTTCCTAAATGCAGAATTAACGATTTTGGCAACGACGCTAAGATTGCTTCAAAAGCTTTCAAATCTGTAAAAGCTACTTGTTGCAAATAGGTAGCATGTTTTTGCTGACGATCCGCTTTTACAGCATTCCAAAAAGATTTGTATGGACTTTCAATAGTTTTCGTTTGACTGAAAAACAACTCAAAAAAGTGATTCGGATTCATCTTAAAAAAGTATTCTAAACAAAAGAATGTATTGAATACTCTATTCTCATGAATATGCCAGTGATGTTTTGGTTGACGCTTTCGCAGAATTGCTTTTACTTTTTTGGAAACAATCATTCCGCCAAGTGTTAACAATATTTCTGGTTGAAACCCATCCAACATGGCTTCATTTTTTTCAATAGGCAAAATCATTTGATCAATGGCATTGAAAAATTGATCGTCGCGTAAATTAGAAGTTGTTTCGGTAAAAACTATTACGGACGGATCATTTGCTAAAATCTCTAAATACTGTTTCGAAATAGTATGCGGCGGCAATGTTCCAACCAACACCATTTTGCGTGTAGAAGTACTCCAAATATTTGCTACTTTGGCAATCTTCTCCTCTTCTATCTCTTCTTTTAGCACCAATGGTTGTACGTTTGGCGAAACTGTTGGTTCTGATAACATTTCATATAAAGGCTCATCAAAAGGAGCATTAATATGTACAGGTCCGTTACTTTCTACAGCAGCATTCAACGCCAAATTGATTTCTTGCTCATTATATGCTTGAATTCCTTTTTGTAATTCACGCTCCGTTTCTTTAGACAGTTGATGCGTTTCTGCCAAAATAGTACTCTTATGCGTAATATCTTGTTTTAAATTGGCTTCGTAATTGATGTGGTTTTTAAAAACATGTTTCTGACGAATCGTTTGTCCGTCACCAACATCGATTAAGTATTCTGGACGATCTGCAGAGATTACGACTACAGGAACATTACTGTAATATGCTTCCGCAATAGCGGGATAATAATTAAGCACTGCCGAACCTGAAGTACAAATCACTGCCACAGGTTTGCATAATTGCTGCGCCATTCCTAACGCAAAAAACGCAGCACAACGTTCATCAACAATACTATATGCATGAATTTTTGGATGCTGTGAAAAACTCAACGTTAATGGTGCATTTCGCGATCCAGGAGAGATCACAACATGGTTGATACCTTTGGCAATACAAAGCGAAACAAGTGTTTGCGCTAATGGGATTTTTGAATACATCATCTGTAATACAAAAATACGATTTTCAGTGTATTTTCTATAATACTCGCTTCATTATTTCAGATTTAGCAAGTGTTTCCTGCCATTCCGATTCTGGATTTGAATCTTTTGTGATTCCGCCTCCAATGTAAAGTATTCTTTTATTGTGAGTTAACTGCATACAACGTAGATTCACGTACAACTCAGAGTTGTTACGAACAGTTCTGTATGCGCTATTTTCTTGGTTTTTACGATTGCGATTTCGAGAAGTTTCTTCTCGTAGATTTAATTCTCCTAAATATCCTGTGTAAAAAGTTCTGTCGTACGCTTCTTCTTTTAAAATAAATGATTTTGCTGCTTCTGTAGGAAATCCACAAATAGCGGGCGTTGGATGTAATTTTGTAACTATATCACCAATATTTACAGATGAAGGCATTCTTCCAGAAATCATAGAACACAAATGCACTAAACTTCCTGCTTGATGCGTTTTTGCTTCACTTACAGATATATTTGTAGTTACATTTTGCAATCGATTTACGATATAATCAGTAACAATTTGTTGTTCCGTTATTTCTTTTTGATTCCAAGCAACGGTTACATTTTCTTTAAATCTTCTCGTTCCAGCAAGTGACATTGTAGTTACAGTATTCCCTGTAGCTTTTAATAACGTTTCAGGTGTAGCTCCTGCCCACATGCCTACTTTTGGATGAAACCACAAATACACAAAAGCTGTAGGATATTGTATTCGTAAACGTTCAAATAATACTAAAGGATTTGTCTCAGAAGCGATTTCTTCTTTTCGAGATAATACAATTTTTTCTATTGTTGAACTTTGAATTGTCTCCACTCCTTTTTGCACCAATTGTATGTGTTTTTGGCGCGCTTCCGCAGATGGATTCAATGTTTCGGTTGTCGTTTTATCTATTTCAAGCGTTTCTAATTCTCCTTGTAAAACCTCATCAAACGGAATAAGAATGATTTGTTTTGTATTGTCAAATGGTGCAAATACAAAACCACTTTCTGTAAAATCTGAAACTTTATGTAAATGATCATCCTTTTGAAATACAAGTTTTGTGTGTGTTTCATTCGGTTTGCGATACGCCACAAAAGGCAACTGTTTTTGTATGTGATCGGAAAGCTTGGTTAACATCTAGAATTCTTAAAATTATTTTTCTAAAACAATCGTCGTCAGTTTACACAAAGAAATCAACTTTCCTTCTTCATCTTCTACTCTAATTTCCCAGAGATGTGTTGTTCTGCCTTTGTGAATTGGTCGTGCTGTCGCAAAAACTTCTCCTTCGCTTTTACTTTTTAAATGGTTTGCAGAAATTTCCAATCCTTTTACTTTGTATTTTGAAGTATCGATAAATAAATGAGAGGCAGTACTTCCTACAGTTTCTGCTAAAGCTACTGTAGCGCCACCATGCAATAAGCCTTGCGGTTGATGCACACTTGGGTTTACAGGCATTTTGGCAATCAAATAGTCCTCTCCAACATCTGTGTATGAAATTTTTAAGGTTTCTAAAAGTGTATTAGGTACAATAGCGTTGAGTTGTGCTAAAATGGCTTCTTTATTTAAATTCATTTGATATATTTATGGAAAATTATCATTGTTCATTTAGAATTACAAAAATACGAAACACGAAGCATAATACTCAAAGATGGAAGAAAAAGAAATCGCTTATCAAATTACCAACACATATTCTACTATGAATCAATTGACTGAAAAAACCAAGAATGTTTGGTTTGTATGTCATGGAATTGGTTTTTTGAGTCGTTATTTCATAAAATATTTTAACGAATTAAACTCGGAAGAAAACTACATCATTGCACCACAAGCTTCTTCAAAATATTATTTAAAGAACGAATATAAACATGTTGGCGCAAGCTGGCTAACTAAAGAGAATACAGAAGCAGAAATCAAAAATGTGATGGCGAATTTAAACGCGATTTATCACGCTGAAAAAATTCCTGATGATATACAGTTTTTTGTTTTGGGCTTTTCGCAAGGAGTTTCTGTAGCTTTACGTTGGATTTCTCGTTTTCAAATCTCGTGTGACAAGTTGATTATTTATGCAGGAAGCATTCCCAAGGAATTGACAAAAGAAGATTTTACTTTTCTGAATCCGAGTAAAACCAAAGTATTAAATATTGTTGGTTTACAAGACGAATACTTCACAGAAGAACGCATGTTACAAGAACATGAAAAAATGCAATTACTATTTGGTAACAACTACATTTTCAAGACGTTTCAAGGAACACACAAAGTTTCAAGAGACGCTTTAAAAATGTTAACAGAATTATAAAATTTAACGATCTTACCTACCTTTAGTAAGGCGATCACGTAATCGTTTATATTTTTTTCTGCTTAATTTTATCAAATCAAAAGAAATATAATTGAGTTTGTATTTAGTTTTTCCTAAAAAACCTAAACTAACTCATATCATCTATAATAACCAATCAACCAACCGAAAAAAGCACAACTTTATCTAAGTTGTGCTTTTTTATTCAACTGTTCTTCAAGTTTTTAACCATAAAATTATTCTATAAAAGTCAATATTTTCTTATATCCCATTTTATAAAAACCGAGCTACTTATCGAAAAACTATTCACTACTGACATATTTTTTTGTTTTCTTTGTACGGTATGATAGCTCCAACTACCCTAAAAAAAACCTTAAAAGAATACTTCGGATATGATAAATTCCGGCCATTGCAGGAAGAAATTATTAATTCCATTTTTGAAGGAAACGATAATTTAGTCATTATGCCTACTGGTGGCGGAAAATCTATTTGTTATCAATTGCCAGCAATTTTATTAGAAGGACTTACTATTGTAATTTCACCATTAATTGCTTTGATGAAAGATCAAGTAGATGGATTGACGACCAATGGAATTGCTGCAGCATATATAAATAGTAGTCAGACCGAAATCGAGCAACAAGAAATTTATACGAAGGTTTCAGCTGGTGAAATTAAATTACTGTATACTGCGCCTGAAAGCTTATCGTATTTAGAACATATTTTCAGCAGTCAAACAATTAGTTTGATCGCTATTGATGAAGCACATTGTATTTCGTCTTGGGGACACGATTTTCGTCCTGCATATACAAATCTTGGCTATTTAAAAAAGCGTTTTCAAAATATTCCTGTAATTGCTTTAACTGCGACTGCCGATAAAGCTACACGTGAAGACATTGCGAATCAATTAAATATTCCGCATGCAACACAGCATATTGCTTCTTTTGATAGAAAAAACCTAAAATTAGAAGTTCGGCCTGCCAATGATCGCATCAAACAAATCATCAATTTTATAGACGATCGTCCAAATGAAAGTGGAATTATTTATTGTTTGAGTCGAAAAGCTACCGAAACAGTTGCCGAAAAGTTACAAAATGCTAACATTAATGCTATTGCCTATCACGCAGGAATTGCACATGAAAAACGTTCTAAAATCCAAGAAGATTTTATCAACGACACTTGTCAAGTAATTTGTGCTACGATTGCATTTGGTATGGGAATCGATAAATCGAACGTTCGTTGGGTAATTCATTATAATTTGCCTAAAAATATAGAAGGTTATTATCAAGAAATTGGACGTGCCGGTCGTGATGGCTTGCCTTCCAATACGTTACTTTTTCATAGTTACGGTGATGTCATTCAATTGAAAAAATTTGCGGCAAGTTCTGGCAATGTAGAAGTACAATTAGCTAAACTCGATCGTATGAAAGAGTATGCAGACGCGTTGAGTTGTCGTAGAAAGATTCTGCTGAATTATTTTGGTGAATTGATCAGTGAAGATTGTGGAAATTGTGATGTTTGTCATAATCCACCACAGTTTTTTGACGGAACAGTTATTGCGCAAAAAGCACTATCTGCAGTAGCGAGATTAAAAGGACAAGAACCTATTGGCACTGTGATTGATGTATTGCGTGGCGCACAGAATAATGTAATTTTAGAGAAAGGCTACCAAGAGTTAAAAACCTATGGAATTGCCAAAGATATTGCTTGGCTTGACTGGAAGCAGTATATCACTCAGTTGATCAATTTAGGATACTTAGAAATTGCTTTCCACGAAAATAATAAGCTAAAATTGACCGAGTTTGCAAAGGATGTATTGTTCAATAGTAAAAAAGTTGATTTAGCAAATTTAGTAGAAGTCGAAAAAATACAAGAGGAACAAAAAGCAAAAAAACCAAAAGCGAGAAAGAATTCATTGTTTGAACGTTTGCGTCAATTGCGTTTAAAAATTGCTCAAGAAGAAGGCGTTCCTGCATATCAAATCTTCAACGATGCTACACTTCGTGAAATGGAAGCCGAACGCCCTATGTCTGACGAAGAGTTTATTAGAATTAATGGAGTTGGACGTGTAAAAATGATGAACTACGGATATGATTTTATCAAAGAGATCATCGCATTTACAAAAGAGAAAAAGAAAAAACGTAAAGTTGATACGACTCTCAAAACTTACGAATTATATCAACAAGGCTTATCTATCGAAGAGATTGCGGTAGAACGAAAGCTAGCACAAACTACTATTTTTTCACACATTTCAAAATTGTATGCAGAAGGCAAAGAAATTAACATGCATCAATTCATTGACAAACACGATTTAGATAGTATTAGAAAAGCAAAAGAAACACTTGAAAATCCTGATGCTTTAAAACCATATTTTGAACATTTCCAAGAGGCAATTCCCTACGCAACTATTCGAGTTGGTCTCGCTATTTTAAATAAAGAAGAAGCGTAACATTTTGTATTATTTCTAGATATTTTCTATTTACCCAATAGAGATAAGGTACTATTTTAATCGCATATAAAATGTATCCAAAAGCCTTGCAATTAGTGACGTTTCAAGAACGTTTGGGTAATTTATTTTAAAGAATAAAAAATTTGATAGTTTAGTAAAATTCTGCTAACTTCCTGACATTATTCAATTTAAAATTAAACAACCAACCAATTATGAAACAAAAATTACTCATTCTATTATTATTTCTAACTAGTGTAACTACCATATACGCACAAGGAATTTTTGACGATTCCATTCATACAGCAACAACTTTTGGTAGTGTAAATTCTCCAGGTGGTGAAGGTGTTCAAAATGTTATCGATCAAAATTCAAATACAAAGTTTTTAGACTTTAATGCTTTCGACGGAATTGGTTTTGAAGTAGATTTATTAGGCGTTTCTGCAACTGCTATTGCTATGGAAATTGTAACCGCAAACGATGCTCCAGAAAGAGATCCTACAGATTATGAAATTTCAGGTTCTAATGATGGAACAAATTTTACAAGCATAGCTACAGGAAGTATTCCATGTGTTTCTACACGTTTTTTTTCTAGAACATTCTCCTTTGCAAACACAAATTCATATACGTATTACAGAGTTAATTTTACAAATACTTGCGGATCATCAAGCATCAATCAAATTGCAGATGTACAATTGTATGAATCTATCGGAGATTCGCCAGTGATTACTTGTCCTGCCAATATTACAGTAAATAATACAACTGGACAATGTGATGCTGTAGTTAATTATAATGTAACTGCGAATGATACTGAAGATGGAATGCTGACTGCAACTGTTACATCTGGTTTACCTTCTGGCTCATCTTTTCCTGTAGGAGTTACAGAGGTTTTTATGAGTGTAACTGATTCTGATAATAATACATCTAGTTGTAGTTTTACTGTCACAGTTGTTGATAATGAAGATCCTGTAGCAGGTTGTCCTGCAAATATTATGCAAACAGCTACTAATTTTGGAGATACTACAGCTGTTGTTAATTATTCATTGACGCCAACTGACAATTGCGTACTGATAAACCCATTAACAGATTTTACACCTTTGACAAATATTAATGGAAAAGCCTATTATTTATCAGATAATACCTTTACGCCTGCAGACGCCTTTAATGATGCCATCGTTCAAGGCGGATTTGTAGGAACAATAAGAAATGTAAGCGATAATACAACTATTACGGAAGCTATTAATACTTTAGGCGCTGCTGCAGATATACTAATTGGTTATAACGATACTGCTACCGAAGGAAGTTTTGTTTGGCAAAGCGGAGATGCTGCAACTTATGACAACTGGAATCCTGGTGAACCAAATAACGCTGGAAACGAAGATTATACGGTAATTCAGTCTAGTGGCGGTTGGAATGATATTACCAACGGAAGTACTTACAGGTATCTTTTAGAAATAGATTACGCACCAATACAAACAGCTGGATTGCCTAGTGGAGCAGATTTCCCAGTAGGAACAACTACAAATACTTTTACAATTACAGATTTAGCAGGTAATTCCGTAATGTGTTCTTTTGATGTAACTATCGATGAAAACTTAAGTGTCGCAGAAAATACATTTTCAAACAGTATAAAATTATCTCCAAATCCAACAAAAGGACTAATTACGATTAATAGTGTTACTAATATTTCTTTGGAAAGTGTTTCTATTCTCGATTTAAATGGACGCACATTACAAACCACTTTAAATGTTGGACAACTTTCTGATGGACAAACTGTAGATGTTTCAAATTTGGCTGCTGGAATGTATTTTATGAAACTTAGAGATACAGAGAATAATGTTGCCGTAAAGCGAATTGTAAAAAATTAAGCATATTTATTAAAAAAGAGACTATCTAAATGTTTTTAGAAACGTCATTATGAACTTGATTCAGAATCTTATCTAACTAGATCATTTCTAATGAGATACTTAATCAAGTTCGATTTGACGAAAATTTAGCTTTTAGACTAGTCTCTTTTTCAATTACATTAACTCTTTTCTAAATGATACGTAATGTTTACGTATTAAAAACAATAGTTCCCTAATTCCATATTTTTTTAGTTTTAGAATGAAGTTACTTTAGGTATTCATTCTAAAATTAATACGTCATGTCATATATTAAGTACACATTAATAATCTTCTTCTGTTTATCTTTCATTACTGTTTCGGCTCAAATGAACAGCGATAATTTAAAAGTTGTAACTAAAAAACAAAACAGCTTTAAGAACTTACAACTCATTCCTATCAAAGCAAATAATACTTACAAAAAGGCATATCAAAATATTGGGAAGTATGATAATTTAAAGAAAGCTATTGAATCGGGAAAAATAGAAATCAGTGATTCCGGGAATGTAAATACACTCATTGCAACTAATAACTCTAATGTGAACATTTACATCATTGCAGGAGAAGTTGTTAAAGGCGGAAAACAAGATCGTTTGGTTGCTGAAGATGTGATTATTGCTCCAGGCGAAAAAAAGAACATTCCTGCTTTCTGTGTTGAACAAAACAGATGGCATCAAAAAGAATCTGGAAATGCATTTAAAGGATATTACAATGTAAGTAGCAAGAAAGTTAGGCAAGCGGCTTTGGTAGATAAAGATCAAAGTAAAGTTTGGGCAAATGTGGCAGAAACTACGCAAAAAAATTCAGCTTCGTCAAGTACAGGTACGTATGCTGAATTAGAAAAATCGAAAACCTATACAAAAGACTTAAGCTCTTACTTAAATTTCTTTAAAAATAAATTTGTGAATGATACTTCTATTGTTGGTGTGATTGCTATTTCGGGCGATAAAATTATTGGATGTGACATTTTTGCAACACATAATTTATTCAAAAACTCGTACCAAGGTTTGTTACATTCATATATCACAGAAGCTATTACAAATGGTAGTAAACCAACTCTTTCAAATGCGGAAGTATCTAAATACTATCAAAATTTCATGAAAATAGAAGCTGAACAGGAGAAAAAATTGCAAGGAAAAGGAAATGTGTTTAGACACAAGAATAAAAAGCTACACTTAACTTCTTTTTAAAAGTTAGTTTAGTGTAAACAAAAAAAGCAGCTCAGTTGAGCTGCTTTTCTTATATATATATGTTGTAAAGATTACTTCACTTCTTCGAAGTCTACCATTTAGACTTCGCTCAAGACAGGCTACTTGACTTCTTCGAAGTCTACGTCTTGAACGTCTTCTCCGTCTTTGTCATCATTTCCACCTGCAGAAGCATCTGGTCCAGGTTGCCCTGCTCCACCTTGTTGTGCTTCAGCTTGTGCTTTATACATTTCTTCACTTGCTACTTTCCAAGCTTCGTTGATTTTCTCTAAAGCAGGATCAATTACAGCGATATCTTTTGTTTCGTACGCTTTCTTCAATTCCTCTAAAGCATCTTCGATTGGTTTTTTCTTATCATCAGATAATTTATCACCAAATTCGCTTAATTGCTTTTCAGTTTGGAAAATCATAGAATCTGCGCTGTTTAGTTTATCGGCAGTTTCTTTTGCTTGCTTATCAGCTTCCGCATTTGCTTCCGCTTCTTGCTTCATTTTCTGGATTTCTTCCTCTGTTAATCCTGAAGAAGCTTCGATACGAATATTTTGCTCTTTGTTAGTTCCTTTATCTTTAGCAGAAACATTGATAATTCCGTTAGCATCAATATCGAAAGTTACTTCAATTTGAGGAACTCCTCTTTGTGCTGGTGGAATTCCGTCTAAGTGAAAACGACCAATTGTTTTATTGTGCGCTGCCATTGGACGCTCACCTTGTAATACGTGAATTTCCACAGATGGCTGATTGTCTGCTGCTGTTGAGAATACTTGAGATTTCTTCGTTGGAATTGTAGTATTTGCTTCAATAAGCTTTGTCATTACATTCCCCATTGTCTCAATTCCTAGTGAAAGTGGCGTTACGTCTAATAATAATACGTCTTTAACATCTCCTGTTAAAACTCCACCTTGAATTGCTGCACCAACCGCAACAACCTCATCTGGGTTTACTCCTTTACTTGGTTTTTTACCAAAGAATTTTTCTACTGCTTCTTGAACTGCTGGAATACGAGTTGATCCACCAACTAAGATAATTTCATCAATATCTCCTGTAGATAAACCTGCATTCTTTAAAGCGGTTTGGCAAGGCTCAATAGTTCTCTTTACTAAATCGTCAATTAATTGCTCAAATTTAGATCTTGATAATGAACGTACTAAGTGTTTTGGTCCACTTGCTGTAGCTGTAATATAAGGTAAATTGATTTCTGTTGATGTAGAACTAGACAATTCAATTTTAGCTTTTTCAGCCGCTTCTTTCAAACGTTGTAAAGCCATTGGATCTTTACGTAAATCC
The DNA here is from genome assembly GCF_965224175.1 of Kordia sp. Taxonomy (GTDB): domain Bacteria; phylum Bacteroidota; class Bacteroidia; order Flavobacteriales; family Flavobacteriaceae; genus Kordia. The sequence goes on from NZ_OZ245041.1 coordinate 1,407,036, forward strand.
ATTGATTCATCTTTGTTAAACTCATCAGCTAACCAGTTAATGATCTTTTCATCTACATCGTCTCCTCCTAAGTGTGTATCTCCATCAGTAGCTAATACTTCAAAAACTCCATCACCTAATTCTAAGATAGAAACATCGTGCGTTCCACCTCCAAAGTCAAAAACAGCAATTTTTTGGTCTTGACCTTTTTTATCTAATCCGTAAGCTAATGCCGCAGCAGTTGGCTCGTTGATAATTCTTCTAACTTTTAAACCTGCAATTTCTCCAGCTTCTTTTGTTGCTTGACGTTGTGCATCGTTAAAATATGCAGGAACTGTAACTACAGCTTCCGAAACATCTTGTCCTAAGAACTCTTCTGCTGTTTTCTTCATTTTTTGAAGAATCATTGCAGATAATTCTTGTGGTGTATATAAACGCCCATCAATATCAACTCTTGGCGTATCGTTGTCTCCTTTTACTACTTTGTAAGGAACACGTCCAGCTTCTTTTGAAGATTCTGAAAATTTGTTCCCCATAAAACGTTTGATAGAATAAACCGTTTTTGTTGGATTTGTTACTGCTTGTCTTTTTGCAGGATCACCAACTTTAATTTCTCCACCTTCAACAAAAGCAATAACAGAAGGAGTTGTACGTCTTCCCTCAGCATTTGCAATTACTACTGGCTCGTTTCCTTCCATTACAGAAACACATGAGTTGGTAGTTCCTAAATCGATTCCAATAATTTTACTCATAACTTATTTTAAACTTTTATCTATTCTGTTGTGTTATACTTTAATTTTAATTGTTTGCTTTTCTAATTTGTCTGTAATAAGTCAATGATTATGCCAACACAAAAATCCTAGAGTTTTGTCAGATAGATTTATGATTATGTCAAGAATGCGTGACAGGTTGGCAGAAATTTTGATTTTTCACCTATTATTTCATGCAATACTTACATATTCTTAATAGGAATCACATATATTTGTTTTGCGAAAAAATTAAACTATCTAATGGAATACATCAGTGTTTTTGATATGCTTAAAATCGGTGTTGGTCCTTCAAGTTCACATACTTTAGGTCCTTGGAGAGCTGCCGAGAGTTGGATAAAAGAATTGAAAACTGCCAATCTTTTTGATGCTGTCACTTCTATTAAAGTAGATTTGTTTGGCTCTTTATCTTTGACAGGAAAAGGGCATGCGACTGATTTGGCCGTATTGTTAGGCTTGTATGGAGCCGATCCAGAAACTGTGCCAACTGATAGTATTCCTACGATTGTAGAAACGATCAATCAACAGCAAATTTTATCTTTTAACCAAGAAAAAGAAATTTCATTTACGCCAAGTAAAGACATTGTATTTAATTCTGATTTTTTACCGTTTCATCCAAACGGAATTACATTTCATGCTATTGTAAATCACAAGATACATTCATCTACTTTTTATTCTATTGGTGGCGGATTTGTCGTAAAAGAGGAAGAAACACATGATGATACCGATCATCCTATTCGTATTTTTCCTTTCCCTATTGATAAAGCGACAGATTTAGTTAGTTTTTGTGAAAAGGAACAGAAGAAGATTTCTGAGATTGTATTATTGAATGAAACCTTATTGCGTTTTCCTGAAGAAATTGACGCCGAATTACACCGTGTTTGGAATACCATGTTAGAATGTATGTATACAGGTTGCCATACCACTGGAGTTTTGCCTGGCGGATTGAATGTAAAACGTAGAGCTTACGATATACATCAGAAGTTAAAAGGAGATTTACTGTATAATTCTCCTGAAGAATGGTTGCAAACAATTCGCAAGACGAAAGTTCGATTTCGCCAAATTTTTAAATGGGTAAGCTGTTTTGCTTTAGCAGTAAATGAAGTGAATGCTTCTCTAGGACGCGTAGTTACAGCTCCAACAAATGGAAGTGCTGGCGTTATTCCTGCAGTTTTGATGTATTATATGGTGATAGAAAATCACAAAGCAGATTTTAGTCATATCAAGCGTTTTTTAATGGTTGCAGGCGAAATTGGAAGTATTTTCAAAAAAGGGGCTACTATTTCTGCAGCTATGGGCGGTTGTCAAGCCGAAATCGGTGTTTCTTCTGCTATGGCAGCTGGTGCATTAACAGAATTATATGGCGGTTCTCCAGAACAAGTAATGGTTGCTGCAGAAATTGCTATGGAACATCATTTGGGACTTACTTGTGATCCTATTGGCGGTTTGGTACAGGTTCCATGTATTGAACGAAATTCCATGGGAGCAATTAAAGCCATAAATGCTGCTGAATTGGCTATGGAAACAAATCCTGAAGATGCAAAAGTACCATTAGATAAAGTAGTTCATACTATGTGGGAAACAGCACAAGATATGAACTCTAAGTATAAAGAAACTTCCGAAGGCGGTTTGGCAGTTGGCGTAAATTTAGCTGATTGTTAATTTAGAGAAACTTCTATTTTTAGACTTATCAGATTTACTAAGATTCATTATGGTTACCTAATAATTAAACTTCTAATGTTTTTGATTATTTTTCGCTTGATCAAAAACAGTGTAAATATTTGTATATAGCTCGTTGCGAAAAATTAGTGATGTTATGGTTTTCAATCACAACGAACTATATATGGTTGGCAATGATTATTGAACGCTGACTTGGTTCCAAATTCCAGTTTTTGCAGTTTCTTGAGCATATTCTAAAAATGTTTTTGCTTTTCTGCCTAAAACTCGCTCAATGTCATTAACTACTTGTTGGTTTTTTGGATTGGTCAAAACGTGACTAAATAAATATTCAATCAGCCAAACAACATCATCAGGTATTTGCATTTGTTTCATACCTTCTACATATTGTTGTAAAGTGATGTCATGAAAATTTAAACTTCTACTGCTCGTTTTTGAAATGATATGTATGATGTCTTTAAAAGTGATTAATTCTGGACCTGTTACTTCAATAATTTCACCATTATAAGAATCATCAAGTAAGACTGTTGCTGCAACTTCAGCAATGTCATTAACGTCTACAAATGGAATTAAAACATCAGACATTGGTAATGCTACTTCTCCAGATAGAATAGGTTCTAAAAAGAAACTTTCACTCCAATTTTGATTAAACCAAGAAGCTCTAACAATGGTATAATTTATACCAGAATTCATCACTATTTCTTCACAGGCTTCCGCTTCTGTTTCCCCTTTCCCAGAAAGTAAAACCATTTTTTTTACGCCTAATTCTTTTGCTAAATAAGTTAAACTTTCTATAGCTTCTTTGGCTCCAGGAACCGCCAAATCAGGATAATAGGTTATGTACATTTTTTCAATACCATTTAAAGCATCTACCCAAGTATCTTTATGATCCCAATCAAAACTTGGTGTTGCTTTTCTGGAACCAATTCTAGGTTCAATTCCTTTCTTTTTTAATTGTTCTACTACACGACGACCTGTTTTTCCGGTTCCTCCAATGACTAAGATGTTTGTTTTCATAATGATTTTATTTTAAATTGTTTTTTTGATGAATATTGATATGAGTAATAGTGTGAATGAAATAATACTTGAAACAGTTCTCATGCTATGATACTGATTCCATATACTTTCATAATAGATTCGAAAATTCTTTAACTCTGACAAACTAAGTTTGGCGATGTTTAGTACATCCAATTCATTGTTTAAAGGAACATTTCCAAAGGCGGTAATTCCAAAAGTTCCTATTAGATAGATAATTGTTGAAGCAAGAATCAACCAAAACACAGTTTTGTTATTAAATTGTAGACATGTTGCCATAAGTAATGTTAGTAGGCTTCCAAAAAATACAATGTAGAATACTGGATTTAAGATTTCCCTATTAATACTTTGCATCGTTTCTAGATATGCTAAATCGCTTACTTTTTTTGTTCCTAATACAACTGAAACTGACCAGGCAAAGAAAAAACCTGTTGAAAGTGCATTTAGTAAAACCGTGATGAAAAAAGCATATGTTTTCATGCTTTTATTTTATTGGTTAAGTGAGTTCCAAAATATAATACGATGAAGTAAAATTCAACTAGAATAATGTAAAACATAGGATCTCCAAAAAACTCTGAATAGCTTCCTCCATTCGGAAGTATAAATATAGGAACCGTTATAAATGCATCTAACAGCGTTGCTACTACAACGAATGTAAGTGCTAAAGCAATTGGCTTCATGTGATATTTTGTGTAGAACAGATACGTTCCTAAACACGCGCTTGGTATGATCCCTAAAACCAATAGAATATTTGATTGTAGTTCAATATTTTCAAAAATGGATATATAAAATGATAAGAGATAAAAGCTAACACCTAAAACCCAAACTAAGGTGGCGCATACAATGCTAAATAAGTTTTTACGAATCATAATTTTTGATTTTAAATTATGATACAAATCTATAGCTACTGTATATCAGTTACTTATTCGAAAAGAATTATGATTTATTCGAAAAGAATTTTACACTTGACTAGGTCTATAGCCAAACTTTTTTTCAAAGGCATTGGAAAAAGATCCTAAACTATCATAGCCCACAGCCCAAGCTGCTTCTTGAATCGTTTTTCGTTCATTCTTGATTAAATTATAAGCTTTCTTCAGGCGTTCATTTTGTAGATATTTAAAAACCGGAACACCAAACTGCGCTTTGAATTCTTTTTTTAGTTTGTTGGTATTAGTTCCAATTCTATGCGCCAATTCTGTTAAGGAAGGCGGATTTTCTATGTCAGACAGTAAGATTTCTTGAGCTAGGTTGATTTTTTCAAGTTGCGAAGTATATAGTTGAGTATCTTGTTGTTTTGCTAGTTGTCCAAAATAGTGCGCGAGTAAAGCGGTTATATGACTTTTATAAAACAGCATTTTTATTTCACTTTGAAAAGTATTGTTGAAAAACTGTTCCACCAACAGAAACATTTCTGGACTCATATTAAACACCGGACCTTCTACATAATGATCTTTTGGATGTACTAATTGCTGTAAAAACTGCTCTAAAAACTGACCTTCTCCATTAGGTAATGTATCAATATTTTTTATGGTGGTAGCAATTACTAAACATTGCAACGGTTTTAGTTTGGAAACATGATGTTCAAATTCTACTTTACTATCTGCATAAAATGACAACACCATGCCTTTGGTATGATGAAATTCTTTGGTTTTTCCATCAAATTTAACTTTGAGACCAACATCTCCAGCTCCATAAAAGGCAATAGCCACAACAGGTTCGTCAAAAAAACATGAATCGATTAAGTTGTTATCAGTAGCAGCTTCTTCTAACAAAATTGTATAATCATGTATGTCAATTATCTCACGATTCATTTTTTATATGTCTTGATAAAATTTAAGAATTTAGAAGTTCAGTGTAATCTCAGTAGGTTTATTCTTTACAGCTTTTTTTACGGCGTGTATCAATGAGGTAAATAATTTTCCATTTTCCATTGTCTTTGAAGAGTTGAAATGAATTTACGCCACAATGTAAAAACTTTCCATCAAGCCAAAATTCATAAGGTGTCCAAACATTCGCCATAGTACCATCTACTTGTACGTTATATGATTGTATTCTTTCGTCCCAAGTTGGTGCATCTGCCCTACTCACAACCGCTTTTATAAAACCTTCTGCTTTTTGATTTCGCAAAATGGCTTCTCCTTTTTTGTTGGTAAACGTAGTTTGTAAAATGATGTCTTTGTGTACCACTTCTTGCATCATAACGGAATCTTTTTTGTGAAAACCTTCAAAGAATTGAATAACCGCTTGTTTTGCAGCAATTTCATCGTCCGTTTGTGCATTCAAGCGAAAGCTTACTATTAAAATTAGTAAAAATAAATATCGTTTCATGTTGATTGATTTTGGAGGAATTTAACTTAAATTAATGAAAATCAGCTGAAATTTACCATAGTTTTAAGATTTTTAACAAATCAATCTCGACAACATTTAACTACTTTTACTATGTTATAAATTCATTAACCTACTATATATCTTAACATGAATTATACTGTATTGAGAGCCACTATTTCTTGGTGGGAACAAAAGCGTATAGCATTTAACTTTTTTGTTGGCATTACAGGTGTTATAGCTGTTCTTGCTTTTATTCCACATACTTTTGGAATGGAAGACGCAATCGGAATTATTTTATGGGGAATTATGGCTAATGTTTTATATTCTACTGGAATTCTGCTCGAAGTAATAAATCAATATCACCTAAAAGGAAAACTTAATATTTTTCAATTTCGCATGCTCTTTTTTATTGTTGGAACTTTTACATATATGCTTGCTACATGGGTTTATACAGGTTTATACTACAATCCTTCTCTATTTGTGATGTAAATTACTAATGGATTAAAAGTTGCTATTCTTCTATCCAATTATAAAACAAAATTAAAAGAACATATAATTAACTATAATAAATTATATACGTGTCTTTTTTATTACTACATTGTTTGGTAAAAATAACCAACCAATGATTGTCACCATTTTAACCAAAGTTTTACTTCCTTTATCGCTTGCTATTATTATGTTCGGTATGGGATTAACCTTAGTTCCTAAAGATTTTACCCGAATTACAAAATATCCAAAAGCCGTATTGATCGGTATTGTAAATCAGCTTGTATTTTTACCTATTATTGGTTTTATACTCGCTATTGCCTTTGATTTAGATACAACTATGGCTATCGGATTAATGATTTTAGCAGCCGCGCCTGGTGGACCAACTAGCAACTTGATTACTCAAATTTGTAAAGGAAATATCGCATTATCAGTCACACTGACAGCAATTGTGAGTTTTGCAACTATTTTAACGATTCCTACCATTTTGTCTTTTGCACTTGACTATTTTGGAAGTACTGCCAATGTTGTAATTGAATTACCGATACTTGATATTATTTTACAAATTCTTGTCATCATCATCGTTCCAATTTCAATAGGAATGTTTGTAAGACGTTCAAAACCTGCGTTTTCTACACGCATGGAAAAACCAATGCGTACCGCTTCAACCGTTATTTTTGTGTTGATATTTATTGCTATTGTTGCTGCAAAATGGAAATTTTTAGGCGATGCTATGAAACAAGTTGGACTAGTAACTTTATTACTAAACATTGCTACCATGACTTTAGGGTATTTAACGGCTCGCTTGTTTAAATTAAACCTAAAAGATTCTATTTCAATTACTGTAGAAAGTGGTATTCAAAATGGTACACTAGCTATCGTAATTGCTACAACTGTTTTAAACAACTTAGATATGGCCATTCCAATTGTTGCCTATTCTATTTGGATGTTTGTTACAGGAAGTATTTTAATGTGGTATTTTGGGAAACGAAAAGATTCAACTATAGATTCATGATAAAACAACCACCAATCATACAAACGTTTCCGCAGAAAAAACTCGTTGGAAAATCTGCTCGCATGTCTTTGATACAAAATTCGACGCCAATACTTTGGAAAAGTTTTATGCAACAACGAAAAAGTATCGAAAACTCTGTTGGTACTGACTTATATTCTATTCAGGTATATGATGAGGTTTCATATTTTAAAAATTTCAATCCGCAGACAGAATTTACCAAGCTTGCAATGACAGAAGTTTCTAGTTTTGAAAATATTCCTGAAACTATGGAAACACTAACCATTGCATCAGGATTATACGCTGTATTCAATTACAAAGGATTGCCTCAAAATTTTTCACACATGGCAAATTATATTTTTGGAGAATGGTTGCCAAATTCTGAGTACGAATTAGACAACAGACCTCATTTTGAAGTATTAGGAGACAAATACATTCCAAATAGTGAAGATTCACAAGAAGAAGTTTGGATTCCTATACAAATACGATAAAACCTGTGATGAATGGTCTTTTTTAAAAGAGTGATAGAATGAGTTTATTAAAAACCTAGATAGCCTTTTTACTATTTTAAAATCTATCAAGTAAATAGATGAAAATATGCATTGAATTCAAACAACTGACATTCGTATACTACTATTGAATTTTAAAAATATCGCTAGGACACAATCACTTTATATTTTATTCTTATTTTTACATCCTTAGAAAACCATACTATATGTCAGTTGCAAAGAAACAATACAAAAGAGTGACCACAAAATCAGTTGTGGAAATGAAGAGCAATGGAGAAAAGATTTCCATGTTGACCGCTTATGATTATACCATGGCAAAAATTGTGGATGGTGCTGGAATTGATGTAATTCTTGTTGGAGATTCTGCAAGTAATGTAATGGCAGGACATGAAACTACCTTACCTATTACATTAGATCAAATGATTTATCATGCATCTTCAGTTATAAGAGCTATAGAAAGAGCTTTGGTTGTTGTTGATTTACCTTTTGGAACGTATCAATCAGATCCTAAAGAAGCCTTGCGTTCTGCAATTCGTATCATGAAAGAATCTGGTGGACATGCCGTAAAAGTAGAAGGCGGAAAGGAAATTAAAGAATCTATCAAACGTATTTTAAATGCTGGAATTCCTGTGATGGGACATCTAGGATTAACGCCTCAATCTATTTATAAATTCGGAACGTATACAGTACGCGCTAAAGAGGAAGCAGAAGCACAAAAACTAAAAGATGATGCCAAAATGCTGGAAAAAGCAGGTTGTTTTGCTATTGTTTTAGAAAAAGTTCCTGCAAAATTAGCTAAAGAAGTTGCTGAAAGTCTAACGATTCCTGTCATTGGAATTGGCGCTGGAAATGGTGTTGATGGACAAGTATTAGTTACGCATGACATGCTAGGAATGACACATGAATTCAATCCTAGGTTTTTACGTCGTTATTTAAACATGTACGAAGAAATGACCAATGCTTTTAAACAATATGCTGCCGATGTGAAGTCTGTTGATTTTCCAAATGAGAAGGAACAGTATTAATCTAGACTAACTTAGATTCTTAGACTTGTTAGACGTAGAATTTTTAACCCTTTTGTAAATACTCATATTTAATAAATTAAATATGTTATTATGCATCGTTTTAAAGATTTAAGTATTTGGAAAAGAAGTAGACTTTTTTGTTCTCAGATATATGAAATAACATCAAAATTTCCTGAATCAGAAAAATTCGGATTGACGAATCAATTACGGAGAGCTTCTGTTTCAATTCCTTCAAACATAGCTGAAGGAACTTCCAGGAATTCTAATAAAGATTTTATTCGTTTTTTACGAATAGCATTAGGTTCTGCCTACGAAATAGAAACTCAATTGTTAATCGCGCATGATTTAAAATTTATTTCAAAGGAAAATTTACAAAAACTAACGATTGAACTTGAAGAAATTATTAAAATGACCTCTAAATTCAAATCAACACTAAAAACATAATCTAAGCAAATCCAATAATCTAATAATCTAAAAGTACAACGATCTAAGAAGTCTAAAAATGTCTAAAATATTATCCAACAAAAACAATCTCCAAGTACTGTATGAAGACAATCATATTATTATTGTCAATAAACGTGCTGGCGATATTGTACAAGGTGATAAAACAGGCGATAAACCACTCAGCGATGTTGTAAAAGAATATATTGCCGAAAAGTATAATAAACCCGGCAATGTTTTTTTGGGCGTTGTACATCGCTTGGATAGACCTACAACAGGAATTATTGTATTTGCAAGAACTTCAAAGGCCTTACCTCGATTGAATGCGCTTTTTGCTGAAAAGAAAGCTAAGAAAACATATTGGGCAGTTGTTAAAAATACGCCTCCAAAACAACAAGATACTTTAACTCATTGGCTTCGAAAAAACCCGAAGAATAACAAATCAACTGCTTTTACCAAAGAAGTTACAGGTAGCAAAAAAGCAATTTTAGATTATACCATAAAAAAAACATTAGATCGGTATGTATTGCTAGAAATTGCACTACACACAGGAAGGCATCATCAAATTAGAGCACAACTTTCATCAATTGGCTGTAAAATAAAAGGTGATTTAAAATATGGCTTTGATCGTAGTAATAAAGATGCTAGTATACATTTACACGCTCGAAAATTAGTCTTTACACATCCTGTAAAGAAAGAACCTTTGGAAATTATTGCGCCATTACCAAACGATCCTGTTTGGAATGCTTGTGTATAAAAACAGCTTTCAGAATTTCTAAAAGCTGTCTTTATGAATCTGTAATTCTGGTTTATATTCCTGCATCTGTAGCTGCTAATACACTAGAAGAAGCCGTTACCAATCCTATTTGTTGATCCGTCAAATCAATACCATACGTATCAGCTGTTTCGATTAAAGCTGAACTCATTTCCGAAGTATAACCTTCTCCTAAAGAAGTATAATTTGTTATAGTTATCATTTTATCTTTTGCAATGTGAACTATTTGTCCTTGATCATTATAGGTCAACACACCTGAAGTTGGTGCCTCATAATTATCATCGTGATCTCTTGAGAATAAGTCAATACTTCCTACGACAGAAAATAAATTTCCATTCAAATCATATGTAGATTGCATGATGAGGTGATCGTCTTTTTCATTGTCAGTTACCGCATCAATTTTTACAGAAGATAACAATCCGAATTGATGATAATAAAAACTATTATCTGGATAATACGATCTATATGTATAGTCATTTTCTGAAAATTCAACATACGCATTATGTTTTGAATTGTTCCAACTACTGCCTCCTAATGAATTTAAAAATTTAGTACCGTCAAATGTGAGTGTCTCGTTTTCATTTTTTCCAAACAATTCTTCGTAATACGCCAATACCAAACGTGCAATACTGTGCGACACCATGGCTGGAAAATACATAGTTCCTCCATCGTCCTGAAGTGTAAATACGGCACTTAAAACGGTATTGATATGATCTACACAAAAAGAAATGGCTTTTGCGGTATAATCTATCAGTTTATTGGTATCAGCCGTCACTACAACTCCTACTCCATCGGTTAATATAATTTCTGCGCCATCAGCTAGTAATTTTGCAGCATCTGCAGCTGCATCAATGGCTCCATCTATGATTTTAATTAGCCAATCTGGAACTTGAGTCGCTTCTTGTATTTCATACGTTACTTGAATTTGGTCTGTAAAATTCCCATAGAAATCCATTGCAAATGTTACCGTAGCATGATCATCTTTTTCTTCTTGGATATGATCTAAATTGATAGTGAATGACACTCCAGAGCCATCTAGAAGAATTATGGGATCATATATACGAAAACTAGAATCTTGTGCATATACTTCACTATTGTATAGATCGTCTTTTTTAGCATGCACACCATTAGGATAGAGAGCAATAAAATTATTGGTGATATTGGTGGTGTTTACAGCTGGTTCATGATCGTATAATTGAAAACTGGCAATGGTATCGTCCATATCATCTTCGTTATTATCATCTTTTAAATCTTTTAAATTATAACTCGAATTGGGACCTATCAAAACCGTTCTACCCTGATAATTTTCTTTGGAGAATACGCGAATCCATGCTTGCGAACCTGTTTTAATAGAACTTGTATCATCTTTCATATCGTCTCTATTGGAATCATCATCCCAATTCACATCATTAAGATCAGATACTTTTTGTGCTTCTGTAAAAGTTCTATTTTTTCCTGAATAATCTTTGTCCTTGTAAAATGTTACTGTGCAATTTGACATAATTAATAATTTTTAATCGTTAATAATTTGTTTTGGTAGGACAATTCTATGTTTTGAATTGTTGAAACAAATGAAGAGATAAAATGGCAAATTATTGCAATACTTGGGTACTACAAAAGTACTACACATCAAAAAACAGGGGTTTTTACTTAAGAACTTAAAAAAGAACTCAAAGCACTTAATAACAAGTGTTTAAAAATATTTTTTATTGTTAAAATAGAAATACGAACTATTTTTTATTGTAAATCTTGAATAAAAGTATATATGTCAGTTTCGCGATTGAGTGATAGTTTTTTCTTTAATCGATAACGTGCCATTTGTACACTGGAAGCACTAATATTCATGAGTTGTGCAATTTCTTTAGTTGCCAAACCCATTTTTATATAACTGGAGTGTCGTAAATCTTGCTGAGTGAGGTTGGCTATTTTTGATAGTTTTTCAAAAAAGTTAGGATGCACGCCATCAAAATGAACTTTGAAGTTTGACCAATCTTGATCCAATCTGTTTTGACTTTGAAGCATGCTTTTTAGATTTCTTACTTCTTCTTGAGAATTGTTGCCATTTTTTTGTTCTATTTTTTTGAGACTTTGTTCTAACTCTTGAAGCAATTCATTCTTCTTTAGCATTTGCAATGTTAAGCTTGTAAGTTCACGTTGCTTATGATTCATCGTTTCTTCCAATTGCTTTTTTTCTAGTACATTTCGCTTTTCACGTTCATATACTAATTTATTCTGTAATTTATATTTATTAAAAAAGAGTAACAACACAATAATACTAAGCAATAAGATAAAAAACATCGTGTTTCGAAGCTTTTTATGCAAGCTTGCTTCTTCTTGTAATACAACATTTAATTTCTTTTGAATGTTAAGTTGTACTTCTTTCTTCTCTGTTTCATAACGTACTTTTAATTTTTCTGATTCAAACAAGCGCGATTTCTCATAATATGCATTATTAACTTCTAGAATACTATCTGTATATTTTTGAACCATAACAGCATTATTTTTATGTGTATAGTAGTTTAGATATACATGATATGCGTTTATAATATGTTCCAACGAATTGATCCGCTTTAATGTTACCAAACTTTTACTTGCGATATCTTTCGCTTCTTCCCATTTCTCTTGTTTTTCATACAAAAATGCTTTTATTAAGAAAGTAGAAGCATACAACTGATCATAATTTGAAGCCTTGAGTAATTTCAGCGCTTTTTCAATAGCATTGTCTGCTTTGTCTAACTCTCCTAATATGGAATATATATTCCCCAAATTAGCATAACAAACTCCTTCTCCACGTACATCTTTTAGTTTTTGCATCACTGGAATACATTGAAGAAAGTGCGAAATAGATGCTTCGTATTTCCCATCCAACATTAAAGTAATTGCAATATCTTTTAATGCATATGCCAATCCCCAATCATCTTGATCCCTTTTGGCATCTTCAACAACTTTTTCAATGATTTCCAACGATTTTTCTCGTTCGCCTTGCATATCATATATTGTAGCTATATTAAGCATAGAAGCATACTTAGAATGATCTTCAAATACAATGTTTTCTCTAATTTCTACTGCTTTATAAAATTGTTCCAATGCCTTATCAAATTGCCCCCAATCTCTGTATACCAAGCCAGCAAAGACATACCCACTTTCTGCATATACTATCTGTTCTCCACAATGTTGAATCATCCAATTGCTAGCTGCTAACGTGAGTTGAGGTTTGCTATATAGATACCTGCCTGCATATTTTTCAATTACTTTTAATTCATCTTTGGAGAATAATTCAGGTATTATATAATTTTCGCCTTCATGATATAAAATCCAAAGATATCCTGTAGTCGATTTTATTTCTTTTGTTTTGGAATATGCATCTGTGAAATATAAAGTTGCTTTTTCTTGATTTCCTTCTAAATCGGCTATTGCACCCAATCCAGCTAAGATTTTTATTTGTGTTTCTGATATATCTTCATCAAATAAATCAATTCCTTGTTCGTATACTTCTTTAGCTTCTTTTATTCGGTTCGTTTGCAATAATAATTGCCCTTTTTGCTGTACTATTTTTATTTTTGTTTGAAGATTCTTTGTTTGATCGATTGTACTATCTAGTTTTCGAATCGTCTCAGCAATTGTTGTTACTTGTATTTCTTGTGGTATTTCTTTGTTTTTTGAATCATTATTTTGGGCAAACGCGGTACTTTTAAAAAGTAGTATTAATACAAAAGAGAGAGATAATGTATAAAAATTAAGCTCGTTTTTGGTATACTTCAAAATGGTAAGTTTAATGAGTTTAACTGAATCGTTTTTATAAAAATAGAAAAAACACTTAATTTATAATAACTGTTAATAACATCTGAAAAACTCTTTTCTCAAAAAAGACGATTCTAAAGAGAAACTTTTAATTTTAATTGAATAATAACAAACACTACAAAATCTTTTACACACTATGCGTATTGAAAATGGATTAAAACTTGGTTTTAAAGATGTAATGATTCGCCCTAAACGTTCCACTCTTAAAAGTCGTTCGCAAGTATCTTTGGAAAGAACTTTTACCTTTTTACACAATTCATACGAATGGACTGGTATTCCCATTATCGCTGCAAACATGGATACTGTTGGTACTTTTGAAATGGCAAATGCATTAGCTTCTAAAAAGTTATTTACTACCATACATAAACATTACAATATTGACGATTGGAATACATTTATGGCTTCTGTTCCGCCACATCATATTCCACATATTGCAGTTAGTACTGGAACAAGCGAAAGAGATAATGAGAAATTAAGAACAATTTTTGGCGTTCATCCGCAGCTAAAGTTTATATGTATTGATGTAGCAAACGGCTACTCTGAACATTTTGTAGATTTTGTAAAAAATGCACGTGAGCAGTTTCCTGACAAAGTCATTATTGCTGGAAATGTCGTTACTGGTGAAATGGTAGAAGAACTTATTCTTTCTGGAGCTGATATTGTAAAAGTCGGTATTGGTCCAGGTTCAGTATGTACTACACGTGTAAAAACAGGTGTTGGTTATCCGCAACTTTCTGCAATTATAGAATGCGCAGACGCAGCACATGGTTTGGGCGGACATATTATTTCCGATGGAGGATGTACAACACCTGGCGATATTGCCAAAGCTTTTGGTGCTGGTGCAGATTTTGTAATGCTTGGTGGAATGCTCTCTGGACATCATGAAAGCGGCGGCGAATTGATAGAAAGAAATGGCGAAAAATTCAAGCAGTTTTATGGGATGAGTTCGGCAACTGCCATGGAAAAACATGTTGGCGGTGTTGCTGAATATAGAGCTTCCGAAGGTAAAACAGTCGAAATTCCTTTGAAAGGACATGTTTCTGATACTGTTCAAGATATATTAGGAGGTATTCGCAGCACATGCACGTATGTTGGTGCTTCACGATTAAAAGAATTGACCAAACGTACCACATTCATCCGTGTTTCTGAGCAAGAAAACAGAATATATTCGTAGTTATTGGTTAATCTCTGCAATTTGGTTTTAAAACATAAAGACTTCTCCTTTTTATATGTAATAGCAATACAGCTTGTTAAATAAGGAAATACCGTACTGAGATGTTTTGTTGTTTTTATAATTTGTTTTCTTTATCAACCTAAATTTTATATCATGAAGAAAAGAAATTTGAAATCGCTCAAACTTACCAAAGAATCAATTTCAACATTAGACACGCAAACACTATCTGGTGGCAGAAGATCATTTAATCCTCCATGTAGGTCTTTTAGTTGTAATTATAGTGCTTGTTTAACATACTGCGACAGTATGTGCCAATAAGTAAGTAGATCTTATAATTAAAAAGAGTGACAAAATTGTCACTCTTTTTTTATTTTATTAAAATTCTATATAAACGAACAATTCATTGCTTAAATACAACTTCCGATGTTCGTAACATCTTAGAAATATTTAATTTTATTTTAAAGTATTTGTATGAAAAGCAACTAAACCTTCTATAGGTCTTCTGGTAAAGTTTCCTACAGTAAAACCAAATTCTTTTGCTACTTCTTTTATTTCATCTTCAGAGAAAAATGCAATAGATCCTGCAAAGTGCACAGGAACTGTTTTTAATTCTTCTTCATACTGCATAATCATATTCTTAGCAAACTCTCTAAATCCATCTTTGATAAGTTCTACAATATATGCTGAATCTTTATTGAGAAACATAAACTCAGCAAAACTCGCCAAATATGCGTTCGGATTTGGTTGTTTATATAAGTTATACTTTATATAATCGCTTTCCAGATTGTATCTACCTTCAAAAGCAACACGTATGGCATCTGGCATTTTGTTAAAGTAATAATCACGAATAAGTTGTTTTCCGTAGTAATTTCCGCTGGCATCATCCATTAAAGTATAACCAAGAGAATTTACACGTTGATGTAATTGTTCTCCATCGTAATAACTACAATTAGAACCTGTTCCTTGAATACAAACCACAGCAGCTTCTGCTTTGTGATTTATGGTTGCATATACTGCTGCAAGTGTATCTTCATTCACTTCAACCAAAGCATTTGTGAAAAAGTTTTCCAAAACACCTTTAAGTAATAAACGTGGATTTTCTGTACCACAACCAGCTCCATAAAAGAATATATGCGTAACTGTATGACGATGTGCTGAAAGTTCTTTGCTTTTTTTGATGGTTTTTTTGAGCTTCTTCTCCGTGAGAATTGCTGGGTTTAAACCTTTTGTACGAAGCTTATCTAATAATTGATTTCCATCTTTGTCCACTGCAATCCAATCGCACTTTGTGGAACCACTGTCTACTATTAAAATCATGGGTTGAATATAAAATAAATTCCCTAAATCTCAGGAATATTTGCTAGAAGTATGAAACCTATTTAAGCACAATTGAGTACAAAAATATCAATTGTGCTTAAAGTTTAGTTTGTATGTTATAAGCTATTTACGTGTAAAGCTAAATCTACTAATTTATTTGAGTATCCAAACTCATTATCGTACCAAGAAACTATTTTGTAGAATTTTGAACTTAATTCGATTCCAGCTCCAGCATCAAAGATACTTGTACGATCATCACTTACGAAATCTTGAGAAACTACTGCTTCTTCCGTATACCCAAGAATTCCTTTCAATGCGCCTTCTGAAGCTGCTTTGAAAACATTTTTGATTTCCTCGTATGATGTTTCTTTTTCTAGTCTTACAGTTAAGTCTACTACAGATACATCAACAGTTGGTACACGAAAAGCCATTCCTGTTAATTTTCCATTTAGTTTAGGTATTACTTTTCCAACTGCTTTTGCAGCTCCTGTTGAAGTTGGAATGATATTATTTAGTGCAGAACGTCCTAATCTGTAATTCTTTTTTGATGGAGAATCTACAGTATATTGTGTAGAGGTTGCTGCGTGAATTGTTGTCATTAAAGCTTCATCAATTCCGAAGTTATCATCTAATACTTTTGCGATTGGCGCTAAACAGTTTGTTGTACATGAAGCGTTTGAAACAATATTATCTGATGCTTTTACTTCTTCATGATTTACACCCATTACAAACATTGGTGCATCTTTAGATGGTGCAGAAATTACAACTTTCTTTGCTCCTGCTTGAATGTGGTAGTCTGCTGTTTCTAAAGTTGTAAAAATTCCAGTACATTCTGCAACTACATCAACTCCAGCTTCATCCCATTTTAAATTTTTTGGGTCTCTTTCTGCGGTAACGCGAATTGTTTTCCCATCTACTACAAGATTTCCATCTTTTACCTCAATCTTCCCATCGAATCTTCCGTGTACAGAATCGTATTCTAATAAGTATGCTAAGTGATTTACATCTAATAAATCATTGATAGCAACTACATCTACATTATCACGCTTCAATGTTGCTCTAAAAACTATTCTTCCAATTCTTCCAAATCCGTTAATTCCTAATCTTGTCATTTTATTTCTTTTTTCTTACTGTTTTCTATTTAAACTGATAGGATATCAGATATCCTTAATAATTCTTTGTTAATCGTATGTTTTCCTTTTACGGCTTTTTCTATACTAGTTACAACTACTTTATTGTCTGAAAGTCCAACCATTACATTGGTTTGTCCGTCTAAGATCAATTCTACGGCTTTTACACCAAGTCTACTAGCCAATACCCTGTCAAAACACGTTGGTTTTCCTCCACGTTGCATATGTCCTAATACAGAAACACGAGCTTCGTAATCTGGTAAGTTTTGTGTTACGTATTCTGCTAATTCGAATACGTTTTTACCTATTTTATCTCCTTCAGAAACGACCACGATACTTGACGATTTTCCACTTCTACGACTACGTTGTAATGATTCTAACAATCTGTCTAAACCTAAATCTTCTTCAGGAATAAGGATTTCCTCTGCTCCTGCTCCAACACCGGCATTTAACGCAATAAAACCAGCATCGCGTCCCATTACTTCTACAAAGAATAATCGGTTGTGCGAACTTGCGGTATCTCGTATTTTATCGATGGCTTCCACGACCGTATTTAAAGCAGTATCATAACCAATGGTATATTTCGTACCAGATATGTCATTATCTATGGTTCCAGGAACTCCAATTACAGGAATGTCATATTCTTTACTAAAAATCATTCCTCCTGTAAATGTTCCATCACCTCCAATAAGAACCATTGCATCAACACCTTCTTCTACCAAGTTGTCATATGCTTTTTTACGTCCTTCTTTGGTTTTGAATTCCATAGAACGAGCCGATTTTAAAATCGTTCCTCCTTTGCTTACGATGTTTTTTACACTACGTGCGGTAAGTTCTACACTATCAGCTTCAATCATTCCTTGATAACCTCTGAAATAACCAACACATTTTACGTTGTAATATGAGCAAGCTCTTGCTACAGCTCTAATCGCAGCATTCATTCCTGGAGCATCGCCTCCAGAGGTCATAACGCCTATTTTTTTGATGTTTTGTTGCATGCAATTTTTAATTTGAATAGTAAAGCTAGGAAACTTATTTTGATTTTATAGTACGCTTTTAATGAATTTTACATTGTTTTAAAATTTCAAACGTTTTCGTTAATAAGTTCTCAGAATTTTAACGTTTTAGACCTGCTTTTTTCTAGAATTCTCAGGTTTTTTCATCTTGAAAATGAAAAGATTCTAATCGTTTTTAGGTAAAATGTGAACTGTGCTTTTTAGCATAAGTTATGCTAGAAGAATTGTATTTTTGGATGCTGCCTTTTTAAGAAAAAATAGATCTTGAAGAATTATTTAGTAGTTTAAGAATCAGCTACTCATTTTTCTTTTTTTTGTAGCTGCTTTTTTGTTCTTCTTTTCAGTTTTTTGCTGTGTTTCTTTTTTGATTTCTTTGTCGAGTTCTTTTTTTGTAGAAAAATCAATCACACCATTTCCAACTTGCGCTTCAGCTTCTTCTTTTTTTCGTTTTTCTTCGGCCATCTTCTTTTTTCCTTTGAAGACTTTGTCCACCAATTCTTTTAAGGTATCAAAATCTACTTGGTACGATAATCCAATTCCTTGCGTAAATCCTTCGACTTCCCCTACGTATTGAATTTGATTTTGCTTGTTGAAGATTTTTGCTGTTAACGACCTGTCTTCATTTAAGGATATTTCTATTTGCGCATCACCAACTATTGCCGTTTGCGTCACACCACCAACTGGAACTCCAATTTGTCCGTTGAATGTAATTTTATCACTTATTTGACTTGAAACGGTTAATCCTAATTGATCAGCCGTATCTAGATTTAAGGAACGATCTGCTTGGCTATAGTTTAAACCAATATCCAGTTTACCATTTCCATCACCAGATAATGCATCATTCACAATTCCTGTAGCTGTTTCAATTAAATTTCCTGTTAGTGCATTTTGATTGATGTTGACATCATTTACAAAACGTCCTTGTGATAGTAGTGATAATGCTTGTAATCTTCGTTTGTCATCATCATTTAGTAAGAAATCTGTCAACTCAGATTCAGCAACTCCTTGTGTAGTTGGAAACGAGATATTGAATAGTGGTTCTGGCTTCATTAAGTCACCTGTAAGTCGTATACCTACTTCCACCGGTATTTTTCTGTTGTATGTCGGACTGTCTAATAAGACATCAGGGTTTGCTTGTAAGTTATAGACCGCTTCTACATTTAATTGTGCTTTAAACGGATCGCCATCCCAAGTAATGGTTCCATCAGGTTTTAGCGTAAACTTTTTATTGATAATTCCACGATACTTAAAGTTGTATTCTCCTTTATAAGTAATAAAGTCACCATACATATTAAATTTACCATTGGTATTGATTTCCATCAACATACTTCCAAATCCGCTACCTTTTATGGTACTTCCTGCTTTTTTATCAACTACAATTTCTACTTCTGCATCTGGCGTCACATCTAATTCAAACTCTAGTTCCAATCCGCTAAAATCATCTAAGGAGTTTTCTACCTGACTTGCTGGATCGTAAAATTCTTCTTTGGTTACAAATTGTATAAAGGATGCATCACCGACAGACGCAACATCACTAATAGGAATTTTGAGCGACGTTCCTTTTTCTGTGGTTCCATTTACACGAATAGTCAATTGATCTGTTGGACCTGTTAGCCAAGCTTCTCCACTCATATAGCCAGTTCCATAATACAGTACTTCTTCTTCTTCATCTTCTTCCGTATTCAACACAAGTAAACGATCTGTAGTAAGATGTAATCCTAAAATCCAATCATCGAATGAAGTATGCGAAATGGTTCCGTTTAATTGTCCTTTTGTATAATCTTGTGTATCCAAAATGGTCACATCATCAAATTCAAAAGTTTGATCATACAGTTTTACTATAGAACTATTTGCCATGTCTAAATCTACATTTAGATACGGAATATACATTCCACCAGCTAAAATACTAAGCTGACCGTTGATTGCTGGATTGTTAAGATTTCCTTCTATTTTGGCATTTCCTGAGATGATTCCTCGTATATCGGTAATGACGTCTTCACCAAGTGGACTGAATGGTGAAATATCAAATTTATCAATCGTAGCATCTACATTGATCGTATTTTCTTCTCCTGAAACATTTATATTTCCAACTGCCACTAAAGATTCTAACGTTTCATTGACCAATTTGGCATTGACATTAAACTTTTCTAAACGATCATCACCAGTAATATCAATATTTAAATCACCTAATTGTTTATCATTAACTTCTAAACTTGCTATGGCTAAGTTTGATTTTGGAATGTAACCGCCATTTATTTGCTTAATATCTAATTTCCCATTGACTTTTCCGCCAAGGCGAATACTATCTATAGAAGGCGTAATTTTCTCTAAACCAACATTTTCAAATTGAAGCTTTATGTTTTTGTTATTTTCTCCAAATAACTGACCTTCCAAATCCATTTTTTCATTCTCATGACTCATTACTATTTTTTCAATAATGATAGAGTCTAATTTTTTGTCAAAAATGAATCTGTTTTTTCTATTGTTCTTTTCGTTGACAAACCATTTATTTCCTCTAAAAGAAACATCTGATTTTTTGATTCCAACCACCGATTTGTTATTGCTGTCTATGGTATGATAGAAACTTAGGTTGTAATTGTCATCAAAACCTTTTCCTCCTTTAAATTCTGTTTTAAAGAATAAAGTGTCATTCAGTGTTGTATTGATCAAATTGAATTCTTTTGCATCGTACCATTTTGTCGTAATATCTGCAATTTCAATAAAGGTATTGAAGACTGGGTTTTTGTTGTCAACCGTGATTGCTACATTGTCAATCGTATTTCCGTAGGCAATAATTTGTGGTGTTTTGAAAGTAAGTTTGAATTTGTTTTCATCTCCAACAATACTTCCACGCAGCGAAGTGTTTTTAGATAATTCAACTTCTGGTAAAAAGACATCTACAATTTTGTTATAGATTTTAAAGTTGAAACTTAAATATTGATTCGGAAGTACTTCTATTGGTCTGTAATTGGCATAAATACTTCCCACAGAATTTTGTACTAAGTCAATAACTTCGTCAAAATGAAAACGTCCAGTAACCGTTCCACGGATAATATCTGGTGAATCAACCGTAAGTTTTCGAATGTCTTTTTCAAACTCAGAATGCACGCTAAAGTTTTTAAATGCATAGGTTGAATTTTGATTGGTATACGAGATTTTCTTGAAAAAGATATCTCCAGCCATATCATCAATCGTGTTTCCAACCACATCTAAAACCATGTCTCCTTTTAGAATTGAAATACGATCTCTTGTTACAAAGTTTAGCGTATTTAAATCTAATTTGTTGATAGAAGCTTTGAATCGAAATTCATTGACATCGCCAGCTAAGTTTGCCAATCCTTGAAAGTCGAAGTCTGCATTTGGATCGTTTGAAACTAAATTACCATCAAACAACTGATCTTTTAGAACACCCGAAACGTTGAGATTTTTGTACCTATACTCATTGAAATACAATGAACTCACTGTTCCTACGACTTCAGTATTTAGAGCTTCTTTGGTAAATCCTTTCCCATCAACAAATAAGTCAGAAGTGATTGTTCCTAACATTGGATCATTAAGATATATCCCTAAATCAAAGCCTTCAAGTTGTATATCCCCTTCATACAATACATTTTCACTATCGCTTACATCTATAATGTTAATGTCTAAGATAGAACTTCCTATCTCAGTATCTATTCGAACATCCGCATCAATCGTCGTTTCTGTTATTTCAGTAATTCCTTTTCCACTAAACTGACCTAACCTGTTTAAGGTAGCTGGTAAATTCTTTCCTAATATATTTGGCAAAAGTGCACTAAGCTGATAATAGTTTGATGAGAAACGATCAAAATCACCTTTCATGTAAAAAACTCTACTTGAATTGAACAAGTTTTTATATTGAATGTCTCCTTTTATAGCGGTACTTGGCGATTTAAAGTTGAAATTCTTCGTTGTAAAATCATTCAATACACCTGTGATTTCAGTACTGAATATTCCCGTTTTATCACCAAATTCGTCATAAAAATAATTCAGTTCACTAAAATCTAATTTTGAATCTTTGAATGTTGCTGTCAGCTTTACTTTGTCTAAAAAGTTTGCAAAATCCTTCCGATCATAATCAAATACTACAGCTCCTTTCAACAACGAACCTTTGGTTGTCACGGTTAATTCATCAAAGCGCATTTGTGTCAATGTGTATTGAAATTTCGCTTTCATTTCATCCACTCGCAGTCCGTGTTTGTCTAAAAATGTAAGTTTTTGAACGTCTCCGTGTACATTTGGACCTTGTATTTTGAAATCATTCACAGTTCCGGAAAGCTCTGTAAAATCGAGCATATCTGGTGTGGCATTATTCTGATCTTTGTATCTAAATTTACTATTTGACAAACGCATCTTTGAAGATGTCAACAAGAACGTTGAAGGTGTTCCATCAGAAGGTTCAGAATCTAGTTTTGCAATAAAAACATCTAAGGTTGTATCAATAGAATCTTTTTCTGTGTTAATGTTTAAAGTTAAGCCATCAATATTTACCGTTCCAAATTCAAGGTTGTTATTAATTGCTTTGTTTACACTTAAAATAGAAGTTTCTAGGGTATTGATATGGATTAAAGTATCTTTTAAGTAATCTTCAATGTAGATGCTTTTTAGTGAAATATCACCATTCCATTTCAAGCCAATACGATCAATATTGATGTTGGTATCATACGTTTCATTCAACCAATTTGTCGCCTTTTTTCCAACTTGCGTTTGCACTGCAGGAATCGAAAAAATAATTACCAATAGCAGAAACAATAGCAAAATTGCTATGATGAAACGCTTTAGTATTTTCCAGACTCTTTTAATGATATTTTCTATTAAAGGTTAAATGCCTTTTAGACATTGCAAATTCACAAAAAAAATAATACAAAACACGATGTTTAGCATATCTTTGTGACTTTATATCAATTTTTATGCCTTTTAAAAATCTATGAGCACAAAAGATGTATATATTTTAGCTATTGAGTCATCTTGCGATGATACATCGGCGGCTGTTTTACAAAACGGAAAAGTTTTGTCGAATGTTGTCGCCAATCAAAAAATACATGAAGCTTATGGCGGTGTTGTTCCCGAATTAGCTTCACGCGCACATCAACAAAATATTGTTCCTGTGGTGCATCAGGCATTAGCTGTTGCAAATATCGATAAAAAACAGCTAACTGCCATAGCTTTTACACGTGGACCGGGATTGATGGGTTCGTTACTTGTAGGTACTTCATTTGCAAAGTCGTTAGCACTTGGATTAAATATTCCATTGATTGAAGTAAATCATATGCAAGCACATATTTTAGCGCATTTTATTGAAGATGAAGCACAAACTATTCCTGCGTTTCCATTTTTAGCTATGACGATTTCGGGCGGACATACACAAATCGTAGTTGTTAGAGATCATTTTGATATGGAAGTGATTGGTGAAACGATTGATGATGCTGTTGGAGAAGCCTATGATAAAAGTGGAAAGATTTTAGGACTTTCTTATCCTGCAGGACCGCAAATTGATACATTGGCAAACCAAGGAAATCCGAAAGCGTTTCCTTTTCCTAAACCAAAAGTAGAAGGCTTAAATTTTAGTTTTTCTGGATTAAAAACTGCGATTTTGTATTTTGTACAGAGACAGACCAAAGAGAATCCAAATTTCGTCGAAGAAAACTTAATTGACATTTGCGCTTCTATTCAGCATACGATTGTAAATATTATTTTAGATAAATTAAAAAAGGCTTCCAAACAAACTGGAATTAAAACGATTGCTATTGGTGGCGGTGTTTCTGCTAATTCTGCCATTCGTAAAGCACTGAAAGATGGCGAATTTAAATATGGTTGGACATCACATATTCCAAAGTTTGAATATACCACAGATAATGCTGCTATGATTGGAATTGTTGGATATTTGAAGTATTTACAAAATGATTTTACGGATGAATCTGTAACCGCAAATTCTAGGATTAAGATTTAAAATTAGACTGTTAGGAATTAGATATTAGATCGCGCAGAAGCGCTGTTAGATTTTTTATGATGAATCTATTTAAAAAAATAATTACTGTTTGTATATTGTTATCACCATTTTTTATGTTTGGGCAACATCAAATTTGGTATAAAACTGAAAAAGAAGTTACAGAATTAATTGTAGGTCCATGGAAAATGGAAAAATGGACATTTGAAGGCAGAGAAAAAACTATTGACCCAAAAGACACATTCGGGTTTGTTATTTACAGGAAAAATGATAGTCTGAAAATTTCTGAATTGATCTATACTTTTGATAAATCTAAAGTAATTCAAAAAGATTTAAGCTTCTCCGTTGAAAAGGATAACTCTCAATATCACGCTTGTACTGATTATACATATAAAATTTATTGTCAAGAAATAAGATTTATAGATTCAACGAAAATCATTTTAGAGGAAGGTCCTAATATTTCAACCTATAAAAGAATAATCAGATAAATTAGTGTTTTCATAAAAGCAATTATATAGAATTAGTACTTTTATCTTCAACAAGTCAAAGATTTGCCTCTTGAAGTGACTTTGAGAAATCAAATTATTTATAATTTCACATTCAAAATTTAGCATTTAAAATATCTAAGTCATGGCATTTGACGAACGTTTAGCGAACCGAATTAGAGAGCAATTCACTTTTTTTCCTGAAACTTTTACGGAGAAGAAAATGTTTGGTGGAATTTGCTTTATGTTTGAAGGAAAAATGGTAGTTGGCATTGTGAAAGAGGATTTAATGGTTCGTGTAAAATCTGAAAAGATGGAAGAAAATTTAGCTAAGGATTTCGTTAGACCAATGGATTTTACTAAAAAGCCAATGAAAGAATTTATCTATGTTTCTGCTGAAGGTTTTGAAACTGAACTCGAATTATTACAGTGGATTGAACTCGGTTTGGAACATGCGAAACACAAATTAAATCATTAATTTTACATTTAAAATTTCTCCATGCAACTTTTTTACACACCAGAATTAACACCTGAAACCAAGAATTATACATTTCCAAAAGAGGAAAGTAGACATATTGTGCGTGTACTTCGTAAGAAAGAAGATGATATTTTACATGTTACTAATGGTAAAGGTTACATTTTTGCTGCTCAAATCACCATTGCCGATCAAAAGAATTGTATGGTTGAAGTGATTTCTTTTGAGTTTCAAAAACAAAAGAATTACAAATTACATTTAGCAGTGGCACCAACAAAAATGAACGATCGTTATGAATGGTTTTTGGAAAAAGCTACCGAAATCGGAATTGATACAATTACACCAATTATTTGCGATCATTCGGAACGAAAAGTGATCAAAGCAGAACGTTTTGAAAAAATCATTCAATCAGCAACAAAACAATCATTAAGTGCTTATTTTCCTAAATTAAAACCTGCAATTTCGTTTTCAAACTTCATTAGTACACACAAAGACGAACAATTGTTTATTGCACATTGTGAAGAAGATCAAAAACAATCGTTAAAACAAACATTGCAAACACAGAAAGATGTGACCATTTTAATTGGTCCTGAAGGTGATTTTTCTACAAAAGAAATTGAACTTGCTTTAGCACATAATTATATTCCTGTGACTTTAGGTGATACACGTTTACGTACCGAAACGGCTGCAATTGTAGCTTGTCATTCAGTAGCTTTTTTACATCAAGAATAAAAGTTTGCAAATCACTTGTTATGTTTTTGCTGCTTTCCAAAGTGGACCAACTAACACCAATAACAAGAGTATATTTGCAATCGCATTATTTAAATTTCCTGAAAAAATTGATCCCAAACTATCAATAACAAACCAACTTAGTAAGCTTATCAATACAATTTTGCGGATTTCTTCAGGTGCTTTGTCATAAATCCTTGAAGAAAGCAACCATATTAATATTCCCCAACCCAATAAAATTCCTCCTAACAATGCGGATAAAAATACCGTTGTTGGCGCATCGTAGTTTTGTTTTCCATCTAGCGGCCAACTTGAAAAATCAAGAATAAATTCAATACTTGCTTCTGTGTTGCTTATAGTTCCTAAAAAGAAGAATATTGCGTAGGTAATGATTGCTATTGCTGTAACTTTTAACCAACCTTTGTGAAATTTTGTTGTCATCATATATCTTATTTTTTATGACAACAAAACTATTTATGACCTTGTGAATATTTTAGCCGATAGCGTACAATTCAGGTAAATTTCTTTGTGATGGCACTTAAATTTTTAAAGTAATTTGTGAGAAATTCGCTGTTGAAATTATCTTTATTGATTTTCATGTAAAAATCATCCGTTGCGATTTCAAACAAACCATGAAGTTGCTTTTCTGTCAATTTTAGGTTGATTTCTTTCGCCCAAATCATTACTGCATAGTTTCCTAATATCTGACTTGACTTTACAAGCGCTATTTCAGTTAATGCATTGTTTCTGTGTATTCTTAATTGACGATGAAAGAGTAAGTCAATTTTATGTTCGATAAGAATATCAATTAATTCTGGATAAATAGATGTACAGTTTTTTTCTTTGGTAGAAAGAATTGAACATCTATGATAATGATAATTAAAAAGATTTTCTATAAAACACTCTAGGTCAGCAAAATAATGATAAAATGATGATTTACTAATCCCAACATTTTTAGCGAGTTGTTCTACTTTTAACGTTTCACCTTCATTTAAAGCATACATTTCGTAGCCTTTTTGTATCCAAATTTCTTTAGTTGCAATCAATTTTACACTTAATTTTTAGGAAGCGTAAGTTACTATCTTTTCTTTCAAATACGTATAAAAAAACATTGAATTAATACTAATCACTCCTTTAAAAAAGTGATACGAGCTGGAAGAAAATTATAAATTAGCTTTCGCCGCACCAACAATATCTTTCTGAGTATTTTCTAGAATTAAAAACACGCTTAATTGATCGTTTTTAGTAACGATTTCTGGAATGTCAATACTGTAATTTCCTTTTGTTTTCACTTGCGTTAGATAGTTCTCACTCACCACAATATTATTGTTTTTTAAAGTTCTTCTGGCGTTTTCTCCACGTTTTACTTCCGTTGTACGTTCTTGAATCGCCAAAACAACACGTGCTTTTACATTGGAAACATTTCCGTCAATAATATAGTTAAATTTGATATTTTTTGCTGTGTTTTCTATCGCGCCAAGCGAAATAGTATAGTTAGAAGACTTGTTTTTATATTCTTTAATTTTCGCATACATTTTTGAACGATTGGAACCTACAAAATGTTCTTTTCCGTTCACAATGACTGCTGGCGTGTAAATTCGATTGTCATTGAATTTTTGTGCATACGAACGCTGTTTTTCTGTAAATTGCTTTTTACTAAACGGATCTTTCCAACCAATATAATCCCAATAATCAACATGATACGACAACGTAAATACGTTTTCATCTTTGTATTCATTTCCAACTTTTTCTAATAATACATCGGCACTCGGACAACTAGAACAACCTTGTGACGTAAAAAGTTCTAAAACTACAACTGAATTGTCTTTTTTAGCTGTCCAATCTGAAAAAGAAGCAAAAAAGAAGAGTGTAAAAAGTGAAAGTGTTATTAAATATTTTCGTTTCATGATCTTAAAGTTTAACTTGCATTACATAAGACGATTTTACATGAAGAAGCTTACGTTATTTTTATTTTTATTAGGTACTTCCTTAGTATATTCACAAGAAATTGGCATTTTAAAATATGCTGGCGGCGGCGATTGGTATTCAAACCCAACGGCAATTCCTAACTTGATTAAGTTTTGTAATCAAAATATAAATACTGCTATAAAAGCAAAACCACAAACTGTGGAAGTTGGCAGCACCGATTTATTTCAATATCCATTTGTACACATGACAGGACATGGAAACGTGTTTTTTTCTGAAGATGATGCTGAAAACTTACGCAAGTATTTAACTTCTGGTGGTTTTGTGCATATTGACGATAATTATGGAATGAATCAATACATTCGAAAAGAGTTGAAAAAAGTGTTTCCAAATCAAGAATTGAGAGAGATTCCGGCAACGCATCCAATTTTTAAGCAACCGTATTCTTTCCCGAAAGGATTGCCAAAAATTCATGAGCACGACGGTTTACGTCCGCAAGCATTAGGTTTGTTTCATGAAAACAGATTGGTTTTGTTGTTTACTTTTGAAAGTGATCTTGGTGATGGATGGGAAAATAAAGAAATTCACAACGATTCTGATGAGGTTCGTTTGAAAGCTTTACAAATGGGCGCAAATATTGTGAATTACGCGTTTAAACACTAAACATGAGTTACAACCTTTTTTTAGATGATATTCGTGTGCCAGAAATGGTATACCGAAATCCAGATACTTATGATTTTGTAATTGTACGTACGTTTGAAAAATTTGTAGCACATATTGAAGCAAATGGACTTCCAAAATATATTAGTTTCGACAATGATTTAGGATTAAATACTAACGGAGAAGTTGCTCAAGACGGTTATGCTGCTGCAAAATGGTTGGTGTATACTTCTGGTTTAGATTTGACTGAACTTGATTTTTATGTGCATTCTGCAAATCCTGTAGCAGCCAAACAAATAGAAGGTTTATTGACAAATTATATCAATCACTTAAAATCGAATTCCTAACAATACATGTCACAACTTACACACTATACTACAAACTTTGAGAAACGAACTTTTCCGATTACGTTGGTTTCCGATCAGGTTTCTAATGCGCCAAATATTGGTTCATTGTTTCGTATTTGTGATGCTTTTGGCGTGGAGAAAATCATTTTTTGTGGTGAAAACATTCCTGTCTTTGGCAGAAAAATGGCCAAAACATCACGCGCTACCGAAAAAGTAGTTCCTTTTGAAATTACAACAGATATTCATCCTGTTATTTCAAAATTGCAATCGGAAGGTTATACTATTATTTCATTAGAAATTACAGAAAATAGCCAGTCCATTCACAACCTTGACTTCTCTAAATTTGAAAAAATAGCATTGGTTATTGGTGATGAAAACTTTGGTGTTAATCCTGAAACTATCTACGAATCTGATGCAGTTGTACATATAGATATGTTTGGGCAAAATAGCAGTATGAATGTTGTGCAAGCTACAAATATTGTGTTGTATGAAATTACGCGACAACATATAGTTGCGAAATAATTTTATTGTGTTAAATTTATCTACAAACTGACGCAGATGACTTCAAATACTATTGCAAACGGAATTTTAAAAGCTTTGGCGATTATTTTAGGAGTGTTTTTACTTCTTTATTTTCTCTACAAAATTCAATCCGTAATCATGTACATCGCCATTGCTGCGGTAATTTCGTTAATTGGAAGACCTATTGTTCGTTTTCTAAAACAACGTTTGAAGTTCAAAAATACACTTGCAGTTATTGTCACCATGGTTGTAATGATTGGTCTATTTGTTGGATTGATTTCTATGTTTATTCCGCTTATTGCAGAACAAGGACATAATTTGTCGCTATTAAATATTGAAGAACTTCAAAGCGACGTTCAAAATTTATATGGACAAATATCAACATATTTAGATCTTAAAGGCATTAGTTTAGATTCCAAGATATTCTCAAATATTGATTATACCATCATTCCCAACCTATTCAATTCAATCATTAGTGGTTTGGGAAATTTTAGTATTGGTTTAATGTCTGTATTATTTATCTCTTTCTTTTTACTAAAAGACAGCAAGTTACTTGTTGATGGCGTGATGGTTTTAGTACCAAATAATAAAGAAAAAAGATTAGGGAAATCATTTGAAAAAATAAAAGATTTACTATCAAGATATTTTGTTGGTTTAGTATTTCAAATTTTAATTCTATTCGTTATTTACACGATTGCACTACTTATTTTCGGAATTTCTAATGCAATTGTTATTGCTTTTTTGTGTGCTTTACTAAACCTAATTCCTTATATAGGACCTTTATTTAGTGGAGTTTTAATGTTGTTGTTATGTATGACAAGTAATTTGGAAGCTGACTTTAGTACCGTTATTTTACCCAATACAATTGGTGTTATGGTTTTCTTTTTGATTGCGCAATTGGTTGATAATTTTGTAAGTCAACCTTTGATATTTTCGAGTTCTGTAAAATCGCATCCGTTAGAGATTTTCTTAGTCATTATTATTTGGGGAATTTTATTCGGAATTATAGGAATGGTAGTTGCTGTGCCTTCGTATACTGCTATTAAAGTTATTTTGAAAGAGTTTCTTTCTGAAAACAAAATTGTCAAATCGCTTACTAAAGATCTTTAACTCTTGAATTTAGCGCTGCTTTCTTCTGAAATTCAACAATTTATTAACGATCATCTAAAAGAAGATCCAACGAAACTTTTACTTAAACATAAAGAAGTTTCAGGAATTCCATTTGCTGAAATTATTGAGCAGATTCAGGCGAAAGTAAAATGTGAGAAGAAATTGCCAACCTGGTTTCACACTGAAAACATATACTATCCAAATAAATTAAACATAGAACAAACCTCATCTGAAAAAACAGCTACTTACAAAGCTACTTTCTTAAAAGGAAACTCTTTAATTGATTTAACAGGCGGTTTTGGTGTAGATTGTTATGCATTTTCAAAACACTTTCTAAAAGTAACACATTGTGAAATTTCGTCAAAATTATCAGAAATTGTCACACACAATTATAAAGTTCTGAATGTTGATAATGTAGAAGCTGTAAGTCAAAACGGAATTCAATACTTACAAGATCAACAACAGAAATACGATTGTATTTATATTGATCCTTCACGCAGAAATGATATAAAAGGAAAAGTTTTTTTACTAGAAGATTGTTTGCCTGATGTTGTGACACATCAACAATTATTATTAGAACATTCAGATACAATTTTGATTAAAACTTCTCCTCTATTAGATATAACGAATGGATTACGAGTATTAAAACATGTAAAAGAAGTTCATGTTGTAGCCGTTCAAAATGAAGTAAAAGAATTGCTATGGTTGTTGGATAAAAATATTGAAACCGAAGATGTATTGATCAAAACGGTCAATTTAACGAACAAAAAAAATGATTTTTTTAGTTTCATGCTATCTGCTGAGAACTTTGATGTTGATTATGCACTTCCTATGAAATACTTGTATGAACCCAATGCTGCTATCATGAAAGCTGGCGGATTTTCAAGTATTGCTAATGGATATCAATTAAAAAAACTACACCAACATTCTCATTTATATACATCTAATGAGTTAATTTCGTTTCCAGGAAGACGTTTTGAAATTCAAAAAATACTTCCATACACAAAAAAAATCATCAAAAAAGAATTAAATTTAACCAAGGCAAATATTACAACACGTAATTTTCCTGAATCAGTTTCTACTATTCGTAAAAAATTATCCCTTACCGATGGAGGAGACGACTTTTTGTTCTTAACTACCGTGTTTACTGGAAAAAAAGTGGTTATTCATTGCTTAAAAGCATAAGAAAAACTTCAAAAAAATCGCTTTTACGGTTTTACCGTAGGTTTTATAATACGCGACCTTATCCCATACTTAAGACTTCTGCCTACATTTGAATCATGCAATACAGTTTTAGGGATTTAGGGGAATCCACTATACTTTGGGGAACTTGGTCACAAGTTCCCCTTACTTCTTTTATAAGGGTATGTGAATTGTAAAACTGTCACTTTTAAGAATTTACTACAGTTCATGTTTTTTTATCGATAAAATATACTTTTCAACGATCTAACAGACTTTTTATGCATGTCACATACGTTCATGAATCCAAAAACATAGTTTTGAATATCCTTTTTAGGTAACTAGTAAATAACGATACTTAAAGCCGTATGCTGTGAAAACAGATACGGTCTTTTTGTTTTTTGTTATCATTTAAAACGATACTTGCTACATCTTCATTTCAAAAATTGACATTTTTTATATCGAAAATTCCTACATTCAATAGCATTGATCGATAAAATAAGGAGTTTGTAGAATGAAAATTAAAACCTGCTCATTTATCCTAACGAATCTATAGTTTTACGAAGTCTTATAGATAATCTAATAAACATGATTATTTAAGGAGAAACAATACAGCATACTAGGAAAATTATGCACAGTTTTATTTAAGCCTAAAACAGCATAAAATTTTAGACTAAACAGCAAATAAGAATTCGATATTGAATTTTTATTATTGTTGTATTTTTATACAACTCTTATTGAAAGGGAGGTTTATGGTAGGGCCTCCCTTTTTTTTTATGCTCTTTTATCAGCAATCTTCAAAAATTTAAGCATATTCAATCTTATAGTTTTAACTACATTGTACATGTGAGTTTGTGTCTGGACAATATACTACAGAACATTTATAAACGTCTGTATGTCTTGGCAATGGTACTTTAATACGACAAGGAGTCATATTTGTTCCTCCTTTTATTTGTCCTTTGTCAAGTTTAGAGATTGGTCTTTTGTTAAGCGTTAAATTTTTTAGGTTCTTTTTTTTCATAATGAAAAGTTTAAATGATTTCCTAAGTTTTTAAATACGTATTAGGAATAGAAACGTGTATCATCAAGAGTCATTTTGAATATTTTGTTACGGTTTTTTGTTTAGTCTTTTCTCTATCGAAAAATAAATTGAAGAATTAACAGTAAAAATTTTTCTATCTCAACAACATATTCTAATATTGCAATATGGGAATAACAAAAACAACAGGATTTTCTGAAGAAGTAAATTATATGGCAGAAGTCTTAAAAGCTCTTGGACATCCAGCGCGTTTATCAATTATGCAATATTTAGCCAATAGTCCATCGTGTATCTGTAATGATATTGTGATGGAATTACCGCTTGCACAACCAACAATTTCAAGGCATTTATCAGAATTGAAAAGAGTTGGATTGATTCAAGGAGAGATTTCTGGAAAGAATATTTGCTATTGTATTAATGCTGAAAAATGGTCTGAAGCATTACAGTTTCTGGAGACAATCACTGTTGCTTTATCAAAAACAAAACAATGTTAATCTTTTATATATAGAATTATGAAATTATCAGAAGTAAAAAAACATTTAGAGAATTTAGAACAATTAGATTTTTATTTGCCTAATTCGCAGAAAGTAGAAAGTCATTTTCATGTGACGGAAGTTGGACAAATTTCAAAGCACTTTATTGATTGTGGTGGCGTTGTTAGAACTGAAAATGTTGTCAATTTTCAATTATGGTCTGCGGATGATGTAGATCATCGATTAGAACCAAAGAAATTGATGAACATTATTGAACTTTCTGAAAAAGTTTTAGGAATTCAAGATTTGGAAGTTGAGGTAGAATACCAAGCAGAAACTATTGGGAAATATGGTTTAGGCTTTGAGAATGATCATTTTGTATTGACGACAAAGCAAACTGATTGTTTAGCGAAAGATAATTGCGGAATTCCAGCTCAGAAACCAAAATTGAAACTTTCTGAATTACAGGCACAAACTGATGCTTGCTGTTCACCAGAATCTGGTTGTTGTTAACAAACTAATATTTACAAAACGTATGCATTAGAAACTCATTTTTGAGTTCCTAATGCATAATTTGCTATTAAATTAGATTCTTACAGTCGATATTGTAAAAAAACAATAACTTTGGCGCAGATTTTTGAGCTATTTTTAGAAACAAAGTTTTAGTAAATGGATAAAGAACTTACAATTGTCGTTCCTGTATATAACGAAGAAGATAATTTAGAAAGGGTTGAAAAAGAGCTTGGCGCCTATGCAGCTGCAGCTAAAATCCCTGTCAAAGTTTTGTTTGTAAATGATGGCTCTAAAGATAAAAGTCAAGAAATGATTGAGAAGATTTGCACAAATAGTGACATCTTTAATTTTGTTTCTTTTGTGGAAAATCGTGGATTGAGCGCTGCAATTAAAGCTGGTTTTGACGAAACACAAACGAGTTTGGTTGGTTATATTGATTCTGATTTACAAACCGCGCCTTCAGACTTTGACTTATTACTTGAACATATTGGAGAATACGATTTGGTAACTGGCGTTCGTGCCAACCGAAAAGATTCTTTTGTAAAAAATATGTCTTCAAAAATTGCGAATGGTATTCGTAGAACTTTTACTAAAGACGGAATGGACGATACTGGATGTCCATTAAAAATTATAAAAACAGAATATGCAAAGCGTATTCCTATGTTTAAAGGATTGCACCGTTTTCTTCCTGCCATGATTTTATTACAAGAAGGAAAAATTAAGCAAATTCCTGTGCAACACTTTCCAAGAATTGCTGGAGAAGCAAAATATGGTTTATGGAACCGCTTGTTAGGTCCGCTAATGGATTGTTTTGCGTATGTTTGGATGAAGAAAAAGTACATCAACTATTCTATTGGTAAGAAAGGATGATGACTTGGCTAGTTTTTGGAGTTGGTGCACTTGCTCAATTATTATTTTCAGGAAGAACCTTATTGCAATGGATTATTTCTGAGAAAAATAAAAAAGTACTCACACCAGCATTGTTCTGGAAACTTAGTTTAATTGCTTCCTTCCTACTCTTTGTGTACGGATATCTTAGAAACGACTTTGCTATTATGCTTGGGCAAGTATTAACGTATTTTATTTACGTTAGAAATATGCAGTTGCAAGGCGAATGGACGCGCATGCACAAGTTAGTTCGCATTTTTATCATCATCTTTCCGCTAATTATTGTAGCCATTGGATATAATAACAACAAACAAGATATTTATAACTTATTGAATAATGAAGCTATTGCCGATTGGTTGTTTGTTTTAGGAATTGTTGGACAAATTATTTTTACCTTACGCTTTATATATCAATGGATTTATTCTGAAAAAAAGAAACAATCAAGTTTACCTTTTGGTTTTTGGATGTTGAGTTTATTGGGCGCAAGCTTGATATTCACGTATGCGATTTTTAGAGAAGATCCTATTTTGTTAGCAGGTCATACGTTTGGAATTGTTACGTATGTTCGGAATATAATGCTTTTAAGAAATCAGTCATGAATTTTATACAGGAAAAAAATTACGTTTGGATATTAATCATCGCATGCTTTTTTATCTTCTTTATAAATCTTGATGTTTTGTATCCTAACATCATGGAAGCCAGAAACTTTATTACAGCGCGCGAAATGGCTTCTGATAGTAATTGGTTATTGACAACCATGAACGGTGAACCACGCTACGAAAAACCACCTTTACCAACTTGGTTGGCGGCTATTTCAGGAATGATTTTCGGTTTTAAAAGCTTGGCTGGTTTACGAATTCCTTCTGCATTAGTTACTGTTCTATTAGTATTGTTCTCGTATCGATTTGGAATTTACTTTTTAAAAGATAAAAAACAAGCGTTCATCAACGCATTAATTCTAGCAACTTCTTTTTATATCATTTTTGCTGGACGAAACGGAACTTGGGATATTTTTGCGCACGGATTTATGATTGTGGGTATTTATTATATTTTTCAATTCTTTTCGAGCGAAGATAAAATATGGCAAAATGCATTATTGGCAGGAACATTTATCGGTTTGTCATTTATGAGTAAAGGACCTGTTTCCCATTTTGCTTTGTTTTTACCTTTTATCATAGCGTATAGTATTGTGTACAAATACACAAACTTCAAGAAAAAATGGTTGCCTTTATTAAGTTTGATAGGTATTACAGTACTTTTATCTATTTGGTGGCCTTTGTATATCAATGCATTTGATAGCGATACAGCGAAAGCAATTGCAGAAAAAGAAACTACTGCTTGGAAAGATCGTAATGTACGCCCATTTTATTATTATTGGAGCTTCTTTGTACAATCAGGTATTTGGACAGTTATCGCATTTGTAAGTTTATTATATCCGTACTTAAAATCGCGTGTAGAGAACTTAAAAGCTTATAAGTTTAGTTTGTTTTGGACATTGGCAGCTGTCATTTTATTGTCATTGATTCCTGAAAAGAAATCTCGTTATTTATTACCAGTACTAATTCCGTTAGCGTATACCACAAGTTTTTTTATGATGTACGTTTTTAAGTCGTTTCAAACAAAAATGAAAAGCGCAGAGAAGATTCCTGTATATCTAAATTTTGGTTTGGTAGGATTGATTGCATTGGTATTTCCTATTGTTGGCTATATTTTCTTAAAAGAACGCTTAGCAGGTTTTTATGTACGATTTATTATCACTTCATTGGTTTTGGTACCTACAGGATTTTTTATATTGAAGTATTTGTTCCAAAAGAAGATACAGCGTGTTTTCTATTTGATTATTTTCTTCTTGATGGCAACAATTAGTTTTGGTTTTCCTTTGGCGAATGCATTCTTAGACAATCCAAAGTATAAATCACTTGCTACGATTTCGCCTGAAGCGCAAGAAGATAATATTCCTGTGTATATGTTTAATATTCAATCGCCTGAATTGGTGTGGGATTATGGAGGAATGATTCCGTTAATTCACAGTCATGCACTAGAAATTCCTAAAGAAGATTCGTTTAAAGTTTTGGTGATGATTGATGGAAAGAAAGGATTACAAAAAGCATTTCCTAATTATAATATTACTTATATACGAACGTATGATTTAAATCCGATTGATGATTCTAAGAAAGGATATAAAGATAGGTTGCGTACCGAAATGTACTTGATAGAGAAATAGGTTTTAGAAAAGCTAAAATATAGGCATTCTATAAAAAAGGAGATTTAGTACTTCTCGATACTAATTTTAGTATATCAATTCACTCGAAGTAACGCCTAGAATTCGTTTGAGTTTTAGATTTACAATTCTCTAAACCAAGCTAACTGTTCTGCTACACCCTCTTCCAAGGTTACGGTAGGATTGTAATTGAGTAATTCTCGCGCTTTGTCGATATTAGCTTTTGTACGTTGTTGATCGCCAGAACGCGGCGGTAATTGATTGAATTTTATTGTTGTATTTAATAGTTTTTCAACAGCGTCAACGCCTTGCTGTGTTGTATATTCAGCTTCTGTTCCTATGTTGAATATTTCTCCATTACACACTTCTTCTTTGCCAATTACACTAGTAATTCCTTTTACGATATCGCTTACATGCGTGAAGCTTCTTAAGTGTGACAAGCTTCCTTCAAATAGTGGAAAGGTTTTGTCGTTTAATCCGCAATCTAATAATTTCGTAAATAGTTTGTCTGGACGTTCACGAGAACCATATACAGAATACAAACGCAATGAACAGGCTTTGAGTTGATTCAGCCTTGAGCTGCATAAAACTAATTGTTCAGCGGCTAATTTTGTGACTCCATAATGTGATGCAGGTTTTGGCACAACTGTTTCCGCAAAAGTGGCGTTTAAACCATAAATAGAAGAAGTTCCAATATTGACAAAAAGTTTCAAATGTTCTTGCTGCAAAGCATATGTTAGTAAGTTTTGCGTTGCAATGACATTGTTGGTCAAATAATCTTCAAACGTAGAAGTCGCAGCAATTCCTGGTTGAGCTGCAAAATGAAAGATATATTCGATGTTTTCAGGCAATTTATGAATAGCTGACGTTTCACGTAAATCTGCTTCTATAACTTCAATTCCTTTGGCGCGTAAAGCTTCTGAATTCTTTTTCTTTAAAGTAACTGGATAATAATCTGAGAAATTATCTATTCCAACTACTTCATGATCTAGATTATGTAAATATTCTGCTACATGCGATCCAATAAAACCAGCAATTCCCGTAATGAGTATCTTCATTTATATACTTCGTAATGTGTTTGACGCATAAAAATATACATAATTTATGAAACGGTTTTTGTTATTTTTAATTTCTATACGTTTTCTTGTATTTACAAAAGGCTTTCCTGTTACAGAAAGCCTTTCTTCATATGCATAATCAACGCAAAAATTCGATACACTTTCAGTTGGTCTGGGTATGTATCTAGTATGCATATATTTTCAATGGTTAATGTAA
Source organism: Kordia sp. (assembly GCF_965224175.1). GTDB lineage: Bacteria > Bacteroidota > Bacteroidia > Flavobacteriales > Flavobacteriaceae > Kordia. The sequence goes on from NZ_OZ245041.1 coordinate 1,445,315, forward strand.
CAATTCGCTATTTCTTGATCAATTTTGCGTTGTATGTATTGATTCCGTTGGAAACTTTTACAATGTATATTCCAGAAGTATACTGACTTAGATCAATTGTTGTTTTCTCTATTTTGGTTTCCAATGTTAGTTGTTGAACACCTTGAACATCATAGACAGTAACTAGATACGTTGTTCCTTTTTCAAAATTTTCAATTTGTAAGGTAAATTCATCTACTATAGGATTTGGATAAAATTTTAGTTTATTTTCCAATGTTTCCTTTGGTTTTGTTGCTACAAGTGATTTTTTACAAGGTGTGATTTCTGCAAAGTATCTTGCTCCAGATTGTGTACTAAACCCTGGATTTAATTCAATTACACTTCCTGCTCGCATTTCTACTTTTGCAGAACCAGCTACCAGTACATTTCCAGAAGGTGCTACTTTGATACTATTAATTACTCTGTAGTCTAAAAACCCCAAGAGAATTGTGTTATCAACTACTAAATCAGGAACAAAGATGTCACAGGGTTTTGGCGCTTTTTTGGTAACACTATCAAATACTTTCGTTGTCAGAGTTAACAAATTAGGTTTCGATTTTTCAACAATTGACCTTAGGTGCTCCGAAGTCAAATTATCAGTAAAGTTCTCTGTAATAATGTTGTTTTTCAATAGATTTCCTCCAAAAGAAGCCCATCCCAAACACAAGAACAACACGAATACAATGTGTGTCTTATTTTTCATTATTTTTTGTTTTTTAATTCGTTAATTTCCTTCTTCAACTCTATTACATATAACGTGAGTTCTTCTATTTTTTCTAATAACTTAGCGTCCATTTCTCCTAAGTTTACACCTTCTTTTTCTACTTCGGTTGCTGAAGGAACATTTGGTAGATGTCCGTTAGTATTGATAAATGCTTCTACTTCTTCTAGTGGTTTTAAATTATAATCGCTTTTAAAAACATAATCTGCCCAAACACCTGAAGCCAATTCTACTTTTACTTTTTCTGTACGAATTCCTTTTTTTACAAATAAATTATAATCATCACAATCTGTACATGGATCAAAATCAAAGAAATCACCAATCATTGTTTTTCCTGCTGCAATCCAGAAATCGTGTTTTTTAGGACTTACAATACTTAAAATACTATTATAACCTCCAGTAAAATTATTGAAAGCTCTAATTCGCCATGTTTCATCTCCAAGATGATCTTTAAAAGAAATTCCGCCATATGTATTGTCTATTTCAGATTGAATTCTAATTTCTTGTTTGTCACCCAAACGAACATCTAAACGCGCTTGTGGATCATCTGTAGCTACTCCAACTTTTGCTCCGATAGTATTATCTTTTGTTGCTACAAAAACAGGTTTTTGTGTTTCAAATCCGATTAAGAAAGAATAGTTCTTTGTGTTAATAGTGTTTCTACCAATAGCAAATGAAAAAGCACCATTAGCTTGGTTTGAATGTCCTAAAGCGAATGAAAAACTTCCTGCCGTTTTATTGCTATGTCCAAACGCAAAGGAATTTAGAGAGTTTACAGTATTGTTTACTCCAAAAGCACCAGATTGCGTTTGTTGCACATTGTTAGACATTCCTAGAGCGAACGAAAAGTTATGGCTTACTGAGTTTCGATGTCCTGCAATAAAAGAAGCTCTTCTAGAACTATTGGTCATAAAATTTTCAGTTCCTACAATGGTAGAGTTCTTTGCATTAAGCACATTTCCATCTCCAAGAGCAGATGAGGTTGGATCTAATGGTAGGTTTGTTCCCCAATTTGTTTGTGCACTGGTATACATTGATAATAATCCGAAGAATAGGATTAATAAAGGTACGTTGTTTTTCATGATTGTTTAATTTGTAATGATCCCTACTTTTGAAAAAGGCTTTCGGGTTTTCCCATGATCGATCTATATATCTACATGGGAAGTTTTTATAAATTCATTACCCAACTAAAAACAAAAAAGCTAGCTCCTTTAAAAAGAAACTAGCTTAAGACGCTGTTTTTTAAACGTTTAAATTATTTTATTTTTTTTCGATATAGGAAAAATAAAATACTAATTAACAAAAGTATGCTTCCAACAATAAGTATTGTGTAATTGTATTTTGGTTGAAGCATTACGGCATCTGTACTTCCAGTAAGTGTAAAAGCCGCCCAATAATATGGGACATTTTGTGCGTTAGGATGCTGCTGTAAATACGCTATTTTAGCAAGTTGCAATGCTTTAGATTTTGAATTCCCTTTTTCTAATTCGGAATAAAATGTCTTTAAGATTTCATTTCCTGCTTGTTCATTTACATTCCATTGTGAAGCTAGCACACTTTGCGTTCCGTTATAGAAAAACCCTCTAGAAAGATTGATGATTCCTTCTCCTGAAAGATTGACGCCATCATTCGTTTTACAAGCATCTAAAATGACCAATTCTGCTTGATTTTCGAGTCCGAAGAGTTCATTGAGCGTCATTTTCCCTTTATTAAAAGCCAACCAAGGTATTTTATTAATACTGTCTAAACCTGCATGCGTATTGATGTGAACAACTTCGTAATTGTTTCTATGTTTGATGAAATTTTCTTTGGAAGCTTCTCTTTTAGAAAGTAGTATCGAATGATCATATTTTGATAAAAATGCTAACACTTCAGAGGTTCCTGTTAATGTTGGCAATGTTGCATCTTCAAATTCATTTGGTGCTATAACTAATAGTTTTTCGGTTGGTGCATTTCGTTTTTTCTGAATTTGCTCAAAGAGTGAAAACGATTGTAAGTACGATGTTTCAGTAGTGTTTACGAGGTATTTTTCTAAAAGTTTCCCTTCATTTTGCGTTGGAAATACCTCAAATGGAATGTATTGTAGGCTATGATCTGTGATAATGGTCAGTTTTTTGTCTTTTAGTCGTTCTGCTGCATTTTCAAACGAAAATAATTGTTGAAAGATTTCATAACCAACTGTTTGATATGTTTTTAATTGCTCAGGATCCATTACACGTTTTGCTATAAAACTTTTTAATTGAGCTAGTTGCTTCTGTAATTTTAAAACATTTTCAATTTTAAAGAAAATAGGCGTACTTCCATCATAATAAATTCCGTAACCATCTGTTTCATGCAAAATATATTCTACAAAAGCTTCTTTTTTTATTTTGTAACGTTCTAATATAGTTCCTAAAGCTACTATTTCAACGTTTTCTTTCGTTTTACTATATTCAGGATATAGTGTTTGAATGGAATCCATAAAGTTTTGATATTCCTTATTTTTCTGTCCATATTTTTGCTTCCATTCATCACTACCTGTGTTTAATTGAAATTGTTCTTGTAAAGTGATTAGTTCGTAATGTAGTTTATATTCTCGTTCCAATAGCGTTTTCGGAATGTTTGATACAAGCTTCGTTTGAAAAGTTTTGATATTTTCTTGTAATAGCAATGCTTTATTTTTCTCCATAAAATAGAAAGCGCTCGTTACATCATTTAGTAAGTAACATGTCTCTACAGCAAGCATATATGTATTTACTCCTTTTTCAATCCAGAATAATTTGGAAGCTTCTGTATCAGTTTCATAACGAATTAATGACACTAATTGGTCAATTAAAACAACTGTTTCTTTAGTTTTTAAAAGATATAATTTATCCTTCTTTTGTTTGTAGGCTTGCACATAATGATCTGCTAAATCGATTAAATAAGTTAAGATATCTAACCTAGACTCTGCTTTTATTTCTGCTAATGTTGGTAGTTGGAAATTATCTTGTGATTGTTGTTTTTTATCTAAACAAATAGTCACTGCTTTTTCTAAAAATGGAATTTTTTTATCTGCAAATTCTGTGTCCAAATAATATCCCATATTATTATAAGCATTTGCTATTTGATAGCTATCATCTGACTCATCAATAACTCGGTGATAATATTGATTCGCAAGTTTGTGTTTTTTACGTTTTGAATGTAAATATCCTATATTTAAAACTACCTCTAATTCGTTGTATTCATCTTTTTGTTCTATATAAATTTTCTGAGCTTTCTCATAAGCTCTCAATGCTTCATCTAAGTCTCCAAAACTGTCATAAACAATAGCCAGATTATTATAGATATCTGGAAGATTATATTTATTTACTAATTCTATATGTTCTTCAATTATTTTCTCTTGTGAGAGAACTGTTTGCAAATCCGCTCTTGTTGCTTCAGTACCTATGCGTATTTCGTACATACTAGCATAAGCATAAATCATGGTTTCTGACAACAGACTCAGCAATTGTTTATTTTTTATCATCTTTTCATTTGACAAAGCTTCATTTACGTATTCCAAAGCTTTATAAAAATCTCCCCTATCTATTTCTATTTCTGCTAATGTCCTGTAAGCTAAGCAAGAATATTTATCACTTCCTTGTTCTTTTATTATTTTTAAACAGATGTGATATGTTTTTGAAATCTTCTGTTGAATTTGATAGATATAAGCTTTTAAAAACAAACTTTTATTTAACTCTACTTTATCTGGAAATAATATTTTAACATCTATTGCTTTGGATAAATACAATAATGCTTTTTCATAATTCTTAGCCTTGTAATAACTTCGACCAGCTTCATGAAAAAGCATTCCTATAGCTTTTGTATTTTTTGAGATATTTGTTTTCTGGATTAATTGCTCAAATAGCTGTGTACGAACTTCTATTTTTTCGACTTCATTTATACTATCAATAGTTTTTATCAACTCATTTTGTGCAAGTCCTACATTTCCAAAGCAAATAAAGAATACAATTAAAATTCTTGAGGAAAAAGTCATTTTTCTCCTAAATTAAACATTAATTAAAAATCAAATGGAATTATCAATGTATTATATTTAGTATTTCTGTATTCTCCACTTCTAAATGTAAAATATCCAGATACATCCGTACCTCTTATATTCAATTCATCAAATAAAACTTCTGGTAATAATTCACCAGTTTCTGTGTATAATGATACAGTTGCATCATTAATTAAATTTGCAATTTGAATTGTTACTTGAGGTGCTGCAAAAGAAGTCCCTTGTACTGTAGCATCGTAAAAAGAGATTCCTTCTCCTTGTGCAAAAAAGTCAACACCTTCTAGTCCAAAGTTTGAAAAATCGGATATTTTATCTTTTGCTTGATTTGAAGAAGCAACTGCTATAATGTTTGGATGTTCAAAAGATGATGGGAAATGCGCTAAATCGTCATTATTATTTTCAACATTTCCTGCAGATGTTACTAAGATTACATTTGGATTTGCAGCTACAATGTTTTCAAATATGGTTCGTATTTCAGGGTGTTCTCCTGTATCATACCAGCCCATACTTATATTAACAACATCAGCTCTTTCCATAGCGTACAAAGTACCGCATAAAAAATCAAAATACGTGGTTTCTCCACCAGGACCTGCAACTTTTACTGGAAGTAATTGGAAATCAATTTCCTTTTCTCTAAGCTCTTCAAAAATCATTTTACTAATGATACTTCCGTGTTTTCCAATATCATCATCAAAAGTATTAGGATCTTCAGTTACAAAATCCCAACCTGATTTTTCATCAGCGACAGCAGTTTCTCCAGATTCGTATAAAAATTGAATTGGATTTTCTTCATCGTCGTTGAACACGGTTAATGTAGGTGCTACTCCTGTATCTACAACAGCTACGGTAATACTAGATGATGGAGAACTAGGTTTTATATATGGTTCATAACTCAAATCTTCCGCTGTTCCCGTATAACCAGGTTCAATATCAAATCCGAACGTGAATTGATAATCAACTTCTTCAAGTCCTGTAGTACCTTCTGGATCAATTTGTCCTTTTATTGCTCGTTTTTTTGGTTCTACATTAATAATTCCTCCAAAATACCATAGCTCAATATCTTTATTGGTACAATGACATTTTTCGAAGTTACTGACACCATTAAAGGCTCTAATAGTTGCTTTTTGAGGATCTGTAGTTCCAGTTATAAACTGAACCACCAGAGAATTGTTTGAATAGTTTGGTAAATATGAAGCTGAACCAGTCCCTGTTCCTGTTTTTGGAGTAATTACAATCTCGTCTTTGTTTGGATCTTCAACGAAGTCATCAATTGTGCATGAACATGCTAGTAATACGAATACAAATGCAATAAGTTTTTGTATATTTCTCATAATATTTAATTTTTGCGTTTACATATAGGGGAATAAACACGGAAAACATTACCCAATATTTTTAATAATATTTTAATCTATGAAAGATAGTGAAAGATTTATTAATGCACTCCTCTCTGGAAATGAGAAGATTACATTAGAAATTTACAATAAATTATTTCCCAAAATAAAGTCATTTGTAGTCAAAAACAGAGGTGATTCTCAAGATGCGTCTGATGTTTTTCACGATGGACTTATGTATATCATCGTTACTCAAAAAGAAAAAAGAACTGAAATTAAGTCGTTTGAAGCTTATTTATTTGTGGTCTGTAAAAATATTTGGAAAAGAACCTTAAAAAATAAGGTAATGAAATCTGATACTTTGACACTAGTTGATAAAGAAGAAGAATTAAGTTCGTTTATAGTTGAACAACAACTATTCGATTTTTACATTGAAAAGTTTGACTTACTTTCTGAAAACTGCAAAGAAATATTGGGAAGCTATTTTAATGGATTAAGCTATGAAGAGTTGTTGATTGAATATGCTTATGCGTCAATAAACACAGTGAGACAACGTGTTTTTAAATGTAGAGCAAAACTTATTAAATTAATCAAAGAAGATCATAAATATCAAAAAATAAAGAAATGGCGTCAAAATTAACAGAGAAACTTTTAGGGGATTTAGAGCGTTATTTAAAAGGCGAAATGACCGGCATAGAGCTTAGAATGTTTGAAGATAAGCTCAAAGGAGACGAAGAACTTCGAGAAGAATTGAGGTTGCAAATTGAACTTTCAGAAGCTTTAGACAATGAAAGTGATTTTTCAATTTTTAAAGAAAAATTAAATCGTGATGAGGTTGATAAGCTAAAAACTAAACTTAGAAGTAAAGAATATCAAGACTTATCTGCCAGTATTCGAAATGCGGAGAAAGTCTATTTTAGTGAAAAAGACAAAGTAAGACCTTTTCAAAAATACTATCGCTATCTAGCGATTGCTGGCGTAATTATTTTATTTTTTAGCATCTATTTTACACAAATTACATCATCCTACAGTTCGTATTATGATGAATATGTTGATTGGTCAACTTTACCTTCTTTTGTTGAAAAAGGAAATTTGAATGCTTTTTCTAAAGGAGAAATTGCTTTTAAGAAAGAGGATTATAAAACTGCTATTGAACAGTTTACACAAGTACAAACTACAGATGAATTGTATATTTTCAGCTTGCAATATTTAGGTGCTTCGTATGATAAATTAGATGAAAATGATAAAGCCATTGCTACATTTCAAAAACTAGCCGACTTAAATACTTCCTATGAAAGTAGCAAAGGTTCTTGGTATGAAGCGATGATGCATTTAAAAATGGACAATAAAGAAAAAGCAATTTATGTGCTCAATACATATATTGACAATCCAAATAACTTTAATTATAGTGAAGCAAAAGTGTTGTTGCGAAAACTACAGTAATATAAAAAGCTATCAAAAAAGTACTTAAAAGTGTCATTCTGAGCTTGACTCAGAATCTCATCATATTGATTTTTAATTGTTATGAGAAACCGAATCAAGTTCGGTTTGACGAAATCTGTACTTTTTAGACACTCTCCTTTATTTTTATATAAATATTAATGACAGTATTAGAGAATCGTATGAAAAAACTGATAATTCTTTGTTAATATATTAAATCGACAAAGGCGGTTTCGGGCTTCTCGACTGCGCTCGAAGTGACAATCTAGGTTCAAATTAAATAATAGTTTTATAGAAGTGAGTATTTTTAGAAACTCACATTCTTCGAATAAATTTGTGTAATAAATTAGTATCGATAAGTTTTAGGAAACTTATGAAAAACTCTAAATATCTAAACACTTCTCGATACAACGAATCATAGATTCGCCACTCGAAGTGACGATTCAAGTTCTAAAATTTCACTTGCAATGTCGCATAAAAGTTTCTATTATTTGACGGAATGATTCCAGGGCCAGGATATCCCGTAGCACGTCTTGTGAAATATTCATTGTCTAACACATTGTTGATTCCTGTTTCTAGCCTGAAATTTTTATATGTATACGAAAATGAAATATCTAAGATATCATACGCCGGAATTTCACCAATTACACCACTTAAATTACTTTCTACGGCATTAGAGGCGTCTGTAAATTGTTGTGATATGTATGAATATTGAATGTTTGATAAAAAGTTTTTGTATCCAAAACGAATTCCTGTTTTTAGGTTTACGTTAGGCACAAATTCTACATTGTTTCCTTCTACTCCATTTTCTTCAGTTTTGGTATATTCTGAATCTGTAATTGCTGTGTTAATGAAGTAATTAAAACTGTATTCTTCATTTTGAATAAAGACTTCATTCAAATTGAAATCTAATAAACCTTCAAAACCATACATAACTGCATCTCCAATATTTCCACGTTCGCTTTTTACACTTCCATCAGCAAAAGCACGTTGTACAAAACCGATTCTGTCGTTGTAGAACAATCCAAAAGCACCGATATCATATGAAACGAAATCTTTATAATTACCACGCAATCCAAAATCTATAGTCATTCCTTTTTCATCATCAATATTTGGACTAATGGCAAACGCAGGATTGATTATACTAATGTCTGTAAACGTTACTGAACGGTAGTTTTGTGATACATTTCCATAGATTTCTAATGCGTAAGATGGTTTGTAGCTCGCACCTAATCCGAAGAGTACAAATGAACGTTCACGGACTTCACTATTGTCTACTGTTTCGTTTAAAATAACGTTTCCAGCACCATCTGTATTGATTCGTTTGAAAAATCCGTCGCTTTCTGTTTTGATATGTTCAAAACGGAAACCTGGCGTGATTGATAATTTATCATTTACATAGAAGATATTTTCACCAAAAATTGCCACATTTAAGTTTGGATAGTCATATGCAGACTGATTCTGATAGTTTGGAAAATCGTCTAACTGAAATTCAAAGTTCGGATCGCTTCCTGTAGAACCTGGACCTTGCGCACTTGTGTTATCTGCTTTGTAGAATTTTGAACCAATTAAAAAGATCGATTGTTTCCCAAATACTTCGTACTCACTTAACAAACGTGCTTCGAAACCGAAGTTATTAAAATCGCCTTTTATTAAATCGCGTTCTGTGCCAGGGTCAACTTGATTTACACGATTTGTTCTGAAACCAAGTGCATTACGAGAAGCATTTAATCCAAAAGCATTAAAAGTAAAATTAGTTTCTTCTGAGAATTTGTGTGATAGCTTTACATTGTACAACAACCAATCAATCTGAAACCAATTTCGTGCACGATTACTTTGAAATGGATTTTCTGCAAACATTTCGTCTGTTAAACCACCTGCCTGTTTTGCTAAATAGCGTAAGTACGTTACTTCTGCTTCTAATTTTGTGCGCTCATTGAATTGATAACCAATATGTGCAAATGCATTTTTTGATTCGAATTCGGAATTTGGACGAAAACCATCTCCTCTTTTATAATTGAAAAATGAATAGTAACTGAACTTATCAACCGTTCCACTTATACTCGTAAAATTAGTGTACAGATTGTTGCTGCCGATAGTATTTCTAGTGATAAATTCAAATGGTTTTGCTTGATTCGGTTTTTTCATTACAAAATTTACCAAACCACCAAATTGTGTTCCGTATTGCAATGAAGCAGCTCCACGAATGATTTGAATTTCCTGTAAACCTTCTGCTGGAGGCGAATAGTAACTTTCTGGATATCCTAAAACATCTGCACTAATATCATATCCATTTTGTCTTGTGTTGAAGTTTGCCGTTCTATTTGGATCTAAACCACGTCCGCCAATATTTAATTGCAATCCTGCATCGTCATTTTGGTAAATATTTAAACCTACTACTTGACTGTATATTTGGCGTGAATTGTTAGAGGCTAAATTTGCTAACGACTGCTCTACTAATACGACTTCCGTCTTTTTTCCAGCATAAATTGACGTTTCTTCTACATCTTTTAATCGCTTTAACGCGAATATTTTATTTTTTCTAACGTTCAGTTCTACTTCCGAAAGTTGTTCGCCCAAAGGTTTGAGGACAATATCTAGTTTGATTGCTTTTTCAACTACAAGTGTTTTTTCAACAACTTCATATTCAAAAGAGAAAAAGATCACTTTTAGCTGTTTCTCTTCTGTAGAAAATTCATAATAACCTTCTGCATTTGTCGTAGCAAGTTTCCCTGAGCTTTGATCGTAAATATCAACATTTGCGATAGGTTGATTATTTTCTGCTGAAGTTACTGTTCCAGAAATCTTTTGTTGCGCAGCTAGGGAAATACTGAACAAGCAAAGTATACTAAGTATGCTAAAATCCTTTAATGTCATCTTTAAATGGTAAAATCCAGTTTTTGTGTTTGAATGATCTTTTTTGTTGATACAAATCAACTGTTTTATCTATATATGGTTGACTTAATCGTCCGTTGAGTGCCACATAACTTTCTGCAAATACTTGTATGTTTTTGTGACCATCTTTTGCGAACGTATCGCCTAAATAATGTGCATATTCAAGAATAAAATCGGGTTGAAAACTCATTTGTTTCTCCTGTAAAGGTGTGAGGAAATCACTATTTTTTACATAAAAGAAACTTCCTGTTTCGCCATCTACAATTTTAAACGTTGTATGTCCCATCTTTTCCATTAACATTACTCTCCAAGAAAAACGGTATCCTTGTTCTGTCCAAAATAATTCTCCAGGATATAATAGATATCTAAATGGAAATAATAATTGGATGGCAAAGAACGTAATAATCAAAGGAATAACCACAGATTTGTATGAGATTTGATAGGTTTTTATGCTTTGTAAAGTATCTGTGTTAATTTTTAATAAACTATTGATGATTCTCTTGATAAAAGCAAGTATTTTTTGATGAAATCCTGCATCAAAGAAAATTAACGTTCCAACAATCATAACAAATGGAAACATTCCGATAGGAAATAATACACGCGTAAATACATGAAAAAATACGACTAATGCAAAAGCAATTAAACGTGTTCTTTTGTAGAGTAGTAAAAACGGAATACATAAATCATATAGCATTCCTGACCAACTCATGGCAAAGTGAAACCAGTTTTGTTGCATTAAAGATTCACCAATAATTGGTAAATCGTATTTTGAAGGCAGCCATATTTTTAGTGGTTGCGCTTTGAATAACCAATCTGAATTAATTTTTGCCAAACCTGCGTAGAAGTATACAATTCCAAGTAAAAGCTTAATCGAATCAATAGTCCACTTCGGAATTTGCTCGTAGGTTCTTTTTCTCAATAAATTGTCAATAGAAAATGTAGCATTCGCAGGAAGGAAAATCATCAAAAAGCTCAAAATACTAATAAAATAATAGTGATTGAGATAGGTTGTTTTTTCCATCAATTCGATATACGTAAAACTCAAAAAAAACGTGATGATTGCCAATCGATATTTGAGTCCGAGTGCAACAAAAAATGCTGACAGTCCGCAAAGAATAAAAATTAAATACGTGTAGTTTCCAATAGGTTTTACCCATTCAAAACCATAATACGAAAAATGAAAAGTTGGTTCGAGATATACACTTTCTATCCAGCCGTGCGCCCAAAAACGTATAATTCCATAACACATCATCAACCCAAAACCAATACGAAAAACCGCTAATGGTGCCGCATTTGTTTCTTCTTGTATGTATGTTAAAAAACGATTCACTCGATAATCGAGGTTTTAATGTTTTAACGCGTACGTTAAAATACTTTTACTAGTTTCTTCACACTTCGTGGACTTTCCCCGAAGTAGTAGTTTTTATACAAAAAAAGGCTGCCTTATTACGACAACCTTGTTTTATTAATCAATTTTGCTGTTTAGTCTCCATCTGCGTCTACATAATCAACACTGATGTTAAATGCTTGTAACATGTCAACTTTTAATAAAACAACAGCGGCTTGTAGCGCATCATACGCTTCTGTCATTTTGGTATTGTCAGTATTTATTTGAGTGATAAAATTCGAATTTAAGGCTTGAATTTTACCGCGAGCAGTATTGAACTGATTATTAATTAAAGTAGCTAATTCAGTTCTTTCTAAAGATGTTAAGTATGTTTTGAAGCTTTCGCCAGTAGCGCTACCTCCAAATTGTGTTCCGTTGAATATATTTTGTACCGCAGTTAAAGCTTCTAAAGCTAATTCTTTTGATGCTTCTTCGTTGTAAAATCCTTCTACTCTATCTGGTAAAGATGTTGAAGAGAAGTTTCCTGCTGGAATTCCAATTTTGTTAGCTCTTAATCCTTTTTCGTAGTAAAAAATAAAGTCGTTTACAAATTTGTTTGCTGCACTTGTCGCTGTATTTGAAGTACTTGCTACAAATGTATCTCTGTATGAAGATGTCCAGTCGTTTAGTACAGACTGTGTCAACATTTGCATTTGATCTACAAGATCAGAAAGGTATGTTTTGTATTTAGCTGCGTCTGTAGCTGTCGTGTATTTGTTTACAATTTCGGCATCTGTACCTGCAAGTCCGTATAGCATATAATCTAATGCTGGAAAACCAACTGCATCATTGTTATTTGGATGCCCTAAATCATAACTTCCGCTTGCTACATTGTTTTCCACATCTGTAGTGTTTACAGGATATGTATTCATTTGGAAATAATAAAGCGTTTGCTCAGCTAGTCCAATGTTGAAAGATTCTACATGTTGCCAAGCTTTATAGGCAGTTAACCAAGCAGTACGTAATGCATCAAGATTTGCTTGATTTGGTGTCGTATTAAAATTATCTTTTGCAGTTACCAAAGCACCTAAATCTGTGTTTAAGTTTTGGTATGATGGAATAACGATGTTATCTGCAATGTTTTCTAACATTGCTGCTCTATCAAATGTAGTTCCATTTCCTCCTCCAGGAGCTGGAGAATCATCACTTGAACTACAAGCAACAATAAATAAAGCTAAAAGTACTATTGAAAAAATCTTCTTCATATTTCTTATTTCTATTTATTCTAAATAAACAGTGCAAAAATAAAAAAGTAGCAAATGGTATCCTAATACATTTGCTACTTTTTTATATTAATTCTAAATAATTTTCCTAGTTGGCAGCTTGTGCTGTAGTAAAGCTGAATTCAGCTGAAATTGCGTCAGAAATTTGGTCTAATGTTGTGTCAGTTACATCCCAAAAACCATTTCCAGCCATTAACTGATCAATAAATCCATCAACTTCTGCTTTTGTGAAATAAGGTTCATTTGTTCCTGGCTTACGTGTAAATTGTAAACTGTAGATAAATCCGTATCCTTCAGATAAATCATGGAAAGCACTTGCATTATCAGTTCCTAAGTTATTTTTTCCTTGTTGTAAGTAATATACAGCTCTTACGGCGATAACTGTAGAGATTTTTTCTCTAATAATGTCAGCTTGTGCATCACGTACTGTATAATTTTTAGCAACAATAGCAGCTCTTCCTAATTTGAACGCTTCATATACTTCAGAGGCAATTCCTCCAAAATCTGTATCGTTTTCAACTCTTTGAAGATATTTGTTCATGAAGCTGTCTTGGTTCAATATTGGTGCAGTAGCACTATCAGTTCCATATAAATATCCAAATGCTTCATCCCATTTGTGCTCCATTGTTGTATAGTTTTTACCTTCTGCAAGTGTTCCTGCATCATTGTCTGCTCTGTTATCTCCAGCATCTAATACAGAAGTACTTAAGTAGTTGTTTAACATTTGATCAGCCATTAATGCTCCAATCAAACCTTTGTTTACAGCTTGGTTATACTCTAAACCTTTTCCGTTGATATAACGTGTAGATCCTCCACCAGCTTCTTGTAACTGTCCTGGGTTTCCTGCAGTTGCATTGTTAGTCCAAGCTGGAAATACTTCTGATACTTGTGCTGCGATCCATGAATCAAAATCTGCTTTGATTGCGTTTGCTTCTGTTGTATTAGCTGAGAAATAATCTGAAGAAGCAGCTGTTTTGCTACGAATACTTTTTCCTGATGCATTTAAATCTGCATCACTAAAATCATTATTTCCTTCTTCGTGTGCAAACATTCCATCTAATGATGCTTCAGTTCTTGAATTGTCTTTTAGAGCATCAATAAATTCTTCTCCCATTTCAATTCTTGTAGTCTGTCCGCTGTAACTTACAGTTGTGTTTCCTCCTCTTGTAAATGCATATGTTGCTGGTGCAATTACTTCTGGTTCTGGAGTTGTAGTCATTCCTGCGTCGTCATCACTTGAACATGATGTGAATACAAATGTTGAAAGTGTCAATAATCCTAGGATTGCTTTTTTCATTATGATTGTTTTAAATGGTATTATTTTTTGTTTTGGCAAATATATTATGGGATTTTGAATTGAGCAAGCTTATTTAGAATTAATCTTAGTTAAATTAAAAATAAGAAATTAAAACACTATTAATCAATATCTTAAAACTTAAAACATTGACTGATCTTATTGTTTTTTTCATAAACAGGAATGAAAATACTAGGAGATTTATCTTTATTTTGCAATATTTTTAAAGGGTAAAATACTTTATTGTGTGTGAAGCATTTATGAATTGCCTAGCTTGAAAATATTAAAGGAAAAGTTATGCAGAAAGCTATTTGAGTTGAGTAAGAGTCTTTAGAGTTATAAAAGCAAAAACCTCGAAACTGAAAAGTTTCGAGGTTTTTTATAAATATATTTTTCTTTAGGAATCTACTCTCCCATCAACTCCATTAACTTAGCAGAAACTCTTTTATAAGTTCCATCTTCTAAGCGTGAACGGATAGCTGAAAATGCTTCTAAAGTTTCTTCTACATCTTGTAATGTATGTGAAGCTGTTGGGATCATACGAAGTAATATTAATCCTTTAGGAATTACTGGATATACTACGATTGAACAAAAGATTCCATGGTTTTCACGTAAATCTTTTACCAACGCCATAGCTTCAGGAATGCTTCCTTTTAAGTATACTGGTGTCACACAACTTTGCGTGGTTCCAATGTCAAAACCACGTTCTTTTAATCCGCTTTGTAATGCATTTACGATTTTCCAAAGGTTTTGCTTCAATTCTGGCATTGTGCGCAACATATCTAAACGTTTTAACGCTCCAACTACCAATTGCATTTGTAATGATTTTGCGAACATTTGTGAACGCAAATTATATTTTAAGTAATCTATTATTTCTTGATCAGCTGCAATGAAAGCTCCTGTACTTGCCATTGATTTTGCAAATGTTGCAAAGTATACATCAATTTCATCTTGTACTCCTTGCTCTTGTCCAGCTCCAGCTCCAGTTGCTCCTAATGTTCCAAAACCGTGAGCATCATCAACAAATAAACGGAAGTTATATTTTTTCTTTAAGGCAACTATTTCTTTTAATTTTCCTTGCTCACCACGCATTCCAAAAACTCCTTCAGAAATCACTAAGATTCCTCCGCCAGTTTGCTCTGCCATTTTGGTAGCTCTTTCTAAGTTTTTTTCTAAACTTTCAATGTCATTATGTTTAAACGTAAAACGTTTTCCCATGTGTAAGCGTACACCATCAATAATACAAGCGTGTGAATCTACATCGTATACAATGATATCATCTTTAGCAACTAATGCATCAACAGTAGATACCATTCCTTGATATCCAAAGTTTAGTAGATATGTTGCTTCTTTTCCAACAAATTCTGCCAATTCGTTTTGTAATTGCTCGTGTAAGTCTGTGTGTCCAGACATCATACGTGCTCCCATTGGATACGCAGATCCGTAAGCTTGCGCTGCTTCCGCATCTATTTTACGTACTTCTGGATGATTTGCCAAACCAAGGTAATCGTTAATACTCCAGGTAATCACATCTTTTCCTTGAAACTTCATTCGATTTGAAATCTCTCCTTCTAGTTTCGGAAAAACAAAATATCCTTCTGCCTGTGATGCCCATTTTCCTAGTGGTCCTTTGTCCTTGTAAATTTTAGCAAATAAATCCTTCATCTATCTTACGTTTTTCTTTATGTATCAATTCGGGTTATTGTAATTTATGAAGTTTTTTTGAAAACTTCAACGGCAAAAATAATTATTTTTATGAGCCTATCATAATTATTACCCTTTTATGTTCGATTGCTATTTTTTTGAGAAAGTTTTTGAATAATTATTGTTCTTATAAAAGAAAAGCAGCATAATTGTTATTATACTGCTTTTTAATATGTTAGAATCAAATTTAATTTTTATTTGATGTATTCTATTTTTTGTGCTTCTTCTAAATTTTTACTATCAAAGAATCCTTGAGAACTCATCCATTCGTCACTGTATACTTTACTCATGTAACGAGAACCGTGATCTGGAAAGATTACAATTACATTACTATTTTCGTCAAATTCTCCTTCTTCAGCAAGTTGTTCTATTGCTTGCATTGCAGCTCCACTGGTGTAACCTACAAATAAACCTTCTGTTTTTGAGATTTCACGAGCTTTGTGTGCGCTTTCTTCGTCTTTTACTTTGATAAATTTATCAATTACATCAAAATCTGTTGCTGTAGGAATTAAGTTTTTACCTAATCCTTCTATACGATATGGATAGATTTCGTTTGCATCAAATTCTCTTGTTTCGTGGTATTTTTTTAGTACAGAACCATAAGCATCTACACCTAAAACTCTAATGTTAGGATTTTGCTCTTTTAAGTATTTAGCCGTTCCTGAAATTGTTCCTCCAGTTCCACTACATGCCACAAAGTGCGTAATTTGTCCATTGGTTTGTTTCCAAATTTCTGGACCTGTACTGTTGTAATGCGCATCAATGTTTAGTTCATTAAAATACTGATTGATGTATACAGAACCTTTTGTTTCTTCGTGAATACGTTTTGCTACTTGATAGTATGAACGTGGATCATCTGCGCTGACATGTGCTGGACAAACATATACTTTTGCACCCATAGAACGCAACATGTCTATTTTATCTTTGGAAGATTTTGAACTTACCGCTAAAATACATTCATATCCTTTGATGATACTCACCATAGCGATACTAAATCCTGTGTTCCCTGAAGTCGTTTCTATAATGGTATCACCTGGCTTGATGATTCCTTTCTTTTCTGCCTCTTCAATAATATATAAAGCGATTCTATCTTTTGTTGAATGTCCTGGATTGAATGCCTCAACTTTAGCATAGAAATTTCCTTTGATGTTCTTAGTTATGTGTTTTAACTTTATCAAAGGTGTGTTCCCAATTAGTTCGAGTACATTATCAAAAGCATTAATTTGTTGTTCCATAAAAACTATTAAGTTGGTACAGGGTTTTATTTTTGAGTTTTGAAATTAAGCAAAACCTTGCAAATTTAAGTTAAATTTTTTAATTACTCCTTTATATTTTCTAAGTCCAGTAAAAACGCGTATTCTTCAGCCACTTCCTTCAAAGATTCAAAACGCCCTGAGGCACCTCCGTGTCCTGCATCCATATTTGTATGTAATAGTAAAATATTATTGTCGGTTTTCATATCTCGCAGCTTAGCAACCCACTTTGCAGGTTCCCAATATTGAACTTGTGAATCGTGTAAACCAGTTGTTACGAGCATGTGTGGATACGCTTTTGTTTCTACATTGTCATATGGCGAATATGATTTCATATATTCATAGTATTCTTTTTCATTCGGATTTCCCCATTCATCATATTCTCCTGTTGTTAACGGAATACTATCGTCTAACATTGTGGTAATTACATCTACAAATGGAACCGAAGCAATAATTCCATTGTACAACTCTGGATTCATATTTGCGATAGCTCCCATTAGTAATCCTCCAGCACTTCCGCCAGAAGCGTATAAATGTTCAGGTGACGTGTATTTTTGTTCAATTAAGTATTTAGAACAATCAATAAAATCTGTAAAGGTATTTTTCTTAGCTTCTAGTTTTCCATCATCATACCAATTTCTACCTAAGTATTCTCCTCCGCGAACATGTGCAATTACATAAATGAATCCTCTATCAAGTAAACTTAAACGAGAAGAGGAAAAATAAGGATCAATAGTAGAACCATATGAACCATACGCATATTGTAATACTGGATTGTTTCCGTCTTTTTTGATTCCTTTTTTATACACTACCGACATTGGAATTTTAGTACCATCTGCCGAAGTTGCCCATAAACGTTCTGAAACATAATTATTTTTGTCAAACTTCCCACCAAGAACCTCTTGTTCTTTTTTGATATCTTTTGCTTTTGTGACCATGTTGAAGTCAATCACAGAAGCTGGTGTTGTCATGGAGTTGTATGTGTAGCGTAATATTTCGGTATCAAAGTCTACATTTATGTTTGTATTTGCTGTATACGTTTCATTGTCAAATGGCAAATAGTAATCTGCTGTTCCGTCCCAACGAATGATTCTAATTTTATTTAAACCATTATTACGTTCGCTCAGCACATAAAAGTCTTTAAATATTTCAATATCTTCTAGTAAAACATCGACGCGATGTGGTACCATATCTTCCCAAGATTCCATTCCTGTTTTATCTTCAGGAGTTCTAGATAGCTTAAAGTTGATGGCGTTGTCTTTGTTGCTCATTACGTAGAAATGATCTCCATAATGCGAAATACCATATTCTAAGCCACGAACACGAGGTTGAAATACTCTAAATTCTCCATCAGGGTTATCTGCTTCCAAAATCCTATATTCCATTGTCAACGTACTATATGAGCCTATGACTAAATATTTTCTAGATTTGGTTTTGTATACAAATGTGATATAAGTTTCGTCTTCTTCATGAAAAACTACAGTATCATTAGCAACATCATCACCTAGTTTATGTTTATAGATTTTTTCTGAACGTAATGTTTGTTCGTCTTTATTTGCATAGAACAAAGTAGTATTGTCTGCTGCCCAAGTTGAACTTCCTGTCGTATTTTCAATACGTTCTTTATATACTTCACCTGTTTCCAAGTTTTTTATATGAATTACATATTGCCTTCTACTTACAGTATCTACACCATAAGCTACTAATTTATTGTTAGGACTTACGCTAATTCCAGAAAGTTTGTAGTACGAATGGTCTTTTGCCATTTCATTGACATCAAACAGAATTTCTTCTGGCGCATCTAAAGATTCTTTTTTGCGCGTGTGAATTGGGTAATCTTTTCCTTCTTCAAATTTTTTAATATACCAATACCCATTTAACTTGTATGGTACAGAAGCATCATCTTCTTTGATTCTGCCTTTTAACTCTTCAAATAAGTCTTTTTGAAAATCCTTTGTATGCGCAGTCATTTCATCATTGTAAGCGTTTTCAGCATTCAAATACGCAATTACTTCAGGGTTTTCTCTATCATTTAACCAATAATAGTTATCAATTCTAATATCACCATGTTTTTCAAGATTTGTAGGCTTCTTGTCAACTGTTGGTACTGATATATTTTTTTTCATGTATAGTATGTTCTTATTACAGGAATTTGTAAGTATAAAATTAATTAACAGTGCGGTTACTTTTTTTCATTTGAAAAGTATGCTAAAAGTCCACAATTTAATAATTTTGTAAAAATTAACCTTTAATTATATATAAATGTTTGGAGATTTAATGGGAATGATGGGTAAATTGAAAGAAACCCAGAAAAAAGTAGAAGAGACAAAGCAACGATTACATTCTGTTTTGATTGATGAAAAAAGTTCTGATAACTTGTTAAACGTTACTGTGACAGCAAATCGAGAAATTAAGTCAATTCAAATTTCAGATGAATTATTAGAAGATAAAGAGCAACTTGAAGATTATTTAATTTTAACATTAAATAAAGCCATTAAACGTGCTGGAGAAGTTCACGAAACAGAAGTTGCTGCTGTTGCTAAAGATGGTATGCCAAATATTCCTGGCATGGATATGTTTTCATAAACATAAAAACATACATAAATACTTCAAAAGAGTTACTGTAAAAAGTAACTCTTTTTTTATTTCCAGAAATCAAAAGACGCTTTTCAGAAATTAATTTGAAGCCATTTTCTTATTTGATATTAAGTTTAACCTGTCGACATTAAACATTTATAAACATTAAAATCATTTTATTATGAAAAAGACAAAATTTTCTGAAAAATTACAATTAAACAAAAATGTGGTTTCTAATTTAGATAGCAACTATATTGTCGGAGGTGGTCCTACTTGGCAATTTACTTGTCTAGACGATTGTATTTCTGTAAATGCAAAAAAATATGCTTGTCATCATCCAATCTATACAGACGATTGTCCAGGTTCTGTAGGTTGCGAACCTGTTTCTGCAGTAAACTGCTAATTCAATAATTTACTACTTAAAAACAAATATTATGAAAAAAAGAAGTATCAAAAATTTAGCATTAAACAAAGAATCAATTTCAAATATCCAATCTGCTGTTTTTGGAGGAGATGCATGTTCTTCAGACACAAAAACAACAGCTGGAGCTGATCCATTTACTACTTCAATTGTATCTGACGGTCCATTACCAATGACTGCTGATATTAAAGATTGTCCTAAAAATAGTTTGGCAGGAGATTGTTCACTAGGGTATTGCCCGGAAACTTTTTGGTGTCCTGTAAACTAGTTTAAAAACACTAAAATTTAGTTCAAAAAAAAGGGAAGTCAAATGACTTCCCTTTCTTATTGAGTTTATCTTAATTTATAAGCTTAGTTCTTTTGATCTAAAACTCTAAATTGTGTTCTTCTGTTTGCTAAGTGCTCTCTTTCTGTACAAGAAACACCATCTTTACATCTGTTTAATAATCTTCTTTCTCCGTATCCATTAGAAACAATCTTACTAGAGTTAATTCCTTTAGAAATTAAGTAGTTAGTTACAGCTTGTGCTCTTCTTTGAGATAATGCTTCGTTACTAGAAGCTGTTCCTCTTGAATCTGTGTGAGAAGCAATTTCTACAGAAACTCCACTCTGTAATACTGGTAATAATTTACTATCAATCTCACGCTTAGCAGCAGCAGTTAATGTTGCACTACCTAAGTTCCAGTTGATATTTAAGTCGTTATAAACTAATAATTTACAATCAACTTCTTTCCAAGTTGTTAATCCTCCTTTTTTAGTTAAAACTTCTTTTGTTACAGTTTTGTATACTGCAGGAACTTCAGTTGCAGATACACTAGCATCTTCTACTAATTTTGTAGTTTTTAATGTAGCTTGCTTTTGTTTTACAGGAATTGCTCTTGTAGTTGGCGCAGAAGTCATTACTGTTTTCTTGTAAGTTTTACTTACTGAAGGAATATCTTCTACACGAGTACTTTCGTTTGTAATGATTGTTTTCTTAACAGTTTCAGTAACTGCAGGAATTTCAACTCTCTCTGTTGTTGGAGGCGTTACCATTACTCTACGCTTCATTGTTTTTATCTTAGCTGGTACATCAACAACACGTGTTGTAGGAGGCGTTACCATAACTGTTTTCTTGATCGTTTTAGTCACTTCTGGAATAGGAATTACACGAGTACTAGCTGGTTTTACCATGATAGTTCTAGTAAATGTTCCTTCTCCACATGGTTTTCCTCCATTTGTACTAGGATCACAATCTGCTGTTCTTTCAGAAGATGCATCAGCAGCTAAACGTTTTACAGGAATTGTTACATTTTGAGCTGGAATAGCTTTGTAACACCAGTATCTACAATCATCTGGGTTTGATGAGTTACAATCTGCTGGTGGAATTTCGCTCATTTGCCATTGCGCAGCAGCTGGCTTTATCTCAACAGTTTCAAAATCGCTAGTAAAAGATGCAGGAACTACACTAATTGAAGATCCGTACTCTCTTTTCTTATACGTTATTGTTTCTTTTCCCCATTCAGCTGGGATAACTTCTAAACGCTGAGAAGCTTCTTTAACTGTGATTACAACATCTCTTGTTTCATACACAGCTGGTACGATTTCAACTTTTTGGTATGCAGGTCTTGTAACTACATCAAAAGTTCTTGTTTCGTAAACAGCAGGAACAATTCTTAAGCTATAGCTTGCTTCTTTAACAACTACAGTTTCAGAATCTCTACTTGTTTGTGATGGGACTTTCACTAAACGTTGAGATGCTTCTTTTGTTACTACTTCAAAAGTTTCAGTTCCGTATTCAGCTGGGACAACAGCTAATTCTTCACCGGCAACTTTAGATACAACTGTTTCATTTACAGAAGTATACTTAGCAGGAGAAACTCTAAGTTTTTTGTAAGCTGGCGACACCATAACTTGTACTTCTTGATTTTCATACACATCAGGAGTTACACAACGTACGTAACATTTTCCAGGCTCTGGGTTTGTTGGCAAGTCTTGTGCAAAGGCAAAAGATCCAATGGCTAAGGCTAGTCCAAATAATAGTTTTTTTCTCATGTCTTAAAAATGATTAATTATTTAATTGTTGTTATTAATTCATTAACAATGTACGAAATTATCTATTTAAAAAAGAATCCTATTATCGAAATGCTATGCAAGCATACTATTAGGTTAAAGTGCTTTTTTTTTCGTTTAAAAGCATTTTTTAGGGAAAAATCCTGTATTATGAATTAAAAATGCACTTTATAGCATTTATTTTACAATATATTTTTGATATATTTACTCATCTAACTAAATCTCTAATTAACTATGTTTGAATTATTCCAAAGCGAAAACAATCAAAAATTCTACTTTAACTTAAAAGCAAAGAATGGACAAATCATCATGTCTAGTCAAGGATATGCTGATAAAAGCGGTGCTAAAAACGGTATTGAATCTTGTAAAAAGAACTCAACAGACGATAGTAAATTTGAACGTAAAACTGCTAAGAATGGAAAGTTTCACTTTAATTTAAAAGCTGGAAATGGACAAATTATTGGAAGTAGTCAAATGTATGCAAGTGAAGCAGGAATGGAAAACGGAATCGAATCTGTAAAGAAAAATGCAGGAAGTGCAGAAACAAAAGACTTAACTGAATAGAATGAAGCTTTATACAAAAAAGCAGCTCAAATGAGCTGCTTTTTTTATGTGCTATTTTTAGTGAATTATGAAATTATACAACTTTCTGAATCACTTTCAAAAACTCTTGATGCATCTCTGCAGTGTAATCTAAATGCGTTACAATTCGTAATTTTCCACTTCCCATTCCAATTAGATCGATTCCTAACCTTTCTAGTTTTTCTAAAAAAGCTTTTTCATCAATATCATCTTGCAAATAAAAGATAATGATATTCGTATCTATCGGTTCTACCTTTTTTATGATTGCCAAACGTTCTAAGGTCTTCCCTATTTCTTTGGCTTTCTCATGATCTTCAGCTAGGCGTTCAATATGATGATCTAATGCATATGTTCCAGCAGCTGCTAAATATCCAGCCTGACGCATTCCTCCTCCTAATATTTTTCGAATTCGCAATGCTTTGTGAATTGTTTCTTCATCTCCCACCAATACAGATCCTACCGGACAACCCAATCCTTTAGATAGGCAAACAGAAATTGTATCAAATAGTTTTCCGTATTGCTCAGGAGTTTCTCCTTTTTCAACCAAAGCATTCCATAAACGCGCTCCATCTAAATGAAATCCTAAATCATTTTCACGGGCAACTGCATGAATTTTTTCTATTTCAGTAAAATCCCAACAAGCACCGCCACCTCTATTTGCTGTGTTTTCTATAGCTATTAATG
This sequence comes from Kordia sp., assembly GCF_965224175.1. Lineage (GTDB taxonomy): Bacteria > Bacteroidota > Bacteroidia > Flavobacteriales > Flavobacteriaceae > Kordia. The sequence goes on from NZ_OZ245041.1 coordinate 1,468,915, forward strand.
CGGTTAATGGACTGTGATAAAAATCTGGTGGATTGATGGCTGCTTTGGCTTGCGCTGCTGTAAACATTCCGCGATGTCCATCAATTAATTTACAAGAAGCTCCACTGTTAAAACTAACGCCGCCACCTTCATAATTATATATATGAGCGTCTTTATCACAAATCACTTGATCACCAGGATTTGTATGTATTTTGATCGCTGTTTGATTTGCCATTGTTCCACTAGGAAAAAACAACGCTGCATCTTTACCAAACATTTCTGCAACTTTTTGCTCTAAATGATTGATAGATTCATCTTTTTTAAAAACATCATCTCCAACTTTGGCTTCAAACATAGCTTTGAGCATTTCTGGAGTCGGTTTGGTAACCGTATCGCTTATTAAATTAATTCGCATTTTTTTATTGGGTTTTGAGTATTGGGTGTTTGGAGTTGAAAATCATTAATGATTATAATGACAATTATCTGTTCCAATTGGTGAACCATCAGGAATTTTTGGTGAAGCTTCTTTGCTAAATTTTTCAGGATATTTTTTGAATTGATCCAACATTTCTACATAATAATATTGATAGGCTTTTTCTGCCTCTTTATATTTTTTTGCTTTTATTTTCTCTGTAATTTCATGTAAAAGATATTGACTTTGCGCTGTTACTGCTGGAGAAGCATTTGGATGTTTCGCTAAATGCATCAAATGTTTCAATACATTTACATTCACAGCGTGTCCCAACTCACGTTCATAAGCATCAGAATAAGATCTATATAAGGTTCTATCTAAGACTTTATTGGTCATTTCAATAAAATCTAATTGTTTCTTATTTAAGCTTTTTTGTTGAATTAAACGCTCAGCACGTTCTGGATGAAACAAAAATGATAATGTCATATCACTCGCAGTTGCTGCTGGACTTACTGCATCAAAAGCAACTCCTGTTTTTCCCTTAAATGATTCTCTCGATCGCCAATATGTATACGCTCTTGGAGGAAACATATCTAACTTATCTGCTGGAATTTTAAGTGTTTTCGCATTCAAGGTTTCCAAAATAGCGTCTAAAGCTTCACGCTGCGTATTTGCTGAAACAACTTTGGTAACTAATTGTCCGTCTCCTTTAGTAGCATAATTATATTCCAATCCGCCAATGAGTTTTGAAGTGGCTTCTGTTTGATATCTGTGGAAAAAATATAACGGTACAAATACGTCTTCTAAAACCGTATATGGTTCATGACTACGAATATTGTCTTTTGAGAAGTTTTTAATAGCTAATGCACGAACATCCAACACATTTTGTAATTCTTCTGAAGCACTTTTCCCATTATCCCATAAATGCGCTTTTGCATGCGCTCCTCCAATTGGTCGTGCATCAGCATCAGAAATAAAACGATGTCCGTTTGCATATGCTTTATCTAATATATTTCTTAATCCTTCTTTTTCCGCTTTCGCCGTATTGAACTCTGAGTAAGAATAAGCTACTGTAACCTTGTCCCAAGAACCAATTCCTATAGCGTATGCGTTTGATAAATCTATTTTCCCATTAGTTATTTTTACTGTAGGATGTGGATAATCCATTACAGAACTTCTATTATTCGTACTTGCTGCAAAGTTGTGTGCAAAACCAATCGTATGACCAACTTCATGAGCAGATAATTGACGAATTCGCGCCAACGCCATTTGTAACATTGGTTGATAATTATCATCTGTATTTGCAAAAGGCTTGTTCAGTAAAGCTTGTGCTATTAAAAAATCTTGACGAATACGTAAACTTCCCAAACTCACATGTCCTTTAATAATTTCTCCTGTTCGAGGATCAACCACACTAGCTCCATAACTCCAACCACGTGTAGAACGATGAACCCATTGAATTACATTGTAACGAACATCCATTGGATCGGCATCTTTTGGTAACATTTTTACCTGAAAAGCGTTTGTGTATCCTATTTCTTCGTATGCTTCATTCCACCAACGCGCACCATCTAACAAGGCAGAACGTACAGGTTCTGGAGTTCCAGGATCTAAATAATATATAATAGGTTCTTTAGCTTCACTCTTTGCTGCATTCGGATTTTTCTTTTCTAAACGATGACGTGTCACAAAACGCTTTAGCATTGGTTCCTGAATTGGCGTTGCATAATCGTAATACGAAATACTAATGGCTCCGCTTCTCGGATCAAATACTCTTGGTGTATAATTTGCATCTGGCAATTCTACAAAGGAATGATGTTGAATTACTGAAACCAATGATGCATTAGGCGTAACACTACTAATGTTTCCACCTTTTGGTTTTCCACTAAAAGTCAATAAAGCTTCAAACTCTACATTTTTAGGAAATGCTTTTACACGTTCTAAAGCCAATGCACTTTTTGTTTTATCTAATTTGTAAGTTCCTTGTTTATTATTTGCTAAACTTTCAATGACTCCATGTGTATCTTGTAATAAAAAAGGTGTGAAATCGATAGTATATTTTTTATCTTTTTCTGAAATAATTGGGAAACCAAACAATACAGATTTTGCAAAAGCCTGTTCTACACTTTTTCGTTCCAACTCATTGGTAGTATTTGCTCTATATCTCAAATTAGGCTGAACCAACATTAATTTGTTACCTCTTTTTTGAAACTGAACAACAACTCCATCTCCTATTTGTCCTCTATCCAAACCTATATCATTTGAGCCTACACCACTAGCTAGCGAGTAGACATACAAAAAGTCTTCTTCTAATTTTTCAACTTCTAAAAAGATTTTATCCGTTTTCTCTTCATAAGAAAAATTAAAAAATCCTGCATAATGTTCGCGTGGATATTGTTTCTTTTTCTCTTGCGAAAAGCTAATTGAAGCACATAAGAAAATGAAAATCAGAAGTGTATATTTTTTCATTCGGATATTATTTTAACAGAATCAAAACCGTTTGAAGCATTACAAAAAATAGCTTTATTAATGATTCTAGTGGTTTTTCAATTTTACGCTATGAATATACGTAAAACATCTTATTTTTGTGAGAATTAAAATAACAAACATGCTTACATCAGATCATATAAAAGATCTTATCAATCGCCTTGGTGCGTTAAGGAGGTATCTTTGACATTGATGCCAAACTCATAGAAATTGCAAACGAAGAGGAGAAAACTTATGCTCCTAACTTTTGGGACAATCCAAAAGAAGCAGAAATCATCATGAAACAACTCCGTGGAGAAAAAAAGTGGGTTGGCGACTACAACGAAGTTGCTGATTTAATCGGAGATTTAGAAGTTCTATATGAATTCTTCAAAGAAGGTGATGCTACTCAAGAAGAAGTTGAAGCTCAATTTGAAAAAACAACCTCTAAAATAGAAGATTTAGAATTTCGAAACATGTTATCTGACGAAGGTGACAGTATGAGTGCTGTTTTACAAATTACTGCTGGTGCTGGCGGAACTGAAAGTTGTGATTGGGCAAGTATGCTAATGCGTATGTATTTAATGTTTGCTGAAAAGCAAGGTTATAAAGTCAAAGAACTCAACTATCAAGAAGGTGATGTTGCAGGAATTAAAACAGTGACTTTAGAGATTGAAGGTGATTATGCTTTTGGTTGGCTAAAAGGTGAAAATGGCGTACATCGTTTGGTACGTATATCTCCATTTGACAGTAATGCAAAACGACATACTTCTTTTGCTTCTGTATATGTATATCCTTTGGTAGATGATACTATAGAAATTGACATTAATCCTGCAGATATTGAAATTACTACTGCTCGTTCTAGTGGAGCTGGTGGACAAAATGTGAATAAGGTTGAAACAAAAGTACAATTGACTCACAAGCCTTCTGGGATTCAAATTTCATGCTCGGAAACACGTTCGCAACACGACAACCGAACACGCGCAATGCAAATGTTGAAATCTCAGTTATATGAAATTGAGTTAAAAAAGCAAATGGAAGCGCGTGACGATATTGAAGCTGGAAAAATGAAGATAGAATGGGGATCGCAAATCCGCAACTATGTTATGCATCCATACAAACTGGTAAAAGATGTGCGTACTGCGCATGAAACAGGAAATGTAGATGCCGTAATGAACGGACAAATTGATGAATTCCTAAAGGCATATTTAATGACTATGGGACAGAAAAAAGATGAATTATGATTATTTATGGAGGTGGTTCTAAAGATTTAGGTACACGAAAATTACAAGCATATAGTTGCTCCAATTGCGGTGCTTCTGATGTACATGTTCATGCAAAAGTTCAATATGGAACATTGTTTTTCATTCCACTTTTTCCAGCAAATAAAAAGTATACTTCTGTTTGTGGTAATTGCAATCAAACGCTGATACAAGAGCAAATGCCACAAAAAATGTTAGATAAATTGGCTTTGGAAAAACATCATTTCAAGTCACCTATATATTTATATTCTGGTATAGTGTTGTTGATTCTTTTAGTTGGATTTTTTGTATATTCTGAGATAAAAGATAAACAAGAATTAGAAAAAACCATACAAAATTTACAGCCAAAATCGATTATTGTATTTGATAATGAAAATGGTGATTATTCATTTTCTAAAATTTTAGAACATAATGGAGATACAATATTTGTCCAACACAGTAATTATGTTATTGATGGGTATCCAAATAAATCTGATTATGAAAGAGAATCCGCTAAAAAAGAAGACTTTTTCGCAGATGAAATTTATTATTATTTACAAAAAGAGATTGATACGTTTTATAAGAATGGAGAAATTGAAAATGTCATTAAATACTAAGATATCATGCTAAAAATATACCACAATCCACGATGTAGCAAATCTAGACAAGGAGTCGCCATTTTGGAAGCATCTGGAAAAGATTTTGAAATCGTAAAATATCTAGACGAACCACTTTCTGTAACTCATCTTACAGAAATCATCAAACTTTTAGGAATTACACCGATTAATTTAGTCCGAAAGAATGAAAAAATCTGGAAAGAAGAATTTAAAGGAAAGACCTTAACTGACGCTGAAATCATTCAAGCTATGGTAGACAATCCAAAATTGATAGAACGCCCAATTGTTGTTCATGATAACAATGCTGTTATTGGAAGACCTCCTGAAAATATAACTTCAATTTTGTAATAAAAAAAGAAGTGCAAAAAAGCCGTTTCAATACGTATTGAAACGGCTTTTTTCTTTTAACAGAACTTTAACGACCTTCCGTTAAACCATGCAGTTTCTTTGCAGTCAAACCAACACCAAAAAAAATGCTATTTATAGAAAACCATTCATCCAAATGAAAAAATTACTCTTATTCCTATGCTTTATAGGAACTATTTCTACTGTATTCGGACAAAACAGAAAACAAGCCAAAAAGGTTACCATTACAGGTAAAGTGTTTGAGAAATCTACAAATCAACCACTAGAATATGCCACCATTATTTTTCAAGATTCCGCTAAAAAAAGATCCGTTACTGGAGGAATCACCAACTCAAAAGGAGCTTTTTCTATTGAAGTAGAAGCCGATACTTATGATATCACTGTAGAGTTTATTTCCTTCAAATCGCAAGTAGTTAAAGGAAAAAACTTGTCAAAAGATATGTCGATCGGCAACTTTTTTCTAGCAGAAGATTCTCAAGCTTTAGAAGCAATTGAAGTGATTGCTGAACGAACAACTGTAGAAATTAAGCTCGATAAGAAAATTTATAATGTTGGAAAAGATTTAACCGTTCGCGGTGGAACCGTAAGTGATGTGTTGGATAATGTACCTTCCGTTTCTGTAGATGTAGAAGGAAATGTAGCGCTTCGTGGAAATGATAATGTTCGAATCTTAATTAACGGAAAACCTTCTGGTTTGGTCGGTTTAAATTCTACAGATGCATTGCGTCAACTTCCTGCCGAAGCTATTGAAAAAGTGGAAATTATTACATCTCCTTCCGCACGTTACGATGCTGAAGGAACTGCAGGAATTTTAAATATTATTTTGCGTCGTAGCAAATTGCAAGGAATTAATGGAGCTATCACTACAAATGTGGCATATCCGGAAGGTTATGGAATTTCTGGAAATCTTAATTTTAGAACTGGTGATTTTAATTTCTTTACTACTTCTGGTTATAATTATCGTACAGTTCCAGGAAACTCAAACACATTCACTGAATATTTTAATGGTGACGATCCAAGTACGTTTTTAAATGAAGACCGTGATTTTGATCGTATTCGTAAAGGATTCAACTCCAATTTCGGTATAGAATGGTATATTAATGATAAAACTTCCTTAACTGCTTCATTAGTTTACAGAGATAGTAATAATGAAAGTGAAACCTCTAATGTATTGACACAGTTTGATTCAAATCTTGATGTAGCAAATGTCAGTACGCGTTTTGATCCAGAAACTGAAGATGATAAAACGATTCAATATGCTTTAAATTTTGATAAAAACTTTGAAGAAAGTGGTCATAAATTAACTGCCGATTTTCAATATGAAAGCAGTACAGAAGCTGAAAACTCTTTTATTTTAGTGAATGATTTATTAGCTGAACAAGTGGCGACTATTGAAAATCAAAATCGTATCTTATTACAAACTGATTATACAGTTCCATTGAGTGAAACTGCACAGTTTGAGTTTGGATATCGCGGTAACTTTTTAGATTTAAATACAGATTATTTAGTTGCCTTTATAGAAGGAGATGAATTTGTGTCAGATTCAAATTTAAGTAACGTATTAAATTACCGAGAATATGTAAATGCTTTTTACACGCAATACGGAAACAAAATCAGCAATAAATTTTCGTTTTTAGTAGGTTTACGTATGGAAGATACACGAATTACTATTGATCAAATGACAAGTGGTGATTTTGACAGAAAAAATTATCTCAGCTTCTTCCCTACTGTAAATTTAGGATATGAAATTTCAGAAAATCAGAGTATTACTTTAGGTTACAATAGAAGAATTCGTAGACCACGTTCACGTTTTATCAATCCATTTCCATCACGTTCAAGTATTACCAATGTGTTTCAAGGAAATCCAGATATTGATCCTAGTTTTTCTAACGGAATTGATTTAGGCTATTTGAATCGTTTTGGAAAATTAACCTTGAACACTTCCATCTATTTTCAACGCTCAACAGATGTGTTTAATTTCATTAGTGAAGATACTGGAGAAACTACTTTACTAAATGGTGAAGAAGTACCAATTATTAGAAGAACACCTATCAACTTAGCAAGAAACGATCGTTTTGGTTTTGAATTCACATTGACATACAATCCGTCAAGAAAGTGGCGTGTAAACGGAAACTTCAATCTTTTTCAATCATACAATCGTGGAGAATTTAACGGTGTAAATTTTGATGCTGATAACTTAAGTTGGTTTGTAAGAATCAACAATAAAGTAACGCTTCCTGGAAAAATAGATTGGCAAACACGTTTATTTTATCGTGGCCCAAATGAAGATGCACAAAATATTCGCAAAGGAATTTTCTCTGCCAATTTAGCTTTTAGTAAAGATTTATTTAAGGATAAAGCTTCTATTGCTTTTAATGTGAGTGATCTTTTTAATTCTAGAAAAAGAAGATCAGAATCTTTTACAGATACGTTTAGAAGCGACGGAGAATTTCAATGGCGTGAACGTACATTCAATCTTTCATTTACGTATCGTTTTAATCAGAAAAAGAAAAGGCAGCGAGGAAATCGGGGACAAAATTTCGATGATGAAGGCGGATTTAGTGCAGCACCATAAGCTGTAAATAGTTTATTAATTCACAGAAAAAGAAAAAATCCAAGTATCGCTAACTTGGATTTTTTTATGGGCTTATTTTATATATTCAAGATCTCTCTTGAAAGTCAACTACTTCGGAGTAAATCCACGGAGCATTGAACGGAAACTATTAAAAACATTTCGATGCAAGTGTCGGAGCATTTAAATCTCGATTATCGAGTAAAACTACTTACTGTATTTACTTTTTGAGCGATTTAACTTACGTAACTTTTGCCGATTTGAGATTTAATGCGCGTTTAGAGTTTACAATTGTATACTTTTTTAGTACTTTAGAATTTTATAAAACGAATCTTCATTATGGCACACGCAGCACCTAAAGCAAAAACTTCGGATAGAATTAAATTACCTTTTCAATTTGATGCAGAAAAAATGTTGACCGAATTTGAAACGCTAAAACTTCAAAATTTTGAATATTACAATGTAATTCCTTTACGTGCGCCAGCTCATACTGTAGATACTTCGCTTCCGTTTCCTCCGCCAGCAGATGATTATGCTGATGGTTCTTGGTGCGATTGGTTAGATACAGATTATTTAAAAGCATCACCGTATTTACAAAGTGTTATTGATACATTTAAAGCTAATACCAAAGTTACTTTAGTTCGTTTGTTGCGTTTGGCTCCACATTCTACAGTACAACAACATACAGATCCGACATTAGGTTTGGAAGTTCATAAATCTGTGATTCGTTTAACAATTCCAATTTTAAACAAAGAGAACATTCAGTTTTTCTTGAACGACACAGAAGTCCCGATGCAACCTGGCGAATGTTGGTATTTACGCTTAACAGATCCGCACAGAGTTATAAATAATGGAGATACAGAACGTGTCAATCTTACCATAGATATGATTCCAAATGATTGGATTCGTACGATTATTGAGGAAAGTGATGTATAAAATTTTATAACAAATATTGTTAAACTTACGGATTCCCGTAATGCATTCATAATAGTATCGTGTTAATTGCGACATTAAATTAATCACACTATTCATGAAAAAAATTACACTATTTCTTATAACAATTCTTATCAATTTATTTGCATATGGACAGACAACAACTGTCTTTATTCATTCACTGAATGTTTCTAGTATTCCTGCAACAAAAGAATCGGGCAAATCTTGGGATAATCGATTTGAAAATTACAGACCTGATGTCTATGTAGACATGTTAGAAAAGTATCACAATAAAAAAATTCAAAGTTATTTATATACAGACTTCAATTCAGGTAAAATTACTTTTAAAGAATCAATGATTATTTTAGCTAATGATTATGACACAATTACTATGACATTCTTAGATCAAGATTCAATCAGTGATGATGATACTATTGGCGCATTTACAATTAATCATGAGCATTTAGAAAACGGAACTAAATATTACGATAAAGATGGGACTTTTGAAAAACGTATTATTATTGTAGACTCTGATGGTTTTAAGTTTGAGATAATGTATCACTTAAAAAAAGACATTGGAACAACAATAGCGAACTATTCCACAAAAACAAATCCAAAAACTGATGCCACTGAAAATAATGAAATGGATGATAAAAAAGCAAAGGCTTTAATTAATGGAAACTGGAAATCGTCTTGTGGGAGAACATTCACTTTGGTTGCAATTGGAGATACAATGGAAACTTCAGTAATTAAACAGTTTGTAGGAGATAAAGAAATCACCTTTAAACCAGAAGAACTTCAAGGTGTACTATATTTTCTAAATAAAGATAAAACAAAAAAGTTTTCTTTTAAAGATACTCAAATCATAAACTATGAAACCACCGACGGTTTTAAATGTACTTGGACAAAAGAATAATATTTTATAACTGATTTACTTTTTAAATATCTCGATTTTTCGAGATATTTTTGTTTATAGTTGTTTTGTTGTACAAAAGATTTATAAATTGAAACAATATTTATTTTTCACCATCAAAAAACAAAAACATATATGATCTGTACCCTGTATTCGCATGAAATTGGATCTACAACTATTTCTAAAATACTCAGGAAATATTTTCCAACTTCTGACATTTTTCTCGATGAAGAAGATGAGTTTAAAATTTTTAAAGTTGAAATTAAAGGCGGTTTTTTTTCTTCCAAAAAAGTATTAAAAATTCCATATCGTGAACGTATGGAGCCAAATTACCAAATTACACATGATGAAAACTGTCCGCTAAACAGTAATTTACAAGGTTTATATGGTTTTGCGCAGTCATTACCTATACAAAATGAAACATTAAAAGATCGGTTTCTACATAAAATCCATTCGTTAAATTCAGAGTTTTCTATTATTGAAGAGAAAGGAACTATCAAGGAAATTCCTGCCATTATTAGAGATTTAGCTCTTGCGTATGAAGCGATTTTGTTTGTACAAGACGGAACGATCATTTCAAAAGCACATGGACAACATTTCTTAGACGAGAATTTACAGTTAATCATTGATCATGAAGGAAACTCAGAAGTAGAAACGATTCCTGTTCGTATTGATCCAAAGTTTTTCAATACTACTAATGATGAAGAAGTTACAGAAGAACAAAAAGAACGAAAAGCTAAAAGTGAAGCGGTTTTAGAAGAACTAAACGTTAAAATCAATAGAAATCTTCCACATATAGAGACTCTTGAAAGTACTAAAATTCGTTCTGCCGAAGAAATTGCAAAACGTGCTACTGTGATGGCATTTGTTAACGGATTTACCTTAAATGGTTTTTCTGGCGAAGAAGCAATTAACATGCTAAAGAAATTTAATCTTTGGGATGTTACAACACCAAAAGAAAAGCACTTGTTAGAAAATCCTACTGTCGCAGGTAAAAACCAAGAATCATGGAAATGTGAAGGTCTTGGTATATTATTATGGGCATTAAAAAAAACAGATACACTTCCGTTTGCAGATACAATGATTGATCTTAATGTAGTTGCCGAAGAAGACTACCCGCTTAGCAATCCAAATACATTTATTGCTGAAGCTACGACCGTAAGAAGCGCTGCTGAAATATTAGATTTAAATGATTTGTATTACAGAATGGATTGGGCTTGTGTTGATGCGCGTATTAATGGGCAATCAATGGAAACAATGAATCCTGGAGTTGTATACGAACGTCATTATGCACTCAATTGGCTTATTCATTACATGGATCAAGATTGGGATGATGTGAGTTGTGATACCTAAAAAAAGACAATGATCAGAAGTAGGATAAACAGTTCTGATCATTGATAAACTTTAAAAAACTCTATTAAAATACTTACGCGTAGCCGCGCTATGAAATCACTGAATTGCTTCTCCTAAAATGAAGATTAAATTGCTTAGTGATTCATCTCTTTTTGGGAACAATGCTTGCATTCGCTTGTCTGTTCCCATTTGTTGCATGCCTTCTGGTGAGTCAAAATAAAAACGATGAATTTCATTTGGTTTTGCTAGCGTTCCTTTTGCTTGAAATGGAGCTATAAATCTTTCAAAATGCGCTCCAAACTCAGGAATAATTTTACAAGCATCATCATGATATTCTGCAAATTGTTGTTCGTATTTTTTTCCTTCTTTAAAATAGACTAATGCAACTCCATATGTCTTTGTTTTATCACCTGTTTCACGATTAAATTTGAAATCGGTGTTTTTACTCGTAAAAATTGAAATGTCTTTAATTGCTGGCATAGCATATTCATTTCTAATATTTTGAAAATCTTTATCTTCATTGAATTGGTTAAAAACTTCAATGCTTGGATAGCTCGCAAAATGAATTTCGTCTGGTAATTCGATATCACCTTTTGCTAACATTTTTGGTTTGATGATGCGTTCAATTTTTCCACCATACTTTTCTAATAAAGCGCCACCTCTTTTTTTGTATTCTTCAAACTTTGCTTCTTGTCCATCTTTTAAATAAACAAGTGCTACATTTACTATTTCATCACTTTTTGTTGTCATCGTCACTGTTTCTGTTTTTGTTGTTTCTTCGTTTAATGCAATGGTTTTTGAATTTGTATTACAAGACATGAGTACACTTATCATAGCTAATCCTGTAAGTTTCCTAATTTGTTTCATACACTTTTTTTAACGTTTAGTACTTATGCAAATATGAAACAGAACGCGAAGAATGCTTTTTACGATTGGTTCAAAATTTTGTGTTTTTGGTTCAATCTAAATGCAGAAGGTGAAATAGAAAATTTTTGCTTAAATGATTTTGAAAAATGCGCAATATCATTGAAGCCACAGTCATAAGCAATGTGAGAAATACTCAACTCAGAAACGGCAAGTAAGCTTGAAGCCTTTTGCAATCGCCTATTTTTTATGTAATTATTGGGCGAATCGTTGTATATTTTTTTAAACTTTCGTTTGAAAGATGACAAACTGTTATTGGTCAGTTCTGCTAAACCAGAAACTGTCAATGAAGAAAACAAATGCGCTTCTATCGTTTCCTTAAAATCGAATGTTTGTGTTGTAAATAAATTTGACAATACAGTTTTTATCTTATCAGAACTATCCGTTTGTAAAAGTAATACTATAATTTCTTTGAGTTTTAGCACTAGTAAATCTTCATTGACCAAATTAGGATTCTTAAAGTAGAAAAGAACACTTTCTATATATTGTTGAATCAACGTAATAGCTTCAAGTTTTACTAAAGTTGGCGTATGTTGATTTGTATATTTCTTTAAAAAAGAAGGTAACGTATTTCCATACGCTTTTTTTAAAATTTCTGGATAAAAATGAACTGCAATGGCTTCATAAGTTCCTGCATTTTTATCTGGAAGTAGTTTAAACATAAAATTCCCACACTTCATCAACACAGATTCTCCAACTTTAATATGTGTTCGTTCTAAAGCAGAATACGTCTTATTTTCTCCTTCTAAAACATATAAAAAACACGCTTCATTTGTCATTGGATTTGCTTTTTGAAAAGGAGCTTGTACAATGGCCTTTTCAAAAAGCATTTTGTCATAAAGAGATAATGTTTCGTGTGCTAAAATCATGATGTTATTTAAAATGGATTTGTTGCCCAAAGTGTAACTTCCGGCACAAAACCTTTGTCGTTCATTTCTAAGGTTGAAACAATAGTATGCGCAACTTCAATAGCAGAAAGTTTATTTGCAACATCACTGCGCTCTACTCTATTCTCATCAGCGAAAGCAGTTGTAACTTCACTTGGGTTTACTAAAGACACACGGATATTGTGTTTTCTCAATTCCGCTTGCCAAGATTGTGTCATACCACGTACCGCAAATTTTGAAGAAGCATACACTGTTCCTCCAACAAATCCTTTTTGACTTGCTGTAGAACCAATATTGATAATACTTCCGTGATTTTGTCTGATAAAAATCCGAGCTACTTCTTGTGTCAATAAAGCCAATCCGAAAACATTTGTTGCGTAAATTGATTGAAAGTCTTCCATAGTGATTTCTCCCATTTTAGGAAAAACACCAATTCCTGCATTATTAATCAATGCATCGAGTTTTCCATCTAAAAGAGCCATACATTTTTCTGTATTTTCTTTGAAGTTTGATAAATCAGAAATATCAAACACACATGGAATAGCGCCAATTTCTGTAGCTACTTTTTCAAGTTTTTCTTTGTTTCTACCTGTAATAATTACTGTAGCGCCTTTTTCTATAAGTACTCTTGCCGTTTCTTTTCCTATTCCAGAACTTCCGCCAGTAATTAAAATTTTTGAATCTTTAATTTTCATGTTTTTATAATTTGTAAAACGAATATTGTATGCTATAAAGTTACAGCATAGCCATAAAAACTATCGCTATGCTGTTCTTATAATTATGTTAATTACTGTGATGAGCTACTTTTAAAAGATGTTCCATTTGTAAAGCATCTTTGATTAATGCATGTTGAATTGGTGCTACTTTCTCGTTCAATTCTTTTAAACCATAATCAATTCCTGAAACGATTCTCTCAGTACGAGTTCCGTGTTTGGCTTCAATAAGTTTAGTAATATCATCTGCCACTAATTGTGGATCTAACGCATTTTCAGATTCATAAAATCCTTCAAAGTTTTTCAACATAGCATATGGAGTTTCTTTGTAATCGCCATAAGCTTCAAATACTTGTTGATCTGCTTCTTTGGGTCCTGTAAATAATAAGTTTGTTCCAAATGGTCCAGGTTCTACCACGCTTACTTCTACTCCAAAAGGTGCTAATTCATAACGTAATGCTTGTGAATATGCTTCTACCGCATGCTTACTCGCGCAGTAAATTCCGAAATACGGAAATGACAAACGACCCGCTAAAGAAGTTACATTGATAATCAATCCTTCTTTTTGATTTCGCATATGTGGCGCTACAGCTTTTGTGGTACGTAAAATTCCAAAGAAATTGGTTTCAAATTGATCTTTTGCTTGTTGAATACTGTATGCTTCTGTAATTCCGACAAACATATATCCTGCATTATTTACCAAATGATCAACTTTGCCATCAACATCTACAACTGTTTGAATTGCTGCTGTTACAGATGTATCTGAATTTACATCCATGTCTATAACTGCAATATGCAGATTCTCTTCTTTGGCTATGTGTAATAGCTCCTGTTTCTTTTCTAGATTTTTACTTTCAGAATTTCGCATTGTCGCCCATACTTTATATCCTTTTCTTGCTAATGTTAAGGAAGCTAGGTATCCAAATCCGCTACTACTACCTGTAATTACTACATTTTTCATTTTTCTTGATTTAAATTTAATTAATATTAGACCAGTCAACTATAAAGTGTCTAAAAAAAATTAGATGATGTATTCGGCAACAAATTGAATGTATACTTCTATAGAATCGTCATTCTTTGAAGATTTCATTCTTAAAATTGCGCCTTCCCAACCTGATAATAGGAAGTTAGCCATATCAGCAGCTTCTTTGTCATTACGAATTACTCCAGAAGTTTGTCCTTCTGCAATGCACAATTCAAAGCAATCTTGCCATTTATCTAACTCAGAAGCAATTACATTGCTAAACGTTTCAGAAAGATCAGATAGTTCTAGACTACAGTTTCCTAACAAGCAACCTTCTTTAAATCCATTTGCAGAGTACACATTCTTCATATCATTGAAAAATGTTAATAATCGTTCTCTAGGATTCTTAGTTTCATCTTTTAGATAATGGTTGAGAATTTTTAAAGAATATTCAGAATAATATTTTATTAATTGCACACCAAAGTCCTCTTTACTTTTAAAGTAATAGTAAAAAGATCCTTTAGGAATTTTGGCGGTTGTAAGGACTTCTTGAATACCTAGGTTATTGTATCCTTTTTTTAACACCAATTCTGTTCCTATGGCTAAAATATTATCTACTGTTTGTTTCTTCATTAATTAAAAATTAGACCAGTCGTCTACAAATGTAAGAACATTTCTGAAAAACACAATTTTAATTACGAAAATTATTTTTCATCATGTATATTCTTTATCTAGAATTGTAAAATACGGAATATACAATCTGCTCTTCTTCACTCCTATTAAGTAGACTTACATTTTAAAAAATTTGCAAATAAAAAGCGAACCGAAGTTCGCTTTTATACCTATACATTATTATCGTTTTGCTTCCCAACACCAAGGTTCGTCTTGTAATGTATAACATTGCATTAGGCAGGTAACAGTTATTAATGTAGTTGTAATATGTCCACCTTTTAACTTCTCTTGAAAGTTAGCAACTGTTTTTTTCTTCAATTGAAGATTTTTGATTCTCTTTTTCTTCATGATTCAATGGTTTAAAATTAATTTCATCTGTTAAATTACTACTCTTCTGAAAGATTGAGAAAAAACGTCTCTCGTTATTTATAAATAACGAATACTACAGAAGTGTTTTCCATAATTTTTATTTAAAAACGTAGTATTATACAAGGAAGAATCTTGTTCTACAGCCTTCATGTTTCGTTCCTAAAAAAAGCCATCTCGTGCCATTTTTTCTAATAAGAATATCTTTATGTTATCTCTTTGTATAGAATTGCTAACTTAAAATAAAGCAATTCTATACAAATATTAACTAAAGCAATTTCATTATGAACTCAACAACTATCACTCAAGCAATTTCTGACGACAAAATTACATACGCGCCGGCAGATTTTTTTGTTAGTAATTCAGGAGCAAATCAAAGAATTACCATCAACGAACCATACAAATTAAAGGAAGGATATGAATTAGTCGCACCAATGCAAGTAGAAGCTACTGTTTCAAAAGACAATAAAAGTATTGAAATACAGTCTGTTTTATATATAAATTCTTCTCATAAAATAACTTATTTAGATATCTACGAAAACTCTGATTCTCAAAAACCTGAAGTAAAACGTATTTATATAGAGTTTAAAAAGGAAAGAACTGATCCAACTACTGAATTTATTACCTACTTAGCAGACTTTAAAATTGCTTATGACGAAAAGATAGAAGAAGTTCATGTATATCTAAAAAGTAGTAATCCAAGAACATCTAGAGGAACTGTCACTACAGTAAAAAGACCTATGTAACCAAAAAGAAAACTAACATCTTTAAAACCTAATAATTATGAAAACTGAATTCCTCATAGAAGAACAAACAATAAAAACACCAGGAATACCAATAGCTTCAACTATTACGGTTTCATCTCCTGTAGAGATTTACGGAAATTATTCTTCAAATGAACAAATATTACTTAAGATTTCTGACCATAAAACGAAAGATTTATTTCCACCAACAGTAACTGCTTATGAAGAAAAAGATAGAAAAATTATCAATGTAAATGCCATGATTTTATTTCCTTTTGGAGAAATTGATAAAAACAAATTTCAAGTAACACAACAACATGTTTACGGTAATAACGGAGATAATCAATTGAATTTCTATATTAGTTATCGTACAAGTGATGTATGTACAAATCAATATATTCCAACGCTAATTTCGTTTCAATCTAATAGCGTCATAAATATTCTTGGAGAGTCTCCTAAAATTAAAACTGTACAAACATTTTTCAGCAATTTAGATCCTGTAACTTCTCGAGGTACTGTAACTACAGTAAAAAAGCCCATGTAATATACAAGCTAAGGTTGTACTCAAAATAGCCATAAAAATAAATATTAACTCATAAAACATATGATTATGGATACTCAAAACATATTACAAGAAAAAAGAAAGTTTAACTTATTTAGTAATGATATACCAGTGACACAGTCTTCAATAGATACCATTAAGGCTATCATAGCTACGACTAAACCTATTGGTAATGATACGGATAATCCTATATATTACGCTAGTTTATCCAATGGAAAATCTTCAATAAACAAAGAAGATCTGAGTGTAATTAATGATGATATTTTTTCGCCAGTAACTTCAGTTGTTCTCGACGCAGAGATTATGAACATCGGTATATTATTGGTTGCTAAAACAAAAAAACCGCTCATAAATGTAGAAAGGCTACAATTTAATTATCAATTTGTACTTGGTGATTTCGGATTGCCGCAATTGAACATTTACGTAAGTTTCAACGAAGCTCATAGTCCCGAAATGCCGGTGTATTGGGATAATACATTTCAAATCGTTGTTAACAAAAATATTAGCCAAGATATTGATTTAAATGAAATAGTAACTGTTCAAGTATTTTTGGTTGATGATGATCCAAGAACGACAAGAGGTACAGTTACAACTGTCAAAAGACCCATGTAATATAAATAATAAACAACATTTTAGAAGCAGTAATTCATCGTTACTGCTTTTTTATCTTTTTATATTTAAGTAAATTGTAAAAAAAATAAGACATGTGTATTATTACAAAGAAGTATTTATTATTCTTATTTGCATTACTTCCTTTTATACTTTTTTCTCAAGAAGTTGAAAGTAATAATATATTTGATCAATTACTTGAGCAAAAAACTTCAAAATTTAATAACAGTCGTTTTTTTTCAAAAGCCAAATTATTTTTTTATGAACAAGAATGGGACTCTACCTTATTGTATTCCATGAAAGTATTGAATTTAAAAAATGGCGATCAAGAACTCTCAAATTACTGTCACTTTCTAAGAGGTTATTCTCTTTTTGAGAAACAAGTATTCAAAGAAGCTGAAAAAGAATTACTAGAAATCTCCAAAGATTTTGATTTTCATAATAACGTTATCATGTTTCTAGGAACAATTGCTTTGGAAGAATACAAGTTTCAAAAAGCGCTTGAATATTTTATCAAGATTGAAGAAATATCAGATAAAGAATTGTTGGGAATTAAAAGAGGAAATGTTGAGTACAATATAGGTCTATGCTATTTACATTTAAAAAAATATGATGAAGCTGAAGCATTTGTAATTAAATCTATTAAATCACAAGAAAAAACCAACGATACTGTTGATCTTATAGGTTCATATGGAAATGCAGGCAGTTTTTATTACAATCAATACAAAGATGCACAAGCAATTCCATATTTTGAAAAAGCGTATGAATTAGCCAAAACAACCAATAATTTTTTATCAAAGAAGACTGCTGCACTCAATATGGCTATCGTTGAAGAAGATCGAAAAAACTACAAAAGTGCTATTGCATATAGAAAAGAACATGATCAATGGAAAGATTCTCTAACCAATCAAAATGATGCACTGAGAATCATTCAATTAGAAAAAACAATTGCTATAAAAGACAAAGAAAAGCAAGTAAGTTTATTACAAGTAGAAAATAAAGTAAAGATAGCCGAGCGTAATACATTTTTATATTCTGCGATCATTTTATTACTACTCTTGCTTGCCAGTATTTATTTTTATCGTGAGAAGGTAAAATCAAATAAAATAATTAATCTTCAAAAAGAAAATCTTGACGAATTAAACGCTACAAAAGATAAACTTTTTTCTATTGTAAGTCATGATTTACGTTCATCGGTAAATGCCATTAAAATCAGCAACAAAAAGCTAATCAACAACTTAGAAACACAAAACATACAAAAGGTCAAAAGTTTACTAAATAGTAATAGTTCTATTGTAAATTCTGCATATACATTATTGGACAATCTTTTAAACTGGGCATTGCTGCAAACAAAACAATCTTTTTTTCATATCACAAAACTACGATTAGCTAATATCGTAGAACATGTTTCCTTTAATTACAAAGCCATTTTAGCTGAAAAAGAAATTTCCTTTCAAAACAAGGTTGATAAAAAAGATATTGTGTATGCAGATCAAGAATCACTGAAAATCATCTTACGAAATTTAATAGATAATGCTATAAAGTTTACTAAAACTAAAGGAAGTATTACAATTTACACACAAAAAAACGATTCCAACCTTTGCAGTCTTATCGTAGAAGATACTGGTATTGGAATGGACAAAAAAACACGTGACGAATTGTTGCAGAACACTTCTTTACTCGCAAAAAAGAAACATGAAGACATCATTGGTACAGGATTGGGCATGCAACTCTGTAAATCAATGACACAAAAAAATAATGGTACATTTTCCATAGAAAGCGAACTTGGAAAAGGTACCAAAATAATCATCTCTTTACCTAAAAACCTACCAAATGAACCAAATTAACGTACTTATCGTTGAAGATACTAAAACAGAAAGTGATGCACTAAGTTTAGTACTTAAAGAAAATAATTTTAATATCGTAGGCATAGCACGTACGTTCAAAGAAGCTATACATCTCTTTTATTCGGAAGATATTGATATTGCAATCATTGATATCTTCTTAGAAGAAAAACCCGATGGAATTGCTTTTGCAGAATTTATTGATGCGCAACCCGAAAAATTAAAACCTTTTATTTTTCTAACAAGTACGACAAGTCGCGAAATCTTTAATCGTGCCAGACTTACACATCCTTATAGTTATCTTATCAAACCTTTTAATGAGCTGGAAATCATATATGCAATAGAAACTGCAATTGAAAAATTTTATGATCAGGAAGATTCATTTTCAGGAGAAGACGAAAATACAATCATCAGCAAAGATCATTTATTCATCAAAAAAGGAAAATCACTCAAAAAAGTAAACATAGATGATATTATTTTTATTGAAGTAGAAGAAAAATACTGTAATATCATTACTCACAAGGAAAAATTTGTCATTCTTATTTCGTTGGTTAAAATCTTAGATTTATTAGATGAACAAAAATTCTACAGAACGCACCGTAACTTTATTGTCAATCTTCAAAAAGTACAAGAAATTATTCCGCAAGACAATCTTATTCTACTCACAGGAGATTATAAAGCCACTTTAAGTGGAAAATATAAAGACATTATTAATAAGTTTCAAACATTAAAATAGTTTCAAATATTAACTATTTAATTTAAAAATTCTCATAAATCAATTCGTTCCGTACTATAGAGTACTTCATGGAAAAGAATTACCATCTTATTCCGTTATTTAAACCTTCACTCTTATTTCAAGCTAATTTCACATCAGAAATAAAACGCTAGCTAGTTTAATTCTGCCATTTTTTAGTCATCAATTTTAAAGTACCAACTCAACTGAGTTTTCAGTCAAATCAAAAAGTACTGACAAGATGTAATTACTAAAAAATAAGATGTGGAAAAAACCACCCAAAAATAGGCGTAATCTGAAAAGCCTCATGAGTAAGAAACTAATTAATCATTAAAACCAAAAATTATGAAAAACCTAATTTTTAAAAGCAATTCAAATCAAATAGAATTAGCAGCAATGCAATCTTCAAAGTCTTATTCAACTAGAATTGATGAGGTTGTAATCGAAGAAAGAGATGAAATAGAATTGACGATCACAAGACCTACTACAGGTACTGGTATCAATTATGGAGGAAAAGTGTACGTTTTTGACGAAGATGGAAAGCAAGTTATTGCTCCAACAGATGTTCCTGGTTCAAATTCTCCTGCGACGGTAAAAGTGCAAAATTCTAAACTAGATTTTACTTCTGATTCTTATTTAATTGGATATGGTCCTAACAATGTAGATCAAGGTGTTAATGCAACTGCTGCAACCGTGCGAATTGACGCTGGAGAAATTTTTGACTTTAATTCAAGTAGATGTTTCAAATTAAATGCTACAAACAATAGAGTCACGGCTCGTTACACGGTTCCTTCTGAATTTACTCAAATTAGCTCTATGAGAATGTATTTAGTAAAAGGTAGTGATTTACAAGATTCCAATAAAGCAGTTGGCGGTGTAATTCACAAGTTTAGCAGTAGTTCACACAACAGTGGAACTGTGAATCTTGAATATCAGGATGGAACTTTAGAAGTTGGAGTTACATATACAGTATGTTTAAATGTGTATAGTTGGACAAGACAAATTGCGGGTCAAACATTTACATTCAACTAAACTCAAAACAGATTTTTTGAATCATAATATTTCACGAAAAGACTGCTTCTAAAAAAGTATAGAAGCAGTCTTTTCTATTTTTAGAAAATTCGCAACAAAAGCCTACTAATTTTGTAGATTTATAACTATTCATAGTCAAAACACCATAAAATTTAACACTTTAACAAAATACATGCCTTAGATTCTCTATATTTGCACTGCTTTAAGCAAGTCTACCCTAAGAGACTTTTACCCTATGACGCAAAAAGAAGAAATACTCAATCTCCCAATATCCTTCAAAAACATACGATTGATTCGTTTGAATCTTCCACAAAAAGAACAATTTGTTTCTGGAATTGGTGTACGAAACTCTCGTGAAGCACTCATTATTGAATGGGAAGATATCAATGGAATCAAAGGATATGGAGAATGCTCATGTCGCCCTGATCCCTATTATTCTGATGAATTTATAGAAGGCGCCATTGCGTTGGTAGAGCAATTTGTTGTACCATTTTTAAAGCAAAATCAAACATTTGGCGATCTTATTAAATTACTAGATAAAATTCGTGGTTGGAATTTCACAAAAGCCGCTGTAGAAATGGCAGCTTTGCAAGTAATAGAAAAAAATACTGGAAGATCACCTTTTGAATTGCTTCAAACGAAGCCACTTGCACATGTTCCTGTTGGGATTTCGCTCGGACTCTACACAGAGTTAGACCGAATGAAAGAAGTTGTAAAAAATGCATTAGAAACAGGTTACAGAAGGCTTAAGTTTAAAATATCTCCAAACGTACGAATTGACTTTTTTGAAGAAATCAATCCGATGTTGTTTGAAGCTGATACCTACGTGAGTTTTGATGCAAATGGTAGTTTTGGTGAAAACGACTTAGAAATTTTCAATTATTTCGTAAACACTTATAAGACGATGGTTGAGCAACCTTTTGCACCAACTCGTTTTGATGTGTTATTGCAGGCTAAAAAAGAAAATCCAGCAGCTTTTATTTGTTATGATGAAGAAATAAAATCAATTGGAGATGTATTAAAATTACACCATTTAGGTTTACTGGATGAAGTAAATCTAAAAGTTGGCCGTGTTGGCGGCGTACTAAAAAGTATTGAAATTATTCAATATTGTGCTGAACAAAATATTCCATGCTGGATTGGAGGAATGTTTGAAACAGGTATTGGAAGATCACTCAATTTACGAATGGCTTCCTATTTACCAAATGCAAGAGCGCACGATTTGAGTCCTTCTGATCGTTACTTTTTAGAAGATATCATTCAACCAAATGTAACAATGAATAATGGTTTTGTGGCCATTGAAAGTTTACAACATTGTACAGTACAACCAAATTTAATAGATAAATATACCATCGATCAAAAAACTTTAGAACTTACATGCTAGATTTTTACATACAACATGCAACAATTTGCACCGGACATAAGCAAACTGCCAAAATTGGAAATGTAGGGATCCAAAATGATCGCATTGTTTGTATTCATTATGAAGGTCAAGATTTTGAACTTCCAGAAGCAACACAAACTATTGATGCAACTGGACTTATTTTGACACCAGGTTTTATAGATCCGCATGCATCTACAGGTTTTGGTTATTTTTTCCCAAATGCTGCCGATCATAAGTTATATCAAGGAATTACAACCGAAATATTTGGAAACTGTGGAACTTCGCCAGCACCAATTGGCAAACATTTAGACAAAACCATGAATCGTTTATCTGACGAAATTGGTTTTCCTTTTGAATGGCGATCTATGCAAGAATATTTTGATCAAATACAAGATAAATTACAATTCAATATTGCCACGCTTGTTGGACATAGTACATTACGTGCAGGAAATATGTACGATTGGCACAATTTACAACCATCGCAACTTGAAACTATGAAAACAGCTTTAGCAGAAGCGATGGATGAAGGTGCTTTGGGAATTTCTACAGGATTAATTTATGCGCCAGGTTGTTTTGCCGAAATGGACGAAATTGTTTCGTTAGCAAAAGTAACTGCCAAAAAAGGTGGTGTATATGCTTCACATGTTCGAAATGAACGTGATGGTTTGGAAAAAGCTGTTGAAGAAGCTCTTACTATAGGAAAACAAGCAGATATTAGAGTATTAATCAGTCATATAAAAGCAGCTGAAAAAGAAAATTGGGGAAAAATTCCGAAAGTACTAAACATGCTTGAAGAATTTAATAAAACAAGCAAATTGCAAGCGGCTTGCGATGTATATCCGTACACAGCAGTTTCTACAAAATTGCGCGCATTTATTCCTAAATATATGCTGCAAGATGGTATTGCTGCGGTTTCTGAGAAGATGAAAGATGCAGAAAATGTAAACGCAATAGCAGAATGGATTACAAAGAAAGATTACGACATGTCACGCATGTTGATTATTTCTGATGATTTAAAAGATTATTACAATAAAAATGTGTCTGAAATTGCAGAAGAAAATAATATATCATTAGCACAAGCTATTGCTGATATTTTAGCAGCAAGTACAGAAACTTGGGTGGTATATCATTGTATTGACCAAAAAGATATTGATACAGCTGTGATGTGGCCAAACGCAATGATTTGTACAGACTCTTGGAGTTATCCTATCAATGCACCAAAAAGTATTGGTCAACCGCATCCAAGATCCTATGGAGCATTTACTGAATACTTACAACGCTTTGTCATTGACGAAAAAATGTTAGGTTGGGAAGAAGCAATTCATAAAATAACCTACTTGCCTGCTGAGTTTTTTCAACTGAAACACAGAGGTTTAATTGAAGAAGGCTATTATGCTGATATAGTATTGCTTGATCCAAATACGGTTAAAGCAAACGCGACTTATACATCGCCAAGAGAATTATCGTCAGGAGTTGAGCATTTATGGGTTAATGGTTCACATTTAATTCAGCATACAAAAATACAGGATCAAACACCTGGAAAAGTATTGACATTGAAAGATTGAAATGCAACAGATCATAAATATAAGAGAAGCAATCAACACTGATTTTCAGATAATTGCAAACATATATAACGAATATATTACACTGGGAACTTCCAATATGGAAGAAACCTTAAAAACTGCAAATGATATTGCAGCTTGGATAAAAAAATTCCACGATCGTGAAAAATTATTCGTCTTTACAGAAGATGATACTGTAATTGGTTGGGGAATTATAAAACGATATAGTGATCGTGAAGGCTATCGTTTTGCCTGTGAAACTGCCGTATATTTCACAGAAAGCAAACTAGGAAAAGGATACGGAACAACAATGAAAAAATATTTAATTGCGCAATGCAAACAATTACAATACAAACATCTTGTTGCCAAAGTATTCGCCACAAATACGGGAAGTATTGCCTATAATGAAAAACTAGGATATACGATTGTTGGGAGACAAAATCAAATTGGTTTTAAAAACAATCAATGGTTAGATATGATTATCATGCAATACATAATTGAATAGTAAGAGTAAGAAATTTGAATTAAAAAACCACGAAGGACATGATGTTACAAGAAGAAGTTTTAGCGCCAGCTTTAGAAACCTTAAAAACGTTGATACAAACGGCTGTTGAAAGTGAAGAAAAAATAACAGCTGCACGTATCAAAGATATTGTAGAACAAGCACAAATCACGCAGAAAGATTTGGAACCGTATGCAGATTTTGATCACCCAATTGAAGATGGTTACGGACGTAAAATGATTTATGATGGAGGAAAGTTTGAAATTATGGCAATGTCATGGAATCCTGGAGATTATTCTTCTATCCATAATCATGGATATACACAATGGGGCGTAGTACAAGTTTTTGGAAATGTACATCACTTTATTTATCAAAATAAAAACAATCAATTGCGTTTTGCTAAGAAAGAGATTTTAACTTCTGGATCTATTGTAAAGGTTGTGAATGCAATGATTCACCAAATGGGAAATCCTTCTACAGATCGTTATATGACTTTACATATTTACGGATCTTGTGATAAAGCTGGAGATATTACAGCTGATGCAAAGAATTACGAATTAGAGCACGATCGTGTAAATCACACTACAGGAGGCGCGTTTTTCAATCTGCCAGAAGATCAGATTTATGATTTTGAACCAGGACCGATTCCTACAGATGATGTATTTATCAACTATGCAAAGTTAATGATTGATTATTACCACAGACAAGAACAAACTCCTGAAATTATAGAGTTAAAAACAAAATTGATGAAGAAATTACAAGAGCGAATTTGTCTTTCGTAATTAAAGATATATATTTTATCTCAACGCCTTACTATGTTTTTAGTAAGGCGTTTTTTTTAAAAACTTAGTATCTTCATCGTATAAATAATTTAAAGCATGAATCTAAAACACATTTTACTATACATCTGTACATTTTTTATCTTCACTTCACTTTCTGCACAAGAAAAAAACATTCAAAAGCAAGCAATTACTATCGGAGAATCTGTAACGTTTCAGTCTAGCATTTTGAATGAGAAACGCACATTAAACATCTACTTACCAGAAAGTTACTCAAAAGAAACTACTAAGAAATATCCTGTCATTTATTTATTAGATGGTTCGATGGATGAAGATTTTATTCATATTGCCGGCTTGGTTCAATTTGGCTCTTTTTCATGGATTAATATGGTTCCAGAATCGATTGTCGTTGGAATTTCTAATGTAGATCGAAAACGTGACTTTACGTATCCTACAAATAATAAAAAAGACAAAGAAGACTTTCCAACTACTGGTGGATCAGCGAAATTTATTCTAGCTCTTGAAAAAGAAGTTCAGCCTCTTATTGCTAAAAATTATAGAATAACCAATACCAAAACATTAATTGGGCAATCACTTGGTGGTTTGGTTGCAACTGAAATATTGTTTAAAAAACCACAGCTTTTTGACAATTATATTATTGTAAGTCCGAGTTTATGGTGGGACGATGAATCTTTACTGAAAGCTACACCTGCAGCATTTCAACAAAAAAAATCAATTTTTATTGCTGTTGGAAAAGAAGGTCCAATCATGGAACGTGTTGCCAAAGAACTATATTACAAACTCAATATAGAAGGAGAAAAAAATTATACTTTAAATTTTAAATTTCTAGAAGCTCAAGATCATGGAGACACTTTACATTTAGCTACTTATCATGCTTTTGAAGCTATTTTTAAAAAGGATAAGTAGTTAGCATTATTAATTTCCTAATGAATATAAGCTGTAATATTTATAGATTACAATCATAATAATTATTAATGATAAAAAGAAAGTTCGGCGTTTGATACATGTAAAATTCTTCTTCTTCAAGTCTACAACTAAAAGCCAAAAATAAGTTGCTAAACACAAAATAGCTGTTAGTACCGTTGACCAACCTAGAAGAGCTGTGTATATATTTTTTGGAAAAACTATAATTTTATATTTCCCTGGTAGCAAGAATAGTACAAAGAATAATGTTGCTATAGAATAAAAAAATGTGTTGATATTTTTTAGTCCTGTAAAAGTTATTCTTGATAGGTTCATTTCAATGTATGATTAAATTTATTATGCAATCCATACTAACTACAAATTTCCTAACGAATACGCCATGTAAAACCAATAAGCGACAGAAACCGCTATAATTAGTGTAAAGAATAGTGTTCTATTTAGTAATCTTTTAAAATTCTTTTTGCTAATATCCACAATCAATAAGCCAAAAAAGACTACACAAGAAAGTAAAATAAGTGCTATCATTAACCATCCTAAATAATTGAGTGAGTAAACTGCCATTTTATACTCTACTGGAAGTAGAAATATCAAAAATGATGTAAGTAAGGCTACGTAAAAGAATGTGTTGATATTTTTGAGAGTTATCATATATTTAGTTTAGTTGCTACTTTTTATTGTAGTATTTCTTATGAATATACCTGTTTTGTAAGTAAGAAGAGGAAAATTCCTAATGCTATTTCAATTTTTGAAAACCATACAATCTTTTCAAAACTTTTCAAACAATTTTTGAGGTGGTTCATATTCAATAAAATCTTTACTCCAAATAACTCTATATTTTTGATATGTATTATTTGTGTTTTTTTCAATAAAAAAGAGTTGAGTTGTCGTATTAGCACCTTTTAAATTCGAATACTTTTCTACAAATTGTTTTAAACTAATTGACTTTATTTTCTGAAAATCATTATCATCAATTTTTGAAACATCATTACTGTCTTTATAGTTGATAAAAAATTCTCCACACAATTTAAATCTAATTGTATTTTTTACATCCGTTAGTTTCTCTGTTTTACACTTATAGGTATGGAAAGTATCTATCTTTTTTATTGTGTATTCAATCATTGTGTTATTTTCAAAAACAACATGAATTTTTTTCTCACTACTACAGGAAATTAAAAAGTAAAGTATAAAGCTGTTTACTATTATTGATTTCATTATTCAGTACATGTTTCGTTAGCATTATTTTCAAGCAAGTCATTCAAGACAATTAATATACGATTCTTTTCACTAGTAGGTAATTGTTGAAAAGCAATAATGGTTGGTGTTTGATTTGGGTAATTCATTAAACCAAGCCATGCTATATCCTTGTATAGTTGTAGTGGCTCTTCATTTATAGGAACAACAGTACCTGTATCAAATTCTTGCGTAGCTCTAGCAAATGTACCTCTGTAATAATCTGCCATGTAATTATGACTCCAATCTTTTGTTGTTCTAAAATATTCATAAATTATATGAAGATCACCATTTTCCAGTGAAGCAATAGCTTCTTCAGGTGTTACATTGGGTAAATTACCCAAACCAATTTCTTCTAATATTTGCCTTAAAAATTCTGCGTGGATAACTTCATGAATTATTGTATTAGCTACGAATAAATTTGGGTTGAAATTTACATTTTTAAATGAGTTCGGTTGGTTATTATTAGAGTAATCTTATAATCCTATACTTCCCTCAATTATCTAATATCTAACCAATAAACTTCATGTTGAATATAGTTTCCGAATTCTGTTTTCTCTATTATATAGATAACTTTAAAAGTATCCTTTTTACTAAACATATCTCGTTTTAAATGTTTTTTATAAAGTGCTTCATGTTCAATAAAACTTATTTTTTTTATATCCTGAGCTCTAATCACTTTAGTTTGTTTATTTGTTTTTTTGAACCGTTCTTGGCAGAAGAAAAAAGTGTCATTATCTAATTTATGCATTTTCCCTTGATACAAAATCAAAGATTTATCCTTTTTTTTATTTGTTTTTGATTTTATACAATTTGTATTTTTCCCATCTTGAAAAAGAATGAAAATAGCTTCTTCTTCTTGACCGAAACAACTTGAACTTACTAAAAACAGAAAGGTTATTAAGAATATTCTCACTCTGAACATTTTGATTGAACTTATCAACTTTCTTATTAGGAAATTTGTAAGTTTTGTCTTTTGATTATCTTCCATTTTCCATTAATTTTTTCTAGAACTAAAAGATCAGTAAAACCGTTTAATTTTCCTCGACTCATCCCTATAACGAGCAAAGCTTTTGTATAATTGTGGTTAAAATTAATTGTCGAGAAATTATATAGAATATCAATAGTCTCAAAAATATTTTTTTCTCGATCTTTTATGTAACGAATAGTTTTATAATGATCTTTTCTTTTCAGATTTGATAAATCAATATCGATTGTATATTCTTTAGTATTATCAATCTTTATGGTATTATCAATACTTTGTAAAACTTCATTTGTTCTGTCAGTATATGTAATATTTATTGGTTTCATTTTTGAGTTTATACCAACAAGTAAAAATTCATCTTTAGAAGATATATTATCTTTTTCCGTACGTGTTGATATGTTTGAAGGAGGAATTGGAATAGGCTTCGTAAACTTATCTACTAAACTTATAATAATTTCATTTGTATATAAGGATTGATCAGATTGTTCATTTTCAATTTCTTTACATGAATATAAACAAGTTACTATCAAAAATAGCATACTAATCTTAGTTACAATTAACTGATGTCGTTTCATTGACGATGGTTTGATATTGATTTTGTTTTTCTTGTAAAGTACCATCATATATCAGAAAAAGGATTAGATTTTTTCCATCATTCATAAAATCATAAATTCCCTAACGAATACGACATGTAAAACCAATAAGCGACAGAAACCACTATAATTAGGATAAAGAATAGTGTTCTATTTAGCAATCTTTTAAAATTCTTTTTGCTAATATCAACAATCAATAAGCCAAAAAAGACTACACAAGAAAGTAAAATAAGAGCTATCATTAACCATCCTAAATAATTGGGTGAGTAAACTGCCATAGTATATTCTATTGGCAATAGAAATATCAAAAATGATGTAAGTAAGGCTACATAAAAGAATGTGTTGATATTTTTGAGAGTTATCATGTATTTAGTTTAGTTGCTACTTTTTTATTGTCGTATTTCTTATGAATATACCTGTTTTGTAAGTAAGAAGAGGAAAATTCCTAATGTTATTTCAATTTTTGAAAACCATACAATCCTTTCAAAATTTTTCAAACAATTTTTGAGGTGGTTCATATTCAATAAAATCTTTACTCCAAATAACTCTATATTTTTGATATGTATTATTTGTGTTCTTTTCAATAAAAAAGAGTTGAGTTGTCGTATTAGCTCCTTTTAAATTCGAATACTTTTCTACAAATTGTTTTAAACTAATTGACTTTATTTTCTGAAAATCATTATCATCAATTTTTGAAACATCATTACTGTCTTTATAGTTGATAAAAAATTCTCCACACAATTTAAATCTAATTGTATTTTTTACATCCGTTAGTTTCTCAGTTTTACACTTGTAGGTATGGAAAGTATCTATCTTTTTTATTGTGTATTCAATCATTGTGTTATTTTCAAAAACAACATGAATTTTTTTCTCACTACTACAGGAAATTAAAAAGTAAAGTATAAAGCTATTTACTATTATTGATTTCATTATTCAGCACATGTTTCGTTAGCATTATTTTCAAGCAAGTCATTCAAGACAATTAATATACGATTCTTTTCACTAGTAGGTAATTGTTGAAAAGCAATAATGGTTGGTGTTTGATTTGGGTAATTCATTAAACCAAGCCATGCTATATCCTTATAAAGTTGTAGTGGCTCTTCATTTATGGGAACAACAGTACCTGTATCAAATTCTTGCGTAGCTCTAGCAAATGTACCTCTGTAATAATCTGCCATGTAATTATGACTCCAATCTTTTGTTGTTCTAAAATATTCATAAATTATATGAAGATCACCATTTTCCAGTGAAGCAATAGCTTCTTCGGGTGTTACATTGGGTAAATTACCCAAACCAATTTCTTCTAATATCTGCCTTAAAAATTCTGCGTGGATAACTTCATGAATTATTGTATTAGCTACGAATAAATTTGGATTGAAATTTACATTTTTAAATGAGTTCGGTTGATTATTATTATTAAGTGTAATAACAATTGTGCCATTATCATCTGGCCACTGAGTAATTGCTCTATCTGTAAGTCCTAAATCTCCTAATTTAAATGTTAAATTTGCTTTTGATTTACTGTCAGTGAACCTAGCTAAAGCTTTAGTTAATATACTACCGTCTTTCATTTTGTTATAGATGCATTTCGCCTTACCCGTAAAGCTCGAATCTAAAATTATTTTCTCATCAAAATCCACTTCTCCTCCATCACGGAGAGCTTCAATAGCCTCATCCAAAAACTTTTTATTTCCTTCACATCCATTCGCTTCAATATATTGCGTAATCGCGATCGCACTTTGTCCGCCAACGAATGTTTTGAGCCAATCAATGTCTGAAGACGATAACGGTAGCGGGTTATTTGCGTCCAAAGAACCAATATAACCATTATTCACACAATTAACAACACGTTGCCAATACGGTATAAAAGGTACAGTTTCTATTGGGTCATCGTCATCTGAGTCATTTCCGCCACCTGTTGTACCACCGCCATTTCCGCTTCCTTGAGTTCCGCCTCCTGAACATGCCCAACGATCAATAATAATCCATTCGCAAGTTTCAGATGCCGGCATACAATTTACGGTTACCTGACATAAACATCCATCTTGATTCATACTGTGCTGTCCGTTACCAGTACAACGATATTGTGTACATTGATATTCTTGTGTTGTTTCTACTAAAACTGGTGTTCCTTCTAAACAAGGTCTAATACCACCAGGATATGATTTTTCTAACAATGTGTTTCCTGCAATGCTTTCCATAATTGTATGGTCGCGATCAAGTTCTACACCATTTTCTGTGACAAGCTTGGGATATTTTAGTAAGAATTGATATTCTTCACCATCATTGAAATCAAGCAGCATATAATTTATAAGATGTGTTTCTGATTCTGCATGATCAATCACGGAAGTTGTATATTGTGTATAGGTATTGCGTTCAATGATTTGTATTGTAGAGAGATCGAGAGAAAAATTAGGAGTATCTACCTCATCAGCATTTTTTGAGCTATTTTCTGCACGAGAAACTGCTGATAGTTTTTTGTAGATCGTGGGATTAATGCTACGTAAATGAGTTCCATTCTCTATTTTAACAACAAAATCTGACTTTTGAGATTGTTCGTTTTCAGCGATACGCGTAGCATCATCCTGCTCACAGGAAGTTACACTGAACAACAGTATACATACAATAAAAGATAATCGTTTTAAAAGACGTTTCATTACTAACTTTTTTATTCGAAAAAGCAAAGAAAGTATAGGTTTTTGGGGAAACACAATTGTAACGCTTTTACAAATATACAAATTTTTCTTACATATAATTATTTTTTATAAAGTTTTTTCTTACGTTTATTGTTTGTCAGAAATATGTCATAACATAAAAAAGTCTTACTTTTACTTTGTAAGACTTCTTGTTTTCATATGTATAATTAAGCTAACTATGAGTTTTGTATAAACCACATGTATATAGGCATTCCTAGTGTTATATTGAAGGGAAATGTAATGGCTAATGCCATTGGTAAGTATAAACTTGGATTTGCTTTTGGTGCGGCAATTCGCATAGCAGCAGGAACAGCAATATAAGAAGCACTTGCTGCTAATACGGCTAATAATAACCTGTCACCTTCACTTGATAATATATGAGAAGATAAATAAGCGACCGTAATTCCATTAACTAAAGGAATAAAGATTGCAAAGACCAAGGCAAACCATCCTTTTTTGATTAGTGCGCCAATTTCTTTTCCACTTGTAATTCCCATATCTAATAAAAATACAGCCAAAAAACCTTTGAATATATCTGTTGTGAAAGGTTTAATTCCTTCGGCTTGCGCATCACTCGCCATAAAACCGATTACTAAACTTCCTAATATTAGTAATACACTTCCGTTTGTTATTGCATGTTTTACTAATCCAATAATTTCTTCGTATGATTTTTTACCATTGGAATGAATTCGCATCAGTAGTACTCCAACAATAATTGAAGGTGCTTCCATCAAAGCCATAACAGCAACCATATGTCCACCAAATTGTATATTTTTCATTTCTAAAAAACTGATTGCCGTTACAAATGTTACTGCACTTACCGATCCGTAAGCTGCTGCAATAGCGCCTGCATTTTCCACAGTAAACTTTAATCGTAAAATATAATATGTATACAAAGGAACTATGATTGCAAGCGCAATTCCCACGATGAGCGACCAACCTATATCAGCTGTATAACTACTGTGTGCTAATTCTTGCCCGCCTTTGAAACCAATAGCGAGCAAGAGATATAATGAAATGAATTTTGATGAATTTTTAGGAATTTCAAGATCACTTTTTACTTGTGCTGCAATGATTCCTAAAACGAAGAATAATAATGCTGGATTCGTTAAATTATCGAATAGTAAGTGTAAATCCATTGTATAATTTTGTAAGACTTTGAAATGTCTTAGTCAATAATTTCTATGTTAAGAATTCCACTGATTTTTACTTGCTTTCCTGCTTTTTTGGCTTCTAAGTAAATAGCTCTAAAATCCTCCTTTTCGCGCATTAACTGCCCCACTCTACTATCGTCAAAAGTTGTATCCGTGTTGATATCTCCTTCACACATAGCTAATCTGTGAATTTTATGGAAATTGATTTTTTCATCAATCAATGAATTGATTACTTCTTTTGCTTCCATTGCTGTAAATTTTCCATCTACTAAATTTACTTTGTGCATTACTTCTGTTGTTGTCATGATTCTTAATTTGTTACTGATTGAACTTGTTTTACCACTGTTATTTTTTGCTTTGCAAAGGTTAAGTTTTATATTCATATATTTTTATTTATATTTATTATCAAAAACATAAATACCTTTTATGAATTATACATTACATCAATTAAAAGTTTTTGTAGAAATTGTAAAGAAACAAAGTATTACGAAAGCTTCTGAAGCCTTATTTTTAACACAACCTGCTGTTTCTATTCAACTTAAAAAGTTTCAAGATCAGTTTCCTTTACCGCTTACAGAAGTCGTTGGACGAAAGTTATATGTGACTAATTTTGGAAAAGAAATTGCAGTTACTGCACAGAAAATTTTGGATGAAGTATCAACTATTGATCATAAAACAAAAGAATATCAAGGAAAACTCGCCGGGAAATTAACACTTACATGTGTGTCTACAGGAAAATATGTAATGCCATATTATCTTTCTGGATTTGTGAATCAACATGCAGGAATTGATTTTACAATTGATGTAACGAATAAACAAAATGTTGTGAAAGATTTGGAAGAAAACAAAGTTGATTTTGCATTGGTTTCTGTATTGCCAAGTCATTTAAATCTTGAAACGTTACCATTGCTTAAAAATAGTTTGTATTTGGTTGGTGGAAAAGAACGTGAAAATAATAGAAAAGGTAAAATTGTCGATATTTTTCAAGAACAACCATTATTGTACAGAGAAAAAGGTTCGGCCACTCGAAATGCCATGGAGAATTTTATTGATGGAAAGAATGTTTCTGTTCAAAAGAAAATTGAATTGACTTCGAATGAAGCTTTGAAACAAGCCGTTATTGCTGGTTTAGGATATTCTATTATGCCATTATTAGGAATTAAAAATGCTGTCGATAAAGGCGATATAAAAGTGATTAAACACAAAGGATTGCCTATCCACACACAGTGGAATCTCGTTTGGCTCAAAAATAAATCTTTATCACCTGTAGCAACTGCGTTTATCGAATATTTACAGGCTGAAAAGCACGTTATTAAACAAAAGTATTTTGATTGGGTTGCAGAATAATTTTGGAATTTTATATTCTATATTTTAAATGTTGAATGAGAAATGATGAATTATTTTTTAATTGATTGAAAATATTTTCGTTACTCCTTTTTTTACAACAAATACACGAATTGTTTTTTAGTAATTAAATCTTTCAATGAAACAATCAATGTGTAAAATTTCCAAAATAGACCATATTGATATCTAGCTCTGTGTTGCCAAGTGTAGAACCATCATGGAAACAATTATCCGTTGGCGCAATGTAGTAATCTCCAGGTTTTTGTTCCATTCTGATTACTGGATAGTCTGGAAAGTGTTTGAAAAAAGTTTCTGCTACATTGTATACATCTACTTTGCTGATGTCCGTAACTTCTTTGAGCATGTTATGTACCTGAATCATTGATAAGTTAATGTACAGAAAGTAACGCGTTTGCGCTCCAAGATTGATACAGATTCTATTTCCATGCTTGTATGTTGTGTGCAAGGTCATGAATTGTGTTCCATCATTGTGCATGCCCATATATTTTTTCTCAGGAATGGTAAAATCTTCTGGTAAGCGTGTAATATCGCAAGCTACCATTTCTACGTTAGGCAGATTTGCTGTAATGCAATGCAAATGAAAAGGTTTATTATTTGAGATGGTTTGTAAGAAGTTATTCAACTCAATATTCAAAGCTAAGGTCAACTCCTTTTCTTCTCCAAAACGTTGCATTACGTGTTCTCTTCCTCTACAAGTACTAAAATTAATTTCTTGTATGAGTTGTTTTGCTCTTTCTGGCAATGCTCCCAAATAGATATTATTATGATCTTTTAATTCGCCTGCAGCCGTTATAATCCGTTTTTCTGTAGTTTCTAGTGGACGCCAATCGCGTTTAGGAATGTAAGCTTCATCAATATACAACGGTACAAAAGAAAAGTGTTCAAAATTTACTTGTGAACCTGTATGTTCTGAGTGATGAATAACTCCTGAATTGATTTGTATAGTGTCATAACCTGTAGGTAATTTACTGTGAATTCCAATTCCTTTTTTTATCGTGGTTTCCGTTGCTATTGCTGTCATAATCTTAATTTTTTAATGTTGAAAACTGCCAAAATATACAATACATACGTCCAAATGTTTTCCTCCTAAAGTAGAGCCATCATGGAAGTAATTATCGGTAGCAGCGATATAATATTGATATGGTTTTTGCGCTACTCGAATGACAGGATACTCCGGAAAATGCTTGAAGAAATACGCTGGAATGTTTGATACATTTATGTTTGCTATTTCTGTTTCATCTAATTTTTCTGTTAGCATCGTGTACGCTTCTTTTAAAGACAAATTCACAAAAAGTAGATACCGTGTATCTTTTCCTAAATTAATACTGATTCTATTGCCAAATTCGTGTGCATTGTGAATCGTCATTGATTGTGTAGCGTCATTGTGAATTCCCATAAACTTTTTTTCTGCTTGTTTGAAACCTCTTGGTAACTTCGTAGTATTAGAAGCCACCAATTCTACATTGGGATAGTTGACACCAATACAATGAAACTTAAATTCTTTATTATTTGCCATTGGCATCAAAAAGTCGTTGAGTAGCTTTGTAGCTTCTAGAGTAAGTGCTGGATTGGCTTCGAAACGTTCAAAAACCTCATCTCTATCTATACTATGTTCTAATCCAATTTTTTGAAAACATTCTTTTAACGCAGTCGGAATTTCTCCTAAATACAAAGTATTGTGATCGTTACATGATTCATCTGGAGATAAACAAGTAATTTCTTCTTGAGTTAAGGGTCGCCAATCGCGTTTATTTACATATGCATAATTCACATATTCTGGAATGAATTCTTCATCTAAATAGCTTACTAAAGCTGCTTTGTGATGCGAATGATGAACTGTTCCTGAATTAATCATTAGTGCATCTACTCCATCAGGAAGCAGATTTTGAACCATTATATTTCTTTTTATTTTCATTACAATCGCTATTTAGTTATGATATTATTCTTGAAATTTCCCAAAATAGATCATCAATACGTCCAATGCCGTCATTCCTTCTGTAGAACCATCATGAAAACAATGATCTGTTGGTGCAATGTAGTATTGATAAGGTTTTTGTGGAATTTTAATCACTGGATACTCTGGAAAATGTCTAAAAAACAGTTTCGATATGTTATATAAATCTACATGTAAAACTGAAATCCCGATTTTCTTTTTTAACATGTTAAATGCTTGCGTTAAGGAAAGATTTGCATATAGAAAATAACGTGTTTCCTTGCCTAAATTTATAGTAAAACGATTTCCCGATTTGTACGTTGCATGTATTGTTGTAGGTTCAGCACCGTCGTTATGAATTCCCATACATTTTTTGTCTTCTTCTCCATAACCTTCAGGAAGCACATTTGTATCTGCTGCTACCATGTCTATATTGGGCAAATTGGCTCCTATATAGTGAAAATGAAATGGTTTTTCGTTTGCAAAACCGTTCAGATATTTTTGCATTGTATTACTCAATTTTAGCGTCATATCATGATCGCGTTTCATACATTCGCGCACATCATCTGGTCGTAAGCATTCCTTAAATTTTAAGGCGTCGAAAATAGTTTTTAATTCATCTGGAATGTCTCCAACATAGATGGTATTGTAATAATTACGTTGCTCATTCGCGGTTAACGCTTTTATTTCATTTTGAGATAATTTTCGCCAATCGCGACGTACCATGTATGCATCATCTTCGTATTGTGGTACAAAAGACCAATCGAGATAATTTACTTTACTTTTTTCTTGTTTTGTATGATGAATGGTTCCTGAATTTATGAAAACTTCATCAAAAAAATTATCGAGTGTACTGTGTAATCGTATGCCATTTTGTATAATTTCCATAGCGCTAAGTATTAAGGAAGTTGATCAAATATACCTGTGTATACCATTGTGATATCTATTTGTTTTGTACCTGCTGTAGAACCGTCATGAAAAAAATTATCTGTTGGTGCTACATAGAATTGATAAGGCTTTACCGCAATTTTAGTGACTGGATATGTTGGGTAATATGTATAAAAATGCTGTGCGATATTGTCTGGATTTAAAGGTGTTTTTGTAAGATCCATTTTCATTTTCAACATATTATATACTTGAATCATCGTAAGATTTGTATACACTAAAGTTCTGATTTCATTACTTAGATTGATAGAGATTCTATTGCCTGATTTGTGTGCCGTATGAATGGAAAAATGCCTGCTTTGATCAATGTGTAAGCCTAAGTATAAAAATGCGCCTTCTACATAAAAACTAGTCATTGTTTCTCTGTTAGGAATTGCATATGTGATTTTGTGAAATTTGAAATTGCCTGTAGAAGAGAGTTTGTTTAGAAAAACATGTAATTCTTTGTTTATTTTTTCAACATGAGTTTCATTGGCTTGAAATCTTGGTATTACATCGTATGCATCCGTAATGTCTTTGAGCGTTAATAATTGAAAAGCTTCTTTTAGTTTTTTTGGAATATCGTCTACGTACAAACTCCTGCGATAGTCAAAATTTGTAGTTTTCGTACCTACCAAGGTATTCAATTGTTCTTGTGTAGGTATTTGCCAAGTTTGTAACGGAATATAGGAGTCTTCAAAATAAGTAGCTCCATTGTATTCTTTTACATGTTGTGCTCCAGTATTTACCAATAGCTGATCAGACACATTTTTTATGCCTGTAAAAAGCTGTATTCCTTTGCGTAGTTTCATCTATGGTTATTCGTTAATTTTATGATACATACTTTAATCACAAAAAATTAATTGTGATCACTATTTTACACTTGTAATTCCTTTTTAAACGATCTTAGTTTTTCTTGAATAAGTGGATCAATTTTTATTTCACTTTCCTCTTCAAAACTATTGATGATTTCCTCATACACCAATGGTTCAACTCCAAGTTCTTCAACAGATGTTGCTGGCAATGAGTTTAAAATATCGTTCTGTATAAAGCTTATCAAACGAACCATATCTTTGCAGTACATTGTAGGATTGTCAAAGCCATTTGCTTCCGAGTATCGATGTCCTAAAAATCCACCTCCACAAATATCAAAAACCGGACAGTTTAAACATTGTTCAGTCACTTCATCATGTGCTCGGTAATACAATTGAAACGTATCGTCTTCAAATAAATCTTCAAGATTGTTGTTGTGTACATTGATGTCATTTCGAGTAATTCCTTCAAAACATGCTCTTAACGAATCTACTACTTCCACACTTCCATCAGATTCTACGACAGCAACTCCATTGGTACGTCTTCCCATGAGTTGATTACCAATACCTTCTTGTCCCATGATCATTTTAACCAGCGTTTCAAAAAAGTAAATACTAGGACGGTTATTTCTATCTTCTTTCCATAATTTGTACAAACCAATAAACCAATCAGCATATGGCGTATAATTTTTATCGTGTAATTTACTGACATCCAAACCTAAAGGTGCTTGATCATAATGTCCATCTGGTAAGAGTATGTTTAAACTGCTTACGGCTAATTTTTTCATTTCTGCATACAATTCTTCAATAGGAATGTTAATATTAACAACTAGCAGTAATCCTCTTAAATTGTATTTTTTTCCTAATTCAATAGCTTTGGCAACCTGCGTATATGAACCTTTTCCATTGTGAAAAACCCTGTATTCATCATGATACTTTTCTGGACCATCAATACTAATTCCAACAGCAATATTTAATTTTTGAAGCAATGTATACCACTTCTCATCAAGAGTTACTCCATTTGTTTGCATTGTAAACACATAGGCTAGTGTTGGCGCTGTATTTTTAAAAATGGCAATACATTTTTCAAAATATTCAGGTTTTGCTAATAATGGTTCTCCTCCATGAAATACGATTTGTACATGCGTGATTTCTGCATTTTCACAATAGCTCTTTAATCTATCAGCAAAATTTTGCACCGTTTCTAGTGACATAAATTTTGGCTGTTTTAAATAGGTTTGATCGCCCATGTTGTACATATAGCAATATGAACAGTTGAGATTACACCTACTGGCAGTTTTCAATACAAAAGAAGTGACTCTATACATAACTATTTTTTTTCTAATTCATAAAAAACTAGATAATCTCTAGTTGTAGAGATTATCTAGTCAACTTTCTATCCAGCAGGTGAATCTGATATTGGTCCTACAGGATCTCTAGGATCAGCTGGCGCCATCTGTAAGAAAGTATCAATTTTGTCATACGCAGAAGCTCTAGATGCTTTAGAACTAACAGCTACTACAGGACAATTTGCACTTGCTCGACCTCCAAAGATTGCTTTGTAAAGGTCTAATTGGTCTTCATTTGAGTTGCTTAACGCTTTGTTTACAACTTCTTTTGATTTTAAGTTTGAAGTGATTTTTGAATTTTTCTTCATCATTAAAAAATTTAAATGGTTAATAAAACTGTCATTAGTATGGACATGACAATCGCCCTTCACTTTATGAGTAAAATGAAAAAACTATTCGTTGCTTAGAGACGTCTTTGAATATCACTATTACCTGTATCTCTACTACGTTGGTTTTTTACTGTTGATTTACCAAAAGCGTAGCGTACTGCAAAAGCTATGCTTCTGGTGTCGTGATAATTGGTATCATTGATACGTATATCACCAACTTGAATGTTATATCGGTCTTTGTTGCTTCTAAGTAAATCTCTTCCAGATAAGGAGAGACTAAATCTTCCGATATTTTTTCGTAGTGCAATTTCAGTTTCTAGCCTGTTACCGATTTCGGTGTTGACTAATGTAAAGGGGAAAGTGTTTTTAGCGAATACTGTTAAGGAGATTCCTTTTACTTTTGATATCGTAAAAGTCTGATTCGCTACTATACTAAATACTAACGAATTACTGTCGATAGTTATTGTGTCATCGGCATAACTTCCTGTGGTTTGTACATGACCAAAAAGAGAAGTTGCATTGAATCGCCACCAAGGTTGAATTTTTGTTGCCATGGTAACACTACCTGAATAGGAATATTTGTTTCCGTAATTCGTTTTTCTGTTAATAATGATTCCTTCGTCAGAATTGAAAGGAAGCGCGTAAAACTCATCTAATAGTTGACTCGCAGCTATTTGTGCAACAATACGAACTTTACCTGCTACTTTTGTGTAATTTAATTCTTGACGATAGTAACGGGAAGGGTTTAAAAAAGGGTTTCCTTCAAAAAAGGCTCTATCTGTTGTATATTCTC
The DNA here is from genome assembly GCF_965224175.1 of Kordia sp. Taxonomy (GTDB): domain Bacteria; phylum Bacteroidota; class Bacteroidia; order Flavobacteriales; family Flavobacteriaceae; genus Kordia. The sequence goes on from NZ_OZ245041.1 coordinate 1,509,151, forward strand.
GAAAAGGGTTTACATCCCAAAAACTAGGACGTGTTATTCTACTCGATACTGAAAATACAAAACTATGTGCATTGTTCGGTTTGTATCGCAGAAAAGCTGTTGGAAAAAAGTTTGTATAATTTCTATCTACAACTTTGGTTCCTTCTAGTTTTCCTTTAGCGATTGTATTTTCTATACGCGCTCCAAATTGATACGACCAAGTATCACTTAAAGTATGATTTATGACTGCGTATAATGCGTTTATATTTTCATCATATTCAAAGAAATTACTTCGTGTAGGATCATCAATCCAAATCATTTCTACGATAGCTCTGTTGTCAAAATTTAGGTCATTATCTACTTTAGATAGTGAAAATTTCACACCAGTTTCAACAGCTATATTTTCGCTTAGTGGAAATTCTAGATCAAGCTTAAAAGAAGTACTTTTTATATCTTGAATTGTTGCATTACGAAACCAATCGCGAATGTATAAGACATCGTTGTTTTCAAGTGTGACAACATCCGTTTTACTGATTCCAGTATTATCTGAGGAAAATTCTAAAAAATCAATATCAGCTGTAAGTAACGTACCTTTACCGTCTAATTTTCCTTGATAATTAAGGTTTAACGAATAGGTTCGATTGACAGCTTCATCTCTATTTTTTGTGAATGTCAGTGAGTCATTTAACGTGTAGGCATCAAAGCTAATTGCATCTCTATTTTGATTTTCATCCGCACCTGAAAATTCAAATAACATTCCGACAATATGTTTGTCATTGATTTCATAGTCTACTCCAAAGTTTGCTCCAGAGAAGAATGTTTTCATAGTATTTTCGCGATCTATGAAGCGTGTTTCGATATCAGTTGGTTCTGAAATTGGATAGAAAATATCTTTTTCATAATTGGTACGTCGTTCTCTGTTGCTCAGATATGCTGTTGAGAATAGATTCCATTTAGATTTTCTGTAGTTTAGGTAGATACTTCCTGCTTCTGAGAACAATCGTGTTTGACGGGCGCTTAAACTTGCGGTTCCTTCTAAACCTTCTTCTTTGTTTTTTTTAGTGACAATATTTATGATTCCTGCTCCGCCTTCAGCTTCAAATCGACTCGAAGGTGTTGTGATGACTTCTACAGCTTCTAGATTATCAGCTGGTAGGCTTTTTAGATAATTCATTAATACTTCACCAGAAAGTCGTTTTTTTCTACCATTTATGTAAACTATCACGCCTTGCGTTCCGGCTATTTCAATCGTTCCGTTTTCGTTTGTAGACACGAAAGGCGTTTTGTTTAAGGTTTCCCAGACACTACTTCCTAGTATCAAGTCGGAATTAGCTACATTGAAACGCAAGCGATCCGTTTTTCGTTCAATGATATTTTTCTCTGCAGTAATGACTACTTTAGAGAGTTCTTTATTTTCTTTGAAACGAAAGTTAAGTCTTGTATTTTTTGTGATATTAGAAACTATAATAGAATCTGCATATCCTATATGACTAAAATTAAGCGTATAATTTCCTGATTTTAAGTTTTTTACTTTATAATAACCAAGACTATCTGTAATTAAATTTTTAACGAGTATATTATCTTTTACAACACTGATAAAGACATCGGGAAGTGGCATCGCATTAGTATCAGTTACGACACCATCAATTGTATATTGACAATGCGCAAGCTTAATGCTAATGATGATAAACATCAATGCTATTTGTACTTTTTTCATGTAATTCCCCCGAATTAATACAAAACAATTCTGTTGTAAAACGTTCCATGCGGTTTACATAGAAAGTGAATTTTTACAAAAAAAATAGAATTATTCAGTTTTTATTACCCTTACTAACTTACAATAAAAATATTATTTTACGATCAGCTTTTTCCATAATTAACGAATAATTAATTTTTTATTTTCATAATATTTTTATTGTATATAGAGTGTTTTAGGTAGATTTTCAAAGTACTTAATAGTTAAAAATTAGAAAAATAAAGCGTTGAAAACTCAAAAAATCTTTGAGTGTCCAATATTCAATCTTGAGTGTATTATTTTTTAGTATGAATGATAAAAAAATCACATATAAAAGTGATTAAAAAACTTACATTTTCACTCGTAAACTTATTATTTTTCAGTATCTTATATCCATCTTTATTTGATGACTAAACATCAGATATTTTTTAACTAACACTAACCATATCCCATATTTAAAAAACATGAAAAATTTTATTTTTATGATCATTTTTGGCACCTTATTTTCCTTAAATGCTCAACAGAAAGATTCTCCCAAATTAGTCGTCGGAATTGTCGTAGATCAAATGAGTTATGAATACTTGTATCGCTTTTATGATAAATTCGGCGAAGAAGGTTTTAAGTTACTAATGAATCAAGGAACCAATTGTCGTAATATGCATTATAATTACGTTCCTACATTTACAGGTCCTGGTCATGCTTCCATTTATACAGGTACCACACCAAGCAATCACGGAATTGTTGCTAACGATTGGTATCGTAGAAGTACTGGAAAAATTGAAAATTGTGTTGCCGATTCTACAGTGCATACTATAGGTTCTAATACTGACCGTGGTGTTTTTTCTCCATTTAATCTAAAAGCAAATACTATTACAGATCAGTTGAAATTAACCTATGCAGATTCAAAAGTAATTTCAGTTTCTATTAAGGAACGAGGTTCTATTTTGCCAGGCGGTCATTTGAGCGATGGTTCGTATTGGTTTGATTATGAAACAGGCAATTTTATTACGAGTTCTTTTTTTAAAGAAAAACTTCCAGATTGGATTGTAGATTTTAACGCAAAACGATATCCAGACGAAAGTCTTAAGAAAATATGGAATACCTATTATCCCATTGAACAATATACAGCAAGTGGTCCAGATGATTCTCCGTATGAATATCCTATAGGAAACACCACAAAACCTGTATTTCCATACGATTTAACAAAAATTATTATTGATAGAGATCAATTTAAAACCGAAGCCGAATATTTATATAATAAGTATTTAATTTTTACTACTTCTCCTTTTGCAAATACACATTTAACAAACTTGGCAATGACAGCTATTGAAGGAGAAGATTTAGGAAAAGACAATCAGACGGATATGCTTACGATTAGTTTTTCTTCTACAGATATTGTTGGACATTATTTTGGACCTTATGCAGTTGAATTGCAAGATATGTACATTAGACTTGATATGGAGATTGCACGACTTATTAAGTATTTGAATAAAACAGTAGGTGAAAATGAATTCACAATTTTTCTGACTGCCGATCATGGTATTGTTCCTGTTCCACAGTTTATGTTAGATCATAATCTTCCAGGAGGTTATCTTTTTACCGATGGACCAGAAGCTGAATTACGCAAATCTGTAGCGAATAAATTCGGAACCGATGTGATTAGTGAACTTAATAATAATAATATTTATTTGAATAGACCTGAAATTGCTAGACTTGGTTTGAATTTGAGTGAAGTTGCCGATTTTGTTTCTGATGAAGTAAGACAATGGGATCATATGAAACGTGTGTATACTGAGGATGAATTGTATATTGCTGCTAGTGATGACGAATGGATGGACATGGTAAGAAGAGGACACTTCAATGTAGAAAGCGGAGATTTAATTTTTATACTGCAACCTGGATATTTGCCAAAATCAAAAGATATAAAAGAAGCTAGGATGGGAACAACACACGGATCTCAATTTAATTATGACACGCAAGTTCCGTTGTTGTGGTATGGAAAAAATATTCCAGCTCAAGAAATACATCGTCATTTGAATATTACAGATATTTCAGCAACACTGACACAGATATTATATCTACAGAGTCCGAATGCATTGACAGGAAAACCGATACTTGAAATTTTAGATAAGAAGTAACTTTGTTTCAAGATCGTTATAATTAAAAAATACTTTTAGAAGACTTTTGTAAGTCCTTTAAAAGTATTTTTTTATCTAGATTTCAGTTAAATTATCAGTCTAACACTTTATACATTTCTATCCACTTTTTTACAAAAGTGATGGCTTCATCAAAGTATTGATCGTGTATCCATGATTTTCCCCAAGCTGAAATTCCATCAACATGCACACCTAAAAGCCAAATATGTCTTATAACAACAAAGACATTGGCTGCTTTTATTTCATCTTCACTGAGTGATTTTACACTGGAATAACCTTCTAAAAATGCTTTCCAAAGAAGCAATCTCTTGTCTAAATGTTCTTGTTCCCAATTGTTGTTGGGCACACAACTCCAAAGAAAAACAGAAATATCATACGCGCGCCATCCATAGCCAAAGCAATCAAAGTCAAAAACAGAAATTTTACCATGTTCATCTGAAAAAATATTCCCATAATGAAAATCACCATGACAAATACCATAATCTAATGCTGATTGAGATTGTATGTCAGAGATTTTAGCACGTAATGCAGTTGCCGTCGCTTTTAAATAATTGAAATCAGCTTCTCGGTGTTTTAAAAATGGTTGTACTTGTTCTAGCGGAATATCTAGTAAATGTTCCATATTGAGTTCAAACCGTTCTAGTTTTTTCATTTTATCGGAAGTCTTGTGTATAGACGCCACTACTCTTCCGTAATTTCTGCTTGTAGAAACATCTAATTCTTTGATGCTTTTTCCTTTTGCTGATTCAAACAAAACAACATAGCGAATTCCTTCTGGAGCATTAATTTCTAGGATATACTCATCTTGCTTATTTCGAATAGGAATCGCAACTTCAATATTGTTTTTATGAAGATAATTGATGAGTTCTAACTCTGAAGTAATATCATTTTTTGTTCTCCATTGATTCGTATATATACGCAAATAGTATGTGTTTCCTTCGTCTAAAACTTCATACGTATCATTCAGTCCTGGTTTGAAAAGCATGCATTCGCAAGCAGGATTTAAGTTGAACTGCGACAGAATGTGTTTTTTTATACCTTCGTTTGTAAAGGTTGATTTATAGGTAGGAAATATTTCTTTCATAGTTTGGTTTTCATTAGAAGCGTACACTGCTGACAATATTTGTTTCTAAACTTAGTTTTTGTTGCTTATGTATAAGTTGATTTGAGTATTCGTCATTTTCAAAGACATGCGTAATGATGTTTCCATGATGACAATCTACATTAATGACTTCTAAATTTTCAACGAATTGTTTTACATTATTATCTGCTAAGGTTTGAATATACGCCTGAATTTCATCACTGCCTTCAAAATCAATTCGTGTATCGTGTTGCAATGCTTTGAATAGAACTACGCGACTTCTTGTCAATATTCCAGAAATCGGTTGTTTGCTAATTTTATGTTCAGCTGCAGCTGCTCTCATTACATTGGCTACATAAGTTTCGTCATAACCATCGGCAATCATTTGTGCAGTAGCTATTTTAGTATTTTCAATTTCGTCATACCTATCTAACAATGCTAACAAATGTGCATCTCTGATCAATGTATCTAGTAAATACACATTTATATTTCTACATCCTTTTTGTTCTAGAATGTAAGCCATTTCCAGTGCAATTTGTCCTCCTAACGACCAAGCACATAGATTGATAGTTTCTGTTAGATTTTTTGTAAGCAACTCATTTACATACTTTTCTGCTAGTAAATTTAGGTTTGAAATAGAATCTTCATTCACAATATTATAATTGTCAATTCCGTACGAGTTCATATTGTTTCGGAGCTTATTCGCTAACTCTGTATACACTTCACAACCGCTTTTAGCTGGATGCACAAATAAAAGATTTTTTTCGTTAGCTAAATCGACATTCATCTTTTTGATAAGTGTATTTGATGATCGCTTTTTAGGTACATTTAAAAGTAAATTCTCAATACTTTTATGTTTAAACAAATCCGCAATACTCAACTCTTCTCCTTCGGTAGAAAAAGCTTTATTCATTTTAACAATTAGCTTTATGGCTAAAATAGAGTTTCCTCCTATCTGAAAGAAATCATCTGTAATTCCAACTTTTTCTATGCTTAAAACTTCTTGCCATATAGAACAGAGATTAATTTCTACATCAGTACTTGGAGCTTTGTACAATTCTTCATTCACAAATTCTGCATCAGGCAATGCTTTACGATCTAACTTACCATTAACTGTCAACGAAAAATGATCTAGTGCAACCAAAATACTAGGAATCATATAATCAGGAAGTTGATCTGACAAATGTGCTTGTATTTTTTCTTTATCAACTTTTCCATCGGAAACATAATAACCCACTAAATATGTATGATCATTTTTTTGTTTTGCCAATACACAAGCCTGCTTAACACCTTCTACTGCTCTTAGCGTATTTTCTATTTCGCCTAATTCTATTCGATAACCTCTTATTTTTATTTGGAAATCATTTCTACCAATGTATTCTATATTTCCATTAGCTAGCCATCTTACTAAATCGCCTGTTTTGTAGAGTTTTATATAACCATTTGTTTGATCTTTTTCCGTTGCAAATGGGTTTTCAATAAACCTTTCCGCACTGAGTTCTGGTCGATGTAAATAACCACGAGTTAAATCTACACCACTAATAAACAATTCACCTTGAACGCCTACAGGGACTGGTTGATAGTTATCATCTAGAACATAAAATTTAATATTCTGAATTGGTTTTCCGATGTGAACTAAATCAATATCTGCTTGAATGTCATCGTAAGCGCTTACATCAATTGCTACTTCTGTAGGACCATAAAGATTGTTTAGTTTTATTGTAGGAAATAGATTTTTAAAATCATTCACCAATTGCAATGGAAGTGCTTCTCCACTACAAAAAACTTGCTGTACAGCATGTAGCGATTGTGATGATTTACTTTCTAAATGAGCCACAAAACCATGCAACATACTTGGTACAAAATGTAACTTTGTAACTGATTGATCGTTTAGTACATGATGCAAATACTCAGGATCTTTGTGTCCGTTTACTTTCGCAAAAATCAACTTACTTCCAGAGATAAGAGGCAATAATAATTCCCATACAGAAACATCAAAAACATATGGCGTTTTCTGTAGTATTGTATCAGATTCATTAAAGTTATATGCTTCTTTTTGCCATAACAATCTATTCACTAAAAGTTGATGTGTCACCATCGCGCCTTTTGGTTTCCCTGTAGTTCCAGAAGTATAGATTACATAGGCTACATCTGTAGCTATGTGCTGATTCGTAACATTTGTTGTTGTGTTGTGTTGGTAACAATTTGAATCTAAAGTTATCAAACGAACTGCGTTGATTTGCTGTAAATTTTCCGCCAAATGAGATTGCGTCAATACAACTTCTGTTTTGGTATCTTCAATGATATAATTGATTCTTTCCGCAGGATATTCAGGATCTATCGGAACATACGCAGCTCCAGATTTCATGATTCCTAATATGCCAATGATCATTTCCAAGCTTCTATCTAAACATAAAGCGACCAAAGTATCTGATGTAATGGTTATTTCTGATTGTAGATATCTTGCCAATTGATTTGCTTTCGCATTTAATTCAGCATATGTCAGCGTTTCGCCTTCAAATGAAACTGCAATAGCATTTGGTGTTTGTAAAACCTGCTTTTCAAACAATTCATAAATCGTTTTGTCTTCTGGATATGGTGTTTCTGTCTGGTTCCAATCTACAACGATCTGTTGGTATTCTGCTTCGGTAATCGTTGACAGCTCTGTGTGTTTTTCATCTAAATTTGAAGGTAACTGATTTAGTAATAATTCAATCTTGCTCAAATTGAAAGTAGCTTGTTTTCGGTCTAAAATACTTTGATCTGATTTTAAGTTGATCACTAACTTTTCTCCTTGTTCGTATGCTGTAATTCCTATTGGATAATCTAATTTTTCTACGCCATAACGAAATTCAGGATGTAGCTTATCGTCACCTTCTTGTTTTGCATCAGACATCGGATAGTTTTCAAATACTAGCAAACTATGAAACAATCGTTTTCCTTCTTTTTGCAAGTCCGCAAGATTCGCAAAACTGTGACTGTTAATATCTGTAATTTGCTGATGTACGTACTGAATTTGTTCCAAGATTGTATTGTCATTGGTCCAATCAATAATTAATGGCAAAGTATTAATGTACAATCCAACACTTTCTTCAATACCATGAACTGGAATATCTCTTCCTGAAACTGTAGTTCCAACAATAGTTTGCTTGTCTTGTGTGTATTCCTGAATCAATTTGTGCCAAGCAAATTGAACCAAGGTATTTAGTGTAAGTCCTGTAGTTTTTGTTAGTTTTTTCAATGCATGATATTCGCTTCCTGAAATTTCAATGGCTGTATCTAAAGGACTTTCTAGCGATTTCACTGTATCTAAATCCTGTTTGTGCGACAATAATGGCGATAAATCATTGGTTTGTGCTATGGTTTTAACCTTCGTTTGCCAATAGTCAGCAACACTTTGTTTTTTATTGGATACATAAAGTTGCGCTTCCAAATAAGAAGTGTCTACTTTGACAGCAACTTTTTGATTTTGTTGCAACTGTTCATAATGATTGTGAACCGTATTTAATAAAACTGGTCCGCTCCAACCATCAGAAATACTGTGATGTTCAGATTTTAATATGGTGTAATGTGTCGCTGATTGTTTGATGATGTACAATCGAAGTAAACACGGAACGCTTAAATCAAAAGCAATTTGCCTATCTTTTTCTTGTAGTTCAACAAGATACTTATTGCGTGCTTCTTCAGTTAAATGACTTATATCTAACAATTCAGAATTCAAGCTAGCTTTGCGATAAATTACTTGAATGATATCTTCTTCCCAATTGAATCCTGTTCTGAGAATTGGGTACTTTTTAATCGCTAATTTCCAAGACTTAATATAATTCTCAACATGTAGCGGTTGTTTGTAATCAAATAAAATCTGTACGCGATATGCATCGTCTTCTTTTTGACTCAATGCATGATATACAAATCCTTGTTGTAAGCTATTCGCTGGATATATGGCTTCTATTTGTCTGTCTTTCTGCAAATTGTCTAATAGATTTTGTGAAATGGTAACTGTACCAAAATCACTTGGCGTGTGCTTTGTTTCTTTGCTTTTGATTTTGTCTAAACAGTGTTTGATGACTGCTGATAAATGCTGCTCAAAGTTGGCTGCGAAGCGTTTTGTTTGTTTTGATCCTAATCTGCTATCTATTCGAAAACGCAATTTGCCTTCTACAACCATTCCATTAATGTTGATTAATGTTGTATCTTCATTTTCATCATGAATCGCCATGCCTGCATCTTCAGACACAACTTGCCAGTATTCGTCTTTGCTATCAAATTGACCTAAGTAATTGAAACTTATTCTTGGTAAATTGATCATTTCCTCAGGAAAAATTGCGCCAAATCCAATGCCTTTGTTTGGAATCTTACGAAGGTTTTCTTTGATCGATTTGATACTTGACGAAATCGTATCTTCTAATTGTAATTCAACAGGATACAACGTTGTAAACCAACCAACAGTTGCACTGTGATCAATGGTTTCATTTAATGCTTCTCTTCCATGACCTTCTAAGGTAATGAATTGGTTATTAGAACTGTTCCAATCTTGAAGCGTGAAGCCTAAAGCAGTTAATAATAAATCATTTACTTCTGTATGATAGGCTTTGTTTGCTTTTCGTAATAGATTTTTTGTTTGCTTTTTGTTGAGTTTGGTTTTTCCTGTAGAAACTTCTTTTTCTTCAATTTTCAAAGGAACAATGCTTTGTAATAGATTGTTCCAATATGTTCTTTCTGTTGGATGCTTCTCTTCATATTGTGACACTTCTTCAACCCATTGACGATAACTACTTGATTTGCTTTCAAGTGTTTTTCCTTCATATAAAGATTTGATATCTTCAATTAAGATTCGCCAAGAAACCGTATCAATGATTAAATGGTGAAAAGCAAAAAATAAGCGTGCGCTTTTGTCTTCATATCCTTCAAGATATGCCGATGTCCACAACGGAATTTCATGAATATCAAAATTACTTTGTAGCGCTGTTAGTTTAGTAGCGATTTCTTTTTCTGATAGATTTTCTACATTTAAAACTGAAATTTCTGGAACTTCAATTTCTGAGAGATAACGCTGATTTCTATCTCCAAAAATCAAACGCAATACATCATGTTGCGTCACAATTGCTTCTATTATTTCTTGAAGTTTTTCTGTATTTAATTTTGGAACTTTTAATAGAAAACTTTGATTCCAATGATTGAATTTCCCGAATTGACCACGTTGCTTTTTATCAAAAAACCATTTTTGCACAGGAAGCAAATCAAAGGTTCCTTCTAGCAAACCTTGTTCGGCAGTAATGGCAACTGTTTTTACATCTTCAGCAATGAAAAGTGCTAATTTTGAAATGGTTCGATGATCAAAAATGGCGCGAACACTACAATTGAGTCCTTGTTTTCTCAGTCTTGAACTTAATTGAATACTTAAGATAGAATCGCCGCCGATACGGAAGAAATCATCAGAAACACCAATTTTTTCAAGATTTAAAACTTCTTGCCAAACTTCACATATTTTAATCTCCAAATCAGTGCTTGGCGCTTCATAAGATTCTTCACTGACAAACTCAGCTTCTGGTAAAGCTTTTCGATCTAATTTATTATTAATTGTTAAAGGAAAGTATTCCAATTCAACCAAAATACTCGGAACCATATAATCAGGAAGCTGAGCAGAAAGATGTTCTAAAATTTCTTCCTGACCTACCATTTCATCGGAAACATAATAACCAATTAAGTATTTATTACCATTTCGTTCTTTGGCTAATACACAACATTGTTTGATGTTTTTAATAGCACTGATTCTATTTTCAATTTCTCCTAATTCTATACGATAACCTCTTATTTTTACTTGAAAATCATTGCGTCCCATGTATTCCATGTCTCCGTCTGGAAGCAAGCGTACCAAGTCGCCTGTTTTATACAAACGCGTGTACCCTTTTTCTATATCTGATTGACTTGCAAATGGATTTTTAATGAATTTCTTCGCTGTGAGTTCAGGTTTATTTAAATATCCACGCGCCAATCCTGCACCGCCAATATGCAATTCGCCCACAACACCAACTGGCACAGGTTTGTTGGTAGCATCTAATACATAGCTTGATAAATCATTTATGGCTTTTCCTATGTTTGAAGACGCTTTTTCATCTTCAAATACTTCTTTGTACGTAACATGAACCGTCGTTTCTGTGATACCGTACATGTTGATCAAAGTGGTTTTGAAGTTATATTTTCGCTTCGTATTCCACCAATTATCTAATAATTTTACTTGTAACGCATCTCCTCCAAAAATGATATATCTAATCGATAATTCAGAGATATCTTTGTAATTTAAGTTGTCTGCAAAAGTGTAAAAAGCGGTTGGTGTTTGGTTGAGAACCGTAACTTTATGTGTAAGACACAAATCTATAAAACGAGGAATATCCTTGACTGTTTCATTGTTTGGGATGACAAGTTTTCTACCAAAAAGTAATGCGCCCCACATTTCCCAAACACTAAAATCAAATATGTATGAATGATACAAAGTCCACGTATCCTTATCATTGAAAGTAAACTGATGATCTGTAGTACTGAATAATCTTTGCACATTTCCATGCGTTTGTAAAACTCCTTTTGGATTTCCTGTAGTTCCAGATGTATAGATTACATAGGCTAAATCGTTTGGTTGATTTTGTAATGTAAGATTTGAAGTTGCTATATTTTCACAAGAAATCGTATCTATTTCTATGAATGTTACTTCATTGTTTGCTGTAAATCGATCCGCTAAGTGCGATTGCGTAAGCATCAAATCTGTTTTTGTGTCTTCTAAGATATAGTTGATTCTTTCGGTAGGATATTCAGGATCGATTGGAACATATGCAGCTCCAGATTTGAGAATTCCTAAGATTCCAATCATTGTTTCTAGACTTCGATCTAAACAAAGTGCAATTAAGGTATCTGGCGTAACATTTGTTTGTGACTGAATGTATCTTGCCAATTGATTTGCCTTTGCATTTAATTCAGCATATGTCAGTTCTTTATCTTCAAAGACAATCGCAATCTTTTCTGGTGTTTGTAAAACTTGTGCTTCAAACAGTTCGTGAATCGTTTTGTCTTTCGGATAGTTTGCTGCTGTTTGATTCCAGTCAATAACAATTTGCTGATATTCTGCTGCCGTTACAATGCTGTAATCTTGAAGTTTTTTAGTTTCTTCTCCAACCATTTGTGCCAATATGAGCTTGTAATGATTGATCATACGTTGGATTGTGGCTTCTTCATACAACGAAGTCGCATAGTTAAACGAACCTTGGATTTCATCCTGAGAATCATCTAGAAAACAACTTATATCATATTTTGCAATTGCATACGTGTCTTTTAAAGGCAATTCTTTGAATACATCACAAACCGTTTCTCCTCCAAAAGATTGCACTCCAAACATAACTTGAAATACAGGATGACGTGAAGAATCTTGTACAACTCCTAGAGTTTCTACTATTTTTTCAAATGGAATGTCTTGATAACGTTGTGCTTCTATTAAATTAGCTTGAACTTGAGTTAGTAATTCTTCTACTGTCGATTCTTTATCTAGTTGTTCTCGAAGTGCCAAACTATTGACGAAGAAACCTATTAAATCCTGAATTTCTGCATAGTGTCGATTGGCAATTGGCGTTCCTAAAATGATATCATCTTGACCTGTATATTTATGCAATAGAATATAAAATCCAGATAATAAGGTTGTGTACATCGTGCAACCTTGAGCTTTTGATAAGTCCCTGAGTTTATTGGATAAATCTGAAGGTAACGTGAATAATTCGTCAGCGCCAGCGTACTCGATTTGTTTTGGTCTGTTATTGTCCGTTGGCATAGCTAATGGTTCATAGCCAGCCAATTTTTCTCGCCAATATGCTTGCTGATTTTCTAGAAGTTCTCCTTGTAAATATGCACGTTGCCAAGTTGAGAAATCTTTGTATTGAATGTCTAAATTTGGCAGCTTTTTTCCTTTGTAAATCGCGTCTATTTCTTTGAGTAAGATGTCTTCCGACCAACCATCAGATGCGATATGATGAATGGTGATTAAGAGTTTTGTATTTTCTGCTTCTTGATAGAAATTAACGCGAATCGGAAATTCTTTTTGAAGATCAAATGGCGTATTGATGTCTTTTACGATTTGAGCTTCTATGTTCGTGTTTTGATGTGAATGTTCATGTATTTTAAGTTCTTCGTTAAGCACTAATTGTACATAACGTTCATCTTCTTGCTGAAAAATGGTTCGCAATACTTCATGACGTTGTACTACTTGTTGAATTGCTTCTTTTAAACGATGTATAGCTGTATTTTCAGCCAATTCTACTAATAGAGGAATATGATAAGCGTTCGTTCCTTGTTCATATTGTTCAATGAACCATAAACGTTCTTGCGCAAATGATAAAGAATGCTTTTCTGAAGTCTTTAGTTTGTATGCACGTGGAAGCTTGATTTCACTTGATAAAATTTCATTGTATTCCAATATCGATAGTATCGATTCTTTATTTTGACTCAGTTGACTTAAAAATTCCTTATCTGCAAAAGACTTTGGAAATCTAGATTTTAGCTTTCCATCTTCTGTCCACAAAAGAACTCCTAAATTATTCGCTTGGTATATTAGTTTTAAGTTCTTTTCCATTACAATTCTATTTCTATAAATTCGTCTTCTTCTACTATTGATGTAGAAATACATTCAAGTATTTCTTGCACTGTTTTGTGTTTAAAAACATCCGCAACTTCAATGGATGCATCAAATTCCTTGTTGATTTTATGCGCAAGTTTTATAGCTAAAATTGAGTTTCCACCTATTTTAAAGAAATCATCAGTGACTCCAACTTTAGTTACGTTTAAGACTTCTTGCCAAATTTTACACATCTTAATCTCCAAATCAGTACTTGGCGCTTCATAAGATTCTTCACTGATAAATTCAGCTTCTGGCAAAGCTTTTCGATCAATTTTGTTGTTGATGTTTAGTGAAAATTGTTCTAATTCCACCAAAATACTTGGCAACATGTAATCGGGAAGTTGCGTTGATAGCTGTGCTAAAATTTCTTCTTGAGTAAGCGTTTCATCTGAAACATAATAAGCAATTAAGTATTTATTGCCATTTCTTTCTTTGGCTAATACACAAGATTGTTTGATACCGTTTATAGCGTTTAGTGCATTCTCAATTTCTCCTAATTCTATTCGATAACCTCTTATTTTTACTTGGAAGTCATTTCTTCCAACATATTCGATGTTTCCGTCTGGAAGCAAGCGTACTAAATCGCCTGTTTTGTACAAACGCGTATAGCCTTTTTCAATATCTGCCTGACTTGCGAATGGGTTTTCAATGAATTTTTCAGCTGTAAGTGCTGGTTGATTTAAATAGCCGCGAGCAATACCTGCGCCGCCAATATGCAATTCGCCGACAACACCAACTGGACAGATTTGTAGATGTTTATCTAATATATAGTGTTTTTTGTTGTTTAAACCTTTTCCTATAGGACTGATATCATCATATTCGAGTTGCGATAAGTTGCAAAAAGTAGAATATGTAACTGTTTCTGTAGGTCCGTAAACATGTAAAAGACTTAATGCTGGATAGGTGTTTTTTACGATTGCTATGTTTGTATCATTTGAATTTTCGCCTCCGAATAGAATTTGATCTAAACCTGCTAAAATTTCTATTTTGTTTTCTACTACTGAATTGAATAATGCCGTTGTAAAAAAGACCGTATCTATGTTGTTTTGCGTAAATCGCTTGTGTAATAAATCTAAGTCTGTGACATCATTTTTTGCGATCATTACATATTTCTTCCCTGAAAGTAAAGGAACAAATGCATCAAATATGCTTCCGTCAAATACAAAGCTTGATAAACCTGCAACTGTATTCACTTTTGCATAGTCCATGAAATTATTTTCAATCGCAAAGCTAAGAACTGATGTATGTTCAACCATGACTCCTTTTGGATTTCCTGTAGTTCCTGATGTATAAATTACATAAGCTAAATCGTTCGGTTGATTTTGTAATGTAAGATTTGAAGCTGCTATATTTTCACAAGAAATCGTATCTATTTCTATGAATGTTACTTCATTATTTGCGGCAAATCGATCCACTAAGTGCGATTGTGTCAACATCAAATCTGTTTTTGTATCCTCTAAGATATAGTGGATTCTTTCGGTTGGATATTCAGGATCTATTGGAACATATGCAGCTCCTGATTTTAGAATTCCCAAGATTCCAATCATCGTTTCTAAACTTCGATCTAAACAAAGTGCAATTAAGGTATCTGGCGTAACATTTGTTTGTGACTGAATGTATCTCGCCAGTTGATTTGCCTTTGCGTTTAACTCAGCATATGTCAGCTCTTTATCTTCAAAGACAATCGCAATCTTTTCTGGTGTTTGTAAAACTTGAGCTTCAAAGAGTTCATGAATCGTTTTGTCTTTTGGATAATTTGCTTCTGTTTGATTCCAATCAACTACAATTTGCTGATATTCTGCTGCCGTAATCGTAGAAAGTTCTGTATGTTTCTTATCTAAATTTGAAGTTAGTTGATTCAGTAATAGTTCAATCTTACTTAAATTAAATTCCGCTTGCGCAGTATTTAAAATCGTACGATCTGATTTTATATTGACTACTAAACTTTCTCCTTCTTCATATGCTGTAATTCCCATAGGATAATCCAGCTTTTCTACTGCATAGTTATATTCTACACACAACTTATCTTCACTTTGTCCCTTGTCTTCTGGCATCGGATAATTCTCAAATACAAGCAAACTATGAAACAATCGTTTTCCTTCTTTTTGTAAGTCCGCAAGATTTGCAAAACTGTGGCTGTTAATGTCAGTAATTTGCTGATGTACGTATTGAATTTGTGCTAAGACAGTATTTTCATTTGTCCAATCAATAATTAATGGTAAAGTATTGATGTATAACCCAACACTATCTTCTATACCATGAATAGGAATATCTCTTCCTGAAACTGTAGTTCCAACAATAGTTTGCTTGTCTTTCGTATATTCTTGAATCAACTTGTGCCAAGCAAATTGAACTAATGTATTTAACGTAAGTCCTTCTGTTTTTGTTAGTTTTTTCAGTGCTTTATATTTACTTCCTGAAATTTTAATTGAGGTATCAAAAGGATTTTCTAGTGATTTTACGGTATCTAGATCCTGTTTGTATGACAATAATGGTGATAAATCATTGGTTTGTGTTACTGTTTTTACTTTTTTCTGCCAATAATTTTCTATGGTATATTTCTCTTTAAAAAGATACTCTTGCGCTTCTAAATACGAGTTATCAACCTGAATTTGAATCTTTTGTCCTTGTTGAAGCTGTTCGTAATTTTCATGTACCGTATTTAATAAAACTGGCTCGCTCCAACCATCGGAAATACTGTGATGTTCTGATTTTAAGATGGTGTAATGTGTCGCTGATTGTTTGATGATATGAAGACGCAATAAACAAGGCTCTTTCAAATCGAAAGCAATTTGTCTATCTGCTTCTTGTATTGCAATGATTCGTTGTTTTCTTTTTTCTTCTGGCAGATCACTAATATCTGAAATATGATATGCTAATTGTGCTTCTGTATATACAATTTGTAGAATTTCTTCTTCCCAGTTAAAACCTGTTCTGAGAATTGGATATTTTTTAATCGCTAATTCCCATGATTTTATATAATTCTCAACATGAAGCGATTGTTTGTAATCAAATAAAATCTGTACGCGATACGCATCATCCTCTTTTTGACTTAACGCGTGATATACAAATCCTTGTTGCAAGCTATTCGCTGGATATATGGCTTCTATTTGTCTGTCTTTCTGTAAATCGTCTAATAGATTTTGTGAAATGGTAACTGTGCTAAAATCGCTTGGTGTATGCTTTGTTTCTTTGTTTTTGATTTTGTCTAAACAGTGTTTGATGACGGCTGATAAATGTTGCTCAAAGCTGGCTGCAAATCGTTTTGTTTGTTTTGAACCTAATTTGCTATCAATACGAAAACGTAGTTTGCCTTCTACAACCATTCCGTTAATGTTGATCAATGTCGTATCTTCATTCTCATCATGAATCGCCATGCCTGCATCTTCTGATACCACTTGCCAATATTCGTCTTTGCTATCAAATTGACCTAAGTAATTGAAACTAATACGTGGTAAATTGATCAATTCTTCAGGAAAGATTGCCCCAAATCCAATTCCTTTGTTTGGAATCTTACGAAGGTTTTCTTTGATCGATTTGATACTTGACGAAATCGTATTTCCTAATTGTAATTCAACAGGATACAAAGTCGTAAACCAACCAACAGTTGCACTGTGATCAATGGTTTCATTTAATTCTTCTCGTCCATGACCTTCTAAGGTAATAAACTGATTACTAGATCCATTCCAATCTTGAAGCGTGAAGCCTAGAGCAGTTAATAATAAATCATTTACTTCTGTATGATAGGCTTTGTTTACTTTTCGTAGTAGACTTTTTGTTTGCTTTTTGTTAAGTTTGATTTTTCCTGTACAAACTTCTTTTTCTTCAATCTTCAAAGGAACAATGCTTTGTAATACATCGTTCCAATATGTTTTTTCTGTTGGATGCTTCTCTTCATATTTTGACACTTCTTCAACCCATTGACGATAACTACTTGATTTGTTTTCAGGCGTTTTTCCTTCATATAAAGATTTGATATCTTCAATTAAGATTCTCCAAGAAACCGTATCAATGATTAAGTGGTGAAAAGCAAAGAATAAGCGTGCGCTTTTGTCTTCATATCCTTCAAGATATGCTGATGTCCACAACGGGCTTTTGTTGATGTCAAAATTACTTTGTAGTGCTGTTAGTTTAGTAGCGATTTCTTTTTCTGATAGATTTTCAACATTCAAAATCGAAATTTCCGGAACTTCAATTTCTGAAAGATAACGCTGATTTCTATCTCCAAAAATCAAACGTAATACATCATGTTGCGTTACAATTGCTTCCATTACTTCTTGAAGTTTTTCTGTATTCAATTCTGGAACTTTTAATAGAAAACTTTGATTCCAATGATTGAATTTCGCTAATTGACCGCGTTGTTTTTTATCAAAAAACCACTTTTGTACAGGAAGCAAATCAAAGGTTCCTTCAAGTAATCCTTGTTCGGCAGTAATGGCAACTGTTTTTACATCTTCAGCAATGAAAAGCGCTAGTTTTGAAATGGTTCGATGATCAAAAATGCCGCGAACACTACAATTGAATCCTTGTTTTCTCAGTCTTGAACTTAATTGAATACTTAAGATAGAATCGCCGCCGATGCGAAAGAAATCATCGGAAACTCCTATTTTTTCAAGGTTTAAAACTTCTTGCCAAACTTCACATATTTTAATCTCTAAATCGTTACTTGGTGCTTCATAGGATTCTTCACTAATAAATTCAGCTTCCGGTAAAGCTTTTCGATCAATCTTGTTGTTGATGTTTAATGAAAACTGTTTTAATTCCATCAAAATACTTGGCAACATATAATCGGGAAGTTGCGTTGATAGCTGTGCTAAAATTTCTTTTTTCGTGATTATAGATTCTAAAGTGAAATAAGCTACCAAATGCTTTTTTCCATTTCTTTCTTTGGCTAACACACAAGATTGCTTGATGCCGTTTATAGCATTTAGCGCATTCTCAATTTCTCCTAATTCTATACGATAACCTCTTATTTTTACCTGAAAATCATTTCTTCCAACATATTCGATGTTTCCGTCCGGAAGCAAGCGTACTAAATCGCTTGTTTTGTACAAACGCGTATAGCCTTTTTTAATATCTGCCTGACTTGCGAATGGGTTTTCAATGAATTTTTGGGTAGTAAGTTCAGGCTGATTTAGATAGCCGCGAGCAATACCTGCGCCGCCAATATGCAGTTCTCCAACAACACCAACTGGACAGATTTGTAGATGTTTATCTAATACGTAGTGTTTTTTATTGTTTAAACCTTTTCCTATCGGACTGATATCATCATATTCGAGTTGAGATAAGTTGCAAAAAGTAGAATATGTAACCGTTTCCGTAGGTCCGTATACATGTAATAAACTTAATGCTGGATAGGTATTCTTTACAATGGATATGTTTGTATCATTAGAGTTTTCACCTCCGAATAAAATTTGATCTAAACCTTCTAAAATTTCAATTTTGTTTTCTACCACTGAATTAAATAATGCCGTTGTAAAAAAGACCGTATCTATGTTGTTTTGTGTAAATCGCTTGTGTAATAAATCTAGATTTGTGATATCATTTTTTGCGATCATTACATATTTTTTTCCAGAAAGTAGTGGAACAAATGCATCAAATATGCTTCCGTCAAATACAAAACTTGATAAACCTGCAATTGTATTCACTCTTACATAGTCCATGAAGTTATTTTCAATGGCAAAACTAAGAACTGATGTATGTTCAACCATGACTCCTTTTGGATTTCCTGTCGTTCCTGATGTATAGATTACATAGGCTAAATCGTTCGGTTGATTTTGTAGTGTAAGATTTGAAGTTGCTAAATTTTCACAAGAAATTGTATCTATTTCTATGAGTGCTACTTCGTTGTTTGCTATAAATCGATCCACTAAGTGCGATTGTGTCAACATCAAATCTGTTTTTGTGTCTTCTAAGATATAGTTGATTCTTTCGGTTGGATATTCAGGATCTATTGGAACATATGCAGCTCCTGATTTTAGAATTCCCAAGATGCCAATCATTGTTTCTAGACTTCGATCTAAACAAAGTGCAATTAAGGTATCTGGCGTAACATTTGTTTGTGACTGAATGTATCTCGCCAATTGATTTGCTTTTGCGTTTAATTCAGCATATGTGAGTTCTTTTTCTTCAAAGACAATCGCAATCTTTTCCGGTGTTTGTAAAACTTGTGCTTCAAAGAGTTGGTGAATCGTTTTGTCTTTCGGATAGTTTGCTGCTGTTTGATTCCAATCAACTACGATTTGCTGATATTCTGCTGCCGTTAAAATGCTGTAATCTTGAAGTTTTTTATCTTCTTCTTCAACCATTTGTGCCAATATGAGCTTGTAATGATTGATCATGCGTTGGATTGTAGCTTTTTCATACAACGAAGTCGCATAGTTAAACGAACCTTGGATTTCATCCTGAGAATCATCCATAAAACAACTTATATCATATTTTGCAATCGCATACGTATCTTTTAAAGGCAGTTCTTTGAATAAATCACAAACCGTTTCTCCTCCAAAAGATTGCACTCCAAACATAACTTGAAATACGGGATGACGTGAAGAATCTTGTACAACTCCTAAGGTTTCTACTATCTTTTCAAATGGAATGTCTTGATAACGTTGTGCTTCTATTAAATTAGTTTGAACTTGTGTTAGTAATTCTTCTACTGTCGATTCTTGATCAAGTTGTTCTCGAAGCGCCAAGCTATTGACGAAGAAACCTATTAAATCCTGAATTTCTGCATAGTGTCGATTGGCAATTGGCGTTCCTAAAATGATATCATCTTGACCTGTATATTTATGCAATAGAATGTAAAATCCAGATAATAAGGTTGTGTACATCGTGCAACCTTGAACTTTTGATAAGTCCCTGAGTTTATTAGATAAATCTGAAGGTAACGTGAATAATTCGTCAGCGCCTGCGTACTCGATTTGTTTTGGTCTGCTGTTGTCCGTTGGCATGGCTAATGGTTCATAGCCAGCCAATTTTTCTCGCCAATATGCTTGCTGATTTTCTAGAAGTTCTCCTTGTAAATATGCACGTTGCCAAGTTGAGAAATCTTTGTATTGAATGTCTAAATTTGGCAGCTTTTCTCCTTTGTAAATCGCGTCTATTTCTTTGAGTAAGATGTCTTCTGACCAACCATCAGATGCAATGTGATGAATGGTAATTAAGAGTTTTGTGCTTTCTGCTTCTTGATAAAAATTAACGCGAATTGGAAATTCTTTTTGAAGATCAAATGGTGTATTGATGTCTTTTACGATTTGAGCTTCTATGTTCGTGTTTTGATGTGAATGTTCGTGAATTTTAAGTTCCTCGTTAAGGACTAATTGTACATAACGTTCATCTTCTTGCTGAAAAATGGTTCGCAATACTTCATGGCGTTGCACTACTTGCTGAATTGCTTCTTTAAGGCGATTTATAGCTGTATTTTTAGCCAATTCTACCAATAAAGGAATGTGATAAGCGTTCGTTCCTTGCTCATATTGCTCAATAAACCATAAACGTTCTTGTGCAAATGATAGTGGATATTTTTCTAAGTTTTGTGCTTCAATTTTTAATCGCTTAGAAGTGTTTGTGCTTACATGTTTAGCAAGACTAGCAATCGTTTTATACTTTAAAATATCTGCAACAACTACTCGTATATTTAAAGATTTAGTGATTTTATGAGATAGTTTTATGGCTAAAATCGAGTTTCCTCCAATTCGAAAGAAATTATCTGTTACGCCAATTTTTTCTAGGTTTAATACTTCTTCCCAAATTTTACAAATTCTAATTTCTACATCCGTACTTGGAGCTAGATAAGAATCATTGTTTGCAAATTCAGGATCTGGCAACGCTTTTCTATCTAATTTCCCATTGTTTGTTAGTGGAAAACGCTCTAGTGCTACCAACATATCTGGCAGCATATAATCTGGCAATTCTGCGGATAAACTTTCTTGTATTTTTTCTTCTTTTATTTCTTCGTCCGAAACATAATAGCCAACTAGATATTTATTACCATTTTTTTCTTTGACTAACACACATGCTTGTTTGATTTCTGTAATTGAATTTATAGCATGTTCTATTTCTCCTAATTCTATACGATAACCTCTGATTTTTACTTGAAAATCGTTTCTACCGATATATTCCATGCTTCCATCGGCAAGCAATTTTACTAAATCTCCTGTTTTGTATAAACGCGTATAGCCTTTTTCAATATCAGTTTGACTGGCAAATGGATTTTCAATGAATTTTTGGGTAGTAAGTTCTGGTTGATTTAAATATCCGCGTGCTACACCAGCTCCGCCGATATGTAATTCTCCCACAACGCCAACAGGAACTGGTTTATGATTGTTTCCTAAAACATAGACTTTGTAATTATTGTAAGGTTTTCCAATACTATTGATCGCGTTCATGTTTAGTATTGTGGTTGTTCCAACAGTAGCTTCCGTTGGTCCGTATTCGTCATACACATTTGAAATGTGTTGATTTAAAAATTTCAGTTGATTTGTATCACTTTTTTCTCCACCTATAAAACAGCTTTTCACTTGATGCGTTAATTCTTCAAAATGAATCTGCGTTAAAAATGAAGGTGTCGATTTTATGAAATCAATCTTATATTTTTTTAAATGTGATAGATATTTGTCGATTTCAACGAGTTTTCCTCCATATATACAAATTCGTTTCCCTAATACTAAAGGAGCTAATGTTGTGGTAACTGATAAGTCAAAAGAAAAATTACTTGAATAATCAATATTTTCAAGGTTTTCGAAGCATGTTGCTATGTTTTGAATGTAATTATATACCGATTTATGTTCAATCATTACACCTTTCGGTTTTCCGGTGGTTCCCGAAGTGTAAATGACATACGCTAAATCATTCGGTTTATTTTGAACAGCTAGATTGGAAGTATCTAAATTTTGATATGAAATTGTATCTAAGGCAACACTTTTCACCTCAGCACATTCTTTTATTTTGGAAGTTATATGTGATTGCGTTAATACTAAATTCGTACGTGTATCTGCTAAAATGTACTTGATTCTTTCCGTTGGATATGCTGGATCTATCGGAACATACGCTGCTCCAGATTTTAGAACGCCTAGAATGCTAATCATCATTTCTAAGCTTCTATCCATACAAATTGCAATCAACGTATCTGAATGAACTTCTGTTTCCGCTTGAATGTATCTTGCTAGTTGATTTGCTTTCAAATTCAATTCCTGATAAGTCAATACTGATTCTTCAAGGGAAACAGCAATTGCTTCAGGTGTTTTTAGAACTTGCGCTTCAAATAGTTCATGAATCGTTTTATTTTGTGGATAATTTACTGTTGTTTGATTCCAATCTACTACGATTTGTTGGTATTCTTCGGCTGTTATTGTGGTTAATCCTGAGTGCTTTTCTTTTAGATTTGTTGTTAATGTATTGAGTATTAATTTTATCTTACTTAGATTAAATTCTGCTTGCGTTGCTGTGAGAATCGCTCGATCTGATTTCAATCCTATTACAATACTTTTTCCTTGTTCAGTCACCGTAATTCCCATTGGGTAATCTAACTTCTCTACAGCATATCTAAATTCTGGATATAATGTATTTTCTCCTAAATCTTTAGGTTCAGGCATTGGATTACTTTCAAAAATGAATAGACTGTGAAATAATCGTTTTCCTTCTTTTTGTAGGTCTGCAAGATTTGCAAAACTGTGACTGTTTATATCTGTAATTTGCTGATGTACGTGTTGAATCTGTTCTAAGACTGTATTTTCATTTTCCCAATCAATAATTAATGGTAAAGTATTGATGTATAACCCAACACTTTCTGCAATACCATTTATTGGAATTTCTCTTCCAGAAACCGTCGTTCCAACAATAGTTTGCGTATCCTGCGTATATTCTTGAATCAGTTTATGCCAAGCAAATTGCACCAAGGTATTTAAAGTAATTCCAGTAGTTTTTGTTAGTTTTTTCAGTGAATCATATTCATCTCCTGAGATATTGATAGCGGTATCAAAAGGTTTTTCTAGTGACTTAATTGCATCTAAATCTTGTTTGTAAGATAATAACGGAGATACATCGTTTACTTGTTTGATGAACAATGATTTTTTATGCCAGAAATCAGTAATTTCTTTTCTATGTTTTGCATAGAAATTTTGTGCCATTCCGAAAGAATCATCGACTAAATTAGTTATATGATTTCCTTGCTGTAGTTGTGCATAAAATTCGTGAACAGCGTTTAATAATACAGGACTACTCCAGCCATCTAAAATACTGTGATGTTCTGATTTTAATAAGGTATACTGTGTCTCCGATTGTTTGATGATGTAGAGTCTAAACAAAGAAGGTTGCTTTAAATCGAACGCAATACTTCTATCTTTTTCTTGTAGTTCAAGAATGTACGCTTCCTTTTCGTTTGCTGATAAATCACTAATATCAATGGTTTTACAATTCAATTCTGCACTTTGATGCACTATTTGAATAATTTCTTCTGACCAGTTGAATGAAGTTCTTAATATTGGATATTTTTGAATCGCGAATTCCCATGCTTTGATGTAATTCTTGACATGTAATGTTTGATTGTAATCAAATAGAAATTGTACTCTGTATGCGTCATCATCTTGTTGGCTTAATGCATGATACACAAAACCTTGCTGTAAACTGTTAGCTAGATAAATAGCTTTTATTTGTTGATCTTTTTCTATTTTATCCAATAGATTTTGTGAGATTTTAACCGTTTCAAAATCACTTGGTGTGTGTTTTATTTCTTTGTTTTTGATTTTTTCTAAACAATGCGTTACAATATCTTCTAAATGCTGTTGAAGATTTTTTGAAAACTGGAGTGTTTCATTTTCACCTAATTGACTAATGATGCTAAAGTTGAGTTGACCATCTGTCACCATTCCCGTAATATTGATAATATCTGACTCCATATTATTTGGATGTACTGGAGTTCCTGAGCTTTCAGAGATGACTTGCCAAAATCCGTCTTGCGTATCAAATTGTCCCAAATAGTTGAAAGTAATACTTGGCAGGTTGATATAATCATTAGGATATATGGCTCCAAAACCTATTCCTTTGTTAGGAATGGCACGTAAATTTTCCTTGGTCCATTTAATGTTCGATTCTAAGTTTTGTTGCACAGAAAGTTGCACAGGATACATTGTGGTAAACCAACCTACTGTTTTGCTGTGATCAATTGTTTCATTCAGTTGTTCACGTCCATGTCCTTCTAAAGTAATAACATTTGTCGATTCTTTATTCCAATTGTGAAGCGTTAAATTTAATGCCGTTAATAGTAAATCATTTACTTCAGTATGATAGGCTTTGTTGGCTTTTTGTAGTAAATCGCTTGTTAGTTTTTTGCTGATCTCGATAGTACGGAATGCTTCTTTACGCTCAGAAACATTGTAGGTTGGCATTGTCTGTAAAATATCATCCCAATAGTTTTTTTCTGTTGGGTGCTTTTCTTCGTAAGCTGATATTTCATGTACCCATTGACGATAACTACTCGATTTTTCGTCTAAAAACTCGTTGTTGTATAACGATTGGAAGTCTTCGATCAATATTCTCCAGGAAACTGCATCTACAATTAAGTGATGTAATGCAAAATATAAACGTGCTGTATTGTCTTCATATCCTTCTATATAAGCTACATTCCATAAAGGTCCGTTATGAATTTCAAATTGATTTTGCCAGTTTGTAAATGTCTGTTTTATTTTTTCTTTTGATAGATTGGTAACATTAAGAGTTTGTAATGTTGGTACAATACTCGTAGATGCATATTGCTGTGTAGTATCATTAAAATTAGCACGTAAAATATCATGTTGAACAGCCAAAGTTTCAATAATATTCTGAATTCTTTCTACTTTAAGTTCTGGTACTTTCACTAAAAAACTTTGGTTCCAATGATTGAATTCAGGAAGTTGTTCCGCGTTTATTTTATCAAAGAACCATTGTTGAATTGGTAGTAAACCAAAGGTTCCTTCTAATTTTCCTTGTTCAGCAATGATTGGATTTACATCTACATTTGATGCTATAAACTGTGCTAATTTCGATATGGTTCGATGATTAAAGATAGTACTAACACTACATGAAAAACCTTGTTTTCTTAGTTTTGAACTTAACTGAATACTTAGGATAGAATCTCCGCCAATGCGAAAGAAATCATCTGATATTCCAATTTTTTCAAGATTCAATACTTCTTGCCAAATTTCACAAATCTTGATTTCTAAATCTGATGTTGGCGCTATGTACGTTTCTTCATTGGTAAATTCAGGTTCAGGCAAAGCTTTACGATCTAATTTCCCATTGATTGTTAGTGGAAAACTATCAATTTGTACAAAAGCACTTGGAATCATGTATTCAGGCAACTGTGCTGCTATTGCTTTCAGAATAGTTTCTTCCGTAATTTCAGTGTTAGATGTGTAGTAAGCTGCTAAATATTTGCTTTCATTTCTCTCTTTCCCTAAAACGCAAACTTGTGTTATTTCTTCAATTGAGCTTAATACATTTTCTATTTCTCCTAATTCTATTCTAAAACCTCTGATTTTAACTTGAAAATCATTTCTACCTATATATGCTACATTTCCGTCAGGTAACCAACGTACTAAATCGCCTGTTTTATATAATTTATCATACCCATTTATTAGATCTTCTTCCGTAGCAAAAGGATTTGCAACAAATTTTTCAGCGCTAAGTTCTGGACGATTTAAATATCCTCTTGATAGATTTTGTGCTCCAATAAACAATTCTCCTTCCGCACCAATTGGCACAGCTTGGTTGTTTTCATTCAACACATAAAATTTTATATTTTGAATAGGTTTTCCAATAGGAATTATGGAAGCATTTGCTTGTATATCATCATACGAACTTACATCTATAGCGACTTCTGTTGGTCCGTAGAGATTGTTTAGTTTTATATTTGGATATAATTCTTTAAAATCAGTAGCTAGTGAAGTTGACAGCGCTTCTCCGCTACAGAAAACGTCCTTTACAAAAGATAATTTATTTACATCAGCACTTTTTAAATATGCAACAAAACCATTTAACATACTTGGCACAAAGTGTAGTTTTGTTACCTTTTGATGTTCAATAATTCTATATAAATATTCTGGTTCTTTATGACCGTTTACTTTTGCAAAAAGTAATGTACTTCCTGATATTAGTGGCAATAATAATTCCCAGACAGAAACATCAAAAACATACGGTGTTTTTTGTAAAATAGTATCACTTTCATTAAAATTATATGCTTCCTTTTGCCATACCAATCTGTTTACTAATAATTGATGTGTTACGACTGCTCCTTTTGGTTTTCCTGTTGTACCGGAAGTATAAATTACATACGCAAGATCTGCTGCTGTGTTTTGTAAAATAAGATTACTTGTTTCTTCTTCTTTGTATGGTTCACTATCTAAAGTGATTAATGGAACATTACTAAGTTTTTTTAAATTTTCTATCAAATGGTTTTGTGTTAAAACTATAGCACTTTCTGTATCATTTAATATAAAACTGATTCGATCAGAAGGATATTCTGGATCAATAGGAACATAAGCACCACCTGCTTTTTGAACTCCTAGAATACCAATAATCATATCTAGGCTTCTGTCTAAACAAAGTGCAATTAATGTATCTGGATGAATGGTTGTTTGTGTCTTTAAATAACGAGCAAGTTGATTTGCTTTCGCATTTAATTCGGCATAAGTGAGTTCTTTTCCTTCAAAAACTGCCGCAATAGTATTTGGCGTTTTCTCCACCTGTTCTTCAAATAACTGATAAATGACTTTTTCGGAAGGATAAACTGCATCTGTATTGTTCCAATCAATAACAATCTTGTTATATTCATCTTGACTGAGTAAACTCATCTTAGATGATTGAGTGCGGGGAGTTTTTTTGACTAAATCCATTAAGGGGCTATTTTTTTAATGATTTTTTGAATAAAAACTAAATCCTCAAACTTACTTCGCACTTATACAATTCTATGTAAGATATAATCACGTTTGTAAGCTCAAGTTATTAGTAATATAGTAGGTTAATGCTTTGAGTAAAACTAAAATAGCCTTACTCATTTTAACAAAGTTATGTTTTAAACTAAATGAAAGTATAAGTAAAAATACCTGTTTTTTTCTACCGTTTTTTGGTATTTTCACCTCAACAATATACTTGGAGCAATCGTATTTATCAGCAATATTATAGCGTAATAGAACCTAAAATTATTTATATTAGGCACTACTAAATGAATTATTTATCCTTGGATAATTCTTCAACCGAAACTAGTTCTAATTGTACATTAACTCATGAAAACTGTCACCACTCTATTACCATTAATCAGAAAGAATTCAGTTCATCGTTTTGCAATATCCATGATAAATGGCTCTCTTAAAGAACTAGAAATAAATTTAGCAGCGCTTCACCCTAAAGAACATGAGATGTATTCTTCTTTTTCACATGAACAGAGAAAAATAAGTTATCTTCTTGGAAGGTTAGCAGCAAAAAAAGCTATTTGTGAATTTACAAATTATAATCAATATAACGATATTTTCATAGATGCTGGAGTATTCGAATTCCCTGTAATTCAGTGTGATAAAATAAAGAATACTCAATTAAGTATTAGTCATTGTAATACTATAGGTTTTAGTATTGCTTTTCCTGAAAGTCATCCTATGGCTATTGATTTTGAAGAAATCAACGCTCATAATACAGAAGCTTTAAAAGACCAAATGACTACAGCAGAAGTACAATTGGTTTCAAAGTTATTTTCTGAAGAAGTAAAAGGTTTCACACTCATCTGGACTGTAAAAGAAGCGCTTTCAAAAATTTTTAAAACAGGTTTAATGATTGATTTTAAATTGCTGGAAGTCGATACAATTGTAGCAAAAGAAAATATCTGGGAGAGCACTTTTAAAAACTGCGGACAATATAAAGCAATCTCCTATTTTTCTGGAATGTATGTATGTACATTAGTTTTACCTAAATACAGTGATTTTAATATTTTGGAATTGACAAAAGTCTTTCAATCAGTAGATTTTTAAACTCTTAGCTATCAAACTATACTGATTTAGTAAGGTTTTGAAGCAGATGTATTTGTTTATAAATGAATCCGATGCATTACTGAATGCTTCTTAATTTTGATTTAAGTTAGAATTCATTTAGTTTTAAGTCGATTCCTGTACTCGTACAAATTCATAAATAAAAATTTTCAATGACTTACCATCAACAACAAGCACACCAAAACCTGCGCGACTATGTAAGATGCTATTGGAAGCTTGAAAATAATACAGAGGAATCACAATTGTTTACCATATTGCCGGATGGCTTTTTTGATCTATTGATTTGTTATCACGATAATAAACTTGAAGGAGTTTTTTTAACAGGTTTATGGGATCAAAAAACGAACGTTGTAGTTTCTCCAAAAACTACGATATACGGAGTACAATTTAGGTTATTAGCTGTTGAAAAGATTATTAAACGAAGTATTGGCGCATCTCTTAATGATATAAAGAGTATAGAAAAATCATATTTAGGACTTGATGATTTTGATATGAATGCTAACAGTAATTTGTTTGAGTATCTGGATCAATACTTGGTTTCACATATTGAAAAAGAAGATCCTATTGACACAAGAAAGTCTGTTCTTTTGAGGTCAATCAATGATACGAAAGGAACTAGTACTGTTGAATATTATTCGCAACAAGCGTATTGGTCAAAACGACAGATAAATCGTTATTTTAAATCTACTTTTGGACTTTCGTTAAAAAGTTATTGTTGTATTCGAAAAGGTGCTGCTACTTATAGTCAGATACGAAAAGGAGAATTATATCCGCAACAAGGATATTTTGATCAACCGCACTTTATAAAAGAAATTAAGAAAATAACAGGATTTACGCCTAAGGCATTGTTAAAGAATGAAAACGACCGATTTTTACAATTTTCTATTATAAAAAGTAAATAGATTGCGATATAAAATTCAAAATATAATGAATATGATATTGCAAATTATTAAGTTGAAATCAGATTTACCGCAAGACGAATTATTAAAAAGAGCTAAAGAAAGAGAAGCTAATTTTAAATCGATTCCCGGTCTGTTACAAAAATATTATATCAAAACAAGTAACGCAGGAGAATATGGAGGCGTCTATGTTTGGAACTCTTTACAATCTATGCAAGCATATCAAGCATCTGATTTAGCGAAAAGTATTCCTACTGCGTATGCTATAAATGAAGCTCCTGATGTAGAAATTATGGATATTATATTCAAATTAAAAAATGATTAGATCTTTATAAAGAACATTCTTAACAAGATTTACAGTTTAGTTTACATCATGACGAAAAAACAAGTAATTGATATTTTGAACCAAAAACATGAAGTACTTTATGAATGGTTACAAAATCACCCAAATCAGAGTTGGATAAAAGGACCGCAAGGAAAATGGAATACTGGCGAACATATTGTCCATTTAATACAGAGTGAAAGAGCTTTGAATAAAGCACTGTTGTTGCCTAGATTTTATTTAAAGTATAAATTGGGTACTAATAATAGAGAGAATCGTACTTATCAGGAAATTGTTGAAAAATATCAAAAAAAGCTAGCGGACAATCCTGGTGCTGTCGCCAATATCTCCAAGAAAATGCCAGAAATCAAACTCACAAATAAGCATTCTTATATTTCTAAACTAGATAAAGAAAAGAAGAAGTTGATCAAGAGATTTCAAAAATGGAATGAACGTGATTTAGATATTTATTTGCTTCCGCATCCTCTTATGGGAAGAATGACAATTAGGGAAATTGTAATTTGGACAGCCTATCATACAGAACATCATTACAAGATTTTACAATCAAAGTATTGATTATTATTACAACATCTTCTTACTGTTTTTTAGTCTAGATAGCTATTTATAAAGTTATTACACATGTATTGCTATTTGATTTATATCAAATTTTGCCTTCTAGGTTATCAGTAGCTTTCACCATAAAAATATATAGCAAGTTGTGCATTCATTCAATCGGCTGCATTGAATACTTCTTGACTTTTTTTAATACCATAACAAACGAACAAAGCCTATTGTAATAAAATCAATAGAAAATAACTCATTTAAAATCATGAAAAAAACACATTTTACATTACTATTTATTTTTAGCATTTTCACACAGCTTTTTAGTCAACAAGTATTGATAAGTCCAATGAAAAACCAAGCTAATATTGATTTTTTAAATTCAGAGACTTCTAAAATGTCCTTGTATATGATGCAAGATGCTACAAAAATTCCAATTGGAAATATACAAACACAGATTAAGAAAGAAACTGAAAAAACATACATTATCACTACTGTCAACATGAAACAATCAACTAATAAATGGATTGATACTACAGTTGTGGCTACACAAACATTAAAACCTATATATCATTCTTCATTCAATCAACAACGTGCAATGGTTTTGAAGTTTGGAGAACATATTACTGGTTATTATTTAGACAAGTCTACTAATGTGAAAACAGAAGTTTCTGAAAAAATAACGACATCGTTTTTCGATAGTAATTTCTATCCTCAATTAATACGATTATTACCGCTAAAAAATGAATATTCAGGTACGATTTCAATTTTTGATTTCAATCCTAAGTCAAAAATTGGAGTCATTACAGCAACCATAAAAAATACTCAAGAAACAACTATTGATGTTCACGGAATAGAAAAACAGGTATGGAAAGTGGAAACTACAGATGATATTTCAAATAATACTACTGTGAGCACATATTACATAGAAAAATCAACACGAAAAATACTTAAACAGGAAATTGATTTTGGTAGTAGAAAAATGCTAATGGAACTTGAAGAGTAAGTCTCTTTAGGAATTGTGTTTCAAAACTATCAATCAGAAAACTCGAATATATGAAATACGAATTGTCTATAGTTTTTTTACTATTACAGACGTATTTACAGCAAAGCCTGTAATATTTTAAATTACAGGCTTTGTTAGTTTTGCAACGTAAGATTTAAAAAATGCCTTAATTTATATTTTCTATCTGTCGTAACTTATTCATTTTTTCGATTAAGTCTCCTGTAATAGCTACAACGCTAGATTTTGGAATATTGTCTTTATCAAAAGGCCAAGTACTCGTTGGCGATTTGATATCTTTTGTTTGTTCTCCAGGATGTTGTACACTTAAAAATAAGGTTTTTCCATCTGGTGAAAACCAAGGTCCTGTTAATTCAGCATCTGTTGGCGCAGATACGACACGAATTACTTCTCCTGCACTTTTACCATATCTAGGAATAACGAATAAACTGTTATTTTTAAATGACATATAAGGTTTATCTTCTCTATTCATGGAACTTCCTGAAATATCTGTAGTAAACCATAAGTTTCCAGACATATCAAATGCTAAATTATCAGGGCAAGAAAATCCTGTTTCTTCTCCACCAGCAATATATGTGGAAGCCTTGAAAGTTAATGCATCATATTTTCCATCAGTTTCTTCCACTTTTAGAATAGAACCATGGAAATCATTTTTACTTTTATTGTTGGTTAAAGACACTAAAACATGTCCTGTTATTGGATCGATTTCTATATCTTCAGGACGATTTAATTCAGTTGCTCCAAGTATTTTTGCAGCTTCTCTAGCTCTTATTAATACTTCTGTCTGGTCTTTGAATTTTTCTTTCAGTAAAGGCTGGTTTTCCCAATCTAGCGCAAGCCATTTTCCATTGATTGTATCTGCTACATATAAGGTTCCTTCTTTTAAAGAGCTTGGTTTCGAAGAAATAAATTTATACAAATGCTCATTGTTTTTATCATCTCCTGTGTATGCCACTACTCGCTTGTCTGCTAGTTCATACAACGTACAACATTCATGCGCAAATCTACCTAAGGCAATGTGTTTTTGAGCAGAACCATCTTTCGGGTTTATTTCAACTACCCAACCATAATGTTCTGGTGAATGGTCATAATATTTCTCCCAACCATAATAGCTACTTGGAATTCTTGAAGGTTTATTGTTTTCATCGTATGTAATTTCTCCAAAACAATTATCATAATTCTCTTCACAGGTTAGAAATGTGTTCCAAGGTGTAATTCCTCCAGAACAATTACTAAGTGTTCCAATCGCGGTAGTTTTTCCTGCTATTGGCGTATCCCAATTTAATTTGATTGGCGTATGCGCTGTAATTCGTTTGTTATGTGGATCGTTTTCAACAACCTGCCATTTTCCATTTTCTTCTTTAATTCTAACAATAGTTCCACCAACACTATACATTTCTTTATCTACTTGTTCCTTAGTACGTATAGCATCTGAATCTCGGTAATTGTAACCAGAAACAAAGAGTTGATTTATATATTCATGATTCACCCAAAGCAATCCGTCTTTTGGATTTTTTTCATCAAAAGGGATAAAGCAGGTAAAATCATTATTGTCTCCAAAAGTATCTTGTTCATTGATTTTATCTCCATACTTTACAATGATGTCATACTTCAATCCATTAGCAAGTAACAAGTCATCTTTAGCTGAAGGTTGAATTGCTTCTAAGACTACATTTTTTAATTTTTTTAAAACAGCTTCTGGTGTATTTTCAAATTCAGAAGAAGGTTTTGAAGTATTTCCACAACTTATTAAGAACTGAGGAACAATCACAGTTCCTAACGTTGCTTTTCCTAAAAAAGAAATGAATTTTCTACGACTATATTCCATCTAATATTTAATTTAAACAATGACTCTCTAAACATGTCAGACTAGAGTAAATATTTTTAAAAGCAGTTTCATGTCTATCATAAATCTTACCTCTAATCTTAATTGAATTGAGCGACAATTTATCTAATTCTAATTGTAGTTCTTTTATCTTATGATTAAGAAAATAAGAAATAATTAAATGCCTATTGTTTGTAATGAGCCACATGACCTCCGAGGTTTCTTTTTGTTTAATTATTTCGCTGTAAAAATTTTTAAGACCTATATTTTCAGAGAAAGATTGACTTTCCAATGCATCTAAAATAATTTTATTGTCATTGGAAAGTACAAAGTAAATATTTTTAATATTCTGCTTCAGAATCAGTTCTTTTATGCTTTTTATAGTTGAATTATCAACTACAAATGAATTTCCGAGAGATGTATAAAAATAGTTTTTACTCTCGTAAGTATTATTGATTGTTGTTTCTAAACAATCAGTTGGGCATAAAAGAAAAAGAGTCTTATTCATTAGGCTACTGGTTCTGGATGAGTGTATGGAAATGAAGAATGATGTACGTCAATTCTAAGTGCTCCATCAATCAATTTATACCCAAATGTATATTCAACTTTAGCTTCATTACCTTCTAAATCTGTGAAAAAATAATTTCCCATAGCAATTGCACGATTTTCTTCTAAAATCATACCTGCATTTTCGAAGCGTACTTTTGTCCAAGGTTGAATAGCAAAACCTTTATCTTCTTTACAAGCTCTATCGTCTCCAGCAATAAAGTATGATAATGCTTCTGGCTTAGTTGGTCTAAATTGTTCTATTTCACATTTAGTTGGTTTAAATAAGACGGTTCCTTCTTGAAACGCATAACGCACATCTAGAAAATCACTTGCATACGATTCGCATTCTTCTCTATTATGTTTTAAAGATCCTATTTTAACGACACCATCTCCCCAGTTTTTTTGTGCTTCTAATACTTGTTCTTTTGTAATCATGTTTGTTAATAATTTAAAGTTTATAGTTAATTATAGTTGTTGAACTCTTTGTACTGGCCAATAATCTTCATAACCTTTCTCCCATTTTTGGGTTGCCAATTCTTCATCAGTTGCAAGACATGAATCTAGGTTTGATCTAATAAGACTTTCATTCATATCTTGACCTATAAAAACAATTTCATTTTTTCGGTCGCCAAAGGCAAGATCCCAATCACTTTCAATTTCTTCCTGATTATGAATAAATGCTGCATATTGAAAACGTTCTTCAAAAGGCATACTAGCCCACCAAACACCTGCATTATCAGAGCGTAACGAACCGCCAGCTTGTCCCCAAATCAATGCTTGTTCTGGTCGTGATGCAATCCAAAATAGTCCTTTACTTCTTATGATGTTATTTGGAAATTTTTGTGCTACATATTCCCAAAACCGTGTTGGATCAAAAGGTTTTTTACTTCTGTATACAAACGAGCTAATACCATATTCTTCTGTTTCAGGCGTATGCTCATCTTTATTGAGTTCTTCAATCCAACCTGCACTTTGTTCTGCTTCTTCGAAGTTGAATAAATTTGTATTTAATATCTCTTTTGGATCCACTTTGCTAAATGAAGATTCAATAATTTTAGCAGATGGATTTAATTTATTGATCATAGCACGTAAAACTCCTATATGTTCTTTTTGTACTAAATCTGTTTTATTTAAAATAATAATATTAGCAAACTCTATTTGGTCAGTTAGTAAGTTCACTATCGTACGTTCATCTCCTTCTATATCTGTTAAACTTCTATCCATTAACCTTTCAGGACTTCCAAAATCTTTGAAAAAATTAAACGCATCTACAACAGTAACCATGGTATCTACATAACTAAAGCGAGATAAGTCAATATTGTTTTCTTCATCAACAAAAGAAAAAGTTTGCGCTACAGGAATAGGCTCACTAATACCTGTACTTTCAATAAGTAGATAATCAAATCTATTTTCTTTTGCCAATCGTTCTACTTCTAGCATTAAATCTTCTCGCAGTGTACAACAAATGCAACCATTGCTCATTTCTACTAACTTTTCTTCGGTACGAGACAATGTATTTTGGCTTTTCACCAATTCACTATCTACATTTACCTCACTCATGTCATTCACAATTACTGCAACTTTCAACCCTTCTTTGTTATGCAAAACGTGGTTGAGCAATGTTGTTTTTCCTGCTCCTAAAAAACCGCTCAATACGGTTACTGGAAGTTTTTTATCGATCATTTTTATTTCTTTAATTCAATTAATGCAACTTGGTTGCAACAAATATAAAAGAAATTTAGTATTACTGCTTTATTTCAAAAGATTTAAATTATTTGTTAAATAAAGTTAGAAAGCATATCTAATGAGGTTTTATTTTGCAATCAACAGTCTTCAAGATGAGAATCTTTACAGAAATATTGCGAGAGATTCGCTTGTTTAGAAAGGAACATCACGGTAGATAAAAGCAAGATAAACCTCTTTCTAAACATTTAGTGTAGATATACTTTAAATCGTGTACTTCTAATTTTAAATAAGGAGTTCATTCCATCAAGTTATCGTTTTGATAAATAAAACAAGTAGTTCCTTTAATCGGAATTCTTTTTAGTTACATTAGAATTTACATTTGAACTGTATTTATAATTTTCCATTAATCAAACTGTAATTAGTGTCTGACAAACTCATATACAATTTACTTTTTGAATGATTATATTAAAATCATCATCTATGAAGCAGTTTCATTCCCTAAGATCACTATTTATTGTATGCAGTCTGTTTTCATCATTGGTATTTTCTCAAACTTCTGGAGGACCAGATAATTATGGCTACAATTGGAAAAATTCCGATGATGTTGATGGACCTTTATTTAATTGGATTGATATTACTTCAACTGGTACGCTAGTTACAGGTTTGGCAGATGATAACAGTGTAAACTCTGTAAATATGGGAATCAGTTTTAATTATTATGGTACTGTATATTCTACCATTGCAATTGGTTCTAATGGTTGGATTAGTTTTAATACTGTTTCTAATGTAGCAAATTGTTTTCCTATTCTTCCTACTATGGGAACGCAAGCAGATAATTTGATATGCCCTTTTTTAGTCGATTTAAATTTTACAGGAAATAATAACGCAGGAAAAGTTTATTATGAACAATATCAAACGAATAAGTTCATTATTTCGTTTATAAATGTTCCTTTTTGGTTTAACAATGCAAATGGCTTTTTAGGAGACAACACATTTCAAGTCATTCTAGATAGTACTGATAATTCTATCGTATTCCAATATCTTGATATGGATGCTAGTTTTTTAGCAACATCATCCAATTGTTCGGGGAATTTTGTAGACTCAGAAGTTGGATTTGAAAATAGTGATGGAAGTGATGGATTATTAATCATTGGTAACGAAATCATACCTGCAGATAACTTAGCTATTCGAATAGAAAACTCTAATGCTTTAGGAAGGAATTCATATGCAACAACTAATGATATTATTTGTTACCCAAACCCTGCAAAAAGTCAAATTGAAGTCTCAATTCAAAAAGAAGCTCGCTATAGTTTGATGAACACCAAAGGACAACATCTTCAAAAAGGAATTTTATACCAAGGAGAAAATACACTTAACATGAAGAATATTTCGAATGGAATTTATTTTTTAAAAATTTCTTCTGCAGATGGATTTTTTACAAAAAAAATAATCAAACAATAAGGTAAAATGTATCCAGAGCTATTTGACATTCAATTACCTAGTTTTTTAGGCGGACAAGAAATTACAATATATAGTTATGCAACTTGCATCGTTTTAGGCACATTAATAGCCGCAGTATACACAAGATGGAGCGCGAAAAAAGATTTAGGAATTACGAACTTATCAAATACTTTTTTCTACTTCATATTTATCGCAGGATTTATTGGAGGAAAGTTTTTCTATTACATGCAAAATCCGCAGTTATACATAGAAAACCCATCTTTAATGCTTGATAATTTTTCGGGTGGATTTGTCTTTTACGGATCATTTGTTACAATTATTCCTTTCATTATTTGGTACCTGAAGAAACAGAAAATGAATGTGTTAGCAATGCTAGATATTTTTGCTATTACAACTATTATAGTGCATGCTTTAGGACGTATGGGTTGCTTTATGGCTGGTTGCTGCTTTGGAAAGTCGACAGAAAGTTTTTTAGGGATCATTTTTCCAACAACATCTGTAAAAGTACATCCAACTCAATTATATGAAGTTGGTATGCTCGTCACAATATTCATGGTTTTAATAGCTCTCAAAAAGCGGAAACAATTCAATGGACAGCTTTTTTTAATATACCTCATTCTGTATGGAATTGGCAGAAGTACATTAGAGCTTTTTAGAGGTGATGAAAGAGGATTTATTATACAAAACCTTATTTCACATTCGCAATTTATAGCCTTATGTCTCATTTCAATTGCAGCTTATTTCTATTTCAAATTACACAAACAATTAACTATAAATACATTCAATAATTAAATTATGAAGAAACACTTTTCAAAAACAGTTGTTCCAACAATACTGCTTGTTATTGCAGTATTTGTGATAGGTGCTAGTTGTAATTCCGAACCTCCTAATGTAACCGTACAAACCTGTGATGATGCGACTCCAATATTGGAATCTATTTTTATAGCAATAGGCAATGAAGGTACTATGGATTTACAGCAACATGAATATAAATTTACCTCATCTGTCAACGGAGCTATTTGCGCATTAGGATATCAAAGTTTGGTTCAAACAATACCTTTTGCAGTTGACAATTCAAATACACCTTATACTTTAGAAATAGTCGAAGGTAATGGACATATGGTTACTCAAATTTTTTCTAGTTCAACAATTGAATATGCCGATTTATCAAGTAGTTTCCCTGTAATAGCAGGAACGGAATATACAATTAGAAGAACTGGAGGAGACGGATTAAATAGTTCTATGGGATATATTGCAAATGTGCCTAGCTTTCCTGTTACTCAAGGCAATATCATTTTTAATAGTTCAAATTTTGTAGATGTGCAACTAGGCGGCGGCGGACCTGTGGCAAATATCGGAATTCCTAAAATTTATATTCAATTTCTTGAAGAGTAAAAATATACTTATGAAACTAAAAACAATAATTAATTTCCTTGTAGTTATGCTTGTCTTAACTGCATGTAGCAGCGACGATTCTTCTTGTACTGAACAAGTTTGGTATCAAGACTTAGATGGTGATGGTTTTGGAAATATAAATCAAACGCAAATGTCATGCACACAACCTACTGGTTATGTGACTAATAGTAATGACTTTAACGATAATGATGTGAACTCATTTCCTAATGCAACAGAAATTTGTGATGGTATAGATAATGACAATGATGGACAAATAGATGGTTTGCTTTCGACTAATTGTGGCGCTGGAGAAGTTTGTGAAAATGGTGTCTGTGTTGCTGCAACAACGTATTATGCAGATAATGATGGTGATGGATATGGAGATATAAATACTTCAACCATTGCAGGTAGTATGGCTCCTACTGGTTATGTTATTGATAATACAGATTGTGATGATTTAGACGCCAATAACAATCCTGGAGCTCAGGAAATACAAGATGGAATTGATAATGATTGTGACGGAGAGATCGATGAATGTAGTACAGATTCAGACTGCACAGGAGTTTGCGTAAATGGTGTCTGTTATGATATATGTGTAAGTGATGGTGATTGCCCAGCTGGAACAACATGTGTTGATTTAGGAGGCGGTTTAAAAGTATGTCAATAAAAACCAATAATTATACTTAGTTGACTAAAGAAAGAAAAATTAAAATAATAAATTTATCTTCTGAAACAGTTATGTATCATGACTTTCAAAAAACTATTAAAAAAATAAGATACCGCTATTGAAACATAAAAAACTCCATATCACATTTATATTTTTTCTGTTATGGAGTTTTTTTTATGCTCAAAACTATAGTAACTACACAGTTAAAGATAATTTACCAAGCAATCATGTTTATACCATATTACAAGATATAGATGGCTTTATTTGGTTTTTGACAGATAAAGGCATGGTAAAGTATAATGGATTTGAATTCAAACAATTCACCACCAAAGAAGGTTTGCCTAATAATGATGTATGGAATGCGTTTATTACATCAGATAATAAAGTTTGGTATTTATCAAAAGCGGCACAGTTAGGATATATTTCTAACGATACGGTTCAATCTTTCCCTAGTGAGATTTCTAATGAAATTATCAATCCGATTTTTTCTTCACAAGTAAAAGATGACGTCTATCCAACTGGACCAACCACTTCATATCAATTAGTTGATAAACAATGGAAAAAAAACCTGAATAGTCATAATAAAATGAAGGTATTTCATTCAAAAATAGACTATTTACAATTAAATAAATCTTTAAATTCACTATCAGTTTTTGGAAAAAATGCTTCGAGTAAAGCTACATTTGATGCAACAGATTTCATATTAAATAATAAACGAGGACAAATAACTGATAGTTTGTTTTTCTTTATAAATGAGAAAAACTATCATATTCTAAATCTCAAAACATTAAAACTACATCGTAAATATTTTAAAAATCAACTTCATAAAGAAAATGTACAATACGGAAGAATAAATTTAGTACATAATAAGCTTCAAATATCAGGGAAGGGATTTGTAGCATATTTAGATGAAGAATTTAATATTGTTGATCCTTTCTTTTTTCCGAAAGAAATTAACGCTCATTTTGGCTTAATAGATATTTCAAATACAGTTTGGTGTGCAACGTTTAACAATGGTGTATATAAAATACCTTATAACAAAAGAGATGCGAAATATTCCTTTTTAGGTGAAAAAGTACAATCCTTAGACATCGTTGAAGACAAGTTAATCGCTAGTGTATATGATAAAGGATTCTATGAATATGATTTCAAAAAAAGAAAATTTATTCAAAAATTAGAAACAAAAGGATATATCTATGGAACTCAGTCAATAAAAGGCAATCCAAATATTTATTATCTATCTAATGGTAATATTTACTCGAAAAATGGAAAAGATATAAAGCTTTTATATGACTATGCATCTAGTAATTCAATAAATAATGATAAAATCCGAAAGTTACTATTTCATGAAGGTCAGCTGTTTGGAATGTTTGCTTTTGGAGTGAATAAATTGAATTCAAAAACATTTTCTATCGAGAAAGCATATGAACAAAAAGGGATGAATGATATTTTATCATTTAACAATCAATTATTAATTGCTACTACAAACGGATTAAAATCTTTGAAAAAAGATACTATTGTTTCTATTCCTTACAATAATGAACTGCTGAACAAGTCAATTTTAAGCTTAAAAAAAATATCTGAAACCCAATTTTTAATTAACACGGATGGCTTTGGTGCTTATATTGCGAATAACAATACACTACAAATATTAAACGAAACAAAATATCTAAGTGTTCAAGATGCCTTTATACAAGAAAATGCTATTTGGCTAGCTACAAATAAAGGAGTGTGGCACTATGAAAAAATAGGGAAAGATTTTGTACTAAAAACTACTATTAATACGAATGAAGGAACACCTATAAACAATGTAAATACCGTTGTTGTAATAAAAGATAAACTCTTTGTGGCAACTGATAATGGCTTGGTAAGTATTCCTAAAAAAGTTAAAAAGGAAACGTTATTTTTAGATGTATTCATAGATAAAATACGGTATAATTCAAAAACACTTTCTGAAGGTACTGAAGTTATGTATACGGTTGATAACAATGTAAATATATTGGTTGCTACCATCGATTTTTCTGAAGAGAATAAAATCCAAACCTTTAATTATAAATTAGCGCCAATTCAGAAGAACTGGAATTCGTCAACAACGTCGAATATCAGTTTTAATAACTTACAACCTAACGATTATCAACTTATAATTTCTCAAAACGGTATTGAGAAATCATTCCATTTTACCATTAAGCCTTTGTGGTGGCAAACAATCATATTTAGAGCTTTAGCTGGAATTGGAATAGCTATAACGTTACTTTCTGCAGTTTGGATACTTGGTAGACGTATACAACGCAGAAAAGATCAAAAACTTATTCAAGAGAAAGAGCTATCTGAAATAAAACTCAGAGCATTACGTTCACAAATGAATCCACACTTTGTGTTTAATTCTTTATCAGCAATTCAATATTACATCAATGAAAATGATTTTGAAGCATCTGAACTCTATTTGGTGAAATTTTCTAGACTCATTCGTCGATTCTTTGAATTGTCAAAAGAAAATGAAATTACACTAAAAGAGGAAATAAAATTACTTGAAAACTATCTGGAAATTGAAAAATTGAGGTTTAAAGAAAAATTAACGTATCAAATTATTATACATGAAGAGCTGCCTATAAATAGCACAAAAATTCCCACTATGTTATTACAACCAATAGTTGAAAATGCTGTAAATCATGGTATTTTTAATAAAGAAGAAAATGGAATGATTACGCTTCAATTTATTTATATCGATACTTCTACATTCAGAGTAGAAATTATTGACAATGGAGTTGGTTACAAAGGCACTAAAAATCTAACTCGAAAAAAAGAGAATTCATCTAATGTGCTTCAAGATAGACTTCGTATTTTAAATCAATCAAGAAAATGGAGTATCACTCATGAAAATGAAGAAGTTTTCCCTGATCACAAGGACAAAGGCAACAAAGCAATATTTATTATAAAAAAAATCATTAATGAATAAACTGACATCCATATTAGTAGATGATGAAGTTTCTAACTTGAAAGGACTACAGAAGAAAATAGAAAAGTTGTTTCCTGAAATAGAAATCATTGGGTTATATCAAAAGCCTGAAGAAGCTATTATTGCAATTAATGAAAAACAACCTGATGTCCTTTTTTTAGACATAGAAATGCCTAGAATAAATGGTTTTGAGTTACTCTCTGAAATAAAAAATATTCAATTTCAAGTCATTTTTGTAACTGCTTATAGTGAATATGCCATTGAAGCCTTTAAAAAATGTGCAATAGATTATATTTTAAAACCAATAGATAATGATGATTTAAAATCTGCTGTAACTAAAGTATTAAAAAATAATACCTCAAAGCAAGAACAAAATTCTAATGAAAAGCTCGCTACGCTATTATTTGAAAACATTTTTAGAAAAAATAAAGTTGTTGTTCCTACATCAAAAGGAATCTCTTTTATTCCTGAAGAAGAAGTAATGCATTTAAAAGGGTATGAAGGCTACACACAAATATATTTTACGAACAACACTACATTAACGAGTTCTTATAATTTAGGGAAGTTTGAAAAAGCATTAAGCAAAAAATTCTTTAAATGTCATAAATCACATATAATTAACTTAGAACATGTACGACATTTTGAAAACGAAGGGTATTTAATTCTTGGAGATGATTATAGAGTTCCAATATCAAAAACTCATAAAAAAGCTTTTTTAGACTTATTTAGTTAACTGCTTACAAATACGATTAGAGTTACATAATTTTTAGCTTGAGATATCTACTAAGATACATTTTTGAAGTTTATTAATAGGCTTAAAAAGCGTAAATCACTAAAAAGTTATATTAGCAAAAACAAGAAAGCCTTACTAGAAATAGTAAGGCTTTTGTCTTGTGATCGCGACAGGATTCGAACCTGTGACCGTCTGCTTAGAAGGCAGATGCTCTATCCAGCTGAGCTACGCGACCGGACCGAGTGTAAAATAAAATGTCAGGTAGACATTTTTAGTGAGAATGCCGGCATGTACGCGGGCTTTTTTCACTTCACTTTATTTTATTATGTCGGGGTGGCAGGATTCGAACCTGCGACCTCCGCGTCCCAAACGCGGCGCGATAACCGGGCTACGCTACACCCCGAAATTCTATTAAACTAAAAAAAGCGGAGAGACCGGGATTCGAACCCGGGCATCCCGAAGGATGACAGCTTAGCAGGCTGCTGCATTACCACTCTGCCACCTCTCCAATATTTCTTTGTTTTAAGAACTTGTACAATTGTGAAATTGCGGTTGCAAATGTAACTGTTCATTTCGTATCGCGCAACTATTTAAACGTTTTTTTAGTCTTTTTTTGTTATTTTTTTTACAATATTTTAATTTTCAATCAACTAGTGATTACTCAGGATATTCAATTCTTAAATGATAGATGTTGTTTAACTTCTTTTTTAATACTTTTTTGATCGTTACAATTTCTTTCAGCGTAATGTCTGCATTCATAAATTGTTGTTCGTCCATTTGCTTATCAATAATGCGTTCTACAAATTGATCAATTTTTTGAGAAGTTGGCTCTTTTAAACTTTTTGAAGCTGCTTCTACAGAATCTGCCATCATTAATATTGCTGTTTCCTTAGAAAATGGTATTGGTCCTGGATATTGAAATTTCTTTATGGAAACTTCTTCATCTAATTCTTTTGCCTTTTTGTAAAAGTAATATACCGTAGATGTTCCGTGATGTGTACGAATAAAATCTATAATACGATCGGGGAGTTTATTGCTTTTTGCTATTTCGATACCATCTAATACATGATCAATAATCATAGTTGCACTTTCATCTGGTGCCAATTCATCATGTGGATTTACCGAAGTAGCCTGATTTTCTATAAAAAATGTAGGATTGTTCATTTTGCCAATATCATGATACAAAGCTCCTACCCTAACTAACATTGTATTTGCTCCTATTTCACTTGCTGCAGCTTCCGCAAGATTTGCCACTTGAAGCGAATGATGAAATGTTCCTGGTGCTTCATTTGCTAGTCGTTTCAAAAGTTTAGAATTGGTATCTGAAAGTTCTAATAGCGATACATCTGACACTAGTCCAAATATTTTTTCATAAATATAAATTAGCGGTTGCACAAACAAAGTTGCCAATCCACAAAGCATAAATTGCATGAAGTATACCCAAATGACATGCAAATTTCCTGATTCATTACTACTAAACACTTCTGAAAATTTAATTCCTCCTTCATGCGTAATATAAAAGGCAAAATAAGCGATGATATAAATCAAAGTAATTTGTCCTACCGAAATAAAGAGATTGGCGCGCTTATATAGCTCAGAAACCGTTAAAATAGTTACAATACCTGCTATGATTTGTAAAAAGATATATTCTGAACTATTTGGCACAATAAATCCGAGTAATAAAACTGTTAGTACATGTGCAAATAATCCCAATCGAGCATCAAAGAACGCTTTGAGAATTAAAGGTAGAATACACAACGGAACCACATATACATAATTAGCATTATATTTTACCACCAAAGTCGTTAATACAATCATGAATACTATATTCATAAAGATAAAAGTTACTTTGTTGTTATTTTCATAGATATCTGGACGATATTTTCGAATAAACAATAACAACATCAACAATGCCAGCGCTACTAAAATTGTATATCCAAATACAATCCAATTGTAGTTAGATTCATTCCATACTTGCGATTCGTATTCTTTTTTAAGTGAATTTAATTGTGCTAGTTTTTCTCCTTCTACCACTTCTCCTTTGGCTATTATTCGAACGCCTTCTTGAACATTTCCGCGTGTGTATGCTATGGAATTTAATTCTTGCGACAGCACGCTATTAGTAATTTGTTGATTGATTTCAACATTAGGTTCAATAATTTCAAAGAAAAGATTATACAATGGCGATTCGTAATTTTCTAACACTTGATCTTCAACAAACTTTTTAACGTGATATTGAAGATTATTGAGCTTAACAAAACTATTGTAACTTATATTT
This sequence comes from Kordia sp., assembly GCF_965224175.1. GTDB lineage: Bacteria > Bacteroidota > Bacteroidia > Flavobacteriales > Flavobacteriaceae > Kordia. The sequence goes on from NZ_OZ245041.1 coordinate 1,554,125, forward strand.
CGTTCTACATTATCTTGAATCAGTACGACGAGTTGATTGCTTTTAGAATCATCAACAGTTGCTATAACTCCATTTCTGTACAACTTAGTTAATAACCTACTCGCTTTTCGCTTTAGACTTAAAAAACCATTCGTATCTATGAGACTATCTACAGAAAAAATTTCGTCAAATTCTTCATCAAAATCATTCTTAATACGATCAACTGTTGCAGCATTGTAATCGTAATATGTTTTAGCATTTGCAGTAATGTTTGCTTTCTCTGCTTCTATTTCTGCATTTGTTTTTGTGATAGGAAAATTAAAAGGAGCAAGTAACGTTTCATATTGCCAAGGTTTTCCTTTTTGAAATTCATATTGGAATTTTCCTCCTTTTGGAAAAAGGTATACCACTAAAACCGTTGTGAGTATATATAAAAAGATTTTATATACAAATGATTGGTTTTGATATAACTTAGTGATGAGCTGCTTCATTAAACGAATATATGTTAATATTCAAAAGTAATAAAATTAAGCGTGTCTTATTATCGGTTAAATTGATAATTTATACGGATATCTTCTAAAAAATAATTAAATTCGCAGCAATTAAACTTTAAGGAAAAATCATGAGTAAAGAAGTTGTTATTGTAGCAGCTGCAAGAACTCCAATAGGAAGTTTTTTAGGCGCTTTATCCACTATACCTGCTCCAAAGCTAGGAGCTACAGCTATTAAAGGTGCATTGGCACAAATAAATTTAGCTCCAGAGCATGTACAAGAAGTTATTATGGGAAATGTTGTGCAAGCTGGAACTGGGCAAGCTCCTGCGAGACAAGCAGCTATTTTTGCTGGAATTCCAGATACCGTTCCTTGTACTACTGTAAATAAAGTATGTGCTTCTGGTATGAAAGCCGTTATGCAAGCTGCACAAGCAATTGCTTTAGGCGATGCTGATATTGTAGTTGCTGGTGGAATGGAAAATATGAGTTCTATTCCTCATTATTATCATGCAAGAAAAGCTACTAAGTTTGGACCAGCAAAGATGGAAGATGGAATGCAGAAAGATGGTTTGGTAGATGTGTATGATAATGTTGCTATGGGTGTTTGTGCTGATGCATGTGCTACTGAATATAGTTTTTCTAGAGAAGATCAGGATGCATTTGCAATTCAGTCATACGAACGTTCTGCGAAGGCATGGTCTGAAGGAAAATTTGCAGATGAAATAGTTCCTGTAGAGGTTCCACAACGAAGAGGTGAACCAGTTATCGTAAACGAAGACGAAGAATATAAGAATGTAAAAATGGAAAAAATTCCTGCTTTACGTCCTGCATTTACTAAAGAAGGTACAGTTACTGCTGCCAATGCTTCTACTATTAATGATGGAGCTGGAGCAATGGTATTAATGAGTGCTGAAAAAGCAGCTGAATTAGGATTAACTCCTTTGGCTACTATAAAAGGATATGCAGATGCTGCTCATGAACCAAAATGGTTTACAACTGCACCAGCAAAAGCGCTTCCAAAAGCATTAGCGAAAGCAAATGTAAGTATTGATGATATTGATTATTTCGAATTTAACGAAGCATTCTCTGTTGTTGGATTGGCTAATATGAAGATTCTTGGACTCTCTGACGATAAAGTAAATGTAAATGGTGGTGCCGTTTCTTTAGGACATCCATTAGGTTGTTCGGGAGTACGTATTTTAATTACTTTAGTAAACGTATTAAAGCAAAATAATGCTAAATTAGGAGCCGCAGCTATTTGTAATGGTGGTGGTGGTGCTTCTGCTTTAGTTTTAGAAAGAGCTTAATTTCCAATTAAAAAATACCAGATTTTATATAAATGCAATACGGAATTTGCAATTTAAGTATTGTTCCGCTTCGTGCTGAACCAAGTGATATGAGTGAACTCGTATCACAAGTATTGTATGGAGAACATTTTAAAGTGTTAGAGCAACGCAAGAAATGGAGCAGGATTCGCATTGCATTTGATAAGTATGAAGGTTGGATTGATAATAAACAATACTTAGAAGTTTCTGAAGATATTTACAAGGAGAAAGACAAAGAAGATTTAGTCTTAACTTCCGATTTGGTAGAATTTATTACTGATGATACGCAGTTAATGCCAATACCTATTGGTGCCGTATTAAATCCATTGTCACTATTTTCTCATCAATATGATGGAGATACAGTGACAGGAATTCTTCCGAAAGAAAATATTATTAAAACTTCATATATGTATTTAGGCGCTCCGTATTTATGGGGCGGAAAAACTCCTTTCGGAATTGACTGTTCTGGTTTTACACAAATGGTCTACAAACTGAATGGCTATAAACTATTGCGTGATGCTTCTCAACAAGCAACCCAAGGTGATCCATTAAGTTTTATTGAAGAAAGTGAACCTGGCGATTTAGCATTTTTCGATAATGAAGAAGGAAATATTATTCATGTTGGAATCATCATGGAAAATAATTATATCATTCATGCACATGGAAAAGTTCGTATTGATCGTATTGATCATTCTGGAATTTTCAATGTAGAAACCAATCGTCATACACATAGACTACGTGTGATTAAAAAGATTATTTAGGAAGTATTTTAGAAAATTAGGATATAAAAAAAACCTCGTTACACTGTAACGAGGTTTTTTAGTTTGTATATCTACAAGACTATTGTCCTAGCTCAGCTAATCTAGCTTTCACTTTTTTGAATTTATCATCTTCTCCCAAGAAAGAGTATAAACCTTTTAATTGCTTTAAGATTTGTACATCATCAGGAACACTTTCTGAAATTCCTTCTAATACTTTTAATGACTTTCTGTATAAAGCTGTTTGCTGTCCTTGATATTCTTCAAACTTTTTATTGTCTGCTGAAGAATTTCCTAATTCGTTCATTTTGTCAACAATATCAGAAGCTTCGTCTAAGTAAGTCTTAGATAAGTTGATTCCTGCATTGATGTATCCAGGATCTAATTCTAATACTTTTCTGTATGCTGATCTTGCTTCTTCTACATCTCCATTTTCAGCACTAATTACTCCAATATTGTAGTATGAATCTACATCATTAGGATTTTTAGTAATGATCTCTTTCATGATTTCTTTGAACTTAGCAGTATCTCCCATTTTGTAGTAGATATTACCTTTTGTCAATAAAAGAGAAGAATCATTTGGGTTTACAGCAATTGCTTCTTCTACAGCTTTTAAAGCTTTCTCATTATCTCCAATATGATTTGTATAAATCCAAGAAACATTTTTAACGATTTCTGGTAAACGAGATTTTGTTTTCTCAGTTGTAGGATTTGAATGCGATTTTGATTTTACAGATAAATCTCTAATTGTTTTATCTGGAAAAGATTCTTTTTTTCCGTTAGCAACATTCGTAGCAAAATATTGTGTTTTCACACCTGTATAGTTTGCAGCTTTTAATTCTTCGTAATACTTTAATGCAGTATCATAATCTTTCCCTGAAATAGAGTTAGAAGCTGCATAGTACAACAAGTCCTTATTTTCTGGCTGTAACGTGTATGTTAAGTACAATATATCTGAAGCCTTATCAAAGTCTTTTGCTTTTTGTGAAGCAATCGCTTTATCAACCAACTTACTAATCATTGTTTGTAATTTTGGCTTAGCATCTTTCGTATACTTAAATTCTTTTTGCTCTTTTTCGAAAGCAAATAATTTATTATATGCTTCTCCAGCAATCTTTAAAGATGCATCCGCATCCATACCTTTATCTGCTAATTCTTGATATGTACTTCCTTTTAAGAAGTAATATTTAGCTTTATATTTTGCATCAGCATTTTCAATCGTAGAAGAAATACTAGCAAGTACTTCTTTTGCTTCTACTGTATTTCCTTTTTTTAATGCTTTCTCAACAGCTCTTAATTCTTTCTTTTGTGCAAAAGAAAATGCTGTAATTAGCATTGCTGAGAAAATTAAAATTGTCTTCTTCATTTTGTAAGTGTTTAAAATAATTGAGGTTTGTGTTATTACTATTCTTTTGTTTCGCTATTATCGCTATCATTGTTTGTATCAACAGCCGTGCCATTTTCTGTACCTTCACTGTTTTCAAGGTCTTCCACAGCATTTTCTTCTTCTTCTTCGTTCATTACTTTTGCAACAGCCGCAATAGAATCTTTTCCTTTTATATTGATTAATCGAACTCCTTGCGTTGCTCTTCCCATAACTCTTAAATCAGAAACAGACATACGGATAGCGATTCCTGATTTATTGATAATCATCAATCCATCTTCATCAGATACATTCTTAATAGCTACTAATTCTCCTGTTTTTTCTGTTACAGAAATAGTTTTCACTCCTTTTCCTCCACGGTTAGTAATTCTGTAATCTTCTAAACTAGATCGTTTTCCATATCCATTCTCAGAAACTACTAAGATATTACTTTCCATATCGTTTACAGCAACCATTCCAACAACTTCATCATTGTCATTAGCAAGTCTAATTCCACGAACACCAGAAGCATTTCTTCCCATTGGTCGTGTTTTCTCTTCTTCGAATCGAATTGCTTTTCCAGATCTTACTGCCAACATTACCTGACTGTTTCCAGTTGTTAATTTTGCTTCTAACAACTCATCTCCTTCTTTAATTGTAATTGCATTAATACCATTGGTACGAGGACGAGAATATTGCTCTAAAGGTGTTTTCTTAACTTGACCTTTTTTCGTAGCCATAATCACATAATGATTATTGATATACTCTTCATCTTTTAGGTTTTGCGTACAAATAAATGCTTTTACCTTATCATCTTTTTCAATGTTGATTAAGTTTTGAATCGCTCTACCTTTTGATGTTTTGCTTCCTTCAGGAATTTCATAAACACGCATCCAGAAACATTTTCCTTTTTGAGTAAAGAATAACATGTATTGGTGATTTGTACCAACAAATAAATGTTCTAAGAAATCTTCATTTCTAGTCGCACTTCCTTTTTGACCAACTCCACCTCTATTTTGTTTCTTGTATTCTGTTAAAGAGGTACGCTTAATATAACCAGCATGTGAAATTGTAATTACTACTTTTTCATCTGGAATTAAATCTTCGATACTTACATCTCCACCAGCATATTCGATCATTGAACGTCTTTCGTCACCATATTTATCTTTGATAACTGCAAGTTCTTCTTTGATGATATTCATTCTTCTTGACTTGTTTGCCAAAATATCACGATAATCTTCAATACTTTTCATGATCTCATCATATTCACCACGTAACTTGTCTTGTTCCAGACCTGTCAACTGACGTAATCGCATTTCAACAATCGCTTTCGCTTGAATTTCTGTCAATTCAAAACGTTTGATTAAGTTGTTACGAGCTGCTTCAGCATTTTCTGAACCACGAATAATAGCAATTACCTCATCAATATTATCAGAAGCAATGATTAAACCTTCTAAAATATGAGCACGTTCTTCTGCTTTTTTAAGTTCGTATTGCGTTCTACGTGTTACTACTTCGTGTCTATGCTCAACAAAATAGTGAATCATATCTTTTAGATTCAATAATTGTGGACGACCATTTACTAGTGCAATATTATTTACACTAAAAGATGATTGTAGTGCTGTATACTTATATAGTTTGTTTAATACGATATTTGGAATTGCATCACGTTTTAAAATGTAAACGATACGCATTCCTTTTCTATCAGATTCATCACGAATAGAAGAAATACCGTCAATCTTTTTATCATTGATCAAATCGGCAGTTTTCTTAATCATGTCTGCTTTATTGACTTGGTATGGAATTTCACTTACAATGATACATTCTCTACCTTGCACTTCTTCCATGACAGCTTTTCCGCGCATTACAACTTTTCCGCGTCCTGTTTTAAAGGCTTCACGAACACCGTCATATCCGTAAATAATTCCACCTGTTGGAAAATCTGGTGCTTTTACGTGTTGGATTAATTCGTCAATTTCTATATCGTTATTGTCAATATATGCATCAATTCCATCAATAACTTCAGATAAGTTGTGCGGCGGCATATTTGTTGCCATACCAACAGCAATACCAGAAGCTCCATTAATTAATAAACCAGGAACTCTTGTAGGCAATACTGTAGGTTCTTTTAACGTATCATCAAAATTTAGGGAATGATCTACGGTGTCTTTGTCAATATCTGCTAACATATCATCAGATATCTTACGCATTCTTGCTTCCGTATAACGCATTGCTGCAGGACTATCTCCATCAATTGATCCAAAGTTACCTTGTCCATCAACCAGCATATAACGCAAACTCCATTCTTGCGCCATACGAACCATTGCATCGTATACAGATGTATCTCCGTGTGGGTGATACTTACCTAATACTTCTCCAACAATTCTTGCAGATTTTTTATGAGCTGAACTAGATCTAACTCCGAGTTCATGCATTCCAAACAACACTCTACGGTGTACTGGTTTCATACCATCTCTTACATCTGGAAGCGCACGTGACACAATGACTGACATCGAATAATCGATGTAAGCAGACTTCATCTCATCTTCAATATTAATAGGGATTAACTTTTCTCCTTCTGCCATGTATTTTATATTTTAATATTTCGAGTTTTACAAATCGGGTCAATATACAACATTTACTGGTATTCAGCGAGGATTTAAAGAGGCATTTTAACGTTTTTTTATTAACAATTTTTAATAAGTTTTTTTGATAATTTAATATTATAATTTTTGAATTCGCTGTTTTTTTTCGTCTATTAGCTTAGATAACCTTTCATCACGGAACAATTTTTGTATTATTCGTATTGAAGTATTAATTTTAATGTCGAAAGGAAACTATATTTATGGATGATAATTTCTCCCCAAGAGTAAAAGATGTAATCGCCTACAGCAAGGAAGAAGCATTGCGCCTTGGCCATGATTTCATTGGCACGGAACACTTAATGCTTGGACTCCTCAGAGACGGAAATGGCAAAGCAATCAATATTTTAAATGCATTGGATGTCGATTTGACACATTTGCGTAGAAAAGTTGAGATTCTAAGTCCTGCAAACCCAAATGTGGCAGTAGCTCCAAACGAAAAGCGAAATTTACATTTAACTCGACAAGCCGAAAGAGCACTAAAAACAACATTTTTAGAAGCAAAACTTTTTCAAAGTTCTTCTATCAATACCGCACATTTATTATTGTGCATTTTACGAAACGAAAACGATCCTACAACAAAGCTTTTAAATAAGCTTAAAGTGGATTATGATAATGTTAAAGAGCAATTTAAGTATATGATAACAAACGATGACGATTATATAGATACTCCACGTTCAGAATCATATTCTGATGACAATAGTGGTTCACAAGATTCTTCAAAAGAAAATCCATTCGGATCTTCTAATGCTGGAGGAAAAGTGAATAAGAAATCTAAAACTCCTGTATTAGATAATTTTGGAAGAGACTTAACTGCACTCGCCGAAGAAGGAAAATTAGATCCAGTCGTTGGACGTGAAAAAGAAATAGAACGTGTATCTCAAATTTTAAGTAGACGAAAAAAGAACAATCCAATTTTAATTGGTGAACCTGGTGTTGGTAAATCTGCTATTGCAGAAGGCTTAGCAAACAGAATCATCAAACGAAAAGTGTCGCGCATTCTTTTCAATAAAAGAGTTGTTACCTTAGATTTGGCAAGCTTAGTAGCTGGTACAAAATACAGAGGTCAGTTTGAAGAACGTATGAAAGCCGTAATGAATGAATTGGAAAAGAATGATGATATTATTCTTTTTATTGATGAAATTCATACGATTGTTGGCGCCGGTGGTGCAACAGGAAGCTTAGATGCTTCAAACATGTTCAAACCAGCTTTAGCAAGAGGAGAAATCCAATGTATTGGAGCTACAACACTTGACGAATACAGACAATATATTGAAAAAGATGGCGCTCTAGAAAGACGTTTCCAAAAAGTAGTAGTAGAACCTACTACTGTTGAAGAAACTATTGAAATTTTAGAGAACATCAAAGACAAATATGAAGAACATCACAACGTAAGTTATACACCTGAAGCCATTAAAGCTTGTGTAACGTTGACAAATAGATATATGAGCGATCGTTTTCTTCCAGACAAAGCTATTGATGCTTTAGATGAAGCTGGATCTAGAGTTCATATTACAAATATTGATGTCCCAAAACAGATTTTAGACCTAGAACGTCAATTAGAAGAGGTTCGTGAATTGAAAAATTCTGTTGTCAAAAAACAAAAGTATGAAGAAGCCGCTAAGTTAAGAGATGATGAAAAACGTCTTGAAAAAGAATTAGCGATTTCTCAAGAAAAATGGGAAGAAGAATCTAAACAACACAAAGAAACTGTTGATGAAGACAATGTGGCAGATGTTGTATCGATGATGACTGGAATTCCTGTAAATAGAATTGCACAAACTGAAAGTAATAAACTTGCTCAACTTCCTGAATTAATCAAAGGAAAAGTAATTGGTCAAGATGAAGCCGTTGGAAAAGTCGTAAAAGCGATTCAGCGTAACCGTGCGGGACTTAAAGATCCTAACAAGCCAATTGGGTCATTTATCTTTTTAGGTCAAACTGGAGTTGGAAAAACACAGTTAGCAAAGGTCTTAGCCCGTCAGTTATTTGATTCTGAAGAAACATTGATCAGAATTGACATGAGCGAATACATGGAAAAGTTTGCAGTTTCTCGATTGGTCGGAGCTCCTCCAGGATATGTTGGATATGAAGAAGGCGGACAATTAACCGAGAAAGTAAGAAGAAAACCTTACGCTGTTGTATTACTTGACGAAGTTGAAAAAGCACATCCTGATGTATTCAATATGTTATTACAAGTCTTAGATGACGGATACATGACGGATAGTTTAGGTAGAAAGATTGACTTTAGAAATACCATTATCATCATGACATCAAACATTGGTGCACGTAAATTGAAAGATTTTGGTTCTGGAGTTGGTTTTGGAACAAATGCTAAGAAAACTCAAGCAGATGCTCATGCGAAAGGTGTAATTGAAAATGCATTGAAAAAAGCATTTGCTCCTGAATTTCTAAATAGAATTGATGATGTTGTTGTTTTCAATTCATTAGAACGCGAACATATTCACAAAATCATTGATATTGAAATTGCTAAATTATACGAAAGAATCAAAGGTTTAGGATATGACTTATTGTTAAGTGAAAAAGCAAAAGATTATATCGCTGATAAAGGATTTGACAAGCAATACGGAGCAAGACCACTTAAAAGAGCTATTCAAAAATATATTGAAGATGCGCTTGCTGAGGAAATTATCACTTCAAAAATCCACGAAGGAGACAAAATCTTTATGGATCTAAATGAAGATACTGATGAATTAACGATTAAGATAGAAAAGGCAGAAAAGCCAACAGAATCTTAATCAAAACATACATAAAACAATCCTAAAATCCTGTTTTCCAAGAAAGCAGGATTTTTATTTTTGCTGTTTTTTGTGTCGTTTGTAGGTAAAAACATGTTTTTTATCTAAAATGTACGCTATTAACATTTTAAAAAAGACGAACAATCAACTCTCCTGTAATTTAGCAGCAAAATAAATCTACTACCAAAGATGAAAATTACAGGAAAAAAGTTAAAAGACATTTATACTTTCGAAAGTGGAAAGTTATATTTATACGACGATTTAATTATTGGAGAAATAAAAGAAGGCGTACATGTTAATTCAGAAACACTGATGTCATTTTTTGAATTTTTCCATGAAAACTACAAAATTCCATTCGGATATATATCTTACAGAGTAAACTCTTATTCTATTGATCCGCAAGTTTACAAAATGTTACCAGAGAATCATTTGCTAAAAGGAATTGCCGTAGTATCCGATCAAAAATTTTCATCTCTCAACGCACATGTTGAAAAAAGCTTCTATCAAGGACGCTATGAATTATTCACTACACTTAGCGCTGCTGTAAACTGGTTGGATACAATTATCCCTTTACAAACAAAAAACACAAACATTGTAGACAATGCTGCTTCGTAAACACTGAAAATACGCATGCATTTTAGGGAAAAACCCTGTATTCATAATTATTCGTGTAGTTCATCTATTTTTTTAGTTGAACAGAATAAAAACTCCTATATTTAATAGAAATAACCTTTTTTAAGTGCAAATAACCAACGGAAATACAAACTCTTTCATTAAAAAGTATACTTTACAAATAGGAGAAGTAGAAATCTACAATGACTATATGTTAGCACAACTCAATGAAGGTATTACGTTGAATTTAGAAAGCGTTCATGAGCTCATAGAGATTGCTCAAAAACATTTTCCTCAACAACCTTTTGCCTATATCACCATCCGCAAAAATTCATATGCTGTCGATCCAATGATGTATTTGAAAGTCTTTGAAATTGAAAACTTAAAAGCTATCGCAATTGTTTCAGATAAATTTATTGACAATCACAATGTTAAAATTGAAAAACACTTTTTCAATAAACCCATGAGTATTTTTAAAACGACCAATGAAGCAATTTATTGGGCAAAATCACATTTATAAAATTCCCCATTTAGCTTCCTTTCTAATTCCTAATTGAACAATACTTCATTCTCTACCATCATATTTTGTATGAATGATAAAGTATCACGAATAGCGATATGCAATTCTCTATCTTCATCTACAAATGGAACTTCTGCTCTATACATTTCTAAAAATGTTTCTATAAAGTCTGAACTCTTTATTGGTGTTCTAAAAACTAATGCTTGAGAAGCATTCAATAATTCAATTGCCAAAATACGCTCTACATTATCAACAACTTTGATTGCTTTTGTAGCTGCATTTGCCCCCATACTTACATGATCTTCTTGTCCATTTGAAGACACAATAGAATCAATACTTGCTGGTGTAGCATATTGCTTATTTTGACTCACTATACTAGCTGCTGTATATTGAGGAATCATAAAACCAGAATTCAATCCTGGATTATTCACTAAAAATGCTGGTAATTCTCGTAACCCTGAAACCAATTGAAATGTTCTACGTTCAGAAATATTTCCAAGTTCAGCTACAGCAATTGCCAAATAATCTAAAGCCAAAGCTAATGGCTGTCCATGGAAATTTCCTCCAGAAATAATTATATCTTCTTCAATAAAGATATTTGGATTATCTGTTACAGAATTGATTTCAGTTTCAAAAGTCTTTCTTATAAATGCCAAAGTATCTTTGGTTGCTCCATGCACTTGTGGTACACAACGAAACGAATACGGATCTTGTACATGTTTCTTTTCTTGCGATATCAATTCGCTTCCTTCTACAAACTCTTGAATTCTTTTGGCTGTTTTTAATTGTCCATTATGCGGACGAATTAAGTGAATCAAATCATTAAAAGGTTCAATTCTTCCATCAAAAGCTTCTAGTGAAATGGCTGCAAAGAAATCTGCATAATAAGACAATTTATAAGCTTTTAGAAGTGTATGTACACCATATGCACTCATAAACTGCGTGCCGTTTAACAAGGCTAAACCTTCTTTTGCTTTCAATGTAATAGGTTCCCAATTAAACATTTTTAAAACCTCTGCAGCAGGAATTTCTTCACCTTTATAATATACACTTCCCTTTCCTAAAAGTGGTAGAGACAAATGAGCTAATGGTGCTAAATCTCCTGAAGCTCCAAGTGATCCTTGTTCAAATACAACTGGTAAAATATCATGATTATAAAAATCAATTAAACGTTCTACTGTTTTTAGTTGAACTCCAGAATGTCCATAACTCAATGATTGTACTTTGAGTAATAACATCAACTTCACTATTTCTTGCGGTACGCGATCTCCTGTTCCGCAGGCATGCGATGTGACTAAGTTTTCTTGTAATTTAGATAGATGTTCATCAGAAATTTTCACATTACACAAAGAACCAAATCCTGTATTAATACCATAAATAGGAGTTTTTTGATCTTCTAAACGCTTATCTAAATAAGCACGGCACGCTACAATCTTGTTCGTAGCCGATTCAGACAGTGCAAGTTGAGCATTTGTATGTAATAATTCTTGAATAATTGTAATATCGAGAATTTGTGAACTTATTTTGTGTATCATGATGCTGTAATCAAATTATCTTTCAAAAGTCAAAATTCAATCTGTATTAACCAAATAATTGTTAATAATTTATTGATTAAAAAAAGAATCATTTAAATTTGAGCAAACAAACTTTGAAAAAATGAAAAAATTATTGCTATTGGTTGCGGTATTTGCAATCTTCTCATGTAAGAATGAACCAGAAGTACCGAAAGACTATGTAACACTTTCAGGAAAAATAGAAAATAAAAATAGCAACATACTTACTGTACGTTCCAGAACTTTTTCAAAAACCATAAAAGTTAATGAAGACGGAACTTTTAAAGACACTTTAAAAGTAGAAAAAGGTGTGTATTATATTTCCGATGGAAAAGAAGGAACAAACATTTATCTAGAAAATGATTTTGATTTAAAGCTTACGCTAGATACTAAAATGTTTGACGAAACAGTAAAATATACTGGAAAAGGAGCTGTTCACAATAATTTCTTAGCCGAAGATGCGCTAAAAACAGAAAAACTATTAAATATGGAATTCTTAACGAGTCTTGATGCAGCTGGACTTGAAAAAGAAATGAAAAGAATAAGAAAAGATTTAAATGACTTTTACAATTCACAAAAAGATGTAGATAGCACTATCATTGCGTCTAAACTGAAAGATATAGATCCGATGCTAAAATCATACACACGATTTGCATCAGAAGAAATTACCATCAAAACAAAATTCCCGAAAGGAACGCCTTCACCAACATTTAACTATGAAAATCACAAAGGAGGAAAAACTTCTTTAGCAGACTTAAAAGGAAAGTATGTATATATTGATATGTGGGCAACTTGGTGTGGACCTTGTATTAGAGAAATTCCTTCGTTAAAGAAAGTTGAAGAACAATATCACGATAAAAATATTGCTTTTGTGAGTATTTCTGTTGATAAAAATAGAGATGCTTGGGTAAAAATGGTTACTGATAAAAACTTAGGTGGTATCCAATTACATTTTGGAGGAGATAATACTTTTTCTAAAGAATATATAGTAAGTGGAATTCCAAGATTTATTTTATTAGACACTGAAGGTAAAGTTGTGAGTCCTGATGCACCAAGACCTTCTGATCCGAAGTTAATTGAAATGTTCAACGAGTTGAAAATATAACCTTCCAAACTATACCAAAATGAAAAAAGCAATATTATTGATTGCCGGACTAGCAATCATTTCATGTAAAAACGAGCCAAAGGTAGATTATGTATTATTATCTGGGCAAATAGAGAACACAAAAGGTGACAAAGTATATATCTTAGGAAATGATTTTAAGCAGGAAATCGCTGTTGGAAAAGACGGTATCTTCGCTGATACATTAAGAATAAAAACTGATGGTTATTATACGTTTTCTCATGAAAGAGAACGTACTTCTTTGTATACACAACCTGGAGATGAACTTAAGATCACTTTAGATGCTGCGCAATTTGATGAGACCATTAAGTATTCAGGAAAAGGTGCTGAAAAGAACAATTATATTGCTGCTAAATTTTTAGCAAATGAGAACTTTGATTTTGAAAAAGTATATGCTGAAGAAGAAGAAGCTTTCTTAAAGAAAATTGGAGATGCAAAAAAGAATGCAGAAGATGCCTTAGCCAATGCAAAAGGCCTAGACGCTAATTTTATTAATACAGAAAAAGGAAATATCAAGTATGAATATCTGGCAAACTTAGCACGTTATCCAAGATATCATTCATATTTTGCTAAAAAACCAGATTATACAGCTTCAGAAAATTTATTAGCTCCATTAAAAGATTTAAATCTTGATAATGCAAAAGATTTCGGATCATACGAATCATACAAAGAGATCGTTACTCAACATTACATGGACAAAGTATACGAAGACTCGTTAATGACCACTAGCCTTAATGCAATCAAAGGATTAAAATCTCAGAACATTAAAAACGAGCTAGCAACACAACTTGTATATTCTATATCTCCGTCAAATGAAAATACTGAAAAAATATATAACATCATTCAGGAAATATCGGATAAAGAAGATTTAAAGAAAGAAGTAACTGAAAAGTACAACAAAATTAAAAACCTGATTGCAGGTAAAGATTCACCCAAGTTTCAATACGAAAACCACAAAGGAGGAAAAACTTCTTTAGCAGATTTACAAGGTAAGTATGTATACATTGATGTATGGGCAACTTGGTGTGGACCATGTATCGGAGAAATTCCATCATTAAAACGAGTTGAAAAACAATATCACAATAAAAATATATCGTTTGTTTCTATCTCTATCGATACAAAAAAAGCATATGAAACATGGAAAAAAATGGTAGATGATAAAGAATTAGGCGGTGTGCAACTAATCGCTGACAATGCTTGGAAATCTAAATTTGTAACAGATTATGCTATTGAAGGGATTCCAAGGTTTATTCTAATTGATCCACAAGGTAAAATCGTAAATGCTGATGCTCCAAGACCATCAAGTCCAAAACTAATTGAATTATTTAACGAATTAAAAATATAAATTCAATCATCATAATACCACATAAAAAGGTGCCTTGAGAAATTCAAAGCACCTTTTTTTATTACACAGCGCCAAAATAAAGTACATATTTATTATTCAAATATTTGTTAATAGTTGACATATTCCACAAAGAATCATTTAAATTTGAGAAAACAAACCTTGAAAAATGAAAAAATTACTGCTACTACTTATTTGTATTTCAGTCATTTCGTGTGCCAATGAACCAAAAGTGGATTACACGTTATTCTCTGGAAAAATAGAAAATCAAAAAGATGATAAAATTGTACTCATCAATGATGGTTTTAAAAAAGAAATCAAGCTAAACGATGACGGAACTTTTATAGATACATTACGTGTAGAAACTAGTTACTACAAACTCTATCACGGTCAAGATGATATTACGTTATTTATTACCAATCCAAAAGACTTAAGCATAACTACTGACGCTAAAAAATTTGTAGACAGTATGCGCTATAAAGGAAAAGGTGCAGCTGAAAACATGTTTTTATGGGAAAAAACCGTGAGAAACAAAACAAGAGATGCTGTTGCTATATTTTCACAAGAAGAAGCAGACTTTATAAAAACAATCAACGGTTTTAAAGAAGAAGCTTCTGAGAAACTAAAAGAAGCCACAAACTTAGATCAAGATTTTATCACATATGAAACTAAAGGCATCAAGTTTGCACACCTCATCAATCTTTCAAAATACCCAATGTACTATCCGTACTACTCAAAAAATGAAGACTACAAACCATCTGAAGAGCTTATGGCGTATTTTAAAGATGTAGACTATGATAATGAAGAAAACTATAAAATGTACAGTACATACAGACAATTAGCGCTTCAACATTATGGAGACAAAATTAATCCTACTGAAGATGCTAAAGGAGCTATAAACATGATAAAAGGATTAAAGTCAAAAGGAATTAAAGATGCTTTAGTAGAAGAGTTATCATACTATATTTCTCCTTCTGGAAAAGACTCAGAGTTCATATACACTTCGCTTTCAGAAATTTCTAATGATGAAAAATTTAAAGAAGAACTAACTAAAAAATATAACACGATTAAAAAGCTTGTCGCAGGGAAAAATTCGCCAGACTTTAACTATGAAAATCACAAAGGAGGAAAAACTTCTTTAGCCGATTTAAAAGGAAAATACGTATACATTGATGTTTGGGCAACTTGGTGTGGACCATGTATTGCTGAAATTCCATCGTTAAAAAAGGTAGAAAAACAATACCATAACAAAGACATTCAGTTTGTTTCCATATCAATCGATCAACAAAAAGCACACAAAAAATGGAAAACAATGGTTGATGATAAAGAATTAGGTGGAATTCAATTAATGGCAGATAACGATTGGAAATCTCAATTTGTTGTTGACTATGCTATTGAAGGGATTCCAAGATTTATTCTAATTGATCCAAATGGAAAAATTGTAAACGCAGACGCTCCAAGACCTTCAGATCCAAAACTCATAGAATTATTTAATGAGTTAAAAATATAATAGAAAATACAGTATACGAAAAAGGCTATCTCATATTTTAGATAGCCTTTTTTATGTTTTATAATTATTGTTCAGCTTCCGCAGATGGTTGTTCGGGTTGCTTAAACAAATCTAAATACGCATCGCCAATATGATCTACAATATCACTTGCGGTCAATGCCTGATATCCTAAACCTGACAAAGCAAGATCTCCAGCTTTTCCATGCAAATACACTCCAAAAATTGCAGCAGTAATCGGATCGTAATCTTGTGAGATCAATCCTGTCAACATTCCTGTCAACACATCGCCGCTTCCTGCAGTTGCCATTCCTGGATTTCCAGTATTATTTATATACAAATAATTATCATAAATAGTAATTGTATGCGCGCCTTTAATAATCAGTACAATATCGTATTTTTTGGCAAATGCTTTTGCTTTCTCCAACTTATCAAAATCATCACTCCACTCACCTATCAAGCGTTCTAATTCCCTTGGATGCGGTGTTAAAATAGATTTTTTTGGAACAGACTTTAGCATCGTTTTATTGGTTGCAAGAATATTCAAAGCATCAGCATCAATAATTAATGGAGTTGTATTTGTTTTTAAAAACGCTTTTAGAGCTTTTACTGTCGTTGCATCAGTTCCCATACCAACGCCCATTCCAATAGCTTTTGCTTCTACATCATATTGTATCTTAGTAATATGTTTCTCGCCTTCATCACAAATAACCATCGCTTCAGGCAATGATGTTTGTAAAATGGTATATCCACATTCTGGTATATATGCGCTAATCAATCCAGTTCCAACTCGCAAACAAGCTGCACTCGATAAAGTAACTGCGCCCATTTTACCAAAACTTCCACCGACAATCAAACTATGTCCGTAAGTACCTTTATGCCCATATTTCTCTCTAGGAATATACAATGGTAACACTTCAAACTTATCAATCAATTGTACTTCTGTGTCGGTAGTTTGTAAATATTCTTGATCAAATCCAACATCAAGCGCTTCCCATTGTTGCAAATGAATTCCTGTTTCTGGCAAAAAGAAACTCAATTTTGGCGCTTGCCCTGTTAACGTATAATTACTTTTTATGACAGCTTCTTTATCTTCTGGAGCATGATTTGGGTATAATCCCGAAGGCACATCTAATGAAACCGTATACGCATCAGAAGCATTGATATATTTGATTAAACTCTTTACCCAATCTGAAGTTTCTCGGTTCAAGCCAATTCCAAAAATAGCATCTACAATAATATCTTCTTTCTTCATTTCTGGAAATTCTTCTCCAGAACTCAACAAACGCGGCCAAACTTTAAATTCTTTAATTCGATCATAATTAATCAAAAAATCTCTCGAACGCTTATCGCTAAAATTTACCACATAAGTATGTACATTATACCCATGATGCAATAAATGTCTTCCTAACACCAAGCCTAAACCTCCATTATTACCAATTCCACAATAAATATGAATAGGAACTTGTGCGCCTTGCATACGTGTATGAAACCAATTAAAAACTTGAGTTCCTGCAAATTCTAACAAGTCATTAGAGGTAATTTGATTCTTTTCAATCGTCGTTTTGATTGCTTCGTAGATTTGATCTGCTGAATATATCTTCATGTATTCGTTTTATTAATGTAAATCATTGCACATTTGATGAATTTCTTTACAATTCAATCTATTTTTTTAGTGCATTTATAAAAAAAAAGTGCTTTCACTAATGATCCGTGAAAAATAAATATATAGTTTGTTTATGGTCATAAAAGTAATACTTTTGAATAACATCATACGACAAAACATGCGTTTAGTAGCAAATAATTTTATTAACTCAATTAACATTACAGTTTCTACCACAACTGTAACGATTGCTACTATTACCCCTTTTGGGGTCTAAACATTATATAACCGACTTGGTGTTCTTACACATAATTTTCTAAATGAGAACTTACTAAAAGATTCTCAAAAATTACCAATAATCATACAAAACAATACTCATGAACGTACTCAAATTTGGCGGTACTTCTGTCGCTAATGCGCAAAATATAAGCCTAGTAATAGATATTATTACAAAAGCATCTCACGATAAAAAAATAGCTGTTGTGGTTTCTGCCTTTGGAAATACAACAAATATGCTATTAAAAACTGCTGAACTCGCCGCAGTAAAGGATGAATATTACAAATCACTCTTGCAAGAAATTGAAAACAGGCATATGCAAGTAGTCAAAGATTTAATTCCTGTTACTGAACAAAGTGCTGTAATTAGTCATACTAAACGATTAATCAATTATCTAGAAACATTATATGAAGGTTGTTTTTTGCTTCGCGAATTAACACCTAAAACACTAGCAACTATTGCTAGTTTTGGAGAATTATTATCTTCTTATATCATCTCAGAAGTGATGAAATTTCGCAAGTTAGATAGTATTTATAAAGACAGTAGAGAACTTATCATTACTTCAGAAAGCTTTGAAAATGCACAAGTCAACATGAAATTGACCCAAGCCAATTGTAAATCATTTTTTGAACAAAACGAAAAGCAGATTGTGATTTTACCTGGTTTTATTGCTGCCACAGAAAACGGAGAAACAACAACGCTTGGTCGTGGTGGTTCAGACTATACAGCTGCGATTATTGCTTCTGCAGTTATTGCCGACGAATTGCAAATTTGGACAGATGTTAGCGGAATGTATACAGCAAACCCACGAATTGTAAAACAAGCAACTCCAATTCCACATATTTCATATCAAGAAGCAATGGAATTGTCGCACTTTGGCGCAAAAGTAATTTATCCGCCAACGATTCAACCTGTATTACATAAAGAAATTCCAATTCTGGTAAAAAACACATTCAATCCAGAAGAAGCCGGAACACGCATTACCAAACAAACTAATGGACAACAACAACCTGTAAAAGGAATTAGTTACATAGAAAACATTTCGTTACTTACACTAGAAGGAAGCGGAATGATTGGAATTCCTGGTTTTTCAAAACGTTTATTTGAAACCTTATTAGCACAAAAAATAAACATTATTTTAATTACACAAGCATCTTCTGAGCATTCTATATGTATTGGAATCAATGATAAAGAAGCTTCAAAAGCCAAAATTGCCATCGATGAAACTTTTGCTTACGAAATTGCTTCCAAAAAAGTAAATCCTATTTTGGTAGAGCAACAATTGGCTATCATTGCATTGGTTGGTGAAAACATGAAAAATCATCAAGGATTGAGTGGAAAAATGTTTAGCATGCTCGGTAAAAACAATGTAAACATTCGCGCTATCGCACAAGGAGCTTCTGAGAAAAACATTTCTGCAGTGATAAATAGCGATGATGCTAAAAAAGCACTAAATGCTTTGCACGAAGAATTCTTTGAAGAAAAAGTAAAACAATTAAACCTATTTGTAGCTGGTGTTGGAAATGTAGGAGAGCGCTTCTTAGCACAACTCAATCAGCAGCACGAATACTTACGCGAACAATTAAAACTAAACATTCGCGTCATTGGTGTTTCTAATTCTAGAACCATGTATTTTGATGAAGAAGGAATCAATCTAGACAATTGGAAAGACAAATTAGTCAATGGAGAAAAAGCAAACTTGAACGAGTTACATGAAACCATCAAATCACTCAACTTGCGTAACAGTATTTTTATAGATATTACGGCAAGTCATGAGGTTTCTAAAGTGTATGAGAGTTACTTACGCAACAATATTTCGGTTGTTACTTGTAACAAAATTGCTTGTGCTTCTGAATATGAAAACTATCAAAATTTAAAACGTATTTCACAAAAATACAATGCGCCATTTTTATTTGAAACCAATGTTGGCGCAGGATTACCAATAATTGACACCTTAAAAAACGTAGTTGCTTCTGGTGATCGAATTCATAAAATACAAGCCGTACTTTCAGGAAGTTTAAATTTCGTGTTCAATAATTTTAGTGATCAAAATACATTTCATGATATCGTAACACAAGCGCAAAAAGAAGGATACACAGAACCTGATCCAAAAATTGACTTAAGCGGTGTTGATGTAGCTCGTAAAATTCTCATCTTGGCGCGTGAAAGTGGTTATATGATGGAATTAAAAGACATTGAAAACAATTCATTTCTACCAAAAGAAACACTTGAAACAACCAATAATGAAGATTTTTACGCATCATTAACAAAACACGAAGCACATTTTCAACAAATTTTCAAAGAAGCAAACGATAAAGCTTGTCGCTTAAAATACGTAGCTACTTTCGAAAACGGAAAAGCCAGCGTTGGTTTGCAACACATTCCTTCTGATCATTCTTTCTATAATTTAGAAGGAAGCGATAATATTGTTCTTTTCTTTACAGATCGTTATGTAGCACAACCATTACAGATAAAAGGTGCTGGCGCTGGTGCGGAAGTTACGGCATCAGGTATTTTTGCAGATGTGATACGAATTGGAAAATTTTAAACATTTAAAATCATAGCTGCTCTCGACACACCAAATTAAAGATTTGGCACTCGAACTGACGGTTTGGATTTCAAAACATAGAAAAAGAACATAAACGTCACTTCGAGTGAAATTCCAAAAGAATTTTATATCAAGAAGTACTTTGAAATAATAGATATTAGTATGGAAACTTTCTCAACACTAACATCTCAATACTAAAAAAAATGAACGAAATCAAAATATTCGCTCCAGCAACAATTGCAAACGTCTCTTGCGGATTCGATGTCCTCGGATTGTGCTTAGATACAGTTGGTGATGAAATGATTATTAGAAAAACTAATAAAAAAGGTATTGCAATCACCAAACTTACGGGTCAAGATTTACCTTTAGATACTCAAAAAAATGTAGCTGGTGTAGCAGGTTTGGCAATGCTTTCAACACTTGATTTAGATCACGGTTTTGAAATTGAAATTTATAAAAATATCAAAGCTGGAAGCGGAATTGGAAGTAGTGCAGCAAGTTCAGCTGGAACTGTCTGGGCAATGAATGAACTACTTGGGAAACCTTTTTCTGCGAATGAGTTAGTACCTTTTGCAATGGAAGGTGAAAAACTTGCAAGCGGAACAGCACACGCAGACAATGTAGCTCCTGCCCTTTTAGGTGGATTTACCCTAGTTCGTAGTTATGATCCTTTAGATATTATCAAAATTCCAACTCCAAGTGAATTATACGCAACAGTAATTCATCCGCAAATTGAAGTAAAAACCTCAGATTCGCGTTCTCTATTGAAGGAGAATATTTCACTGAAGAAATCCATCATACAAATTGGAAACCTAGGTGGTTTAATAAGCGGATTATACACATCTGATTATGATTTAATCAGCAGATCATTACATGATGAAATTGTAGAACCTTTGCGTGCTATCTTAATTCCGGGATTCAATGAAGTTAAACAAAATGCTATTGATTGTGGTGCTTTGGGCGCTGGAATCTCAGGTTCTGGGCCTTCAATTTTTGCATTAAGTAAAGGAAAAGAAATGGCAGAAAAAGTAGCGAAAAGCATGTCAGAAACCTATAAAAAACTAAATATTGATTACGACATTCATGTTTCAAAGATAAACACAAATGGTTGTCGGATTCTTGAGTGATTTGGGGCTTAGGTCAAAGCTATACACCAAACGTCACTTCGAGTGAAATTCTGAAAGAATTTTGTATCGAGAAGTGCTTGGAAACTCAAAAATGTAAAATAATAAATTTTAAATGTAAAACATCACAAAATCAGAGCTGTTCTCGATACAACAAATTAAAAATTTGCCACTCGAACTGACGCTTATTAATAATACTAAAAACAAATGAACTATTACAGCCTACACCATAAAGCTCCAAAAGTTTCTTTTAAAGAAGCTGTCATCAAAGGATTAGCGCCTGACAGAGGAATTTATTTCCCTGAAAACATTACACCATTGTCTGACGAATTCATTCAAAATATTGATCAATATTCACATGAAGAAATCGCTTTTGAAGCTATCAAACAATTTGTCGGAGATGATATTCCAAACGATATCTTAAAAGAAATTATTACAGAAACTTTAAGTTTTGATTTCCCTGTTGTTCCCATAGAAGACAATATCGGAACTTTAGAATTGTTTCATGGTCCAACAATGGCTTTTAAGGATGTTGGCGCACGTTTTATGGCACGTTGTTTAGGTTATTTTAATCGTGATAAAGAAGAAAAAGTGACCGTTTTAGTGGCAACTTCAGGAGACACTGGCGGTGCAGTTGCCAATGGTTTTTTGGGTGTAAAAGGTGTTGATGTTGTCATTTTATATCCAAGCGGAAAAGTCAGCGAGATTCAAGAAAAACAACTAACAACTTTAGGTCAGAACATTACAGCTTTGGAAATTGACGGTGTTTTTGATGATTGCCAAGACATGGTAAAAACAGCTTTTTTAGATACTGAAATTGAACGCACATTAACTTCTGCAAATTCAATCAATATTGCGCGTTGGCTACCACAAATGTTCTACTTTTTCTTTGCTTATAAAGCAGTACACAAGCAACATAAAAATATTGTCTTTTCAGTTCCTAGTGGAAATTTTGGAAATATTTGTGCAGGCATCATGGCGCAAAAACTAGGTTTACCTATTCAACATTTTATCGCTTCCACAAATGTAAATGATACGGTTTCAAACTATTTAGAAAATGGTGAATACGTTCCAAAGAAATCTATTGCAACTATTTCAAACGCTATGGATGTTGGAAATCCGAGTAATTTCATCCGTATTCAAGAATTGTATAATAATGATTTAGCAACGATCAAACAACATTTTTCGTCCTATAGTTTCACAGATTCAGAAACAAAAGCCGCGATGAAAGCTATTCACAATCAGCACAATTATATTGCTGATCCGCACGGCGCTGTTGGGTATTTAGGTTTAAAAAATCACGATTTACAAGGTGCATATGGTATTTTTCTAGAAACAGCACATCCTGTCAAATTTTTACCGACTGTAGAATCGACCTTGAGTCTAAAATTGGATATTCCGTCACAAATTCAAGAAATCATGCATAAGGAAAAACATGCCATACAAGCTGCTGACTATGATGATTTGAAACGATTTTTGAATACTTAAAATTAAAAAAGAACTATTTAAATTTTATAAATAGTTCTTTTTTTATGTTTATGATTTCTGCATTTGCTGTTGAAATGTAAGAATTGTAAAATCTGCAGGTTTTTCAAGAGCAACTTTTACTGCAAGACGCATAATTCCATCTATGATATCATCTGGCGACATGGTTGATCCAAGTCCAATGTCAACTCCAAAAGCATCTTCTGGCACTGTTCCTACCAATTCTCCTTGTTTCCATAATGTATTCTAGTATTGAATTATCATACTTTTAACCTCAACCCAAGTGTTTACATCATTTGGTTCAAAAATAAATGACTTAATCGCCTCTTTTATTGATTGCTCTAGCATAATTATCGTTCTACGTTTGTTATCATATCTCGAATTTTCATCCATATTTTTAATGTATTAATTATATAAAAGATTGTAATTTAAATGTTAAAACATACCATTTAGATCATTACTGCATGCGTTTCCTTAAATTAGATATGCATACGATCTACGGTTCAATAATTTTATTGTTGTTTACATATTCATAAAACTACATTTTAAAAATCTTAAAATGTAGTAAAAATCAAGAATCAAATAAAAATTCCCCATTTTTTTAGGGCGATTTTTCATAAATTCGCAATCAATTTAAGAAAAACTAAAATGAAGGATACTGCTCTATCAAAAATTCACGAAGCATTAGGTGCGAAAATGGTTCCTTTTGCTGGCTATAATATGCCTGTACAATACGAAGGCGTTAATATTGAACATGAAACGGTTCGTAATGGCGTTGGTGTTTTTGACGTAAGTCACATGGGAGAATTTGTCATCTCTGGACCAAATGCCCTAGCATTAATTCAAAAGATTGCTACAAATGACGCTTCCAAATTGAAAGATGGAAAAGCACAATACAGTTGCATGCCAAATAATGATGGTGGAATTGTAGATGATTTAATCATTTACAGAGTGAATGAAGAAAAATACATTTTGGTTGTAAATGCTTCTAATATTGAAAAAGACTGGAACTGGATTTCAAGTCATAATGACGTTGGCGCTGAAATGCGTGATGTTTCTGATGATTATTCTTTGTTAGCAATTCAAGGACCAAAAGCTGTTGAAGCTATGCAATCATTGACAGAAGTCGATTTAACTAATATTAAATATTACACCTTCCAAATTGCCAAGTTTGCTGGAGTTGATAATGTAATTGTTTCTGCAACTGGTTATACAGGTTCTGGTGGATTTGAAATTTACTGCAAGAACGAAGATGTTGCCGAAGTTTGGGATAAAGTTTTTGAAGCTGGTGCCGATTTTGGAATCAAGCCAATTGGTTTAGCAGCAAGAGATACATTGCGTTTGGAAATGGGCTATTGTTTGTACGGAAACGATATTGATGATACTACTTCTCCGATTGAAGCTGGTTTGGGTTGGATTACTAAATTCACAAAAGACTTTGTAAATCGTGAGCAATTAGAATCTCAGAAAAAAACTGGAACTGAACGTAGATTAATTGCATTTGAAATGCAAGATCGTGGAATTCCAAGACAAGGATATGATATTGTTGATGGAAACGGAAATATTATTGGAAATGTAACTTCTGGAACAATGTCTCCTTCTATGAAAGTTGGAATTGGTTTAGGATATGTACCAACAATTTTTAAAGATGTTGGAAGTAATATTTATATTCAAATTCGTAAAAATCGAGTTCCTGCGAAAGTGGTGAAACTTCCTTTCTATAAAAAATAAAGAAAACCTTTGAATAGAATTCTAATACTAGGAGCAAGCGGATATATTGGTCAAGCGATCTATAAAGAGCTTTGCTCCTATTTTGATGTATACGGTACATTTTACAGCAATAAATCGTTTGCTAAAAATGCACATTTTATTCGTTATGATTTAGATTATGATGGCATTGATGAAGTTGTATTGCAAGTACAGCCAACAATCATCATTTCAGCATTACGTGGTGATTTTGCCGCGCAGATTGACGCACATATTTTTTTAACTGAATATGTAAAAACAAAACCTTGTAAGTTAATTTTCCTGTCATCTGCCAATGTGTTTGATGCTTACAGCAGTTATCCGTCGTACGAATTTGACAAAACACTCTCTGAAAGTATTTATGGGAAACTAAAAATTCGTATTGAAAATATGTTGATGCGTTTACCGCAGAAAAAATATGCGATTATTAGATTGCCTATGGTTTTTGGGAATAATTCTCCGAGAATTCTAGAAATAAAACAGTGTTTGCAAGAAAAAGTTCCCATTGAAGTTTTTCCAAATTTGGTAATGAATACGATTTCTGATAAAAAACTGACGCAACAAATTCATTACATGATCAATCGTCGTAAAAATGGAATTTTTCATTTGGGCGCTGATGATTTAATACATCATGATGAGTTTTTTACAGAAATTCTAAAGAGTATGAACATAGAAAAGCCATTGTTTAAAAATGTATATACTTCAAATTTTGATCGTTTTCTAGCCGTTTTACCGAGAGATAACAAACTTCCAAAGCATTTGGCAACAAGCAATCAAGAAACTTTAGCTTATATTTCAGGAAAGATGAAGGAATGATTTTTTATCCTTTTTTACTTATTTCCTTATCTTTCACACGTTATGGAAATCATTCTAACCAAAGGCGAACAACGAAACACATTGCTCTGTAAAAGAAACGACGGTACTTTTACGAGTGCAAACTTAGGTCCTGAAATTCCAAACCATGATATTGCTCATTTTGTAGTAGAAAAGAAGTTTCATTTGACGAAAGGTTTTTACGGAAATATTGCATCGGGAATGACGATTGCTGATTTATCCGACAAAGACTTTATTAAAAACTTAGATACAGAGAGTTGGCTGGCAGAAATCATGACTCGAAATTTGCAATCGTTAGGTAATGAAACCACAAGTATTGAAGAATATCCAGAGTTGATTACTTGGGAAGCTTCTTCTATGGAAAACATACAAGTTCCCATGATGAGTTTAACACAAATCAAAGAATTGAAGTCTGAGTATCTTCAACTTTGCTCACAATGGAATTCTATTCCAAAAAATGGACAACTTCTACTTCATTTTTAGTAAAAAGTATACATCTCGCATTTTTACACTACAATTCATGCTGATTTTCAGATATTTTCAGCTTAGTTTCCTACGTAAAAATCAAAAGATTTGTTAAATTCGTGACTTTATGTACTACAAATCTCTATCTGCATACATGCATCATATTTTACGTTTCATATTTCTTTGTGTAGTTGCTACAGCATATGCACAAACTGAAATATCTTTTTGTCAAAAATCTTCAATGGTTTTAGACATGTTAGAAAACAGTCACTATCAACCCAAAGCGATTGATGATGATTTTTCAGAATATGTTTTTACAACCTTATTTGAACGTCTTGATGACAAGCGCATGTTGTATACAGAAGCAGATATAGAAGCGCTTGGAGATTTAAAAACAAAGTTTGACGATTATCTTCTTAATAATAATTGTGACTTCATACAAGAACTAACAACATCTTACAAAGCGCAACTTGAACTTGCCAAAACATATATTGAAATTGTTGAAAAGAGTAAGTTAGATTTCTCAGGAAAAGATACAGTTCGCTATGGAAGTTTAAAAGACAAATCTGTGTTTTCTAGCACGCGCAAAACATTACAAAAACGCTGGTCAAAAAAGATCCGTATCGATATTATTCGTGATTATTTATCCTTATCAAATCCTTCAAACTTTACGAAAGTCAAAGGACAAGTGAAAATGAAAGTAATTGCCGAAAACAAATGTTTTATTGTTGATAAGCTTCAAGCTGTAAATGGACTAGAATCATTTGTAGAAACTACATTCTTAGATGTTGTTTGCTCCTATTTTGATCCACATAGTAGTTATTTTGATCCTACAGACAATACTACTTTTATGAATTCTATCGGTACAGAAACAAATTCTATTGGCGTATGGTTTTCGAAAAATAGTGATGGAAAAATTGTCGTTTCTGGCTTACAAACAGGAAGTACGGCATGGAAAGAAAAAGAGATCAACGCTGGCGATTTGGTACTTTCTTTAAAAGCAAATGACAATACTTTAAGTACAACCTGTCTCTCATTAGAAAGTTTATACGATTTTATTTTCGACGAAAACAACAAAGCTATTACGATCAATATATTAAACGATAAAAACATTAATAAGTCTGTAACACTTCGCAAGGAAAACTTAAAAATTGAAGTCAACGCAGTCAATAGTTTTATCTTAAAAGGAGAACAAAATATCGGTTATATTTCATTGCCGAGTTTCTACACCAATTTAGATTACGGTTTTGGTAGCGCAAATGATATTGCAAAAGAACTTTTTAAACTCAATGCTGTTGACATTGATGGTTTAATTTTAGACTTGCGTGGAAATGGTGGCGGATCTATGAAACAAGCGATTGATTTAGCAGGAATGTTTATTGACAAAGGTCCGTTAGGAATTTATAGAGATCAAAAAAATAAAAAAACCATTATCAAAGATTTCAATCGTGGAACTTTGTTTACTAAACCTTTAGTGATTTTAATTAATAATGAAAGTGCTTCTGCTTCTGAGTTTATTACGGCTGCTTTGCGCGATCATAATAGAGCGATTGTCGTAGGAACAAAAACGTATGGAAAAGGAACTATTCAACAAGTAGTTCCGCTACGTCAAGAAGCTGGATTTATTAAAATTACTATTGAAAAAATGTATGGTTTTAAAGGAAATACACACCAAGCCATTGGAATTCAGCCAGATATTGAGTTTCCTAGTTTAGTTTCTGGAATTGAGAACGGTGAAAGTGGCAACTCAAACTTTATTAAGAATGATACCGTTTTAAAAGATGTTTATTTTAAAATTCCACAAGCTTCAAACTATGACGGTTTACGCTCTAAAAGTTTAGAAAGAGCTGAAAAAAGTATTGCAACAAATACGATCAAGGAAATAAATTCAGCGTTGTATTCATATTTAAATAGAGAACGAAACCTTCCTATTTCTGTAGAAGGCATCAAAAAAGACAGTGATACTTTTGATGAAATTTTTAAGAAGTCGGATAATTTGGAAATGAAACATGAAACTTTTGAAGTTGTAAACTTAGAAGATTACAAAGAAATTTTAGCCTACAATAAGAACAAAGCAAAGTTAAATTCGTACGCGATTGAAAATATTCAAACCGATCATGAAATTGAAGAAACTTATCGCATTCTTTCAGACTACATCAAACAATTAGCCAAATAACCTATGCAATCAAACTACCTAAAAGCATTTTTTGTACTTATCTGTGTCTTGACATTTCAAACCTCAACAGCACAAAACTTTAAAAACGCAAACGATTACTTGTCTTTCATCGGGAAAGAAAATAAGAAGATTTCTAAAAGTATGTGGAAATACACCAAATCGGTTGCGCACAGCAAAAGTGCCCGTAGAATTGAAGGCGATCGTAAACGCTTAATCAAATCTATTGAGCGTGCTATGATTAAGATTAGAAAGGCAAAGTCATTTACAGGCGAAGATGATTACAAGAAACAAGTACTTGATTATATGGACTTACGTACTAGTTTATTGAAAAACGACTATGCGAAGATTGTCGATATGAAAGAAGTTGCCGAACAATCATATGATTTTATGGAAGCTTATATTTTGGCTCAAAAACTCGCTGACGAACGCATGCAAGAAGCACAAGAAACTTATGAGAATGCTCAAAAAGACTTTGCGGCTAGAAATAATATTCGTTTGATTGAATCTGAAACGGAATTGGGAAGAAAAATGAAAATTTCTAATGAAGTGTTTGAGCATAAAAACGAGGTGTATTTGGTGTTTTTTAAAAGTAATATTCAAGAACGTTTTATGCTGAATGCTTTGTCTTCAAATGACATTAGTGCTATTCAACAAAACGCAAACGCATTACAAACCTTTGCTGAAGAAGGTTTACAAGCGTTAGATACTTTGACCATATATAAAGAAGATACATCTTTGATAGAAGCGACAAAAAAAGCATTAGAATTTTACTTAGATGAGACAAAAAATGAAGTTCCTAAAATGCTCGAATTCTTCTTACTGAATGAAAAATTTACAGCAATCAAAGAGGCAATCGATAAAAAACGACCAAAAGAACGCACAAAAAAGGAAATTGATCAATATAATGCAATGGCAAATGATATTAACAAAGCCATTGTAGATTTCAATAAACGAAACGAAACACTAAATAAAAAAAGAACTAAAATTATTAATCAATGGAATGAAGCTTCGGCAAAATTTTTAAGCCGACATATTCCAAAAGAATAATACAACTTATATATTTGTAGAAATAAAAAGAATTAGCACATGGGAAGAGCATTTGAATTTAGAAAGGCACGAAAGATGAAACGTTGGTCAGCAATGGCAAAAACCTTTACGCGTATTGGTAAAGATATTGTGATGGCTGTAAAAGAAGGCGGACCGAATCCTGAAACAAATTCTAGATTACGTGCTGTGATTCAGAATGCAAAAGCCGCTAACATGCCAAAAGATAATGTTGAGCGTGCGATAAAGAAAGCTTCTGATAAAAATACAGACAATTATAAAGAAGTATTGTTTGAAGGTTATGGACCACACGGAATTGCTATTTTGGTGGAAACTGCAACCGATAATAACAATAGAACTGTCGCCAATGTTCGTAGTTATTTCAATAAATGTGATGGGAACTTAGGAACACAAGGCTCTGTAGAATTTATGTTTGACCATACATGTAACTTCCGAATTCCTACAGAAGGACAAGATCCTGAAGAATTGGAATTAGAGTTTATTGATTTTGGTGTAGAAGAAGTTTTTGCAGATGAAGATGGTATTTTATTATACGGACCATTTGAAAGCTTTGGAGCTATCCAAAAAGAATTAGAAAATAGAGACATAGAGATCTTATCTTCTGGATTTGAGCGCATTCCGCAGGTTACAAAGCCACTAAACGAAGAACAAACTGCTGATATTGAAAAGCTTTTAGAAAAGCTTGAAGAAGATGATGATGTGCAAAATGTGTATCACACGATGGCAGAATAAATATCAAATTTCAACATATAAAAAAACCACGCTTTTTCGGCGTGGTTTTTTGCTTTACTATATTATTTAACGTTTTACTGTTTGATAATTTTATCCGTAAACACACCTTTATCCGAAGTTACTTTTAAGATATATAATCCTTTGGAAAGTGTTTTTACTGAAATATTTGTATCTATTTGATTGCCAATCAACTTTTTAGAAAGTATCAATTTTCCTTGCAAATCGAATACATCAATCGTTTTAATTGCGTTTTCTCCTGTGATGAATAACATATCACTTGTTGGCTTTGGAAATGCTTCTATCGAAGTGTCTAAACTTACTTCTCCAACACTTAAAGGTTCTACAATCATGGTAGTTTCATCATTCGTAATAATTGGCGCATTATAATCAAAGAAAATCTCTGCTTTGTTCATGAAAGTATCATTCAACGCTAATGTAGTTTTCGTTTTTATTTTAAACAATACATAACCATCATTCGTTGCATCATCAAATGGTAAGTCTATATTTTCAAAGATGAATTCCACTTTTTGTCCATCTACTCTTGTTATAAACTCATGACTTCCGTCGATAACACTCAGTGTGTTCACATCATAACTTGCAGCATCAATATCATCTGTTACAACGACATTGATAGCACTTGCTGTTCCTGTATTTTCAAAACGAATGAGATAATGCACATATTCTCCAACTTTATCTTCTGTGATTGTATTTCCTTCCAAACAGGTTTTATCATTTGGATCGAATGAATTTACGACAGTTTGCACAAAATTTAAAGTATTATCCGTTGGTGTTTCATCGGAAGTTGTTGGTGTTATATTTGCCGTAAAATCTAAATGATCACCTCCATTTAATGGATAATTAGCATCCGTTGGTGTATTTAGATTCATTGTATACAAAATACTTCTTGATTCTAATGGTGCTAAATTCGTATAGTTCCAACTTAAATTTCCTGTATTTTGCGCAACTGCCATTGGATTTGTAGAAATTACATTCATATAATCATCTTCAAAATTCAAACTCACGGCTCCTGACAAAGTAGTCGTTCCTTTATTTCTATAGATTATTTTATAATCGGTGTCAAATCCAGGTCGTGCTTCTTCCAAAGGAACAATAGTTACTTCCAAATCATTGAAATTTCCATTTGATGTAATACAAAAGTCCTGAATATTTGGACTTGTATCTGTTGGAAAATCAACTGTAATACTTGTTGGACTTACTGAAAAATAACTTGGATTTTCTATTTGCGGCGTTATCGTATGTATTCCTTCTTGTAAAGGAATGGCATAATTTCCTGAAGTATTTGCGGTAAAAATTCCTGTTTCTGTACCATTTGTGATCGAGAATGACATATTTGGATATATTTCATCGTTTATATCACAGCCATTTGAATCTGAATCAAATTTTGTTTCTCCTGAAACTGTATAATATGTTCCTCCTGGTGAGAATGAACAATACGTATTTATTTCTACTCCATCAACTACTCCATAATATCCTAGAGATGTAATTATACCAGATTTCTCATCCTCATCATCTACACATATAAAAGATAAATTAGGTAAATTGGCAAGTACCAAATAACCATAAGGGTCAACAAGATAGAAATTTTCTCCATTTTTCATAAATATACTTTCCAACTGACTATTGTCCATTATATTTACACTAGAGATACGAGGAGTTGTTGTAAAATCTAGGCTAGTAACATTAGTATTAAAACAATCCATTATAAGTAGATTCGGATTATTTTCAAGAGTTAAGGTATGCAACATTTGGTTATCATGACAACCAAACCCCTGAAGATGAGGCTTATTAACTACTTCCAACTCAGTTAAATTATTTGCACCACAATGTAGATTAAAAAGCAAATTATTTGCAGATACATCTAAACTTGTTAACTGATTATCACTACATCCAAAATATTTTAAATTTACATTAGTTGAAACATCAATACTCGATAATTGGTTATTGCCACATCTTAAAGTTTCTAAGTTTACTAGAGATGTTACATCTAAACTTGTAAGTTGATTATTCCCACATACTAAGCTTCGCAAATTCACAAGAGATGATATATTCAAACTTGTAAGTTGATTATAATTACAGCTCAACACTTCCAAAACTGTATTGGATGACAAATCAAGACTATTGAGTGAATTAAAGCCTACTGCCAATTTTTCTAAATTTATAAAAGCTTCTATTCCTACCAAAGAACTTATATTCTTTGATGATACATACAAACCAATTATAGCCTCCGCTTCAGTTACCTGAATCTCTCCATCATTATTTGTATCTGCGTCAGCATCAGGATGACCATTAGCATTAGTATCCACTACATTGTCGTTCAACAAAGCGTTTTTAAAGTTAGCATCAGGAATATTTACAATTTGTGCAGACATTAAGTGTCCAATAAAAATAAAGGTGAGGATTAAGAAGTATTGCTTTTTCATGTAATTATTTTCGTTAAAGGTATAAAATAATAGTAGAAATTTGTAAATAAATATAGGAACGTAACTACAAGTTAACATGCTTTTTATTTACTTTAATTTTTTAGAATAACTACATATCAAAAAGTTAAAATAAAAATCCAATAGCACATCTACGGATTCACCGTAACATTCTGATAATCAAAGATCTTACATTTACACTTTAATCAAGAAGCTATCACTATACTAAAAGATATTCTCAAACTCCATGGAATCAGAACATTAAGTAAAATTTTACAAAAGGAAATATTTGGAGGAAAAAGACCTTTCAGACACTGCAATTCATAATCTGATTTTACAATAAATCAAATATGTAAAAACGGATTTTGCTTTAATTGTTACGATTCGTTTTCTGGATCTTGGTTTTGTTAACTATATAAAAAGTAGATATTCGTTTTAGAATAAAAAAATACGGTTTTACCTTACATTATGTATCAGTTTTTAGTGATGTTAAAATAAAAACCGAAGTACTTTTACAAAGCAATACAAAATTAGTTTATTTAAATATTATCAAATTTAAGAATTTGAGTGTTAGTGCATAAAATATCTATAGAAGAGGAATTGCTGAAAAATTTGTATCATTTTTTCATATGTGAATTATTAAGTTAATACTAAGTTTTCTTCAAATTAATCGAAGCATTTCTCTTCTTTTTTATGCCAATAGTATTTTCTTCACAAAGTATGAACATAAATGAATGGTTTTCTTAATTCACTTTTCGCGTTTATAAAAGTTGAATTTCATAAAAAAAAGCAGGCCGTAAGCCGAATCCTGTCGAGCCTCATCATTTATCTAAAATTATCGTTACCAATAACTTTTATCTGCCTACCCTTGAGCATCGAACGTGCCGTTCTCAAACGCTCATTTACATGGCATTGCACCTCGTAGAGTTTACCTGATTTCACTACAGCATTACCTGTACATTCTTTCTGCTGCACTTGTCCTCGCCTTTCGACGGACGGATGTTATCCGCTACAATGCACTATGGTGTTCGGACTTTCCTCTCCTTCCTAAGAAGCAGCGATAAGGTAGCCTGCTTGTCGGCAAAAGTACACTATTGTTTGAAATTAGGACATATTTACCGTAAAAAAGTAATAAATCTGTATGTATAAAATAGTACACGAAAACTGTTAATAAAAAAGCAGAAGTATCTCTATGTTTTCAGTGTTTCATTAGATTTGTATTGCTATATTTGCTCCAGTTAAGATTACCTAATTCTATGGAACATTTCATTGTATCAGCTCGTAAGTACAGACCACAAACATTTAAAGATGTTGTTGGTCAACAAGCGATTACCAATACTTTAGAAAATGCTATAGAACGCAGTCACTTGGCGCAAGCACTACTATTTTGTGGTCCTCGTGGTGTTGGAAAAACAACTTGTGCTCGTATTCTAGCAAAAAAAATTAATCAACAAGAAGGCGCTACTGAAAATCCTGATGAAGATTTTGCCTTTAATATTTTTGAGTTAGATGCCGCTTCTAACAACTCCGTAGATGATATTAGAAGCTTAATTGAACAGGTTCGTATTCCGCCACAAGTTGGAAAATACAAAGTGTATATCATTGATGAGGTACACATGTTGTCGCAAGCAGCTTTTAATGCTTTTTTAAAGACCTTAGAAGAACCGCCAAAACATGCTATTTTTATTTTAGCAACGACGGAAAAACATAAAATTATTCCAACGATTTTATCGAGATGTCAAATTTTTGATTTTAAACGAATTGGCGTTAAAGATGCGAAAGAATATTTAAAGTATATCGCAGAAAGTCAGGGAATTGAAGCAGATGATGACGCATTGCATATTATTGCTCAAAAAGCAGATGGCGCCATGCGTGATGCACTTTCTATTTTTGATAGAGTTGTTAGTTTTTCAGGAAAACAACTTACAAGACAAGCAGTTACAGAGAATTTAAATGTGCTTGATTACGAAATTTATTTTACAGCTACTGATTTGATGTTGGAAAATAATATTCCGCAGTTATTGATTGATTTTAATGAGACTTTATCAAAAGGGTTTGATGGACATCATTTTATTGCTGGAATTGCTTCACATTTTAGAGACTTGTTAGTGTGTAAAAATCAAGCTACAATTGCTCTTTTAGAAGTTGGTGATCAGACGAAACAGAAATATCTAGAACAGTCACAAAAAACGTCGCAACAGTTTTTAATGAAAGGAATTGAGCTGGCTAATGATTGTGATTTGAAATATAAAACCAGTAGAAATCAACGACTCTTAGTTGAATTATGCTTAATGCAGCTTGCCTCTATCAATTATGATGGAGAAAAAAAAAATAGCGATCGGTTCATAATTCCTGCTACTTTTTTTATTGCACATGGTAAACAGACAAATCCTGTAGCCAAAGTTAGCGAAGCAAATGCTTCTGTTCCTACGCAAGTTCAATCTAACCAAGGAATACCTTCTAATTCGGCATCAACTGAAGCAGAGAAGCCATCTACGGAAGTGAACACTGCACCAAAAGCTGTAACGCCGCCACCAAAACCAAAGATTGATATTTCCATGATGCGAAATAAAGTATCTGGTTTGTCATTATCGAGCATTAAAGCAAAACAAGAGCATTTAAAGAAACAACAGAGCAAAGTTGTGGATCAGAAGGAATTACCTAAAGATCCTTTTACTGAAGAAAAAATGGTGGAAGTCTGGAATGCGTATGTGGAAAAGATTGATAAGAAAGGAGAAAAAATTATGTCTTCGCTCCTATCTACAGATATTCCAAAGTTAAAAGATGCAACAACAATTTCTATTGAACTGCCCAATGAAACGATGAAACTCGAAATTGAACGTGCGCAGTATCCATTGTTAGAATTTGTTCGTAGAGAGTTGAATAATTATGATGTTTCGCTTGAAATTGACGTAAACGAACAAACCGTAAAGAAATATGCCTTTACAACTCGTGATAAATATGAAAAATTAAAAGAGATAAATCCTCTAGTTGAACGACTTCGTAGAGATTTTGATTTAGAAATTTAATTCCTTGAAAAATGATGTTAGGTTTAAAATTACCAACTGATCCACGTTGGGTAAATATTGCAGAGAAAAATATTGAAGAGATTTTGACAGATCATGCTTTTTGTGAGCAGAAAGCCGCTAGTACCGCAATTTCTTTGATTGTTAGTTTTCCTGAATATCCAGAATTGGTAGAAGC
This sequence comes from Kordia sp., assembly GCF_965224175.1. GTDB lineage: Bacteria > Bacteroidota > Bacteroidia > Flavobacteriales > Flavobacteriaceae > Kordia. Next base: position 1,589,799 of record NZ_OZ245041.1, read on the forward strand.
CATGATTGCTTTGGTAAAGGAAGAGATGAGTCATTTTAAAATGGTTCATGATAAAATTATTGCCAGAGGTTGGACTTTAGGTCGCGATCGTAAAGATGAATATGTTTCTAAATTGTTGCAATTTTTTCCAAAAGGCGGAAGCAGAACAACACAATTGGTACATAGACTTTTGTATGCAGCATTAATTGAAGCCAGAAGTTGTGAACGTTTTAAGTTATTATCCGAAAATATGAACGATCAGGAATTGGCTACTTTTTATAAGAATTTAATGGTTAGTGAAGCCAATCATTATACTATGTTTTTAGGTTTTGCCAGACAATATGGCGATCGTACTGAAGTAGATAAAAAATGGCAATCTTTGCTAGATTTTGAAGCCGAAATCATGAAAGATCTAAGCAAGAAAGAAACAATGCATGGATAGTTTTTACAACACTTTACTTTTGTAATTACCTTTTCACTTTTATCTGTTTTATACTTTTGGAATACGTTTGATGTTTTAATTTAATTACTTCTTCAAAACATTTTTTACAGGCTAGCTGCTACTCGATATTTATAAATTGTAGTTGGTTATTTGAGAGTTATTTTTAAAATCATTTTATTTCTATTCATGACTAATGTATCTTTAACTTGCATTAAAGTCCAAGAATATGAAAAAAATCTACATTTTACTTTTAGCAGTATTTGCAAATTTTACCATACAAGCACAAGACGATGCTAATTTGATAGGAACTTGGTATCTCCATTACGTAGAAGCTTCAGGCACAATAACCTACGTTCCATCTATTACAAATACTTACGAGATGACAATCACCAATTCTGGAACTTTTGAATCGATTTTGGGTTATAGCACTTGCAATGCCTTTGCTTCTGATTATGAAATTTTAAACAACAACTCAACTATCAATATGAATAGCTATACTGAAACGCTTGGTTTTTGTAGCGATCCATTTGAAGGTTTACACTTAGGAATCATGTCAACAGCAATTGCTCATAATTTTGATTATTCAATTGATTCGCAGACAGAATTATTAACATTAACCGATCATCTTGGCAGAAAACTCGTATACGGAAAAAGTGTTTTGACTACGAAAGACAATCAAGCTTTTTCTACTACTATAAAACTCTATCCAAATCCTGTACAGAAAGAATTTTTTGTGAATGGAATTTCTAGCAATTCTAAAGCAACCTACACGATTTATAATGTGATTGGAAATGTTGTTACTCCTGAAAATTCGCTGCAACAACACAAAATAAATGTAGCATCTTTAAAAACTGGTATTTACTTTGTAAAGATTCAACAAGAAGGAAAAACAGGGATAAAGAAATTTGTAAAATTATAAATAGAAGCGTTGTTGCTATCTGAGTTGTTTCGCTTTTTCTCTTGATGAGAACAGTAAGTATGCAATAATATTAAAACTTGTGATTTATAAATTGCATCCTGTAATTCGATAATTATAGTTTCATATATTTTAGTTCAATAGCTGATTAATCTATATTTGCTAGACACAAAACACAACCTTTCAATGAATATTCTATGAAAAAAATCTACTTTTTAATTGTAATACTACTTTTTAGCTTCTCTTCAAAAGCACAAACCGATCCTGATTTGTTAGGACAATGGTTTTTACATTATGTAGAGTACACAAATAGTAATAGGCTCTATCCGCCAATAGGTCCTACTATTGACATTAATTTTCATCCGCTTTCAGATCCTAATTTTATTGTCGTTGATGGAAATAGTTCGTGTAATTCGTTTTATGGGAATTATGAAGTCAATAATAGCAATTCTTCTGTTGATATTATTAATCTTTCAGTAACACTCGCTTTTTGTGATGGCGATACTTTTGATCCCAGCTATCTTTCAATTATTTCTGATAATACTAACAATTTTTACGACTATACAATTGATTTACAAACAGAAACGTTAACTATGATTGATTTGCTAGGGACTAAATTAGTTTATGGTAGACAAGTGTTGTCTACAAAAGAAAATGATTCATTCTCAAATATTATAAAACTCTATCCAAATCCTGTACAGAAAGAACTTTTTGTGAATGGAATTTCTAGCAATTCTAAAGTAACTTATACGATTTATAATGTAATTGGAAATGTTGTTACTTCAGAAAATTTGCTGCAACAATATAAAATAAATGTACAGTCTTTAAAAGCCGGAATTTACTTTGTACAGATTCAACAAGAAGGAAAAACAGCGATAAAGAAGTTTGTGAAATTATAAATATACGTGTTCATATTCACGCACAAAAAAACGTCAAACCGAAAGTTTCAGTTTGACGTTTTTTATGTTTAAAAGTATAAATCTTATAATCTGTATGTAATTCCAATTTGAATTACAGCGTTTTTCCCTTCAAAATTTGCAGCTCTATCTTCATCAAACATATCGGCTAAACCAAGATTATAGCGAGCTTCAATATCAACATTTTCCAAGATATTGATACCAATTCCGCCATTGACTCCAAAATCGAAGTTTTTAAAATTATCTTCAAATTCGTGAATCTTAACACCAATTTGTGGTCCTGCCTGAATATTTAAAAAATCTGTAAGCTCTAACTTCAGCATTAATGGAACTTGTAAATAATCTGCACGTAATGCTTCTTCTTTGGCTCCTTGTGCTGAATATAAGAATTCAGGTTGAAAACGCAGTTTACTTACTAAATGCATGTCTATAAAAAAGCCGAACATCGCTCCTATTCTAGCATCATTTAAACCATCTTGAATATCATTCAGATTTGTTCCTGAATAGTTTGAGATGTTAATTCCTGCTTTAAAACCGTAGCGAGTTTCAGTATCTGTACTCACGTAATCGTCCATATTTATTGATGCATCACTTTCTGTAATTGTTTCTTGTGAGAAAGCTAAGAACGAACACATTAAAAATGAGAGAAGTACCAATTTTTTCATATGTAAATCTTGTTTTAGGTTGTTCAGATTGAGTATTTTATAACTTTATCTGGTTATTTGAGTTATCTGCTAAAAGTAGATATCCGTTTTTTAAAAACTCAAAATATTCGATGCTGATTTGTCTTTTTTCGACGTTTCGAAGAATAATGTCTTTATAATACCATCTGACAGTCCAATTTTAGGTACAAAAATCTTTCGAGCGCCACTCCATTTACAAGCTGATAGATAAATTCGAGTCGCAGGAATGATTACATCAGCACGATCTGGATTTAATCCTAATTCAGAAATACGTTCTTCATACGTTAAACTTTGTAGAAATTGATATTGCGCATTTAGGTAAATATATGACAACGGTTCGCCAACAGGCGTTCCCGACATTTTGTATAATTTATTGATGTTTCCGCCTGAACCAATTAATGATAATCGTTTAAAATCTTTGGTGTTTTTCTTAATCCATTTTTCAATTTCCTTCCAAAAATTATCATCCACCATTTTGTTCAACAAACGTACAGTTCCGATTTTGAATGAACGCGATGTTTTTATTTTACCATTAGAAAAGATTGTAAATTCAGTACTTCCGCCACCAACATCTACATAGAGATAGTCTTTTTCTTTTTCAATAACATTGTGCAAATCTGTAGAAGCAATAATTTCCGCTTCGCGTTTTCCATCAATGATATCAATGTTAATTCCTGCTTTTTTCTTGATGCGTTCTACAACTGCTTTTTTATTTTTTGCTTCACGCATAGCTGATGTTGCGCAAGCCATATAACTTTCTACACCATGAATGTCCATTAATAAACGGTACGACTTCATCGCATTCGTCATTCGTTCTACATTTTCTGGAGAAATATTACCGTCCGTAAATACATCTTGTCCCAAACGAATTGGCACACGTACTAATGAGCTCTTTTTAAACTTTGGTGATTTATTTTCTTGTTCAATTACATTTGCAACTAATAATCGTATCGCATTCGACCCAATATCAATGGCAGCAAATTTTCTAATTCTCAAAATGGACTTCTTTTTTTATTTGTTAATTGGACATTTTTTCTAAATAGTAATCATACGTAGCAAACTGAGAACGTACTTTTATCAGTTGATTCGTGCGATATGCATTGTCTTGCTTTTCTGAAAACACACGTGCTTTTACATTATCACTCCAACCGATATTGAATGTATCCAGCAATTCTTTTTTGATATCTTCATCATAAATAGGACACGTTACTTCTACCCTTTTGTCTATATTTCGCGTCATCCAATCGGCTGAAGATATATATATTTTTGGATCGCCATTGTTTCCAAAGATAAACATTCTGGGATGTTCTAAAAATTTGTCAACGATACTTATGGCTTCGATATTTTCACTCATGCCTTCAATGCCTGGAATTAAACAGCAAATTCCACGAACTATTAACTGAATTTTTACGCCTGCTCGACTCGCATCATACAATTTATCTATGATTTTATAGTCTGATAAACTATTGACTTTTATTTTGATGTACGCTTCATTTCCTTCTTGCGCATTTTTAATTTCAGTATTAATCAGCTTGTTTAAAGCATTTCGTGTGTAATGTGGCGACACCAATAAGTGCTTGTATTTTGCAACTTTATAGTTTGTTTCAAAAAAGTCAAATACTTTAGAAACTTCTTTTAAGATATCTTGATCTGATGTAAAAAGTGTGTAATCTGTATAAATTTTTGCTGTAGATTCGTTTACATTTCCAGTACTTACAAAGCCGTAACGCACTATTTTGTTATTTTCTCTACGATCTACTACACAGGTTTTACTATGAACTTTTAAACCTGGCACACCAAAGATTAAATTGACACCTTCACTTTGTAATTGTTCTGCATATTTGATATTGGCAGCTTCATCAAATCGTGCTTGTAATTCAATTTGAACAGTTACTTTTTTACCATTTTTCACCGCATTGATCAACGAACTGGCAACATGTGAGATTTTTGCCAAACGATATACTGTAATCTTTATATTTTCTACTTTTGGATCTAACGCGGCTTCTCTTAGGAAACGAACTACGTATGCAAATGTGTGATACGGCGCGTATTGTAGATAATCTTTTTTTGCAATTTTTTCAAAAATACTTCCTTCTCTACTCAATCCTTTTATAGGTAATGGCGGATATGATTTGTAGAGTAAATCTTTTCTTCCTAAACTTGGAAACGACATATAATCTCTACGATTGTGATAACGTCCACCAGGAATAAGACTATCAATATCATCGATGCCCATTTTATCAATTAGGTATTCGAATGTATCTTTATCAATAGTTTTATCATAGACAAAACGCACAGGTTCTCCACTTTTTCTTCCTTTTACACTACTAGAAATCTTTTGAATAAAACTCTTCGTTAAGTCATTATCAATATCTAATTCTGCATCACGGGTAATTTTAATCATGTGTGCAGACAAAGATTCATATTCAAAAATACTGAAGATATTACTTAATGAATGACGAATTAAATCATCGAGAATAATGATATATTTTTTATCGCCTTCAGTTGGCAATACAATAAAACGATCGATTGTTTTTGGAATTTCAATCAATGCGTATTTGATCTTTTTTACTTTCGGTTTGAAGAAGCGTGATACTTTTTTAGTATTCCTCACTTGTTCTTTCATCACCATACGAATTGCCAAATAAGCTGCTTTGTCTTTTAGACTTGGCATTTCGTCTATATCGTCCAAAATCATGGTAACCAAAGCTGGACTTACTTTTTCAATGAAATATTTTTCTATGTAAGCACTTTGACTTGGAGATACTTTTTGTTCATTAACAATGAAAATATTTTCTTTTTCCAGCTCAGATTGCACTTCATTCAGAATGCGCAAACTTTCTGCCTGCTGTTTGATTACAATTTTGGTAATTCGCTCTAGTAAATCTTTGGCTTTTGCACCTCCTAAAACACTTCTTCCTCCTTTTCCTGCTTGTGCAATACGTTTTACAGTAGCATATCGTACTTTAAAAAACTCATCTAAATTGTTAGAGAATATTCCAATAAAGCGTAAACGTTCAATTAAAGGAACTGTTTGATCAGCAGCTTCTTGCAGAACGCGTCCGTTGAATTGTAGCCAACTGATTTCTCTATTGATGTATTTGTTTTTTGATTGCTGCATTATTTTAAATCTTTAGGGAACACTTTTAATATGGTTGAACCTTCACTGATTGTTTTCCAAGAATCTGTATCAAATTGAATCACTACAGTACCGCTTGTTGGTACATTGTCAAAAAATTGACTTCCGTAGGTATTTACAACTGCTGTAATAGCGTGATTGTGACCAAACACCATCAATGTATCTACCTCATTATCACAAGATTTTACGACATTCACTAATCCTGAGCCGCCAAAATCATACATATCTTCCTTAATCACTACTTTATCAAAAGGATATTGTAAGCAACGTGTAAAAATAGCACAGGTATGTAAAGCTCTGTTTGCAATACTTGAATAAATAATATCTGGCGTATTGATTTTGTCTGCAATATGATTTGCGACTAAGTGTGCATCCTTAATTCCACGAAGTTTTAACGTACGATCTTTGTCATCTACTGGATATTCCCAAGACGATTTTGCATGTCTGACTATGATTAAGGTTTTCACTTTTTTATGATTTTAATTTATGGTGCTAAACGTTCTATTTTCCATGAATAGTCGCCTTGTAATTGATAACGTATTCTGTCGTGCAATCTGTTGGCTCTACCTTGCCAAAATTCTATTTCTTCTGGTTTTACAATATATCCGCCCCAATGTGATGGACGCTCTATTTCTTTACCTTCATGTGCTTTTTCAAGATTTTTTAGTTTTTCTTCTAAATAAACTCTTGAAGGAATCACAGTACTTTGGTCTGAAACTAATGCTCCTAGTTGGCTTCCTCGCGGACGTGATTCAAAATATCCATCAGATAAGTTTTCTGCAATTTTTTCAACTTTCCCTTTAATGATAATTTGTCTTTCCATTGCTGGCCAAAAAAACGAAATGCAAACATTTGGATTTTTTGTCATTGCCAAACCTTTTTCACTTTCATAATTTGTATAAAAGATAAAACCTTCAAATGTGTACTTTTTTAAGAGTACAATTCTACTCTTAGGAAAACCATCAGCGCCAAGCGTACTTAGTGTCATTGCATTGACTTCCGCTACTGTTTCTGATTTTTCAACTTCCAAAAACCAATTACGAAACATCTCTATTGGATTTTCTACGCAGTTTTCTTCAAGCAGTTCACTTTTTTCGTATGATTTTCGGTAATCACTTAAATCTTGTTTCATTCGTTTTTATTCACGTATTTCAAGCCTATTTTATAGTGACTGCAATTTACAGCTTTTCGTTCGTTTTGAGAAGTAAAAACGATTCCTTTTGTATTAAGTTTTTATCAAGTTATTTTATAATTTTTAAACATAAAAAAAGGGACAACAATATGTTATCCCTTTTCTACATTTTATTAAATACTTTTTTATCGTTCCTGACAATGGTCAAAACAAATTGACTCCATGTAAAAAAGGCTCAAACAAGGTAAACCTGAAGCTCCACCTTTTATATTGGTTGTTTTTAAATTAGAAACTACTTTTTTGTTCAATTCTAAGTTTTGAATTTTTTGTTTTTTCATGATCAAAAATGTTTTGTTTGGTTAAAAGTTATATTACTTAATATCACATTGATCAATACAACCTGTTTTTCCATCTACGGATACTAAACCTCCTTTTATATTTCTGATCTCAAAATTAGAAACTACTTTTTTGTTCAATTGTAAGTTTTTGATTTCTTGTTTTTTCATGATTATAATATTTTATTATGCCTACGTTTTTATAGGTTTTCGGCAATACCTTTTCAATCGATTGTTGCCACCAAATTAGATAGGTTTTTACATGAAAAAAAACGTATATGACGTAAATTGGATGATTTAAGCTATAAGCAAAACATCTTTATCTAATAGCGTAACAAATCGTTTCTTCATCAGGATCTTCGCTCATTTGATAGCCATTGAGTTCTGAAGTTGGCAATGTGCCTCCTTTTATAATTTCTTTTTGAAAACAATTCATTTGAGCAATAGCGATTTTTGATAATTTAAGGTTGTATGTTTGTTTACTTTTCATAATTACAAGGTGTTTAATGATTTGCGTTAAACTTCTTCATAGTCAAATTAATTTACTCTAAAGAGCTTAGCGACACATTTCATGTTCACATTGAGAATGAAGCCCTGTACTATTAAAATCTTCTGATGTAGGCATAGTTCCGCCTTTTAAAACTTCTCTTTGATTGAGACTAATTTTTGCAATGGCTACTTTTGATAATTTTAAGTTTTTAAGTCCTTTGTTTTTCATAATTATTATGTTTTCGTTTTAAATTATTAAGTGATTAAATCTATTAATTATGATTTGTTAATTAATTGTAACCAAGCTTAAATCATCTAATTTAAGGAATTGACAAAAACAAAAAAACACCTTTAAAATAAGGTGTTTCAAGTATTATTTCATTCAAAAATAAGTGTATAAAAAAAGGAGCAATAATTGCTCCTTTTTTAAAAAATCATATTAGTTTAATGACATTGCAAGTTTCCACATCTACTGTAAAGTGCAGTTTGTGTACATGTTGGCGTACATGAATAATGCCAACCACCATTCACTGCATTCTCTTCTAAAGTTGAAATTTTCTTCTTGTTAAGTCCTAATTTTAAAGTTCTTGATTTTTTCATGGTTATAAATTTTTAACATTGCCTACTGTTTATAAAAAGGCTTTCAGCTTTACCTTATCAATTAATTTTACGTAAATATTGATACATGCAAGCTATTGAAGAAATAAGAGTTTAAAAAAGTAAGTATCCTTAAATTAGATAATTTACGCCTTAAAACAAATTAATAACATATAAGGTTTCCACACTGAGAAATCTGTGCAGAATATCCTTTTGGCGCTGACGCAGGAAGTGATTTCCCTTTTAGATTTGATAGAGCAACTTGTTCTATTTGTGTAATTGTTTTTTTACTTAATCGTAATTTTTTTGAGTTTTGAGTTTTCATGGTTATTGAGTTTTTATTGATTACTTATGTACATGTTTTTCCAATTCTTTGATGTAGTATGAAGGATTAATTCCCGTTGCTTTTTTGAAATGTTTCGTAAAAGATTCAGGACTTTTATATCCAACTTCTAACGCAATATGTTTTACAGTATATTGTCTAAATAGTTTATCTTTCTTCAATCTTTCAATAGCGTAATTAATCCGTAATTCATTTAGATATTGATAAAACGTTTTTTCCTTGTATTGTTTTAATATTTTGGTGAGATATGTTGCATTGGTTTTTGCTTTTTTTGCCATATTAGCCAATGAACAGGAAGATTCTAAAAAATATTCTTGCGCTTCAATCTTTTCAAGTCTCTTTAAAATTTCTGTCACTTTAGAATCATCTATCACGACTTCTTTTGTGGCACTTTTTATTTCTTCTTTATTTTTTTGAGTATTGTCTGACATTAATTTATCAAACATTTTCTTATTGGTTTTTGCTTTCTTTTTATAATATAAAAGCGGCAGCAAGATGATAATACACAATGCAGAAACAGCGGCTATAATGTAGAAGTAGAATGCAACCGTTTCATCTTTTTGTTTTATTAATACATCGCGTTTACGAATTTCTGTTTCATATAGTTTGTCATTGATTTTCTTTGTTTTAGAATCAATCATAGCACTCAATTTCTTTCCTAATTCGGCATATAAATCAGATTTTTTTTGATTGAAAAGTTCATGATAGTTTTTAGCTAAAAGCTCGTATGTTTCGACTAATTCTTGTGGTCTAAATCCAGTTTCACTTATGCGTTCTGATTGATTTACGAGTTGAATTACTTTCGTTAGTTTTTCTATAGAAGTATTGTATTGTTTGAGGCCGAAATAGCTTTTTCCTATATGAAAATACGATTCTGCCAAGCGTTCATCATTGTCTAAAGTTTCTACAAACGTTTTTGCTTTGTTTAAATTGACGAGCGCAGTTTGATATTCTCCTTTTTGATTGTAAGCAATACCAATGTCGTGATAAAAATAACTATTCACAACTTCATCTTCTCGCTCTAAACTGGATTTTAAACCTTTGTTACTATAATACAAAGCAGAATCTGGCATATGTAATGTTAAGTATGTTCCTCCTATTCCAAGTTCAATAAGATTTCGGTTTCTTGGAGTACATTTTACTTCTTCTAATTTACTATCTTCATATGCTTCTTTATAAATTCGCAATGCTTCCTTGAGCTTTCCTATATTACGTGTGACTTTGGCGATATTTATTCTGGCGATATGAGCATCTTCTAACTTCTTTTGTTTTGTAGCTTCTACAGATACTTTCGAGTAATATGTTAGTGCATTGTCATTATCTCCATATAGCACATAGGCATTTCCTTTTCGCAGTAAATATTTGAACTCTAATTCTGATCTAAGCGATTTTGGTATGGAATTATATCTCGTATTTAATTTTAATGTCGATGGATTGGCGTTTAACGCTATAGAATCTGGTTCATTAAATAGATTATATCCTTTGTCTAGTACTTCTAATGCTTTTTTGTGTTCGCCTTTGTCTGTAAGAATAGCTCCTTTTTTCAAAAGCACTTTTACTAGCATAACAGTATCCTTATATTCTATACCGTATGCAATTAATTTATTTGCATCTTTTAAAGCTTGATTTGGATTTTTCTTTACATTTTTATTAATCAGAACTAGCAATTCATTTCTTAATCGTTCGTCATCTTCTATATTACTTGAACAGTTAGAAAAAAGGCATAACAGGACAATCCCATACAATAGAAAGGAAGATTTTCTCAACATAAATTATTTATATACTTTTTAATTAAACTCAAACACTTTTCCATCATCAGCTAAGAGTACATTTTCAAAGACGATTTTGGCTTCTTCTTTAAATTCTTTGAAACCATCATAACGTGTTGAGAAATGTCCTAATATTAACTGACCAACATTTGCTTCTTTGGCAATCATAGCTGCCTGTTTTGCTGTTGTATGCTTCGTTTTAGTTGCCAGATTATCATGTTTGTCTAAAAAAGTAGCTTCATGATATAAGACATCTACTTCTTTGATCTGATCTATAATTTGGGGGAAATATACGGTATCGCTGCAAAATGCGTACCCTTTGGATTTAGGAGGATCGAATGTTAGTTTTTCGTTCGGGATGACTTCGCCCGAATCTAATGTAATGTCTCTACCTTTTTTTATATTTTGATAGTAACATTTTTCTATTTCATAATTAAGAACAGCATTTACATTGAGTTTGCGTTCTTTTTCTTTTTCCTTAAAGAGAAAACCATTCGCATAAATACGATGATTTAAAGGAATTGTGCTAACCGTTACTTTGTCATCTTCAAATACAATCTCTGGAGCATCACTTTCTAATTCATGAAAACAAAGTTTATAACTCGTCCACGATTTGGTTAGTTTTAATTGTAAGAGTGTGAGTTCTTTTAGCCCTTTTGGTCCGTAAATATGTAAGTCAGCATTTCTTCCCAACAACATAAATGTAGAAATCAATCCGATGAGTCCGTAAAAATGATCTCCGTGCAAGTGTGAAATAAATATATGCTTGATGCGTGCAAATTTCACTTTACTACGTCTGAGCTCTACTTGTGTACCTTCACCACAATCTATTAGAAAAATATGATTTCTAATTTCGAGCACTTGTGCCGTTGGATTTGTATGTTTTGTTGGTGTTGCTGCATAACAGCCAAGTATGGTTAATTTCACACGTTTACATTTTATGTTTGTAACAAAAATATAATTATAAAATTAAGAACGTGTGCAACCGCTTCGTTCTCTTATTCAAGGTCTAGGAAAATTAGAAGCCTAAATCGCGTTCTATCTCTTCCATTTCTATAATATCAAAAGCTTCTTGTAATGTTGGAACTGTCATGATGGCTTCTGGTAAATCATCCGTACTTATTTTATTCGTTACAATTACGAATGAGTGCTTGGCTTCACGATGTCTTTTGGAAAGTTGTAAAAATTCTACTAAATCGCTTTTTGTCAAATTCCCAAATGAAAATAGATTTACGATAATATTATCGTGTTGAATTTCGTCATAACTCGCTCCAATTTTTTTTACAAGTTCTATAATATCAGTAGATTCTTGTGTTATAATGAGGATATTTTCTTGTTTATCTAAAATCATAGGTTAAAAGTTTAGAGGGTTTTAGGCTATTTTTTAAGATCTCTAATAACAATTTACAAAATTTACCGCATACTTATACTTTTTAAATACGTTTAACACGATTTTAATGTAAATACCTAATAAACTAAAGGTTTTGTTATTTTTTAATCTTTGAAGCCAATAGATAAATTACTGCCATACGTACAGCAACTCCATTTTCTACCTGATTTAAGATGATGGATTGTTTAGAATCGGCAACATCACTTGTAATTTCTACACCACGATTTATAGGTCCAGGATGCATGATGACAATTTCTTTGTCTAACGAATCCAATAATGCTTTAGTAACTCCATATTGTTGCGCATATTCACGTGTAGAAGGGAAATAACTAATATCCATACGCTCATTTTGTACGCGTAGCATATTTGCTACATCACACCATTCAAGCGCTTTTCTTAAGTTTGTTTCTACTTCGACTCCTAAACTTTCAATATATTTTGGCAACAGTGTCTTAGGTCCGCACACTTTTACATTTGCTCCTTGTAATTTGAGTGCAAAAATGTTTGACAATGCTACTCTACTATGTAGAATATCACCAACTATCACTACATTTTTCCCTGCGACATCTCCTAGTTTTTCACGAATAGAATACGAATCAAGTAATGCTTGTGTTGGATGTTCATGTGCTCCATCTCCAGCATTTACGATACTTGCGTTTACATTTTTAGATAAAAATACACCAGCACCAGGATTTGGATGTCTCATGACTACCATATCAACCTTCATTGATAAAATATTGTTTACGGTATCAATTAAAGTTTCTCCTTTTTTTACTGAAGATTGCGATGCTGAAAAATTGATGACATCTGCTGATAGCCGTTTTTCTGCTAATTCGAACGAAAGTTTCGTACGTGTACTATTTTCAAAAAATAGATTTGCAATCGTAATATCTCTTAATGAAGGTACTTTTTTTATAGGACGGTTGATCACCTCTTTAAATTGATCAGCCGTTTCAAAAATGAGTTGTATATCTTCTTCTTTGAGATATTTGATTCCTAGTAAGTGGTTTACACTCAATTCACTCATTTCTAATTGTCTTTTTCTTGGTTAATAAGATATACCATGTCTTCTCCTTCATTCTCAGACCAATTTACTTTTACTTTCTCTTCATTAATCGCGTCTACTTGTCGTCCACGGTAATTTGGCTGAATTGGTAAATGTCTGCTAAAACGTCTGTCTATCAAAACGAGCAACTCTATTTCTTCTGGTCTTCCAAACGATTGAATTGCCGTCAATGCTGCGCGAATACTTCTTCCTGTATACAAAACATCATCAATAAAAACGACTTTTTTGTTTTCAACTACAAAGTTGATATTCGTTTTATTTGCTTCAAGAATTTTCTCGCTACGGCGGAAATCGTCTCGGTAAAAAGTAATGTCCAGATATCCTAACTCAATATCCTTTACCTCATATTCTTCACGTAAAATATTGGTTAAGCGTTCTGCCAGGTAGATTCCTCTTGGCTGAATTCCAATAAGCACTGTATTTGAAAAATCAAGGTGATTTTCGATAAGCTGACACGCCAATCGATGCAGAATAATTTCGATCTCTTTTGAGTTCAATAATGTTTTTTGACTCATAGTTTTCGTCCAAATGGTATTTGGAAAACAAAAGTACAGATTTATTTTTTATAAAACCTATTTTTGAAATTTGTTGTATGTCAAAAAAGAAGTCTAGCAAACGTTTTTTTATTCTATTATTGCTTTCACTTGCTTTTCTAAATCAGAAATTCCCTTAAATTTTCTAAATTCTAAATCTTTTCCAAGTGATTTTAATTCGGTTGTTAATTCAAGAATCAACTCTAAAGGTTCAGCTTCATATCCAAACATATTTTCATCAAATCCTGTTCCTATTAATAGATTATCGTTTTCCATACCAATACACCAATTTTCCATAAACGCTGCCAAAGGAACTTCTACTACTTTATAGTTTTTCCAATTTTCCTTAATACACGATTTAGCTCTAGCTTTTTCTGCCCAAAAACAAATGATTCCAATAGGCTTGCCTTTTTTATCTTCAAATTGAACGGAACTTGATGTTGCAAATCCTTCACTATTTTTAAGTGCATATACAATCTTTGAATCACATACTTTTTTAATGAACTCTTTATGACGAATTTGTGTTGTTACTGAATCTTGAAACTGCTCTCGTTGCTTATTTTCTAGTTTTTTGTTGTTGAATAAAAAATCAAAGAATCCCATTTCTGTTGTGTTATGTGATAATACTAATAAGGTCAAAGATACAGCAGCAATGATTAAACTTTTCATTTTAATATTTTTTAAAGTCAAACTTATCTGTAAGTTAATTCTTTTTTAAGAAAGTTTGGTTACCTTTTTGCTGTAGTACCATTAAGTATATAAACGTATTATTATGAAAGATCAATCACTGTTACAATTGTTGACTTCCGAACAGAAGGAAAAAACCTTTGTAAAGATTTATAGATACTTTCCGAAGGTATCACGCTTTATATGCAAATATGGAGGTACAAAAGAAGAAGCTCAAGATGTGTTTCAAGAAGCTTTACTTATTTTTTATAGAAAAGCTAAAACACCTAATTTTAAACTAACTGCACGTATTGAAACCTATGTGTTTAGTATTTGCAAGTATTTATGGAAAGATCAATTAAAACAAAAAAATAAACAAACTGACGCTTTTGAACAAGCGTTTTTAAAAGACGACACTATTCCTGTAGAAATTCATCTGCAAGAAGAGCAAAAATATCAATTGGCTGAAAAAGCCTTGCGATCTATTGGAGACAAATGTCTGAAACTGCTTTCGCTATTTTATATCGATAAAAAGAAAATGCGAACGATTGCCGATCTGTTAGGATTTACTTCAGAATCATCTGCCAAAACACAAAAATACAAGTGTTTAGAGCGTGCTAAGAACGAATTACGAACTTTAAAAGCAAACCGATGAGAACTGAATTAGAAACTATCGCATACATAGAAAAGTACATTTTAAATGTACTTACGGACACCGAAATTAAAGCATTTGAAACACGTATGGCAACCGATCCTGATTTTAAAAATGATGTTGAATTACAACAACAATTAATTCACAGTTTAGAGCGTATTTCGTTACAACAAAGTATTCAAAATGCACATAAAACATATCGTTTTTGGAAATTATTAAAACTGATTGGAATGATCATAATTCCTGCTTTGCTCGTACTCTTGAGTTTATATTTTTTGAATGCTTCCGCAGAAACAACTCGTGAAGTAGAGACGATTCCAACGAAAGTTGAACAACAAGTTTCTACAGAAAAAAAGGCAATCATTCCCATTGAAAAAAGTACTGAAAATCCAGTAATTCCTAAAGAAACTTCCATTGAAAAAACGCCAGTCGTAGTCACTCCAAACAAAACTACAGTGTATGCTGAAAATATTGTTGTAAATCCTGCTGAAGAAATTACTTCAGAAGTTTTTAGTATTTTGATTGAAAAAGATACTATTGTAGAAACGAAAAACGGTATTGTCTTTTTGATTCCTGAGAATGCTTTTGTTGATCAAAATCAAAACATCATCAATGGAAGTGTACAACTCGAAGTGAAAGAAGCTGTTGATTCGCATACTATTATGACAACTGGTTTGTCCACATTTTTTGATGATAAACCACTAGAAACTGGCGGTATGTTTTTTATTGAAGCAACAAAGGATGGACAAAAACTAGAAATCAATCCGCAAAAAGAAATCATTGCCGATATTCCCACTCAAGATTATAAAGAAGGCATGCAATTGTTTGATGGTGAAATTAAAAATGATGGAAGTATCAATTGGACAAATCCGAAGCCATTGGATAAAGCATTGATTCCTGAAGATATTTTTAGTTTGAATTTTTATCCACCAAATTATTTAGAAACACTTGCCGAGAAAGGCTATGATGTTACCAATAAGAAATTTACGGATAGCTTGTATTATTCTTTTGGTGATGTTTCAAAAAAAGCGGAGAACTATCAAACTATTGGAGAATATATTGAAAAAGAATTTAATAGAGATAAAATCCGCTCCCGAGATACGCTAAAAACTGACGTTGTAAAAGCAGCAAAAGATTCTCTAGGAATAAAACTTACACTCCAAAATAGTATTAAAGGTTTAAATCCATTAAAAGTAAAAACAATTTGGAATGAACGCTACCAAAATACATTTATCGCCACTAAAGCTTTTGAAGAACGTTTACGCGTGATACATCAACATTGCGAATTTGCTAATAGTATTTTTGACCTGTATGCAAAAAATCTTAATCGTGATTTGCATGAAGTTGACAAAATGATTGCTACTCGATATGAGCAACCATCGCTTCGTGAGCAGTTTGAGTTTTTTGCAGCTCAAAATTTGACCAATATTTCGAATCCAACTGCGAGTGTTTCTAAACTTAACGATTATTACCTAAAACAACAAAAAGTATATCGTTTGGCTTTAGAGGAAACGCAACGAAAAATGGATTCGTTACTAGAAGTTGACAAGAAATATCAAACATTTTCAAAACAGCAATTACAAAATTATTATTCTGATGAATTGGCTCTTACAACAGATAAAGTTGCCAAAAGATTAACTGTACGCTTACCGCGTCGTTTTAATAGAACGAGAAACCGTCAAAGACAAAGCAAGCAAACAAATGTGCGAACAAACACCGTTTCTAGCGAAATTTCAAGAAATGTTACTTCGACAGCAACAATCATCAAAAAAGAAAAAAGAAAACGTGTGTATAGAGCGCCAATTCGAAGAACAGGTTGGAAAAATATTGATCGTATTATTAATGAAAAAGTAATTGCTAGCGTACAAAATAGAGAATCAACAACTATTCAGAATAATAAAAAGTCTGTTACCATCACGTATTCTAATTACGAAGTTTCCATTGAAAACACCGAACGTTTTGATAAGCTGCTTGTGTATTTAGTACCAACTAAGTTCAATAGTTTCGTTCGATTGAAAGCTGAAAACAATCGTTTTTCGTATAAGTTAAATGATTTGTTAAGGTATCGTGTATATTGTATTGCGTATCAAAATGATATTCCTTTTTATTTTGAAAAAATGATCAAAAATACATCTGACAAGGTTCAATTACGTCAGATTACCGAAACTGTTTTGCGTAAGAAATTAATAAGTATGCACGCTAAAAACAATTCACTAGAAACCGAAATTTTGTATCAAACTACTCGAGAAACAAACAAAAAAACACTGAAAAAGTATCGTGAAGTAGTGAAATTGAAAAAGGAGATTAAGGATATTGTTTTTCCTTGTATACAATATAAAACGTATAAAAATATAATAAATGATGCTCTTGAAACAAAAACTGCAGAAATAGAAAATGTTAATATTATAGAAGAAAATATAGGAGAACTTCCCATTGATTTTGTTGAAATAGCGCCTATTTTCCCTGGTTGTGAAAACTTAGAAACGCAAGCAGCAAGTAAAAAGTGTATGAGTGAAAAGATTCAGAAGATTGTTAATCGTAAAACCAACACAGCTATTCTCTCAAAACATGAAAAATCGAGTGGAACTCATAGAATTTTCACATCTTTTATCATAGATACATCAGGAATTGTTACAAACATTAAAATTCGCGCTAATCATCCTGAAGTGGCCGCCGAAATAAGACGTGTTTTAGAACTGATTCCTAAAATGAAACCCGCATCACATAGAGGCAAAACTGTAAACATTAAATATACACTACCAATTATATTCCAAGTAGAAAAGTAATAAAAAAGCCGTTTCAATTAATTGAAACGGCTTTTTGCTATGTGATAAAATGTTGGGAATTATTTTCCTTCCATTTTGTCTTTTAACTCTTGTAAAGCATCCAAGTCTCCAAGCGTAGTTTTTTCAGTAGCTGCTGATTTCTTAGCTGCTGCCTGAACATTTCTTTGCTCTTCTTCTCTAAAGATTGCTGTGTGAGAAGCTACAACTCTTTTGAATTCTTTGTTGAACTCAATTACTTTGAACTCAGCTGTATCACCTTTCTTCAATTTCTTTCCGTCTTCTTTTTCTAAGTGACGAGAAGGAATGAAAGCTACTACATCTTCGTTTAAAGCTACTGTTGCACCTTTATCATTTGTATCTGTAATTTCAGCTGTATGTGTTGTACCTAAACCGAACTCACCTTCATACTTATCCCAAGGATTTTCAGTAGTTTGTTTGTGACCTAAACTTAATTTACGTCCATCTACGTCTAATTCTAATACAAGTACTTCTAATTTGTCACCAACAGTAACAAACTCAGATGGATGCTTCACTTTCTTAGTCCAAGATAAATCAGAGATATAAATTAATCCGTCAATTCCTTCTTCTAATTCTACGAATACACCAAAGTTAGTGAAGTTACGTACAGTTCCTGTGTGTTTAGAACCTACTGGGTATTTAGTTGTAATATCAGTCCATGGATCTGGCGTCATTTGCTTGATACCAAGAGACATTTTACGATCTTCTCTATCTAATGTTAAGATTTTCGCTTCTACTTCATCTCCAACTTTTACGAAATCTTGAGCTGAACGTAAGTGTGTAGACCAAGACATTTCAGATACGTGAATTAATCCTTCAACACCTTCAGCTACTTCAATAAATGCACCGTAATCAGCAATAACAACAACTTTTCCTTTTACTACGTCTCCGATTTTTAATTCAGAATCTAGAGCTTCCCAAGGATGAGCGCTTAATTGTTTTAATCCTAATTGGATTCTTGACTTGTTATCATCAAAGTCAAGGATTACAACATTTAATTTTTGATCTAATTCAACAACTTCGTTTGGATGGTTGATACGAGACCAAGAAAGATCTGTAATGTGGATTAATCCGTCAACTCCTCCAAGATCAATAAATACACCGTAAGATGTGATGTTTTTCACAACTCCTTCTAATACTTGACCTTTTTCTAATTGACCAATGATTTCTTTCTTTTGCTCTTCGATATCTGCTTCGATAAGCGCTTTATGAGAAACCACCACGTTTTTGAATTCATGGTTAATTTTAACCACTTTGAATTCCATAGTTTTATTTACGTATTGATCGTAATCTCTAATTGGCTTCACGTCAATTTGAGATCCTGGTAAGAACGCTTCAATTCCAAATACGTCAACGATCATACCACCTTTAGTTCTGCATTTAACAAAACCATTTACGATTTCACCATTGTCATGAGCAGCATTTACTCTATCCCATGCTTTGATTGTTCTCGCTTTTCTGTGAGATAATACTAATTGTCCAGTTCTGTCTTCACGAACATCAATTAATACTTCTACTTTGTCTCCTACTTTTAAGTCTGGATTGTAACGAAATTCGTTTAAAGAAATTACACCTTCAGATTTAGCATTGATATCAATGATCGCTTCTCTGTCAGTCATTCTTACTACAGTTCCATCTACTACAGCATCATCATCTGTATCAACGAAATTTTCTGCTACTAATTTTTCGAATTCTTCTAACTTTTCATCTTCTACTTGGTCAATTCCTTCTTCGTAATTGTGCCAGTTGAAATTCGCTAAGAATTCCTCAGGATTTTTTACCTCCTGAACGTTTGTGTTTGTGTTTTCTTCAGCCATTGCTGATTAAAATTTGTATACTGCTCTCTTAGAGATTCTTCGCATGTAAAAGCAGTAGCTTGTTATAATTGTATATTTTTTTATCTTTCCTTTTCGATTCTCTGTCATGCTAAAAAGGAGTGCAAAAGTACCATTATTATTTTGATTTACAAACTAATACTATTCAAATAGATCAGCTTTTATTCGATTTAGCTGTAAAATGTGATTTTCATCGAAAAAATAGATTGTAACCTTTCCATAACACAAAACTTATTTTTTTAGTTTATCTTTATGATATTAATAATTAAAATAACAGTACAATGAGTGTAAAAGCTAAATATCAAGCAGTTTTAGATCTTGGTCAGGAATTAAATATTCAAAATGGAAATGTAGAAGAAGTAGATGGAATATTGAAAGTAAGCGGAACTGCAGGAACACAACATGAAAAGAACTTGATTTGGAATAAAATTAAAGAAGCTGGTGGAGAATTACCACAAGATATTGAAGCAGATATTAAAGTAGCTGATGAGTCTGTGTATCACCGTCATACAGTTGCTAGCGGCGATACGTTAGGAAAAATTGCTAAGCAGTATTATGGAAAAGCTGGAGAATACCACGCTATTTTTAAAGCTAATAATGATATTCTTGATAATCCAGATGTAATTCACCCAGGACAAGAGTTAGTAATTCCTCACTTATCATAAAAAAATATTTTATAAAATTAAAAAAGCTTCCAATTTGGAAGCTTTTTTGTTTTTTGAGTCTATTTATTTATGATAAAATATTTTATCCGTTAATGGTTCTATTGACTAGATTCAAAATACGCTCAAATTGCTCTTTGAGTCCCATGTCACTATTATCGATTGCAACAGCGCCTTCTGCTTGTCGTAATGGGGAATCTTCTCGGTGTGAATCTATATAGTCTCTGTTTTGCACATTACGCAATACATCTTCATAATTTACCTCGTCACCTTTGTCAATTAATTCTTTGTAGCGACGCATTGCTCTTTTTTCAGGAGAAGCGGTCATGAATAATTTTAATTCAGCATCAGGAAATACAACGGTTCCAATGTCTCTTCCATCCATGACAATTCCTTTGTCTTCGCCCATTTTTTGTTGTTGCTTCACCAGTTGATAACGAACTTCCGGAACTGCGGCTACTTTGCTAACATAGTCAGATACTTTTAAGGTTCTGATTTCTTTTTCTACATTTTCTCCATTTAAGTACATTTCGGCGAAGCCTAAAGCTTCATTGTACTGAAATTTTAAATGAATATTATCTAAATCTACAACCAGATCATTTTCAGAAAAATTGTCCGCATCAATATATTCTTTACGAAGCGCATACAACGTTACGGCACGGTACATTGCGCCAGTATCTACATATATATATTCTAGTTCTTTAGCAAGTTGTTTGGCAATCGTACTTTTTCCCGTAGATGAAAAGCCATCAATGGCTATGGTAATTTTTTTCATGATTTAGTACTTTAGTTACGTTTTTGGTAAGCCTGATTATTGCAGGTTAAGCGTTACACCAAACATGCTTGTATTGGCAGCAATCGAGTAACGTGCATACGTATAATCAAATTTTAATTTATTGATTCGCAGTCCGAATCCAGCAGTAATTCCAGAGAAATTACGTTGATCTACAATTTTCAATTCTTCTCCTCTACGGAAATTGTATCCTAGACGAATATTGAATCCTTTGTCTGGAAATAATTCCATTCCGACAATTGTATGACGAATCAAGTTTTTTAAGAATGTTACTTTTTCTTCTGTTACGCCACCTTCAATAGATTGTTCTGCTCTGTTTGGATTGGCAAAAGCAATATTCCATTGTTGTAAATTCTCAAAAGTAAGATGCCAACGAATTGGTACATGTTCTAGTTTTTGAGAAATTCCGAAGATAAGCTCAAATGGTAGTTGTTCTTGTACACCTGCATACGTTGTGAATTGCACACCTAAGTTTCTTGCAGCAAGCGCGATATTTAATTCTAATTCTTCATTGATGTACATGATTCCTAAATCAAGTGCTCCACCAAATGAATTGTATTGTTCTAGTTTCGAATTGATAAATTTTGCATTGGCTCCAATGTGAATATCTGTCCAAGGAATATTATATGCATATCCCATGGAAAGTGCAATTTCATTTCCTGTAAAGCTTCCTGTTTCGTTTCCTTGTTCATCATAACCGTCAAACTGCCCATAAGCTACATAGGTAACTCCAGCATGAAATGTTTGCACTCTACGATCCCAAGTGTACGCATACGCAGCAGAACCATAATTTACATCTCCTAAATAACTTACATAATTTAGTGACAAATGGTTATCCATTGTATAGTTTATACTCGCAGGATTAAACAACGCCTGATTTACATCTGTATCGTAATTGGTAATGACTTTCCCTCCAAGTGCAGCTTGCCTTGGAGATGATATTAAGTTTAAAAATTGATACGTGTATCTACCTCCGATTTGCGCGGAAGCAAGCGTAGTTATAAAGAAAAAAAAGGAAAAGAGGATCTTTTTCTGCATATGTACAAAGTAACTAAAATCTTTATTGAAAACGTTCAGATGTCACAAATATTTTATGACTTTTTAAAAATATCTAATATTTCGTTTGGATTGATTTTTTCAGTCGCAAAACTACACTTTATTCTTAATAATGCATTATAAATATGGTATTTATAGCATTTTATTATTGCTGATATTTTATAAAATCGCACATCTGTTCTTTGTTTTTAATTGCTAAACATACCTAAATTGCCTCCTGAATGTTCATATTTAGAAGGATTATAGATGTTGTTTAGTGTGATAGTGAAATGATTTTTAACAATTTAATAACTGTGAAGAAAGTATTCTAAAAATCCCAAATTAATTTCACCATAACAGTTTTTGGTAGTAATTGCAGTTGCTCATATATTATTACATCTACGAAGTAATCTTATTAAGTTTAACATTTTGGGCAGCTGCTTTTATGAAAGGGTAAAAAAAAGAGCGTTTTGATATCAAAACGCTCTTTTTATAGTTTTATAAAGTCTTGTGATTTTTCACGCTTTCATCAGTAACCGCATGTTTGATTACATCGCTCATTTCAGAAACATAGTGAAACGTAAGTCCTTTTAAGTACGATTGTTTAATTTCTAAAATATCACGTCTGTTTTGCTCACAGAGAATAATTTCTTTGATTCCAGCACGTTTGGCTGCCAATATTTTTTCTTTAATTCCTCCAACAGGTAACACTTTTCCTCGCAAAGTAATTTCACCAGTCATGGCGATATCTTTTTTCACTTTTTTCTGTGTGAATAAAGAAACCAAAGAAGTTAACATTGTGATTCCTGCACTAGGTCCATCTTTAGGTGTGGCACCTTCGGGCACGTGAATATGTACATTGTATTTTGAGAATATTTCTGGTTTTATTCCAAGTAATTCTGCATTCGATTTCATATATTCCATCGCAATTGTCGCAGACTCTTTCATTACTTTCCCTAAGTTTCCAGTAATAGACAGGTTTCCTTTTCCTTTAGATAAGGTAGATTCTATAAATAAAATATCGCCACCAACACTTGTCCAAGCCAATCCAGTTACAACACCAGCAACATCATTATTTTCATATTTATTGCGTTCCATTCTAGCAGGACCTAACACTTCTTCTATGACGGCATTGGTTACTTTTTTCTCATATTTATCTTCCATTGCTATAGATTTGGCTGCATAACGTACCATTTTGGCAATTTGCTTTTCCAAACCACGCACACCGCTTTCACGTGTGTAGCCTTCTACAATTTTCTCGAGTTGCTTCTTCCCTATTTTTAGGTCTTTATCAGTAAGTCCGTGTTCTTCTAGTTGTTTCCCTAGCAGATGTTTTCCTCCAATTTCAACTTTTTCCTCAGTTGTATATCCTGTTACATTAATAATCTCCATACGATCGCGTAATGCTGGCTGAATGGTACTTAAACTATTTGCTGTAGCAATAAACATCACTTTCGAAAGATCATAACCCATTTCTAAGAAATTGTCATAAAACTCCGTATTCTGTTCAGGATCTAATACTTCTAACATTGCAGAAGAAGGATCTCCATTGTGACTGCTAGATAGTTTATCAATTTCATCCAATACAAACACAGGATTTGATGTTCCTGCTTTTTTCAAGCTTTGAATAATTCTTCCTGGCATCGCACCAATATAAGTTTTACGGTGTCCGCGAATTTCAGCTTCATCACGCAATCCTCCTAAAGAGATGCGCACATATTCTCTACCAAGTGCTTCTGCAATCGATTTTCCTAAAGATGTTTTTCCTACTCCTGGAGGTCCGTATAAACATAAAATTGGCGATTTCATATCATTACGAAGCTTTAATACTGCTAAGTACTCTATGATTCGCTTTTTTACGTCTTCTAATCCTGAATGATCACGATCAAGGATTTTCTGTGCTTTTTTAAGATCAAATTTGTCTTCACTGAATTCATTCCAAGGTAAATCTAAAAACAACTCTAAGTAATTACGTTGAATAGAATATTCGGCAACTTGTGGATTCATACGTTGCATTTTTGACAATTCTTTATCAAAATGCTTTTTCACTTTTTCATTCCACTTTTTACTTTTGGCGCGTGAACGCATTTCTTCTACTTCTTGCTCATACGAAACGCCTCCGCCCAATTCTTCTTGGATGGTTTTCATTTGTTGATGTAGAAAATATTCTCGCTGTTGCTGATCTAAATCGTGACGAACTTTTGATTGAATATCATTTTTAAGTTCTAACTGTTGCATTTCCAGATTCATAAATTTCAACGTAGCTAATGCGCGTTGTTTTAAATCTGTAATGGCAAGTAATTCTTGCTTATCCTTTACTGTCAAATTCATATTTGACGAAATAAAGTTGATTAAAAACGAAGAACTCTCTATATTTTTAATGGCAAAAGATGCTTCTGAAGGAATATTTGGACTTTCCTTTATAATTTGCAACGCTAATTCTTTGATCGATTCTAATATCGCTTGAAACTCTTCATCTTCTTTCGCTGGTCGTGTTTCAGGAACTTCTTTTACAGTAGCTTCCATGTAAGGAACATCGCGTAATAATGTATCTACTTCGAAACGTTTTTTTCCTTGAATTATGATTGTAGTATTTCCATCTGGCATTTGTAAAACTCGTAAAATTCGAGCTACAGTTCCTAACGTATTGATATCTTCTAACTTCGGATTTTCAACGGTTTCATCTTTTTGAGAAACGACACCAATTACTTTTCCACCATTATTGGCATCTTTGATTAATTTGATAGACTTATCGCGTCCTGCAGTAATTGGAATGACTACTCCTGGAAACAATACAGTATTTCGCAGTGGAAGAATTGGCAAGGTTGCAGGCAATTCTTCTCTATTTATCTCTTCTTCATCTTCAGGTGTCATTAACGGAATCAATTCCGCATCTTCATCAATAGATTGAAATGACAAACTGTCCATATTTAAAAACTTTGTTTCACTCATATTTATATTGCTAAGCCATTCTGTCATACAAACAGAAGGATCTCTTTCTAATTATTTTTCTTTTTAAATGCTTAAACACTTATAAATCAGCAAAAGTAGTTGATTTTCCTAGTGTTAGACACTCTATAAGTTCAATTGTTGTGCCAAGCTTTTACGCAAAAAGACATAAAATTCAAGAAATATTAAATATTTTTAATCCAAACTGTAACATTTTAATTTTTCAATCATCTTTACAATAAACTAAACTTTTTGAGCCACCAAAAGTTAAATACTGAACAACTCGTTACGTTGTGCAAAGAAGGAAATCAATCTGCGCAAATGGAGATTTACAATCGCTATTACAAAGCGATGTACAATACTGCATTTCGAATTTTAAAAAATAGCGCAGAAGCTGAAGATGCTATGCAAGAAGCGTTTTTGAACGCATTCATGAAGCTAGACACTTTTAGCGAACAAGTTTCTTTTGGAGCATGGTTAAAAAAAATTGTTGTAAACAAAAGTATTTACCTGTATAAGAAGCAACAGCGAAAAGAAGAAGTTCCAATAGACTCTTTATTACATAAGGTCGAAGATAATGACGGAATTGCTTCGGATGAGGAGTTTACAAGCTTACAGGCTCAAAAAGTATTGCAAACTTTAAAAACACTGAAGGACAATTACAGAGTTTCTTTGACCTTACATTTAATTGAAGGGTTCGATTATGAAGAAATTTGCACAATTCTAGATATCAGCTATGCAAATTGTAGAACAATGATTTCGCGTGCTAAAGACAGTCTAAGAAGAAAATTGGAAGTATACGTATGAAAGAGAAAGACAACATTGTGAATTTGTTTGACCGATTGAAAGATGATTTTGATGTGGAAACACCCGATATGGGTCACGAGAATCGTTTTTTAAGAAAGTTACAACAACAACAAAATCAGGAAACAAAAGACAGTTCTAAACCAATAGTATTATTTACTTGGTGGAAGCAAATTGCGGCAGCATGTGTACTTTTATTGAGCTTGGGAATTTTTATCGGTTCTAATTTTGGATCGGCTACAGAAGACCCAGAAATTACACTTTCACCAGAAATAGAAAAATCGCAATTGTATTTTGCTTCGCTGATTGAAAAAGAACTTGTAAAAGTAAAAGCTGCAGAAAATGAAGATACTAAAGAAATCATTGATGACGCTTTATTACAACTAAAACGCTTAGAAAAAGATTATACTAACTTAAAAAACCAACTCACAGAAGGTGGAGACGACAAACGTATTTTACATGCTATGGTGACTAATTTTCAACTTCGCATTGATTTACTAGAAAGCGTATTAACACAAATTGAGGAAATTAAATTATTCAAAAATGAAAACACTATTATATAAAATAACTTTACTTGCTTTTTTAGTGCCTGTTATAGCATTAGCGAATAATGGAAAAGGAAAATTTAAAGGAAAGCATACCAAAGAAAAAACAATTACCAAAGAGTTTTCCGTAAATGCTGATGCTTTATTAAAAATTGACAATAGCTATGGAGCTGTACACATGAAAGCTTGGGACAAAAATACGGTTGCTATTGAAGTAGTAATTAAAACCAACGGAAATTCAGAATCGAAAGTAACAGAACGTTTAGGACAAATTGACGTAGATTTTAATAATTCCTCAAACATGGTAAGCGCAAAAACTAAATTCAATAATGGTTCAAAAGCGTGGTGGAAGTGGAATAAACGTAACAAAGTAAGTGTGACTGTAAATTATACGATTAAGTTCCCAAAAGGAAATGAGTTAGACATTTCAAATGATTACGGTTCTATTTTTATAGATAAAGCTGAAAATAGAGCTTCTTTGAGCTGTGATTATGGAAGCATGGAACTTGGAGAACTGCTAGCAGATAACAATTCATTAGATTTTGATTACAGCAATAATGTAACAATCGCATATATGAAAAGTGGTAGTATTGATGCAGATTATTCTTCATTTACACTGAACAAAGCAGGAAATATTGACTTAGATGCAGATTATACAAAATCACGTTTCGGAGCTATCAATAATATTGAGTATAACTGCGATTACAATACACTTCAAATTGAAAAAGCCAATAATATAAAAGGTGTTGGTGATTACTTATCATTACGCTTAGGAGAAATTACTGGAAATGTAGATTTGACAGCAGATTATGGTTCTATAAAAATTGCAGAAATGACAGCTACTGCAGGAAATATTAAAATTGAATCTGAATATGCAGGTATCAAAATTGGATATCAAGCAGGCTATTCTTTTACGTTTGATCTTAATTTAGAGTATGCAAGCATTAAAGGAGACGATGACTTTACATTTAATAAAAAACGCGTCGAATCAGGAGAGCGTTACTATCAAGGATATTATGGAAAAAGTTCAAGTAGAAATAATATCATGATCGACTCAGAATACGGAAGCATCCGATTTGAAAAATTATAATAACAACAAACATCATCAAAAAACAATTAAAAACTTAAAAAATCAAAAATCATGAAAAAAGCGACAGTATTTATCATTGCACTTTTATTAGCTACAACAGTATCTCACGCACAATGGGGTTGGGGAAAAGGAAAGAAAATTAAAGGAAATGGAAAGATGACCACTATTACGAGAACTACTTCAGATTATGACATTGTAAGTGTTGCTGGATCATTTGACGTAGAATTAGTAGCTGGAACAGAAGGAAAAATTACACTTGAAGGTGAATCTAACTTATTAGAGTATATTGAAACAGAAGTAAAAAGTGACAAACTAAAGATTAAAGTAAAAAAAGGATATAACATTCGCGTAAGTAATAACAAGAAGTTATTAATTACAGTTCCTTTTAGAGATTTAAGCAAAGTAGCATTGGCTGGTTCTGGAGATGTATATACAAAAGATACTATCAAAGCTGACGAGTTTAAAATGGCATTAGCAGGTTCAGGAGATGTTATTATTGACATCGATGCCAACGATTTAACAATGGCAGTTTCTGGTTCTGGAGACATGACAGCAAGAGGAACAGCAAATTCATCGTCTATCAAACTAGCGGGTTCTGGAGATATTCACGCTTACAAATTGAAATCAAAAAGTGCTGAAGTAAGCTTAGCAGGTTCTGGAGATATTAGATTGTATGTAGAAGATAATTTAAAAGCTCGAGTAGTGGGCTCTGGAGATATTACATACAAAGGAAATCCATCAAAAGAAGATACAAAAGTATCAGGTTCTGGAAGTATTTCGATGAACTAGAAGATTCAAAAAACGAACATAAAAAAACCACTCATCTTGAGTGGTTTTTTGTTTTTATATTTTTTAAAAATATTATTGTCTTGTAAATACAGAAGTGGCAGTTATAGTAGATACTATAGTAATTCCACTGACAGTTTCCGATTGTTGTTGGTCTTGGATAAAAGTAAGTGTTTGTCCATCTGCACTTATTGTATATTGTGATTCTTGTGGCATATCAGCTATTGCACTCGTATCTACTCCATCTACTTCTAGGTTATAAAACGCACTACTAAAATTAATCATATTAGCTCCTGTAAGTTCATAGGTTCCGTCACCCATAACATCATTATAATTTTGAGTATTGGTCACTGTAGGTTCTCCAGGTATATTTACGGTTGAAGTTACATCGTAAGATCCATCAGTAGAAAAAGTACCGCCATTAGTAAAAGTAACTGTATAATTTAAATTTTCTCCAACAATTTCAGAAGTTACTGTTGTGGTAAGATCAGCAACTGTTACTGATGATTCCGTTCCAGCATCTAAAGAAACTGCTGCCCATGTTCCTACTATCGAAGTTGGATTTGTTGGGTCTGTTGGATCCGTAGGATCTGTCGGGTCAGTAGGGTTTGCTGGATCTGTTGGGTTTGTTGGATTTGTGACAATAGTTTCTTCCAAACCGTCATCCAATGCTTCATTTTCACAGGTGAACGCTGTTAAAGAAATAAAGATTAACAGCAAAAGGGATGCTTTTTTCATCAATAATTGGTTTTAATTTCTAACAAATTTAGTAAAATAAATGATTTGACCTATTTTATGCACATAAACAGACATAAAACACTGTTATTGTACATATTTCGTCTTTTTGATCAGACTTAAAATGATAAACGATAATAAAAAGAAAACCGCTAAAAATAATACAGACCATTGCATAGAACCTGTAATTGCATTTAAAGCTCCAAAAACAAGCATTCCTAATACAATTGCTACCTTTTCAGTAACATCGTAAAAGCTAAAATATGTTGCCGTATCTTCTGTTTCAGGTAATAATTTAGAATAGGTTGATCGGGATAGAGATTGAATAGCTCCAAGCACCAATCCAATTAATCCGCCTAAACCATAAAAATACATTTCTATATTTCCTTGAGTTTTATCTAATGAAAATGCTACAAAACAGACAACTCCCCAAATTATGATTGTAATTTTTAATGCTGTTAGATTTCCATAAGCTTTTGAAACTCTTGAAAAGATAAATGCTCCAAAAATCGCAACAAATTGTACTAACAAAATAGCGCCAATTAAATTTGTAGTTGGCAATCCTAATTCGGTACTTCCAAAAATTCCCGCCATGTAAATAATGGTTTGAACTCCTACACTAAAAAAGAAGAACGAAATTAAGAATGTACGTAATTGTGGATAGTTAACCAATTCATTCCACACTTTCTTCAATTCTTTAAAACCACTGGTTAAATATCCTTTTTTAGGTTCTTTTTTATGTACATTACTTGGCAATCTACGATATGTAATTTGTGCAAAACCTAACCACCAAAGACCTACAACAATAAAAGAAATACGCGTTGGAAAAGTGGTTCCTTCTTCCATACCAATTAAATCAGGTTTCATGATAATTGCTAAACAAAGAATTAATAAGATAATCGAACCAATATATCCCATGATAAATCCTTTAGCACTGGCAGCGTCTTGCTGTTCTGGATGTGCTACTTCAGGTAAATATGCATTGTAAAATACGATACTTCCCCAAAAACCAATTCCAGAGGTAATGGTCAGCAGAATACCAACCCACAAAGTAGATTCACCTTTAAAAAAGTATAACCCCATTATAGA
The DNA here is from genome assembly GCF_965224175.1 of Kordia sp. GTDB lineage: Bacteria > Bacteroidota > Bacteroidia > Flavobacteriales > Flavobacteriaceae > Kordia. The sequence continues at coordinate 1,619,974 of NZ_OZ245041.1, forward strand.
TAATGAACCTAACAGACAAAATCCTTTTAAAAATTTTAGTTTATTTCCTGAAGAATCCGCAATTCCAGAAAGTATTGGCGATGTAAATGCTACAATTGCCATAAACAACGCAATGGTATAATTATATAAAGTTGTTGGATTCCAATCGGTACCTAAGAACGAAATTTTTCCTGTAAGTTTAAATTGCTCAAAACTCTCAGTAATGGTGGCATAATAAATTGGAAAAACCGCAGTACTTATGACTAATGAGTATACGGAATTTGCCCAGTCATAAAATGCCCAAGCATTGATCAGTTTTTTATCTCCTTTTTGCAATCCAGTAGTTTTTCCCATGTCTTAATTCGTTGAATAAAAAAAGCTGCCCAATTGGACAGCTCCTAAAATACAGATTATTTTTGAATGTGTTTTTAACTAAAAGTTTTTTATTGGTCTAAATGATGTTACACCAAATTTTCTAGCTTCTGCTTTCGCTAAAGCTGATTCTGCTTGTAAGTTTTTAATACGTGTTTCATTTGCTGGATGTGTGCTTAGAAATTCTGGCGGAGCTTGTCCGTTACTTTTAGCTCCCATACGTTTCCATAATTCAGCAGCTTCATCAGGATTGTATCCTGCAATCGCCATTAAATACACGCCTATTTTATCCGATTCATTTTCGTGTTTTCTACTAAAAGGTAAAATACCCAATACTGTTGATCCAACTCCATAATATTGGTTAAAAGCCTGTCTTGACTTATCATCTTTAATTAAGATATTCCCACCAAGCGCTCCTACTTGTTGTACCATTCCAGCACTCATACGTTGTTGTCCATGATTTGCTAATGCATGCGCAACTTCATGTCCCATAATAGCAGCAACGGCTGTTTCATTTTCAGCTACGTCTAAAATTCCTGTATAGAAAACTATTTTTCCTCCTGGCATACACCAAGCATTAATTGTAGGATCGTTTACTAAATTGTATTCCCACTTATAATCTTTTAAATATCCTTGTTTTCCGTTAGCATCTAACCAACGTTCTGCAGCAACAGCAATACGCTCTCCTACTCTTTTGATCATATTAGCTCTAGTTGTTCCTGTCTCTACTTTATTTTCTGTTAAAAACTGATCATATTGTGCAAAAGCTGTTGGAAACAACTGTGAATTAGGTATTAATGCTAATGTTTTCTTCCCTGTAAATGGGTTTGTTGCACACGATAGCATAAATACAAAAACTGATAATGCGATTATTTTCTTCATGTCCTTTCTGTGTTTTTTAATCTTTTATTATTATATCGAACTTTGTATTGGTTCTTACAAAATTAGCGATTATTAAATTATTGGCATAAAACTATAAAATGTATTTCCGAAGCTCGAAAATTTATCTCAATTTTGAACGATCTTAGATATCTTACCAAAAAATGAGTCAAACTGCATCCAATTTGAAGCCAGAACCTGCTGTACAAGTCCCAAAAGTGATCTTATACACAGGGCGTTTTTTACAATTTATTTCCACTACACTTGCTGCTAAGTATGCGAAACGATTGTTTATTACACCATTGAAACATAAAATGCCAAAGCGCGAATTTCATATGGATAACGAATCGCAGCAACAAGTATTGCAAGTTCCTGCTATTGACAAAGAGATTGTAATATATACATACGGAACTGGTGATAAAAAAATAATATTGGCACACGGCTGGAGCGGACGCGGAACACAGTTGGTGAAAATTGCGGATCATTTTGTAAAATTAGGTTACCAAACCATTAGTTTTGATGCGCCTGCACACGGAAAAGCTAAAGGAAAATTAACCTCTATGCCCGAATTCATAGCTTCTATTCATGAAATAGAAAAACATTTTGGACCTTTTGAGTTTGCTATTGGACATAGTTTGGGCGGAATGTCTTTACTAAATGCGGTACGAGAAGGTTTTCAAACCAAAAAATTAGTTACCATAGGTGCCGCCGATATCATTACAGATATTATTCTTCATTTTACACGAACGCTTACGCTAAAAGATAGTGTTGCCAAAAAAATGAAAGCAATTTTAGATGGTAAGTTTGGACGCGACATTGACTACGCTTCGGCAAATAATGCAGCTAAAGAAGTACCAATTCCTACTTTTGTTATTCATGATGAAAATGATGCCGATGTTCATGTAAATTGTGCCCATGCCATACACAAAGCACTTCCTAATGGTACACTTCACATAACAAAAAACCTAGGACATCGTAGAATTCTTGGAAATAAGGAAGTAATTGAGAAGATTGAAACTTTTTTATTAAAAGATTAATATTCATAGTAGTTTTACAATGTAATTTTCTTTGTTTAATTTAAACATCTTTCGAACTTATATTTCATTTAGATTAGAAAAAACTACTTCAGCACAAGCTCACGAAGCATTGAACGAAAACAATTAAAAACCTTTCGAAGCATGCATCGGAGCATTTAAATCTCAATTATCTAGTAAAAAGATGCAAAACAAAATGTAGCGACTCTTGTAAAAGTATCATTTCATTCTCTTTATTATTTTTCGTAATGATTGTACTTTTCTTTCGACTCACCATTTGTGTAAAAAACCGTATTTTTAACATAAAAAATTGATTCAAAGAATTTAAAAGAGAACGTATGAAAAAGATATTTTTAGTTGCCGTAATTGGTTTGTTTTTTAGCTGCAATACTGCTGCTCAAAAATCGCAAAAGGAAGTTACTCAAAAACAAGAAACATATAAAGTTACCAAAACAGAAGCTGAGTGGAAGAAAGTATTGAGTCCTGAAGCATTTTATGTGTTACGTCAGGCTGGAACAGAACGTTCTTTTACGAGTCCTTTGAATAAAAATTATTCAAAAGGAACGTATCATTGTGCTGGTTGCAATACGCCGTTATTTAAAAGTGATCATAAATTTGATTCTGGAACAGGTTGGCCAAGTTTTGATCGTGAAATTGAAGGAAATGTTGCCTTTTCTACAGATTATAATATTGGATATGCGCGTACAGAAGAACACTGTGCAACTTGTGGCGGACATTTAGGACATGTTTTTGATGACGGACCAAGAAAAACTACTGGAAAAAGACATTGTATCAACGGAGTTGCCTTAAAGTTTGTGCCTGAGAAATAGAAACGCTGCACTTTAGTATTTTGGTATCGGCTTCGCCTTTCGGTAGGTTAATAGTTGAAGGTGTGAGTAATTTTCAAATTGGTATATTTTCAAATTATCAAATTAAACAATGGAAAATTTATTGGAAGAAATATTGGGTTGTACCATCTGTAAAGATCATTTGACACTTGGTGTAAACCCAATTTTAGCTGCTCACGAGTCGTCTAAAATTATATTGATCGGACAAGCACCAGGTTTGAAAGTCCATCAAAATGGAATTCCTTGGAATGATATGAGTGGAAAACGATTGCGAAATTGGCTGAATGTAACTGACGAGACTTTCTATGACGCTAAGAATATTGCCTTAATTCCTATGGGTTTTTGTTATCCTGGAAAAGGAAAATCTGGTGATTTACCACCGCGTAAAGAATGTGCTGAAGCTTGGCACAAACAGCTTATGGAAAAAATGCAGCAAGCAGAATTGGTATTACTTGTTGGACAATACGCACAAAAATATTATTTAAAAGAAAACGCAAAGAAAACTTTAACTGAAACGGTTTCTGAATATGAAAATTATTTGCCAAAATATTTCCCATTACCACATCCGTCGCCAAGAAATCGTTTTTGGCTGAGTAAAAATCCTTGGTTTGAGAAAGATGTACTTCCTAAATTACAAAGTCGTGTTGCAGCACTTTTAGATATTTAAATCTGTTGTGTTTTTGCTATTATTTTTCTTTGTTTAGTTTGCCTGACAATTCAACTCATTATTAATAAACTTTCAAATTACATCTGCTCTTTTTGCAAAACTTCATAAGAGGTTTTTGTATCTTTACTTTAAAGAGAAACACTTTTTTTATGAAAAAGTAATAGTTCTTTATTCTCGTAAGTATTTCAACTCAAATATAATTATAAATGAATTCCGTAGCTGAAAATTATTTAGAAAGTACACGCAAACAATTTGCTTATTACAAAAGTTTAGGCGACAAAACTTTTACGCAATTGGAAGATGCAGATATTCATTGGCAACAACACGAAGATAGCAATAGCGTTTCAATCATTGTGAAACATATTGTAGGAAATATGCTGAGTCGTTGGACAAATTTTTTAACAGAAGACGGCGAAAAAGAATGGAGACAGCGCGATACTGAGTTTGAAGCAACCTATAAGAATAAAGCTGAAATGATTGCTGCTTGGGAAAAAGGTTGGCAATGCTTATTTGATGCCATCAATCCGTTGCAAGCTAACGATATTTCACGTATTATTTACATAAGAAATCAAGGGCATACTGTTATGGAAGCTATTACACGTCAGCTATGCCATTATCCGTATCATATTGGACAATTGGTATACGTAGGAAAATTGATTCGTAGCAAACAATGGACATCGTTATCTATCCCGAAAGGACAATCTTCTACATACAATAAAGAAAAGTTTAGTAAAGAAAAAAGCAAGAAGCATTTTACAGATGATCTTTAGATGCAATGACGCTGTTAGATTATTCGAAACTTAGATCATTAGACAAATGACTCCTAAGACTACATTAATACATTAAAAATTACCATTGTTCTACTAAATTTACTCTTCTTCCTCCAGAATAGGTTAATTGCATTGTAGCATTTCGGACGCTTCCATTGGTAATATAGCATCGTATACTTTCAAATTTATCTACAAAACCTTCATTTTTTCCAGATACATTCTGAATTCGGATCGTTCGTTTTGGCTCAAAATCATCTAATAGCTTATAGCTACGTTCCCACTTTATAGACTTTCCTAAGGTTTCAGAAATGGTTTGTGATTGCAAATAGGTGAATTTCAAAACTTGCCCTTTACGTAAAGATCCGGATAACGTTACATGCAGAATTTTAAAAAACTCTTTGTCATCTTCATACTCGCGCACTTGATATTTTCTATGGTAACGTGCATATTCACTACTTCGTACTTTATCTGTAGCTGTTTGTCTCTTTTTATAGTTATCTAAAAAACTACGTCGCTTTGGTGTTTCTTCGGCAACAGTTTCTACTTCATTTTTAGAATTATCTGAGAATGCTTTGAGCGTCGGTTTAGTTTTCTCAGATGAAGTATCAGCAACCACATCAAGGGCTGGTTTTTCGAAATCTATTCCATTAGCTGTAAAATACGCTTCTATTTCTTTTTTATGTTGCAGTTCATCCATCTTAATCCAAGCATCGGTTCGATGTGAATATGGAGCAATTATGGTATTCTTCCCTGTCTTAATAAACTTCCCTGCGTTCATATCAAATTGCCCTGAAATAAAGAAAGAATCCTTTTCATTGTCATATTCTATACGAACTTTTTTATCTCCTTTTGTCCCCAATTGTGATACATCTATCATTCTTGGATGTAGAAATAAATCATCTTTTTTACGAAAAAAGCTATCTGGAAATGAGCGCCTTGTCAACAACTTAGGATCTCTTCTTACTCCTTTCCTGTATAATTTCATGGAACCTTTTTCTTTTTGATAATATGTATATTCAGTTCTATATATTGCAAATGAACCTAATGGGAAATCTCCTTGCTTATCGGCAATTAAGACTTCATGTTTTGCTTTTAGTCCTATTGGATTTTGTGTAATTTGAAATAGTAAACTGTTGTATTTATAAAAAGTTTTTCCTGGTAAACTATCTTTTTTAAACCCATAAACAGACCGACCATAATACCATTTATCTACATCCCAATCATCAGTAAAGGCATGTAGTTCTGCAGGAATTAAGAGTGTAGCTGTACTTCCTAATGCTGTATATTTTATAAACTCTTTTCTGTTCATACTTTACTTTTAAAATGATCCATCTTTTACACAACGACATGGAACAAATTTGTCCCGTACTAGTTTTTTATCTGTAAACGTGAGTACTTTATTGTATTTATTTAAGTAGATATAGCGTTCGTTACTTAACCACATCGTTACCATTTCTTCTCTTTGAAACATTTCTGTTTTCCCAAATCGTTCCCATACATATCCGTTTTTCTCTAAGCCCAATTCTTTTACTGCCGTTTTCATTTCATCCTGATTTGGATTGAGAAATTTAAATTCGTCAAGATCTGAAGAATTTGGCAATCGCCAACCTGCCGGACATGCTCTTTTAGCAGCATTCATTCCGTAGTAAGATTTTTGAACATCTCTCCTACCGCGATTAAAATTCCAAACTTCATCTGTAATGGCTTGATAATCCAAGTCTTCTAAAAACCATGTAATCAGATTTCCTCTTTCTAAATTATCACGACGTATGTAAGTAACTGTATTGTATGTTTTTCCATCACGTGGATCTATATACGTTCCTCTTGTATATACAACAGCATTTCTTGTTTGGTAAAAATTTTCTCCCTCCAAAAATTCACCACTTGGTGTATATTTTCCTCGTAATGAACCTAACTTTACTCCATTATCATATTCAGTAATAGAATGCCATCCCACAGGCACAATATTTGAACCTGAAACTGTAATATCTCCTTCAAATTTTGCGCCTGGAAAATCATCGAACGTAAACTTCACATCTTTTCCTTTAAAGGTTTGATATAAAACACTAACAGGTGTCAATTTTCCCATAAAAGTAGCGCTACCTGTTAAATCGCTAGTAAATTTGATATTCTTAAATGTTAGCTTTCCAAGTCGTGAAGGATCGGCTTTTCCGTTTTTTAGATATACAACACCTTCATAGGTATCTTTCATATTGATCTTCGTTTCCCCATTCATTTCTAAAGAGGAATTCACTGTAGTTTCTACTGTAGCAAAGTATTTATTGTATTTCTCATATTTGAAGAATGCTTTTGCTCCGTTTTTTGGTCTTCCGTTTACAAAGTGTGTTACAACTTCTGAAACATCATTAAGCACTAATCGCCCATTTTCATCATTTGGCTTTCCTGCAGCGTTAATTCCGCCATAATATTTAACATTTCTGTAATTACCAACGGAAATCTTCAACGCACTCACTACATTTGTTCCACTAGTGCTTCCTGTATTTGTTTCTCCTTTAGACTTATCATCATTAAACGTTACTAAATAATCACTATTATAGCCTTTTAATTTAGTAGCAATACCTTCTGAATTGTATACATAAATCATTTTTTTACCATCACGTTTAAAATCGTGTTCGCCTACAGGTTTTCCATTTTCAAATTTACCTTCTGCAATGATGGAAAATTTATCTTTACGTAAAAAATTTGAAGGACATTGACTTGAGGTAAAAATTCCCCAACGTCCTTTCCCTTCTGGCACGCCATCTTTTAATTGTCCATAATACAGCATATTCCCTATTTGATAATAAGTACTTTCTATGAGTATAACTGTTTTTGGATCTATTGTAAAACCACGTTCGCTATATATGTTTTTAGTTTTGGCAGTCAATTCTTCTCTCAGTAATCTTCTGCTTTCTCTTTGGTATTCTATGGTAGAAAATTCTGCTGAAATAATAAATTCTTTGTAACCCGAATACCCTAACTTTATCGCCAATTTTGTGGGATGATGCAATGCGGTTATTTTCCCTCCTTTTCCTTCTTTATAGATATATGAAATTGTATAGTCAGGATCATTTTTGCATTTTTCTTCAAACTCCACAAAGGTTGGACTGTTCATAAACGGAATGCCAAACTCGTGCATATCACTCAAAACACCAACACTGTAGTAAGTATACGGCTGATCATCCGTAACGTACATGTTATAAATAAGTCCTTCTTTTGTGTGTGATCTATAATAACTATCTTCTGTAAATTCGTAGTGATTTTTCGTTTTTGGCTTAAAGTTCTTTTTGAACTGTTTCGCAATCTTTTTAGTGTGTGGTTTCCCTAAGATATTTACATACCACTGAAATTTTTCATGTTTTGGAAAAAATAGTTTTCCAAAATCGGTTTGAGCAAAGAGTGAAGACGAATTTCCAAAAAATAGAAATAGTAATGTGATACAAAACGCTTGTCTGTGTTTTAATTGCATACACAGCAGTAAAGAATTAAAAGTCATAAAGCAACAATCGGTTTTAATTGAAGAATTTTAACTAACTAAATATACTTCAAAATTTTAACACTTAAAAATGGAAGCTTTTTATTGCTGTTGATATAGAATTACTCTCGTTTCTTGAGTGTCACTATTTATATCATATTGAGGAATTGGTGTATGTTGTAAAATTGATTCGTTCTTCTGAATGGAAATCCTTGTCTATTCCTAGAGAAGCATCTTCAATCTACAATGCAACAAAATTTAGCCAAAAAAAGTAAAAAGCACTTTACAGATGATTTGTAATTTTGGAAAAGCTCTACTGTTTTACAATTGACTTTTTTAAATATTTTTCTCTTAAAAACACAGCTAAAAATAACAGTATTGCAATTGCTGCCGCCAAGATTAATGCGATATATGTAAAAAATTCTGATTTGTCATTTATAAACTCATTTATAGGAGAAAACGCATATACAATGGAAAGACTAGCGCCTCCATAAACAGCCATAATTATTGTTAAATATTTAGGATTGGTATAGCGCGTAATTGTTGACATGATTATTGGTCCGACAAATATTTCTGCCAATGCAAAAAAACATATGGAACTCATTATATGAAATACATTACTTTCAATATTCTCGAAAGAAATATACGTTAATTGCAAAATGGCAAGTGTCGCAAATAAAAATCCGAAACCAATTTTTAAAAATTGTAACCGATGAAATTTTAACCAAAGAATTCCTCCTAAAATAAGCATAGGCACAAGAATAAAGAAATTAAGCTCATGAATTCGTTCCATTGGAAAAATGGTATTCATTCCATTTATAAGATTTTCGTTAGATAATATGATGCCTGTACGAGTTCCTGCCAATTCATAGATTCCCCAAAAGAAAGCAGATAAAAATATCGCAATGATTACATAAACTATTGCATTTTCAGATACTTTTTGCGTATCGTATACAAGTTTTTCTTTTCCTAAATTCAGCGCTAGCGATATTAAAGCTATTGAAATATAAGCAATACCAATCGTACCAAAGCCAACAATAAAGCCGTATTTGTTACTTATGATAGGAAACAAAATCGAAGCAGCTAATGCTCCAATATTTACTACCAAATAGTAAAAAGAAAATGCAGTATCAAGATATTTTTGATGGTTATAAAAGTTTTTTCCAAAAGCAGCTAACATATTTGTTTTTAGAAAACCTGAACCTATTATTACTAACACAAGTCCTATGTAAAACAGGCGTAAATTAGGAATACACGCATTTACACAGCCTAATACTGCCAATAAACTTCCAATGAATATTGCTTTTTTATTATCTACTACAAAATCGCCAAAAATACCTCCTATTATTTGCGTGAGTATAAAAAAGTATGTTAGGTATTTATAAACCGAAATTGCGTGAAAATCGCTTACCTGAAATACGTCGCTAATCAAGTACAATATGATCATAGAACGTATACCGTAATAGCACATTTTGTCTAGGAATAACAGAAATAGGATAATGATGGTATTACTTGTTCTAGTTTGTTGTACACTATGTTCCATAAATACAGAAAAGATTATTGATATTTACACTATTTGACAATGATAACTTTTACTCCATTGACAACATTGCCAGTAGTTAAATTCCTTGTATATCCTACGCGCATTTTGGTAATGGTATCTTTTACAAGTAATAATTCATTATCTGTTGTCCAAGCTTTTATTTTATATGTTGTTGGAATTCTTCCTTGAGTCAAATTTACGTCTGTTGTAGTGTTCTTAACTACTGACCAATAATTGATTGGTGGATTTATGACACTATCAAAATCTTCTGTTGTTGCTTTAGATTTATAATGATAATACACATAATTTCCATTGGGAGAAATTACTTTTGAAACGATCTCAAAATTTGCATGATCTTTATCTAATATTTGATGTAATGTATGTGTTTCGCTTTGTACATCATATGTTTTTCCGCCTTTGTATTGGTCGTTACAACTCGTGCAAAAAATGATACTAAACACTATTACACTAATTAATTGCTGATAATTCATTGTTCCAAAATATTATTGTTTTCTAAGACAAGACTTCACATAAGCAACTACTAAAAAGAAAATCAAGTAGAATAGATATTTTACCCATTTAGTACGTTTGTTGTATTTTTCTTCTTCTTCAAGCGTACGCATTTTGAAATTAGGATATTCTTTCGGTTTTGCATTTGGATCTTTATATTTTCTAAATGTAATATTTTGTGTCAATTCATATCCTGCTACTGTGTTTAAATCGACACCTAATAAGCGTTTTGCGACTCCAAAAGTGAATTCTTCCATATAACAATCTTCTGTAAATGGTTCGCCAGGAAATTCTTCTTCTTTCCAGTATCGAATTCCATCTTCTGTATATGACTTTGCATAGATTTTCTGTTCTTCATCAAATGGTTCACCATGTTCAATGACTTCTGCATCTATTACTATTTTTAAACGTGTTTTTAATCCGCGACGAATTAAAGCGTAACCGTGAAAATCAGAAACACTATGGCAAGCGACTGATAAGATTTCTGAATGTGGAAATAAAGATACCAATGCTGTTTCCTGTGGCATCAAATTAAGTCCGTCAGCGTTTTCTAAAGCATGTACTGTTATTTGGTAATCATCGCAAATAATAATGGAATTGTTGTGATATCCAATATTGATCGATTCATCTCCTGGATACAAACATTCTTCAAAGGTAACTTCACTATCAAACTCATAATTTGCTTTCCCAATTGCCTTTAAAAGTGCTGTTTCATCATTAAAACCATATCGGTTTTCAATGAGAACCATTGATGTTTTCCAACCCATAATTAGTATGTATGTATTATTTTAAGTGCTTTCGTGCGTCTTTCAACCAATATAAAACTAAAAAAACAATCGCTGGAAGTCCAAAATAGAAAAAGATGACTCCGGAAAATTCTTCTAAACCATTGGTTGGTTTTAAACTAAATCTATTGTTGTAAAAATATATTGCAGCACCAAGAGTTACAATGTAAATCACCTGAAATACTGAGTAAATATATAATCCTAGTAGTTTTCTTGCTAACATCAAAACTGCGCCAATAATAGTTCCACAAGAAGAAATAATGTATATAATACCTCTTGTAGCAATACCGTCATCTTCTGTTATGGCTGCAAAAAATTCATATAATAAAGCACGTGCAATGGTAAAAAGTGAACCACATATAGTTAGCGTACATAATACGATTAAATAAACTGGCTTATTGTTATTATTAGTGTTATTGTTTTGAACGTACACAACTTTCACTCCTTGATTTGCGCCACAATTTGGACAAAAATGCGATGTTTCTTCTATTGGATGGTTGCAATTAATACAGTTTTTCATTGATGATTTTTCTATGAATGCGTCTAGTTGTTAGGAAAGATAAAAACTATTCGCCAGAAACAATAATCTCACCTCTTTTTTTGCCTAATTTCTCATAGTGATTCAAAATATTTAGATTGAGTATTTCTATGATTTGAGATTCATTGATTTGTACATCGTTTAAATTTACTTCAATCATACCATTAGAAATGCTGCCTAAAATTAATTTTCTGTTTTTGTAATTAGAACTTGAAAAATCATAATAACAAAAATCATTAATATCTCCCCAATAGTAGATTTTTTCTCTATAATACAATCCTTCTTCTGTTGTCTTTAAAGGTCCTTTGTGTGTATAATTAAAATATGATAGCAAACTATAAATAAAGTATCCAATAGCTGCAAAAAGAGCTAAAATATTTATCAGTATGTACCAACCATTTTCCAATAAGATAAATAGTAGTATAATGAAAACAATAGCTCCAAAACTAAAACCTACATCTCCATCTTTTCTATTTTCATCTTTAAAAGTAAGTGCATGTGTATTTTTAGCCGTTTTATATGTTGGATTTTTCACTGGATAAAACAACCATTTTAATTGTTTGTTTAGTCTATCAATAGTTATCGGATCTGCATTGTATTGATGTACATGATCGTAAATTTGTTGGCGAATTTTAGATTCTGTTTTCTCCAGTTCTTCATCATTTAAGCTAAACGTATCACATTCTTTTTGAAATGTTGCAAGTTCATTGGTAAGTCCGCAGATTGTTCCTTTTTTGACATCAAACGATTTGTTTTGACATACGCGACAAAAAGCCAACTGATCTGCATTTTTAACATAAAATGTTTTTTCTGTATTAAGCATTTACAATTTCGTATTAAAATTTCACTAATCCTTCTGCTGAAATTGGCTTGCTTTTTTTGACTTCAAATTTACTCGTATACTTTAATTTTAAGCCTAAATTAGAAACCCCAACAATGTTCATTTGCCAATAAAAAGATACATCTTTCATTTGTAAACATTCATAGTCCGGACTGTCAACATAAGGAAAATCGAACACTGCATTTCGTTTAAAGTTGTTCATTGTTTTATGTTCTGAAGTATGTACTACTTTGGTACTTGTAGAAGTTTTGGTTCCGCGTCTGTCCGTTACTTCTTCTATGATTTCATAATACAAAGTTTGTTCTTTTAAATTGAATTTCTTTGTTTTCCCAATAGTACAGCGAAAATTTCCTTCATCATCCTCAAGATCCATTGTGAGTTTCCCTAAAGATGATTTTATAAAAGATTGAACAAAAATGGTTGTTAAAATGATAATCACAATACCAATAATGAGGTAACCTGTATTAAATTCAGGAATAAAAAGTACATATCCTAAAAATAAGATTAATGCCGTAAATACAGGAATTGCATAATTCATTTCTAGATTAAAACCATACAATCCTTCCGTTACTTTGTAGGCATTTTGTAAATCTTTAACTTCAAACTGTTTCAATGTTCGCAGTCTTCTATCGGAAGTCATGAACGATTTTACACTCGATAAAAAATTAAGTCCTAGCTTTTTGAAATCTTCTTTATTCACATATATTGTGACCTCGCATGTATAGATAAAACTCACATTGACACCTTCATAACTTTCAATATTTTCATCGCGAAGTTCAAACGTAAATGGCAATATATTTTCTTCATTTGCTTTCACAAGTGTTGGCTCCAGAATAATTGGTACTGTAGCAATATTATTTTGATAACCGCGCATACGTCCACGAGCTTCAAACTGAATATCTGCCACGATGTTATCTATCAAAATATCTTCGGTTGTCACAATCTCCAAGTATCCTGAAGATGCATGTCCGTCGTTAGTTTCATTGATAAATACTTCTGCTTGTAATGTTGAACTGCTCATGAATAATTTTCGTAAAGTTTATTAATAATTCCACGGTAATTATCTCCGTATTTTTTAATCATTTCTTTTAATTCGCTTTCGCTGAAAGTTGCTTGCTGCACTTCTGAACCATTTTGCGCCAAAGACAACCTATTGTCTATAATTTTACGCAATATTTGGGTATCAATTCCTTTGAAACGAACCGTTTTCATTTTTTTCTGACTCAGTAAACAGGATAACTTTCGTGTATAATGCGTGGTATAAATAACTGCTTTTTTTGTTTTAAAAAGTTGCACACGTGCTGCGAAACTCAAATGGTGAATGCTATCTACAAAAACAATGTCTGAATGATGTTCTATGATTTCTGAACTATTCGGATTCTTTTCCAAAAGGAATATTGGATATTGAGGTAATTGTTGCTGTAGCCAAATTAAATGTGTGGTTTTTCCTCTTCCTTGTTTCCCTATAAATTCAATTGCAATTGATGCATTATTTTCTATCAGAGAAACAATTTCAGCAACAGAAAATCGTGGTACAATCGTATGATTGACTTCACGATCTAAAACACCTGCAAACGGATTAAAATTGTAGTTTCCTTTCAATTATCGAGTTTATAATTTGTATAGAATCACTATGTTTTACTGTAAAAAGATACAACAATAGGTAGTTTTTGGACTAAAAATGTTACAATTGAAGCGTTTTCGTTAGAAATATCTTAGAATTCTTCCAATACTTTAAACGTATTGAACTCTACAGAATCTTCACTATCAACTTCAATAACTGTTGTTTTTACAGAAGCTAGCCAATCGCGATGTATTTTGATAGAACGACCTGTAAATTTAAGATTGTCATAACGTGTTGCCCAATCGAGAAATGCTTGTGATTTTTGTTTAATTTCCGGATCATTTTCCAATTGATCTCCATAACGTTCAATTTCGCGTTGTTTAAGCCTTTGTAAGCGAATTTCTTTATCTAGCGTAACAAAAACGACCAAATCGAAAGCTGTTTGCCAATAATTTCCCCAACTGACCAACGAACCGCTAACAATCACATCATTATATTTTTCAAAATCATGCTTTAGATTTTCAGCGCGTACTGCCATTTCCACTTTCTCTTCAAATGGTGGATTTGTAGGTTTCCAATAATAATCATCAACGTCTAAATGTTGGAATTCGGTCACTTCCGAAAGTTCTTTTGCCAATGTTGTAGTTCCTGAGCCTGATGCGCCCATGATGAGGATTTTCATTTGATTGTTGATTGTTGATTGTTGATTGTTGATTGTTGATTGTTGATTGTTGATTGCAAAAATACTTTTTCATTTTGAGTTTTACTCTTTTCTTCTAAAAACCCTTTTTAGAAAACGAACCATTTCTGGAGAATTGACTTTGATTCCATTGAATTTGAATTCAGTAATCGTAACCAATCCTCCAAGAATTTTCTCCTCATTTTCTTCTTCTACAACTTGTAATGCTACAGATGTTTCTTGTTGGTAGATGGTCATATTTAAACTTTCGATTTGTTTATCTTTCATTTGAAGCATTGTACTTGCTAGTGCCAATTGTGATTTATAAAAGTATACTTGAGAAGCTAATTTTTGCACACTCATATCTGTAAATTCATTTGCTGCACTTTCAAACTCTGGATTTTCGGGTAAGTGAAGATATATTTGCAAAGCTTCTTTTATTTTATCTAGTGCTTCTTCTCCACTTTTGGGAATTACCGTAAATAAGGTTTCATGCGCTTTAGATTCTATATTCGTTTCTGCATTGATGCCAATGTCTTTTAGAAATGTGGCGAAATAAATTAGGTATTGTTCACAGGAACTTTGGATTTCTGGTGGGAAGGTGAAGGTGTTTGATAGGTTAGATATATTTGCTTTGTTTTCTTCCTCTATTTCAAATAACGTAGAGTGGATACAGTTATTTAGATTCTTAATAATTTCTTGTATCATAGTTGAAATATTTTCAATATTGATATTAATATTCAAGTAAATAAAAAAACCTAATGTTAATACATCAACTATATCTTCTAGTTGTTCTTCATAAGCCTCAAATAATTCATAATTATCTAATGATTCATTAACCTTTTTAAAGAAATCTTTAGTAGCAATTGGTATTTTCCAAAAGATTTCATTGTGAAATCTTACATGAACAAAATAGTCGAGTTCTTTAGTAAAACATATTAAAATATCATTCAAAAACTCATCTTCAAAGTAAGGGAAACCATCTCTTTGAAAATTTATATTAACACTGTTAACTCCAATATTAAAAAAATCTATTATTTTAATATCTGTATCATTAAAAAGTTTTAACTGATTTTCAGACTTTATATAGATATCTCCTCCACTAAAAGAGCCCAGAGAAAAATCACCAACATATTCTCCATTCAAAAAAACTTTTTTTTGTTCTTCATCAATTACCAAATTCGTTTTCCCCATATCTTACCTTTTATTTACAAAAGTTAGTTGCTACAAGGTAGCCAAATGTTACATTTCCTACAAAAAAAGGAAACTCAAAATGCAGAAAGTGTTCGATTCGTCTTTGCGAGTGTTTTGAAAAACACGTGGCAATCTCTTCATCGAGAAATAGATTACTTCGTCATGCTTTCTCGTAATGACTTTTCCTAGTTGTTCTCGATATAATTTTCTATCGAAAATCACTCGAACTGACGGTTTGTATAAAGTAAGCAACACTAAACGTCACTTCGAGTGATTCGCCAAAGCGAATTGTATCGAGAAGTACTTTGATTATCTAAGTTATTCTCTATACATTTTTTTCATTTTTGCCATGCAAAATGTAAAAAACACTCGAACTGACAGTTAGAGAACAAAACACAAATCCACAGATTGACAAAAAACCACAAATCATCCTTCAAAAATTCACAAATGTACTTCGAACTGAGTTAGCGATAGCAGTGGAAAGCCCACAGCGAGTTTGCGAGCGCGGACTTGCAGCGAATAGCGCGACCTGTAGCATCGCGGAAGGGAACTTCCAAAAGCTGGTGTTAGGTCTTGGATTATAGGTATTAGTTTACGGCAAACCCAACACCCAAAACCCAAGACCTTACATAAAAACAACTTGATAAAATTTAAAGTTCGCGGATAATTCCGTAAATTTGCACTTCGAAAATTAGACAACTAAATTTTAAGATATGAGTACATACGATATCATCGTTTTAGGAAGTGGTCCTGGTGGATATGTAACTGCTATTAGAGCTTCTCAATTAGGGTTTAAAACCGCAGTCGTTGAGAAAGAAAGTCTTGGTGGTGTTTGCTTGAATTGGGGATGTATTCCAACGAAAGCATTATTGAAATCTGCACAGGTTTTTGAATATTTGAAACATGCTGGAGATTACGGATTGTCAGTGAAAGAATACGACAAAGATTTTGACGCTGTTGTACAACGTAGTCGCGGAGTTGCTGACGGAATGAGCAAAGGTGTTCAATTCTTAATGAAGAAAAATAAGATTGACGTTATTAACGGTTTTGGAACGCTAAAAGCTGGAAAGAAACTAGACGTTAAAGACGCAGACGGTAAGGTAACCGAATATAGCGCAAAACATATTGTAATTGCTACAGGAGCACGTTCACGTGAGTTACCAAGCTTACCACAAGATGGGAAAAAAGTGATTGGATACCGCGAAGCAATGACTTTACCAAAGCAACCTAAGAAAATGATCGTTGTTGGATCTGGTGCTATTGGTGTTGAGTTTGCTTATTTCTATAATTCTATGGGAACGGAAGTTACCATTGTAGAATATATGCCAAAAATCGTTCCTGTGGAAGATGCAGATGTGTCAAAACAATTGGAACGTTCGTTTAAGAAAAGTGGTATTAAGATTATGACCTCTGCAGAGGTAACTTCAGTTGATACTTCTGGTGATGGCGTAAAAGCTACTGTGAAGACAAAGAAAGGTGAGCAAGTGTTAGAAGCTGATATCGTACTTTCTGCTGTTGGAATTAAAACAAATATTGAAAATATCGGATTGGAAGCTGTTGGAATTGCTACTGACAGAGATAAGATCTTAGTTAATGATTATTATCAAACTAATATTCCAGGATATTACGCAATTGGAGATGTAACTCCAGGACAAGCGTTGGCACACGTTGCTTCTGCTGAAGGAATTTTGTGTGTGGAGAAGATTGCTGGAATGCATGTAGAAGCTTTAGATTACGGAAATATTCCTGGATGTACATATTGTTCTCCTGAGATTGCTTCTGTTGGTTTAACTGAAGCACAAGCAAAAGAGCAAGGAATTGACATTAAAGTTGGTAAGTTTCCTTTCTCAGCTTCTGGAAAAGCAAGTGCTGGTGGAAATAAAGAAGGTTTTGTAAAAGTAATTTTTGATGCAAAATACGGAGAATGGTTAGGTTGTCATATGATTGGTGCTGGCGTTACTGATATGATTGCTGAAGCCGTTTTAGGTAGAAAATTAGAAACTACAGGACACGAAGTATTGAAAGCTGTACATCCGCATCCAACGATGAGTGAAGCCGTAATGGAAGCTGTCGCTGATGCTTATGATGAAGTCATTCACATTTAATAATATATTATGAAAAGCTGCTCGTTTGAGTGGCTTTTTTTTATGTTTTTAAATTTTTTAATTGATGAGAAAACTCTTTTTTATCCTTGTTGGAATTGTAATTGTTTCCTGTGCAACTTCGAAAAGTACTACGAAACCAAAATTACCACCAATAATAATTTGCGATGAAAATGCAAAGATTTACGATCAGGATAGTAGATTTGAGTTAAATAATCTGACTTCTTTAGATCGTTTATCTTATGCTACAACATATACACGCTTTTCTACGGCAACAGACTCTTTAGAGAAAAATGAAATTCGCTACAGACTTGCCAAAGTTTCTGAAAAGGTAGCCTTGAAAGTATTTCCGAATGCAGAACTTACAGATGCTTCCTCTCTTTTGAAAAAAAGTTATAATGAAATTGTTTCTCCAATATTAAGACTTAAGTATGGAGAAGGAAGACAAGAGGATTTTGAAACTTTGAATATTCCTAATGATTCAGGCTTGCAACTTTTTTTGGAAGTACAGAATTATACTGGAGATGGAATATTCACTAATTATATTTCAATTTTCGTAATAGATACCAAAAAACAAGAAGTAAAATATTATGATTTCATAAAATACACATGCGATCCTAGAGATGAGACTATGTTTATGAAAACATTGTATTACGGAATGAATAAACTTAAAAATAGTATTAAATAATATGGAGACCACTATTAAAGAAACAAAAACACTAAAATCATTTCGTTGGATTGCGATTTTGGAAGGAATCTCGTATATCGCATTTTTTATTACAATGCCACTTAAGTATTTTATGGAAACGCCAATGCCAAATAAAATTGTTGGAATGGCACATGGAATTTTATTTATAGTATATGTGATACTTGCTTTAGTAGTAGTGATTCAACAAAAATGGGGAGTGAAACGTTTTATTATATTTTTTGCTGCCTCTTTAGTTCCGTTTGCTACTTTTTATATTGAGAAAAAATATTTGAGAGCTCATTAAATAGTAATTTTCACATCTTCGAGTATTTTTTGTGTAACATTCATGAATCTTACACAACCTGACTTCTATTTTCTTTTGTAACGAACTCATTTTCAATAATTTTAATTTAATATTTATTATGAAATCTATTATTATGAAAAAAAGAAATCTCAGGTCGCTACGTCTTCGCAAAAGATCTATTTCCAATTTGCAGCAACAACAAATACTTGGAGCTAATAGCGTGTTAACAACATCGCTTAACATTCAAATTTGTCTAATTAGAACACTAATATCAAGAGTTGTTTGTCCTGATCCGCCAGAAGACGATACAATTGAAGCTCCTAATACTAAATAGAGTCTGCAACGAATCTATTAATTTGATAAGTTGACACAGTTTTAACGTATTCATGAAGCAACTATTTTCTATACTTATTATGTTTAAAATGAAGCTTCCTCAACTTTATTTAATTTTTGGGGTAATGAATTTTGTTTTCAAACCCAATGAAGTATAAATCTAAAATATTTTACAATGAAAAAACAACATTTAAAATCGCTTCAACTTAACAAAAAGACAATCTCAGAAATTAATAGTGTTCATTTAAAAGGTGGCGCAAATAATAATAACAACGCAGGAAACTCAGGAGCTGCTGCAACAGTTACAAAACCGGCCTCAGGTGTAACTTTTACGTATGATGGTTGTGGTACATTACGATTTTTAAGATCAAGACCTCCTTTTTGTATGGATTAATTTAATTGGGAAATCATCCATTACGCATGGATACTCCTTGTTCTAAAATACTAGCGAACTTCGGTTCGCTTTTTTTTGATTTAACTTTTCTAAATACATTTATTTAATACCCAGAATACCTTTTATATGTTTGATTCATGAATTAAGCATTAAAAAGCGTTCAAGATTCATGAATCTTTCACTTTGACTCATCTATTTTCTTTCTTACAGCACTCGTTTTCAATACTTTTAAACTCTATTAATCATTAAATTTTATTAGTATGAAAAAAAGAAATCTTAAATCGTTACGTCTTAACAAAAAATCTATTTCAGATTTAACACCAAACAGAATTCATGGAGGGAACGATTTGCCTTTTAGTTGGCAAAAATGCAGTCAAGTGATGTCATGCATCACATACACACAAGAAAATAATACTTGTAATACCTGTACTACTTATGCACGTTCTTGTACAAAACTATTGTGTGAGCCTACTATGGAATAATCTATTTTTATAAAATGAACTTTGATTCAGATTTAGTCGGAAGTTATTTTTCTTCCGACTTTTTTATGATATCGAAAGAACTATCAAATTAATCAACTTTATAAAAATCATACATTTGCATATACACTTCATTTTTCTTTGATTGAGTTTTACAGTATTTTAAAACTGATTAAAATATAAAAAGTCATTCAATCTCTTGAATGACTTTTTCCTCAACCAACCTAATAACTGATATCCCACCTTCAGCTATGAAAAAATTGCACGAAACCATTCGCTTGGTTTCACATTCAAATATAGCATGGATAGGTCTTAATTTGTTCTTAAGTAATTGCCAAAACTTGATTAAAGTTTTCACAGAGAAACGTTAATTTTTAAGAAACTTTCTTTATTTCGGAATTAAATCGCAATACCAAAAGGCATTATCCCATGTAGAACTATCTGAGGAACAGTTATCTTCCTCTTTTTTAGAAGGCGTATATGTTTTTAACACTTTTTCACCAATTGTAAAGTCTATTGGAGAAGAAAAAATAGGACCATCAAAGACAAAAGTATGAAATTCTCCATTTTCTCCACAAGGATCAACAGTCGAAGGCAAGTCATTTAAAAAATCTTCACCAAGTACTCTTCCCACAAATGATTCGTCTAAATACTTTGCATTGACACACACTGTAATTGCTTTAAAACCTAGCGAAAGAAGTTCTTTTAGTAAATCTCTGGTATTTTGTTTCCAGAGTGGAAAAACACCTGTAATACCTACTTCTTTTAGCTTTTTTTCACGATAAGCACGTAAATCTTCCAAAAAGATATCTCCAAAAATTCCGTATTTAAAATCTTGCTCTACCAATTGTTGTGTGGCTTTGCGCATTGTTTCATCATAATCGGACATGGTAACTTGCGCTGGGAAATAAACTTTTTGTAATGGTAATTGTAAACGTTCTGCTTGCGCATCTAGTAATTCCTCTCGTAAACCATGCATAGAAACACGTTCGTAATCTTTATTTACCGTAGTGATTAACTGAGTTACGTTGTATTCTTTTTGTTGTAAGATATGATATAAAGCCAAAGAAGAATCTTTTCCTGTGCTCCAATTAAAGTATGCTTTTTTCATCTGTGATTTTTCATGTTTTGGTCAGATAGAATTTACCGACAAACATTTTAATAGATTGTAAAAAATTGAGAATGTTTATTTGATGATTCTATCTATGCAATGAAACTTTGAATTGCCAATTGATAGCTTTGCATTCCAAAACCTAAAATTACGCCCTTTGCATTTGGTGAAATATACGATTGATGTCTAAATGCTTCTCTGCCAAAAGTGTTTGAAATATGCACTTCAACAACAGCGGTAGTTATTGCTTTGATGGCATCACCAATTCCTATAGAAGTATGTGTATATGCTCCAGCATTCAGAATGATACCGTCATAATCAAAACCTACTTCTTGAATTTTATTGATCAATTCACCTTCTACATTCGATTGATAGTAGCTTAAATTTACATTTGGAAACTGCTCCTGAAGCTCTTTAAAATAATCTTCAAAAGTTGCACTTCCGTAAATTTCTGGTTCGCGTTTTCCAAGCAAATTTAAGTTTGGTCCATTAATAATGATGATATTCATGGGAATTGTTTTGGTAAAAATACGAATTTCAACGTACAAAAAAAGAAGCCGAAGCTTCCTTTTCTGTATTACTATTATGTTTTAATTCTTTTACAAATTGAATAATGCTCCTACATTGAAGCTACTTCTTCTGTTTGTTACTGCATCTCCTCTATTATTTCTAAAAACATCTACAAGTCCAAACTGCTCTTGGTATTCAATACATAATTTTACTTTATCAGTGATTGGAAACTTGTATCCTATTCCTACAGCTAATCCTAGATCTGTACTTGAAAGCCCGTCTTTAACATCATTTCCAAATGCTGTTTCTTCTGCATTTAATAAAAACCCTGCATATCCACCAAAGTTTAAATACCATTTTCTAGTGCTTCCAAAGTGCCAGTTTGCCATTACAGGAATCGTTAAATAATTTAATTTAAAGTCTGCATCTGCTCGTACACTGTTTCCAGCTGGATCTAACGATTCAACAAAACCATCTCCCCAACCTTTTGAATCATAGATAAGTCCTGTTTTAATTCCCCAACGGTCTGAGAAATAGTATTCAAATGATCCTCCAAAGTTAAAAGATACTCTTGCGTCTGCGCCATTTCCTTGAATGTCTGATACAGTTACAAAACTAACTCCTCCAATAGCACCGAACTCAATAGCTCCTTGATCTTGTGTTTGCGCTTGCAACTGAGAAACACTTATAAAGACCAATGCAATACATACTACTAATTTTTTCATTTTTTAATCTGTTGTTAATTTGTGTTAATGCATTGCGAAAGTATTAATTTTATAAGGAGATTGACGTACGCTTACATATTTTTTCAAATTTTATCTTATCGTAAAAAATACCCAATAGAAACTTGAATGACTCCATTCGTATTTTTATCTGAGATTCCATCTACGTCATTTATATTAGACAAACCTGCATTGTAACGTGCACTAAAACTAAGTCCGTTGGTTAATTTATAACCAAGTCCAACATTCAACCCAAAATCAATATTTTTTACACCATCTTTTACATCCACATCTTCTCCTTGTCCTTTTTGCTTGGCGGAAAGTAAAAATCCTACTTGCGGACCAGCTTCTATACTCAATCCATTAGTAACGTAATATTTAGCAATAACTGGTAAATTCAAATAATTGTAACGAGCTTTTAAGGTTACAGCAGGTGCAGCTATATCTTGTAATAATATAAAATTAACATCTTGGTTTGCTCCTTGCTGCGAATAGACTAATTCTGGTTGAATTGAGAATTTTTCTGTAAGACTAAATTCAGACATAACGCCTAAATGTAAGCCGGCATGCATTTTTACTCCATCTGAATTGTCTCCATAAATACCAGCTAAGTTCAGTCCTCCTTTAAAACCAAAGGAAATTTTTTGAGCATTGGCAGTAGTAAACCCAATACAAAGTAGTACGAAAAGAATATTAAGTTTTTTCATTGACTTGTTGTTTTAATGATTGTTAATGTATTTACGAAAGTATTAAATATCTATCTATTGAAAGTATGTTGCATAAAAAAAGAGGAAGCAATGCTTCCTCTTTCCTTATTAAATATTTTCTATGCTTATTTCTTAGAAATGTAAAGCAAATCCAACATTAAATTGTAAAACTCCTTCGTCTGTGAAGTCTTCGTTTAATGAAATGTTGTAACGAACTCCTGGCTCAATAGAAACGTTGCTTCCGATAAACCAAGCGTAACCAGCTCCAACTCCTAACCATAATGGGTTTTCGTTAGCATCTTTAATAGAAGTTCCAGTTACATCTAATGATACAGGAATCATGCTTTTTACATAATACTTAGCTCCTAAACGGTACGAAAAGTTGTTTGTGTCAGCTAAAGAGTTAGATCCGTAACCAAGACCAGCTTTTACAGCTAAATCATCCATAATGAAGTAACCTCCATCTAAACCAATGTTAAATGTAGTTTCTCCATCTTGAGATGTAAAATAGATTCCAGTAGTTCCTAATACAGCGTTACCTGTGTTAGCTTCGATTAACCACTTTCCTTTTGCTGTTTGCCCTGTTGCCTTGTCGCTATCTTGTGCGTTTGCTGCGAAAGCGAATCCAAAAACAGCTACAGCTGCTAAAATAATTTTTTTCATCTTAAATAGTTTTTTAATTAATTCGGGTACAAAAAAACCACTTTTTTGTAAATTAACCTACATTTGTTAACTAATTATTAACATTATTTAAATGCAACCTTTTTTTAACATTCTGATAATCAATTGTTTATTTTTTAACATAATTTACCAAAAAAAGTAAGAATTTACACATGAAATGGACGCAAGCATTAAGAGATTTTAAACATTTTTTAAAAATTGAGCGTGGTTTATCAGATAATACTGTTGTTAATTATTCGCATGATATAGAAAAGTTGATTCGATTTATTGAACACAATAACATTCATCATTCACCTATTTCTATCGATGAAGATACCATGCAACAATTTATTTATGAAGTTGCAAAATTGGTAAATGCACGTTCGCAAACACGAATCATTTCTGGTTTGAAAAGTTTTTTTACGTATTTAGTCTTTGAAGATTATCGAAAAGACAATCCAATGGAATTGATTGAAGCGCCAAAGATTGGTAGAAAACTTCCTGATACTTTAGCATTAGAAGATATTGAGAAATTGATTGCTGCAATCGATTTAAGTAAAGCTGAAGGCCATCGAAATAAAGCTATTCTTGAAACTTTGTATGGCTGCGGATTGCGTGTAAGCGAATTGGTAGGTATGAAGTTATCTGATTTATTTTTTGATGAAGGTTTTATTAGAGTTACAGGAAAAGGTGATAAACAACGATTTGTCCCTATTAGTCAGTTTACACAGAAATACATCAATATATATATTAATGAATCACGTCCTTTTGTAAAAGAAGTCCCAGAGTTTAGTGATACTGTTTTTTTAAATAGACGCGGAAAACAACTGACGCGCGTAATGATTTTTACCATTATTAAACGCTTAACAGAAAAAACTGGATTGAAGAAGAAAATTTCTCCACATACATTTAGGCATTCATTTGCGACACATCTATTGGAAAATGGAGCTGATTTACGTGCTATTCAGTTAATGCTTGGACACGAAAGTATTACCACTACAGAAATTTACATGCATGTAGACAGAAGTCATTTGGCGAAAGTGATGGAAAAATTTCATCCTAGAACATAAAAAAACAGAAACCTCTTCGTTTAAAAAGATTTCTGTTTTTCTTCTTTTCAGCATTACTTTAGTTTAGCAAGTTTTCCAGCATTCTTTTACAGAACTTTTTTCTCCAACAAAAATGCTATTACAGTAACACATAAAAGATGACTCTATGGAAGATACTTTTCCTCCATAAGCATCAACTTGCTGTACTTTCGTAAGCATGTCAACGCCAGTTAGATTCAAAATTTTCTTTAACATGTCTGGTTTTATTTAGGTTATACCTAAAGGTACCAATAAATAAAAACGGTTCGCCATAGGTTTGCCATAAACTATAAACGTGAATACCGTAGTTTGAAAAACCTCGATATTCACGTTTACTATGAATCTATCTATGTTGTTTATTATCTATTTTGCAATATTTACAGCTCTTGTTTCTCTAATTACTGTAATTTTCACTTGCCCAGGATAGGTCATATCCGTTTGGATTTTTTGTGAGATATTGAATGATAATTCTGCTGCTTTTGCGTCATCAACTTTTTCGCTTTCCACAATAACACGTAATTCTCTACCTGCTTGAATTGCGTACGCTTTCTTTACTCCGTTAAATCCGAAAGCAATATCTTCTAAGTCTTTTAAACGTTGAATATAACTGTCTAATACTTGACGACGTGCACCTGGTCTTGCTCCTGAAATGGCATCACAAACTTGTACAATTGGAGACAATAACGAGTTCATTTCTATTTCGTCATGATGCGCTCCAATAGCATTGCATACTTCTGGTTTTTCACCATACTTTTCAGCCCATTGCATTCCTAAAATTGCGTGTGGTACTTCTGTTTCCGTATCTGGCACTTTTCCTATATCGTGTAATAATCCAGCTCTTTTAGCTAGTTTAGGATTCAATCCTAATTCGGCAGCCATCACTCCACAAAGTTTTGCTACTTCACGTGAATGTTGTAATAAGTTTTGTCCGTAAGAAGAACGATATTTCATTCTACCAACTGTTTTAATCAATTCTGGATGCAATCCGTGAATTCCTAAATCAATTACGGTACGCTTTCCTACTTCAATGATTTCTTCATCGATTTGCTTACGTGTTTTCTTAACAACTTCTTCAATACGTGCTGGATGAATTCGTCCATCAGTTACTAATCTGTGTAATGATAAACGTGCAATTTCTCTACGAACAGAATCAAAACAAGAAAGAATAATTGCTTCTGGTGTATCATCAACAATAATTTCAACTCCTGTGGCAGCTTCTAAGGCTCTAATGTTTCGTCCTTCTCTACCAATAATTCTACCTTTTACATCGTCCGATTCAATATTAAAAACAGATACACAATTTTCTACGGCTTCCTCTGTTCCAATACGTTGTATCGTATTGATGATTACTTTTTTTGCTTCTTGTTGTGCAGTTAGTTTTGCTTCTTCCAATTTGGTTTGGATGTAGCTCATTGCATCTGTTTTCGCTTCTTCTTTTAAGGAAGCTACTAATTGTTCTTTTGCTTCGTCTGCAGAAAGACCAGAAATTACTTCTAGTTGTTCTACTTGACTTTTATGTAAACGCTCAACTTCTGATTTCTTTTTATCGATGATATCTAATCGGTAATTATAATCTTTTACTTTAGAATCTAATTCTTGGTTGAGTTTCTTATTCTTTGATAATTCGCTAGATATTTGCGATTCTTTGTCACGAGTACGTTTTTCGGCTTCTGCCATTTTTTTATCTTTCGATAAGATAAATTTTTCGTGTTCTGCTTTTAGTTCAAGAAACTTTTCTTTGGCTTGAAGAATTTTATCTTTCTTTATATTTTCTGCATCTGCCTTCGCTTCTTTTAATAAAGAAGAAGCTTCTTTTTTGGCTTCTTCTATCATTTTAGAAGCTTGTTTTTTCTCCAAACTCTTTGCTATGACAAAGCCTATGATTATACCAATCGCCGCAACGGCGACTGCAATTATGATTGTAATATTATCCATCATCTATCGATCTTAATTATGTACTAATTATATAAAAAAAGCCTACATTGATTAGAGTTTTGTATAAACTCCAAAAAAACAAGTTTAGAGCTAACAGATTGATCAAGGATCCGCCCAAATATTAAAGCAAGTTTAATACTAGCAGCCTGCTTTTACAACCATGACTCACTCTTTTTAATTATATTAACGTTGAGTTTATCAAAAATAAAAACCAATGTAGGCAGTAACCTATTTATATTTTAAAGAACTTTTATGAACTAAGCTGCGCTTTCAATAAATCATCGAGCGCTTTTAATTTTTCTTCTAATGCGGTTTGATGGGTATCTTTATCTATGGCTTTTTGCTCTACTTGTGCAGCAAATTGTAAGGCACACATTGCCAATACATCTTGCTTATCTCTCACTGCATAGCTTTGCTCAAACTGTTTGATCATCGCTTCTATTTTTTTCGCCGCTTTGCGCAACCCTTCTTCTTGACTTGCTGCAATGGTTAGCGGATATACTCTATCCGCAATAGAAAGCTTTATTTTGAGCTTATTTTCCATAGTGTAAAGAACTATCTTTTTTATTCAGCCAATTGTGCAATACAATGGTCAATTTGCCGAATTAGTGTATTTATTTTAAGCTTAGCTTCTTTTTTGTTGTTATCACTGCCGAGCATTGAATTTGCAATTTTCAACGAGTTATACTTTTCTTCCCATTCTGAGATTTCTTCGTGTAAACGTTGTGATTCTTCCTTTGAATTGGTTAATTCTTGGCGTAATTGATGATTTCTTTGTTCCAAAACTTCAAGCCTATGGAGCATTTTACTTACTCTATTCTCAAGAGAATCAACAATTTTCAAAGTACTATTCATTACATTTTTATTCAATGCATACGGATACAAATTTAGCATTCATAAAATTAGTTCGCAAGGGTTTTGACTATTATTTAAAGTATTACTTTAAGATTCATACTTTTTTTGGTGCAGTTTTTGAATTTAAAGATTCCAAATTAACTAAGTATTAGCTATTTTAGCTTTTCAAACTCATTTTTGATTTATGTACAGACTGTTTTTTATTTTTTTATTTTTCTTTTCTTATACTTTTTCTCAAAATACATATCCAAAGAATGATTTTAGATCGCCGTTAGATATTCCTATCATTTTATCGGGAACTTTTGGCGAATTGCGAAGCAATCATTTTCATTCCGGAATTGATATTAAAACGAAACAAAAAGAAGGTTTTGAAGTCTTTGCGATTGGTGACGGACATGTGTCTCGCATAAAAATTCAACATTGGGGATTTGGAAAAGCATTGTATGTAACGCATACAAACGGTTATACTTCCGTGTATGCGCATTTAAAAAAGTTAGCGCCGAAGCTAGAAGCATATTTAAAGAAACAACAATATAATAAAGAGAGTTACGAAATTCAATTGTATCCAAAAGCAGATGAATTGGTCTTAAAAAAAGGAGAAGTTATTGCTTATTCTGGGAATAGTGGCTCTTCTGGCGGACCGCATTTACACTTTGAAATACGCGATGCAGCTTCTAAACCTATGAATCCGATGTTGTTTGGAATTGATGTAAAAGATTCTCACCATCCAACTGTAAATGGTGTATTTGCCTATGCTTTGTCAGATTCAGCCCAAATCAATTCATCTAATAAGATTGTTCAATTACAATTAAAAAAAGGAAAAGAGAAAAATAGTTTTATCGCTTCAAAAGTATATGCTTCTGGTGAAATTGGCTTGGGAATTAATTCTTACGACCGACAAGATTTAGCTTTTAATAAAAACGGAATTTACCAATTGGAAAGTTTTGTTAATGGTATAAAAAACTTCAGCTATACATTCAATAAGTTTTCATTTGGAGAATCGAGATACATTAATACCTTAATTGATTACGCTCGTTTCAAAGAAAAAAAGCAACGTGTACAACGCTGTTTTGTAACTCCTGCAAACAAGTTGAGTATTTATGACGGAGTTGTCGATAACGGACGCATTCAAATAGAAGAAGGAAAAGAATATACAGTTGTTTTAAAAGTAAAAGACTTTAAAAATAATATTACGACAATTACAGTACCGATTGTTGGTAAAACACAAGCCATTAAACAACAAAAGAAGGAAATCATTACAAAGAATTATATCACGCGAAATGCAGAACATGCTATCAAAGAAGGCGACGTAAGTGTATACATTCCGAAAAATACATTTTATGAAGATTTTTATTTCACGCTGTCTAGAGATAAAAAAGGACGCTACAAAATTCACAATGATAAAGTAGCGGCACATAAAAACTTTGTGATCTCGTTTGATGTATCTAAATATTCTGCAAAAGAGCGCAAAAAAATGTTTATCGCAAGCCTAAACAGGAAGAAAAAACCTTCCTATAGTAGAACTAAAAAGAAAGGACCAAAATTTACCACAAGCACCAAAAATTTAGGCACGTATTTCCTAGCCAAAGATTCAGTTCCACCAAAAGTGAAACCTATTAATTTTGCGAAAGACAAGTGGATTTCTAGTAAAAAGTATTTAAAAATTAAAGTAACTGACGATCTTTCTGGTGTTCGTAGTTATCGCGGAACGATTAATGGAAAATGGATTTTACTTGAATATGACGCAAAGAAAGGCATGCTAACTTACGATTTTAACGATATTATTTTTGCAGAAGCAAAACATAATTTAAAGTTGATCGTTACTGATAATGTTGGAAATAATACTACTTTTACCAGCACATTTTATAGAAAAAATTAAAAACCCATACTATTGAAACCAATACGATATATACTTTTCTTGAGTTTTTTATTGTTTGCTAATTTTATGATTGCGCAAACTGCTACCGTGAGAGGAGTTATTTTAGATGCAAATAATAAACCTATTGAAGCTGTAAATATTAAAACTTCGGCAGATAAAGGAACACAAACCAACAAGAATGGTTTTTTTATGATTACCATTCCGGCGAATCAAGAAATAACGATTACATTCTCGCATATTTCGCATAAACCTATAAAACTTACCCTGAATTTAAAGAATGGTGAAGATTACGATTTTTATCCCGTAATGTCTGAATCTGAAGAATATATTGGAACCGTTGTCCTCGATTCTCGAAAACGAAAAGCCGTAGAAGGTATTCAAACACTTTCTGCTGAAACAGTTCGCTTAATTCCCGGTGCAAATCCCGGAGTAGAGAATTTAGTGATGTCGCTTCCTGGTGTTAATAATAATAATGAATTGAGTACACAATATTCAGTACGTGGTGGAAACTACGACGAAAACCTTGTGTATGTAAATGAAATTGAAGTATATCGTCCATTTTTAATTCGTTCGGGACAACAAGAAGGTTTGAGTTTCGTGAATTCAGATATGGTTCAAAATGTAGATTTTTCTGCTGGAGGATTTCAAGCTAAGTTTGGTGACAAGCTTTCTTCTGTATTAGATATTACTTATAAAAGACCTGTTCGCTTTGGCGGAAGAGTTAATTTGAGTCTTCTTGGCGGAAGTGCTTCTATTGAAACGTCAAGTAACGATAGTAAATTTTCTACAATTTCTGGAATTCGTTACCGCGACAACAGTTTGTTGGTAAATAGTAAACAAACAGAAACGAATTTTAGACCGCGTTTTGTAGATTTTCAAACGTACTTAACGTATAAGTTTTCAGATAAGTTTCACTTGAACTTTTTAGGAAACGTCGCTTTTAATGATTACGATTACGAACCATTAACACGACAAACAAATTTTGGAACATTACAAGATCCTATAGCATTATTAGTATTCTACGAAGGTCAAGAAGAAGATCGTTACCGCACGTATTTTGGAGCTTTGAAAGCAAATTATTTTTTGAATGATGATGTAACGTTAAAATTCATCGCTTCTGCGTATCATACTACTGAGCAAGAACATTTTGATATTTTAGCACAATACCGATTGGGTGAAGTAAACTCAAATATTGGAGATGAAGATTTAGGAAATGTAGAATTTAGTGAAGGAATTGGTTCGCAACTCAATCATGGTAGAAACGATTTAGATGCATTAATTTTTAATGTAGAACACAAAGGAACGTATGAGATTGATGGTGACGAAAACCAAGTAGATTGGGGAATTAAGTACACGCATGAAGATATTCGCGACCGTTTAATTGAATGGGAAGTGATTGATTCTGCTGGTTTCTCCATTCGTCCACCATTACCTGATTTTATAAACAATCAGCCATACGATGCTTTTGAAGGTCCTTTAGTACCTTTCCAAACAGTTAGAGCTAGAAATAATACACAAATTGATCGCGTTTCTGGATTTGCTCAATGGAGTAAACAATCTATGCTTGGCAATCATGAAGTATATACCAATATTGGAGTCCGCGCACACAGTTGGACAGTAAATGGAGATGGAATTCAAAGTAAGACACAAGCTGTTGTTAGTCCGAGAGCGCAAATTGCCATCAAACCAGATTGGAAACAGGACATGCTATTCCGCTTGTCGGGAGGATTTTACCATCAACCACCATTTTACAGAGAATTACGTGGCGCTGATGGTGTAGTAAATCCGAATGTAAAAGCGCAGCAATCAATTCATGTTGTATTAGGAAATGATTATAGTTTTAAGCTTTGGAACAGACCTTTTAAATTGACAACTGAAGCTTATTACAAAAACCTATCAGATGTAAATGCGTATACTATTGAAAATGTACGTATTCGTTATCGTGCTGATAATATCTCTAAAGCTTATGCGTATGGTTTAGACATGCGTCTGAATGGTGAATTTGTTCCTGGAACAGAAAGTTGGGTAAGTTTTGGTTATTTGAAAACCGAAGAAAATATCAATAATCGTGGTTACATTAGCAGACCAACTGATCAACGTTTGAAGTTTGCTGTGTTGTTTCAAGATTATATGCGAAAGATTCCTAATTTAAAATTATACTTAAATCTGACTTATAATACAGGATTACCTGGTGGATCGCCAAGTTATTCTGATCCGTATTTATTTCAGAGTGAACTACCTGATTACAAGCGTGCAGACGTAGGTTTCTCATATGTCTTGGTAGATCAGAAGAGACAATATGACAAAGGTCACTGGCTTTCTGCTTTTAAGGAATTGAATGTCGGTTTTGAAATTTTCAATGTATTTGATGCGCAAAACTCTATTACTAATACTTGGGTTCGTGATGTATATACAAAACGTCAGTTTGGAATTCCAAATTTCTTAACAGGACGTGTGTTTAATGTAAAAATGGGAATGCGATTTTAGTTAAGTGTTTTAGAAGGAATTTGGGACTTGATCTCACTAATAAACTCTATTTACAATTATAGACTGCTTTTTGAAATTGAAAAGATAAATTAAAATGAAAAAGATTGTTATACTTTTAGTTGTATTCTTCGGGATTCAACAAAGTAACGCACAGAAAAAGATTTACCTAAGTGATAAGTTTGAAGAGCTTTCAAAAGATCACAAGATAATTGCTATTTTACCTTTTCAAACGAAATTAAATCTTAAGTCTGACAAAGATTCTTACAGCGAAGCACAGATTCAAAAGTTAGCACAAGAAGAAGGTGTTGCTGTACAACAAGCGTTGGAAAGTTATTTTTTAAACCGAAAACGAAAAAAGAAATTAAAGATTGAATTTCAAGACATCAATACCACTAATCGTATTTTAAAGAAAGAAGGAATTACTTCAGAAAACATTGATATTTACGCGCCTCAGGAATTGTGTAAAATTTTAAAAGTAGATGCTATCATTAATGGTTCGCTTACATCTCGCTTATTGCTTTCTAAGGAAGTTGACACTTCTTTTGACTTGATTACTTTTTTAAAAGGAAAGTCTGATTACGGTAAAATCATCATTAAACTGAGTGACAAGAATACAGGAAAATTGTTGTGGCGTTATGAGAAAACCATCAATCGTAAGTCTGGAAAAAACACCTCAGCAATTATTGATAAAATGATGCGTAAAGCGAGTAGAAAATTTCCTTATGAAGAGAAACGTTAAGTTTTATCTGCTTCTTTTATGACTTGGATTTTTATATTGTTTTTGTAAATACTTTTTTCAGTAACAACACCATTTTTATCTTTTTTGACGACTTCTCCGTTGAGTTTACCGTTTTCCCAAACTCCTGATAGACTTTCTCCGCTATTGAAGAATACTGTACCTTTTCCGTGTCGTACGTCGTCTTTCCAAAAGCCTTCATATTTTTGACCATCTTCCCATACATAAGTTCCGAAACCGTTTCTTTTATTGTTTTTCCAATCGCCCCAATATCCTAGCGTTGGTTCAAACTTCATTAAATATGTATTTGGATTTTTGAGTTCTTTGATTGTTTTAAATTTGTTTGGATACCTATCAATTGCAGGAAGTAGATATTTGCTTGTGGAAGAATATCCTAATTGATCAACCACTACATGAGTTACATTTTTACTTTTTAGATATTCAATTTGCGCTTCCTCATCTAAAGTCCGCAAGTAATTGGTCACCTTTTTTTTGGAGAATAAATAAAATATTCCTTCTTTTCTAACGGAAGTTACTGAGTTCTCATCAGTATTATCACGAATCCATTCCGCAATAGCGAAATAGTTTTTATAATTACTATTGTATACGCCTTCGGCTTTTTCTTTTAAGCTTGATATAGATCCTGTTCCATAGATAAAAATCCAACTTCCAAAGATGATTATAGTCAAAACTGAAATTAAGTACTTTTTTTGTTTAGTAATGACTTGATCACTGAGCGCCTTCAACAACTCAGCAATTGCGTAAACTATTAGAAAAATTAACAAAGGAATTACGGGTAATAAAAAGCGTGTTCCATACCAAACACTTGGCCATAACATTAGCAATGCAAAAAATGTTAGAATGTACAAAAAGATGAATGTTCTATACTTTTTGAGTCTAAATATCCCAAATATGATTACAGCAATGATAGAAAAACCCAATAAAAATGCTGTTACAGAAAAAGTATTGGTGTATGTAATATCTCCTGAAAAAACGACACTTGAAGGAATTTCTTTAGCGATATACCTTTCAATATTTAAAAAAACACGTTCAAAAAGTCCTAAAAAATCAACTTGACCCAATTCTGGTTGATATGGATTTTTCAATAGTAATTGAGAAATATAAGTATTTCCTGACGACTCTCTATTTCGAATCATCCAAGGCAAATATAATATAACAAAACCACCTAGTAGGCTAAATAAATATTGCCAATGTTTTTTTAGACATAAAAACGCTGCAAAACTCACAATTAATGCTAATCCTACAGAACGAATGTAGAATGAAAAAGATACACATATGATCAATAAAAGGAAAAGCCAATTTTTAAAAACTGGTTTTGAATAATTGATATTTAAAAATATCCATAAGCAAAGTAAGGAGAAAAATAGAAATGGAATTTCGCTCATCATTATTGTAGAGAAACCTAAAATATGATAATTGAGAATTGTTAAAATTGAAGTTGCAAAAGCAATATGATCATTTTCAGCAAGTTTTTTTACGATAAAGAATAACAATAAAATAGCTCCAAAAAGTAAAACACCATTGCATCTTTTTATCGTAATAATATTATTTGAGAACACGTTACTCACAGCAGCAATCAACATCGGATAGCCTGGCGGATAGTGATAATGCGCTTCTTTTTCTTTGTGATGAATATTTGTATAACCTTCTCCATCTGCAATGGCGTTTCCTAGAATGTAATAACTAACATTATCACCAACAAGACTTACTTTCTCATCAAAAATACTAGTGTATATTTTGAGAAAAGCAAGCGTTAGTATCAAGATGTAAATGATGCTAACAAATCTAGGATTTGATATACTATTTTTTATCATTATAATTTTAAAGGCTTCTAATAACCATGTACTAAATAATGCTCAATATAAAGATTATTTAAAAGATAATTACGACTATTTTACTTGTAAGTATGGTGCAAAAAAAAGCGAATTCTTTTTTTGAACTCGCTCTTTGTATTATTATACTACTCTGATTTTTTAGTGATATTACGAATTTGCGTATTCGTGTAATGTTTGAATCAAGTAATCGATTTCTTCTTTGGTATTGAACTTTGAAAACGAAAAACGCAATGATGGTTTTTCTAAATCTTCATCACTCAAAATAGCTCTTAACACATGTGAACCTTTACTGCTTCCAGATTGGCAAGCACTTCCTTTAGAACAAGCAATTCCTTTTAAATCCATATGAAACAATAACATCAAGGCTTTTTGCTGATCGAATGGCAAACATACATTAACTAAAGTATAGGTGCTTTTGGTATTTTCATGACAGTTTCCATTGAATTTCACTTCTGGCATCACTTTTTTAAGTTCGTCCATAAAGTATTTTTTCAAACCTTCAACATATGCTTTTTCTTCTGCTAGATTATCGTATGCTAAGCGAAAAGCTTCTTCCAAGCCTACTACATTATGTACAGCTTCGGTTCCTGCTCTGAATCCACGTTCTTGTGAACCTCCAAATATTAATGGTTTTAATCCTGAATCTTTACGAATAAAAGCAAAACCTATTCCTTTAGGTCCGTGAAATTTGTGTGCAGCAGCAGCTAAAAAGTCAACTGATGTTTTTTGAAGATCCCATTCATAGTGTCCAATAGATTGTACGGTATCTGAATGAAATAAAGCACCGTATTCTTTGCAGATTCCAGCAACTTTATCTACATCTAAAAGATTTCCAATTTCATTATTTACATGCATCAAGCTCACTAATTTTTTAGAATTATCTGCTTTTAGCAATGCTTCTAGATCATTATAATCAGGAGTTCCACACGATTGCAATTTTACATAAGCTACTTTTATATCGCTTTCTACTCGCAATTGCTCTACCGTGTGTAATACGGCATGATGCTCTATAGGAGAAGTAATAATTGTGGTAACACCTAAATCTCTAACAGAACAACGCAAAGCCATATTATCTGCTTCAGTTCCTCCGGAAGTAAAAATGATTTCCTGCGGAGAAGCATTTAAATATTTAGCTATCGTTTTACGCGCTGTTTCAATAAGCGTCTTGGATGATCGTCCGTAACTATGTGTTGAAGATGGATTTCCATAATTCTCTTCTAGTGCTTTTTTTATACGATCTACAACTTCTGGTCGAATTTGTGTCGTTGCTGCACTATCAAAATATACGTTTTTCATTTTTAGTTGATATAAATAGGGTTGGGTCTAAAAAAGATGCACAAAAATAGTCTAAATAAAATTATTAACAATATGTTTAGGAATAATATAGAGTTTTCTTATACTTTTGCTTTACAGTTTGATACTAAATTTTTAATTACAGATTTAATGAAAAAAATATTGTTGCTCTTAGTGCTTGCGTTTACTTTTTTTAGTTGTGATGATGGAGATTTAACACTAGAAGAAATTGACTTGACAACTACTGCTGATGTAGATGCGTGTACGATACAATCTGGAGTCACTTTATTATTCAAGATTAATGCTTCAGAAAGCTTGATTTTAGAAGCGCCTGCCGATTTGATTATTAATGAAGTTACAGAAGATGAAGAATCAGTACGCACAAAAACATTAAATAGTCAGGCATTCTGTTACTACAGAAGCTTTGAAAGTAACATCACTACAGGTTATTTCTGCGATGAATTACCTTCTGATATTGGTATTACGTTAGAATATACTGCAGTTTCTGGAACCGTAGAAGTAACAACTACTGAAGCTTTAGAAGGAACTGTTTTGACAGGATATGATCATTTAATTATCCTTAAAGATGTTGTATTTACTGGAACTAACGGACAAGATGTTCGTTATGCTGAATTTGAATACGGCATGGTAACTACGCCTTTGGAGTAAAATCTATCTCGGATTTTGATAAATATATACTTCCGTTGCGCCTAATCCATATTTTTGGTAATTAGCATCGTAATATTTCACATTATCGTATCTACGAAAAAGGTATTCAAGTTCTTGTCGTAAAACACCTTCACCAACTCCATGAATGAAAACTATTTTGGGAATACGTTTGTGCATTGCAAATTCTAGTTGTCGCTTTGCTGTATCGGTTTGTAATGTTAGCATGTCATAATTGCTCATTCCTTTATAGGTTTTTGTCAATTGATGAATGTGTAAATCAACTTCCATGACCGTTTCTACACGTTCTTTTCTAGTTTTCTCTAAAACACGTTTCGGTTTTTTGGCAGCTTCTTTTTCCTGAATTGCATTGTATATTTTTTGATTTGATAAATCAATAGCAATTTCATCAACAGCAACTTTCACTAATTCTGCAGCTTCAAATTGTAATGGAAAACCTTCATCTGTTTCAATGGTAATTGTTGTTCCATTTACAGCAGTAACTCTTCCCTTTATAATATCATCAATGGTTTCAACCTGATCGTTTATTTGAAAATTCATAACGTATCTCGTTTACTCTTCTTCCTCTTCTTTAGCATATTTTTCTCTGTTAAAATACTCTTCATTATCATATGCTTTATGCTTGTTTGAGGTTTGCATAGAAGTTACTTTATACAATCCAAACATCATCACACAAACTGCTATAACCGTAATTACGATTTGTTTTTCTCCTTCAATATAATCTCGAAAGAGCAATATTCCTCCTCCAATAAATACCAATAGAAAATATAATGTAGTTTTATTTTTAAATTTCACTTGACTTAATTTACAGGTACAAAAATACTATATTCTTCCACAGAAAACCTATTTATTGAACCAACGGAAGTTTTAAAACCTACCTATCTTCAATATAATTGAAAAAAATATACATTTTTGCGTAACAAATTTGATGAATTAATTACTTATCTCTCGATTGAAATGCCAAAAAGTATTTTTTATCTTTATAGAAACTAATTTAAAAATTATTGTAGTGACTCTATTAACGCTTTTTTCTTCGTCTGGTCTAGAAGAATATATGCTTCCTTGCTATACAAAACAGTACTTTGGCATTGACTGTTTTGGTTGTGGTATTCAGCGTTCGCTGGCGTTAATTTTACAAGGTGAATTTGTGGAAGCCTTTAAAATGTATCCTGCAATTTATACACTAATACTACTTTTTGGAGTTATCGGTGTGAATATTTTTTATAAATTTAATTATGCACAGCGACTTATTCGTGATTTAGCAATTATCAGTTTTGTTATTATTGCGATCAATTTTATTATTAAACATGTAATTAATTAACTAACTAAATTATATAAATATGAATTCTAGAAAATTACCTAATGCAACGCTAATTGTCGTCCTAGGAGCTTTGTCTATTGTAGGTTGTTGTTTTTATAACATCGGACTTATTTTAGGGCTTGTTGCTATCTTTTTTGCAATGAAAGACACAAAAATATACCGAGAAAACCCTGATGGTTACGATAACTTCTCTACGGTTAATACTGGAAAAATATTAGCTATCATTGGAGTTGTAATTAACCTAATTACTTTGTTATTCTTTATTTGGGCTTTAACTACTTTTGGTTGGGAAGCACTTCAAGATCAAGAAGAATTACAAAGATTAATTCAAGAACGTTACGGTCAATAATCAACTTTGACTATCATTATAAAAAAGCGGATACACTAAAAATGTATCCGCTTTTTTATGTTATTATTTTGTAATCTACGACTACGTTGCTGCAACGATTCCGCCTATAATGGCAAAACCAAATATCAACACATAAATCCCAATAATGACTAACATTGTGATTCCTATAAACTTAAAAAATGATTTTAAGTTAGCGAATGCAGCTGTTAAATCTTCAGTATTTTTTTCGATTAGTGCCGCTTTCATTTTTCTTGAAAATTTATATAAATAAAATACAGGAAAAAAGTAAAGTACTGCCATCAATAAATATATCAATCCAACAAATGCTAATGGAATTCCTTCTCGTTCAAACGGATTGGAAGCATTATTAAATGCTGAAGACATTACTACGATGAGTACTGAAAACAAAACGAATAATCCAACAAGAATAAATCCTACGATTGAGAGCATAAATGCCCATTTTGCAGTTTCCCGCAAGTACTTTTTTGAAATTTCGTTTAATCGTAATTCGAAATTATCGAATACTGAATTGTCTTCTTGTCGTATTGGCACTATTCAAATTCTTTTAATGTTTTTGTAATGATAGCAACACATTCTAGTAACTGCTCTTTTGTCATGACTAATGGTGGAGCAAAACGAATGATGTTTCCATGTGTTGGTTTTGCTAATAATCCATTGTTTTTTAAAGCTACACAAATATTCCAAGCCGTATCACTGTTTTCGTCATCATTGATTACGATTGCATTCAATAATCCTTTTCCTCTTACAAGGTTTACAATACTACTTGTTTCAATATATTTGTTTAATTCACTTCTAAAAAGTTCTCCTAATTGGAATGCGTTTTCTGCTAATTTTTCATCAGTTACTACTTCCAAAGCTGCCATTGCTACAGCTGCTGCTACTGGATTTCCTCCAAAAGTTGATCCGTGATTTCCAGGACGAATAACGCTCATTATATCATCATTAGCCAATACTGCAGATACAGGATAAGCTCCTCCAGATAATGCTTTTCCTAAGATTAAGATATCTGGTTTTACTTCAGGCGTATCGCTACAATTTTTCTTCTCACAAGAACAATTTCCACAAGTAGCTAATAATCTTCCTGTACGTGCAATTCCTGTTTGTACCTCATCTGCAATAAACAATACATTGTGTTTTTCACATAATGCCTTTGCTTTTGCTAAATATCCTTCTGATGGCACATAAACTCCAGCTTCACCTTGAATTGGTTCTACCATGAATCCACCAACGTTTGGATTATTTGTTAACGCTTCTTCTAATGCTTCAATATTATCGTAAGCAATTTTGATAAATCCATCTGTATACGGTCCAAAGTTTTTACGTGCTACAGGATCATTTGAAAAAGAAATAATTGTCGTTGTTCTTCCGTGGAAGTTGTTTTCACATACAATAATTTCTGCTTCATTTTCTGCGATTCCTTTTTTCTCGTACGCCCATTTTCTACAGATTTTCAGAGCAGTTTCTACCGCTTCAGCTCCTGTATTCATTGGCAATAATTTGTCAAAGTTAAAATACTCTGATGCAAATTTTTCATAACGTCCTAACATGTCATTGTAAAATGCACGAGACGTTAATGTAAGTGTTTGTGCTTGAGACACCATCGCATTCACAATTTTTGGATGACAATGTCCTTGGTTTACTGCTGAGTATGCAGAAAGAAAATCGTAATATTTTACGCCTTCTACGTCCCAAACATGTACGCCTTCTCCTCTACTCAAAACCACTGGAAGTGGATGATAGTTGTGCGCTCCATACTTGTCTTCTAATTCAATTGCTTGCTGAGATGTTAATTGTTCTAAAACAGCCATTTTAATAAAGTTTTAAATGATACATAAAATAACCATTCCTACTCTACCTTTATCCTTTCGAGGAATCGAAAATTCAGCGTGGGAGAGAAATCATCCCTAGAGACTTGCAAAATACTAAATATTAAATTTGAATTAAAATTTATTGTATTCGATTTTAAACAACTGGCTTATTTATAGCTTTTCTTAATACAATCCTTGTGGGTTTATCAATTTGTTTTCATTCCTTTGAAAGGATTCATTATCAACCAAATCTACTACTTATAACTCACTCTGATATTTTAGACGACAATGATGACACTTGCAATTCTAATCGTTTCATTTCACGTAAAATGGCACGTTTATCCATTTGCATCCAGGCATATAATTTGATCATTGACATAAACATTGCACAAATTACAATCCCCAATCCCCATTGTATAAGTTCGTTTGTTTCTGTCACGTTAAAAAACTGAATAAAGCAATATATCATGAATCCGAAAACTCCTAAATTGACAATGTTCATAATAACAGCTAACCAGCCTAGTTTTCCTTTAAAAATACTTCCGATAGATCCTAAAAGACCTTGTTCATCTAATTCTTCATAAAACTTTGCTTCTTCTTGCGTAAGTGTTTCTTTTATTAATGTATCTATATCTTCCATTGTACTCATAATTTCTATTTTTTTAATTGTTTTTTTAATTGTTTTTTTAATTGTTCTCTAGCATGATATAAGCGTGATTTTGCAGTTCCAACTGATATTTCTAAAATTCGAGCAATGTCTTTTAAAGAATATTCATGTACATAAAACAATCGGACGATTTGTTGTTGATTTGTCGATAGTTCTTGTATGGCAACTTTTAATTTTTGCTTTACCAGCGATGTGTCTGTTGATGGAATATCACGTATGGATTTGGTGACTTTGTAATCGTTTGTTTGTTGTTTTTGTTTTGATATTGAACGTGTCCAATCGATAGATTTTCGATGTACAATACGCAATGCCCAACTTTTGAATCGCTGTGGATTTTGTAACGTATCTACTTTATCAATAATCAAACTCCAACTGTCTTGTGCAATGTCTTTAGCTACTTCTGCATCTTTGACAATCCAATATGCGTGATTACAAAATGTTTTGTGAAAACGCTTTACCAAAATTGCCAAGGCTTTTTGATTACCTTTTGTGTATTGCGCTACCAATTCACCATCCGTTATGTGATTTTTTTTATGCATAAAAAACTTCCGTCTGTATTAATGACGCAAAAAAGTAGTAAAGGTTCATTTTCTTCTGAAGATTTTATTCTTTTTTAAAGATACTGAATGTGTTTTAAAGTTTTGGGGTTTGGGTTTTGGGGTTTGGGTTAAGGTATTTTTTAGTATTGAATATTTCTGCTTTTTAATAAAAAAACAAAACCGCTTCACTATAGACTGTGAAGCGGTTTTTTCGAAAAAATCAAACTAACTCTTTTATCTAAAACTGAGCTACTTCGGTACTATCTTTCATTGCAACTGTGCTCGAAGCACCAGCTGTAACAGTATTTTGCACTGCATCAAAATAGGTAGTCCCTACAAAACCTTGATGTTTTACAGCATTGAATCCTTCTTTTTGCAAAGCAAATTCTCTTTCTTGTAATTCAGAATATCCTGCCATTCCTCTTTCTTTATATGCTTTTGACAATTCAAACATACTTGTATTTAGCGCATGAAAACCTGCTAAAGTGATGAATTGGAATTTATATCCCATTGCTGCTAATTCTTCTCTGAATGTTTCCATTTCAGCAACACTTAATTTTGCTGCCCAATTGAATGATGGAGAACAGTTGTAGGCTAGCATTTTACCTGGATATTGTGCATGAATGGCTTCTGCAAATTCACGTGCATAGTCTAAATCTGGATTGGAAGTTTCCATCCAAACTAAATCTGCATATGGCGCATAACTTAAGCCGCGTGCTATTCCTTGTTTGATTCCGTTGTTTACATGGAAAAATCCTTCATGCGTACGTTCACCAGTTACAAATTCTGCATCTTTCGGATCGATATCGCTTGTTAATAAATTGGCGGCATCAGCATCAGTACGTGCAATAATTAATGTAGGAACGCCCATTACATCTGTTGCTAAACGCGCTGCAACTAATTTATTAATCGCTTCTTGTGTTGGCACTAATACTTTCCCTCCTAAATGTCCACATTTTTTTGCAGAACTTAATTGATCTTCAAAGTGTACACCTGCAGCTCCAGCTTCAATCATTGCTTTCATTAATTCAAAAGCATTTAAATTTCCTCCAAAACCAGCTTCAGCATCCGCTACAATTGGTACTAAGTAATCTAGTTTATTTTCTGCTTCATTTACACATTGAATTTGGTCGCGACGTAATAATGCATTGTTGATACGCTTTACTACTTGTGGAACACTATTCGCAGGATATAGTGATTGATCTGGATACATTTCGCCTGCCAAGTTTGCATCTGCAGCCACTTGCCAACCGCTTAGGTATATGGCTTCTAAACCTGCTTCTACCTCTTGTACAGCCTGATTTCCAGTTAATGCGCCTAAACCAGCCACAAAATCTTGATTGTTGAGTTTTGTCCACAATTTTTCAGCGCCTAAACGTGCAATACTGTGATCTAATTTATAAGAACCTTGCAGTTTTACTACTTCTGCTGCAGTATACGGTCTTTCCACACCTTTCCAACGTGGATTTGTTGTCCAATCTGTTATTAATGCTTGAATTCTGTCTTGAGATTTCATAAGTTTGTGTTATGTTATTTATTATTAATAATTAGATCCTGTTGATTGTTGCCGCAATCGCAGGATTGTTTTTCATTTCGACTACGCTCAATGTGTATTTCAACTACGTTTAATATGAAAACCTGAATAAGAGAAATAACTTTATTCGTTCTTTCCTTGCAATGAGTAAAATTGAAGTGTTATTTTTTATATGTGTAAATATGCTGGAAGCGTTAGAAATTCTTCAAATTCAGTCGCTGTCACCAAACGTTGAAATAGTGAGATTGCCAACTCAAATTTTGTTGCTGGTAATTTGTCTTCGCCTATTTCTGTGATGATTTTTTCGATTTCATCATCAAAAATATCTCTAAACAAAGTTTCTGTAAATTGTCTTCCGTCTTCTAAAGTGACTTCGTTTTTTAACCATTGCCAAACTTGTGTACGAGAGATTTCTGCAGTAGCGGCATCTTCCATCAAATTGTATAAAGCCACTGCTCCGTAACCGTGTAACCAAGC
This sequence comes from Kordia sp., assembly GCF_965224175.1. Classification (GTDB taxonomy): domain Bacteria; phylum Bacteroidota; class Bacteroidia; order Flavobacteriales; family Flavobacteriaceae; genus Kordia. The sequence continues at coordinate 1,663,194 of NZ_OZ245041.1, forward strand.
TTCTATATATAAAATTCCGACATTGATATTTTTACGAATTCCTTGTTCTGTAACAGTTCCTTTTGGTAGCGCTACCAAGTCTTTTTCTGTAATATTGATATCATTTCTGGTAACATGTAATTGATTTTGAGTTTTCATGTGTGTATTAAACTCTTTCATCGCAACTTCTACTAATGCTGGATGTGCAACCCAAGTTCCGTCATGTCCATTTTTGACTTCACGCTCTTTGTCTTTGCGTACTTTTTCTAATGCTGCATCGTTTGCGTGTTTGTTATTTTTGATAGGAATCTGTGCTGCCATTCCGCCAATTGCTAAAATTCCTCGTTTATGGCAACGTTGAATGACTAATTTTGAATACGCATCCATAAAAGGCGTTGTCATAGTCACTTGATCTCTATTAGGAACGACGAAGTTTGGATGATTCCTGAATTTTTTAATGTATGAGAAAATATAATCCCAACGTCCGCAATTGAGTCCTACAATATGCTCTTTGAGTTCGTAAATGATTTCATCCAATTGAAAACTAGCTGTAATTGTTTCTACCAATACAGTTGCTTTGAACGTTCCTGTTGGAATATTGAGGTATTTTTGAGCAAATTCAAATACTTCATTCCACCAACGCGCTTCTAAATAGTGTTCTAACTTCGGTAAATAGAAATAAGGTGCTGTATTATTTTCTAACATAACTTTTGTGTTATGAAATACGTACAAACCAAAGTCAACCAAACTTCCTGAGGTTTCTTCACCTTCAATGAGTATATGTCTTTCGTTAAGATGCAAACCTCTTGGACGTACCAATAAAACGGCTATTTCATCTTTTAATTCGTAAGATTTGTTGCGTTTTGCATCATGTAATGAGATCGTTTTTTTATTGGCATCTAATAGATTTTGTTGCCCTTCAATGGTATTTTTCCAGGTTGGAGCATTGCTATCTTCTAAATCTGCCATGAACGTTTTGGCTCCAGAATTCAGCGCATTGATAATCATTTTTCGATCTACTGGACCTGTGATTTCAACGCGTCTGTCTTGTAAGTCATGAGGAATTGTGTTCGCTTTCCATTCGCTCTCTCGGATTGTTTTGGTTTCTCTTGGAAACTCTGGAAACTTTCCTTTATCAAACATATCCTGTTGTAATTTCCGCCTTTCAAGTAATTCCAACCGTTTTTTATTAAACTTTTCATGTAATGTTGTTAAAAACACTAACGCTTCATCTGTTAAGATTTCTGGATAGTAGTTTTTCACTTCTCTAGCGAACTGAATTTTAGACTGTTTTAATAAAGTATCTTCCATGACTAATTATTTTGATGCAACAATATTAAAACATTTTTTTCAATTTAGCGAACGTTCGCTAAATTATTTTTATCCGCTAAAAAGTGTTAGTTCGCAAATTATACTATCTTTGTTTTCATGGAAGAAGAATACATCAAACTTATTTTTGGATTAAAATTGAAACAAATACGTACAGAGAAAAATCTGTCGTTGTTTGGCTTATCGAAGCTTTCAGGATTGTCAAAATCGTATTTGAATGAGATTGAGAAAGGGAAAAAATTCCCAAAAACAGATAAGATTGTATTGCTTTCAGAAAAGTTAGATGTTCCGTATGATCATTTGGTTTCTTTGAAGTTAGACAAGAATTTAGCGCCTGTTGGTGAAATTTTACAGTCTAAGATTTTAAAAGAAATCCCTTTAGAACTATTTGGAATTCAAGAAAGTACACTTATTGACATTGTTGCTAATGCGCCTACAAAGGTGAATGCTTTTATTAGCACTATTATAGAGATTGCGCAACATTACAGCTTTAGTAGAGAAAGTTTTTATTTGGCTTCTGTTCGTTCATTTCAAGAGGCAAATAATAATTATTTTGACGATTTGGAACAAAGTGTTTTGAAGTTTTCTAAAACGTATCAGGTTGATTTGAATGCTATGATTTCTTCACAAGAATTGTCTGCGATTTTGGAGGAAGAGTTTGAGTATACAATTCATAATGAAGAGTTGACAAAGTATCAAGAACTAGGGAATTTGCGTTCTATTTTTGTTCCAAAGACTAAAACTTTACTACTTGCCAATCAAATTGACGAAGCACAACGTGCCTTTATTTACGCAAAAGAATTGGCGTATAATTTTTTAGATATTAAAGATAGATTGTATACTTTTTCCTGGATTAAGTTTGATAATTTTGATCAGGTTTTGAATAATTTTTACGCTTCTTATTTTGCAGGCGCGTTAATGATTCCAAGAGTCTCTTTATCTGATGAGTTGAAAACATTGTTTAGCCATGAGACCTTTCAAACAAAAGCATATTTACAATTGATGGCTCGTTTTAATGCTTCCCCAGAATCATTTTATCAACGTTTGACCAATATTTTACCAAAGGATTTTAATATTCAGAATTTATTTTTTTTACGATTTACACATAAACTCGGCACAGATACATTTCACTTAAAAAAGGAATTACATTTATCACATCAACATTCGCCACATGCCAACGAGATGAATGAACATTATTGTCGTCGTTGGGTTTCTTTGAATGTCTTAGAAACATTGAGTAAAAGTGATCAAGAACATGTGTTTGATATGCAAATTTCTCATTATACTGAAGATAATATGCGCTATTTGGTACTTTCATCAGCGACTAAAGATCCTTTTAAAAAAGATCATTATCGAAGTATTAGTGTCGGTTTGCTAATTAATAAGCAACTGAAACGAAAGATTTCCTTTTTAGATGATCCAGCAATTAAAACGAAAGAAGTTGGTGTTACTTGCGAACGTTGTCCTATTTCAGATTGTAGTTTACGAAAAGCAGCGCCAATTATTTTAGAAAAACAGAAACGATATCATAAGACAGCTACAGTTGTAGAAGAACTGATGAAAAAGTTTAGTTAAACAACTGAATTTCTATGATATGTAAAAATCAAACTCTATATTTTCTCTTTTTAGAAAGGATTGAAAATTCAGCATTAAATTTTCATCGTTGTACTCATTTTTGATTTTTTGTAAAAGCTCAATTCGGTCTTCTGTTCCGTAATACAGAAAGAGTTTTGGCAATTGATTTTTTTCTACCGTAATCATACTAAAGGTACTTATGTCACGCTTTCTATATTGTTTTCTGTACTTTTCGCCGTAAAGGTCTGTAGTAATTGTATCTATCAGCAATGAACTTTCACGATTGAAATTTGCATTAATTACAATTTCATTTTCTTCGTCTATTTTAAAGTGATATAATTCTATTACTTCTTCATGTTGCCTAATCAATTCATTGAGCCAATCCATATACCATTCTTCAAACGTAATTCGTTCTTTTCCATATTGTTGAAGCGGAACTATTTCATCATTAGAAGCCCTGTCATCGATCCAAATATTACCGTATTCTTCTCCATTCACAACCAAAAACAGAAAATTTCCACAACCTATATGAGCAATCCGAATAGTTCCATTGGTAATTTCGTCATGCGCGGGATTATCATAGTCAATTTCGGTTTCTTTTGTAAGTAAAAATGGTTTACTTAAATCTGTATTGATGGTATCATGACCTTCAACAGGCAGCATCGTGCTATTCCACATGTACAACGGAAAAATACCATCACTTGGACCAAATCCACCATTATATAATTCTGTAATTAAGGCTTTGTAAGCTTGTGGAAGTTTGATAGCATGCTTCTTTTCAAAATTAACAACTTCTTCTTCAGTTAAAGCCTCATTCGCTCTATATTCTCCATCTGGATTTACTTCGTAAAGTTTTCTTATTTTATTTTTGATTGATGTAATATCCATAATTCTTTGATGCAATAAATAGTCCTTAAATATAGGAGTTTACGTTTAAAAACTAAAAAACACCTTGCTTTTACAAGGTGTTTTTTAGTTTTAAATTGATTTGTTGTTTTTAAACATTTTTCTGGGTTTTGTATAGCCTGTAAAATAATGTTGGCAAAAAACCAAAGTTTAAAAGTACAAAGCCTACTAGCATAAGCATTGCTGCAAAAGGCCAATGGAAAAATTCAAACATAATTCCTGTACTTAAGACAAAAAAGGCTAAAAAACCTAGTAAATAAACTGCATTTTTCATTTTCTGATGATTTTGATGTTCGTATTAAGATTGATAATTAATTATTGATTGCTTGTATTTTATGTAAAAGAATAATGGACAATAAGCTAATAAGAGTACCGTTAGTCCCAAGATTAATAGCATATTAGCATATGGCCAATGAAACATTTTAAAAATTAATCCTACAGAAAAGATAAAAACCATGGTCATTCCTGACAGATACAAACCTCTTTTCGTTCTTATAATTGTTTTGGAATGCAATAACTGTTTGGTTTCGAGTTGTAATTGTTTAATGTTGTAATATCCGCCTAATTTTTGAATGGCTTCTTGATATGCAGATTCAAAATCTGTATGATCGGAAGTTTCAATCGTAGTACAGATATGATCTATTATATCTTCTTTGATGCTTTCAGATACGATTCCGTGAAACTCTAAACTGTTTGATATAAATTCAATTTGATCTTCCGTTACCATCATGTTGTCAATGTTTTAGGATTGAATATTAAACTTAGCGTTTCAATAAAATCATTGATTTCTGCTGTCTTTTCTGTGATTACTTTTTTCCCTGAAGACGTCACAGTATAATATTTACGTACACGTTTTCCGATATATACTTTTTCAGTTTCTAATACGCCCTGATGTTCTAGTTTGTGTAAAATAGGATACATTGCGCCTTCACTTATATCTATTTTTCCTTTAGTCAATTCACGTACCTTCTGAGAAATTTCATAACCATACATTTTATCTCCATTGCTTAAAAGTTTTAAAATGATTGGTAACAGTATTCCTTTTGTTAATTCTTTGCTATACATATGACAAATATACATTTTATTTAAATGCATTCAATTAAAATAATAAAATATCCACACTCAAAACACATTAACACCTAAATACCAAACACTTAAACTTAAAATAAAATCTAAAGTAATTTTACTTATTTTGAAAGAATGGGTGTTTTCCTCCTTTAAAAGACACTTTTAACCTCTTATTTTTGTAGTGTAATTAATTATTTTTTACACAGGTGCTATCTGAAAAACCTATATAAAAAGAGTAAGAAACCTATCAAAAACCAAAAATTATGAGTAATCAATGTAATTCAGTTGTTGTAAATCCAATAAGAAATGGAAACAACTTAAATGTTATGGTCGGAGCACAATCTGGCACAAATCCAGCAATTTTAACCTGGATTATTGTTCGTCAACAAGGTATCACACGCTATTTTTATCCAGATGATTTTAATATTGGTGGACAGTATGTATATCCAGGTTTGACACAATCAAAACTGTTTATCCCTATCTCTCCAGGAGATGTAAAAGTAGAAGTATATTATAGTGATTCTAATTGTGTTGCTTCAGGTGGAGTTGCTTAACAACTTGTCTGAAATAGTTTAAAATTTTGAATAACATTTAAAACACAATCATTATGAACACACAAAATAAAATACGTCAGATTTCTATAAGTCACGACGCGTTACGCATAAAATCCAACGATATTGATGCGGCTACAGAAGCATTTATGAAACAAGTAAATGAGGTTACATTAAAACTTGCTTCAGGAGGAACACAAGTAAGTGGTGTACGAATTTTAGAAGTCAGTACAGAAAAAGAAATGATTCATTTTAAGTTTGATGATCCCGACAATTTAGTAGATCGTATTTCTTTATACATGAATGAATCGAATCCAAAAGCAACTATTGAAGTGCATCATACTTCAGCTCGAAGTTAAGCAACAGTTAATTGCCAGCTTTTTTGTTGTTAGTATCTGGCAACTACATATCTGTTGTAAAAGTCAATTTGAGAAGAATTTATTCTTGAATTGACTTTTTTGTTTGATGTAAATATGTATTGAAAATTTCATCTCCATTCTTGAATTAAAATAATCAAAGAATATTTTTTATGAGATAAAAAAAAACGAACCGAAGTCCGTTTTATAAAAGGCATACTTTTGAATACATTATGGCAAACAAGTACATGTAAGTTTTGTTTTTCTAAGGTTACAAATTCCCCAATAGGTTTCTACAACGGTACACAAATTAGTTCTTGGAACAGCTGCTCCACCTGAAACATTGATATTAGAAATTGATTTTTTATTGAGTTTTAAACGTTTTATTGATTTTTTCATGATACTAATTTTTTGAATTGAATACTAGATTTAATAACAATTGAAAAACGAACCGAAGTTCATTTTCCAATCTTTCTTTCTGACTAAGCACATAAATCTGAAGGCGATCCTCCACCATTACATCCTGCCCACCAAGTTTTGTAAATAATTGTTTTTGGAATTGTGATTGTTAATGTTGCACCTTCTCCTCCAGTTGCGTTTGCACTAATCTTAGAAATAGCCTTTTTGTTTAATGCTAGTTTTTTCATTGATTTTTTCATAATACATGAGTTTTTTATGTTAATAATGATGTAAAGGAACTACTTGAAAACAAGTAAACAAAAGGAAGTAAGTGAGGTTTTATAAAGTGTAACTGATGTTTTATGAAACGTCACTATCAATACGAATGATATCAATTCTCAACATGAGAATGTACAGTTTAAAATATTCTGATAATTTATATTCTGATCTTTTATAAAGCGTCAGTACTACTCTTTTTTTAAAAGAAAAAAAACAGCTTGATTTGTCTTCATTAACATCTAAAATATAGTATTATGAAGAAAAAGAATTTAAAAAAATTTAAGCTTAACAAGACTAATATTTCTAGTGTAACAGACCGTATTCATGGAGGCGCTCAAGGCTCAGGCACTATAACACTTACTCCAATAACCATAGAGATCACGACAAAGATTGTTACTTTTATGTATTGTCAGGAGAGATCAGCACCGAATACAAATTGTAATTGTGGTGGTTAAAGAAATCATGTAACCTTAGTCTGGTTATTGAAATCTACACTATAAGCCAATTTGAGGAATATTTTTCTTGGATTGGCTTTTTTAGTTTTTCTTTTAGTGATTATTCTCTTCTTCAGATATTCTACAATCATTAAAAGAGATACATATTTCTCTACAACTCACCTACTTCAACACACGCAACTTAAAACTTTTAGCATTTTTTTAAAGATTCACCGAATAAATAATATATATATTTACCGCTATTGTTATTTTTGCCGCATGGGAAGAAAGAATCGTAAGAAACTGTTTGAGGAAGTAACCGTTGTAGATACTGCGACGAAAGGAAAAACAGTTGCTAAAACTGAAGAAGGAACTGTGATATTTTTACCAAATGCCGTACCTGGTGATGTGGTAGATATTCAAACATATAAGAAACGAAAAGCATATTACGAAGGAAAAGCAGTAAAGTTTCATTCGTATTCAGATAAGCGTACCGAACCTGTTTGCGAACATTTTGGAACCTGTGGCGGCTGCAAATGGCAACATATGGCATATGAACACCAATTGTTTTATAAACAAAAAGAAGTACTTAATAATTTAACGCGTATTGGAAAGGTTGAACTGCCTGAACTAACTCCAATTTTAGGAAGTGCTGAACAGTATTTTTATAGAAATAAAATGGAGTTCTCTTTTTCTGATAGTCGCTGGTTGACTCAAGAAGAAGTAGATTCTGGAGAAGATTTAGGTGATAGAAATGCGCTTGGTTTTCATATTCCTGGCATGTGGGACAAAATTCTAGATGTAAAGAAATGTCATTTACAGGCAGATCCTTCAAACGCAATTCGTAATGCAATTAAGGAATTTGCTACTGAAAATAATATTGCTTTCTTTAACACACGTCATCAAACAGGATTGCTTCGTACCTTAATGCTTCGTACGTCTTCTATTGGTGAAGTTATGGTGCTGATTCAATTCTACAAAGAAGATAAAGAAAAACGTGAATTGCTATTAAATTATGTACAAGAGACGTTTCCACAAATTACTGCGTTATTATATGTAATTAATGGAAAAGGAAATGATACAATTTACGATCAAGAAGTAATTTGTTATCACGGACGCGATCATATTTTTGAAGAAATGGAAGGTTTGAAGTTTAAGATTAACGCTAAGTCATTCTATCAAACAAATTCAGATCAAGCGTATGAATTGTATAAAATTACACGTGATTTTGCAGGTTTAGTAGGTGATGAACTGGTATATGATTTATATACAGGAACAGGAACCATCGCTCAATTCGTTTCAAAGAAAGCTAAAAAAGTAGTTGGCGTAGAATCTGTTCCAGAAGCCATTGAAGCTGCAAAAGAGAATGCTGCATACAATAATATTACGAATACAGATTTTTTTGTGGGTGATATGAAAAAAGTGTTCAACGCAGAATTCATTGAAACTCATGGAACACCTGACGTCATTATTACCGATCCGCCACGTGACGGAATGCACGCAGATGTAGTACAACAAATTTTAAATATCGCTCCTAAAAAAGTAGTGTATGTAAGCTGTAATAGCGCCACACAAGCACGTGATTTAGCATTGATGGACGCTACTTATAAAGTTACCAAAGTACAAGCTGTTGATATGTTTCCACAAACGCATCACATTGAAAATGTAGTACTTTTAGAAAGAAGAAATTAACGTAGATGTTATACCCTAAAAATATATAGATGAAAAAGTTATCCTTTGTTGGAATCTTGATACTACTCATAACCACAGCGTTTTTGTCTTTTTCTTGCGAGAAAGATGATATTTGTGTGGAAGGAACCATCACAACGCCGCTACTCGTTATTGAGTTTTTTGAAATTAATAATACTTCAGGAACAGACACGCCAAAAGACGTGACCGATTTATGGGTAGAAGCTGTCAACCCTAATATTGATGAAGATGGTAATATTGTAGATCCGATTCAATCGCAAGAACAATCGGTAAATACGATTTCTATTCCATTGCGTACACAAGAAACTAGCACTGAATATAGATTTATTTCTGACTATGCAATAGATGATATGGGAAATCAGACAGGAAACGAAGATATCATTACGTTCAATTATGAAACGCAAGAAATTTTCCTTTCCAGAGCTTGTGGTTATATTACTAATTACACTTTAAGTGTTCCTAATGGAGCTGTTGTGACTGCAGATACTGACAATTGGATTGACACTGCTGTAGGAATACAGGTTTCAGAAATAGATGTTCAAAATGAAAACGTTACACATGTTAAGATATATCACTAGTATACTCACCGTTTTAATCTGTAGCGTGAGTTTTGCTCAAGATACAGAAACAGCAACCGTAGCCAATGATACGCTTCCAAAGTTAGATACATTTCCTTTGCGCGTTGGTATCGATATAAGCAAACCTATTCGTATGCTATTGGAAGATGATTATCAAGGTATAGAAATTGCTGCAGATTTTAGATTGACACGAAAATTTTACATTGCTGCCGAATTAGGAACCGAAAAGAAAACCGTTGACGAAGATCAGCTAAATTTTACGACAGAAGGAAGTTTTGTAAAATTAGGGTTTGACTTTAACGCTTATGAAAACTGGTTTGGAATGGAGAATGCCATCATTGTAGGAATGCGTTATGGTTTTAGCACTCACAAACAAACCTTAAACAGATACAGAACTTACCAAACCAACCAACATGTAGACGATGTAAGTGTATTAACACAGACACCTGGAACGGAATTTTCTAGCTTAAACGGACATTGGGTTGAAGTTGTAGCTGGTGTTAAAGTGGAAGTGTTAGATAATATTTATATGGGATTTAGCTTGCGCCTAAATCGTCTCTTAAGTACTAAAGAACCAGAGAATTTTCAAAACTTATTCATTCCAGGATTCAATAAAGTGACAACTGATAATAATGTCGGCGCTGGATTTAACTATACCATTAGTTATTCGATTCCAATCTACAAGAAAGCAAGAAAGAAAAAAGTAGAAGAGTCTGAAGAAGAAGATACTGATGAAGAATAGATAAACTTCTAACAGTTTAAAATATACATAAAAGCTATCATTCCTGATAGCTTTTTTTGTTGATCAGTATTTGATTTGAGATTATTGATAAAAAATAATGCTAGCATGTTATTATTTCCTAATTTAGATTGAAATTTTTGTTATGGAAAGTATGACTATCAGTGAAAAAGCACGCATATATGCATCTGAGAAACACAGAGCTACCAATCATATGTACGATCAATATCCGTATGAATTTCATTTGCAAATGGTTGTCAATGCCGCCAAACAATTTTTACATTTAATTCCTACGGAAGCGCAGCACAATGTTTTAGCGGGTTGTTGGGTTCATGATGTCATTGAAGATGCGCGTGAAACCTATAATGATGTTAAAAAAGCTTTGAATGAAGATGTTGCCGAATTAGCGTATGCTTTAACCAATGACAAAGGTAGAAATCGTAGTGAACGTGCTGGTGAGAAATATTATGAAGGTATTAAAAATACGCCATATGCAACGTTTATAAAACTCTGTGATCGTATTGCCAATGTTACACATTCTAAAAATACAGGAAGTAGAATGCTAGCTGTGTATCGAAAAGAAAATTCTGCGTTTATTGAAAAGCTTCATGATGAAAAGTATATGGAAGTTATTCAGTATTTAGAAAACTTATTAAGCGTTTAATTAAAATGTTTAAATAATTATATTTTTGATTGTACACGTAATCCTTACTATTTAAACAATGAATCTAATCGATTTTATCATTGGAGTATTAATTGCCAATGCCATTCCGCATTTAGTCTTCGGACTTACAAAAACACATTTTTTAGGCATGTTTGGATACAGTCCGAAAGGAAACATCGCATATGCTGTTGTTCAATTTCTAGTAGCAATTGCGTTAGTCTGTTACTCTTATGGATATATGACTTTCTTAGAAAATGGTTTTGTCACGGGAGGAATCACAGTACTTATCCTATATTTTATCTTTGGAAAAATATTAGTAAGGTATTATGGGAAACAAGAAAAATCATCTTAAAAAGAAATGAATCATTACACTTCTCTATGACCTTTGGTAAAGATTGAACTCATCAATACCTTTTCTTTTCCTTCTTCTTCTACAACTGCAAATTTTGGCGCTAAAATACTTGTAATGACGGCAGAGATTAACGCTAACCACAAGGTGTTTAATTTTAAGACATAACCAATCGTTAAACGAAAAGCTAAGAAGATTAACATAAAGGCTATAAAGTTGCAGAGTATTGCTTTAGTTTTTGGTTTCATTGGTATTTCTTATGAGTTTTTATCTTGATATTTAGCTTTCTTGCTTCCTGCATACATTTCATACTTCACCAAACGAGATTCTAATTTTCCATTGAATACTTTTATTTTTCTTGACGGACGTAAACCTACATGCTTTAAAGCTTCTATGTTTGAAGTGATAAACCAAGCATTCGTATTAGCATATCCTTGCTTTAGCGTATCTCCTATGTCTGCATAAAATTCTTCCATATCAATATGCAAACGCTCTCCGTATGGCGGATTGAATAAGATATGGAGTTTTTCATCACCTTCTTTTTTGGTTTCAAAGAAGTTAGCGCGACGAATCTTTATATAATCATCTAAATTCGCATTTTTCACATTGTCTTTGGCTTTTTGAACGGCAGATGGCGCTTTGTCATAACCGTAAATATTGTAATGAAATTCGCGTACTTTTCGCAATGAAGACTCTTCTATCTTTTCAAATAAATCTACATCCCAATCTTGCCATTTTTCAAAACCAAATTCTCTTCGGTTGATGTTTGCAGGAATGTTACAAGCAATCATTGCGGCTTCAATAGCAATAGTTCCACTTCCACACATTGGATCTAGTAAATCACATTGTCCGTCCCAACCAGACATCATTACCAAACCAGCCGCCAATACTTCATTGATTGGAGCAATATTTGTCGCCGTTTTGTAACCGCGTTTGTGTAATGAACCTCCAGAACTGTCTAATGAAATGGTACAATCATTGTTCTGAATATGTACATGAATACGTAAGGTTGGAAATTTTAAATCTACATTTGGTCGTCTGCCTTCTGTGTTACGAAATTTATCTGCAATTGCATCTTTCGTTTTCAACGCAATAAATTGTGAATGTGTAAATTGCTCAGAAGAAACAGTAGCATCAATCGCAAAAGTATCACTATGCGATAAATATTTATCCCAATGCATATTATACACTTGATCATACAAATCTTTTTCATTTCTAATTTTAAAATAGCGTATAGGTTTTAAAATTTTGATGGCAGTACGCAAGCATAAGTTTGCTTTGTACATAAAACCTTTGTCTCCCCTAAAACTTACATTACGCGTTCCTTTGCGAATATCTTGCGCGCCCAACCGTTTCAGTTCGTCTTCGAGTAAATCTTCAAAACCATGTAAGGTTTTGGCAACCATTTTAAAATTATCTTGTTTCATTTGCTTGTAATCTGACTGCAAAAGTACATTAATTTGTTTCCTTATGAAATTTGTGATGCGAAAGGTTTCTATATACCTAAAGATTGTACTTAAAAATCAACAATAATTATTCTACAATTGTATTTAGATCTTCTAATTCTTTCAAGATTGAAATGTTTGTTCCGTTATTTTTTATGGAATTATTTACTACAGTATTTTCAACAGATCCGTCTGAAATTCGCAATCCATTACGTCCGTTATTTTCAACAGTATTGCCATCTATATAATTATTCTTTGAATTTTGATCGACTCTTATTCCATCTCTTCCGTTTCCTGACGAATTATTATTACATATTTTTAAGTCAGAACATTTATCTAAATCAATTCCGTCTTCATTTCCAGAAAGGATATTTCCTGAAATTTCACAATTTTTAGAGAAATCTAACTCAATTCCATTCACTTTATTGTTCTTCAATATATTGTTAGAAAATTTACAGTCACTCGAACTATTCACATCAATTCCGTCTCGCTTACAAGATTGTATGTCATTATTTTCTATAGTAATGTTTGAATTTCTTCGAACCGCTATTCCCATTAAAAAACCTTCTATTTTACAGTTCTTTATCGTCACATTCTTAGCTTTCTTATCTAATTCAATTCCAGAACTTTGATCATTTCTTTTGGAAAAAGATATCGTTTTGTTGTTTCCGTCAAACGTGAGATTACTTCCTACAATATAAAAGTTCCGATGTGTATTGGAATCTAGTTTTGTATTGCGGCGAACCTTTTTAGGTTTTGATTTATTGATAAATAACGAAGCGCCATCTGCAGTATTTTTATCTTGTCCTGTAATAAAAGTATTGGTATTTGTTCTTCCTACTTCAGGACTTTGCTGTGCTTGTTGAACTTTCATTCTCTTATTTTTACGTCTCTTTCTGTAAGATAAGATTAATTCATCATCATTCAACACGTTTTCAAAACAAATATTGTAGCTAGGTTTTGAATACCTACTTTTTTAAATAGCTTTTATATATTTTGTTTTCCGCTAAGATTATCATAGTTTTAAAAACTACGAAACCGATTCACAATACATGCAAGACTTCAATTACTTATTTATCATTGTTGTTATTTCAATATTTATTTCTTTGTTCTTGGCTGTATTTTTGGTTACAGCTTCGTCTACAAACAAACTTAGCAATCGTCTTTTTGCACTTTTTTTAATTTATACTAGTATTGATGTGAGTGGCTTTTTATACGAGTCTAACGCTGGAGAAATGTCTAATTTGGCGATGTTTCGGAATTTAGTCATCTTTCTACAATTGCCGACGTTGTATTTATATGTACTTGCTGCTTCGTATAAAAATTTTAGTCTAAAGTGGAAACATATCATACATATACTTCCATTTGTGTTGGTAAATTTAGTCTTTGTCCCTCGTTTTTATTTGGCAAATACTGCTGAAAAAATAGTTTTTCTTCAAGGTTTTAAAAATGTACCCGAAGTACAATTCAATCATATTTTTCTGCACTTACAAGTTCTTGTATACATTGTATTGATTTTCCTTGCATTGCGAAAAGCCAAAAAGTTATATTTAGAGAATTATACGGGCAATAGTTTATTATCGCATCAATGGCTGTTTCAGCTTTCTGTAGCGATTACTATTTTTTACGTGATTGCTTTGCTAAAAAACATCCTTAAGTTTTCTACATATGATCATATTTCTGACCAAATTACTATTGGTTTGTATGTTTTTAATTTGATCATTATTTGTTGGTACTTACTGAAAGCTTTGAACAATCCGACATTATTTAGAAGTGTAGATCCAAATTTGACACTTGTAGAAACCATCGTTTCTGAGAAAAAAAAGAACTCTTCTCAAGCTGTTAATGATATTAATTTTGATGTCGAACTGCAAAAGCTTCAAGCTTATATGCAAGACGAACAAGCGTTTTTGAATGCTTCTCTAACTATTCAAGATGTTTCTGATGCTATTCATATTCCTGTTCGCGAATTGTCTGTTTTGATTAATCATAGATTGGGACAACATTTTTTTGATTTTGTAAATTCATATCGTATCAAAAAAGCACAAGGATTACTTACTGATACTACCGATAAAAAACGAACTGTACTTGAAATTTTATACGAAGTTGGCTTTAATTCTAAATCGTCTTTTAATACTGCATTTAAGAAACATACAGGTTATACGCCAACTGCGTATCGAAAAAACCACTCATAATCAGCTTTTTGTAAAAAGTCGAACGTTTTCAATAAAGAAATCGGACACTTTTATACTAAAAAAACCGTTCGACTTTACGCATTCGGTCGCACAGCATTTTTTTATATTGCACTTTTGTTTCAAGTTAAATCGAACATAAATTAATTCTACATGAAACACATTACTACACTTCTATTTTTTTCAATACTTGTGCATCATTTTTCTTTCGCGCAAAACAAAACACAACAACTTGATTCTATCATACAAAGCTATCATGAAAAGTTTCCTGAAGTAAGTATGAGTGTCGGTTTTATTCAAGATGATCAAGAGTTTTATACGGCGTATGGAAATCTCAGCAAGGAACGTACTATAAAGGTGAATAAGAATTCCGTTTTTGAAATTGCTTCTATTACAAAAATTATTACGTCTAATCTTCTTGCGCAAGCCGTAATTGAAGGTAAGTTGAAACTCGATGATTATATTGACGCCTATTTACCTAAAGGGTATGTTTTACACAAAGACATTCAACAGAAGATTAAAATTTCTGATTTGGCAGCGCATATTTCAGGTTTACCAGATATTGATTTTAAGGAATTGATTGAAAAAAATCCACAGCAACCTACAAGTACTGTCACGCTAGAAACACTAACAACACTTGTAAATACTTGTACTTCTTTGACCGATTATGGAAGTTATCGATATTCGAATATAGGATATATTTTGTTGGGACAAATTCTAGAAACGGTATATGGTAAAAGCTATGAAGAAATTCTCAACGAAAAAATAACAACACCTTTGCAACTCTCCAATACATTGACAACCGATTTTAATGTACCACATACAACAGTAGGTTACAACCGAAAAGGCGGCACACAAGAGTTCTTTACATGGAATCCTGCAATTGGTGCAGCCGGATTGATTAAATCGAATACTTCAGACATGATTACTTATGTAAAAGCTGTTTTACAGGAAGAAACTACAATTGGTAAAGCTGCATTGCGTACCGAACAATTATTGCATGTTGAAGATGGCGACGGAATTGGCTTAGGACTTGTGATTGTAGAAGATAGCGGAAATACCTTGTATTTAAAAACTGGTGATACGTTAGGACAAGCTTCTTTACTGTGTTACAACAGAGCTAAAAATTGGGGAATTGTTATCTTTTTGAATCAAGCAAATTCTAAGTTACGTCAAGAAATGTTGAATGTTATGTATGATGTAGTTTTGAAGTGGTTTTTCTAGATCTTTATGTTGAAAACTTCCGAAATTTCTATATCAATCACACCTTCATTATGAAGACAATGACATGAAATTGCAATACTTTTATCTTAAAGTAAATTCGTAATCCTATCATTCTTGTAAAAGAAAAAATTCTATCTCGATAAAATTTGCATCTTATCTTGATAGAATTTTCATAAAACTAAATATCCAAACCAACCCTATGTTTGCCGTCTTATTTTTAAGTAGTAGACGCGCTACTTTACAGTATTATTAAAAACTAATTGCGGATGGTTTTCCGCTTATTTTCATCTAATATCGAATAGTTTTTTGAAGTGACCAAAATTATTGTATAAGCGTTATTTTTTTAGCAATAAGCGTTGTGTTTTGGTTTAAAAAGTAAATAAAATACTACAATCAAATCATTAAGCAAAATGTTTGTTCAGTTTATTAGTACTCTATAGATCTTAAAACGTTAAAAGTACTTTCTTCCCCTAACTAAAACAGTATAAGCACTCACACAATAAGGGTGATTTCCCTTAGCGCTATTCCACTGACTTCCAATAGATTTGCTACATTATTATTAACCACTAAAGAAAAAAGTTATGCCACATCATCCACAAGGAACTAATGGTTGGACACTCTTAAAAGGCTATCAAGCAATTTGGGATCCAAAAGTAGATTTAGGAAAGTTTTATTTTACTGATTTTAGAAATAACCGTAAGGAAACACCATATATGAACGCTGAAAATTTTGCACGTGTTATTGATATTCTTCGCAATGAGAAACCAGTATACGGAAATGCAAGTACAGGTTCTGTAAATACTGCAAAAGAAGAAATTGGAGAAGAAGAAAGCTAAAATTTTTCACATATAGTATTGCTTAAGTCCAGATGATTGTCTGGGCTTTTTTTGTGCATTATACTACTTGTTTTTCCAAGGCTATGAAGTGCGTAGTTTCTTTGTTATACAAAGGGATAATGTTTACTTCACATTTATACGTAGTGCTATCTTTTTTGTGGTTGATGATGATTTCTTTGAAAGGCTTGTTTTGCATGATTTTGCTTCGAATTCGATTTTTAGTTTCGATAGACGTTTCTTTTCCTTGCAAGAAATTCGGTGTTTTATTGAGCGCAAATTTTTGAGAATATCCCGTCATCTTGGTAAATCCTTCATTTACCCATATGATGTTTTGTTTGATATCAGTAATGATTATAGCTTCGTATTCATGCTCTGAAAAAACTAAGTTCAAATCGTTTTGCCATTGGTATTTTTTTGCCAAAGTAGTTACTTCTGATAGTTCCATCTTCTTTTTAGACGCTACTAACATGTTTTGATAATTTTCCATATAAATATCCCAACTAATTAATGGCATGGATTTATAGTTTACAGGCTGAACTTCCATTCCCTTTTGTTTAAAGTCATCTTGACTCATACTGGATAAATAGATATCCAAACCTTCCATGTTGTTGAGATTATTTTTCATAGTATTTTCTGAATGCTGTACTCATCTTTTAATGATTGCTAAATCTATGAGAATCTTTTATGAAATCAAAATGATATGTGAAGTATAATTTTAATAGATAGATCATTGTGAGTACTCTTGAAATCATATTACGATAAAAGAGTATGTGTATTTGTAAAGTTTTTATTGTTGCTTGACACCTACTTTGAAATTATTTCGTTGTAATGACGACTATAAAAGTGCAAAATACGTTAATTTTGCACTTTTAATATTTGTAGTTAAAAATTGGGTTAAGGATAGAAGCATTTCGACTGCGCTCAACGCAGGCGATGTTTGAGCTCTTTTCTTTTTTAAATTTTTGCTTTCGCAAGAAATTAAAAAATAAAAAGCGAGTGCGTATAGCCTGACCGATGTATACGGAGCGTAGCAGACGTATATCAGCGGAAACCCTAAATATATATTATGCAGAAAGAAGAGACAACTTGGTACGCATCGTGGTTTGATACACCGTACTACCATATTTTATATAAGGATCGTGGATATGACGAAGCAGAAGCCTTTATGAAGCAATTGGTTGAATTTTTGAATATTCCGGAGGAAGGAACTATTTTGGATTTGGCTTGTGGCAAGGGAAGACATTCTGTGTTTTTGAATAAAATGGGCTATGATGTAACTGGTGTCGATTTGTCCCCAAATAGTATTAAACATGCATCTCAGTTTGCTAATGATTCTTTACGTTTTGAAGTCCATGATATGTGCAAACCGTATCCAAAACAATTTGATGCTGTGTTTAATTTGTTTACGAGTTTTGGTTATTTTGAACGTGAATCAGATAATTTAGATACAATCACATCTATTAAATCAGCACTGAATGCAAATGGTTTTGGAGTAATTGATTTTTTAAATGCTGAGTTTGTGATGGAAAACTTAGTAGAGAATGAAATTAAGGAAATTGACGGTATTATTTTTAGATTACACAGGTATGTAGAAGACGGTTTTATTTATAAAGATATTCGTTTTGAAGCCGATGGACGCGATCATCACTACACCGAAAAAGTAAAAGCATTGACTTTAAAAGATTTTGAGTCGTATTTTAATGCGGCTGCTATTGATTTATTAGCTATTTTTGGCGATTATAGTCTTGGAAAGTTTGATAGAAAAACTTCTAGTAGGCTGATTATGATTTTTAAATGATGCATTATTTACTTCCTGTTTTAGCCGTTGTATTTGGCTTTGGCTTTGTGACTGTTTTTCAGCTTCGCGAAAAGAAACATATGAAATTGCTACTTGCGTTTAGCGGTGCTTTCTTGTTGGCTATCACTATTTTTAACTTGTTGCCTTCTGTGTTTAGTGAATATAAGAATAGCTATGGTATTTTTGTCATGGCTGGAATTTTGCTTCAGATTTTTTTAGAATTTTTCTCAAAAGGCGCCGAACACGGACATGTACATATTGATAAAGATAATCATAAGTTTCCGTGGCTGTTGTTTTTAAGTTTGAGTATTCATGCTGTATTAGAAGGTTTTCCAATGCATCATCACGGCCATTTGATATACGGAATTGTCGTTCATAAAGTTCCGATTGCTATTATTTTAACCACATTCTTTTACAAGTCTAAAATGTCAAAAGCTTCTATTTTGATATTCTTGATTTTGTTTGCGTTGATGACACCACTTGGAAGTTTTCTTTCTAAACAACTGACATTTTTAGCTGCTTATGAAAACCAAATTACCGCGTTGGTTATTGGAATCTTTTTACATATTTCCACTACAATATTGTTTGAAAGCTCTGAAGGTCACAAATTCAACTTGACAAAGTTATTGGTGATTATTACCGCTACTGTGATTGCGTTTTTTGTGTAAATCAGCATCATTTTTAAACCAAACTTATCAAAATATTGTTTGCCTGTATCATTTCTGAATTCAGTTTACGACATTAGCATCAGAAATTTTTGAAGATCTTCTAATTCGCCTCCTAAAATAAATTTTTGGTTTGTAGTTTCAGTTAAACCTAAATCTTCTTCAATGTACACAAAATAAGATTCTAATTGTTTATCTATTTTTTTCGGACAAATTGTTTCTTGTGTATTTTTAATGGCTATAGCGATTCGATATGTAGAAAATCCATCAATATCATTTAGATCATTATAAATTTTATCTTCAACACATTGGTAGTTTGAAGTATTATAAAATTTTTTAGGAATAATAACCTTAAAACTCTTCATGTAAATACATATTAAGTATCAGCTAAAAGCATCTTTATTTTTTAGTTTATGAATTATACACAGCATTGTTCTTCTTGACATTTACAGTATTTTTTATTGTATAGATGAAGAAATACTAAAGCCATAGAAACAATGTATATAGCATATTCTGGTATAGGCAACAAAGCCATTTTTTCGTTTAAAATGATAATACATAAACACGTCCAAGCGCTCCAAAGCGCATATTTCATCCATAATTTACTTGTGGTTTTTGTTGACCAATATATAGCCATGAAAGAAATTAGTAGAAAAACATAGTCTAAGGTTTTCCACCAAAGAGGCGCGGAAACCTCGTGACTAATAATTTGGGTTTGTACTATAAAAAGCATAGGTGTTAATAAACAGTGTAGCAAACAAAGACTGCTTGCAAATATTCCTATATTGTCTGACTTACTTTTGTATAAAATCATCATATTTAATGCAACTAAGTTGCAAAAGTAATTATTATTTTTGTTAATCCCATAAACTAACTTTAATTTTGTGGTATGGGAGTGATAAGAAAAACAAAATCTGTACAAACATTGTTAGCAATTTTTGAAAAAAACAAAAATGCAATTTCTGCAGTACAGCTCGTTGACAGTTTGAAGAACGAAATGAACAAGACTACCATTTACAGAATTTTAGAACGTTTGGAAAATGATGGTATTGTGCATTCGTTCATGGATAAAGATGGACGTACATGGTATGCAACATGCCACGGTTGCTCTGCTTCTCAACATCAAGATATTCATCCACATTTTCAATGTCAAGATTGTGGTAATATAGATTGCCTAACGGTGGAAATGAAAATACCTGCAATACCAAACAGGAAGATTTCTTTTTCTCATGTATTACTTATTGGGAAATGTGAAAATTGCCTTGCATAGTTTTTGAATAAGATACTCCGTGTTTCCTACAGAATAAAAAAATATATTTTATGTTTAGTAAAGCTGAATCGAGAAAATTACGTGAAGATTTTTGGATTTCGTTTGGAAAGTCATTTCCACGAAAGTGGATTTTGTATAATACCAAGATTCGTGATTTTTCGTTTAAGTTTTATTTTGACAAACGAAAAGCTATGGTGACGCTCGATATTGAAGATCAGAATATTGAGAACCGTATTAAGTATTGGGATAAAATGATTTCTTTAAAAACTATTTTAACTGACGAATTTCTTCCAGATGCTATTTTTGATGAAGCTTATGTTTTAGCTAATGGCAAAGAGATTTCTAGGATTTATTTAGAAAAACACCAAGTGTCTATTCATAATAAAAATACTTGGCAAGAAACGATGGTTTTCCTAAACGAAACGATGCAGAAGTTTGAAGCATTTTATTATGAATATGAAGATTTTATTAAAGCTTGAGTTTGATTTTGTAATTTTTTTTTTTGATTAAGACTATACTTTTTTAATCACATATGTTACAATTCCCCAAATGAGTAATTGTTTGTCTTTCGTTATTTTAATTGGTTTGTAATTATCATTTTCTGGCATAAGATATACACATTCTTTGGTCATTTTCAGTCGCTTTACCGTGAATTCTCCATCTACATAACACACAGCAATTTTTCCATCTTTTGCAGGAATGCTTTTATCGATTACTAATAAGTCATTGTCATCTAATCCTGCTCCAATCATTGATTCTCCACTTACACGTGCATAATACGTTGTATTTTCATCTCTAATGAGCTCTCTATCTAAACTGATACGTTTATTTTTAAAGTCGTCTGCTGGCGACGGAAATCCTGCTGAGATTCCTGCTGAAACAAATTCAAGATATACATTTCCTTGTACTGGCTTATGAAGTGTTAGTAACTCATCACTATATTTTCTTTTCATCTGCTTTTCAATTAAATAGTTTTACAATTTAAGGTAATAACGTCACTAAATTTAGTGGTATATTCGGGTGATAAATGTGCTTGTCTCATCTTCCATGTTCGTTGTAAATCTTGATTTGCCATTTTTATTTTTCGACCGCCATATTTATCATTTATCGTATCCATAGTTTTCATAAGTTGCTCATGTTTTGGATCTTCATTTTTAAATAGATCGAGTTGTAAAGCATTTGTTTTTACTAAACCCATTAAAATTACGCCTGCTCTTTTGTATTTTATTCCAGGTTTAAAGATTTCTAATAGTGCTTTTTGTGCAAATTGATTGATGGTTAGTGTAGAATTTGTAGCGTATGGCAAGGTTAGTATCCTGCTAGCTCTGTATTGCGATTCGTTTTTCTTATTACGATCACTTTTAAGATATACCATGACAATATTACACGAAGAGTCTTGCATACGTAGTTTTTCTGAGCAACGAGAAGCAAAAGTTGCAATACGTTCTTTCATGTTTTCTCTATCTGAAAAAGTAAATTCAAAACTTCGAGTGGTTGCAATAGCTTTTTTGTGTTGTACTTCATCTTCTAGCTGAATGGTAGGTTCGCCTAATAAATCTTTTTTGAGCCGTAAACCTACAATAGACATGTTTCGTTTGACCCAATCGTCTGATAGTTTTGTAAATTCATATGCAGTTTGTGCGCCTTTGTTTTGCAAGCGCTTTGTATTTCCTCTACCAATTCCCCAAATAGCATCTACAGGCAACCATTTGAGTAGCTTGACTCTCTTTTCATCAGTATCAATTACATAATATCCATTTGTTTTTTTAGGAAATTTCTTTGCGATATTATTTGCTGCTTTTGATAATGCTTTTGTAGGTGCAATACCGACACTTACAGGAATTCCAGTACACTGAAGAATATAATTTTTGATGGTATTTCCTATTTTTTGATAATTGTTTGATACTGGTAGTTTTAAGAAAGCTTCATCTATACTGTACACTTCTACTTCAGGCGAAAAGTTTTCAAGAAGTTTCATCACGCGTTCACTCATATCTCCATATAGAGAATAGTTAGACGATCGTACTTTAATGTTTTTTTCAACGATGATATTTTTATATTTAAAAAGTGGAGCTCCCATAGGAATTCCTAAAGCTTTGGCTTCTCTACTTCTTGAGATCACACAGCCATCGTTATTAGATAATATTGCCAGTGGTTGATCTATTAGTGTCGGATCGAAAGCACGTTCGCATGAAGCGAAAAAGCTATTACAGTCAATTATTGCATACATATTTTAAGGGGAATTATGTATAAAATTAATTGAACATTTACTTTGTGGAGAAAGTTTGGATGGGTTATTCCTGTCTTTGCAGCAAAAAAAAGCAGCTCGAAAGCTGCTTTTTATAAAGTATGTAAGAAATGGTATTACTTCGGATCTAAAATTGCATCGATACGCTCAATAGCATCTCTTAAATGTATTTTACTCATTGAATCACCAGTACGTCCAATTGCGCTTCTGATTTGTCTTTTTAATGTATTTAATTCAGCTCTTACAACCGCACGTAAATCTGATTGACTCGTGTTTATTGGTGTAAACTTCACATAATCACTACTACGTCTTGGTCCTCGAGGACTCTCTGCTGTCATTAAATAAGCTAATCTATCAATATGTGCTCTTTGCAAATTACGGCGATATGCATCAATTTTTCTACCTGAACGTAATTCTGTCCAAACACCATTGCGTAAATCACGCATCATTTCTAAAATAGAATATGCTTCATTTCCGTTTAGTGCTTCATTCTCCATTACACGTGCCATTCTACCAAGTTCTAAAATTCTATTTAATGTACGAACTTGTGTACCTCTTATTCTTTCTGTATTTCCAGAATATTTTGTTTTATTAAAGATATTTTCATCTAATAACCATTCTGGAGTCTTGAATAATTGATCGTTGATAAACTTTAAAGCTCTTTTTTGGTCTGCTTTCGCTACAGGTGTGTATACTGCTCCATCTTGATCGTATGTTTTATAGTGCTCATAAACTCCTCCAATATTTGAAGAAACATGTCCCATATAACGATTAAATTGACCTAATACTTGACCATACATTGTATTTAAATCATCATAGTTTTTACCATCTTCGGCAGTCCATTTGATTAAGTTTGGAACAATTCTTTTTAAGTTTTTGATCCCGTAATCACTTGCTTTCATAGCATCATCTCCTAAATCCTCTGTTTGAGAACTAGGATCAACTACATCGCCAGCTTGTTGGTGTCCAAATCGGTACATTGGATCTCCAGCTTTCTCAAGAATCCATTTATCTAATGTTTTCTTTTCATCCTTTCCTGTTTTAGCATCTAAAATTGGTCGATATCCCCAACTAATAGCGTATTTATCATAAGGACCAATATTTGGCATTAAAGCTACTCCTTCGTCTCCTGGTTGTGCTACATAATTAAAACGTGCATAATCCATAATAGAAGGCGCAGTTCCATATTTTTTAGTAAACTCAGCGTCACGTAATTTATCTACTGGATATGCAACACTGCTTCCCATGTTATGTGGTAAACCTAATGTATGCCCAACTTCGTGTGCAGATACGAAACGAATCAAACGTCCCATTACTTCATTTTTAAATTCTAATGATTGCGCATCCTTATTAATTGCTGCCGTTTGAATAAAGAACCAATTTCTTAATAAACTCATTACATTATGATACCAATTAATGTCACTTTCTAAAATTTCTCCACTTCTTGGGTCACTTACATGAGGTCCATTTGCATTTGGAATTGGAGAGGCTAAGTAACGAACTACTGAATAACGTACATCTTCAGGGCTCCAATCTGGGTCTTCTTCAGGAGAAGGAGGATCTTTAGCGATAATTGCCTCTTTGAAACCTGCTGCTTCAAAAGCTACTTGCCAATCTTCGATTCCTTGTTTAATATATGGCTTCCATTCTTCTGGTGTAGCTCGATCCACATAATAAACAATTTGTTTTTTTGGAACTACAAGTTCTCCTCTT